>JAXDGL010000010.1:0-120754 GCA_034665065.1 Thermoanaerobaculia bacterium | reverse complement strand
CCCAGAGCTCTTCCGTCATATGCGGCGCCAGCGGATGCAGCAGCTGCAGAAGAACGCTGTACGCCTCGCGCGAGGGCGCTTCGGCCAGCACGTTGGAGAACTCCATCAGCGCCGAGATCGCGGTGTTGAACTCGAAGCGCTCGAAGCGGCGCGTGACGGCATCGATTGTCTGATGCGTCTTGCGCGTGAGCGAAGCAGACGCCGATCCGCCGCCGGCAGATCCCGGAATCTGCTCCCCCATGTGCCACACGCGGTTCAAAAAGCGCGACGCGCCGACCACCCCTTCATCCGACCACGCCGCTTCCTTCTCCGGCGGCGCGATGAAGAGCGTGTAGACGCGCTCCGTGTCGGCGCCATATTTCTCGATCAACTCATCCGGCGGCACGACGTTGAAGTGCGACTTCGACATCTTGCTGATCTCGGCGATCAGCGCGCGTCCGGTAGTTTTCTGCACCGGCTTCCCGTCGACCCACTCGACGTCGGCGATGGCTACCCACGTGCCGTGCTCGGCGTCGCGGTAACCCTCTTTCGTAATCATTCCCTGGTTGAAGAGCCGCGTGAAAGGTTCTTCGAAGCCGACCAGTCCCATGTCGTGCAGCGTGCGGCAGATGAAGCGCGCGTAGAGGAGATGCAGGATGGCGTGCTCGATGCCGCCGATGTATTGATCGACCGGCAGCCAGCGGTTGGCCAGCGCCGTGTCGACGATCTTCGTGTCGTCGTGTGCGGAAATGAAACGCGCGTAATACCACGACGAGTCGACGAACGTGTCCATCGTGTCGGTCTCCCGTTTCGCCGCGCCGCCGCACCGCGGACATGTCGTATTGACGAAGCGCTCGTCCTTCGCCAGCGGATTCCCTTCGCGTCCGGTGAAGGGAACGTCGAGCGGCAACTCGACCGGAAGCTGATCTTCAGGAACGGGAACGATGCCGTCTCGCTCGCAATAGATCATCGGTATCGGCGTGCCCCAGTAGCGCTGCCGTGAGATGAGCCAGTCGCGCAGACGATAGCGAACCATCTTCTTGCCGATGCTGCGGCGCTCGATTTCTTCGATGATCGTGTCGATCGCTTTCGGCGTCGGCAGTCCATCGATGAGCCCCGAGTTGACTGCAGTCGCCGACTCGTCCTTCACGACGAACGCTTCCGGCATCGTCTCCGCGTTCGGAACGTCTCCTTCCGACGGACGGACGACGATGCGGACCGGCAGCGCGTACTGCCGCGCAAATTCGAAGTCGCGCTGATCGTGACCCGGCACGGCCATAATCGCGCCGGTGCCATACTGCATCAGCACGAAGTTGCCGAGCCAGATCGGGATCGGCTCATTCGTAAACGGATTCGTGGCGAACTTCCCTGTGAAGCGCCCTTCCTTCCCCGCTTCCTGCCGCTCCAGGTTCGACTGATTGCGCACCCCTTTGATCCACCTCTCCACCTCGGCGCGATCGGAGTGATCGGCGATGAGAGTGGCGACATCAGGATGCTCGGGCGCCAAAACCATGAACGTCGCGCCGAAGATCGTGTCCGGACGCGTGGTGAAAATGCGCATCGCCTTTCCAAGAGCCGGAACCTGGAAGTCGACGTCAGCACCGACCGAGCGTCCGATCCAGTTGCGCTGCATCAGCTTCACTTTTTCCGGCCACTCGGTGAGCGTGTCGAGGCCGGCATCGAGACGGTCGGCGTAGTCGGTAATTTTCAAAAACCACTGCTCGAGGTCGCGCTGCACGACGATCGAATTGCATCGCTCGCATCGCCCGTCGACGACCTGCTCGTTCGCCAGAACGGTCTGATCGGAGGGACACCAGTTCACAGGCGCCTTGGCGCGATACGCGAGACCGCGTTTGAAGAGCTGCAGGAAGAGCCACTGATTCCAGCGGTAGTACTCCGGGTCGCAGGAAGCGAGTTCCTTCGACCAATCGTAGAGGATTCCCCAGCGGAGAAACTGCTTCTTCTCCCGCTCGATGTTCGAGACGGTCCACTGCCGCGGATGGATCCCGCGTTTGATCGCTGCATTCTCCGCGGGCAATCCGAAGGCGTCCCATCCCATCGGATTGAGCGCCGCGCGTCCCTGCATCCGGAAGTAGCGGTAGAGAGCGTCGCCGAGGATGTAGTTGCGTCCGTGACCGACATGGAGATCGCCGGAGGGATACGGGAACATGTTCAGCATGTAGAACTTCTCGCCGGGCGCGTTCACGTCGACTTCCGCCACGCGCGCATCAGCCCATGCTTGCTGCCATTTCTCTTCGATCAGTTTGGGTTCGTAAGGCATAGGCGGCGGAGTATAACGGGCGTATGTGGGATTCCTGATCGCTCCCCGTGGTGAATGAACCTCTTTAGAACCGTTTCACGCGGAGACGCGTTGGACGCGTAGTTTGTGAGGCTCCGCGGTCCCCGCGTCTCCGCGTGACCAATCTCTCTCGCGAGCAAAAGAAACGACTGAGAACTTATCAGCCCTCCCACACGAACGTCACCGGCCCGTCATTCTCCAGCAAGACGATCATCATTTCGCGGAAGCGTCCGGTCTTCACTTCGATGCCGGTCGACGCCAGCTCGGCGACGAACAGCTCGAACAGCGTCTTCGCCCGTTCAGGTTCTTCGGCGTTGTCGAAGCTCGGGCGACGTCCGCGGGTAATCGATCCGGCCAGCGTGAATTGCGAGACCGCCAGGATCGCGCCGCCGGCTTCCGTCACGTCGCGATTCATCTTTCCGGCGTCGTCGCTGAAGATGCGCAGCTCGCGAATCTTCTTCGCGGCATCGCGCATCGACTGCTCGGCATCGCCCTTCTCGACGGCGGCGAGGATGAGCAGACCCCCGCCGATCTCGGACACCAGCTCGTCGCCGACCTTCACCGACGCCCGCCGCACGCGTTGGATGACCAGTTTCACGCTGTCTACTAGATCACGTACGTCAGCAGCAGCACGACGTAAAGGAGCGGGAAATCCTCTCTCGGACGAACGATCGGCACACGATCGTTGGGTTGGAGTACCGCGTCAATCGGAGGGTGGTCACCGATGGGGCGACCTTAGTACGCGAGCGTGAAGGATCCGGTCGCGCCGTTGTATTGCAACAGGCAATGCTCCAGGACATCTCTTCCGATCAATCCCTGGATTCCCTGTGGATGGAGCGAGTCTTTGTTTGCCGCGATCACTAACAAGTTCGGCCGTTGAAATGGAGTCGTAGCGGCAGTCGCTCCTGGGATAAATAGACTGATGTCGTATTGATCGCACGGATGTGGCAAGGATCCGGTCGATGGTGTGTAGGTCGGCACTTGTCCAATCGGCGTCAGATGAAGAGCTTCGAGGATGGACGGCTCAATACAGCTACAAGAGGCGCCAGTATCAATCAGAGCGTGAATCAAAATCGGCGGCGGAGGCTCCTGCCCATCATCTGTGAGCGCGGCAAAGCGGGCCAAGCTCACGCCGATGTAGGCGTTGACCACCGGACCATCGGGACCCATCTGTAGCGTGAAGTGCGGCACGGAAAGCTAGGGCACCAGCCGCGGCTCAACAAATCGGGTAATGAACTGGGCGCGTTCAACCGCCCGGATCTGCTTCACTAGAAATGGTTCCAGTTTGAACTTCTCGTAGCCGATTTTGATGGCGTCTTCCGAACTGGTAAAGACGCCCGCCACCTCGTCGCCATGGATGAGCACGAATTTTCCCTCGTCCGCGGTCAAGGCCGGCAGCTTTGCGTGGTAGGTCGCGAGTTCTTCTTCCAGAGCCATCTTCTTTGACCTCCGACAACCTCAGCTACAGCATCGTGGATTATTGCCGAAGCGCTCAAACAGTCAACTCTCGAAAACCGAAAGAACTCCGCACAAATGCCAGAACGTGTGGAGTCAGCTCAGCCGCACGCCGCCTCGCCCTTCGGCGATCAGCTCACGGCCGTGGTAGTGAAACTCGTTGTGGACGTCGAGCAGTAACTGGCGCCGCTCGACGCGCTCTTCATCGGCGCGCGTGTAGACGGTCGCTTCGAGCATGGCCGTCCCGTCGTCGCGCACATCGACCGACGGCAGGTGCGTCACGATCAGCGCGCGGACGATCTGCGGCGACTGCATCCGCATCAGCGCCGCGTCGTACTCTTCCGGCGTTGCCACGAGACGCGTCATGCGCCATGAGGTCGCGCCGACGATGTCGCTGATCACCATCCAGTACTCGAACACCGCCTCCGCGTTGCGATCGACATCGAACGACTCGTACACCGGACGATCGCGCAGGCCCGCAATGTACGGCGTGCTTTCGTCGCCGATCACGTCGTAGCGGATCTCGCCATGGACGCGCAATCCCGACGCGCACTCGACTAGTGCGGCGGCCTGCATGGCCATGTGCGCTTTCGGCGCGAGAGGTCCTGATGCAAAGGCCTCGCGGAACCGTGCGTTGGCGAGATCGTGCGCGCTGGCGATGCGCGCTCGTACCCGCTCGACGGCGTCGAGTGACAGTGTGGTCACTTGACCTGCTTCGTGCGAGCGAGGAACAACTCCGGACCTTCGAAGCCGGTCAGCCGCGATTGCGGCTGCTCGTGTCCCGTCGAGTCGATGAAGACGATCGTCGGCACACCGACGATCGCGTAGCGTTTGGTCAACTCCTTGACCATCGGATCCTGATCGTTCGTCAAGTCGGCTTTGATGCGCGTGAAGCGCTCGAGCTCGTGCGCCACGGCAGCGTCGCTGAACGTTTTCTCGTCCAGCTCCTTACAGGGAATGCACCAGGTGGCGAAGAAGTCGATGATGACCGGCTTGCCGCTCGATGCCGCGACGATGGACGCGTCGTATTTCTGCCACGACACTTCCGCCCCTTTGCGCGGCGGAATGGCGAAGGCGATACCGCCGATCAGGAGAAGCGTCGCAAGAGCAAGACGCATCACACGGCCGCGATCTCCCTTGCTGGCGAAGAGAAAGACTGCGCCGATCAGCAGACTGGCTGCGACGCCGGCGCGGAATCCCGTCTCGCCGATCACGGCCCGGAGGAAGTAGAAGGCCATGGCGATGAGAACGAAGCCCATCGCTTTCTTCACCTGTACCATCCACTCGCCCGGCTTCGGGAAAACATTCAGTGCGATGAGATAAGGAAATCCGAGTCCGAATCCGAGCGTGGCGAACATTGCCAGTCCGATCACCGGCTTGCCGATCGCGGCCACGAGCGTGAAGAGCGCCACGACGACCGGACCGACACACGGCGCAGCAACGATCCCGACGAAGAGTCCCATCGTCAGCGCGCCGGCCACTCCCGCCCGTCCCGCGGAGCGACTGGTGATGAATTGCGGGACGCGAAACTCCCACACGCCGAACATCGACGAAGCCAGCACGAGCATCAGGACGGCGAATCCGATCAACACCGCCGGCGACTGCAGCCACGATCCGAACATCCGGCCGCTCAGCGCCGCAAACACACCGAGTACCGAATACGTGATGACGATGCCGATGACGTACGCGAGCGAAAGCGCAAAGCGGCGCGAGCGCCGTCCGTCGCTTTGCATGGCGAAGAACCCGACCGTGATCGGAATCATCGGAAAAACGCACGGCGTGAGATTCAGCGCCAGGCCGCCGAGAAAAAGAATCAGAAGCGTGAGCGGCAGACCATGCTCGGCGTAGGCCGCGGAGAGGCGATCGTTCGCCGGCGGCGGTGTGTTGCCCTTCGGTGCAGCGGAGAGTGGAGCAAAGTTTGACGACGGCGCTGGCGCCGCGGGCGAGGATGCAGTCGCCACGTTTCCCGCCACCACCGCCGTATCGATCGTCACCTCGGCGTCGCGCGGCGGCAGGCAGACGTTGTCGTTGCACGCCTGATAGTGAAGCTTCCCTTTGATCGACGTCACGCCCGCTTTCAACGTCGCGGCGAACGGGATGCTGATCGTTCCTTCGTAGACCGCCAGCTTCTGGCCGCCGCTGAAGGTGAAGGCACGAACCGTGTGCGCGGGATAGTCGGCGGAGACGAGATGCGCCGTCGTTTCATCGAGCTGCAGCGCGCTCGGGATGACGAAGTCGTCGAGCGGCTTGTTCGAGTTGATGTGCCAGCCGCTTTCGATCGTTGCGGTCACGACGCCGCGAACGTCATCGCCAGTGCGCGCGTTCACGACTCCGCTGATCTTGATCAGTTCCTGCTGCGGAATCGCATTCGCAGCGCCGCCGAACGAAATCTGGCCGAAGGATGCCGTTGCGATGAGTAGAAGCGCGGCCGCTAGCAGGCTGCGCTGAGGCATCCGCGGGTTGAATGTTGAACGTTGAATGTTGAATGTTGAGTGTTGAATGGTCAAAAAAACCCGCCTTTGTTAATTCAACATTGAACATTCAACTTTGAACATTCAACATTCCGCTTTTCCCGCGGCTACTTCCGCGGTCCGCCGAGCTGACGCTCGAGCTGTGGAATCATCATGTCGAGGTTGCGGATGTATTGGGAGTTCGGAAACTTCAGTTTGAAGGCGCGATACTCGGCGAGGGCTCCGGCGACGTTTCCGGACTGCAGATTGATGTCGCCGGCGAGAAGGCGCGACCGCTCGTACGCGTCGCCCTTGGTTTGGATCGTGCTGAACTTCGCGATGGTCTTGCGGGCATCGTCGTACTTCTTCTGGAGGATCTGCGTCAGCGCCAGCTCGACATAGGAATCGTCGCGAACACCCACCGGCACGCCCGACTCGGCGACCAGTTTGCGCAGGCGCGCTTCGCTCTGCGCGTAGCCGGCTCGCGACTCGAACTCCTTCGCCAGCGCGAGACGTTTGGCATAGTCGCGTGCGATCGAAGACTCGCCGGCAACCCGCTTCTGGAATTCGTTGTATTTGACTTCGGCGCCGCCGAGCGATTCGGCGAATTCCTTCGCCGGCGAATATCCTTTGATGATGCCGGCGATCAGCAGGTCGCCATCCAGAACGACGAAGGTGGGCAGAGAGTTGATCCCGTAGTCGCGCGCCAGCTTCGACCCATCCTTGCCATCCTCGGTGTTGAGACGGAGGAGGACCATCTTGTCGGTCGCGGCTTGAAACGCCTGCGACGGAATCACTTCCTGCTCGAACTTGTGGCACCAGCCGCACCAGTCGGCAAAGAGATCGACAAAAATGAGCTGATGCTTCTCTTTCGCCTGTTTCTGCGCGCTGGCAACATCTTTGAGCCAGGGCGAGGCGGCGGCTTGCTGCACGAACAACACGACGATCGCGGCAAGCAGGGCAATGCGTTTCACGTGATTCCTCCCGTTCGCGGTCGCAAACGGCACCGGGAAAGTCGCTATTCCGATGGGACCGCACCGACTGGTGACAATTCCGCCGCCGCACGCTGCTTCCGCGCGCCATAGTTTCGTGCCGCCTCGACGAACGCTCCGAAGATCGCTGTGGCCGACGGCTCGCCCGGCATGTCCTCGGGATGCCATTGCACGCCGACATAAAACGGATGTGCCGGATCTTCGAGCCCTTCGACGACGCCATCCGGTGCATGCGAGTTCACGCGCAGCCCCTCGGCCACTCGGCCGACAGCTTGATGATGCGACGAGTTGACGTTGAGCTCCTGCGCGCCGAGGATTCGCCCGAGGTTCGTGGCAGCGTCGATGAGGACATCGTGACGATGACGATCACTCGGCTCGCTTGCATGATTGATCTCGGTGTCGACCGACGACTCGATGTCCTGAATCAGCGTCCCGCCGGCCGCGACATTCATCACTTGTACGCCGAGACAGATGCCGAGAGTCGGAATGCCGTGCTCGCGCGCGGCTTTGGCGAGCCCGAGGTCGTTGCGCTGGCGCTGCGGATCCATCGGATCGCAAGTGGGATGCTTTTCCTCGCCGTACTCCGCGGGATCGCAGTCGTCGCCGCCTGCGAGGAGAAGTCCATCCAGCCCTTCGACGACGTCCGCGGCATTCTCCGGCTGCGGCGGCACGAGCACCGGCACCGCGCCGGCGCGCTTTAGCGCTTCGATGTAGGTCGTGAAAACGAAGGCGCGGTCGCGCTCCCCGTCGAGGTGAAGGACGTCCGAGGCGATGCCAATGAGAGGCTTGTTCATGGTCTGTGATTATGCGGGATTCGTGCGAGGTTGGGCGAGACAATACGACGCCATTGCGTCAGCGGAGTTGCTGCGACTCAGCCTGCGCTTCGGAGCGGAATCCGAACACCCGGCGCCGGGATGCCCCGGAGGATCCCATCGACGGACAAGTCCTCATCGATGTCGGGCCAGTGAATTCCGAAGCCGGCGCCGGCCGTCTCCCATCGATTGCGCTGTTCCGGCGAAGCATTGAGAAGACGCGGATACCACGCCAAAGGCACGCTCACACTTCTCCCGTCCGCAAGGTCAACGACGAGCGAGTCGTCCGTGACGCGAACGCTGATCACCTGCTCGCCAGCTTTAGGTTCCAAAGTATTCATCGCACGCCTTGATAGATGTCTTCGAGTTTCGACCTTGACGACGTTTCTGAATCAAATCCGATGCCGCCGACTCTGAAATTCGGAAGTCGCGCGCTCTGCCCCTTCACGAAGAACTCACTTCCAGAGTATTGGCCACCAGTATGGAGCAGCATAAGGGGCGTAGCTGGATCGGAGCACGCAAAGCTTACGCGGTATTCTCGATGAGCTCCCGGGGCTATTTCGAGTACGGACATTGAGTCGCCCATCGGTAGAAACGGGACATTGAGGTCCTCGTGAGGCTGGTCGATGCCCGTGAGCGGGTGCTGCGTACCTCTTGCGTCCAACAGGAAGTATTTCTCGGAATCGCCACTGATCACACTTCGATCGAACACGACATATGACAGAAACGTGTCGCTCCTATTGGCAATCGACACGACAACCACCACGTTGTTCGCAACGAATTGCGCATGATTCACAGTGACCGTGGACAGATAACGATGGCTCCCGCCAACTGCAACGACATCAATCGGACCACCATCCTTGGGTGACGGCGATGGCGACGTCGTCAGTGTCTGGGTTCGGGCGATAGTAGTGGTTGTCAACGTGGTGTCGGTAACTGATAACCTTGATGCCGTGTCGAATGTCCTTGATGCCGTATCGGGGGCGCCTTCTTGGTGTGAGGAGGAAGCACATGATCGCCACCAGTATGTTTGAGTCAGAAGGAAGAGAATGATGCCTCCGACTACGAGAATCGTCAGCGCACCGTGAGTGGTCTGGGAGAATGGCGGTTTTTCAGCCATGCAGACAGAGTATCTCCACGACATCAACACTTCAACTTGGGTGGAATGCCGCAGATGAACCCCACGTCCCGGCGCATCACACCAAACTCGCGACAAAGCACGCGAGCTCACAGCAACATGAAGAACCGTTCTCTGTTCAACGGCCGGTCGAGCGTCACGGTGTGCTCGCATCCTGCTCGCAGGTTGCGCCGGCCGATCACGTAGTCGGAAAAATCGCCCGCGCCTTCGAGGTAGTCAGCAAGAGCCTCGCGCAATCGATCGCGGTCGTCGAATGAGAAGATCGCGGTGCTCATCACCTTGTCCAGCGCCGCGGCGATCACCGGCTTACCGAACCGATAGGCTGCGCGGAGAACCCACACCAGCTCGCAGAGAACGATGTCATCGACGTGGAGACGATCGCCGCTCTCGATGGCCGAGGCCATGAACGTATCGACCTTCCGGGCCTGGACGGGATCGTCCTGCGTGAGGTAGCGGACGAGCACGTTCGTGTCGATTCCGATCACCGCTTCCTCGAGTGCTCTCGCAGGATGGCGGCGTTCATCTCGTCCACGCTCACGCTGCGCCGCCGGTTTCTCTTCAGCAGGCCCCGCAGCTCGCGTACATCGCCACCCAGGCCGCGAACGAAGACGTCACCCTGATCTGTGACGAAGAAGTCGATCTGATCACCGGCCTCGATCCGCAGCAAATCCCGAACACTCTTCGGAATCGTTACCTGTCCCTTTGTCGTCAGTGTTGCGGTTGGCATTTTCCTTACTCCAAGTAAGGAATCTAGCAAAATCCTTACCGAACGGCAATCACCGCACCGTGATCGCCACCGAGTCCCGCTCCCCGCGATGATTCGTGGCCACGATCGAGTGCTTTCCGGTCCGCAATGGCCACTCGCTGGCGGCGGGCTTGCCGTCGACACTCCACTTCGCGTCGCTCGTCGCACGCAGATGGATGGCCTGAAACTCGCGGTGCAGCGTCGGGTCGACGAGATATGTCGTGTCGTTTGCCGGACTGGTGATGCGAAAGCGGGTCTCGCGTCCTGCCAGCGCACGAGGGGCGGCGGCGGACGTGCGGCGCTCGCGCGCGAACGCCCAGTCGCGATACTCCTCCGGCCAGTCGACGCGTCCCGCGTGATGCCACGAACAGAACTCCACCGCCGCGTCGCGCGGAAGCCATTCGCTCTCCGTGGCCGGACATGACGTCGATGGCCGCAATCCCGACAGCGCGCAGACCGGCTGCTGTTCGAGATCGTCGGGACGCGCGGCGATCTCGCGCTCTCCGGTGTCGCCGGCGCGGCGCATTGCCGCGAGCATCACCGCGTGAAAGATCGGGCCCGCGCCGGTCACGCCGCTCGAATTGCGCAGCGCCTGCCGATCGAAGTTGCCGACCCAAACGCCGACCGTGACCGCGTGCGTGTAACCGATCGTCCAGTTGTCGTGATACGCCTGCGACGTGCCGGTCTTCACCGCGACGGGGAACGGGAAATCGAGATTGCCGCCACGTCCGAAGATGAACTCGCGCGCATTCGCGTCGCTGAGGATGTCGGTGATCCAGAAGGCGGTGCGCGGCTGTAGAACACGTTGTCGGTTGTCGGTTTTCGGTTGTCGGAGAATCATCGCCGGTGATACGGCTACGCCTCCTCGGGCAAACGTTGCGTACGCGCTGACGAGTTGCTCCAGCGTGACCTCGGCATCACCAAGCGTGAGGCCAAGTCCGTAGTAATCCGCAGTGCGTGTCAGATCGCGAAAGCCGTTGCCTCGAAGAAGGCGCAGCAACGCCGGAGGTCCGATCTTCTCCAGCAGCGCCACCGCCGGAACATTTTCGGATCCCGCCAGCGCGGCGCGCGCCCGCAAGGGACCGCGATACGCGCCGTCATAGTTTCGCGGCGTGTAGACAATCCCCTCCTCGGCAGTCGAAAAGTGCGACGGCACATCGGCCAGCACGCTCGCGGGCGTGAATCCCTCTTCGAACGCGAGCGCGTACGTGAACGGCTTGAGCGTCGAGCCGGGCTGACGCAGCGTCGTCACGCCATCGATCGCGCCGCCGAACTCGGAGCCGAAGTAATCGCCCGATCCTTCCCACGCCAGCCAGCCGCCCGTCTCGTTGTCGAGTACGACGACCGCGACGCTGTGCGCGCCGTGGCGCAGCAGATTCGCGCGCTCCGCGGAGATGATGCCGCGCACCTGGCTCTGCAGAACGGCGTCGAGCGTGGTCTTTACGACATGGCTTGACTGCGGCGCGAGCCGGCGCCGAACCTGCTCGATGAAATGCGGTGCGAGCGCCGGCTGCACACCACGATCGAGTGACAGGCGCTCAGCACGCGCATCGCGAAACCCTACGCCGTCGATCAACCCCAGCGCATGCATGCGGCCGAGCACGACGCGTTGCCGCGCCAGCGCGCGCCGCGGCGTCGACGGCCGCTGCGGCAACGACGCAAGCCACGCCGACTGCGCAATCGTCAACTCGTCCGGCGCGCAGCCGAAGTAACGGCGGCTGGCGCGGGCGATGCCGATGGTCTGCTCGCCGTACGGCGCGAGATTCACGTACAACGCGAGAATCTGGCGCTTCGTGTAGCGATGCTCGAGACGTAGCGCAATGACCGCCTCGTGCACTTTCGAGACGATCGTGCGCGGCGGATTGCCGAGGAGCATCTTGGCCACTTGCTGCGTGATCGTCGAGCCGCCTTCGACCGCGCGCAGATGCCGGATGTCATGCGCGACCGCACGCGCGATCGCGATTGGGTCGATCCCGGGATGACGCTCGAAGCGCCGATCCTCGGCCGCGATCGTCGCGGCGGCGATCGCCTCCGGAACCACATCGATCCATTCGTTGCGCGTTCCGCTTGCCGACAACGGCTCATAGAGAACGACGCCGTTGCGGTCGACGATGACCGGCGTCGTGTCGGGCGTGATCGTCGGAATCGGGCCGAGACGAATCCAGAGGGCGAGGGCGAACAGACCGGCGGCGAGGACGCCGCCGGTCCAGCCGGCGAGACGCCGGCGCTCCATCTTCATCAAGGCTTGACCTCGATGACCTCGCTGGCCGTTCTCCCGAAGACTTCGGGCTCATACATCTCTTCCGCATGTGTCGGCGCGGTGATGAACGTACCGGCCGTCGTCGCACGGACCATGTAGGTGAACTCGTGCATCCCTTCGCTCAAACGCGTGGCGAAGAGATTGACGCGATCGTCGTGACGCTCGACGTGATCGAAGCCGCCGTGTTTCCACCACGACATCCAATCGTCGCCCTGCGTGTCGTTCTTCGTCTGTTCGGCGGCAAGATCGCTGGCCGTCGTCGCAAACCATGACTCCACTGGCTCCGTACCGGCCGGTATGGGATCGATCACGGCCACGAAGCGCCGCTCCTTCGTATTGCGAATCCGCAGCGTGACCTTGATCAAGTCACCCGCCTTGAACGTCTTCAGCGAGTACTTCCGTTCGACGCTGAATCCCTGATTGAGCGCATCGTGCATCAGACCGGCCGGCGTGTAGCGCAGGCGCATGAGATAGAAGAGCGTGCCGGTGCCCTGACGATCGAACGTCACCGGCGTGTCGCCGGCGGGCCGCGCCATCAATTGCTGCATCGGGATGTCATGACTCTTCGCGTCCGTGCTGCGGCCGCGGAAGGAATCGTTGGCGATCGAATCGTTTCCGAGCTTCACGACGGCCGTGAAGTCGGGCGTCTCGCTCTCGTACTTGCGGTAGTAATCGACGAGCGACTCCATGGCCCAGACGTTTTCCTGCGTGTTGCCCCAGCGTCCGCCTTTGCGCGCTTTCATCAGCCAGCGAACCATCTGCTTGACCAGTTGCTCGCTCTCGCCGTGGCGCGTGAGCGTGCCGAGGGCGATGGCAGTCGAGCGAACGCTCGAATTCCAGTAATAGAGAAGATACGGATCCGACAACTCCTCGACGTGCGCACTGCCACCTTCGGGGAGGATGCCGTTCGTCAGGCGGCGGACGAGGTCATCGACGCGCGGACCTTTATCTCCCTTCGCCAACATGGCGTCGAGGAGGTACGAGATTCCGAACAGCGGCATCCGGTCGACATAGCCCGCGAGGCGCGTGATGTTGCTGTCCTCGTTGCGGCCGCCTTCCGCGAGCACCTTGACCGCGAAGGCCTGCCACGCGGTGTATGCCGGCCACCAACCTTCATTCGTCGGACGTTTTTCTTTCAGCTTGGCGTCGAGATAGTCGTAGCCGCGCTTCGTCACATCCTTGCTGACGTCGTACTTCAACTTCTCGCCGCGCTGCAGCACGTGCAGCACATTGGCAGTGAGGTACGGCGATTCGGTGTAGCACTCGCCGGCCCAGAAGGCGAATCCGCCGTCGCCGCACTGGAACTTGTAAAGCTCGTTGATCGTGCTCTGCGCGATCGTGTGCGCTTTCTTCGCGTCGATGCCCGGCAGCGCGAAGGCGTCGCCGAGGTCTCCGGCGAGCATGAGAGCCATGGCGCCGGAGGAGCGCTGTTCCGCGCATCCATACGGATAGTCGACGAGATACGACGCACCCTCGGCCAGGCCGACCATCGCGGTCGACGCAAGCTCGACGTGCAATCCGCCCGATGACGGCACGACGTCCTTGGGAACAGCCAGCGTTTCCTTCGCGTCCGGCTTCGCTTCGCCGTACGCGGCGACCGTCTCCGACGGCGCGAGGATGCGCACCGGCAGCGTGTCTTCGAACGCGTCCTTTTCATTGTTCAACGACACCGTCATCTGAATGCGCGCGTTGCCGACGGCTTTCGCCGAAGCGTTGAAGCGCACTTCGGCAGAGCCTTCCGCGGTGACGTCGGCCGTCATCGACGTTGGCTGCGTGAATTCGAGGATCGACGGATCGAGCGACTTGATCGTCACCGTCGCCTTGCCCGGAGTTTTGAGCTGCGAATGAACGACGGCGCCGAAATACGCTTTGTCGCCGACCGCGAGGAAGCGCGGCCACGTCGGCGTCAGCAGCACCGGTTTGTTGATGCGGATCTCGTTCTGCGCCCATCCGAAGCGCGACGCGCGATCGCCGGCAACGGCCATGATGCGATACGTCGTCAGCGACTCGGGGAGCGTGACATCGGTCTTCGCATGACCCTTCGCATCCGTGATGACAGAGCCAATCCAGAACGCGAGCACGCGGAAGTCTCTGCGCATCACGCCCGGCCCCGCGTCTTTGCCACCGCCGCCGCCCTGCGTCTCGCCTTTCGGTGTCAGCACACGGCGGCTGACGATCTTCTGGCGCGAGTCGAAATTCATGACTTGCAGCGACTTCTCGAGGTAGATCGACTTGAGCACGTCGGGCGTCTCGTACGCCGTCAGCGAGAGCACTCCGTAGTCGACTGCCCAGAGTGTGACTTCCGATTGCGACGGCTTGCCGGTGGCATCGCGCACATCGACTTCGATGCGCGCCTTCGACGCCGGCCGGAACTCATCGCGATCCGCTTTCACGACAACTTTCAGCCGCTTGGCTGCATCGACGACGTTGAGCGCTGTGTAGCCGATGCGGAACGCAGGCTTGCCGGGATCGCTCTCGTCTTCGATGCCATCCTTCGAGCGCCCTTTCAGCAGCGTCACGGCGACGAAGATGTTGGGGATGTCCTTCTCGGTGATGGGAACCGACACGGTCGTCTGCGTCGAATTGATCACGAACGTCTTCGACGTCCGTACGCCTTCGCGCTCGGTCGTGAGCAGCGCCGTGGCGTGCTCCCACGGCGACTTCACCATGATCCGCGCCGTCTCGCCGGGCTTGTACGTCTTCTTCTCCGGCACGAGCTCGATGCGGTTGTTGTCGGCGCGCGCCCATGCCGTGTAGCCGGCACCAACGGCGTAGAACCAGGTGCGTGTCGTCGTCGAGCGTCCTTCTGCATCTTTGGCGACTGCGGTGACGAGATACTCGCCGCCTTCGCCGAGCGGGATGTGCAGCGGGACGGGAGCCGCGAGCGTGGTCACGTCCCAATGTCCGGCGGGCAATACTTTGCGCTCGGTTTGCCAGTTGTAGAAACCGTTGCCGGCCGCTTCACGCACCGAATTCCATTGAATGCGGCTGAGATCGACGCTGACGGAAACGCCGGGCGTCGCGGTGCCGTCGAGGGCCACGGCGACGATGGCAGTGTCGAGGCCTTTCGTCGCATCGGCGAAATAGTTCGGCGACTTCACGCCGACGTACCACGGCGCGGGATGAACGCGGAACGCCGTGCGATTGGCGAGCTGCTGACGCGAGACATCCGTCACGTTGCCTTCGAGTACGTAGCTCCACGGCACGCCCGCGGCGATGTCGGTGGGAAGCGTCAGTCTCAACTCACCCTTGGTGTCGAGCTTCGGCTCTTTCGTGTTGATCGTCTCACTTTCACGCCGCTGTTCCGGATCTTCGCCGAGGAACTCCCACTGTCCTTCGACGAAGTGCTCGCGGATCGCTTGCGGGACGTCGTACACGGGCGACTTCGAATACGTCCACTTCACCGGCCGCGACGCCATCGCGCCGCCGAACAGATACTTGCCGGCGATCGTGCCGTTCAACTTCGTTCCTGCAACCGGTGCGGCTGCGGATTTCAACGTGACGTCGACGCGGAACTCCGGACGGCGATATGCGGCGACGAGGAAACTGCCGTACGTCATCAGGCGCTGCGATTTCACCGACGCCTTGATGCTGTAGTCGCCGAGAACACCGTCGGCCGGCACGGTCCAGGTCCACTCCGCGCTGCTCCAGTCGTTGAGTTTGAGCGTGCGCGTGTCGACTTCCTTGTCGTGCGAATCGGTGACGACGAGGTCCACTCCCGTGCCCGCCGGCAGAAGCTGCATGCCCGTTGGCGTATCGCTGCGAAGCACGATCTTGGCGTGGACTTCTTCGCCCGGCTTGTAGACGCCGCGGTCCGTGAACGTCGTGCCGCGCAGTAGCCCGTTTGCCTCATCGAGATCGAAATTGAGTCCGAACTCCCACGGCGTGATTCCGTCGTTCCAATCGCTCGCCGCGTACGCGGCGTCGCCATCTTTTTCTGCGGTGACGACGAAGTGAAGGCCGAACGCTTCCCACGACTCCGTAGCGACTTCCTCGCCCTTCTCATCCTTCTTGTGCCGCTCGACGCGGAGATCGGTGTTCGGCGCGATGGCGATGCCGTTCGCGTCGGTGGTGCCGGTCCAGAAGACTTTGTTGTCGATCGTGCGGATCGACACCTTCGCGCCGGCCACCGGCGCGGCGTTGTCGAGACGCGTGACGAAGACGAGCGTGTTCTGCGGCGAGTCCTTGACCGTGATGCCGAGGTTCGTGACCTGCACGATGGTGCCGGCGATGTCCTCGGAATACGGTTTCGATTTCGCAATCATCTCGCCCGGCTTGATCACGGCCCAGACGATGCCGTTGCCGATCGACGACAGAGCGGGCTTGAGATTGAGACCGTAGTTCTGCAGCTTGTCGGGAACGGGTGCGAGGTTGCGCGGCACACCGGGAGTTGCCGGAACCTTCTTAAAGCTTTCCTTCTGCAGCTCGACGATCGACGGCACGAGCGTGTCGAGCGACAGAGGCGTCAGCCACTGCGTGACATTCTTGAAGTTGCGCGCATGGAACGGCAGCATCGGTCCGCCGCTCGATTCCCACACACCATGCCCGTCACCGAAGCTGATGTACGCGGCCTTGTGCCAGTAGTCGACGACGGCCATCCACGTGTAGCCGAGCGTCTGTCCGCTCTCCGACTTCAATGACGGATCGACGCGGATTGCATACGAGTGATTCGGGAGCAACGAGTAGCCAAGCTCGTCGAGGCTGTACTGCGACGCGGGCGCCGCGTTCGGATCGACCGGATGCTTCGGCTCGGATGGAGTGACCGGCGTTTCGTGCGCAGGGTCGGTCACGTCGAGGACGCTGACCGCCTTCTTGAAATTGAGATACGGCACGCCGGTCGTGGCGCGGAATGAGATCGGGTTGTAATACTCGGGACCGCACTCCGCAACGCACTCGATCTTGTCGATGAAGAACGTCGGACCCAATTCGATCGTGAACGTTTGCGGGTGGCCGCTGGCGACGCTCTCGCCCTTCGACATCTTGTCGTCGACGAAGACCTGCAAGTTCGTGTCGGGCGGAACGCCGGGCTTCGTTTCGACGACGACCATCTCCGGCGCGGGAACGAAATGCTTCTTGTCCCAGTCCGTCGGGAAGAACGAGAGGATCGATTGCCCGTCGCTGGCCGCGGCCAGCTGCGCTTTCGCGACCTTCGCATCGAACGCGGCGACCTGCTGCGGCTCGAGCTTCATCTCCCGATCGCGCGCCGGAATCGCCGGCGGCTTGAATTCGTGCGTGACTGTGCGCAGCACCAGATGCGAGCCGAGCGTCGCGGCATCGACCGGCTGATTGAACCAGAGCGCGATGACGATTCCGCCGTCGTACTTGCCGCCCTTTCGATACCAATCGGTACGGAGAAGCTGGATCGTCGGCGTGGTGAAGGAGAAGTGATACGCCTTGCCGAGCGTCTTTCCGCTGACCGCTTTTGCGGCCGCGTCGATCGTGACGTCGTACTTTGTCGCGAACGGCAGCGGCGACTTCGGATCGGGCGTGAAAATCAGCGTCGTCGTTCCCGACCAGCGGAAGCTTCCGTTGATCAAAGGCGCGACGTGAAACCACGGCACTTCGAGAGGCTTCGGGATCTTGCCGACGACGATCATCGGCTCGCTGAACACCACGCGAATCTCATTCGCCTCGGCCAGATTGGCGACCTCGCCGATCGGTCCGGCTTTGACGATGGTAAGGTTTTTGTCGGCGGCGAAAGAAGAAATCGTGACGAAGAAAAGGACGATTGGTAGCACAGCTCGCTTCATGCGCGGAGGGTAGCACGGGAGAAGCGTACGATCGCGTACTCAGTGCCTGACCTGGGCGCGTCGTTGGGTCATTCGGGGCGACTCCGCGTCGAATTAACCCCGCCTTAGCCCGGGCGTAACCCATTCCCGCCTGACTTCCCTCTTGCACAACAATGGCATCGCAATTGATCTCTTTCCGCGCATGACGATTTCCCGGCGTCAACTCGTGCTGAATGCTCTCCCGGTCGCGGCCGCGATTGGTGCACTGGCCCGGCGCATCGATGCGCAGGACGTTGGTGTTTTCGCGCTCGCGCCGAAAGACGTTTGCACGCTGACCTGCGGGTCGACGCTCGGTCCCTGCTACTACAGCGCGACGCAGATCCGGCGCGATATCACCGAAGGTGCCGTTGGACTCCCGACGCTGCTCAGTTTTCTCGTCGTCGATGCCGATTCCTGTCAACCGATCGCCGGCGCGTCGATCGACATCTGGCATACCAACGCCGGCGGCGTCTACTCCGCGCCGATCAACACGTTCTGCAATCCGAACGACGCCGCGGCCCGCGCGAAGACATTCACGCGCGGCGTTCAAATCACCGACGCGAACGGATGGGCGCACTTCAACACGATCTATCCCGGCTGGTACTCGGGACGCACGCCGCACATTCACGCCACCGTCCGGCGCGGAACGACGGAGATCGTGACGACGCAATTCTTTTTCGACGACGCCCTGAGCGATTACATCTACCACAACCATCCGCTGTACACGTCGCGGCCGAACCGCGACACGACCAATCTCACCGACAACGTCATCGGCGGCAGCGCCGCGCGGGCGACGCCATTCACCTTTCAGTCGAAGTTGATCAACCAGAAGTCGCTCGTCGCGCTCAAGGTCATCGCGCTGCGCAGTTCGGTCACGAGGTGCTCGGCATGAGGACGACGGTCGTTCTTCTCGCGTTGATCGTGGCTGCGAGCGCGCAAGCGCAGACCGCGTGTACGCAGTCGTCGGCGCTCGCCTGCGGAACGACTTCGGCCACGCTCACTGCATCCGACTGCGTGGCTTTCGATTCGAGCCGTTATCGTCAATGGACATTCGCAGGCAACGCCGGCGATGTCGTCACGATCGACATGGCGTCCACATCCTTCGACGCCTTCCTCGCCTTGCTCGATCCATCGGGCACACCGCTCGCCGACAACGACGACGTCGCCTCGCTCAACACGAACGCGCGCATCACCTTCACGCTTACCGCGACCGGAACGTGGACCGTCGTCGCCAACAGCCTGAAAGCGTCGCAGACCGGTGATTACACGATCACCCTGTCGTCATCGAGTTGCCCGGCCGCGACGAGCGTGCCGCGGAGACGCGCAGCCGGGCACAGTTGAGGATCATTTCCGCTCGGACATCCAGTTCGAGACGAACGTCATCGGCGAGCGCATGTTGTCGTCGACCGGACGATCGACAAGAAAACGCTGTCCGTCGCGCGCGGCGTCGTATGCAAACCCCGGAACCACAAACAAGGGTTTGGGTGCCTCCGTCTCTTTCGTCATGCCGGCGCTCATCAGGCCACCATGCGCGATGTAGAAAAGCTCCCCTCCATCGCCGCGCCACCGCGGAAGATGCCCTCCACCCGTTGAAATCTGCCGACGTCCCGCGTGCGACGGAAATTGCTCGACATAGACTTCATCGCGCCCCGATTCATCGCTCTGGTAGGCAACCAGCGCGTTATCCGGCGAGAGCACGGCCCCTGCTTCGGAAAACCCGGTGGCCAGGTACGGCTTGCCCTCGCCGCCGTTTGCCGGAAACATCCAGATGTCGGTGTCGCTCTTGTTGTATCGCTCGACAAGGATCCACGCTCCGTCCCTGCTCCAGGATGTCGGGGCCAACTGATCTGTGATCGATGTGATCTGGCGTACGTTCGAAGGGTTGGCCACATCGGCGGTGTAGAGGTTGCCGAGGCCGGTCCGAGTCGAAGCCCAGGCGACTTTTGTTCCATCGGCCGACCACGCCGGACCAAAGTCGCCGGAGGGATCGAACGTGAAACGCGTCGTCAGGTTCCGTGCTCCGTCGAAAATCCAGATGTCGTCGGCACGTCCATCCGCATCGTTCTGGCCGTAGACGACGCGTTGCTGATCGGGCGAAAGCCGGAACTCGACGGCGATACGGCGCGGCGGACCGGCCACTCCCAACTCGTGTCCCGTCCGATCGACCCAGACCATCTGCTCGTCGGGACTTCCCGATCGATAGAGGAGTCTGCCGTTCTGCGATACCGTGAATTCGAAGTGATGATTGTCATCATTCTGCGTGACCTGCTCCGCGATCACGCGCGGCTCCCCGCTCACGGCCAGTGTCTTCGGATCGAACGCCTGCGACATCAGCGCGCCAGCACGCACGTACAGCAGTTGACCAGGCTCCGCGTAGGCCACATTCGTCACCGCCTGGATGAGATTGTGACTGCTCCCATCACGCAGCGATCCCACCTTGATGTGATGATCCTCGGTGCGCCACGCGTCTCCTTGAAAAACGAAGTGATCGCCGTCCGGAAGAAACACCGGCCAGCGGTGCGCCTCCTCGCGCGCCCCGAGCGTGGTCGCGGGCCGCGGCGTTCCTCCGCCGGCATCGACGCGGAGAAGAGGTCCGATCCCATGGCTGCAGAAGAGAATCACGCCGTCTTTGTTCCAGGCACCACCCCATCCCATCGGCGCATCGCAGATGTTCTGCGGTGGACCGCCAGCGACGGCGATGCGTTTGAGTTTCCCCTGCGCAAAAAATCCGATCGATTTTCCGTCGCCTGACCAGAACGGCTGCACCGCGCCAACCGTGTCGGGCAGTTGACGTGGCTCCGGCCGATCGAGATCTCGGATCCACAACGAAGGCCGCGCCTTCTCGGCGAAGGCAGCGCCGGCGGGATTGGCAATGAACACGATCGAATTGCCGTCGGGCGAAAACGCCGCCTGACCGAACCCGTCGATCGTCCCGTGCGGCGGCATCGTGATCGAAAGCAGCAACGGCGATTCCACTACCGGCCGCCGCAACAGCAGGGTCGCCACAGCCACCGCCGCGAGCAAAGCCAGCACGGCGGCGATACCGAGTAGAGCGCGGCGACGGCTCTTCCGGCGCGTGAAAGCGCCGGCGGCCTGCATCTGCGAGCTCGACGCTCCGATCCACTCCAGCTCCGACGCCACGTCGGCGGCGCTTTGCCAGCGATGATCGGGATCCTTGGCCAGACATTTTGCGATGACGTGCTCGAACGCGGGCGGCGTCATCGGCTGGATCTCGCGGATCGGCGTCGGCTCGCTGCCGACGATCGCGGCGATGAGGCTCGTCTTCGTTTTTCCCGAGAACGCGCGGCGGCCCGCGGCCATCTCGTAGAGCAGGACGCCAAGCGCGAAGATATCCGTTCGCGCATCGGCATCCGCGCCTTCCAGTTGCTCCGGCGCCATGTACTGAAACGTGCCGAGGATCGTTCCTTCCTGCGTCAGCGACTTTTGATGCGACGTTTCCTTGCGCAGCTCCGTTGCGCCGTCGGGCGCGATGTCGAACGACCCCGATCCGAGCGTGATCGCGCTTCCTTTGGCCAGTCCGAAGTCGAGCAGTTTCGCCCCCGACTTCGTGATCATCACGTTGCCCGGCTTCAGATCGCGATGCACGACGCCGCCGCGATGTGCGCGATCGAGCGCTGCGGCGATCTCGCCGCCGTAGCGCAGCACATCGCGCATCGGCAGCGGCCCACGTCCGATGCGGTCGGCGAGCGTTTCGCCATCCAGCAACTCCATGACGAGATACTCGACGCCCTGATCGTTTCCGACGTCGTAGAGCGTGCAGATGTGCGGATGCGTGAGCTGCGAGATCGTCTTCGCCTCGCGCTCGAAGCGAAGCTTGAGCTGCGCGTTGTCGGCGAACGCAGGAGGGAGGACTTTGATCGCCACGCTGCGGTCGAGCCGCGTGTCGCGCGCCTTGTAAACCTCCCCCATCCCGCCCGCGCCGATCGGCGCGACGATTTCGTAAGGTCCGAGCCGGCTCCCGGTCGTGATGGCCATTGGAAGCGGAGATGATAAACGTTTCGCGCCCCCCTGGGACCGCGGGCGTCCCGCCCGCCGAAAAAAACAACCGCGGTGAGCGTGCTTGTTTCGTCAACAAGATTCAAAGGCACGCAGCAAGTTACTGTCATCCTGAGCGGGCTTAACGGCGCGAGCGCCACCGTCGATGATGTGACACAAATCTCAATCGACCGTCCCCACGCGCTTCTGAGCGTGGGGAGAAGGTGCCGAAGGCGGATGAGGGGCCGATGCAGAATACGCAGCTCTTGTTTCACGGGTGTCATTAGAAAACGGTATTCCTTGCAGCGCTTCGACCCAAAGGTAAGACCATCGGGATCAGGGAGAGTTACATGCCATCTGAACAAAAGAAAGGCGCTCCTCAAAGGAGCGCCCTTCGTTCAATGAATGAATGTGAACCCGATTACTTCACGCGGCTGCGAATGCGCTCATAAGAATCGCGCGTCGCCTCTTTGACATCGCGCCACTCCGTCTGTAGTGGACCGCGGTATGTGCTCCAGTTCTTCTCCAGCTCAGGCTCGACATCCGAGAACTGGCGATGACGATAGTCGGGATTCGCTGCCGCTTCCCATCCATACCGATACGCCGGCTCATAATCAGAATAGTCGGAGCCTTTCTTCACATACGGCCGGGTGTTGTAAGAGCCCTTCCAGTATGCATTCTCAACAGTCGGATCGAGCGCTTCACCAGCCGCCTTCCCCGCATAACCGCCGCCGACCGCGCCGATGGCTCCACCGACGAGTGCGCCAACCGGCCCGCCGACCGCGGCGCCAATCGCCGCGCCCGCCATGGCACCGCCGGCACCGCCGCCCGCAACCCCAATCGGATGAGCTCCCGGCTCGCCAGTCAACGGATCCCGATTCGCATCCGGCGTGGGATCAACACCTTTTCTTGTTTTGTCGTCCATGAATTCTCCTTAATTTTCGTTTTCAATTACACAGACTCATAGTGCAAGGGCCAGACCGCTTTGTACGGCTCAGCTTCGGTGCGGGATTCGCGAAACGGGTCACGCGAAGATGCGGGGTCACGCGAAGCCGCGAAGACGCGAAGGAGAAGAAAGAAACGGCCCGCGATTCGTATGATGGCTTCTCCCCCTTCGCGTCTTCGCGTCTTCGCGTGCCCCCTTTCTTCTTCCCCTTCGCGTCTTCGCGTGCCCCTTTCTTCTTCCCCTTCGCGCTCTTCGCGCCTTCGCGTGACAAGCCTTTCTTCTCCCCCTTCGCGTTCTTCGCGTCTTCGCGTGCCCCCTTTCTTCTTCCCCTTCGCGTTCTTCGCGCCTTCGCGTGACAAGCCTTTCTTCCGCTAAAATAGACCCGCATGAATATCGAAGAAGTCTCCGCCGCCGTCGTCGATGCCGCGTACCACCTTCACCGCGAGCTCGGCCCGGGACTTCTCGAGTCCGTCTATGAGACTGTTCTCGCGAGAATGCTCGAACGTCGCGGCCTGCGCGTTGAGCGGCAGAGGCCCATTGCCTTTGATTTCGACGGAATGCACTTCAATGAAGGCCTCCGCGTCGATCTACTCATTGAAGATTGTCTGGTCGTGGAGCTCAAATCGGTAGAGACGCTCGCTCCGGTCCATCCAAAACAACTCCTCACCTACCTCCGCCTCCTCGACCTTCCCCTGGGTCTCCTCATCAACTTCGGTGCCTCAACGTTCAAAGAAGGCATCCGCCGCATCGCCAACAACCACACCGACATCGCCTCCTCGCGCCTCCGCCTGAACATCAAACAAACCAACCTCTGATCAGCGCCGCGAAGAACGCGAAGAAGGACCAAACACGAAGTTCCCCATCCCATCGGTACTTATGGCAACCTAGCGGCACCACATGCCGCGGATCTTCGACAACATCGACCAGCAGCTTCTGCCGGCCCTTCGCCAGACGCTCGCCGTCTCCGAGCGCGCCGACTTTTCCGTCGGCTACTTCAACCTCCGTGGCTGGAAAGCGATCGACGACTGCGTGGAGAAATGGTCGGGCCTCGATGGCAAGGCTTGCCGTCTTCTCGTGGGAATGCAGAAGGCGCCGGCCGACGAGTTTCGCGAGGCGATGTCGCTCGATCATCCCGACGACATCGACATGGCCACAGTCGCTCGCCTGCGCAAACAGCTTGCGCAGGACTTTCGCGACCAGCTCACGATCGGCGCTCCGACGAACGAGGATGAGAAAGCGCTCCAGCGGCTCGCCGGCCAATTGCGAGCGAAGAAAGTCGTGGTCAAGCTTTTCCTCCGCCACACGCTCCACGCAAAGCTCTACCTCCTGCACCGCTCCGACAAGGTCAACCCGATGGTCGGTTTCGTCGGAAGCAGCAACCTCACGTTCAGCGGCCTGGAGAAACAGGGAGAGCTCAACGTCGACGTCATGGATCACGACGCCTGCGAGAAGCTGGCAAAGTGGTTCGAGGCGCGGTGGAACGACAAGTGGTGCATCGATATCTCCGACGATCTGATCAACGTCATCGAAGAGAGCTGGGCACGCGCGGAGTTGATCCCGCCGTACCACATCTACATCAAGCTCGCCTATCACCTCTCCCAGGAAGCGCGTGAAGGTCTCGCCGGCTTCTCAGTCCCGCGCGATCTCGACAGGAAACTCTTCGAATATCAGAAAGCGGCGGTCAAAATCGCGGCCCATCATCTGAACAAACGCGGCGGCGTTCTGATCGGCGACGTCGTCGGCCTCGGCAAGACGATGATGGCCACCGCCATCGCCCGTATCTTCGACGAAGACTACGGCTTCGATACGCTGATCATCTGTCCCAGGAATCTCGTCACGATGTGGGAGCAGTATCGCGATCAATACCGGCTTCGCGCCCGCATCGTGCCGCTCACGCGGGTGCAGCAGGAGCTTCCGAAGCTGCGCCGCTACCGGCTCGTCATCATCGACGAGAGCCACAACCTTCGCAATCGCGAAGGGAGCCGCTTCCGCGCCATCCAGGAGTACGTGCTTGCGAACGAAAGCAAGTGCGTGCTGTTGTCTGCCACGCCGTACAACAAGACCTACCTCGATCTCTCCAGCCAGCTCCGTCTCTTCATCGCCGACGATCGCGACCTCGGCATCCGTCCCGAGGCGTTCATCCGCCAGCTCGGAGGAGAGCTCGAATTCGCGCAGGCATTTCAGACGCCCGTCCGATCGCTGGCCGCATTCGAGAAGAGCGAGCATGCCGACGACTGGCGCGACCTGATGCGGCTCTACATGGTTCGCCGCACGCGCTCGTTCATTCAGGACAACTACGCCGAGACAGACCCGCAGAACAAGCTGAAGTACCTGACAGTGCATGACGGATCGCGCTCCTATTTTCCGAAACGCATTCCCCGAACCCTCGGCTTTCCGATCGACGAGAAATCAAAGTCCGATCAGTACGCGAAACTCTATTCAGATGAAGTTGTCGATGTCATCAACGGACTTCTCCTCCCCCGCTACGGACTGGGGAACTACCTTTCAGCTTCGCCGCATCACCCGCCGACGCCGGCCGAGTCAGCGGTCATGGATGATCTGTCGCGCGCCGGTCATCGTCTTCAGGGCTTCTGCCGGACGAATCTTTTCAAGCGGCTCGAAAGCAGCGGTTCCTCGTTCATTCAGTCGATCGAGCGCCACATCCTCCGCAACTACATTTCCTTGCACGCCATCGAGAACGATCTGCCCATCCCCATCGGCACGCAGGACGCGGACCTGTTGGAGACGCGCGATCTGCTCGACACGCGCCGGAGCGACGACGACATCGAAGATCCTTCGCGCACGGCCGCACTCGATGACGACCGCCAGGCGCTCGC
Source organism: Thermoanaerobaculia bacterium (assembly GCA_034665065.1). Lineage (GTDB taxonomy): Bacteria > Acidobacteriota > Thermoanaerobaculia > Gp7-AA8 > Gp7-AA8 > JADGNZ01. Next base: position 95,077 of record JAXDGL010000010.1, on the reverse strand, counting down.
CGTCGGCACGAGCGACAAACTGCGGACCGAAGCGCAATTCCGTCAGCGCGCCGCGGACATCTACGAGACATACGAAACGCAATACCGCAAACGATTCAAGTGGCTGAAGCCCACGCTTTTCGTATCGGAGCTGAAGAGCGATCTGCAAAAGGACGCGAAAGCGCTGATGCGAATCTTTTCGCTGGCAGGCGAATGGCGCGCCGATCTCGATCGCAAGCTGGACGCTCTCGAAGCCTTGCTGCACGAGCGCCCGGAGAAAGTGCTCGTCTTCACGCAGTTCGCGGACACGGTTCACTATCTCGTCCGCGAGCTGAAGCGGCGAAAGATCGCCAGCATCGAAGGGGTGACCGGACAGTCCGAGAATCCGACCGAGGTGGCTTGGCGCTTCAGTCCCATCTCGAACGAAAAGAAAATACGTCCCGAGGATGAGTTGCGCATCCTCATCGCCACTGATGTGCTCAGCGAAGGACAGAACCTGCAGGACTGTGCCGTCGTCGTGAACTACGACCTCCCCTGGGCGATCATCCGGCTGATCCAGCGCGCCGGCCGCGTCGATCGCATCGGCCAGAAATCGGAGTACATCCTCTGCTACTCGTTTCTGCCCGCGGATGGTGTCGAACGGATCATCCGTCTTCGCGGACGCGTGCGGTCCCGCCTGCAACAGAACGCCGAGGTGGTCGGCACGGACGAAGCCTTCTTCGAGGATGATGACGATCGCCCTATCATCGATCTCTACAACGAGCGCGACACCGTTCTCGACGGCGACGACGATCGTGAGGTCGACTTGGCCTCGCGTGCCTATCAGATCTGGAAGAATGCCATCGATGCCGATCCTTCCCTCGCCAAAACGATTCCGGAGTTGCCCAACGTCATCTTCTCCGCGCGCAACCACGTTGCGGCGATGGGCAAACCGCCCGGTGTCATCGTTTACATGCGCACAGGCGACGGCACCGACGCGCTGGCCTGGATGGACGAAGCATCGCAGAGCGTCACGCAATCACAGTTCACGATCCTGAACGCCGCCGAATGCGCGCCCGGAACTGCGGCCATTCCACACGTCGAGCACCACCATGACATCGTCGCCGCCGCCGTGAAGCACGTCGTCGCCGAGACGCAGAAATCCACGACCGGCGGCCAGCTCGGACCGAAAACTGCCGCTCGCTCCCGCGTCTTCGAACGACTGCGCTCGTACGCCGACCGATACCGCGGCTCGCTCTTCGAGTCGGCGCTCGTCGATAGCGCGATCAGCGATCTCTATCGCTTCCCACTCCGCCAGTCCGCTGCCGACACGCTGAACCGCCAGCTACGAAGTGGCGTCAGCGACGAAACGCTCGTGCAGTTGGTTCTCACCCTGCGCGAAGAAGACCGCCTCACCCTCTCGCACGAAAACGACGAATCGCACGAGCCCCAGATCATTTGCTCTCTAGGATTGCGCGAGGTCCCGGGATGATGCCGTCATTAGACTCTCAATCTCGCCACACTCTCCAATCGAGCCCTTTCTCGCCAGGCGCTTTTCAGCTTGGAGAGAAGGCGGCGTGGGGAACGCTGCCGTCCCGGCGGCTGGCTCGGCGGCGTCCCGCCGCCGTCGAAAGCGAGACGCTCTCAATCCAGCCGGCGAGGACGACCGCGCTCCACTCTCCACGGAGGTCCACATGCGCGTGAACCTCGATCGCGTCCGCGATCTCTTCGCCACCTTCGACTTCGCCAGACTCTTCATCGAAGAACTTCACTGGTCGCAGCCAAAAGCGCTCCCCTCGCGCAACGTCACCATCGACGCCGTCAACTTCACCGCGAAGCCGATCGCCCAACTCGCCGGCGTCGTTGTCCTCGAAGTCACAGCCTCCGACGGCGACATCCCCGACGCGAAGACGCGCGCAGCGCTGCACAAGGAAATCGCCAAAGCGCACTACGAGAACCTCCTCATCTTCATCGACCAGGAGAGAAACAAGAGCGTCTGGTATTGGATCAAACGCGAGAACGGCAAGGAGCTCGCCCGTCCTCATGAGTTTCGTATCGGCCAGCCCGGCGATCTCTTCCTCGGCAAGATCGGACCACTCGTCTTCGACGAATACGACTTCGCCAGCGGCGACCCTTCCGTCGTCGAAGTGGCCCGCCGTCTTCGCCTCGGCCTTGACGTCGAGGAAGTCACCAAGAAGTTCTACAAGGAGTACCAGGCCCAACATCTCCAGTTCATCGGCCTGATCTCCGGCATCGCCGACGACCGCCAGCGCCGCTGGTACGCCTCGGTGCTCCTCAACCGGCTGATGTTCATCTGGTTCCTGCAGCGCAAAGGCTTCATCGACGACGCCAATCTCGACTACCTGCAAACGAAGCTCGAAGAGAGCCGCAGCCGCGGAAAGGACTCGTACTTCCGCGATTTCCTGAAGCTCCTCTTCTTCGAAGGCTTCGCGAAACCTGATCACGACCGCTCGCCGGAAGCCAAGGCCCGCCTCGGCAACATCCGCTACCTCAATGGCGGTCTCTTTCTGCCGCACGCGATCGAGCAATCGAATCCCGACATCGATGTTCCCGATCGCGCCTTCGAAAACCTCTTCGCGCTCTTTCGCCGTTTCAACTGGAATCTAAACGACACGCCGGGCAGCGATTCCGACGAGATGAACCCCGACGTCCTCGGCTACATCTTCGAGAAGTACATCAACCAGAAGGCCTTCGGCGCCTACTACACCCGGCCCGAGATCACGACGTACCTCTGCGAGCGGACGATTCACCGCCTGATCCTCGACGCGGTCAATACGCCCGAGGAGCTGAAGAAACCAGGACTCGCCGAGAAGATCTACGCGTTCAAAACGATCGGCGATCTGATCCTCGGGCTCGACAACTTCCTCTGCCGCCGGCTGCTCTTCGAAGTGCTGCCAAAACTCTCCATCCTCGATCCCGCCTGCGGCTCCGGCGCCTTCCTCGTCGCAGCAATGAAGACGTTGATGAACGTCTACGGCGCGCTCACCGGCTTCGCCGGCCTCAACGGCGACGCCGATCTCAAACGGCGGATGCGCGCCATCGCGAAAGACCACCCGAGCATCAACTACTACATCAAGAAGTCGATCATCACGAACAACCTCTACGGCGTGGACCTCATGGAGGAGGCGGTCGAGATCGCGCGCCTGCGCCTCTTCCTGACGCTCGTCTCCTCGGCGCACGCAGTCGAGGACCTCGAGCCGCTGCCGAATATCGATTTCAATCTTCTCGCGGGGAACTCGCTCATCGGCCTGCTCCGCGTCGACGAGCAGAAGTTCGATGAGCAGACCAGTTTCCTGCGCAAAACGTATCGACAGGTAGTCGATGAAAAAACGCGACAGGTCGCGGTCTACCGCGATGCGACTTCGTACGCGACCGATCTCCGCAAAATGCGCGACGACATCGACAAACTGCGCGCCGAGGCGCGGACCTCACTCGACGACATCCTCCTGCAGCAGTTCAAGGAACTGGGAATCAAGTACGAGCAGGCCACCTGGGACGACAAGAAACAACGTGAGGGCAAAGGCATCAAACGCCCGCTGACCGTCGCGGACATCGAAGATCTCCAGCCATTTCACTGGGGCTACGAGTTCGATGAAATCGTCAATAAACGGGGAGGATTCGACGCGATTATTACGAATCCACCGTGGGACACGTTCAAACCATACCCGAAGGAGTTTTTCGAACAACATTCTGAGCTCGTTTCGAAGAAGTCCATGAATGTTCACGAATTCGAAGAGGCAAAAGTCAGTCTTCTGCTCGATGACGAACTCAGACGCGCTTGGTTTTCATACTTGAGTAGATTTCCGCACCAAAACGCCTGGTTTAGAAACTCCCAGGAGTTCGGGAACCAAACCAGTTACAACGACGGGGTAAAGATCAGTACCGACTTAAACCTCTACAAGCTATTTCTGGAGCGATGCTTCCACTTGCTACGATCCGATGCAGATTGTGGCGTTGTGATCCCAAGCAGCATCTATACCGACCTCGGCGCGAAGCATCTTCGCGAGATGCTGTTCGACTTGACGGAAGTCACGGGACTCTTCTGCTTCGAGAACAGACGGGAGATATTTGAGGGTGTTCACAGAAGCTACAAGTTTGTAGTTCTGACGTTCCGGAAGGGTGGGCGCACCAGCGAGTTCCCGGCGGCCTTTATGAGGCTCGATGTCGACGACCTCACGCGTTTCCCGCAAGAAGGTGCGCTCCCGATCTCTATAGAGTTAATCAGGCGGATGTCACCTGATTCGCTCTCAATATCCGAGTTCAATTCTCCGCTCGATGTTGCAATCGCCCAGAAGATGATTCGGCATCCGCTCTTGAGTGATGAAACCCCCGGTACCTGGACATTCGAGCTTCATCGTGAATTTCACATCACCGACGACGCTGGGCTCTTTAAGAACTCTCGGGCGTTGGATACTTTGCCACTCTTCGAAGGGAAAATGATCCACCAGTTTGACAGCGCTTTTTCACCTCCACGATCCTTCGTTAAGGAGGCAGCGGGCGCCGCGGCGCTGCAGCGATTCGGGGCGGCACGACGACAGGAATACCTTCATCACCGCATTGGCTATCGTCGCGTCGGCAGGAGTACAGACGAGCGAGCCATGATCGCGACAGTCTTGCCGAGGCGTGTGTTTGCCGCAGACTCGATCACCTTGTGCGCGACCGCATCGGTTCCAGTTCAATGCTACATCGTCGCTGTACTGAACTCGTTCGTGTACGACTGGTTCGTGCGCTTGAAGATCAGCGCAACGCTGAATATGTTCTACGTATATCAGACGCCGGTTCCTCGACTAACGCGTGGAGACTCGGTGTTCGAACAATTGGCCACGCGCACGGCAACGCTCGTCAATACGGGTGCCGAGTTTGACGAGTTAGCGCGAGAGGTTGGTATCGATTCTGTTCCGGCGGCGAGCGATCCCGAAAAGCGCGCGCAGGTTCGAGCCGAGATAGATGCAATCGTGGCCCATCTCTACGGCCTTACCGAGGACGAGTTCCGCCATATCCTCAGGTCATTCCCATTAGTTGCGGAAGATGTGAAAGCACGCGCTCTGGAAACTTTTCGAAGCTGGAAGCCGCCCTCCGACGATCCCCTCCTCCGCCTCATCGGCTCCGGCGAGTCGTCACGCCTCGAATTCAAATCCTCCGCGCGATGGGACATCAGACAGTCTCAGGTCAACAAAGCAATGGAGCACATCATCGTCAAGACCATCGCTGCCTTCATGAACAGCGATGGCGGCACGCTGCTGATCGGCGTCGCCGACGATGGCTCCATCCTCGGCCTGGCGAATGACTTCCAGACCTTCGGCAGCAAAGCAAACGCCGACGCCTTCGAGAACTGGCTGATGACACGCCTGCTCGAAGCCATCGACCGAGACCGCATCCGTCTCCTTCGCGTCACCTTCCAGACCATCGAAGGAAAGACCGTCTGCCGCGTCGATGTCGACCGCTCCTCACGCGCCGTGTACATCGCCGACGAAAAGGGCGCCGAGAAGTTCTACATCCGCGCCGGCAACTCCACCCGCGAGCTTTCCATCTCCGAGGCGCACGCGTACGTCGATGAGCACTTCCGCGCGCGCGCGATAAGCGCAGTCAGCGAGGAACGCACACCAGAGCAAGCGATGGAACGTAGGTCGGACTCTCCAGTCCGACAAGACGGGAAGGAACGTAGGCCGGACTCTCTAATCCGACCAGACGACGAGTCGGACTGGAGAGTCCGACCTACGTCTGACCTCCCCGCTGCCAACCCTGATGCACCGACGGACGCAACGCCGCCCAAATCCGGCGCGCAGGCCCAACTCCCGATGCAAGCCCCAACCGTCCGCCGCAACGTCGATCTCTCCGCCCACGGCCTCTTCCGCAAACAGACCGCGAAACCTGCGGCTGCATCTGCGAGCGCCGCCCCCGAAACGGACGACGACGCAGACGGCGCCTCGCCGCGGCGCAGCATCATCGACGCCTACGAGACCGAGGAGGTGCTGGCCATCATCAGAGAGGTCATCACCACCGCTGATCCGATGCCGCACGAGGACGCCATCAAAGCCATCGCCACCCAGCTCGGCGCCGAGCGCGTCGGCGCACGCATCCGCGACTTCATCGACAGCATGCTCAACACCGCCTCCCGCCGCCTCATCATCGAGACCCGCGACGGCGGCCTGGTCGCCTGCACAAAATCCATCGACGACTACCACCGCGACTTCCTCAAGACCACACTCAAAGCCGTCATCACCCGAACCTGGATCGACGAGTCCGACGCCCTCCGCGCCGCCACCCGCCACCTCGGCTTCCGCCGCACCGGCCCCAAAATCGAGCAAGCCTTCAAATCCGCCATCAACGGACTGTTGCGCCAGAATGAACTGGAACGGAGCGGAGGAAACTTGCGGAGAACCATCCAATGAGCATGACCGATAACCGAGGGAATGAGCCGCACGCCGCGAAGGAATTGCCATGAGCGTCCAGCCGCACGTTGCTCTCGACCTTGACCGAGCCTCCATCGAAGCCTTTTGCAAGAAGTGGAAGATCAAGGAGCTTGCGCTCGGCTCGGTCCTCGCCGACAGGTTTCGTCCTGACAGCGATGTCGATTTCCTCGTCTCCTTTGAAGGCGCTCGAGCCGGACTGGGCCCATGGATGGGCCGCTGGCAGACGATGGCCGAGCAGCTCGAAGCGATCGTCGGCCGTAAGGTGGACCTGGTCGATAGGAAGGGTGTGGAGCGGAACAAAAACTACATCAAGCGACGCCACATCCTCGAGCATCAGAGCACGATCTATGTGGCGTGATGACGGGTCTCTGCCCGGGAAGCCGCCCCGATCTCGTCAGGGTTGACATTCGAGACGCTGGAAGGAAGTCTGCTTCATCAGAACGCACTCCTCCACGTTCTGCAGAAAATTGGCGAAGCTGCGACGAAAGTATCGAGCAATTCAAGGTCGAGCGGTTACCGCTCCTCCGACGACTACGTGACTTCCTCGAGATCACACACAAAGCACCGTCATCGCGTGAAACGATTTGGGTAACAAGGGACCTATTGGGTAATCAATTGGGTAATACCTTTCGCAGCAGCGACTGATCACCGACGAGCAGCCATGGCCGATTCACAAAAACACCTGAAGATCTGGTACGACGCTGAAGGTGACTACCTCGAGGTCATCTTCGATCAGAAAGCCGGCTACTTCCGCGAAACTGAAAACGACCAGGTCGTGCAAAGAGTCGACGAGGAAGGCAACTTCCTCGGCTTCTCCGTCCTGCGCGTCAGCGTTATGAGTGAGAAGGCACTCGACGTGGCGTTGTAGAGGGTGGCGGCGAAGTTTCGCTCGTACTGCGATCGAGTGCGAGATCCGCAAATGGGCACCACACTCAGCCGCCGGAAGTCCCGTACTTCACCCTTTTATCGCTTATTAGTGCCGTGCGTTTGGCCGACGAGATCGACATAGACGTCAACCCGACCGATGGCGTAGAAGTCATCGCGATCTGGTCCACCAAACATCATCCAGGGCTCCCTGATGAAAGCTTCGCCGTACCTCAGCGGGCGAAGCCTTTGCTTTAAGGACTCCGCTCGCGAGACTCTAAACACCTTCTCCAGGATTTCTGGGTTTGTAAGAAAGTCCTCGCAAACCCAATCGATCGAATGATCAACGAATTCAGTAGTCGCGTATTGCACGTTCAAAAAGTACACAGCGCGATCCACAGCATTCCAAAAGAAGACGTCGCCAAAGCCAGTTGTTAGGAGCGCGGTGAAATGCCCGATCTTCGGCCAGCTTCGCAGCAAGCGAGTTCCCAAATCCTCGGCAAGAACGCACAACCATCCGCCGTTGTAGATCCCTACTGCGGGCGCGAGGTTCGCGGGCCCAAGCACTTGTTCGATCGCAGATATCTTGTCTGGCGTGCTGTCCGAAGGGCTGAAAGTCTTCGCAAATTCGTTCATGGCTCCCTCGGTAAAACCCTCACTCGGACTCTAAGTGGCGTTGACGGCGGCAAAGAACTTACGTAATCGTAGACTTGCTGCTGGCGCCATCTGTTCTGCGCGCCGAGTGAACTGTTTTCTCGGACTCCACCAACCCCATCTACGCCGCAAGGTCCTCCCACACAGGGATCCGGATTGTGGACCACAGCCTTGTTCTTGACGACGTCGGGATTCTCTCGGCGGAATGCCGCGATCGCCCGATCAGCCTCAGGCGGGCGACCGTTCTCTCGGAAGTCTTCAATTGCAGTTTTCACCTCGCTAGCCGTCAGTCGACGGAATCCAGCTTCTTGCCCAGCAGCTTGCCGGGCAAACTCTATCGGATCGCCATGCTCGTAGTACACGATTTCGAGTTCTGGCACCTCGGTCGCCGGTGAAAACGCCGCGATTTCTCCGGTCTCGGCGCCGGCCGCCTCTCCACCAAGGAAGGGCGCAGCAACGAGCGCGATATCTCCGGCAAGGCTGAGCGCCGCCCTTCCTGTCTGTAGGCCCTTCTGGAAACGTCCCTGCTTTGCGGCTGCTGGAATTGCCTGGGCTGCGACAACAGTACGCACAAAGGGCAGCGTCTTTAGATAGGCTTTCTCTTCGGCTACGTACTGGTTGCCTGCCCCCGCGGCGCCGCCCTGCTTGTAGGCTTTCGCGACCCGCTTGATACGGTCTACCGTCTCCTTGACCTTCTCTTTCACCACCAGGTCGGGACGGAACAGGGCCTTTCCAAGGCCCACTCCGAGCTCCGCAACGGCGACGGCGTTGCCAGCCTTTTCGGCTAACTCGCCTTTGATGTCGTCCCAAAGTCCCAGCCCTTCTGGATCCCTCCCATTCACAGGATCCCCGCCGGCGAACGCGTAGAGGTTGGACGAGTCCTGATAGCCCAGCGGATCGGGTGATAGCCACGATCCTGTTCCTGGCTCGTACCACCTTGCTCGGGCGTTGGTGAGGCCGGTCATTGGTTCTACGAACGGGAGCGCTTGGAAGGGGGAGAGGATCAGGCCGTTGGCTATGGCGCTGGAGTCGGTGCCGAGGGCGGTTAGGTTCGGGAGGGTGAAGGGGGTGTCGGTGGTGGAGGTGGTGAACTGTTGGGTGATCGTGTTGATCGGTTCGCGGACTTCGAATGGGAGTGCGGCCGTGGAGAAGACGGTGCCGGTGGACTGCATGTCCGGCGTGGCGGGGAGAATGGGGATGTCGATGCCGTAGGTCGTGGAGCGGAGCGATGATGTGGCGGCGATCGAGATCGCCGTCGGCGTTGTGTTTCCACCGTTCGTCGCGGTCAGCGCGCTCCACTCGCTCGCGGACATCGTCCACGTGATCGTGTAAGGGTTCGGTTGCGCCGGCGTTGCGGTGGATGTTCGGACGACCGTTCCGTTCGATGCGACGGCGGCGAGGCGCACGCCGGTGGCGATCGTCGATGCGTCGAGCGGTTCCGTCGCGTGCATCGTCACGGCGACTTGCGTCACGTTGCCGTTCGTGTCTTTCGTCGCGGTAAGCTTCACTCCGTCGATCGCGGGGGCGGCGATGGCGACTTCCTCTTCGCCGTAGACATCGGCGGGGAGGTTTCTTGCCAGGAGGTGGCCGTTCTCGTCGAGGATGGCTTGCAGGCTGCCGGCACCGCTCTCGTCGAAGATCGGGAAGAGTCTTGCGTCGGCCGTGACGACTTCGATGGGGTCGTCCATGCCCATGCCGCCGTGGATGAACTGGCGGAGCAGACCTCCGTTGGGGAGTGTTGAGCCGTTGCGGCTCGATCCTTCGATGAAGATCGCGGCGAGATTGTCGGTGACCGGGTCCCAAACGAATGTGGTCGCGACGGGGAGCGGTTGGTTGGCGACGACGTCGGGAGTGGCCAGCGTCCACGCGTTGTCGAGCGGTGGTTGGTTGTTGGAGACCGGCGCGGTCTCGACTCGCCTTCCGACGATGCGGCCGAAACCATCGTAGGCGTAGCGGACGCGGATCAGGCGCGATTGCGTTCCGTTCGCGATGAGGCGCTCGGTGATCGACCGGAGGTGCTCCTTCTCGTCGAAGTCGTAGTGATATCTGGCGTCGTCGGTGCGGACGGAGACTTCCTCTCCATTGCTACCTTTGTAGAGGATCGAATCCGAGTTCGCGCCGCGCGTGATCGTAGCCACCTTGTGACCACCCTGCGTCCCCTCGGCCGTGATCGTCGACGGCTTGTCGGACGGTCTGATGACGCTGCGATCGATCGCATTCCGGAAGTCGGCGTCGGTGAGGCGCACCTTCGTCGCGCCGGGGATGCCGAGGAGCGGAACGGCGTTGGGATCGACAGTGGCGACGACCGAGCCGTCGACGCGGCCGCGATCGTCGTAGTCCCACGTCGTGAAGCGCGTGCCGCCGGAGATGCCGAGGAGTTGTTCGCTCTTGCGCTGGAAACCTTCGAAGGTGAGGGCTGAACCGGCGAGCAGCGCATTGCCGACGCTGACGTGCATGCCCGACATGCGGCCGGTGCCGTTGGCGTCGTCGTAGTCGTACGCGCGGCTGAGAATCGATCCGTTCGCGAGCGTGACGTTGCGACTCTTCGGACGGCCCGCGCTGCGGAACTGCGCATTCATCAGCGGCGCGCTGTTGCGGAGGATCGTGTCAACGTTGCCCGCAGCGTCGTGCGTGTACTCGATGCGGCTCGCCCAACGCGCGCCTGCACTCATCCCCTGATACGACGGCATGTCGGTCCGCCGCAACTCGCCCGCCGCGGTCCACTGATGGCCGATCGTGTAGACATCGATCTCGATGCCATTGCCGTCGAAGCGATGCTGCGTGATCTGCTGCGGATGGTTGTCGAGATCGAAATCGGAGAACTCGATCAGCGCGTCGGGCGTCTTCCAGCTCTTCACGCGGCCGTTCTCGTAGGTGATGCGATCGAGCTCCACTCCAGACGCATTCAGGACGCGGAACAGCCGTCCGCCTTCGTCGTAGTCGAAGTGCTGCTCGCGCCCCTGACGGTCGCGCGTCGAGTCGACGCGGGCGCCTACGTAATGGATATCCTCGAACGTGCGGTCGGCGTATTCGCGATGCACCGCCCTGCCGATGCCGTCGTTTGTCACCTTCGTCGGCTCGCCGGTTGGGTCGGTGTACTGCTTGAGCACTCCGTTCGCGTCCGGCTCGTACTTGTTCTTTGGATCCGAAGTCGTAGACGTTGGCGTCGCCGGCAGATGCTCGGCGGTGTTGAAACTGCGGGCGTCGTAATCGTACGTCGTCGTCCCGCGCTGCGCTGGCGTCTTCGACGATGTCACATTGCCTGACTCGTCGAAGCGATGATCGAAGCTGACGTCCGTTCCATCGATGCCGGCGTGCGTGGTCTGCCCGAGGGTGTCGAACGCCAGCGACCACCTCTGCCTGTGCACCAGATCCTCGGTCGCCGTCGACGTCCCCGGCAGTTCGGTGTTCGCGCTGCCGTAGTCGTTCTCGATCTTCTGCAACTCGCGAAGAATCGGTGACCCCGACAACGCCCGTACTGGACGCGACGGCAATGCGGCCCTCCCCTCGCCGTAGCCGCTCGACACGAGCCGCCCGGCCAGGTCGTAAATCACCTCCGACGCCCGCGGCTGCTCGGCGCCCGTCATCACCACCGACTTCGTCCGCCCCGCCCCGTCCTGGAATGTGTAAGGGCGTGCGTTGTCGTCGATACGATCCCGATGAACGGTCGCTCGATCCAGTCGCGCTCTGCGGTGGCGCTACCCTTCGCGTCGCAAGCTCGACAGATCGCCCGATGGTCGAATAGGTCTCAACTGAGCGTCAGTCGGTTATCATTAGTGGCGAATCACCCAGCCCCCAGGAGAGGCTCCCCGAGATGGTGCAGTCATGTGCGACCTACGACTCGGAGCGCGAACTCGTCGACGAGTTCACACGCGCTCTTAGTGACGACATCGGACTATGGGGATCAGTTGCATTCGCTCAAGAGTTCTATTACGTCCGGGGAAGAACGGATGTGGTCGCGCTGACAGCCGACGGCGCCGTTCTCGCCTTCGAAGCGAAGCTCCTCAACTGGAAGGGAGCGCTCCATCAGGCGTACCGCAACACTTGTTTTGCACACGAGTCCTATGTTGTGCTGCCATGCAACGTTGCGCGCCGCGCGATCAGCTCTGATGCAGAGTTCACACGCCGCGGCGTGGGCCTCTGTACTCTCGAGGGTGGACTCCTCAAGATCATTCACCCGGCGCGGAAGACGCGACCGCTTCAAAATTGGCTCTCCCAGCGCGCAACCGCGCACATCTCCGGAGAAAAGGCACGTGACTGCTGACCCAAAGCGCGCCGAAGAGATCGCACGAAAGATCGCGGCACAAGAGAAGCTCACCTTCGTCAAGCCAAGCGGCCAGGGTGCGTTCAAACACACCTTCCAAGTCACGACGCCCGCCGGCGAAGAATTCGCGCTCAAGATCTTTAAGTCGGCCGTACTCACCGAGCGAACATCGAGAGAGATCGATGCGATGCAGCGATGCAAGCACCCTAATATCGCTTGTGTCCTCGCTCTTGGGCAGTTCGTCGATGGCGGGGAGACGTTCGTTTTCTCGGCCGAAGAGTTTCTCGGTGGTGGTTCGCTCGGCGAGCGCCTTGCTCGCGGACTGATGAGCAGGAATGCGTTCTATCCGATCGCCCTGCAGCTCGCCGGCGCCCTCGCACACATCGCTGCACTCGATCTGGTGCATCGCGATCTCAAGCCCGACAACATCATGTTTCGCGATTCCGGTGATACTCCGGTCATAGTCGATTTCGGCCTGGTACGAGATCTAAACGCCTCGTCGATGACAGCTTCGTGGGCCATGCGCGGCCCGGGCACTCCGTTCTTTGCTTCACCGGAGCAGCTCAACAACGAAAAGCAGATGATCGACTGGCGCTCGGATCAATTCGGTCTCGGCGTCACTCTCGTCGTTGCTCTTACCGGCCGGCATCCTTATGGTCTGTTGAACGATCCCGCTGACGCCATCGTCACGAGCGTCGCGGATCGCAAGGCTCTTGCACCTGACGTTGTGGCCGAATGCCGTAGGCAAGGATGGAACGCTCTCGTGAAGATGGTGCAGCCTTGGCCTGTCTCGCGATATAGAACGCCGGCGGATTTGATGACCGCGTTGACTCAGGAGGCCAAGTAATGCCCGCGTACCAGCAGATGGGGCACGACAGTAAGAACCTGCTCGACGTTGCCGATCTGACAGCATACGCGGGCGCCATCGTCAGCCCGGTCAACTACACGGAAGAGGCGACGCGCGCACAGATCGAACGTCTTCAGACAGCCAACTTCGACTTCATCTTCGATCCGCAGTTGTACTACCCGCAGACCAACCGCGGCGTGCTCCGCGAATGGCCGCACTTTCCTGCTGACGTCGACACCGCTGACCAGTCTTCCCTGCCATGGTGGGAAGCTCTCATTAATCGAGTCGTCGAGACCGGCACCGGACTCGGAGCACATTCCATCTGCTCACCGGCCATCGTGCCTCGCAGCTATACCAATGACTATTACGACATGCTCACCCAGGTCGGCTCGCTGCTCGCGAAGACCTCCGGCGGTTGCACCCCGGTGCAGACACTACCCGTACCGCTCAGCGACCTCGCGGACCGCGATCGTGCCTTCGCCATCGCTTCGATCCTCTCGCGCACCGAGTGCCGCCGCGTCTATCTCATCTTCATCACGGATCTTGAGCCACGTCGCGAGCTTGCGGACGCCGCCGAGCTCACGGGCGGCATGATTCTCATTTCGCTCCTCGAGCAGTCAGGTCTGAGAGTCCTCGTCGGCTTTTCATCTTCCGACATCGTCCTTTGGAAAGCGGCCGGCGCGACCGCCTGCGCCACAGGCAAGTTCTTCAACCTTCGCCGCTTTACGAAGTCGCGTTTTGAGGAGCCCGCCGGCGGCGGCGGCCAGCTTCCCTACTGGGTAGAGGAATCGCTCTTTGCCTACCTTCGCGAGACTGACGTTATCCGCGTGCGTGGCGAAAACCTGATCTCCGACGCGAGCACACGCAACCCGTTTAGCCAGCCCATCTTTAACGCGATCGAACGCGGAGAACCGTGGCTCGCACTCAGCTGGCGGCACTACATGTGGTGGTTCGCCGATTTCGAGCAACGGATGACGCGCGGTGACGCCGACCCTCGTTCCCTCCTCCAGCAGGCCGAGAACAACTGGCTCGCACTTCAGGACCGTGACGTTCTCTTTGAAGAACCGCGCAACAACGGCTCGTGGGTTCGACCTTGGAGGCAGGCGTTAGCGGATTTTCGAAAGCTCTCCACGTAGTGCGGCAACGAGACGCGCAACCAAAAAACGAAGTCGCCCGCTGCTTCTCGGCATGTCCCGACAGCTTAATTTGCCTAAGCGGCTCGCCAACTTAACGCCTCGGCACTAGCCATAGTATCCAGGTCGGAAAACGATTACACCTTCAATAGGATCGCTCGCCGATTTGCTGGCGTGCGGTGCATATGCACCGATGCCGAAACGGAACGACGTGAAACCGGATTCGTCGACTTCAACACGTGGATCATGCGAGCGTAACCATGTAAGGACCTCATCAAACGGCCGCCCCACGATAGGCTCCCCAAAAACCTCTGGTTCTGCGAGCGATCCGAGTTCCACTGCCTCAACGAGGCCATCGTCGGTATAGTGAACGATCATTCCGCGCTGAGCGAAGTAGTCCGCCGGTACCACCGAATCTGTCGCTTTCACTCTAGCGGCTTCATCTGACAGAAGTCGACGCACCTGCTCTCGTGTCATTCCGAAGGTGATTGCTCCGGCTCCATCATTCGGCCTAACTGTCGTCGTCATTTCCTCTTGCCTCTGCTTCGGACAAAACTCTGGTTAGGGCTCAGCTCCGCGGGGTCGAGAGTGTTCGCGTACCCGAGCATTTCTCGTATCGCATTTTCATACTTCGTCCCAAAGAGCACGCGTGCGTCGTTGATATCCATCTGCATGGCCTCGAAGAAACGACCTTCTTGGATCAGTTGCTGCTGACGCGCACGATACGCCTTCGCGGCACGCGACGATCCCCAGCTAGCAGTTTGCATGTGGTCCTCTGTCAGCATTTCCATCGCCGGGCCACGTGCTGTCGGTAGTGGGCTCACTGAATCCGCTGGCATGTGATTTCGTTGAACGCCGTTGGTGGAAAGATCACCGTGCGCGCCCCCAGCGAACTTCGGTTGAGGTTCTCTTAATGAAGTTGGTGCTGGCGACGGGGTGGACAGTCGCCCGAATAATCCGGCCAATGCTGTTTGACCGACAAATTCACCGCCTTCACGCTCCTGCTGTTCTCGACTGATGTGACCAGCGATCGGGTCGTAACCGACGGTAGCGCGGAGAAGCTTGTTGTATCCAACGCAGTCGTTCAGGCCGATCAACGAAAGGTTGGCGCCGCTCACGGCCTGACCGGAGTTCGCCGCCTGCACCGATCGATTCGCGACCGCCTGCTGATGACACTGCACGAACGAGTTAACGCCGGCAACCGTCGCCACGACGGGATTCGCTCTTGTGTACAGTGCGAAAGCGACGGTGTCAGGCAATTCCTTGAGCTGATTCGCGGCAGCGCGCACTGTGCGGTTCTGAATCTGGTCGATCTTATCACCGAGCCATTGCTGCGCGTTGGTCGCGTGGCAGTCGATCGCCGCCGGGTTGGGGCTGCCGTTGATTAACAGAGGCGGACATTTGCTAGCGAGCCCAGACGGGTCCCTTCCATTCACCGGATCGCCGCCGGCGAACGCATACAGATTTGAGGAGTCCTGATATCCAAGGGGGTCCGTTGATAGCCACGATCCTGTCGGCGGGTCGTACCAGCGCTCGCGCGCATTGACTTGCCCCGTCATCGCTTCCACGTACGGAAGTGCCTGGAACGGCGAAAGGATGAGGGAAGCGACGCTCGCGTTGTTGGTCACGCCGAGTCCGGTCAGCGTTTTGAGCGCGAATGGAGTGTCGGAGCCAGAAGCGGCGAACTGCTCGTTGATCTTGCCGATTGATTCGCGAACCTCGATAGGCAACGTAGCCGTCGAGAAGACGTTGCCGTTGGCCTTCATGTCGTCTGTCGCGGGGAGGATGGGAACGTCAGCACCGTATGTCGCCGAGCGGAGAGAGGACGTTGCTGCGATGGAGATCGCGGCGGCATTCGTCGTCAGCGCGGTCCAGTCCGCGGCCGAGAGAGCCCATGACGTCGTGTAGGGGTCGGGTTGGGTTGCGGTGCCGGTCGTGACACGAACAACGGCCCCTGTTGCGCTGAGCGCGGCGAGGCGCGTGCCGCTCGCGATCGTAGTTGGATCGAGTGGCTCCGTGGCGTGCATCATCACCTGGACTTGCGTGAGGTTGCCGGAGGAGTCTTTTGTCGCGGTGAGTTTTACCTCGTCCAACGCAGGAGCGGTGATCGTGAGTTGCTGTTCGGCGTAAGGATCGCCGGTCAGGCCGCGGGCCACCAGTTGGCCGTTTTCTCCGATGATCGCTTGCAGCGTGCCGGCGCCCGACTCGTCGAAGATCGGGTAAAGACGGGCGTCCGGTGTCATTACTTCGATCGGATCGTCCATGCCCATGCCGCCGTGAATGAACTGGCGGAGGAGGCCTCCGTTCGCGAGCGTCGTTCCGCTGCGGCTCGCGCCTTCGACGAAGATCGCCGCTAAATTATCCGTGACGGGATCCCAAACGAAAGTTGTGGCTGCCGGAAGCGGCTGACTGGCTACGACGTCGGGAGTCGCCAGCGTCCACTGATTGTCTTGAGGAGCCTGGCCGTTCGAAACTGGGGCAACTTCGACGCGGCGGCCAACGATGCGGCCAAAGCCATCGAATGCGAAGCGCACACGAATCAAGCGTGATTGCGTTCCGTTCGGGATCAGGCGTTCGGTGATCGAGCGGAGGTGTTCCTTCTCGTCGAATTCGTAGTGATACTTCGCGTCATCCGTGCGAACGCTGCCCTCGCCATTCGCGCCCTGATAGCTCACTATTTCCGTCGAGCTTCCGCGGGTGATCGAGACGACTTTGTGTCCTCTTGTGCTCTGTCCCGTGAGGGTTGAAGGCGGGTCGTTTCGCTGTGCGACGGTGCGATTCAGCTCCGGGCGGAAGTCGGCATCCGTGAGCGTGACCGTCGACGCGCCGGGGATGCCGAGTTGCGGAAGCGCATTCGGATCGATCGTGGCTACGACCGATCCAGTGACTCTGCCGCGGTCGTCGTAGCCGTAGTTGATGAAACGCTTGCCGGCGGAGATGCCGAGGAGTTGTACGTTTTTTCGCTGCAGGCCTTCGAACGTGATTGATGATCCGGCGAAGAGCGTACTTCCGACCGACGCTCGCATTCCGGACAGACGGCCGACGCTGCCGTTGGCATCATCGTAGTCGTATGCACGCGAAAGCGTGGCGCCGTTCGGAAGCGTGAGGTTGCGACTGATCGGGCGTCCAGCGCTTCGAAATTCTGCGTTCATGAATGGCAGGCCGTTGCGCAGGATTGTCCGAACGTTGCTGTTGGCGTCGTGCTGGTAATCGAGCGTCGTGGCCCAGCGCGAGCCGGCGTTCATTCCCTGATACGACGGCATGTCGGTGTGCACCAACTCGCCTCCTGCGTTCCATCGATGCGAGATCGAGTACGTATCGACCTCACCACCTTCCGCGGTGAGACGATGCTGCGTGATCAACTGCGGATGGTTGTCCACGTCGAAATCGGAGAACTCGATCGACGCGTCGGGCGTTCTCCAGCGGGTGACCCGGCCATTCTCGTAGTCGATGTGATCGAGGACCGCGCCGTTGCTCGTCACTTCGAAGAGGCGTCCGCCGTCGTCGTAGTTGAACCGCTGAAAGCGGCCCTGCCGGTCCCGGACTGTCTCGACTCGCGATCCGTTGTAGTGGATCTCTTCGAACGTACCGTCCGGATACTCGCGCAACACCGGTCGTCCCAATCCGTCGTTCGTGGCCTTGGTCGGCTCCCCCGTCGGATCTGTGTACGTTTTCAGGACACCGCTTGCATCCGGGTCGTACTTGTTCGGGTTCGCCGTTCCAGGCAAGTGCTCGGCAGTGGTGAAACTGCGGGCGTCGTGATCGTAAGTCGTCTCACCTCGGCGCTCCGGCGTCTTCGATGACGTCACATTGCCTGATTCGTCGAAGTGGTGATCAAAATTGAACGCACTGCCGTCAATCCCCGCATGCAGCGGCTGCCCGAGCGTGTCGTGATCAAATGACCAGTTCTGTTTGTGCGTCTCGTCTTCAGTGGCACTCGCCGTCAGCGGAAGATCGCTGTTGCCGCTGCCGAACTTGAACGCCGTATCGGTGAAGGTGTGCACGAGGCTGGTCGCATCTCCCTGACCAAACTTGCTTTCCGCGAGCCTCCCCGCCGTATCGAACACGATGTGCGATGCGCGCGGCTGCTCGGCACCAGTGAGCACAGCGCTCTTCGTCCGGCCTGCGCCATCCCACGCGAAGTCATGCTTCCGCGCGTTGTCGTCGACGTGCTTGAGCTGCGGGCCTTCGTAATTCGCTCCATACGTGCCGAGAGTTGCCGAGCCGTTCGTGGTCGTCGCGCTACGGGTTCGATTCCACCCATCGATCGTCAGCTCGGTCTTCGTCCCTTCGGAGGTGAGCGTCACTCTCGGACGATGCGCGCTGTCATACGCAGTTGCCGAGGCCACTTTCCCATCAGTCACGAAGGCAACGTTGTCTTCACGATCGTAGAGCGTCGTCCTGGTGATCGGTGTTGCATTGGGATGGTTCGGATTCGTCTCGCTTCGAATCGAGCGTCCGAGGCTGTCGATCGTGTTTGAGATCGTGCCGCCGCCGGGGAGCCTCATCGTGATGGTGTTCGCGTTTGCAACGAAGTAGTCCGTCGTCGTCGACTCGATCTCGGTGTCGCCATCGAAAATCGATCGCTTCGTCGTACGATCAGCGAGGTCGTACTCATAGCGCTCCTCAACCAACTTCGCGCCGCTCGCAGACGTCTGTTGATGGCGATGCCTGACCAGCCGCCCACTACCGTCGTATGCGAACCACTCCTCGGGCGACAACTCTTTCCCCTCGGACCGGACATGGATCGGACGGCCCATCTCGTCGTAGTCCGTCGTGTTCGTGACGCTACGCGGCGCTTGCTCAACTGACTGATCTGCGTTCGGATAGTCGATGTGCGACTTGACCTCGTCGTTTCCAGCGACGACATCTGACGGCATCGAGCGCTTGAAAAGATTGGTGTCCTTTGCATCGTAGTACTCGACCCTGTGCTTCGAGCCTGGACCATCGCCGGTTGACGTCATCACGTGCAGCAAACCACTTGCGAAGTGATCGGAGGTGCGCGTCACGCCCGCGTTTGTCGGGGACGGAGCCAGCGCTCCCTGTCGCGCCTCGGGAGTCAGCAGCGTGTCGGTGAGATCTGCCTTCACGCTTTCGACGAAGGCAAGATCACCAGCATGGTTGATCGTTTGATTGGACCCGCCCGCGCCGCCGGCCGTGTCGATCGTGTGCAGCATCCTGCCGATCTCGCCATTGCTGACCTCTTCGTAGCCGAGGGTTGTCGATGCTCCGCCGGCCGTCGAGAGCGTCTTGAGTCGCCCGTTCTCATAGCCAAACGTTGTCGTGCGATTGCCTGACGCCGCGAGATTGACATTGTCTTTCGATACCGAGGCCGGAACCGCACCGAACGCCGACCCACTCCACGTCTGCACGCTCTCCTCGGTCACATCCTGAAAGTGCGGACGATCGGCGTTGTAATTGGTAGGAAGCGATCCGAAGAATGTGTACGTGCGCTTCTGTCCGCGCGTGTCGACGACCGTCGCGCTTGAGGGGATCGCGAGACTCGACGAAACATTGAGATCGAATGTGGCGCTTGGGCGATCGGGCGTGTTCCAGGTCTGCGTGTGCACGAGATCGCGACTCGGTCCGTCGTATTGGAACGTCACACGCGGCGTTGCGTCAGCTGGCTCGCGGATCGATTCGAGATCGGCAGCGAGGTCAATGAAATCCTGGAACGATGCGCTGGTCTGTTTGTACGTGTAACGAACAAGGGGCCGCTTGTTGCCGGTGTGATCGTACGCGGCGAATGGGCCGCTGTTCTTCGACTCCGGTTTATCAACCGACGTCAGATTCCCCTTCGCGTCGTAGTGGAATCCGACTTTGCGGCCGCGCCAGTCGGCGAATTCTTTCAGCATGCCGAGGAAGCAGGGGGATTCGTTGGCGCAATCGTCGTAGTAGGTCAGTTTCGAGATGCGACCGACGGGATCGATGACGGTACCGAGGCGGCCGTGATCGTCGTAGAAATAGTTGATGACGTTGCCGCCGCCGGCGTTGTCGAAGAACTGGTCGCTCTCGCTGACGATGCGGCCGAGTTGGTCGAAGGTGGTGAGGCGGCGCTTCTGATCGAAAATGCGCCAGCCGTTCGGCGTGGCGTCGAGTTTCAGGTTCAGTCCGACCGGCGCGGTATAGCCGGTGCCGCTGTTCTTGAACAGCCACACCTCGCCGCTTCCGTCGCGGAACTCGACGTGACCGTTGGGCAGCGGGCGGAGGCGGACGAAGAGCGACGACTCCCAGCCGAAGCCGATGGCGCTGCTGAGCATCGTGCGCGAGCGGTAGGTGCGATCGAAGGAGACGTTCCATCCGGCGCGGCCTCCGGCATCGAGATCGACGTCGGACGTCATCACCTCGCCGCTGTGCAGGAAGGTCGTAGCCTGGAGCGCGCCGCCTGCAATCGGCGGTGCGTCGGCTGCGGTGATCACGGCTGTCGATCGCACGGTGTCGGCCATGACCGTGGAGACGCGTCCGTGCAGCCGGTTGGCGGTGCCGAGGTAGTTGTAGCGCGTGCTGGTGAAGATCGTGTTGCCGGGCGCGCAGCTGTTTGTCCCCGGCACACAAACCTCGGGGCGCGCGCTGACGAAATGACCGGTGGTGAGAAGCTCGAAGACGTTCGGGTTCGTCGCGGGATCGAGGAACGCAGGACGATTGCAGGAGTAGCAGCCGAGCTTCGCTTTGTCTGTCGCGCTGAGCGCGGTCCAATCGCTCAACTTGTAATCCACGCTCGCTCTCGGGTCCGCGATCGCGACGACCCATGGCGAGACGAAGTGGTTGAAGCCTTCCTGGTAGCGGATGGGCTTCATCTCGGGGTCGGTGGCCGTGTACGGGACGAGGCGCTCCATCTTGAACTTCGTGAGCAGCGGATCGTTGGTGATGCGGGTGTCGGTTCGTCCGTTTGCGTCGGTGTGGCGGAGATGGGAGGGCGGCAGTGGGGCGATGGTCTGTTCGGTGGCGGCGTTGGGGATGCGCTCGCTCTCCAGGGCGAGACGCAGCTCCTGATTGGAATTCGTCAGCGACTCGGCGATCGAGCCGGGGAGCCAGAGCTCGACGCGGAAGGCGGCCAGCGAGGCGTCGGGGCCGTTGAGGCTCACGCCCCTCGGCGGCTCGATGCCGAGGGGGACGAGGCCGCCCGTTTCGCGATAGCCGCCTTGCTCGCCCGTGTTGACCATGAAGCGGACGCGCGGATCGGTGGCGGCGATGGCGTTGATCTCGGCTTGCGACGTCGCGTTCACGTCGCCGGTGAAGACGATGCCGGTGTCGGGATCGACGAGCGGCGCGAGCGTGCCGTGCACGAGGTGCGGCGCCGACTTCCAGATGATGCGCGGATCGTCGACGCCGACTTCGGTCCAGTCGGCATCGGACGGGAGCGGCGGGGCACGTTTGCTGAGCGATGCGGCGACGGTCGGGAAGAGCGTATCCGTGCAGTCCGCGTTGCTGCACGTCCTAACCGGCTGCTGCACCTTGTCGCTCTCGTCGATGCGGCGCAGATCGACGAGGAGCACGCGGCCGGCGCCGTCGACGACGACGGCCATGTCGCCGCGCGGCATCACGCGCACGGAGGCGGCGCCGGCGGGGATCCAGATCACGTCGACGACGCTGTCCGGCACGAGCGTGTCGCCGAGCTTGACGACGATCACGCCGTACTGGAACGACGCGATGAGCGCGTATTCGGTGGGCGTGGCCGTGCGCGTGCTGGTCGTCGGCGGGCGCGCGTAATAGGCGATGCCGGTGTGGCGCGGGACGGGATGGATGTCCTTGTCGTTGAAGCCGCCGATCCTCTGGTACATGTTGCGCAGAGTGCGAAGGCGGGGCTGATCGAGGGCCGCCCAGCCGCCGGTGGTGGGATAGAGACTGGTGAGCGAAAGGCCGTTGCTGTTCGGGTCGATCTGCCCAGGAACGACCCTGTCATCCTCCGCGTGCGGCGGGATGACCGTACCGTCGAAGATGCCGTGACGTTGCTCGAGGGCGAGGAGCTGGATGTTGGACGATGTCGCCGACACCGCGCCAGTCCGCAGCAACGCCTCGGGTGTGTAGGTAAGATTGTTGATGGCGCAAGGCAGACCGCTCGCAGCCTGCGCGGCCTGATCGCATTGATGAACGGCGAGCGGATCGCCTGAATCATCGGCGTTGTTGCCGTTCGTCAGTGCGACGATCTCAGCGACCTTCTTGTAATCGCTGTCGACCGGACGGTCGTTCGACTCGATGGCGTTGACGTCGTAGACGCCGACGCCAAATCCGAAGAGAGAGACGACTGCATACGTGGTGCGGTTGACGACGAGGTCGAGATCATCGTTGGGTCCGGCGATGATGCCCCGCATTGCGCTGGGAACGCCGTCCTTCCGCACATCGACCGACCAACGCAGCTTCAGCGTGCGGTTCTCGATCGTGATCGTCTGCCATTGATATGCGGGACGATCGGCGCTGATCTGCAGCGCGTATTTCCTGTAGCCGCCGCCGAGATCTGTTCCCGATCCGCCTCCGAAGCGTTGCGCGAGCGCGTCGCGACTGAGCTTGACCTCATCATCCTGCAACAGAATCTGCACGCGCCGCGGAATCGCCTCGGGTTTGTCGCCGAGGAGAATTTCGCTGCCGATGGGCATGAGGGAGTTGATTCCGGGCGTCCAGGAGATGGGCGTGCCGCCCCTCTGTTTGTCGAACGCAACGCGCGGAAGCGCGGGAACATCGAGGACGGTCGGCTCGATGAAGTCGCGGATGCGGAACGTCTTGAGCGAGCCGATGGCGCCGCTCATGCCGGTGGTGATGATGCGGCCGTGACGATCGCTGGCGACGGCCCAGTACCCGAAGCCGCAGGGCGTGAAAAGCTGTCTTGCGCCATCCCAATTGCAATCGATGAAGGCAGAGAGCGGCGGCTGAGATCCCTGGAGTTTGGCGGGATCGGAAATGTCGAAAGCCTGCAGGCCGCCGTCGCCGGCGGCGACGAGCGCGAGGTTGCCATTGAGCGACATGTCGTGAATGACGCTGCCCTGAAGAAGCGTGTGCGTGGCGAGGAGACCGCCGGGCGCGCGGACGGTGAAGGAGAGCGTGAGGTCGGAGCCGAGGCCTCCCCTTTCCTGCCCGTTCACCCGTGACTGTCCGAGTTTCAACGGAGTGCTCGATGCATCGGTCAGATTTTTCGAGACGATGATCTTGTAGCGTTTGCCGAGCTGCAGGCCGCCGAACTTCAGGATGATGCGATGAGCGTCGGAGTCGGTCGTGAACTTGACCTGATCGGTGACCTCGGCCGCTTGAATCGACGGCTGCGCTTCGTCGTCAAGAAAGACTTTGATCAGACCACTCAACTGCGGAAGGCTGCTCTCGGCGCTCCCGCCGCCAAAATTCATCCGCTTGTTGAACGAGATGGAGACGGTGCTGTCGGAGTCGACGTCGCGTTCGGCGACGGTGATGAGAAGGTGATCGCCGGGTTGCGCGGCGATGCGGATTTGCGCGGAGCTGATGTCAACCGATGGCGGTGACGCACTACGCGCCGGATTTTGTACCTGTACGATCGTCTTCGCCACCGGCACAGGCGCGCCCGCCGCGATCGTAGCGAAGCCGCTGCTGTCGTACGTAATCTTCAAGCCGCGCACCGACGTCAGCTCGATGCCTTCCGGCGGAACCTCGACGTTCTCGATGCGCATCGGCGTGGCGAAGACGGGGATCGGGCCGGTGTCGTTGTCGTTGACGGGATCGAGGACGACGGCGCCGAGTGGATCGCCGGGAGCGAAGCCGGCGTAGACCTTCGTCGATGACTGGATGCCAGTGGAAGCGTCGACGCCGGTGACGGTGAATGGTCTGTCCGCAGCGACAGGAATCAGCGCGCGGCCGACGTTGCGCGAGAGCGTGTATGACGAGACGAAGAGCGACTTGATGCTGTCCCAGAAAAGCTCGGAGCCTTCGGCGGCACCGCTGACGACGGCCCAGCCGACGCCGATGGACATGTCGATGACGGTGTAGGCGGCTGGTCGTGTCAGTCGCGCAAGAATCTTCTTCACGTCGCCGGGCGTGGCGAAGGTCGATTGGGTGTGAACGTTGAGTGCGCTGATGCGGCCCGTCGTCGCGGCGGGATCGAGCGTCGTCGTGAAATTGCCGCCTGCGAGACGGAGCGTGTCGACGACTTCGATGCGCGCGCCGCGCGTGGAGCTGCCGAGCATGCCGAGGAAGTAGGGAGTGGTGGCGGAGGCGCCGGACGGCGCGGGAATCGTCATCTCGAGCGGGACCTGGGCGATGCCGTCGAAGTCCACGCGGACGCCGCCGTCGAGATGAAGCTCGGAATCGATGCTCGGCACTTTGGCGAAGTCGGATGGCGCAGATGCGGTGAGATGGACGAGCGTTGGGACTGCGAACGCGCCGGCGGGAACGGTTATCGTCACATTGAGCGGCGCGGCGGCGGTGAACGTCGTCGTCACACCAACAGGCGCGAGGAAGCCTGTGCCGTCGGCGGTCACGAACGGCGTGAGCGGGATGATCGCGATGATGGCGTGGCTCACGCTGTCGATGACGTGCAGGTCGATGACGTCGCTGGTGGAGAGGATGTCACGCACGCCATCGCCGGCGGTGAACTGGAATCCACCGTCGCTGTTCACTGTGGCCTGGGGACTATTGATGAACGCAACGCCGCGGCGAACGGCGAGAGCCTGATCGCCCGCGGGAAGCGCGCCGGCGGCGCCGCTCACGGTCGACACGCCGTTCGCGTCGGGAATCGTGATGCGGATTCTCTCGGGATGAATCGACGTGTTCGACGCGGGAACCGCCAGCGTCGAGAAGTGCGAGACCGCGACACGACCGAAGAGCCGCCCGCTGAGCGAGCGGATCGTGGCGGCGACGGTGAGCGCGTAGCTCGATGCCGGCTCGAGCTTCTCGGTCGTATTGAAAGAGACCACGGAACCGGCCGCGGTCGTCGTGCCCGTCATGGCGCGTCCGGTGGTGAGATTCGTGATTGTGATGCCGTTGGCGACCGATGTGGTGTCGATGTTCGCTGCGAAGACTGCTCTCGGTCCGAAGGGAGCATCGACGCTGATCGTCGCGCCATCCGCGGGTGTGATTGCGGGCGCCGCAAGCGGCTGGGCGACGAGCGGCAGAACGCCGAAGGGAACGAATGCACCCGATGCGGGGACGGATGTGCCAAGGATGGCGTCGCCGTCGCCGGTGGTGTTGGAGCGCGCGATGAGCGCGAACTGCGCGGCTGGCGTCGCGGCGACGGGCACGACGAACACGCCGCCAGGACGGGTGAGATCGGTGACGCCGAGGGATGTGGTCAGCGGCTTGCCGATTCCGGAGGTGACGCGCGCGTTCGGCAGCGCGGGGGCCGTTGCGTCGCCGGCGTGGACTTGGCCGAAGGCGAAGGCGACCGGCGCGTCGGCGGTGAGGATCACGTAGCGTCCGGCGCGGACGATCCCGTCGAGAGGAAGCTCGGCGGTGGAGAGTGCGCGCGTGGTGAAGACGTTCACGCCGGGCGCGTCGGTGGTCACGGGTTGCGTGACCGCGGCGAGGCGAAGCATTGCGCCGAAGGGCGTTGACGAGAGGAGCTCGGCGACGATGGCTTGGCGGTTGGTTGTTGCGAACCTTGTGGCGTCGAGGGTGAACGTGGCTCGGGCGGGTTTTAGTAATGAGGCAACGGCGGGCGGGACGCCCGCGGTCCCAGGGGTGGCCCCAGCGTTTGGATCGATGAGTGACAGCGTGAAGCCGCCTGCGACGTGGAAGCCGGCGATTGGGCCGATCGCGGCGATGTCATTCGCGGCAAACGGTGTGACGGTGGCGTGCAGCGATTGCGTCGTGGCGCCGGCGGGGATGTCGAGCGTCACGCTGCTGGCGCCGGGGATGCGGCCACCTTCTGCGCCGATCAGCGTGCCGCGGTCGACGCGGCCGGGATAGTCGACGATGCGGATGTGGTCGACGCCATCGCGCAGCGTTTCCGCCGCGGCCGTCGATGTTGGCGCGAGATGGAAGACGGCCACGCCGGCATCGTTCGTGAGCGAGCGATAGAGGAGCAGGTCGGTGGCGAACGGCGGGTCGAGGATGACGCGGCCGTCGGCGAGGTTTAGCTGTTCATCGATGTACGCTTGTACCGCGGTACCACTTGGATACGCAGGAGCGGGATCGGTGCGCAGCGTCGCGGTCGTCGAGCCGTTGGGAACGATCGTCGCCGGATCGAGCGTGAAACCGCGGCTCGTGATCGGGCAGTTGCCGGTGCATGGGCTAACGATCCCCTGCAGCGCGGCGCCACTGGTCGCAGCGGGCGGCTGGGCCAAGCCCGTCCCGCGGTCGGGATAGACGAGCGCGTAGTTGCCGGAGCGCGTCAGGGCGAAGGTCAGGCGGCTGTTGGCGACGGCCGGCGCGACGGCGACGACCGTGCGCCACTCGTCGCGGTCGCTGTCGTACTCGACCAGCGACAACGTCTGATTCGACGCGGTGAGCGCGGCAATGTCCGCTGCTGTGAGCACGAACGAGAGCTGCGCGCCGGGCATCGGCGACGGCGTTGCGCTGCCGTCGATCGCGATCTCGGCCGACGCCAGCGGCGACCAGCCGAGGGGTAACAACCCCGAGAGCGACTGCGCGCCGATCGGCGTGAGCGTGACGCTGTGCGACGCCAGCGCCGATGCCGCGGGGATCGTCAGCTCGGCGGCGCGCGTGATCGTCGAGTCGGCGTTGGCCGGCAGCGTCAAGGCACTCGATCCGACGACCTGCGCCGTGCCGCGGCGCGTCAAGCGGATATCGATCGGGACGACTCCGGCGCCGGCGCGCACGATCACCTGTCGCCACGCCGTCGTGTAGCCGCTCGCGCTCACCTCGATCGTGTAGGCACCTTCGGGAAGCGTGCGCGCGTATCGTCCTGATACGTTCGTGGCGCTCGTGCCGGTAGCCTGTGCTGCTGGCTGCAAGTTCGCGATCGATTTCGCGGCGACGCGCGGCGACGGGACGCTGAACGCCGCGGCCGGAGACTGAATCGAGACCGATGCGTTCGGAAGCGGCCGGCCGGTCGACGCGTCGTACGCGCCGCCGCTGACGTAGCCTTTGCCCGGCTCCGTTGGCGCGTCGCCGCTCGCGGAGAAGATCTGCGTGTAGTCGCCGGCGAGCGAGCCGCCCGTTGAGTCCTGAACATCCTTCTTCACAACCAGCGTGACGAGCGGCGCGGAGAGATCGGCGGTCGTCGTCACCGTCGCCGTGTCGCCCGCGGCATTGAGCGCAACCGTGCCGCTGATCGCGGAGCCACCCGACGGCGTGATCTGAATCGTGCCCGTCGGTGCCGCGGTCAGCGACGACAATTTGACGGCGTGCGAGAACTGAATCGTCACCGTCTTCGCTATGCGATCGAGCGATGCGCCGACGACCTGCAGCGACGAGCAGGTGACGCGGATCGTGACCGCGGTCTCCGGTGAAAGCGTGCCATCGGCGCCGAGCTCGCGGACGCGCGCGACGTGTACGCCGGGCGCGCTGACATCGACGGTGAACGAGAACGACCGGTCGCTGGCGGCGGTGGCCTGTTGCGTGAGGCCATCCATCGCCAGTTGCAACCGCGCACCCGCGGCGCTGGCGGTGCCGCGTATCGTGTAGCTGGTCAGGCAGTCGCTGACATCGAGCGGCGTGATCGACGGACCCGACGACGGCGCCGTCGTCGCGGTCGTGAACGAAATCACGAACGGCGCGGCCAGCGAGCCACCGGCGACATCCTTCAGCGCCTGCGAGATCGTGAAGGTGTACGAGCCGCCAAGTGCGAGCGGAACACGCGGCGCGAAGCTCAGCGCGTCGCGGTCGATCAGCGTCGTGCCGGTGATCTCGGCGCCAGCGGAATCGATGAGCCGCAACGTGCCGATTGCGATCGACGCCTTGTCGAGCGGATTGTTGAAGAGCGCGAGAATCATCACGCCGGGATCGACATCGGCCGCGTTCGCTGCTGGATACGAATCGAGCACCGCGAGCGGCGCGTTCAGACGAACGATGCGCACGGCAGAAGTGGCGCTCGATCCATCGACGTTGGCGACGCGGCCGACGATCGGCGTGAGTCCGGTCGAACCCGGCGCGAAGTCGACTGTCGTGGCGAAGGCCGATCCCGACGGCGGCACGACGCCGCCGTTGACTTGCACTGTGGCTGCCGGTGCGGCGCTGAACGTCCCGTTGACAGCGGGCTTCGGCGCATCGGAACGGAAGTAGGAGTTGTCGGCCGGCGACGCGATCGTGATCGACGGCGCGCCGGGAACGTTCTGAATCTCGACCGAGGCGGAGACGGAGGCGCCTGTGGCGCGATTGCGCGCGGTGGCATTCACCGTCGTCGTCTGCGCAGTGGCGAGCGGAACTGATGCGACCACGAACGTCCCGGTGGTGTCGCTCGTCTGCCGGATCGTTGCCGGATACGACAAGCCACCGGCCGTGATCGCGAGCGTGGCGGGATCGATGTTCGCGAAGTTGCCACTGACGGCGATCGCCGACGCGCCCGTCTGCGTCGACGGCAGCGGCGAAGTGATCGAGAGCTGCGGATCGCCGGCGTAGCGCCGCACCTGCACGCTGTGAAAACCGCTGCGGCCGGCGGTGTTGCGCACGCGCGCGGTGATCACGTTGAGGCCGTTGGCGATCGGGACGTTGTCGATTGTCAGCGTATGCGGGATCGATGGATCGCCGGTAATCGCGAAGCCGATGCCATTGATGTCGCCCGACGTCACGCCCGCGCCGACACTCACGGCGACCTGCGTCTTCTCGGTGGTGATCTCCGCATCGGTGACCGGCGACGTGATCGTCACTGAGGGAGCGTTCGTGAAGCGGAAGAGCGTGATGGTCGATGGCGAGGCGAGTGCCTGCCCGGCGGCATCGGCGCAGGTGATCGAGATCGTGTTCGCCCCTTCACTCGGCAGCGCGACCGATGTCGCGAATGCGCCGTCTGCGACCGCGACCAACGCGTTGCCGGCGCGGACGTTCGGCGCGGCGGCGCGTCCGCTGAGAAGCACATGATCGCTGGCGATCGTGCTGCGATCGGGTGGGTCGAACGATGCGGGGGGACATCCTCCGCTGCCGGCGACGACATCGCCGATCGAGAACGTGCGATCGACGCGCGTCTCGTTGCCGGCGACGTCGCGCGCTACAGCGACGAGCGCGTGACCGCCGTTCGCCGCGGGCGTAAACGGCGCGGCGACGGCAACGCCGTCGATCGTGAGCGACGTCGCGCTCAACCCGCCGGCGTCGCTGACATCGAGCGCGATCACCGGCGCTGCCGTGAAACGCGCGCCCGCTTTCAACTCCTCGCCGCCAGCCAGTACGCGAAGATGCGGCGGGGTGAAGTCGGCGGGGACGTGCACGCTCACCGAGTTGGTCGTGCCGCTCTTGTCGACGACAGAAGCGGTGATCGTGTTGTCGCCCTCGACGAGCGTGACCGCGTCCTTGCGGAACACGCCCGCCGCGTCGAGCGGCGTGGCGTTGCCGTTCACCGTCACGTTTGCCGCGATCGCCGGCGTGAGGACCTGGCCGGCCACAGGCGTGGTCGTGCGATTGGTGATCACGTTGTCGACCGGGATCGTGAGGATGATGCCGGCCGCTGCGGCGTCACGCGTCACGGTGACGACATCGCTGCCGCTGTTACCGGCGCGATCGACCGCGGACGCGGTGATCGTGTTGATCCCTGATTCCACCGGCACGCTCACGCTGAACGATCCATCGCCAGCGGGCGTTGTAACGATGCCGCCGACGGTGAATCGCGCGATGTCTCCGCCGCTGACTGTGCCGCGAACATCCGCTTGATTGGCGTGGATCACGGCGTCGTTTGCCGGCGAGGTGATCCTCACCACCGGCGGCGTCGTGTCCACCGAGAACGTCGCCGTCGCCTCGGCTGACGTATGCCCGAATCCATCGGCAGCCGTTGCACGCAGCGTGTAGCTGCCGTCGGCGGTGATCGCGGTACCGCTCGTGAACGGATTGGAATTCAATGTCGCAGCGATCGTCGTCCCGCTCTCGCTGACGCGGATCACCGGCACGACGGCGCGATTGAAGAGCGTGCCGGCGGCAATGGCGTTGCCGCTCTCGATGATGTCGACGATCGGAATCGTCGACTTGCTGGTGAGCGCATACGCTTTCGTCGACGAATTGCCAGCACGATCCGTCGCCACGAGCGTGAAGTGATTCGGTCCTTCGGCCAGCGCAACATTCGCGAAGCTGAAATTGCGTCCGCTGACCGATGCGACATACGGCGTCCCGGTCATCACGACGGACGCGACGTCGTCCGCATCGAGCGTTCCGCTGATGGTCTGTTGCGCGGATCCGACGCTGGCCGCGTCCGCCGGCGCCATCGAGACGATCGACGGTGCGTGCGTGTCGATCGTGAACGTGATGGTGCGAACGTTCGAGTTGTTCCCCGCACAGTCGCGCGCCGACGCCGTGAGCGTGTAGTCGCCGTCGGAGGTGATTGCGGTGCCGCTGACGAACGGCTGGCCGTTCAGAGTGGTGGTGAGCGATGCCGCCGTGTCCGCGTCCGCGGCGCGAACAGCAATGGTAAGAGAACGATTGGCGACGCCTCCGTTGAACGCCGCGCCGCTCTCGGTCACCTGCACACTCGGCGGCGTGCTGTCGATGACGACCGGTAACGTAACGCGGTTCACATGCCCCACGCTGTCGCTCCCCTCGGCGATGATCGTGTACGAACCTTCGGCGGGCGCGACAATCGTCGCTGTCCACGTTCCATCCGCGGCGACCGCGGCGCTCACGGGCGCAACACTCGACGGCACGAGCGACACAATCACACCGCCCGCATGCGGATCGATCGTCCTGCCGGTAACGCTGATCTGCGTGGAGCGAAGACAGGAGCTCGCCGCGGGCGCGGTGATGGTCAGCTCCGGCGCGCGCGTATCGAGATTGAGGACGAGCGTGGCGCGGCCGATGTTGCCCGCCCGATCCGTCCCCTCTCCCACGATCTCGTTCCGGCCTTCCGCGAGCGTGACGTTTGCTGCGGTGAACGTCTTGTCGGGATTCGGGACGACCGTGCGGCCTGCCACCGTCAATATCACCGCATCGCCGCTGGAGCCTTGCACCGTGACCAGCGGCGGCGTGACGATCGCGTCGTTCTGCGGGGTCGTGAACGTGATCACCGGCGGTGTCTTGTCGAGGATGAAGTGCAACGGTCCGATCGTGGCGATGTTCCCTGCATCGTCAGTGGCCGACGCGGAGATCGTGTGATCATCGTTCTCCGACGTGATCGAGGCATTGAGCGGCGCTTCGATGCCGTCGATGAACAGTTTGCGCACGGGCGCTGGTGAAAAGTTGTCGGTGGCACTAACCAAGGGCTGCAGGTCGTGATTGAAGATCATGCCGTTGATCACGGTCTGGCCCGAGAGGGTGAGAGCAATGACCGGCTTGGTCAGGTCGATCGTGAAGTGGAACGGCCCGAGCGTGGTGACGTTGTTCGTGGCGCTCATAACGACGACCTTGATGAGGTGTCCCTGCTTTTCCTCGGTCACGTTCGTACCGGGCGTGTACGAAGCGCCGTCGACGGTTACGTCAACCGTGGACGATGCCGCATCGGTCTGGACCGTGAACGCGACCGGGACGTTGAACGAAGAGCCGTCGTTGAACACGGTGCCGTTGGCGAAGAGTTGCGCGGCCGGCGCTTTGCGGTCGAGCGTGAATCCGCGGGTGACGGATGTCGTGTGGTGCGCACTGTCCGTCGCGCTGACGACGACCGAGTGGATCGCGTCGGCAGAGACGATCGCGCCCGCGGCAATCGGCGCGCCGTCGAGTGTGGCGGTGACCTGCGCGGCGTCATACGTCAAGTCCTCGACCGTCCAGCCGAGCGTCACCGGCGCGTTGAAGATCGCGCCTGTCGTCAGCGGATTGCCGTTCGCGGTGATCGTGACGACCGGCGCGGTCTTGTCGACGACGAACGATTCGCTCACTGTCGTCGGCCATCCCACTTCGTCGGTGACAGTGACGCTGACCCGATGCTGGGCCTCGCCCGCCACGGACGCGGGAAGGGATGTCGTGACGTTGTCGAGCGTGACGACGCTCGTGGTCTTCGAGATGTCTGTGATGTCGGCGGTCAGCGCGACATCGCGATCGAAGATCGTCCCATCAGCGAAGAGCGCGGCATTCGCTTTCAGTGCGACGACGGGAGGATTCTGATCGACGAGAAATCGCAGCGTGGCGTCAGCGTCGCCGGCGTGAACCGCCAGCGCGTGCGTGCCGTCGATCGTGATTGCGCTCGGCGAGTAGAGCAGGCTGCCGTCGGACTGGGGAACCGGCGCGCCGAGTGCGAAGGGAGCGTTGTCGAGGGTGGCGCTGGAGAGCTCGCCGGTCACGAGCACTTGCAGCGCGCCGGTCCCTTTGAAGAGCGCGAGCCGCGCCGGATCGAGCGTGTTGTGCGAGCGGGCATTGATGAAGGTGATCGACGATGACGTTCGCTCCGTGGCAGCCGACGTTGCGATCAGATCGTCGACGAAAGCATCGCCATTGCCGCCCGCCCACACGCCGATGCGTCCGCTCGTCAGGCGCGACGCGGAAATGTCCTTCGCATCGATCGAGAACGTCGCCGGCTCGGGCGAGCCTTGCGTCCAGAAGCGCGCGCGGATGTTCGTCGCGCCGCCGATGTCGTCCGCCTGGATCAGGAAGTTCGTCCAATGCGTTCCGTCAGGCGTGAAGTGGCTGTCGATGACGCCTTCCGGTGCGCCGCCGCCAAGCGCGAAGAGCTGCATCGTCTGCGCGCCGAACGGCTCTTGCTTCAAGCCGATGACGTACGCCGACAGCGTCTCCGGCAGCGACGCGAAGAACGTCATTCCCACTGCGCCGCTCGATGAGGTGCGGAGGAATCGTCCTCGATACTCGAAATGACCGCGGCCTGTGAACGTGGCGCCGGTGTAGGTCGAGAATCGCCCGCTGCGCGGCTCGCCGCCGGCCGGCTTCACGCCGTAGACAACGTTGCTGCTATTCGTCTGCAGCGGATCGGGCCAGGTCTTGAAGAGATGATCGGCGTGCGTCGTCGCCGGGGAGGATGTATCGATCCAACCAGCGGCGTTTGCCTGCGGCGTGTATGACTGAAAGTCGGCGCTGTAGGCGACGGCGTTATTTTGCGCGAATGCGGTGGCGGAGAATAAGGCAACTGCGACGCTGATGAGGATCGTTAAAAGCGTTTCACGCGGAGACGCGGAGGACGCGGGGAAAACCGCTCCGCGTCTCCGCGTCTCCGCGTGAAAACTTTTGACTCTCACTGCGCGCCTCCTGCCGGCGCTCCGAGGTCGATCTCGAGCTGCTCACCGTCGCCGCTCATGACTTCGATTAGCAGATGATCGGCCGGCAGAGCGTTGATGATCGCTTCGAATGATCCATCTTCCCGCACCGGGACGACCGGCACGCTCGTGCCGAGCGTCACGTTCCGTATCTCGATCGAGATCGGCTGTGGGCCGGTGAGTGCGCCGCGCGAGCCACGCACGATCATCGCCCCGTTGCGCTCGTCGACCGTAATGCGGGAACGATCGGCACGAAGGACGATCGGATCCGGCGGGCGCAACTGGAAGGAATCGATCACCGGCGCGAGCGCGAAGAAACCGCCCGCCCCCGTCAGATCGATCACGTTGATGAGTTGCTCGCTCGCCGCGTACAACTTTCCGCTGGCGAAGAGCACATCCCAACTCATACCACCAACATTTTGTGTTCCGATGAGCCGCGGCGCGGCCGGATTCGTGACGTCGAAGAACGTCACTCCTGAAATGGCATCACCGAAGGCTGCCAGCGTGCCGGACACCGCCACTCCGTGCGATCCGCCCACTGTCGATACAACGGCGAAGGTGGGAGCAGCCACATTGCTGAGATCCATCACGGCCATCGCGAATGCGCTTCCTTGTCCGGAGACGTATAACCTCGAACCCGAGACCGCGCCGCGGAACCCGACGAAACCGGGGATTGCCGTCGCCGACACCTTCACGAGGTTGTTGACATCGCGGCGGTCGATGATCACCACGTCGGGGCCGGAGCTTCCTCCGTTGTCCGTGATGCCGATCAAGTAGTTTCCGTACGGAATGAGCTGCGTGTAGGTGACGCTCACGCCGGTGCCCTGGTTGCGAATTCTCACGGGCACCTTCGGATTGGTGATGTCGTAGATCTCGATCCGCCCGTCGCCGCACGCCGCGCCCGCATACGCGTACGTTCCGTCGATTGCCAGGCTGAACGTGTCGCCGCACGAGACGCCGGCGGATGCTTGTCCGGCGGGATTCGTCGACAGGTCGTAGGCGTAGAAGTTTCCACCGGTGACATAAGCCACGCCGTTCTTCACCGCCACATCGCGCGTGTTGACGGGCACGTTGATCTTTTGGGATAGCACGGGCGTCGCGCCGGACGTGTTGAAGATCAGCAGCTTGTTGGTGTCCGTTCCGCCGGTCGGATAGTTCACTGCCGCCAGCGTCGTTCCTTCGATGGCCATGCGCCGCGCCCGGAAGTTGTTGTCCGCTGCCGGAACGATCGTCGGAACCTGGACGAGCGGACCGAAGGGAACGATGCCGAGGTTGATCGTGGTCGTGGAGGTGACTGCGTCGGTAACGACGAGGCTCAGCAAATCACCCGGCACGCCGGCGATCGTCGTCGAGAAGCTGCCGTCCGCAGCAACGGTCACACTGCTTCCGTTCACGCTGCTGGTCGTGTTCTTCACTTGCAACGTCATCGGCGTCGCCGCGCCGGTGATCGCGCCCGCGCTGCCCGACACTGCGGCCGTCGCTCCTCGCACGATCGTGATGCGCGACGTGTCGACACTCGGCGGCGCGGCGACATTGTTGATCACGGCCACAGTCTGCTCGGCAGCCGCGTAGAGATTTCCTCGCGCAAAGAGAACATCCCAGCACATGCCGCCGACGTTCTGCGTACCGATCAGCCGCGGCGTGCTTGGCGTGGTGACGTCGAAGAACGTCACGCCCGACGAGCCGTCGCCGAATGCAGCGAGATTCCCAGTCACTGCCACACCGCGTGATCCACCTGATGTCGAGACGACTGTGAACGTCGGAGCGGCGACATTGCTCAGATCGACGACGGCCATCACGTTGTTGCTTCCCTGCCCTGCCACGTACAACTTCTGCCCCGACACCGTTCCTCGGAAGCCGACAATTCCCGGGATCGCCGTCGCCGACACCTTGAACAGGTTGTTGATATCGCGGCGGTCGATGATCACCACGTCGATCCCGGTCGAGGACGTTCCTCCGCTATCCGAGATGCCAATCAGGTAGTTCCCGTACGGAATGATCTGCGTATACGTGAGGCTGACGCCGGTGCCCTGGTTGCGCAGCCGCACCGGGACCTTCGGGTTGGTGATGTCGTAGACCTCGATCCGTCCGTCGCCGCACGCCGCGCCGGCATACGCGTAAACACCGTCGATAGCCAGGCTGTACGTATCGCCGCAGGAAACGCCAGCCGAATTCTGCGTGGCGGGATTCTTCGAGAGGTCGTACGCGTAGAAGTTCCCCCCGGTCACATACGCGACGCCGTTCTTCACCGCCACGTCGCGCGTGTTGACCGGGACGCTGATCGTCTGCGACACAACAGGAGTCGCGCCGGAGATGTCGAAGATGAGCATCTTGCTCGTGTCCGTCCCGCCCATCGGATAGTTCACTGCGGCCAGCGTCGTTCCTTCGATGGCGATGCGCCGCGCGCGGAAGTTGTTGTCGCCGGCGGGACTGATCGTCGGAACCTGAACGACCGAGCCAAACGGAATGATGCCGATGCTGATCGTGGTCGTCGCCGAAACCGCGTCGGTAGCGACGAGGCTCAGCGCATCGCCGGATGTGCCGGCGATCGTCGCCGTGAAGCTGCCGTCGGCAGCGACGGTCACGCTGCTGCCGTTCACGCCGGAGGTTGTGTTCTTCACCAGCGCGGTGATCGGCGTGGCCGCGCCGGTGATCGCACCCGCGATGCCGGAGACCGTCGCCGTCGCGCCGCGCACGATCGTGATGCGCGACGTGTCGACGATCGGCGGCGCTGCGACGCTGTTGATCACGGCGATGGTTTGTTCGGCCGCGGCGTAGAGCTTTCCACCGGCGAAGCGAACATCCCAGCACATGCCGCCGACGTTCTGCGTGCCGATCAAGACCGGCGCGCTCGGGTTCGTCACATCGAAGAACGTCACGCCCGATGAGCCGTCGCCAAACGCGGCGAGATTGCCGGTCACTGCAACACCGCGCGATCCGCCAGACGTCGGCACGACGACAAACGTTGGCGCTGCCACGTTGCTCAGATCGACGACGGCCATTGCGGTGTTGTTTCCCTGCCCGGACATGTACAACTTCTGTCCCGACACCGCACCGCGGAATCCAACGATTCCAGGGATCGCCGTTGCCGATACCTTGAACAGATTGTTGTTGTCGCGCCGGTCGATTACCACCACATCGATTCCGCTCGCAGACGTTCCTCCGCTATCCGAGATGCCAATCAGGTAGTTTCCGTACGGGATGAGCTGCGTGTAGTTGAGACTGACGCCGGTTCCCTGGTTGCGAACGCGAACGGGGACCTTCGGGTTGGTGATGTCGTAGACCTCGATCCGTCCGTCTCCGCAGGCTGCACCGGCATACGCGTAAACACCGTCGATAGCCAGGCTGTAGGTATCGCCGCAGGAAACGCCCGCCGAATTCTGCGTGGCGGGATTCTTCGAGAGGTCGTATGCGTAGAAGTTTCCACCGGTCACATACGCCACGCCGTTCTTCACCGCCACGTCGCGCGTGTTGACGGGTACGGTGATCGTTTGCGAAACGGCAGGAGCCGCGCCCGAGATGTCGAAGATGAGCATCCTGTTCGTATCAGTCCCGCCCGTCGGGTAGTTCACTGCCGCGAGCGTCGTTCCGTCGATTGCGATGCGCCGCGCGCGGAAGTTGCTGTCGCCGGCAGGGTTGATCGTCGGTATCTGGACGACCGAACCAAACGGAATGATGCCGATGCCGATCGTGGTCGTCGCGGAAAGCGCGTCCGTGACGATGAGGCTCAGCGCATCGCCGGACGCACCGGCGATCGTCGCGGTGAAGCTGCCGTCGCTCGCGACCGTCACGCTGCTCCCGGTCCCATTCGAGGTCGTGTTCTTCACCTGCGCGGTGATCGGCGTCGCCGCTCCGCTGATTGCGCCGGCGCTGCCCGACACGGTGGCGGACGCTCCGCGCACGACGGTAATCCGCGAACGATCGACGATCGGCGGCGCGGCAATACTATTAATGACTGCAATCCCCTGCTCGGCCGCCGCGTAGAGTTTTCCGCCCGCGAAGAGCACATCCCAACTCATGCCGCCGACGTTCTGCGTGCCGATCAATCGCGGCGCGCTCGGATTCGTTACGTCGAAGAACGTCACGCCCGAAGAGCCATCACCGAACGCCGCGAGATTCCCGGTCACCGCAACGCCGCGCGATCCGCCGTTCGTCGCAACAACGACAGACGTTGGCGCTGCCACGTTGCTGAGATCCACGACGGCCATCGTGGTGTTGCTCCCCTCACCCGCCAGGTACAACTTCTGTCCCGATATCGTCCCGCGGAATCCAATGATGCCGGGCACCGATGTTGCCGACACCTTGAAGAGGTTGTTGATATCACGCCGGTCGATGATCACCACGTCGGTGCCGGAGGCTCCTCCGTTCGGGGTGATGGCGATCAGATAGTTCCCGTTCCCGTATGGAATGAGCTGCGTGTACGTGACGCTCACACCGGTGCCCTGATTGCGAAGACGAACGGGTACCTTCGGGTTGGTGATGTCGTAGATCTCGATGTGCCCATCGCCGCACGCCGAGCCCGCGAACGCGTAGGGGCCGTCGACCGCCACGCTGTAGGAATCGCCGCAGGAGACGCCGGCCGATGTCTGCCCGGCAGGATTCGTGGAGAGATCGTAGGCATAGAGGTTTCCACCAGCGACGTACGCCACCCCATTCTTCACCGCTACGTCGCGCGTGTTGACCGGAACATTGATCGTCTGCGTCCGCACGGGCGTCGCGCCGGCGATGTCGAAGATCAGCAGCTTGTTCGTATCCGTTCCGCCGATCGGATAGTTCACCGCGGCCAGCGTCGTTCCCTCGATCGCAATATGACGCGCGCGGAAATTGCCGTCGCCGTTGGCCATCGCCGCCGTGATCGGCACGAACGGCGCGCTCGATCCGAAGGGCACGGGACCGACGGAAACAACGGCACTCTTCAATCCGCCCGCGTCCGTGGCGACGATGCTGATCGCATCACCGGCCGCCGCGGCGATCGTTGCGCTGAAACTGCCGTCCGACGCGACCGTCACGCCGCTCGCTTTCACGCCGCTTGTGTCATCGCGCACCTCGCACGTGAGCGGCGTGGCGCCCAGAATCGATGTTGATGATCCCTGCACGGTGACCGAGTGGCCATCGAACGACATCGAGATCTTCGATGCGTTCACCTGCGGCGTCACCGCTGCCGTAAACGTCACCAGCCTGTCCTCGGCGGCAACGATTCCGAGCTGGCCGCGGATGACGACATCCCACGCTGCCTGCGGCGATGTAGCCACGCCACCCGCTCCGCTCGGATTCGCAGGATCGGCGGCATTCACGCCGACGACTCCGGCCGTATCCGCGGCAAGGAACGCCAGCGATCCGACGGCTGTAATCCCGTGAGCGGACGTTCCGCCGGAGTAGACCGACTTCACAACGCCGGCTGTCGGAACGCTGACGTCGACGACGGCAACCGATCCCTCGAGGCTGTTTACGTACAGCATCGTTCCCTGCAAGGCGGCCCGGAAGCCGGTGAAACTGCTGATCTTCCCTTCCCACACCTTGAAGAGGTTGTTGATGTCGCGGCGGTCGATCATCACGACATCCGATCCGCCGGATCCGCCATCGGGATTGATTCCGATCAGGTAGTTGCCATACGGAATGAGCTGGCGATACGTGCCGCTGATGCCCGTCCCCTGATTGCGCAGGCGCACCGGGACCTTCGGGTTCGTAACGTCGTAGACCTCGATGTGTCCGTCGCCGCATGCGGAGCCCGCAAAGAGGTACGCGCCATCAATCGCGGCGCTGTAGGAATCGCCGCACGAGACGCTCGCCTGCGACTGCGTGGCCGGACTCACGGACAAGTCGTATGCGTAAACACTTCCGCCGGCGATATACGCAACGTTGTTTCTGACGATCACATCCCGCGTGTTGACCGGCGCGCTGATCGTCTGCACCCATGACGGGCCGCCCGAGGAGAGATCGAATACGAGAACCTTGTTGGTGTCGACGCCGGACGGATAGTTCTGCGCCACGAGCTTGTTGCCGTCGAACGCCAGTCGCCGCGCGCGGAAGTTGCCATCGTTCGTCATCGTCGACGTGATCGGAATCGTTGACGGAGTCACATTTCCCGAAGGCAGCGTCCCGATGACGACCGGCTGCGATTGCATCGGGAAGAAGTTTCCATCGCGTGCAAATACGCTGATCGAATCACCGGTCGCGCCGCGCGGATAAATGGCGAAGCTCCCATCAGCGGCGGCCGTGACACTGAACGATTGTCCCGACGTCGTGTTCTGGGCAAAGACGGTGATCGGTTGATCGGTGTCGCTGACCGCACCGGCCGTTCCGGTGAGAACTGGTCCCAGCGTGCCGCTGGTCAGCGTGATCTTCGCCGAGACGACGACTGGCGGGCCTTGGTTGTTGCCGACGATCGTGCCGCCATTCAGCAATTGCGGTGGGTTGCTCGAATCGAGACGATCGGCCGTGCTCACACTCGCTCCGGTCACCGTGATGTGATCGAAGCGATAGATCCCGCGCCAGCTATCGCCAGTCTGCAGGCCGATCGTTTCGGCGGCGTTCGGCAACAGCGTGACACTCTTCGCATTCACCGCATCGATCGAACCGATCCGCCAAATGCCCTTCACCGCCCCAGACGCATTGCGAATCTCCACCCAGTGGCTCACGAAGTACGCTGGAATGTTGACCGCACGGTCCGTGACGAGCGTGGCGCCGGCGGTCCCTGAAACAGCGAACCCAATGCCGAGGGACGGGAGACTCGTTGCCTCTCCGGCGACGCCGGCGTTATCGACGGTGAGGTCACCGTACGTCGCCTGCGGGCCGTGCAGGTAAATCGATCCAGGGCCGCCCTGGTGAGTCGGGGCGAAGTTGGATGCGCCGGTTTTCGCGGTCATCGTCCAGGGGACAGATGTTCCGCTCGTGTACTCGATCGCGATTGCGCCGCCGCCACCCGTTCCAAAGTACGCGCTCGATCCGTTCGCGGAGAGAGTGCCGGCGCCGCTCATACTGGCGGTGCTGATCCAGATCGAGCCGCCCGCTCCTCCCCGTTTGAACTGAGCGGTGGGCGCCGCCCCGTCGGCGCGAATCGCGCCGGCCAGAGCAACGCTTCCAGCCGTAATGCGAACCACCCCTCCACCGGTAAGTCCATCCGAATTGCCTTCTCCGCCGCCTCCCGCTTCCCGTGGATGGTAGACGCTGCCGAACGCCGACGACGTCGGCGGGTCATTCACTCCACCGATCCCCATGTGACTGCCGCCAGTACCATTCGCCGGCAGCGTTGCACCCGGATACGACGTGTTGAGCGGGTAGCCGCGTCCGGTCACATCGACCGCTCCGCCCGCGTCGACCGTGATCGCGCCTATGACGTCGATCGTCAATGGCAGCGCTGACGATCCGCCGGACAGCGTAGCTCCGGCCAGCAGATGGAGCGACGGCGCAGCGATGCCCGTCACCGTCACACCGCCGCTGATCGTCATCGCCAGCGTCGATGAGACCGGAGCCCGAAGATCGAAGGTTTGTCCGGCGGTTGCCGGACCGGAGAACATTGTGCTGACACCACCGCCACCCAACCGAATCGGATCCGCGAGTACGACGACTCCCGAGGGGCCGGTTATGCTGTCGAAGCGATAAACGCCGCTCCACCGATCGCCCGGCTGGGCTGCGGGTACATCGCTTCCATTCGCTTCGAGCGTTACCGTCTTGCTGTTGGCCGTCACTGCGCCGATACGCCATGTGCCCTTCAGAACGCCGGCCGCAGTCGTGATTTCCACCCAATGGCCGGCAAAGTACGCGGGAATGTTCGCGGCGCGATCGGTCACCAGCGTCGCGCCGCTGGTTCCTGCCTGCGCGACGCCCGATCCGAGCGCGGGAAGCGATGTGGGCTGATCGTTGATGCCGCCGTTGTCGATCGTCAGATCGCCGTACAGCGACTGCGGGCCCTTCACCAGAACCGATCCTGCTCCGCCACCGCGAGTGCCGTCGATCAAGCGCGTCTTCGCGCTGATCTTCCACGCCGGAGCCGTTCCGCTGCTGTACTCGATGACCACCGCACCACCGCCGCCGATTCCCCAGTTCCCCAGGCCGCTATTCGCCCCGACGCTGCCCGCGCCGGATAGCGTTCCGGTGGTGATCCAAATCGATCCTCCCGCGCCGCTGCGGCCGAAGCCTCCTGAGTCTCCGCCGTTCGCGTTGATCGATCCATCGAGCACGATCGCGCTGCTGTTGAGGCGAATCACGCCGCCACCCGCTGTACCGCTCTCACCGCCCGCACCAGCTTCGGATGGTCGATACACGCTGCCAAACGACGTGCCGGTTTGCGCACCGACGCCCGCGCCGAGGCCGATGTGACTTCCGCCGTTGTTCGCGCCGGGAGGCGTCGCTCCGGGATAGGTTGCCGTCGCCGCGTAGCCGCGCGACGATCCCTCGATCGCGCTGTTGCACGCCACGTACAACGTGGTCGCTGTGATGTCGAGCGGCGAGATGATCCCGGCTGTTGCTCCCGGATGAATGACCGTCGCGCCGTTGATCACGGTCAATCGTGCGAAGCGATGCGGACCGGCGATGGTCAGCGTGCCGCCGGTGACGATGATCGTGCCGTTCTCGTATTGCGTGTCCGTAGCGTTGATCGTGCCGCCGCTCGCGAATGCGAATGTCGACGCGGTGCCGCCGATGATCGTCAGCGACGCGGTTGCGCCATTCGTCTTGCCTGCAAATGTCGTCGCTACAGCACGTAGCGTGATGACGGTGCCGTCGGCAGCGGCTGGAACGGCGTAGGTGTATTGATAGTTGCCGCTCGCCAGCGTCATCGGGAACGTCTGCGATCCCGACGGACCGGTGATCGTTAGCGTGACCGTGTTGATCGAATCGCCGGTTGCCGGCGTGACCTTGACCGTGAGCGGGGCGTTCGCCGCGGCTGGGTACATGGAGCCGTTGCCGCAGACCCACGTCACGGTTGGCGCGAGCGCATCGATGATCGGATGGATGTTGACCGTGACGCTCGCCGGTGCGGATGCGTTGTTCTCAAAGTCGCTCGCGCTCACGGAGATCTGCTTCGGAACATCGGACGGCGGATCGACATCAGGCGCGGTGACCGTTGCGGTCCAGACATTGGCGCGCACGGGATCGAGCGTCATCGGAACGCTGATGCCATCAATCACCGCCGCCGCCTGCTTCACGCCGACTTCTGCGTCGACGATCGTCGCTTCGACCGCGATCGGCTGCCCTTCGGTGATCGTCGTGCCGGCGAGCGGCTTCGTGATCGTTACGGATGGGCCGTTCGCATCGTGAACGACGGTCAGCGTCGCCGTTTGTGTAGAGCCTGCGTAGGACGCGCCGATGGTGATGCTCGACGATGAGGCGACGGACGGCGTGGTGATGGTGAAGGAAGCGGATAGTGCGTTGGCCGCGATCGTGATCGATGCAGGAACAGGCGCAACCGCTGGATTCGAGCTGCTGAGATAGACGATCGCGCCGGCGCTTCCTGCAGGCTGGAGCAGCGTGATCGTGACGGTCGTCTTCGCGCCGCCTGCGATCGAGGCCGGTTGCAACGCGACCGACGCGACACCGAT
The DNA here is from genome assembly GCA_034665065.1 of Thermoanaerobaculia bacterium. Lineage (GTDB taxonomy): Bacteria > Acidobacteriota > Thermoanaerobaculia > Gp7-AA8 > Gp7-AA8 > JADGNZ01. The sequence continues at coordinate 52,197 of JAXDGL010000010.1, read as the reverse complement.
CGTGCTCGGGAAGGAGCCGATCGCGGCTTCTGCGGACGTTGCCGGATAGGCGTGCGCATCGCGCGCAGCGACGGCGAAGGCATCTCCCGAAGTTCCTTCGACCGGCGTCGAGAACGATCCGTCCGCCGCGGCTTGAACGGTGAAAACACTCTGCGCGGCATTGACGCGGTCGAGGATGATCGAGTTGATCTCGATGCCGTTCGCTTCGAACGCGGCATCGAAACGGACGGACGCGGGAACGCCCGAGGTCAGTTCGTACACGTTGCGGCCGTCGACGAACCAGCGAATCGCGGATACCGATTTCTCGATCCGGAAACTCGTTGATGTCGCGTATGCGCCGCTGGCGCTCGCCGTGATCGCGCCGGCCGCCCAAACTTCCCATTGCCCGTCGCCGCGCAGATGGAAGACATTCTGCGACGGGTCATTCCTGTCGCGCGTCGTGTCATTGACGACGAAGCCTGCGTTGAGGTTTCCGTTCGTCTGCGAGGCGCGGAAGCTAACGTACCCCTGCACCAAGGTATCGATCGACGACGCGCCGCTGTCGCCGAAGGTGCCGCTGCCCGCGCTCATGCGTGCGATCGAGAATCCACCCTTCGATCCGGTGCTGATGTTCTGCGCGTTCTGCAACGCGAACGTCTGCGGCGGTGCGGCACCGCGCGTCTGGTCGTGCACGATCACCTGCAGCGGGACATCGACGTCGCTCACCGCGCCCGCGAATCCGATCAGCAGGGCTCCGTTCGGACCGGAGCCGAACGTGATCTTCGCCGGGTCGATCACCGGCGCGCCGCTGTTGCTGGTGATGACCTTCGATGACGCATCGGCCGCGATCGGATTCGTGACGAGCAGCAGATCGTTAGTCTGCACGCGCGCGCCAGTGACGGTCAAATGATCGAATCGATAGGCACCGCGAACACGATCGCCCGTACGAACGTCGACCGGTGATCCCGCCGCATCCTCCAGCGTGACGCGCGCTGGCTCCGCAGCGAGAACGACGCCGCGTCCGTTCGCGTCGGGACGGAGCATGAATTCTCCCGGGTCGGCGTACGGAACCTGCCCTGTTGCATCGTTGACGTTGGCGAGAAGCTCGCCGCTCACCATCTGTACCGTTGCCACACCGTTGATCGCGGCGCAGCATGCGATCGGCGTGACCGACGTGATCGCCGGGGCATCCTTGCTGAAGCTGGCGAAGATCCGATCACCCGCGTCGGGCGTGAAGGTGACGAACGCCGCGTCGTTGTCGTATTGCCACGCGCCGGCGTTGTAGCGCGCAGCGATCCATTGTGTGGTTGTTCCAGAAAGCGTGTAGCCGCGATCGGAGTAGAGGAGGTAGCCGTCATACGCGACGCTGTCCTGCGTGCGGATCGTGGCAAAGCCGCCGAACGCCCGCGTCGACGGACCGTTCGTCACCGATGCGATGCGCCACGTACCGCGCGTCGAATTGTCCGGCGCGGTGACCTGGAGGTAGTGGCCGGCGAAGAAGGGCGGAATGTAGAGCGCATCGAGTAGGGCCGTTTTCGCGGAGGGAATCGAAGTTACCGACGCGCTGCCGAACGACGGCAGTTCGGTCGTGCCATTCGCGACACCTTTCGCGTCGATCGCGAGATCGCCATAGGCCGATTTCGTCCCGCGCAGGAAAATCGTTCCCGTGCCGCCCGTGGCGCCGGTGGCGCTGCTGCCACCGCGCGCACTCATCTGCGCCGCGTTGTCGAAGAGAGTGCCGCTCCTGGTGTCGTACTCGAGCGCGATCGCGCCGCCGCCGCCGGCGCCGCGGTCATTCGATCCCGCATTGCTTTCGCCGCCGCGCGCTTCGATGGAGCCTGATCCGGCGAAACGGCCCGTTGTGGAGATCCAGATCGAACCGCCCGCGCCGCCACCGTACGCCGACTGTCCGCCGCCGTTGGCGCGAATGATTCCGTCGATCGACGCCGACGAGGTTGCGATCACGCGAAGCGCGCCGCCGCCCGACACGGTTGCCGCGGCATCACTGGCGTTACCGCCGCCACCAGCCTCCAGCGGCTGGTAGGCGCTGCCCGACGTCGCGCCGAACATCGGATCCCACTTGCCGCCGCGCCCGAGATGGCCGCCGCCGGACAGGTTGGCAGGAGCGCCGGCGCCGGGATTGGCGGTGTTGCGCGCGAAGCCTTGCGACGACACATCGGCAACGCCGCCGCAGGCGACGAAGAAACGATCAGCGGTGATGGCGTCGGCGTGCGCGAGATTCGTCTGTTTCTGCACGAGGGTGCCGCCGCTGTAGACCGCGAGATTGCGGAAGGCGCGCGGTCCGATGATCGTGACCGTCGCGCCCGATCCGATGAGCAGCGACTTTGTGCCGTCGTACGTCGTGTTCGTGGTGTCGATCGTGAGATTCGTCGTCGTGATGGGCGTCGTGTCAAACACGATCGTTGTCAGCGCGTCGTTGCTGTTGCTCGATACGGAAGTGGCGACGGCGCGCACGTTCATCGATGTCACACCGGCGGCGGGCGTGATCGTGATCTCGTAGGTGTTGTTGCCGGTCGCCGTCGCATCGACCGGCGCGAGCTCATCAACGTAGAACTGCACCGACTGCACGCCATTGGCCTGCGAGGATCCAACCGCCGACAGACGCAAGGTGAACGGCACGCCGGCCGGATAGATCGCGCCGGGGCTGGCGCAGAGCCAGTTGACCGCCGGACCGGCTGCGTCGACGAGCGGCTGGATATTGATTGTCAACATAGCGCTCGATCCGATGTTGCCTTCGTAGTCGCGGGCGTAGACGACCAGCGACTTCGGCACGGGGTCCGTTCCATCGACGTTCGGCACCGGGATCGCGGGTGAGGTCGTCCACGTCTGCGATCCGGAGTTGAAGGTCATCGGATACTGCTTCCCTTCGAACGATGCGTATGCGCTGACGACGCCCACTTCGGCGTCGACGATCGAGGCGGTGGCGTTGAACGTCGCGCCGGCGGATTCCTGCACGGTCGACGGGGCGGAGGCGGTTACGGTTGGCGCGATCGTGTCGTGAAGGATGGCCACGCTCTTCGTCTGCGTGGCGACGAGGCCGCTGCCGTCGGTCGCGGTCAGCGTCAGTTGCGCGTTCGTTCCGCCGGGCGTCGTTGGAGGGATCGTGATCGTGTAGTTCGCGGTCAATCCGTGCGTGGCCGGATTCGGCGTTGGTGTGACCGGCGCGATCGTTCCCACCGATGACGCCAGCGTCATGGCCGTGACGTTCAAGTCGTCCGACGACGCGGCGGCGACCGTGATCGGATGACCGGCGTAGAGCTGCAACGACACAGGCGTTACGTCGAACTGGGTGATGAGCGGCGCGGTGTTCGCGACGATCGTGTAACTCGTCGTCGCCGTTTCCGCGGTGCGGCCGGAGCGGTCGGTGACGCGCAATTTCAGCGTGGCGCTGCCGGGCGGGGCATTGTTTGGAATGGCGATATTCGCGGAGGCCGCGGCAATCGACGCCGGATAGTCGTACGACGCGAACGGAAGGGTGGCCACCGGCGTCAGCGTCGCCAGAACCTCACCGACGCCTGCACTCGATTGCGCGTTGTAAGTCAGCGAGAGCGAAGAGCCCTGGATGAATGACATTCCGGCCGCAGGCGCAGTGGCAATGACAACCGACGGCTGATCGGTTGGATGCAGAAGAACCGCAGTCGGATCGACCACGGCCGCGGCAGCTCCGACGGTGTAATCGTTGTCGAAGCGCGCCAGCGCACGCGGGCCGATGTTGAGCGCATCGAAGACAAGCGTTCCGGCGCTCGTCGCCAGCGGAGTCGCGCGCGTGAGATGCAACGATCCGGCGTAACGCTCGTCGGCAGACGAAACGAACAGTGTTCCGTTTGCTTCACCCGGCTTCCGCACGAACAGTGTTCCCGCGCCGCCGTCGACATAAACGCGCGACTCGGTGTTGTTGGCGTTGCGGCCGCCGCGCGCCTGCATCAACGGCTGCGCCGGCTCGATATCGAAACGATCCGAGATGACCGCGGCGACGCGTCCACCACCACCGCCCCGCGACGTGTTGGCGGCTCCATCATCATCGCCGCCATTGGCGGTGATGCGCGATGCCCATCCGGTGACGAGCGCGCGCGCATGGAGGTTGATCGATCCACCGGAGCCGGCGCCTGCGCGGCCCGTTCCGGTTTCACCATCGGCGCGGATCGCGCCAGCGATGACGAAGCGCGAAAGGTCCGAACCCGTGCCGCCGTTGATCACGGCCGCGCCGCCGCCGTTGCCGCCCGCGGAACAGCACGACGTGGCACCCGAACCACCGCTGCCAAAGTCCGACGGCGCAGTGATCGATCCGTAGCTCGCGTTGGTCGACGCACCGGCGTCGTTGCCGCCGAACCCTCCGTACGATGCTGATGCGAACGACGATCCGGCCGGCGACGCGCCGCCGACATTCGTGTTGCCGAGCGTGACGCCATTCGCGCTGCCGTTCTGCCCGCCCGACTCGTGCGAGGCCCAGCCGCCGAGGTAGCCCTTTCCGGTGAGGTCGATAGAGGAATCGCCGTCGACGTAGAGATGATCGCGAACGGTGAGATCGAGTTTCGTGCCGTCGGGATTGCTGACGGTCGCGCCGTCGGCGACGATGAGATTCTGCAGCGTCACCGGAACGCTGATGTAGAGCTTCTTTCCGCTGCCGTGAACACGCACGCTCTTGCCTGCGTAGGTGGAGAGATTGGTGTTGTTGATCTGACTGTCGGTTGCCAGATCGGCGTCGACGGCGACCTGATCGATCGTGATCGGGACGACGGTCTGGTGGCTGCTGTCGCTGACGGTCGCGCTGATCGTGAACGGCGATCCATCCGCCGGCGCATCGAACGTGACGCGCTTTTCGAAGAGGTCGTTGGCCAGACGATCGGCGGTCACGCTGGTGAAGAGCGGCGAATCGAACGTGACGGCGTCGACGTGGATGTCGTCGATCGCGCGGACGCGCAACGTGAGCGAGACGTTCCCTTTCGCCACCGCGGCGCCGTCGAGCGGCGTGAGCCACCAGACCACGGGCGCCGTACCGTCGTTGACGGAGTCGTAGATGACGTCGACCGTCTGCGCGGTGTGATTGCCGTCGTAATCGTATGCAGTGGCGGTGACGTGGATGCGCGTGTCGACGTTTTTCGCGGTGACGTCGACATCGGTGAAGAACGTCGTCCCGTTCGCTGATGCACCGGGATCGCCGATTTTCACGTCCTTCGTCTGGCCGTCGATGACGAACGTCACGTGCGCGACGCCGCTCTCGGCGTCCGCGACGATCACCTGCGCCCGATACTTGTTGCGCGACCCATCGCCGAACTTGTAGTGCGTCCCTGCGACCGGCAACATCGAGGTAATTTGCGGCGCATTCGTATCGGCGAGAACGTTGACAGTGGCCGTCTTCTGCGACGACTGGTTGTCGGCGTCGGTCAAGGTGAGTACGAACTGAAGGGCGTCGGCTTCTTTGACATCCGCCGGAACATCAACGGAGTACTGCACCGCCGGCCAGGGATCGGACGTCGTGTTGCGGCGCAGCGGCTGCGCGCTGATGCGATGAATGCGCGCGGCGTCGAGCACGTACGGCGTGCCGTCGCCATGCTTACCGGTAACGGTCAGCGCGCTCGTGACCGCCAGTCCGTCTTCCGTGAACGTGGCAGAAAGCGCCACGCTGCGCGCGACGTACGTCGATGCCGGAACGGTGATGACGATGTTCTGCGGCGGCAGGTTCGGCGTCACCTCCCATGTCTGCGTGGCGATGTCGCTGACGTTGCCGGAGAGATCGGTAGCCGACGCTTTGAGCGTCGTGCTGGTGACGCCGTTGGCGACGCGGATCACGTAACCAAAAGGAGCAGTCGTCACGCGGGCCAGCGGCTTGCCGGCGGCATCGAACCACTGCACGTAACTGATGTCGGTTGAGTTGCGCGGCGGCGAGATTCCTTCGTCCGTGATCGCGACCGTCGCCGTGTAGTCGACACCGGCGATGAGCTTCGTCGCCGCCGCTGGTGCGTCGATCGTGACGATCGGACGGACATGATCGGCGGAGAAGAAGTCGAACGTCTGCGCTGCGGCCTGAACGTTGGGCGGCGAGAGCGTGTCGCGCGTTCCGTTGATCGTGATCCGGTAGTAAGTCGCCGGCTGGAGCGCGACGCCGTTGGGCGCCACCACCAGTGTCGACGCGCTGGTCGGATCGATGAAGAAGGAAATCGGAAGCGGCGCGCCGGATGGCGATCCGTGATTGGTGGTCAACTGCTCGAGCTTCAGCGTTCCGCTGCCGCCGCTGGCGAAGACGCTGGCGTCGATCGCTTTGTTGAAGCGGAGATAGAACGTCGTGCCGTCGCCGACCGGCTGCGCAGTCGTTGGCGTCGTCGACACGACGCGCGGCTCGGTGTAGTCCACCGTGGTGAAGTTCGTCGTCACCGGCAGCGTCATCTTGTTGCCGCTCGGATCGGTGATGGAGTCGCTCACCGAGATCGTGTAGGTCATGTTGCTCTTGAGCAGAGCGGTTGGCGTAAGGCGCACGCGATACTGCCCATCGGCAATCGTCGCCGTGGTGATCGATACCGGCGCGGACTGCGAGTCGTCGCTGGCGATGACGCGGAAGTTCCCTGAGTTGACGCTGCCGGCGGCGAGCGGCTCCGTAAGTACGATCGTCACCGGCGCGTTTGGCGCGACGCTGTTGGCGTTGTTGGGCGGATCGATGCTGACGACGCGCGGCCCGGTGGCATCGAGCTTCACGTTCGGCGCGGGATAGCTGTCTACCGTACCGTTCGGTATGGAAACCGTTCCCGTCGCCCCGCGCGTGACGCCATCGGGACCGTAGAAGTCGAAATGCACGCTCGTGTTGCCGACGGGAACGCCGGTGATGCTGTAGTTGCCGCTGCTGTCGGTGTGCGTCTCGATGTTGATCCCGCCGGCCGCCGCGGTGCTGGAGATCTGCACGAGCACGCGCGTGTTCACCGACGGCTGCCCCACGCCCGCTTCTGCCTCGACGTGACCGGCCATGGTGATACGGCGTCCGAGCGAGAGCGTGAGATGCAGGGGGGTCGAGCGGCTTGCCAGCGTGCCGCTGGCCGACGCCGAGAGTCCCTGCGAGACCGCAGTCGCCCAGACCGTGCCCAATGACAATCCGGTGGCCGAGACGTTTCCGCTGGCATCGGGGAAAAGGGTGAGCGACCGTCCCGCGCTGGAGATCGTCACTTTGGCCGACGAAATCAACGACGCCGAGGCCGGATCATCCGACGTGACCGTGACCTGCACGCTGCCGCTGGTGGCGAACGTCAACGCGATCGTCCCCGATGTCGCGCCATTCGCAAATCCGCCGGACCCTTCCACCGTTCGCTCTTCGCCGCCGAGCTCCTTCACGCTCACATCGAAGCGCGACTTGGCCAGCATCCGCGGAAACGCCAGGCCGCTACCTGATCCCTGCTGTTCGCGCGAATAGCCGGAAGATTGCCTTACTACGGCATCGACGAGCGGCGCCGCCGCTCCCGCGCCGCCTGAATCATTCGGGAGGTAGACCTGCACGTTGAGCGTCGCCGTCGGCTCGAGCGTGAGCCGGATTCCGGTCAGCTCCTGGATCGTACTCGTCAGCGTGAGATCGAGCGGAGGGATGGTGCTCCGTCCCGAATCGAAATCGTAGCCCTGAATGCGGAACGGCCCTTCCGGCACTCCGTCGAAGCGGAAGTTCCCCGACGCATCCGTCGTCGTCCGCGTCTGCAGGTAGCCCGACTGCAACGTGACATGACCGCCCACAATGAGCCGTTCCGGCGACGCTTCTGTGTCGACCAGCACGCCGCTGACGACGCCGAGAACCGTGAGGCCGACATCGACCGATGTCAGGGCACCTTGCGTGACGACGAGCGTGCCGCTGCTTCCCGTTCGCGCTCGCGCCCGCGACACGATACGAACCGTGTAGTTGTTCCCGACCGGAACGTTGTCGAACGTGACGACGCCGTTGCCGTCGCTCTGTCCGAAGTCAAACGTCGTATTGCCTTGCAGCAATGTGGTCTCGGCATTCGAAACGCGCACCGGTCCGTCGTACACGGTCACGCTGATCGTGCCCGTCCCTCCTGCACCGACGACGATGCGCACGCCGGCGAGGTTGTTCGCCTCGCCGCCGATCGTGCCCTGATACTCGCCGCGCTGTTCCTGAAATTGCGGCGATTGCGCGGAGATGTGGATGCCGCCTTGAAAGACATTGTTCACGACGAAGTGTCCGTTGCGATCGGCGCTCAACGGCGCTTCGTATGAGCCGTGCGTCTGATAAGGCCACGACAACTCGCGCGTCCAGTAGCGCGCCAGCGGCACCGGCGCGCCCGCGGCGTCGACGATCGTTCCCTCGACGCTGGCCTGTTCCTGAAGAATGACGACGAGATTGCCGACAGGACCACCGTGCGACGGTGTGCGCGTGTCGATAAATCCGGTGCGGTAGATGCCATCGATCGAGTATTCGGCGATGACGCGAATCGATGCACTCGCTGCCACGCCGGCGATGCGGAACGATCCGTCCGCTGCCGTCGGAAAGTTGCCGAGGTCGGCGGCGCCACCTTCGAGATGCACCATCGCGCCAGCGATCGGCGTCTGGCGGTCCCAGTTGAGAACGCGTCCGGAGATCGTGCTCGTCGTATTCAGCACGAGGAAGACTTCTTTCTGCTGACCTTGAAACTGCATCTCCACCGAAGCGGAGGCAAAGCCCAACGGATTCTCGTAGGTGGCGACAGTTGCTGGCTGATTGACCGGAACCTTGGTGATGTTCAGGACACCGTTCGCATCAGGATCGACGCGCCGGTCCTGCGGCGTGAGTTCCTGAGCATAGGGATTGAAGACGCGGTAGGTAATGAGCACCGGCGCGTGTACGTCGATGTTGCAATCGGTGACGCCCGGCGCGCAGCCCATGTGAGCGATGACGTTGCCCTGGCCGGGAAGGCGGAGATCGAGCGTGGCCGTCTGCCCCGCGAACTCGAGATGCATGCGTCCTGTCGCGACCTGATCCCCATACCTCGAATCGATTCCATACGGAACCGCCATGATGTCTTCGGTGCGCGGAATCGTCAGCCCGCCAAGCTCGTAGATGCCAGGCGTCTCGATCAACTCTTTGAGCTCATCGATCGGAAAGCCGGGGCTTAGCACGTGATAGCCGGTCACGAGTTGTCCGGCGGCATCGAACAGCCGCACGCGAATGGTTCCGGTGCCCGACGGCTGCGTGCTGGAGAGCGTCATGTTGAAGGCGTTGGTTCCGGCGACGAGTACGCTCGGCAGCGCGAACGTCGCACCGCGTCCCGACGCGGGATCGTACGCGGTGATTGCCTTCCTGCCGGCGTAGTTGAGCGGGATGCCTTCGTACGTGAACTTGCCGTCGGAGCCCGCCGTGACAGATGCGAAGCCGCTGACGGTCACGAGCGCACCGGCGACCGGTGTGAGGCTGGTCGGGTTGAACGGATCATCGCGAAACACGGTGCCGCTGAGGGTTGCGCGCGACGCAAGATCGCCAGGACTCGGAACATCGAGCGTCAGCGTCTGATCGACGACCGAATCAGGGCGAAGATCGACCTCCACTCCGGCGCTGCGCTGCGTGATGCCGAAGTCGGCGGCGAGAATGCTGATCGTTCCCGCAGGAATCTTCGTGAACTCCGCGCGGCCGTTGCTGTCGGTCGATCCATCGACCAGTCCGTAGCCTTCGGTGAAGACGCCAACATGCGCGCCGGCGACGAGCGAGCGTGGATCGGAAGCACTGATATCCGAACGCCGCACCGTGATGCGGACAGTGCCGGTGCCCGGAAATGGTTTGAGATGGATGACGAGATCCTGACGCAGCGCTTCGCCCGGGAAATGAATCTGATTCGACGCGAAGGCGACGTTGCCACTGCTGTCGGTCACGCTTAACGTGAAGGGACGCACGGGAAGATCGCTGAAGGTGAACGCGCCATCCGGGCCGGTGACTGCGCTCTTCATCTCGCTGACGAGCGGATTGTCGAATCCGGCGCTGCCGGCGACGACGGTTGCGCCGGCGAGCGCGCGGCCATCGCTGTAGGTCACGAACCCGCTCACGCTTCCGCGGCCGATGAAAACGAGATTGAGCTGCTGCATCTCGCCGGGGGAGCGGATGATGCCGTCGGTTTTGATCTCGCCGGTGGCATTCGACGTCAGCGCGCGAAAGGTTCCCGATTCGCCGGTGTTCAAGTCGCGCGGGATGAACTCGAAGAGATAGCGGCCACTGTCAGCGGGATTGCCGGTGACGCTGCCGTCCAGCGCGCGATCGAACTGCTGGATCCCTTTCGTCTGCAGCGTGACCGGCGCATTGGCGACCGGCGTGTTGTCGGCCAGCAGCACTTTGCCGTAGAGGAGACCCGCCGGCGCATCGTTGTCGATGCGCGGGCGAACACTGCCCGATCCGGACGGCGCACCGGGGAGCAACGAATCGTCGAGGCCGATCGTGTATGTCGCGCTCTTCGCCAGGCTCTTGTCGAAATAGATGTTGAGAATGCGTCCGTCGGCTTGCAGCGCCGCGCCGGGGATGTAGGTCCGCGTGGCGTTGTTGCGCCGCAGCGCGTGATAGCCGATGGCCGTGACGTCGGTAGTAAGCGTGATGAGGTCGCGGATCGTAGACGGATCGGCGACGTCGACCGGCCGGTTGAAAAGAAGGGAGACTGTGCGTCCCGCGCCGTTCAGATGCAGATCCTGCGCGGCGCCGGAAATCGCCAGCCTCGCCGGAGTGACGCTCGACGGACCCGTCACCGGGACGTAGGAACCGCCGTTGACGATGATGTTGGACGCGCCGCGGTCGATGACGAATGACACTCCCGAGGGATTGGCATTCGCGACTCGGAACGACGCGCGCATGATCGAGCCGTCACTCGCCGCGGGATAGATCAAGTCAACGGAAAAATCGGATGCCGCCGGTACGACGTCGATGCGCAGGCTTTCCGTGAAACGCCCGACCATCGCCAGCTCGCCGTACTCGCTGCCGGCGTGGAACTGCGTCAGCTCGGCAAAGGGTAACGATCGCGTCCATGGCGCAGCCGCTTCCGCCGGCACCGCGAGCTTCAGTTGCGAGGTCACGCCAGTGACCGACATCGCGTACGAACGCGCCGCTCCGCTGACCGCGTTGCCATGCACGATCGCCAGCAGATACGGCGAGCGGCTCGCCGTGACTGCGGCAAAGTCGTTCGCGAAATCAGTCGGGCTTTTTCCTGCGCTCAGTCCGACGCGCTCGAGCTGGCGCGTCATCGCGGCTGACGCACTCCGCCCGCTCGTCTCGGAGCGGCGCAGCGCGTCCCACTCCTTCAGGTCGGGCGCGAACGGGAGGTTGTCGGCACGCTCGACGTTGCCGAGGAGATCGAGGCTGAGGTCGAAGAGCGGATCGCGGTCTTCGAGCGGTTGCGAAACGTTCGGATCGCTGCGGCGGATGAAGATCCGCTCGCCGGCGCGGGCCACATCCTGCGCGCGGCGGAAGACATCGTTCGGCACGACGCGCGGCAGCAGCGCGGTGCGATCGCTCAGCGGAGCGGTGGCCAGACTGTAGCCGAGTCCAAAGAGCGACATCTGCGCGGCGACATAATCCTGATCGAGATAGCGCGTGTACCACGGCATGAGCAGCGTCGCCGGCGAGAGCGGAATACCGCTGGCGCTCACCCCCATCGTCAGCGACACGCCTACCTTGATGTTCTCGTCCGCGGCGCCCGCGGAGGCGAAGACTTTCCCCGTCAGCCGTGATCGCAAGTGATACGGAACCGTCAGCGTCTTGCCGACTCCAATCGTCGCTTCCACCGGATCCATCGCCGCCGGGAAGCAGACATTGAAGCCGCTCCACGTCGTCTCGCCGCTGCAGACCGGGATCTGTCCCGGATCGATACGCACCGTCTGCGCGGTCGTCGAGGTGTTCGTGATGAACGCGTACGCCGTGTAGTCCTCGCCGCTGCGAACCGTGTCGGGATGGACGAAGTTCACCTGGAAGCGCGGATCACTCACGACGAACGACGCCGAGAGATTCCCTTCCAGCGGCGTGTCGGGCTGGTTCGGCGCCTTGTACGTCGCGTGCACCTGCACCTTCACCGTATGCGTGCCGGTCTTGAGCGCCTCGAGCGCCCACTCCGCGCTTCCCTGCGCGGCAGCGATCAGAAATCGCGCGCCGGTCGCTTCATCGACGACCGGCACTGGCTGGCCGATGCTGACTGCCGGCGTCGATCGGGCCACGCGAAGTCCGAGGGGCGCGTCGAGCGTCGCGGAGATCGAGTCGATCGTCACCGCGCTTCCGGCGGGCGCGGAGTTGCCTACATTGAGAATGATGGCGAAGAATTGGTGCAGGACGCCGAAGCCGCTCGGCACGACGAGTCCCGCGGGAATCGATAGATGCTCGCGATGCGGCTCACGCTCGTCGGGCGGCGGCTGTCCGCCGTTGCCGCCATCGGGCCGTTCGAGCGGAAACGTGTTGACCACGGGCGGTTGAAAGCGCGGAGGACTCTGATGAACCGGCAACGGCGGCAGATGGTATGGATCGCTCGCCGGCGGTGTGATGACCTCGTGCGTCCGTTTGTCGATGATCACCGGATAGGGGACGGAAACGGTCTCGCCATGAAAGGCGAAGATGAACGTGTATTCGTAGACGTCGTAGTTGTTCGCGTCGACGGTGATGCCGCGCGCGCGCAGCTCGTCGGGCGTGAGTTGGTGCACGGTCAGCTTCGTCGTCAGGACTTTCGTGACGGTGATGTTCGCGAACGACGGGATCGCCGTCTGCAGCGTCTTTCCATCTGCGGAGACGAGGCGGATGTTGCCAAGGACGTAATCGCCTTTCTCATAGAGCAGCGGAAGCTGGAAGAGATGGCCCGGCTTCGTGACGAGGCGGATGGGCGTGTCGATGCCGGGGCCGGTGAGCTCGCCGACGGCGGTCATGCCGTTGTCGGGCGGGGCGTCGTCGTTGATCTTGCCGCCGAACTTGGTCTGCACCGCGGCGGGGATGCCGGAGTCGGCGACGACGGTCGTGGTGTCGACTTCGAGGGAGAGGCCGAGGATGAGGAGGTCTTTGCGATCGATGTCGGCGGCCATCGTGGCCGATGCGAAAAGCGCCAGCAGGATGGCGATGATGACGCGAAGACGCAGCGCAATGACGCGACGATGCGCGGGGACGCCGGCGTTCCGCTGCCTCTGTCGAACGAGCATCATCGGTCCGCCGGATCTCAGTGCTGCACGTTCGCGGACGGGAGGGCCTCGATCTCGCGCAGCTCGCGGGCGAGGCGCGTCGTGCGTGACTCAACGCGCTTGGCGCCGGGATCGATGAGCATGGCGTCAGCGGGAGGCAACTCGTCGCCGATGCGGATGATCCTGTTGTGCACGACGAGGGTCGTGCCGCCCGATTCGATCGTCAGCGTTCGCTCGGTCACCAGTCCGTACGTTGCCTCGGATCCTTTCGACTTCGCCGCACTCGACGTCGCGCCGGCGCTCATCGCGGCGATCGCGCCACCGTTGCCGGCGGCATCGAGAATCGCATCCTCCTCCTCGCTTCCCTTCCCTGGATACGCCGCCCCGATCAACACCTCGGCAGCCGCTCGCGAAAGCACGACGTGCCGGTCGATGCCGACTTCGAGATGCCGCTGCGGCGCGTCGGCGATGAACGTCTCGACGTTCCCTGCACGCGACGACGATGCGGTCAGCCGCGTGGTGCGCGCTGCCGGCGCCAGGTGCATCCGCGCGTCGAGCGCCGCACGGGACGCGGCGATCTCCGCAAACGGTGTCACGCTCCACGTCTGTGCGGCGTGATCGATCTCGGTGAGCTGCTGCGCGTCGTAGTCGGCGATCGTGACCTTCGATCCGCGCACGGTGACAACGCGATTGCCGGCGCAATACTCATCGATGGTCGCCGTCGTCTTCGAGATTGGATCGTCAACCTGCCGCACGAGATGCAACGGCCGGGGAAAAAGCGCGCTCCCGCAAAACGCCAGTGGCGCTGCGAGGAGAGACAAAGCTATGGCAAGACTTCGCCCCCACCCTCCCATCGCGCCGCACCTGTCGGCCACCGGGAACCTCCGCGGGACTGAGACCCATGTTGAATTGTGTAGCTCGCTGCTTATGGAATGCCGCGGATGCTATCACCGCCGCATACGCCCGGCAACGCACGAAAGTGGAGAGTGGTTGCTCACGGATCGCAGTCAAGAACCCAATTCGGAATTCGCACCCAGCATCTGGCGATCTACCCACTGGGGGAGTTGTCTTGAGCACCAGAGCTTCGACGTCAAAACACCGGATCCCGTTCTCGAATGAAACCGAGGATCGACGTGCCTCCGAGCAGAGGGGGGAGTTTCAGGGCTCGATGGCGGGCGATCGCGTTCTGGCGCCGAACCAGGAACGGCCGCCCTCCATCGAGAGCGCATACGGCATGCTTCACCATCTGGGGATGAACAAACGCACATCGATCAGCGGGATGCGAGAGGCAGTGAGGCGGCGCGCGATGAAGAAGCACTCGGCATTGTGATCCGCACCTAGGCGCCATCCTGTCGTTGAAACTGTCGCTCCAAGTACATCGAACTGACCGAAAAGGCGGTAGTCACTCTCGCGGCCGCGGCAACAACGTTACACGAAGAGTCGAAACCGTCGCGATCCGCGCGAAATCCGCGTCAAAGGCAATGAGCACGGCGTCGTAGTGCAAAGCGACGCTGGCGATCAGCAGGTCCAGCGATCCGGCTGTGATTCCATGCCGGCGACATCGTTGACCAAGCGTGGCCGCTTCACTCCAGAGGTCGCCCGGCGTCGCCAGCATTGGCAGCGTTTTGAACAGTGCCTGCAGTTGTCCCGCTTCTTCCTCATTCGCGTAGCGCAGAACTTCAAACGTAACTGGCTCGGCAATGCACGCGTCGGGATCGAAGATGTGGGGAGCGATAAAGTCCCGGAGCGATGCAGGAGAACGCGCGCGACTGAAGTCGATCCAGAGGCTCGCGTCCACGAGTGACGTCATCAACGCCTCCCGGCTCGGTCGCGGATCGCCACCACCTCGCGATCCGCCATTCGCCCTTCCTCAAAGCCCGCGAGATCGGTTCCCCACTCGCCTGTCCGGAACTTGTCCGCAATTTGCCTTCGCTCCTGAAGCATCGAAGCCGTCGCGCGAAACGTGGTTGCATTCTTTGCGGGGGATGCCGCCAAGCCAGCGCGCAACAACTCTGCAATCGTCTCATCGAGGCCTCGGCCTTCCCGCTCCGCGCGCAATTGAATGTCCTCCACGAGATCAGCCGGAAGATCGAGGGTCGTCGTCATTCGAGGAAGTTTGCGGTTTCTCATCGCCGCCGTCAAACCGAGCCTCGCTTGCACTGCCTTCGGCGGCGTTCTACTTTGGCTTTTCTGTCAGCGGCGCCGCATCCTGATCGATCAGCCACCACGTCTCTACGCCACTCGTCACTTGCGCGATCGGATAGTCCGCGCCTTCGTTCAGCGCTTCGAAGACCGGCTTCTTCTTTGCGCCCGGCGCGAGGACAAGGCGCAACGCGGCGGCGCGCAGGATGGGCTTCGTCAACGTGACGCGCCACGAATCGAGACGCGGCACATACACCTCGGCGGCGATGCGATTCTCGACGTCGAGCACCGGGGTGCCGGGGAAGAGCGACGCGGTGTGGCCGTCATCGCCCATACCGAGGAGGACGAGGTCGAGTGAGGCGATGCCGAGGGCGCGCCAGTCGTCTTCGAAGGCACGAGCGATCGCAGCAGGATCGTTCAGCTCCGTGCGGAAACGGAGAAAGCGGTGTGACGGCGCGATGCCGTTCGCGAAGAGTGTCCTCTCCATCATCCCGGCGTTGGAGTCGGGATGCTCGATCGGCACGCAGCGCTCATCGACGACGATCCAGGTGATGGGAAACTGAGCGAGCTCGTCGCGCGACGGCACGGCACCGAGCGACGCGTAGAGCGGTTTCGGCGTCGACCCGCCGGAGAGCGCGATCGTGCGCGCGCCTCCTTCGACGCGCTGGATGATTGTCCGCGCCGTGGCGGAAAGCGCATCGGCGGCCGTGTCGAATATGCGGTAGTTCATGCTCATGCCTTCTCCGCGTCTCCGCGTCTCCGCGTCTCCGCGTGACCCGTCTCTCTAAGATTTCGGAATCCCCTTCGCCGCCCGAGCCTTTCTCTTCTTCCTCTCCAGCTTCACCTTCCGCCCCTCGGCCTTCTCGTTCCCGAACACTTCCCACTTCGACCGGATCCGCCAGCGGCCGTGCATCCACACCCACTGCTCCGGCACGCGGCGGATCTGTTCCTCGATGTCGGCGGTGAGCCGCGCGGAGAGCGATGCGGCATCGTCGTCGGGACCGGCCACGATCGGCTCGAGAATTCTGATGTGAAGCTTGTCGCCACGCCGCTCGCAGAACATGGGGATGATCGGCATCCCGGTGGCGATGGCCAGCCGCGCCGGTCCGAGTGGCGTGAGCGCCGGCCGTCCGAAGAAGGTCACGCGCACGCTTTCCGATCGAATGCTCTGATCGATCAGAAATCCGAGAAGGCTTCCCCGCCGCAACGCGCGGATCATCTCGCGTCCGGCCGCCGTCGAGCCGCGGTCGATCGTGGAGATGCCGCTGCGATGGCGCAGCTCCGTCGCGAAGTCGTTCATCTCCGTCTCGTCGCGTTCGCGATGAAGCACGGTGAGCGGCGTATGTCTCGCGATCGCGTGGGCAAGCCACTCCCAATTGCCGCAATGGCCGGTGATGCCGATCGCTCCCTGGCCATCAGGCAGGTTCTCCAATCCCTCGAACGTCGTCGTGGCGGCGAGCGTTTCGTCATTGAGATTGGGAAGCCAGAGGATCTCCGCGAGCGTCTTGCCGAGGTGGTGAAACATCGACCGCGCCGTGCGAATGCAACGATTCCGCGACCAATCGGGGAACGCCGCCGTGATGTTCGCCACCGCCCGTCCGCGATCGGGCCAGAGTAAAAGCCATCCGAGGTGTCCGATGAAAACGCCGATGGCGCGGGCGAGGGAGAGGGGGAGCCGGCGCACGACGCCGCTCACGGCACGAAGGCCGATGGTCAGAATGCGACCGCGAACGACGCGGCGGGCAGGGATCGTCACAAATGGATTCTATGTGAGCGCCGCGATCCTCAGCCCGAATCTCACATCCGGCACAACTTCAGCAACCGGTTCCGTCCGATGAACGAAATCGAAACGCCGAACGCCCTCCGCGCGCCGATACAGATCGGCTGGAAGCGTGGCGACGCCCGCGACACGCTCCTCTCCCGCGAATGGCTCGTCACCAACGCCCTCGGCGGCTATGCCTCGGGAACGATCGGCGGGGCGAGCACGCGCCGCTTTCACGGCTTCCTCATCGCCGCGCTTCCCGCCCCTGCCGGCCGGACGATGATGTTCAATCATCTCGAGGAGATTCTCGAAGGGCCGGATGATCTCTGCTGGCGTCTCAGCGGGGACGAGCATGGCGGGCGCGACGTCGCGCTTCCGGAAGAGGGCGCGCTCGAAGAATTCGCGATCGAGAACGGCAAACCGGTCTGGCGATTCGCAAAGGACGGCATCCGTATCGAGAAACGCATCCTCATGCCGCACCTGCAGAACACGACCTACATCGTCTATCGCTTGCTGGAAGGACCGCCGGGACTGCGTCTGCGGCTGCGCCCGTCGCTGCATTTTCGCCCGCACGAAGGCTTGCTGACGTCGCGGCTCTCCGACAAATGGCAGGTCACGACCAACGAAAGCGATTGCGAGATCGAGCTGACCGACGGCGGCAACTATCCGCCGCTGCGTCTCCTCGTCTTCGGCACGAGAGCGCACATGGAATCGAGTGTGCGGACGTTCGACCACGTTCTTTACCGGATCGAGAAGAGCCGCGGCTACGAGCATGAGGGTCCGCTCTGGAGTCCCGGCGTCATCCACGCCGATCTCACACCGGGCACCGACTGTGGGATCGTCGCGTCGGTCGCCGACTGGAGCGTCGTCAAGGCGCTTCCATACGCGGAGGCGCTGGCGGCGGAGAACGAGCGCGTGTCGCGATTGCTGACGATCTCGCGCCTTGCGGACGATCCGTTCGCGTCGTCGCTCGTACTCGCGGCCGATCAATTCATCATCAATCCCGCCACGCGTGTTGCTGATGAGGCGCGCGTGCGCGCGACGGGTGACGAGCCGCGCACCGTGATCGCCGGCTATCACTGGTTCACCGACTGGGGCCGCGACACGATGATCAGTCTGGAAGGACTGACGCTGTCGACCGGCCGCAATCGCGAGGCCGGCAACATCCTGCGCACGTTCGCCGCCTACATCCGCGACGGCCTGATCCCGAACATGTTCCCCGAGGGGGCGCACGCAGGTCTGTATCACACGGCGGACGCCACGCTCTGGTTCTTTCACGCCGTCTATCGCTACGCTGCGGCGACCGGCGACCGCGAGACGGTGCGGATGCTGCTCCCGAAATTGATCGACATCATCGAGCATCATCTTCGCGGCACGCTCTTCAACATTCACGTCGATCCGGCCGATGGTCTTCTCGCGCAGGGTGAAGAGGGATATCAGCTCACCTGGATGGATGCGAAAGTCGACGGCTGGGTGGTCACGCCGCGCCGCGGGAAAGCGGTGGAGATCAACGCGCTCTGGTACAACGCGCTGCGGATTCTCCAGACGCTTCTGAAGGAGGAAGGCGACGACTTCAACGCAAACCGGCTCGCGGAGCACGCGCAACGCGCCCGAACGTCGTTCAACGAGCGCTTCTGGTTTGAAAAAGGTCAATATCTTTACGATGTGGTCGACGCGGAGGGGGGCGGCAACGATTCCGCGTTCCGTCCGAACCAGATCTTCGCCGTGTCGCTCGACTTTCCGGTGCTCGACGAGAGCCGCTGGCAGCGCATCGTCGACTGCGTGAACGAGGAGCTGGTCACGCCAGTCGGTCTTCGTTCACTAGCCCGCAGTCATCTCGATTACAAACCGGCCTACGACGGCGATCTCCGCGCCCGCGACGCCGCCTATCACCAGGGCACGGTGTGGGGCTGGCTGATCGGCCCGTTCATCGACGCCTGGATGAAGGTCCATCCCAACGAAAGCGCACTCCATTTCCTCGACGGCTTCCGCGCCGAGCTGGGCGAAGCATGCATCGGCACGATCAGCGAAGTCTTCGACGCCGAGTCGCCGTTTACGCCAAGAGGCTGCGTCGCGCAGGCGTGGAGCGTCGCGGAGGTGCTGCGGATGGTTAGGAAGATGGGGGGCGCGAAGTAGCCGGGGACGTCATGTCCCCCAAAAACTCCGACCCCGGCGCCACCCCCGTCACCAGCAGCTGATCCCTCGCTCGCGTGCATGCGACATACAGCAGGTGCCGCTCCGTCTGATAGACCTCGTCGTCGTCTCCTCGGTCGCCTCCCGCACCGCCGCCAGCCACTCCGCCGGCACGCCATAACTCGACAGCAACCAGTCCAGCCGATCGGTAAACAGAAGTTTCGCCGGTTGGACTTCGACCGGTGCATCGACATACCGAGGAACGACGATCTCGCGAATGCTCTCCCGCACTTCGACGAGTTGCGCGGCGCCGGTCGTAGGATACCGCTCGATCTTCCTCCGTTCCGCCCACGCATACGCCGCATCGTGATGATCGACGTAACAGAGCATCAGGCTCGATGGCGTCTTGTGAACGATCAGCCGGATGTCGCTACTGATCCGCACCGACCAGAAGTTCGGATCCCTCGGCTTCGACAGCTTGTGAAACTGCATGGACGGATTGGAAGGATCGAGCTGCAGATCAAACGCCGTCATCTTCACCGACTTCTGCTCCTCGCCGGTGAGCCGGGCGAGAGAGCTGGTGAAAGTGTCGGCGATGAGGAAGGGCATGGGTCCCTTAGCTCGCCTTGCGCAATGCACTCAGGCTTTCCATCACGGTTTCGATACCCTCCTCCCAGCCCATAGCCGCCTCCACAACATCGACCAGCTCCGGATCGCAAAAGATTCGAATCTTGCCCGCTGTTTGAAGGAGCGATCCCGCATATTGCTTCCAGACCTCTGACTCCTGAGTACTGCCCGCGACCTTGTCATCCTTGCGAAGTTGTCGCCTTTGCCCCTCGAGCACGTAATGCAAGCCGACTTCCGCTCCGGGGCGGCTTTCAGGAATATCCACCAGCAGCCACGGGGCGCGCTGCGCCTGGCGCTCTTCAATCGCCTCCCGCGCGCCCTCCGCGGAAAACCCCGTGATGGCCTTCGCAGATCCAATGACCTTGGCAGCGACGCGACGCTCGAGCTCAACCGAAAGTCTGTGCTTTTTCTCCCGATTGAGTACCGACCAGGCCTGGACAATCCCATCCCAGCGCGTCGGCTGCATGTCGTAACTTACAACCCATAGCCGCTTATAGAGTCGACGACGGAGCAGCCCATTAATCAGACTGGCCTCCGGACGCTTGCTCTGGATAAGCTGCTGCTCAAACCACCTTAGTACGGCGACATCGGTCACGGCAAGCTGCGGGACATCGGAAATGCCTCTTAGACTCGCTGGGCTCGGCGCTGAAAGACCTGGGTCAAACAGTTTCTTTTGATCGGAGTCAGCGGCAAAGATGCTCTCGGGCAGCGAGAATGCGAATTCTAGGAACTTTGCCTGAAGCGACGATCGAACCGAATCAGAGTACTCGGCAACCAGACCCCGAACCGCGCGTGCGAGCATCGCCTTCATGGCTCTGACAGTATGGTGCCAATATCCTTGCGAGAACATCGCATATCTAGCGATGCTGACAAACTCAGCTGCTACCTTTCCTTTCGCATGCACTGCAATCGC
The DNA here is from genome assembly GCA_034665065.1 of Thermoanaerobaculia bacterium. Classification (GTDB taxonomy): domain Bacteria; phylum Acidobacteriota; class Thermoanaerobaculia; order Gp7-AA8; family Gp7-AA8; genus JADGNZ01. Next base: position 31,531 of record JAXDGL010000010.1, on the reverse strand, counting down.
AGGTACATCCCGAGCACCACCAGGAACCTTGTCAATGACGACCGTCGTCAGGCTCCGCAGCACGCGATCAATATCAATGCCACGCGGATAGGGCAGACGCATGCGATCACTGTCGCGCAAAAGATAGTCAATCTTATCGGCATCAATTGGCCCACTAATGATCGATAAAAGCAGTTTGGATTTTGGCTCGATTGACATGGATGAGGACGTCGCCTTCGCCCCGAGAACAGCGAGAACACGATCGGCGGAAGAGCCCCATTCCGCCAACGCAGCATCAAGCGTATCCATGTGCGCTTTTGATGGTGACAGCTTCTTGTACGAACCCTTTAACCACGCGCTGGTAAGATCCGCATGATTGAACAAATCATCGTCAACTTCTTCGAGTTCATGGGCCAATGGGAAGTGACCAATGTCATGTAGCAAAGCTGCGAGGAGAACATCCCGGCAGTCTTCAGCCGTTATCCATTGTTTAAAAAGCGGAGCAACGGGATCAGCGTAGAGAGCCTTGAGGAACTGAATAGCCCAGCCGTACGTCCCAAGGCTGTGTTCTCTTCGCGTGTGCCGAGCCTCCGGGTACACTTCGACAACCATCCCGAGCTGGGCGATACTGTCCAGCCGTCTAAGCGCGCGTTGGTCAAGAAGACGGATTAGACGATTCGTCAAAGGAACGTGCACACCTTCTGATGGCTGGAGCGTTGTCACGGCACGCACTGCCATCTCAGGGATTGAGTCAATCGGGTTGGACGTGCCAATTAGTCGGTCCAAGAGTTCCAGACCCTCGCTGGCGCTGCCGACTCTCATTGACCGAACCATCGGCTTTGAGAGCCCAATACGGTCATTAAACCATGATGGCATATCCTCGATCGTTTCATTGGCCATTAGGCGAGCCGCGAGTAGAATCAAGTACTTCCGGGTGTACGGTCGTAGCAACTCACCTGGAGCGCCGTGCTCGGCGTGGCCATTACTATGATCAATTCCCAACCATTTCAGAATTGAGGCGGCGAACGTCCACAGATCCCAGGTCGGCAGGATTTCGTCACGTTCAATCTCGCCCTTTGCGCGGTTTTTATCAGTCGGATCGTTACTCAGACGCCGCGCCAGGCTCGGTGCCGCCATGGGGCGGGTACATGCCACAACGGTTTTGTCGCGCTCATTACGAACCTGTTTGCAGGTACCGAGGTCGATTAGTACGGGTTTACCAGCCGGAGTTATGAGAATATTCTCAGGCTTGATGTCCAAGTGGACGCGAGTTCCAGAGGTGTGCTCGTGGAGATATCTAATGGAGTCGAGAACAGCTCGGAAGATCTCCAAGACTTTGGATTCGAACTTCTCGATCGCCGCCTCGCTGCGGCGGTCGGAAATCTGCCCGACGAGCGTGCTGATATATTTGTCGGAGCGGTTCCCGTCTACGGCTTCCATGAGGTAGAACGGCATTGGTTCCGACTGATGGGAAACCGCGAGGCGAGCGTGATAGAGGATTCGAACGATTCCCGGATACTTCAGCTCAGCAAGAAAATCAATCTCCTTGTTGAGCATGTCGGCGAGAAGGGCGGCTCGGAGTAGTACCGGTCGGGGAAACTTCACTGCTACATCTTGCCGAGGAAAAACATCATCCCTTAGGCGTAATACCACGCCGGATCCTCCGATTCCAAGGATTCGAAGATAGGTGTATCGCTTTCCTAGGTGGTCACTTAACGCCAACAAGGCGGTGCGCAAGCCAGCCGACTCTTCGCTCCAGAACGTTCTGAGTTCGGCATCTTCTTCATACGCGGATTGCAGATCAAGTAGGATTTCTTCAATCGGCCACCCCTCCCGGATTTCGTCGTCCACTTTGCGCCCTCCAATCGACGGTTAATTGACCCGGAACACCTTCATCACTTCATCCCCGAGGTGGTTGATTACTTTTACGGCGATTCTTCCGATGGCGGGTTTCGCGAACGGGCGGGAGATGGCGCTGTGGAGGGTGGACCATGCCTCTTTGTTGATCTCGGCTTTCAGCGTTGTTTTCAGCGCTCCGTAGGGGTCGTTGGCGCCGAGCAAGTAGGCTTGGCGGACGAAGAAGCTTTCTTCGTTGTAGTCGGTGTCGATGAGCCAGCAGGTGATGTTGTCGGGGCCACTGATTAGCCTCTTGCGCTTCTTCGCCTTCGGAATCGGCGTGATGAATTGTTCCGGGCGCCGGCGCTCGATCAGTGCATTGGCCGGCTGGCCGTGCTCGTCGAGCTCCCAATGGCTCTTTGGGTACTCGTGAGGCGAATTCTGAAGCGGCTTCTCGAAGCAGGTATCGGCCATCGTTCCCGTTGAATGAATCGCGCCACGCCCACACCGGCGACTGACCGATCCCGCCCGACTGATTTATTGATTTCTTTGGACGATGGGTAGAGTAAAGCCTGCCGAGGCGGCAAGCAATAGAATTCGTTGGAGTTTACTTCCTTCCTTACGCGCTCGATGAGCGCTCCTCCGCCCCCACCACCGCCACGCCGACCGCATCTTTCGTCGTCGACTTCACGCGGTACATGGCGGCGTCGGCTTGGCGGATCAGGTCGTCCTTTGTCAGTCCGTGCGTTGGATACGTGGCGATGCCGAAGCTGGCGCTGATGGCGATGTCGATCTCGTCGGAGAGATGGAATGGCGCGGACATCATCGACCGGCGGACGCGGTGCGCGACGGCGACGGCCTGCTCCTGATCGGTCTGCGGGAGAATGATGCAGAACTCGTCGCCGCCGAAGCGGACGACCTTGTCGATACCGCGCACGGCGCCGAGGATTCGTTTGGCCACTTCCTGTAGGGTGCGCGATCCCGCGAGATGCCCGTACGCATTGTTCACGGTCTTCAGGTCATCGAGATCGAGAAAGATGATGCTGCACGTTGCGGCATAGCGGCGGGCGCGCTCGATCTCTTCGTCGAGATAGGCGTCGAAAAAGCGGCGGTTGAAGGCCTTGGTCAAGTCGTCGCGCATCGCCAGATCGCGGCTGCGCGTGAGTTGATAGATGTTGCTGAGCACCGAGGCGACCTGCCGCAGGTAGCGGGAAACGTCCGCGACGCCGTCGGGGTCGTAATTCTCCCCGGCGTCGAGCGGCACGCGAATCACGCCGATCAAATCGTGCTGCGCCTGAAGCGGCATCACGATCATGCCGGCAGCGGCATCGGCGGCAAACGACTCGCCCGACGAGAGCGCGCGTTGCAGTAAGCCCGGCGGCACGCCCGGAAGGAACTCGCCCGTCTCGCGCACTTCGGGATCGCTGCTGTAGCTGACGACATAGCGCTCCAAACGCGGATCGTGAAGGAACAAGGTGCCGCGATGGAGGCCGAGGATCTCGAGGACGGTGCGCGTGATGCGCTCGGACACCGCGGACGCATCGGTGATCGCCATCAGCTCGTGGATCTGGGTCATGTAGGCGAGCTCGCTCTCCAGTCCCGCCGCATGGATGATCGTGCCCGCCAGCTCCTCGGCTACGGCCAATGTGTCGTCAGGATTAGCGAGGAACGTGGCGCGCGATACGCGGATGTCGCCCTCGCGCCGATCACCGGCTGTTGCGTCATCGTCGAAGAGGACGCGCACGAGACTCTTGCGCGGCGGATCGGGAAGGAGCGAATGCGAATCGTTGTCGATGATGACGACGCGGCAGCGGTCGCGCGCGTCACCGTCGACGAATGTCCGCGACGGACAGCGCTGACGAAGCGACGCCACGAGCGCAGGCCCTGCGTAAACGCCGATCGGCTGCTCGCTCATCGCACTGACAAGAGTAGACGATTCTGGTGGCGGGCGAATCAGGGGATTTGTGGATTGGTGATCGAACGACGACGCGCCGGAGGCGCGGAAGAGGGTAGCCGGTGGCAAGCGAGGAACGAGCGCCGCCACCGGGTGATAAGCGGTCAGGGATCCCACCGCCCCGGCCGGGGCGGCAGAAAGGAGCGAACGTGTTCCGCCATCTCGACCCGTGCTTGCGCGGAAAAAATCGAGCTTGATCCCAGGCCGTTATGTGACGCTCTGCCGCCCCTGCCGGGGCGGGCTGGGAGGAGGCGCTCGTTTTCCGGTGGCGGCGCTCGTTCGTCGCTTGCCACCGGCTACTCTCTTTTGCGCCTCCGGCGCGTAGGATGCGATCAAATCTACGAATCCACGAATCCACGAATCTACGAATCCACGAATCTCGAATCCACTACGCTACGGCTCCGCGGATCACTTGCCCAATACTTTGGCGATGGACTGGACCAATTCGACTGGCTCGACCGGTTTGAAGAGATATGTCTCGAAAGGAGCGTCGGCCGCGCCCGTACGGCCGGCGGGAAAGGCGCTCAGCGCGACGATTCTCTGATCGGGCGCGAGCTCGTTGATCTTGCGCGCCAGGCCGTAGCCATCCATGTGAGGCATGGCGATGTCGGTGATAACGAGATCGGGCTTCGTGTGCGCGAGCGATTCCAGCGCTTCATCCCCGGATGACACAGCCGTGACCTGAGCGCCGGCGCGTGTCAGCACTGCATTCACGAGCTTGCGGCTGTCGTCATCATCGTCGACCAGGAGAATCGACGCGCCGACGAGCTGCTTCGGAAGGATCGCCGGCGCGGACAACGCGGGAAAGACGATCGGCTGCCGGCGTGACGCGGTCAGCGCGCCGACGGGCAACGTCACCGTGAACGTGGCACCCTGATCGCGCCCTGAACTGTCGGCCGCAACCGTTCCTCCGTGCGCCTCGGCCAGATAGCGCACGATCGACAATCCCAATCCCAGTCCTCCGTGGACGCGCGTGCTTGGATTCTCCGCCTGACGGAACGGCTCGAACACATGCGGCAGGAAACCGGGATCGATCCCGGCACCGCTGTCGGTCACCGCGATCTGGATATGTGACGCCGTTCGCCGGGCGCTGAGCTCGATGTGGCCATTCTTCGGTGTGAATTTCACCGCGTTGGTGAGCAGGTTCCAGACGATCTGCTGGAGGCGTGTAGGATCGGCGACGATCGCGCCGAGTTGCGGATCGATCGACGTCGTGATGGTGATCGCCTTTGCATCGGCGCTCGGGCCAACGGTGCCGGCCGCGCCGGCGAGGAGCCGCTGCAGATCGACATCCTCGACGCTGAGCCGGAGTTTGCCGGAGACGATACGCGAGACGTCGAGCACGTCGTCGATCAGCCGGGCCTGCAACTGCGCGCTCCGGTTGATCGCCAGCACTGCGTCGCTGAACGCCGGATCCTCCGGCTTCATCGTCGGCAGAAGACGCGCCCAGCCGAGGATGGAGGTGAGTGGGGTGCGGAGCTCGTGAGAAAGCGTCATCAGGAACTCGTCCTTGGCGCGATTCGCTTCCTGCGCCGCGCGAACGGACGCCTCTGCATGCCGCCGCTCTTCTTCCGCGTGAAGCCGCGCTTCGCGCTGCACGATGAGCGCCTGCTGCACTTCTTCGGCACGCTTGCGCTCGGTCATGTCGCGGGTCACCTTCGTGAACCCACGTAGGGCTCTCCGCTCGTCGAAGATCGCCGTGATGACGACATTGGCCCAGAAGCGGGTGCCGTCTTTTCGCAGACGCCAGCCCTCGTCCTCCACGCTGCCTTGCTCGCGCGCGATGACGAGCTCACGCGCCGGTTTCCCATCCCGAATATCGCCCTCGCCGTAAAACTCGGAGAAGTGATGGCCGATGATCTCGTGCGGTGCGTAGCCTTTGATGCGCTCGGCGCCGGCGTTCCACGTCATCACGTGCCCTTCCGGATCGAGAAGAAAAATCGCGTAATCTTTGACCGAGGCCACGAGCAGGCGGAACATCTCCTCGCTCTGCCGGAGCCTTTCCTCCGCCTGGCGGCGCGCGGTGAGGTCGCGCGTGATCTTGGCAAAGCCGGTGATCTTTCCGTCCGGACCGCGCAGCGGCGTGATGACTGTATTGGCCCAGAAGCGGGTACCGTCCTTACGAACGCGCCAACCCTCATCCTCGACCCGCCCCTCGCGCGCGGCGGTCTCCAGTTCGATCTGAGGCTTTCGTGCGGCGAGTGCATCGGGCTCATAGAAACGCGAGAAGTGACTTCCGACGGCCTCGGCGGCGGTGTAGCCCATGGTCCGCCCCGCGCCGCTATTCCACGAGCGAATCACACCCTCGGGCGACATGAGAAAGATCGCGTAGTCCTGAATCGCATCGATCAGGGGTGCGAGCTCGCGCGCCTGCAACTCGACATCCATTTCGCTCATTTGCTGTTTCACGGTAAAGAGTATCCCGGACATCGACTTGCGGTTGCTGTGCCCGATCTCGTGGGCGGATCGATTTGCGAGGGAGTCTGCCCGGACGATTCATGAGCGTGTCATTTCGAATCGGCGGAACCGCGGGGGCGGCAGGGTGGGCGTGAGCGGCGGAGCACGATGAGAAATCCCCTGCCTGGCCCATCGTGTTTTCAAATGTGCAGGGGATTCCTCGACCGCGCTACACCGCTCCCACCACCCTTCCGCCCCCGCGGTTCCGCCGGCTCGGAATGACAAAGCGTCACGCTTCGCATTTGAATAATGCTGTCGAAAGCAGAGTTCGTGCTCGAATTCTCCACACACTCTCGGTCTATTCTGCAAGATGTCTGAAACACAGCCCTACCCCTTCTTTCGCTCCGGCCAGCCACGCGATTTCACTTCATCGAACGTCATCAGCGAGTTGGCGTAGTAGTCGCGCAAAAGGATCTCGCGTGGATTCCATTGCCACGCTTCTTCGATCACGGGAACACCGCTTCCTTCGAAGAGATCGGAGCGCCAGCGCTCGGCGGGCTCGATGAGATGGCGCAACTCGACCACGCGGCGTGCGGCGCGCCAGATCTCTTCCCCTGTTTTTTCGCGCAACAACCAGACTCGGTCGCGCCACGTGGTGCGATAGCTGTCGATGGCATCGACGATCTCGCCGTCGGTCAGCGGCGTGCCGTGATCGGCGAAAATGCGCGCCAGGAGCGTGACCGGCGTGACCGGCAGCGCGTTCGAGATCTCTCTCATCACCTGTTCCGCCAGCTCCGTCATCGCCGCCTTGCGTTCGTCGAACGACGGCGAGAGCGTGGCCGGATGCTCGCGGATGAAGTCGTCCACCGACACCGGCGTTCCGAACGTGACCACCGCGTAACCGTAGCGTTTGAATCGCTTGAGAATGCTGCGCAGCAGATTGCGGAAAAGAAAATCGACCGACGTCTGCATCTTGTCCGTCTTCGTCCGCCGATCCTCTTTGCCGATCAACTCCTCGGTGAGATTGCGATCTTCGAGGACGCGGTCGTAATTGATCGCGGTCGGAATCAAAAAAAGTGGCGCCGTGAATTCGGGATCGCGCTTGCCGCCGACGATGTAGTCGAGCATGCCCAGCTTCGGTTTCTGAAACGCGCCATCGCGCGTGAGGCCGCCCTCGAGGAACACGCCCTGCGTCACGCCGTTCTTCGTGATCGTGCTGACGAAGCTGGAGAGGATGGCGTGATAGAGCGGCTCGCGATACCGGCGGCGGATGAAGTAGCCGCCGAACCATTTGAAGAGATGATTGAGCGGCCAGACGCGCGCCCACTCCCCTACCGCATACGAAAGCGAAACGAACTTGAAGAGCATGTGCGCGACGAGCACATAGTCGGCATTCGATCGGTGATTGATGAGGTAGACGACGACGGCGTTCTTCGGCGCGCGCGCATTGAAGTCGCGCAGCGTCTTGTGCTCGACGACCGGCCGGTAGAGGAAGTGCATGATGCCGCGGGCGAGCGGCGCGCCGAGGCGGTAGTAAGCGAGGAGATTGAACTTCGGAACGATCTCGCGAAGGTAGACGCGCGCCTGCTGCGTGGCGTCCTCGATCGAGACGTGATGCTCCTTCGCGTAGAGACGCACGGCGTCGACGACTTCGCGGCTGCCGAAGACTTCGAGCTCGATCGCCGCATGCCGCCGCTTGAGCTTGAAGCGGTCGACGCGAATGTGCCGCGATCGCTGCAGCCGCCGCGCATGGCGTTTCCCCATCACCAGCGCGATTGCACCGAGAACGAGCACTACCACGAGTGCCGCGATCAGAAAGATGGGAGTCATGGAGGTGCTGACTCTATCGCAGAGATGTTTCACGCGGAGCCTTCTCCGCGCCCTCCGCGTCTCCGCGTGAAACGGTTTTGACGTTGTATCGGGAGCACGCCGGAGAGAATCCAAGAGTATGATCCGCACGTCCGCGACAACATTGAGGTCACGATGTCTGAGCAGGCGTGCGTGCTGATCGTCGAAGACAGCGAAATGGATCGAGCCCTGCTCGAAGCGCACTTGAGCAAGGACGGCTTCGCCACCGAGCTCGCCTGCGACGGCGTCGAGGGGTGGTCGATGCTCGATGCCCGTCCCGACCGCTACGATCTCGTCGTCCTCGACCGCTCAATGCCTCGCATGGATGGCATGGAGCTTCTGCGCCGGATAAAGAGCGACCACCGCTTCCTCATCATTCCTGTCATTCTGCAAAGCGCGCTCGTCGCGCGCGACGAAGTGATCGAAGGGATTCGCGCCGGCGCGTATTACTACCTCACCAAGCCATACGACGCCGAGATGCTGATCAGCGTCGTGCGGACGGCGGCGGCCGACAGCGCCGCTGCGCGCGATCTGCAGCGCCGCGTCCGGCGCGGTCTGCAGGTTCTGCAACTGCTCGATGACGCGCACTTCAGCTATCGCACGATTGAAGAGGCGCGCGGACTGGCCGCCGTTCTAGCCAACGCCTGCCCCGATGCCGAGGCGACTGTCATCGGACTCACGGAGCTCCTCGTCAACGCCGTCGAACACGGCAATCTCGGCATCACCTACGACGAGAAAAGCCAACTGCTGGCCGAGGGAAGTTGGGCAGCCGAGATCGCACGAAGGCTGACGCTTCCGGAGAACCAGGGGAAGCGCGTCGACGTCCGCTTTCATCGTGCTGAGGAGGAGTTGCGTTTCACAATCTGCGATCGCGGCAAGGGATTCGACTGGACGCGCTATCTCGACATCGATCCGCGCCGTGCATTCGACCGCCACGGACGCGGCATCCTGATGGCGCGTCACGTCAGCTTCTCATCGATCGAATATCGCGGATGCGGCAACGAGGTCGTGGCGACGGTGAGTTGCGCGCTGCCGGCGGCGGCGACCGGGTGAGTTGATTGGAAAGCAAGAAAGAACCACCACAGGCCCAGCGCGGCGTAGCGGCCGGGTTCCCTTGATTTTTTCGGCGAGGAGCGCCGCGAATTGACACACGATCGCTGGCGCCACGCGAAGGCGTGCATACGCTACGATCCGCCCTCCGATGCAGTCATCCATTTTTAGCACCGTCGTTCATACTCTGAGCCATGCCCTGCGCGAGCGTGTGACGCACACCGTTCGTTCCGCGACCCGCCGCGAGCGCAGGTTGCGCATCGGTGTCGACATCCGGCCGTTCTACGAGAATCTCACCGGCATCGGCTGGTATCTCTATCACCTGCTGCGCGAGATCGCGAAGCACGACGATGTAGAGCTGTATCTCTTCGGCGATGCGCGCGTGACCGATTACGGTCCGACTCTTCACGCCGATCTGCCGCCGAATGCACATCTCTGCTGGTTCGATCTGCGCGGTCACGGGATCATTTCCGGCCGCTGGCGTGCACTGACGGCCGCGGCGTACGTGCTCTGGATGAAGCTGATCGACGCCGACGTGACGTTCGCTGCCAACTACTTTCTCCCCCGCCTCCTCGGCGCCGTCGCGCGGCATCGCGTCATCACGATTCACGATCTGACCTACAAGCGATTCCCCGATCTGCTGCAGAAAGAGACGCTCGTGAATCTCGACTATCAGATGGCGCGCGAGCTCGCCCACGCCGATGCGGCGATTTGCGTTTCCGAGTCGACACGTCAGGATCTGCTCGCGTTTTACAACATCGATCCATCGAAGGCGGTCACGATCCTCAGCGGACTCGCCGTCCCTTCATCTTCATCTCCCACACCCCACGCCTCACTCCCCACTCCCCTCCCCGCTCGCTACATCCTCTTCGTCAGCACGATCGAACCGCGGAAAAATCTCGATGTCCTGCTCGATGCGTACGAGCGTCTTCGCGCGCGCGGCGCATACGACGGCGCGCTCGTCGTCGTGGGACGCGTGGGGTGGAAGGCGGAGTCGACGCGTGCGCGGCTTCGCGCGGAGGGCGTTCTTCATCTCGACTACCTCCCGGCCGGCCAGCTCGCAGATGTCTACCGCAACGCGGAGCTATTCGTCTTCCCGTCGATCTACGAAGGATTCGGCTTTCCGCTGCTCGAAGCGATGGCCTACGGCGTCCCATCGATCGCGGCACGATCGTCGTCGCTGCCGGAGATCGGCGGCGATGCCGCGCTCTACTTCGAACCGCACGATGCGAAGGCGTTGGAAATGCAGATCGAGCGCGCACTGAATGATACCGCGCTGCGCGCGAAGCTCGCCGCAGCCGGTCCGCAACGCGCGGCGGAGTTTCGTTGGAGTGTGGCGGCGGAGCGGACGCTGGATGTGCTGCGACGAGCGGCCGGGATCGATTGAGGTTCTTGCAGCGATCCGGGACGTACGGCGAAACTGTCATCCTGAGCCGCCGAAGCCGTCGCCTTCACGCTGCTCGAATAATCGACACACATCGGCGGCGAAGGACGGTCGAAGGACCCCCTAATTCTGTGCCGGTCGGTGGAGGCCTCTTGAGAATCTCGTAGTTAAGTACGGGGTCCTTCGACCGTCCTTCGCCGCAGGCCTCTGCTGGGTTGTCAGATCAGCGTTGAGTCGCGGCTCCGGCGGCTCAGGATGACATAAATTGCAACGGCGGCGTTCCGCTTAGACTTACAGTTCAATGCGCACGCGCTTCGCGTTCCTCGCTCTGCTTTGTCTCGCGAGCACTGCAATGTCCGCCGTCGTCGACGATCTCGATGACGTCGCGAAGTGGACCGCCGCGCCGTCCGACGGAGTCTCGCTCGCGCTCGTTCACGATCACGGCGCGATGCGAATGGACTTCGATTTTCGGGGCCATGGCGGATGGGCGGCGGCACGCCGCGCGGTGAATCGCACGCTGCCGGACAATTACCGATTCGCGTTCCGCTTGCGCGGCGAAACGCCGGCGAACACGCTCGAGATCAAGTTCATCGATCCGTCGGGTGAGAACGTCTGGTGGGTGCGGCGCGTGGCGTGGGAGTTTCCACGCGACTGGACCGAGGTCATCGCGGACAAGCGCAATATCGAATTCGCGTGGGGGCCATCGCCGAATCATGTGCTGACGACGATCGGCGCGATCGAGGTGACCGTCACCGCGGCGACCGGAGGCAAGGGAAGCGTCTGGCTCGATCGGATCACCTTCGACGAGCTGCCGCAAGATGAATCGTCGCCGATTATCAGCGCGTCGAGCTCGATGCCCGACCAGACTCCCGATCGCACGATGGATGGACGCGCGGGCACTGCATGGCAAACCGCTACGGGCGGCGCGCAGTCGCTGACGATCGATCTTCGCAAGACGCGCGAATTCGGCGGTCTGACGATTCAGTGGGCCGGCGATGCCTTTGCTCGCGAATACGACATCGCCACGTCGACCGACGGCAACGAGTGGACGATCGTTCGTGGTGTCGTCGCAAGCAACGGCGGACGCGACTACCTGCAAACGCCGAACGCTGCTGCGCGCTTCGTTCGCCTCAATCTCAAGCGCGGCGCCGACACATACGCGATCAGCGAGATCACGATCGAGCCGCCGCCTTTCGGCGACCGCGCCATCAATGTCTACCAGCGCATGGCCCACGATTCCCTTCGCGGCCGCTACCCCCGCGCACTCCTCGGCGAGCTCGCCTACTGGACGATCTTCGGAGTCGATCGCGATGAAGGAGCGAAGCCGTTGTTATCCGAGGACGGCGCGATCGAGACGCCGGCGGGGTTCACGATCGAGCCGTTCGTTCGCATCGACGGCCGCCTCATGACGTGGGCCGATGTGACGACGTCGCAGTCGCTTGAACAGAACTCACTGCCGCTGCCGTCGACAACATGGCGGCATCCAAAGTTCTCGCTCGCGATCGCACCGTTCGGAGCGGGCACCGCCGCCGCACCGATCGGCTACGCGCGATACAGACTTCGCAACAGCAGCAATCACGCGGAACGCGCGCAATTCTTCCTCGCCGTCCGTCCGCTTCGCGTCACACCGCCGTGGCACGAACTCAACATCGCCGAGCTGACTGCGCCGATTCGATCGATCCATTGGAACGGGTCCGAGCTTGCGGTTGACGACACGCGCGTCGTGCCGCTGACGAAAGCAACAGCAGTCACCGCATCAACGTTCGACGGCGGCGACGCCAGCGAGATGTTCGAAGGGGTCAGGTCGAAAGTGAAAGTGACGAAAGATGACCGACCACTCGCAGCGCCAGACACTCTTCGTCACTTTCACTTTCGACCTGACCCCTTTGCGATCACCGACCCCCAGCACCACGCCTCGGCGCTAATGATGTGGGATCTCACGCTCGCTCCCGGCGAAGAACGCATCATCGACATCGCCATCCCGCTGCACGCCCACGACATGCAATCGATTCCGGCTAACGTCGCGCTGCAGCGCGCGAAAGCAGTCGCCTACTGGCGCGCGATCGTCGATCACGTGCAGATCGATATCCCCGCCGCGCGCGATCTCATCGACACGGCGCGCGCGAACATCGCTTTCAACCTGCTCGGCCGCGATGGCCCGGCCATCCGCGGCGGCGCGCGTAACTACCGCCGGAGCTGGATCCGCGACGGCTCGCTGGCGTCGACGATGCTCCTCCGCTTCGGACTCGACGACGACGTGCGCGACTACATCCGCTGGTTCGCGCCGTATCAGTTCGCCGACGGCAAGATCCCCTGCTGCGTCGACGCGCGCGGCGCCGATCCCGTCGCCGAGCACGACAGCCACGGCGAGTTCATCTACCTCGTCGCCGAGTACGCGCGGCTGACCGGCGACCTCACGCTCGCGCGCGAGATCTGGCCGCATGTGGAGAAAGCCGCGAACTACATCGATCTGCTGAGGAAGTCAGCATCGGGCTCCCCTTCTGACAACCGACAACCGACAACCGACAACGTCTTTTCCGGTCTTCTCCCGCCGTCCATCAGCCACGAAGGCTACTCGGCGAAACCGATGCATTCGTACTGGGACGATTTCTTCGCGCTGCGCGGACTCAAGGACGCAACCTGGCTCGCGGAGCAACTTGGCGAAAAAGATGCGGCATCGCATTTCGCGAACGTGCGCGACGAATTCGCGCGCGATTTCCACGCTTCGATCCGCAACGCTATCGCTTTCCATCACATCGATTTCATCCCCGGCTCCGCCGACCTCGGCGATTTCGATCCGACCTCGACGACGATCGGCATCGAGCCGGGCGGCGATCTCGCGAACCTTCCGCACGATGCCGTGATTCACGAATTCACGCGCGCCTGGAACGAGTCGCTGGCGCGCATGGAAGGGCGCCGCGTGTGGAAGGACTACACGCCGTACGAGCTGCGCCAGGTCGGAACGTTCGTGCATTTGGGATGGCGTGACCGCGCGCAACGACTTCTCCGATTCTTTCTCGACGACCGCCGCCCGCGAGGCTGGAATCAGTGGGCGGAGGTCGTCGCGCAGGATTACCGGGCACCCGCCTACCTCGGCGACATTCCGCATCTCTGGGTCGGCTCCGACTTCGTCCGCTCGTTCATCGATATGCTCGCCTACGAGCGTGAAGAGGACGATGCCTTGATTCTCGGCGCCGGAATCCCAGACTCATGGCTGGATCAAGGCGTTCGCGTTCGCGGACTGCACACGATCTACGGCCCGCTCGATTTCTCCGCGCAACGCGCGGGAGGGCGGGTCGTCGTGACAATCAGCGGCGTGCGCGTGCCGAAGGGGGGGATCGTCTTGACGCTGCCGGGAGTACGGGAGCGCGTCGTCCGGAAAGTACCGGCGCGAATCGTCCTGCCTCGCGAATGAGAATGACAGGACGCCTCAATTGACGTGTCATCCTGAGGCTGCCGGAGCCGCCATTCGTGATCGGGCCCTCGCGTCGCGCGATCTGGCGGCGGAGGACGGCGAAGGATCTCAAACTACGACGCACATGCCAGGCACCTCGCATTTTGAGATCCTTCGCCGTCTTGCGGCGCCGAGGATTAGTCTGTGCGAGCGAGAAAGAAGCGCGGGCGCCTCCGGCAGTCTCAGGGTGACACGTCACGTTTCGCCGCAGTGCGCTTCTTCCTGGACCTCGGCGCTCCGATAAGGGCTGCGGTGACCGCCCGAAGTAGTTTGTTCACCGACTCCGAATCAGCGAAAACCGCCGCGACGTCGGGATCAAGGAGAACCGCAACGGAGCCTTCTTTGACCTGAGACGCGAATCGGTTTGGCTTAGATTTCGAGTAATCGAATCGGTACTCAGAGCGCGTCCCATCAGATGCCATCTTAGACGGTGCTTTTTTCATTTCCTACTCGCTCACTCAGAGTTGTTCAGGGCCGCATAATATACGCATGCGCGCATTTCACTTCTTGAATGCCAAGTATGGGCTCGAAGACATCCGTGAACGTAGACTCAAAATTGCAACGCTGGCCGAGCTAAACGATCCCTTTGAGTTTTTCGGTGCGTATCTCGGTGATCCAGACGACCGCCGCAAACTACGCCAAGTGCGCGAATCTGCAGGGGAGCGGCTTGGACTTTTGTGCTTCAGTCGCCGGTGGGATAACCCGGTACTTTGGAGCCACTATGCGGAAAAACATACCGGGCTATGCCTCGGTTTCGAAATTGCGGAAGAAGTCATAGCGCCGGTGATGTATGCGAAGCGCAGGTTTAAACTGCAACCGGACCCGTTGAAAGCCACCGGCGCGCCGGATGAGGAATCCGTTAAGAAGCTCATGTTCACCAAATACTCTCATTGGAGGTATGAAAGCGAACTCAGAACGTTTGGCCGGCTGGACCAAAGGGATTCAGACACCGGCCTATTCTTTGCGACTTTCAACGAGCACATGCGACTCGCGTCGGTTATCGTCGGGGCGCTTTCGATGGTTTCTCGAGATGATGTGACAAATGCGCTGGGAGATCTTGCGTCGGAGGTCGAAGTTATCAAAGCGCGCCTTGCCTTTCGATCGTTTCGTGTCGTCCGGCAGCAAGGCCGTCGCCCCTGGTGAGTATGGCAAGCGGCGAACGCCGCAGCAGAGACGGTAACAACCTCGAAGAGTCGCCGCTGGGCCGGCGGCGGCCAGCCGACGAGCCGTGGGCGCTATGTCTGCCGCTGCGCTACCGCGAGACCCTGCACAAACCCCGCGACCGCCCACACTGCTACCCTGCGAAGGATTTCTCCACCCACCCCCCTCTAACGCGGTGAATGGCTGATCTCATGGCGGAACATCCCGATCGCTTTTTGGCGGCGCGCATGGTGCGCGGGGACGAGGCAGCGTTTGCGGAGTTCTTCGAATCGCACTTTGCGCCGCTGTTTCGGTTTGCGATGCCGCGGGTGGGCAACGATGCGAGCGTGGCCGAAGAGGTCGTGCAGGCGGCGCTTTGCCGGGCGGTGCGAAAGCTTGGTAGCTATCGCGGGGAAGCGGCGCTGCTGACGTGGTTGTGCACCTTCTGCCGTCATGAGATCAGCGCACATTTCGAGAAAGAACAGCGGGTGCCGCCTATGGTCGAGCTGCTCGATGACATCCCGGAAGTTCGCGCGGCGCTCGAATCGCTCGGCGCGGCGGATCGTCCCGAGGCAGCGCTGCGGCGTCATGAGACAAGCCAGCTCGTGCAGCTCGTGCTAGATCGGTTGCCCGGACGATACGGCGATGCGCTGGAGTGGAAGTACATCGACGGGCTGTCGGTCGCGGAGATCGCTGAGCGGCTCGGCGTCGGGATCAAGGCCGCAGAGTCGACGCTGACGCGGGCGCGTAGTGCATTCCGCGACGCGTTTACAGCGGCGTACGGCGGCCGGTGGAGTGAGGCGGAGGTTTGACGATGAACGAAACGATGGACGAAAGCAGGAACACGAATTCTGACGATGCGATCGGCGCGCTTGTCCGCCTCGGTGGAAGGCGCCCGCAGGTTCCCGAAGATGCCATGGCCCGCGTACGCGCCGCGGTTCACGACGAGTGGCAGCAGACGATGGGACGGCGCAAACGAACGCGCTGGATCGGATCGGCCGCGGCTGCCGCGGCGCTGGTCGTGACTGCCGTTGTCATGCAGCGAACGACATTGAAGCCCGCGGCTCCAGTGCCTGCGGCGCGGGCGGTGGTCGCGACCGTGCAAACAATCACCGGTGGAGCCATCGGCGGCGACGGGGCAGCGCGTCATCTACTCGATTCGGGTTCGCCGATCCTCGCGGGTGACTCGATCGAGACCGCCGGAAGCGCCGCGGCGTCGCTGCAATGGGGCGGCGCGACACTCCGCCTCGATGCCGGAACGCGCATCCGCATCGCCTCGGCACTCGAGCTCGACCTTCAACGCGGAGCGGTCTACATCGCCTCGGATCGGCCATCCTCCGGCGGAGTGACGATCAAGACGCCGCTTGGCGCCGTGCACGACATCGGCACGCAGTTCGAAGTGCGACTGACCGGCGATCAGGTGCGCGTCCGCGTTCGTGAAGGGCGCATCGATCTGCGGCAGGGTGCGGCCTCGCATTCCGCGCAGGCCGGCATCGAGCTCGACGCCGGCGCGAACGGCGCGGTCACGCAGCACGCCATTCCGCGCAACGGCGTGGAGTGGGATTGGGTCGTCCGCGCGGCGCCGCCGATTCGTCTCGATGGGCGCACGCTCGCCGAGGTGGTGAGCAGCGTGACGCGCGAAGAGGGAGTGACGCCGGTTTGGGCCGACGCTGCGTCCCGCGCGGCCGCATCGAATCGTCTGCACGGTGCGGTGCCGCTCTCGCCCGACGAAGCACTCGACAGCGCGCTCGTGGCGTCGGGGCTGATCGCGCACACCGACGGCGACCGTCTCGTCATCCAGAGGAAACGCTAGTGCGCAGCGTCCACCTTCTCGCCGCAGTGTGCCTGTTTGCATCCACTGCCGCAGACGCCACCTGGAACGCTGGCGTCTCGCCGGCTGGCTCGGTTGCGTCTCGCAACCGCGAAGAAACACAAGCGAGGACGCCTGCGTTCCGGGGTCACTACGCCGGACGGCCTCTGTCCGAGGCGCTGCACGACCTTGAAACCAAAGGATTACGGCTCATCTACAGCAACGACGTCGTCCGCCCCGAGATGATCGTCGGCAGCGATCCGCAATCGAGCGAGCCGCGGCGCGCGCTCGACGAGTTGCTGCATGAGCATCACCTCCGCGCGACGAAGGGGCCGCGCGGCAGCATCGTCATCGTGCGCGACGACGAAAAAGCGCGGACCCAGAACGCCGTGAAGACGACAACAGCCGGCGCGACGGCTCCGAAGATTCCTGTGGCGCTCGAATCGATCGTCGTCACGCCAAGCCACTTCACGATCTTCACCTCGGAGACGGAAGGGCACCAGTTTCTGTCGCGCGAAGAAGTGCGCAAAGTGCCGCACCTCGGCGACGACGTTTATCGCGCCTTCGATCGCCTCCCCGGCATCACCGGCCTCGACGTCAGCGCGCGCTTCAACATTCGGGGCGGCCAGGAAGATGAAACGCAGGTGCTGATGGACGGCGCGGAGATTTACGACCCGTTTCACGTGCGCGATCTCTACCGCGCCTTCAGCACCATCGACGCCGAGGCCGTCGGTGCGGTGGATGTGCTCACGGGCGGATTTCCGCTGCAATACGGCGGGCGGATGAGCGGTGTCATCGACATCTCGTCGCTCAAACCGGAGGCGCGGCGTCACACCGAGCTCGGCATCGGCATTCTCAACCAACGCATCCTCACAAGCGGGACCTTTCACAACGGCAGCTCCGAGTATCTGCTGTCATTTCGACGCGGCTATTTACACGAGCTTCTGAAGCTGATCGACAAGAACAACGCCGGGATCAGTCCCAGCTACTACGACCTCCTCGGCAAGGTAGAGACGACGCTGAACGAACGCACGGTCGTCTCCGCCGACGTCTTCGTCTCCGGCGACGCGCTGAAAATCCGAGAGGACGGCGGCCAGGCGCATGGAAGCTACAGCGACCGCTACGCGTGGGTGAACCTGCGCAACGCGCTCTCGCCGAGGCTTTTCGCGCAGACGGTTGGCTCCGCCGGCCGCATCGCCACGCATCGCGCCGGCAACTACGGCTCGTTCGACTCGGAAGACGAAGGCGTGATCAACGATGACCATGCATTTGATTTCATCGCGCTGCGGAACGATTCGTCGTGGGATGTGTCGGACAGAAACGTGCTCAAGGCCGGCCTGTCGGTGAAGAGACTGCGCGCCCGTTACGACTACGACGGCCATTCGATCATTCGCGTGTCGCTGCTTCACGTGAATGACGGGATCCAGATGATCGATCGCAACGCCAGCGTGCGCGCGAATGGGAATGACGTCGCTGTCTACGCCTCCGACCGCATCGCGGTTACGCCGCACCTGGTGGTCGAAGCTGGAGCACGCGTCGATACGCAGAGCTACGCGCCGGATGGGACGCACGTGGCTCCGCGGATCAACGCTGCCTACTCGCTCGGCGCGCACGCCACGTTGCGCGCGTCGTGGGGTCGTTTCTATCAGGCGCAGGGGATCAACGAGCTGCAGGTGGAGGACGGCGTGACGACGTTTCTGCGGGCGGAACGCGCCGATCACCGCGTACTGGGTGCGGAGTACGACTTCGGCCGCGGCTACAGCGCGCGCGCCGAGGTGTACGACAAGCGCTTCACGCAACTGCGGCCGAGGTTCGAGAACATCTTCGACAGGGTGGTGATCTTTCCGGAGTTGCACGGCGACCGGTTGCGCATCGATGCAATCAGCGGAGAGGCGCGCGGCGGCGAACTGTTGTTTCGAAAAACGGGCACACCGGTCAGCGGATGGATCAGCTACGCGCGTGCCTCGGCTCACGATGTTCTCGAAGGAGCACCTGGAATCGCGAGCGGCTCGCGCGTGGTCGTGCCTCGCGCCTGGGATCAGCGCCACACCGCGACGTTTAACGTCGACTATCGCCTCGGCGCCCATTGGAACTTCGACATGGCCGGCGTCTATCACAGCGGCTGGCCAACGACACCAGTGAATGGCGTCGTGGTCAACAACGAATTTCACACGGTGCTGGGCGCGTACAACAGCGATCGGCTGCCGGCGTACCGGCGCGTCGATCTGCGGGCCAGCCACAACATCGACACGTCGCGAGGCGGTCTGAGTTTTTTCGTCGAGCTGTTCAACGTCTTCGGTATCCGGAACGTGTCCGGTGTCGACGGCTACTCATTCAACTTCGACGCACACGGCGTCCTCGTCGGACACCGGCACACGGAGGTCATCCTCGGCGTGGTGCCATCGTTCGGGATCACGTATTCGTTTTGAGTGCTCGCGGTCAGCGGTCAACGAGATCGTAAACGGCCTTTTCTGACCACTGACCACTCGAAAGGAGCTACATGAGCAAGAAAGCGATCCTTCTTCCCCCGTTGCTGGTCATCACTCTGATTGGCGCCCGACGCTCGATTGCGCTGATGGTGATCGCGTTGTGTTGCGCCATGCAGGCCGCGGCGCAAAACAGCGCCTCCAGTACATCTCCCTTTCTGTTGTTTGGAGGGTACTCGGTCAACGCCGACTATGTCCCGAACCGCAGCGGCGTATTGGTCATTCGAGACCAGAAAGTCTCACCTTTTTTCAGCCACGGCAGCGGCCCGGTGGGATTCGAGGCATCGGTCACGCGGATCCGGAGCAAGCACCTCGCTTTCACTGCGGACTTGTCGGGGTATTCCGACCGCTTTTCCGGCGGCGCAACGTACTGTCCGCGCAACGGCTGCGCGCCCGGCTTGACCTTTGAGGCGAAAACCCAGGCGTTCTATCTCGTCGCTGGGCCTGAGTTCCGTGGTGGAGAGTGGAGACGCGTCACACCATTCGTGCATGGCCTCCTGGGCGCGGTAACGGCCAAATCGACGTTCACGATGTCGGGTTCGAATCTGCACTATTTCGATCCATTCTCAGGTAGCGGACTCATCGTGGCCTCGCGGTCTGCACTCTCCAATCCTTCGACCGTTCGTTACTCGGACACCAAGACCGACAGCGGGCTCACGTTGACACTCGGTGCAGGACTGGACGTGCGACTCAGCGACGCTTTCGCCGCGCGCGTGCTCATGGACTACGCGCCCACATTCCTCGTGAGACCCGACCTGCGGGACACGAACATCCCCGAAGCGGTCGGCACGACCCACCGACAGGGGCACACGCGACTTACCGTCGGCCTCGTTTGGAAGTTCCATTGACACGCTTCACCGCGGAGACACTCGCTCCGCTTGCATCTGCATGACCTCGGGGAAAGGGCTTCTGACCAACGATCTGGAAACGATATTTCGCATTACACCGCATACACCCGAGAGCCGACAGCCATTCATCAAAGGAGTCCCAAATGCGAAAGAAAACGATTCTTCTCCTCCCGTTGCTGGTCCTCACGCTCCTCGGTGCGCGCCACCGCGCTGCGGCGCCGCCGGACGGGCCAACCTTCAATCGCGAGGTCGTGCGCATCCTCCAGCAGAATTGCCAGTCGTGCCATCACCCGGACGACATCGCGCCGTTTTCGCTGATGACGTATCAAGATGCCGTCCTTCACGCCGACGCGATCAAATACATGACGCAGACGCGTCAGATGCCACCGTGGAAGGCGGCCGAAGGTTGCGGCGACTTCGTCGGAACTCGCGCACTGGCCCAGAACGACATCGACACGATCGCGCACTGGGTGGATGGCGGCGCTCCAGAGGGGAAATCCGCCGACCTGCCGGCGATGATCACGTTCGACGGCGGCTGGCCCGGTGGAAAACCGGACGTCGTCCTATCGATGCCGAAAGCCTTCACACCGCCGCCGGACGCGGACGAGTATCGCTGCTTCTCCATCCCTGGCGACTCGACGAAAGATCTGCAGGTTGGGATGATCGATTTTCGTCCCGGCGACCGCGGGACCGTGCATCACATCGTTCCCTATCTCGACCTCACAGGAGCAAGTGCGAAACTCGACCAGAACGGTAACGGCTACCGCTGCTTCGGCGGTCCCGGGCTCACAGCCTTCACTCCACTCGGCGCCTGGTCACCGGGCGCGCGCCCTGTACCGTTGCCGGAAGGAACCGCCGTACGCATTCCAAAAGGAGCTCGCGTCGTGATGCAGGTTCACTATCACCCGCACTTCGGCCGCGTCGCTCCAGACCAGACGCAGATCGGTCTGTATCTGGCCAGCGGCACAGTGCGCAAACAGATGCATTACGACTTCCTCGTCAATGATGGCTTTCTGATCAAGGCCGGCGACCCCGATTCAAAGGTCGAAGCGCTCGGCAGCGCGGACGATGATCTCGACATCGTCTCGGTCTATCCCCACATGCATCTCCTCGGCACGAAGATCAAAGTCGAGGCGAAGCTCGCCAACGGCACCACGGCGTGCATGATCGACGTGCCGCAATACGACTTCAACTGGCAGGGGCAATACGTCTACAAGACGCCAATGCACCTTGCTCGTGGTGGCGTGCTCCACATCGAGGCTCACTTCGATAACTCGACGGCCAATTGGCACAACCCCAGTTCACCGCCGAAGGATGTACGTTGGGGCGAAGCGACAACAGACGAGATGTGCCTGGCGATGATCGGCTACACGACGTCGAGCGGGAACTGACGACCACCGGGAAACGCAAAGGCGACGCCGCCATGACAGCGGCGTCGCGTAACAATCGCGCTAATGGTGCGAATACGGCGAGGACAATGGCGCCACTTCCACAACCGTCATCATGCCGCGGTCTTCGTGCGCGAGAATGTGGCAATGGATGACGAAATAGCCTGGGAAGTCGACAAAGCGGCTGCGCATTTTGAAATAGCCGGGGAGAACGATTGGCAGATTCGTTTTGGGATCTTTGATTGCCGTGCCATCGGCTTTTGTCGCGGCGGTGCCGAGAGGCATGGGGAAAACGTCCCACCAGATGCGTGGTGGCGGAACTCGTGTCTCTCCGCCGCAAAGTTTCGGAACGTCCGGATGCGCTGGATCGGGGAAATAGACAGCCGGCTCGAGCGGCGCGAACGGATCGATATAACACTGTCCCTGCACGTTCAAGGCTGCCTTGTCGCCAACATACTTTGGCGCGACGAACGTGACGTTTCCACTGGCACTCGCTCCAGCATTTGCCGATAGCGTCAGCGATGTTTCACTTTGGATCGACGCGACCGTGCCGGTCGTTCCACCCGCGGTGATTGTGTAGCCGACCAGGATCTGTTTGCCGAACGATGTTCCGGTACCAGTGACGGTTTTTGAACCTGAAGTGAAGGCAATTGTCCCCGTACCGGTCATGGCAGGCAGCTTTACGCTCACGTCCAATACTTCCGTCACCTGGAACGGGTTGATGTGAATGTGGAAGGGATGCTCGATATTGGTCGTTTGGTTGAAAATCTGCCACTCCTCGACCCTGTTCAACAGTACGACCTCGCCGACCTCACCGTTGAATTGCTTGCCGTCGATGGTGTGAAGCGATTGACCTGTCGTCGTACTGCCGGCGCCAGTCGTTGCGAAAACCATCTTTCTCGTGCCGTTGACCTCGGCCGGTGTGATGTCCGTGAGGAACGGCGGGAAGGTCAGCGGGAACTTTGCAGGATCCGTCGGAAGAAGGTCCGAAAGTGGCGGCCCAACTGGATCGTCTGCAACGACCACCGTGAACAGTTTGATCGGATTGCCTGATGTGTTTTGGCCGGTGTTGACGACGTTTCTCACGATGGTCTGATAGCTGCCTTTTTTTGTAGGAGCTTTCACGAGAAAGTCCGCGCGATTTCCCGAGGCCAGTACAAGATCCTGGTTCTTGAAGAGGGCATAATTCGCGGCGTTGAACTGCACGCCGTCCTGCGCCAGTTGCATCCGCACAAAGTCCGCTGCCGGGTCGGGAGGACTTACAGGAGTCACGGCCGGGAAATAGACGCCGGCGCGTGCAGATGTATTGAGGATGCGCCACAGCTGCACTTCACCAGGCTTCATCCTGACAGTGGGATTGGCCCGTCCGTTCACGAAAAAGTCGGGACCACGGCCCTGGCGTCCCGGTCCGGTCCGCTCGAGGTTCGGCGCATCGCCGATCTGGTTGATCACCATTACCGGCTGCTTGCGCGTCCAGCCGGCACCATAGAAGCCGTCCAGTTGCTTGTCGTAGTCGCCCTCGATAATGAAGGCACCAGTCATTCCATTGTAAACATCGATCGCCGTTGAGCCGTGTTTGTGCGCGTGATACCAATGCGTGCCGGGCGCCTGCCCCATCATAATGGGACGATTCGGTCCGGCATCGGACTCCTCGCCAGTGTGGGTAGCCTGCTGCTCCGCGGTTCCCGCTCCGTGTGATTGCGGTGTATGCGCGACGGCCGCGGACTCCGTCGGAGGGAACGAGGTTCCCTTGTATTCGGGCAGACGGAAGCAATAGGGATACGCGCCGACATAGTACTGTGGCCAGTAGCCGTGGTCGATCTGGCGCTGGTTCACCGGCCAGAGCGGCTTGATATTCGGTGTCTTATCGTATTCGGTAATGAGCGTGTATTGGCCGTCGGTGTATGCCTTCGGCAAATCCGACCATACCTTCGGCCACTGGATCAACGGATTCTTTCCAAGGATCGCCTCACAATTTCCATAGAACGTCTTGAACGCATCCTTGAACGTATCTTCGGTCACTGTCGGCTTGCCATCTTTACGCGGCGATGGGCGGATCTCGATGAAAACGTTGTCGGCCGTAGAGCTCGGGCTTGTATGCGTTCCATGGAAATGAATGTTCGCGGTGCTCGAACCGTGGAAACAGTTCGGATATTTGTCGCCGCCCGGATACGGGACGGTCGTTTCATCGCAGCCGGAGCCGGTTTGGTAATCGCCGCGGTCGATGGAGTCGGGAAAATTGAGCGGATTAATCTGATTGATGAACGTCAGCTCCACCATGTTGCCAACCTGGGCACGGATCGTCGGACCCGGCATCGGGTCGGGGTATTGCGTGCCGTTGTCGGGTGGCGGCGGAAGTGCGCCAACGCCCTTGAATGCCCGTACATACTGGGGAGCGCATAGCACGCCCGTGTTGGCAGCTCCCTGTTGATTTGCGATCGGATTGCGAAACGACATTCGCTCTTTTTCGCTGACAAGGAGCATTGTCGCCTGTAGCTTTCCGTCAGCACCAAAACCGAGCTCCGGAATCCTCGGAAGATAAATCGGTGGCTGCGTCGTATCGCCTGTTGCACCGAGGCACGGAATCCATTGTGCTGCCGCAGGGGCGGCCGGGAGGACGATGGCCGCTACCAGGAACATTGCGATCAACCAGAAAGACGCTATCGAAGTTTTCGTGCGGTCCTGTTCTTTGTCTCGCATCAGTTGTTTTCCTTTCGGGCTCTTGCCATTCGTGAATTCAGGCGGCCGCTTCCTACGCCGTGGGCGGCGGCTGCGTGACGATCGTGATCGTGCCACGCTCGCTGTCGCGGTTCGGATGCACTTTGCAGTAGTAGGAAATCGGACTGGTGATCCCAGTGGGCAACGTCACGTTGAATGCTGGACGCGATGATGCGCCTTCCGCGATGCAGTCGGAGAGGTAGGTGGGAACCAACCGCGACGCCGGATCGAAATTGGGAGGCCCTGGAGGGTTATCACACTCGTCGTACGGCTTATTGGGATCGATCTTTTTTCTGGGGTCGGTAACCGGCTTGCCATTCGCGTCAAGCATCCACGGCTGGTGCGACTCCTCGGTGGTGTTACTCCAGAAGACGAGGTCGGCCAGCAACGCGTTCTGATTCGGCGGGTCGAACGATGTTTGACCATTCTTCTGAACGATCTCGATTGGCCAGGTGGGCATGCGTATCCTCCTTAGATGTTCCCCGAAGGGGGCCGGTGGGGTGTCCGTTGTTATTTGGATGAATATTGCTGCGCTTCCGTCTTTGCGGTTTCGCGCAAACCTATTCCTGCCTCCTCCAGTTGTCAAGAACAGTGGTTCCGCGTCTGCGCCTTTTCGCGAGCCCGGGAGGAGAAAGCGCGCGCCACCGCCCCATCCGTCTGCCCGGCAGCGAAGAATTTCTCCGCGGCCCGCTTGCGTTAGGATTGTTCCGTGGCAATTCCTCCTGACGTTCGCACCGACGCCGAAATCGCCTTAGCCGAGTTTTGCAAACAGAACTCGAGCGAGGCGGTCGCCGACCAGTCGCGCTACGAGTTCGAGATTCTCGAGAACCATGCGCTCCTCGTCGAGCGCCGTGCAGGATTCCTGAGTCACCTCGAATGGACTACGGTTCCCGTCGCGAAGTTCCGCTACTCCCCCGCCAAGCTGGTCTGGTCGCTCTACTGGCCCGACACGAACGAGCGCTGGCACCGGCTGTCAAGTGCGAAAGCGGCGAAAGACATCCGCACACTGCTGCAGGCGGTGAAGTCGGATACGTCCGGCGTGTTCTGGGAGTGAGCGCGCACTACTTTGCGGCGAAAAGGAACGCGCACGAATCGATCGTCTGCAGATCGAGCTGCAACGAGGCCATGCTCTGGATGATCTCGATGCGGAACGGAATGCGGCGGGCATCGTCCGAGAACCAGATCTTCATTCCGCCCGGCCACTTCTTGCCGCCCGGCGCATCAACGAGCTCGTAGCCGACGGCCGGCACCTGTTGCCCTCCCATGGGAAACACCATCCGGCCGATCGGGCGCACGATTACCGGATAGGCCTTGCCATCGGAGTAGATCGTCGTCGCCAACGGGCCATGATTCGTGGCCGCGCTCAAGCGCAGAAAATGAATCATGCTCACGACGTCATGAAACGCGCCATTCGGAATGGGATCGGTCCGTTCCCACTGCTTCTCCGGCGTCTCCTTGCGGCGGTGCGCGACACCCTTTGCGTAGTCGAAGAGCGTTTTGTCTTTGCGCGATTTGTCCTTCCACGCGTACGCGTGATAGGTCATCAGCGTCCGCAGACCGGGCGCATCCATCTGCGTCTCGTAGGCGAAGTAGCCGCTTTTTCCGCTGGCAGCGGTGATCAGAAGGGAGCTGTCGATCGTCTTCGCACCCGTCGTCTGATACGTCGTCTTCAGCTCGCCGACACCCGTGGTCGGAAACATGATGCCCGCCACCCACGAGAGACCGCCGCGCAGTCTCCAGGCGTAACGAAACGACTCGACGTTGGCGGGACCGCGGCAGTTGAGCTCGACCGCCTCCGCCGGAGGAATCGTGCAGGCAAGCGCGAGTGCTACGGCCAGGAGGCGAAAAGACTTCATGAACGCGATGGAAAACACGCCGCGAATGATTGAAATTGCTGGCTTTCCGTGCCGGAAGCGCTACATCGCTCTCAGCCGTTCTTCCACTTCGACGATCACGTAGTCCGGTGTCGAGGAACCGGCGGTCACGCCAACCGTCCGTACATTCGCAAACCATGCCGGATCGAGATCGCTCGCTCCCTGCACGAGGTACGAAGGCTTCGATTCGCGGCAGATGTCCCAGAGATGTTTCGTGTTCGCGCTCATCTTCCCGCCGATGACGACGATGGCGTCGACGCCGGCGTCATGCGAGAGCACGCGCGCGGCATCCTGGTTTTCTTTCGTCGCGTAGCAGATCGTGTCGCCGCGCTGCACCAGCGCCGCGCGCCGCTCGATCGCCTGCACGACATCCTCGAACTCCTCGGCGTTCAACGTCGTCTGGTAGAACACTTTCAGCTTCGCGTACTGCGACCAATCGATGCCGTCCGCCTGATCGACCTTCGTCATGATGTGATACGACGAAGGATCGAGATCGTGCGTGTATCCGATCACCTCGCGATGATTCGGATCGCCGATGAAGATGAGGTGATAGCCGTCGGCGAGCGCCTGCTTCGACTCGCGGTGGATGTCGTAAACAAACTTGCAGGTCGTGTCGAGCACCTGCAGACCGGCCGACACCGCGCGCTCGTGAAACGACGGCGGAACGCCGTGAGCGGAGAAAACGATCGTCGGTTCGGCGACCTCTTCGATCTCGTCGATCGTGCGCACACCGAGCTGCTCCATCTCCTCGACGACGCGCTCGTTGTGCACGACCTGGCCAAGGATGGCGCCGCGGCCGCCGCCGGCAGCGAATCGCTTGACCTTCAGATCCGCGATGCGCACTCCCGAGCAAAAGCCGTATTTCGCCGCGCGTTTGACGTTCATCGGACCATGGAACGCATCGAAAGCGCCGGACATTCTTCCACCGAGTGCTTCACCGCGATCGCGACCCCGCTTTTGCCACGACCTTCCGCGCCGATGACTGCGCCGGCTTTCGCTTCGTCTCCGCCTTCGCCGGCATGCGCACCGGCGCTGCGTTCGTCTTCGTTCCTGTCTTCGCCCGCGGCTTGGCCAGGCTGGCCTTCAACGCCTCCATCAGGTCGATGACCTGCGCCCGCGGTTCTTCGACGAGGTTCGAGGTGATCTCCTCCCCTTCGATCTTGCGCTGGATCAACGCCCGCGTACGCTCCGCCACTTCGTCGCGGTAGTTCTCGGGATGGAACTCGTCGGCAGCGCCCATTTCGGCGAGCTGCACGGCCATCTTCAGCTCGTTGTCTTTCACGATGGCATCGCCGAGGTCGAGCTCGTCCATCGAGCGGATCTCGTTGGGGTAGAAGAGCTGTTGCATGACGAGACCGTTGCCGAGCGGGCGGAGGATGACCAGATACTGCTTGCCACGCGCGGCGTACTTCGCCAGCGCCCAGCGGCCGGTCTGCTCCATCGCTTTTGTGAGGAGCGAGTAGGCGCGCTCGCCGCCGCGGTCGGGTGCGACATAGTTCGCTTTCGCGAAGTAGATCGGATCGATCGCTTCCTTCGGCAGGAACTCGCTGATCTCGATCGCCTGCGTCGCCTTTTCCTCGAGCATCTTCAGCTCTTCCTCGTTGAAGAGGACGTACTGTCCCTTCGCGAATTCGTAGCCTTTGACGACTTCCTCGCGCGAGATCGTTCGCTCGTCTTTCGGGCAGAAAAGCTGCTGCTGGACGCGGTTCCCGCAATCCTTATGAATCATGTTGAAGCTGATCTTCTCGCTGGCCTCGGTGGCCGAGAAGAGTTTCACCGGGATCGAGACGAGGCCGAAAGCAATCTGGCCGGAAGCAAACGGGCGCGGCATGTTGACTCCTTACGTGACCAAAGGGGTGTGCATGTTAGCAGATGGGGTCGCGCGTCGGGCGTCGGATGTCGGAGCGAAAGCTGTCATCCTGAGCCGCCAAAGCCGCGCGACTTCACGCCGCTGCAATAACCGGCAGGCGTCGCGCGGCGAAGGACGGTCGAAGGACCCCCTGATTTTGTGCGGGTGGCTGGTGGAAAAAGACGACTGCACAGAAGTAGGGGGTCCTTCGATCGTCCTCCGCCGCCGATGCCTGCGGGGATCGAGATCAACGAATCTTGCGGCGGCTCCGGCGACTCAGGATGACAGTGATGATGGCTGCGCGCACTCGAACCTTCCGCGCACAAACTAAACTCGCACATGCTCTCCGACTCCCGATCTCCGAAACGCGACTCCCGCAAAAAAATCTACGCGGCCATCAAACGGATCCCGCGCGGACGAGTGGCCACGTACGGACAAATTGCGACGATCGCAGGACTCGACGGACACGCGCGGCAGGTCGGGTACGCGCTGCACGATCTGCCAAGCGGCAGCGACGTGCCGTGGCATCGCGTCATCAATGCGCGCGGCGAGATCTCCCCGCGCAGCGCCGGCGATTCGCACGAGCTGCAACGGATGCTGCTCGAAGCAGAAGGAGTGGAGTTTGATCTCGCGGGGCGCGTGGCCCTTAAACGTTATCGATGGTCTCGCTCAAAATGATGAACGGTGATCATTCGAATCTGTCGCCCGCTAAAGCGGGCTTCGGAATTTTTGGGTTGGCTTCGTTAACCCCCGGCTGAAGCCGGGGGCTACAGATCTCACACCTCGTGACAAGTTGATACGTACGGATGGTTGCCGTACGGATAGTTGCCGTACGGATAGTTGCCGTACGGATAGTTGCCTAATCGACCGACGAACCTTCGATAACATCCGTAGCCCCCGGCTTCAGCCGGGGGTCAACGTGACGGACCCCAAATTCCCAAGCCCGCTTTAGCGGGCGGCAGGACCGATCCCACGCAAAAGAAATCTCGCATCAAAACGTCTTCATCCACTCGAACACCTGGTAGTGCTCGCCGTTCATCCCGCATCGTGCGTACACCTGCTGCGCGACGACGTTGCGCCGATCGACGTAGAGACGAAGCCCCCGCAGTGATTCATCCGCTTCGACCAGCGCTTTCACGTGCGCATACATCCCGGCGTAGACGCGCTGCCCGCGAAACTCCGGCTTGACGTAGACGCTTTGGATCCACCAGACCGTTCCGTTGCGCCAGTCGCTCCATTCATACGTCGTCATCAGCGACGCGATCACCTCGCCGCCGCTCTCGGCGAGGAAGTAACGACCCTTCGACGGATCGTCGAAGAGCGCGCGCACGCCGCGCGTGCAGACAGCGGCATCGAGATCGAGATCCTCCGACTCTGCTGCCAACCTCACTTGAAACTCGACGATCGTGTCGACATCGCCGGGCGTTGCTTCGCGATATTCGATCATGTTCTCCGCCTGTTACTCTTCGCGCCCGTGACAGTAGCAAAAAACGACACGCATCGCGCGCTGCTGCTGATGACGGCGTCGGCGACGATGTTCGGCGCCATGGCCTACGCGGCCAAGGTGGCCTCGGCGCGGCTTCCCGGTCCGGAGGTGGCGATGCTGCGGATGGCCGCGGGACTGCTCCCCTGCCTTCTCGTGCCGCGCTACCGCCGCTCCGCGCTCCGCTTCAAACGGATCGATCTGCTTCTTTATCGCGGCTTCTTCGGCGGATCGGCCGTGCTGCTCTACTTCATCGCCATCCAGCACATCAACGTGGGAGTGGCCACGCTGCTGAACTACACCGCGCCGATCTGGAGCGGTCTCTTCTCGATGCTCTTCATTGGCGAGCGATTCAGCGCGCGCGTCCTCATCCCGCTGCCGATTGCACTGACCGGCATTTTTCTCGTCGTTCATGCGCACGCCGCGCCCGGCGACATTCTCGGATTCGGGCGATGGGAAATCGCCGGTGCGTTGTCGGCCGTGGCCTCAGGCGTAGCCGTAACGGCGATTCGTGCCGCGCGGCGCAGCGAAAATTCATGGTCCGTCTACGCCAGCTTCTGTCTCATCGGCACACTCGTCTGCATGCCGCTCGGGATCAGCCAATGGAAAACGCCGCACGGCGCCGAATGGATCGCCATCGGCGCGACGGCGCTTTTCGCCATCGGCGCCCAACTCCTGATGACGTTCAGCCTTCGTTGGGTCGACGCGATGACGGTCGGCGTGATATCCCAGCTCGCCGTCCTCGTCTCCACCGCCCTCGGCGTCCTCTTTCTCGGCGATCACATCCCGCTCGCCGCCGCCATCGGCGGCGCACTCTGCATCAGCGGCGTGGCCGGCGTAACGTATGTGACGTCATTGTCAAAGCCGGCGGCGGCAGCAGTGGAGATCGTTTCAGAAGTTTGAAGAGTGAAGTGAGAAGAGTGAAAGAAATCAACCGTACTTCTTTCACTTCATTCTTCACGCTTCACTTTCACACTTTCACACTTCACACTTCACACTTCACACTTCACACTTCTAACCTCGCACTTCACACTTCTTTACGCCGTCACCCGGAACGTCACCGTCAGATCGAAAATCGTATCGATCGCCTTTCCGTGCAAGGAACCGGGCGCGAACTGCCATTGCAGCACCGCGTCAATCGCCGTCTGATTGAAGAGCGGCGACGTGCTGCTGACCACGCGTGCGTCGCGCACGCGACCCATCTTGTCGATGATGCACTCGACGATGACGCTGCCGTTCAAGTGCATCGCCAGAGCGGTGCGCGGATAGGGCGGCATGAAGCGACGGATAACGACCGGCGCCTTCACTTCGCCGCCAACCGGCAGCGGAACATCATTCTCGACAGCGGCGGTATTCGTCGCGGGAGGTCCATCGCCGACGCCATCCTTCACACCCCAGGGAACACCCTGCGGCCCCTCGGAACCGGTGTCGGTCCCCGTTGCGGTCGTCTCGCCCGTCGAAGTCGCCGCAGCCGGCTCCGTGTGATCGGGCAGCGTCGCCGGAGCAAGATTCGCCATTGGAATCGAAGTCTTCTGCTTCGTTGGTGCCGGCGGCGTGGCCTGTTTATGGCCGCCGTTCGGCGTGCCCAGCGCGGGAGGAATCGACAACGGCTTCGTGAGGATCGGAATCGCGTATTCGCGCGGCGAGCTCGTGGGAAAGTCGACACTCCGAATGCTGGCCGCGAAAATCGCAATGACGACGAGACCGTGAAATCCGAACGACATGGTGATCATCCTCGCTCGCCGCTCGCCAACAACCTCGGCCCGAATCACGGATGTCTCGAACATGGTGTTCTCCTCCTGGCCAGTTCGAGGACGCATCAACGTAATTCGAAACCACGCAATGCAACGAAGCGGTGAACGTGATTGAGGTGCGCGCCCCAACGGCGCTGTCATCCTGAGCCGCCGAAGCCGCCCGCTCCACTTTTCACTGTCGCGCAACGTGGGTCGGCGGCGAAGGACGGTCGAAGGACCCCCTGATTACTTGCGAGGCTGTTAAGAAGCCACCGCACAGAATTAGGGGGTCCTTCGACC
>JAXDGL010000009.1:0-278187 GCA_034665065.1 Thermoanaerobaculia bacterium | reverse complement strand
CAGGCCTTAGTGATCCGGTGGTTCTGTATGGAAGGGCCATCGCTCAAAGGATAAAAGGTACGCCGGGGATAACAGGCTGATCCTGACCAAGAGTTCACATCGACGTCAGGGTTTGGCACCTCGATGTCGGCTCATCGCATCCTGGGGCTGGAGCAGGTCCCAAGGGTTCGGCTGTTCGCCGATTAAAGCGGTACGTGAGCTGGGTTTAGAACGTCGCGAGACAGTTCGGTCCCTATCTGTTGTGGGCGGAGGAGAATTGAGTGGAGGTTTCCTTAGTACGAGAGGACCGGGAAGCACTGACCTCTAGTGTACGAGTTGTCCTGCCAAGGGCATCGCTCGGTAGCTACGTCGGGAAAGGATAATCGCTGAAAGCATATAAGCGAGAAGCCAACCACAAGATGAGTTCTCCCTGAAGACCCGTGGTAGATGACCACGTTGATAGGCTGGATGTGGAAGAGTAGCGATACTCGTAGCTGACCAGTACTAATCGGTCGTTTGGCTTGACCATAAATGCCTTGATTTGATGTTGTCTGCAGTGTGCATCCCTGCAACCCGTATTCAATGCTGTACCCCGAAAACCAATATCAAGTTTCCGGTGGTCATAGAGAGAGGGTCACACCCGTTCCCATTCCGAACACGGCAGTTAAGCCTCTCATCGCCAATGATACTGCGCGGGCAACTGTGTGGGAAAGTAGGACGCCGCCGGGATAAAATTTATGAAAGGCCCTCGAGCAATCGAGGGCCTTTTCCTTTTCGTCCCGTCTCCCCGGCGTGAGGTATTCTGCGCTCCATGCAGGATCGCCGCGCCCGCACCGTCTTACTTCTGGCGATTCTCGCCCTCCTCGCCGCCCTCAAGCTCCACTACTCGAGCGGCGAAGGCCCCCTCGGCCTCGACGGCTCCAACTACTTCCAGGTCGCACGCAACGTTGCGGAAGGGCGGGGCCTCGTCACCAATCTCTCCCTCTATCACATCGCATTCAAGCACCTCCCGGCGCGCTCCTTTCAAACCTACCCCCTCTGGCCGCTCCTTCTCGGCTACACCGGACGCGCGATCGGAATGTTCCGCGCCGCCGACGTCCTGTCCAAGCTGTTCTACTTCCTTTCGCTGCTGATGACGTACTTCGCCGCGAATGCCATCGCCAACGGAGCCATTGGACGCGTAGCCTTCATCCCCCGCTGGCCGGCGATTGATTTCGGCCACGTGGCCGTTCTCCTCCTCGGGACGAACAGCCTGTTTTTCATTGTGACGACGTTCCCGTACACCGAGGGGATTTCATTTACGCTGATGTTCGCGTCGATCGCCGTGCTTGCGGCGCCGCCGGTTCCGGGCATTTGGCGCGGCGCTGCCGCAGGAGTGTTTGCCGGGCTGGCACTGCTGGCCCGAACACAAATGATTCTTCTGGGTCCGGCGGTGGCGGGCTGTCTCATTCTCGCGGCGTGGAGTGACCGGCGACTCGTGCGCGCGGCGGCCGGCTGCTCGGCTGCAGTCCTTGCGGGCCTGGTGTATTGGTATTTCGGGATCTTCGGAATTCGGGTCGAACGAGCCGCGGTGCCGCCATTTGCGATGTGGGTGGAGACGCCGACAGCGACAGCATGGATTACCGATCGCTTTCAGGGAGTGCTGACCAGTCTCGATCCCACGAGTCCCTATTCTTACTTTCATTCATGGGGAGCGGCGGCCGCGATTCCTCTGATCGCGGCTTCTTTGGGCCTCCGGTGGCTCATAAGAAAGCGCCGAGTCGCGTGGCGCGCTGCGCCCGAGCGCGTCGCGTTGTTTATCGCTGCAACCGCGGGTCTGCTGTTTTTCGCGATCCTATACAATTATCATGAGACATTCTTTCAGCCGTGGCTCTTTGGCTATCGTCACGGGCTGCCTTACGTCCTGCTCATCCTGATCTCGCTCCCTTTTCTGATGGCGAGCGCGTCGCGGCTACTGCGCGCCGTGACGGTTTCTCTTGTAGCGCTGTCGATCGTCATGGGGACGGCCGGCGTAGTAGCCTTCGTCACATCGCCGCTTCCGCCGGGTCCCAGGCTTTCGGAGCGGAGCTTGTCGGCATGGATCGATCATCAGCGCATTGCGCCAACGCTCCTGTCGACCAACGCCCAGACTCTGTCGACATGGAATCACGGCAATTACCATTGGTTGCTCTGCACGGACAAACCGCAGCAGGTCCGCATTCTCCTGCGAGAGCTCCCGATCGATTTCGTCGTTGTCTATGATTCCGAGAGGCAGTGTCCGGCCTTCAAAGGGCTCGGCGACATTCTGGGCGCGGCCGGAAAATTCGGCGAAGGGCAGGACGCCATCTGGCTTCTGCGCCCAAGGGCTACGCATCCTCTTTAATCGACGAATCATTCCGACGTTCAACGACGTTCCTGCACAGATACCCGCAGCCGGCCGAACAAATGCTCGGACGCGTTCGCCGAGACATACGATGGAGGCGGCATGAACGCATAGCTCACGACGTATCGCGCCTGTTGATTGGGGCGGTCCACCAACCCTTCATAAGCGTTCGCGAGGCCGTACTGTCGCAAGAGCTCATAGTCGAATGCACGGCCGATGCTCATCTGCCCCGGATACCATCGCGACACCAGCTTCCCATACGCAGGAAGGAATCGCCAGATTCCGACCAACTCGTAGGCCACCGGCACTGGACGTGAATGCGAGCGTGCGCGCCAGTCATTCGCGATCCAGCGCACCGCCGCTGTCTTCTGAATCAGCGGAACATCGGCCTGAGACAGGATGGGACCGCGATACTGAAGGTGATCGTTGACGACGATCAGACCCGCCATCGTGCTCGTAACACCGAACAGGACGACGAGCACGATCGTCGTCCGCCGCACCATCGCGTGATCAATTGACAGGGGAACGGAGAATAGGATCAATAGCAGCAACGGCAGAAACTGAATCGACTGATCCAGCCGCTCTCCGCGGTGCCACAAGAATCCGCCCAGCAACGGAGAAAGAGGGAACGACAGCACGATCAGCAGCGCAGCGATTACGCTGGCCTCGAGGCCTGATCCGTTCGCATGCTTTCGCTTGATCACTAAGACTGCCGCGACAGCCAGGACGATGACCTGAATGCTTGCCGCCAATCCCGAGAGCGCCGCGAGGGCAAAGGCCGCAGGCCGGACGATGTCATCGGCTTGGAGCAGTGGCGCCAAACCACATCGCAAGAGATCTCCAAGAGCCGCCGGCATGGTGACGAGCGCAAGAAACGATTCCTTGAGACGTTGGCCGAATGGCAGACCAACCCGATGAACGACACCCTGCATCGACACCACGCGCAAATACGGTAGCCATGTCACGAAGAATGCCGTAACGGCAATCGGAAGCAGCGTGGCGGCGACGTGAAACCATCGGAAGGTCACTTCGCGCCGCAATCGCAGTTTTGCATACAAGACCACCGCGATCCAGACCATTGCAAAAACAACAGCGTTTACCAGACCGGCCAGATAAATGGCCGGCGCGGCAAAAATCAGCACGCCGACAATGCCCCAATGAACCAGCCGCGGACGACGGAGATAGGCGACCGACGCCGCGATGAAGAGCAGATCCATTGGAATCATGAGCCACTGACCCCAAAGCTCCACTCCCAACCCGCGAAGGTGGATGGAGCTCCAGAGGACGACGAGCGCCGGCCACATGCGTCGCAGCTCCTTCCGCTCCGGAACGACCACAACAAAAGCAGCCGCAGCCGAAACGCAGCCCAGAAAAATGCTCACTGCGAAGAGGCCCGGCAGCGGCGAAAGAAGGAGTCCCACAATGGCAATGCCGTTGGGATTCGGAATTCCAACCGAATTGAGCAGCCCGACCGGTGTGGGCTGGCTGAAAAAGTGAGAGCCCAGCCACATCGACAGCGCTTGATCTTCACGCCATTGACTGACACTCGCCCACGCGACGCGGTCGGCGATGAGGAGAAGACATCCTGCGACAAACACGATCGCCGCCAGGTGCTTCTTCATCGTGGCGGGATCATAGCAGGCGCCACGAGCCACCATTGCCCGGCGATCACACCGGCCGGCGGGCAACGAGCGCGTACATGCGTCCCGGGCGCGGTCTGCGCAGCAACTTCCAGACAAGGGGCACGACTCCCGGAATCGCTGCTGCCGCAGCCCCCAAAAAGCCGAAGTAGCGCCTCAAGAGAACCGCAGGAAGCTTCTGCAGCTCTTGCTCCGTTCGTGCCGTCGGAAACGCATTGATGACGCTCTCCCATGGCCCGATGACACGGGTCTCTATCAGACCAGCCGCGGTGATGGCGTCGAGGTAGGTGTGCAATGGATAGGCATGCTCCCCTCCCGCGAGGCGATGGACGGCGTGATTGTGAAGGAACTTCCTGAGTTGCGTTTCGTCATCCGCGACATGCTCGCGCGTGGCGATGAAGGTGCCTCCCTTGCGCAGAACGCGCGCGCACTCGTTGATGAACGCCGGCAGATGCCGGGCGTGGTGCAGAACCTGTCGTCCATAGACGATGTCCACGGACTCCTCGCGAAGTGGAATAGCCTCACCGGTTCCTGCGAAGACGCACACTCCACGCGAAACGCAGACCGATTGAATTGCGCGGGCACCAAACTCACTGCTGAGATTTGGCTCGAGCGCGAACACGGCCGCCCCTTCACTCGCGAATGCATACGACGCGATTCCATTGCCGGCGCCGGTATCGAGAACATGCTTCCCGGCAACCGGGCCGATGAGATCGAGCACGGCGCGAAACTCGGCGGATCGGTGGAATCGCTGCGCGGAGCCTTCGACGTCCCCGGTCAGGTAGCTATCTTCGATGAGCGCCGCGAATTTCGGATCTGCGCGAAGAGCGCGTATGGCGTCATCCGTGTCGAGTTTCGGGTGCGGTTGCGCCATCGGATTCGCTCACTGCGGCAGTGGCGGCAGTATAATCTGCACGCCTCCGGCTCATGAGTCTGAAGATATCGGTCGTCGTCCCTTCCCTCAATCAGGCTCGATTCCTTCCGCACACGCTTCGCAGCATCGAAGAGCAGCAAGGCGCGAACTTCCACGTCGAATGCATCGTCGTCGACGGAGGTTCGACGGACACAAGCCGAGAGATTCTCGCTTCGCATGCTGCCCACGCCGGTATCGACGTCCAGTGGTCGAGCGAGCCTGATGAGGGCCAGGCCGATGCAATCAACCGCGGTCTGGCAAGGGCCACGGGCGACATCATGACCTACCTCAACTCCGATGATTGCTATGCTGCCGGGGCGCTTGCGCAGGTCGCCGCGGCGTTCGATGCGGCGACCGATCGATTGTGGCTGACCGGCGATTGCATGCTCGTTGACGAGAATGGAGCAGAGATTCAGAGGTCCGTACGTGCCTACAGACGCTGGTGGCTGCGCCGCTATTCGCAAACTCGTTTGAAGATGCTGAACTTCATTGCGCAGCCCGCAACATTCTGGAGGCGGGAGGCAATGCAGAGGACGGGACTTCTCGACACTCGATTGCACTACACAATGGACTACGACTACTGGCTGCGACTGTCCGCACTTGGCGACCCGCTGTACGTCGATGCTGCTCTTGCGCAGTTCCGAATTCATAGCTCGTCAAAGGGCGGCAGCCGTTATCGGGAACAGTTTCGCGAAGACTACGAAACAGCGAGCCGCTATACGGATCGCCGCGCGGTGAAGGCCTTTCATCGCCTCCACAATGCAGCAATCGTTCTTGCGTACGGACTGCTCAAGTGAACGATCTCGTGGCCTTGAGTATGTTGACGCTCGTTCCCGGCACCTCGGGCGGCTCCGAGACGCACGCGTTCCAGCTGGCCTCGGCGCTGGCCCGTGAAGGGACTCTGAAATATCAAGCGTACCTTCCGTCGATCGCTCCGGGAGCGGCAGACGGCCTCCCATCCGAAGTGGTTGCGTCGTATCCGGCATCACGAACGATTGCAGGACGGATTGCAGGCATGACCCGAGTCGCGTTAATGCCGGGAAATATTCGCCACGCCATTCTCTCCCGCAATCCGGGCGTGGTCCATTTTCCGCTCAGCGTAATGTTGCCGCGGATTGATCATCCCGCAGTCGTCGCGACAGTTCACGATCTTCAGCACGAGCTCTTTCCGCAGTTCTTCTCTCGCGCCGAACTCGCCTATCGCCGGTTAGTCTATGGCTGGACGATTCGGAAGTCCGCTCGCATCGTTACTGTCAGTGACCACGCGCGCACGACCCTGATCGAGCATTACGGGCTCGATCCCAAACGGGTCGCGCGGATTTACAACGCCGTCGATCACGCTCGCTTCCGGCCGGCGCAGATAGCGCGCGAGCCATTTCTCCTTTATCCGGCCAACCGCTGGCGTCATAAGAATCACGAGACGCTCTTCGATGCGATGGCGATCATCCGCAAAGCCAGGCCCGAACTGCGTCTCGTACTCACGGGATCGGGACACGATCGCCATCCCGTCCCCGATGGCGTGGCCGTTCTTGGGCATGTCGACAACGATGCGTTGGTCAGGCTCTATCAGACCGCGTCCGCCTTGGTGTTCCCGAGCCTTTATGAAGGGTTTGGCCTTCCTGTACTGGAGGCGATGGCGTGCGGTTGTCCGGTTGCGTGCTCGAATGCCGCATCGTTGCCGGAGGTGGCCGGAGAGGCGGCGAAGCTATTCGATCCGCGCTCTCCTGGTGAAATCGTATCTGCGGTTCTGGCCGTGCTGGAAGATGGCGAACGCTATGCGGCGCGAGGTCTCGCCCAGGCGGCGAAGTTCACATGGTCATCAGCGGCGCGGCAGCATGATGATGTTTATCGATCGTTGATGATTTGACTGGCCGGATGATCTCATGTCCACGCTCAAACGCAATTTCGCAGCGAATCTGGCAGGCTCGGTCTGGTCGGCTCTCCTTACCGTCGCCGTTCTTCCCATCTATCTCCGTCTCCTCGGCGCAGAGCTCTATGGTCTGATCGGTTTCTATACCACCCTTCAAATGCTGATCCTCATTCTCGACCTCGGGCTTGGCACTGCCGTCAACCGAGAAATGGCGCGCTTGACCCTCGATGGTCGCGGCGCGGCGCTCGCGCGACGGCTCCTGAAGACCCTCGACCTCGTTTATTGGGCCGGCGGCGTTTTGATCTTCGTCACGCTCGCTCTCGTTGCAAATGGACTGGCGGTGCATTGGTTGAAGCCAGTTCATGTAGGCACGGATGTCGTTGGGCACGCTCTTATCGCAATCGGGCTGATCATGGGCTTGCAGTTTCCTTACGGTCTTTACTCCGGTGCGCTTCTTGGATTGCAGCGCCATGTCTCTCTGAACGCATGGCTTTCCGTTACGACGGCCGTGAGGCTTCTTCTTCCGATTCCTGTCATTCTTCGTTACGGGCCCAATATCACTCTCTTTTTCGCAATCCAGGCATTTGCCGTGGCAATGCAGACGATTGGGGCGCGCGTACTTGTTCTGCGTGCGATTCCAAAGACGCAGGAAACGGTGCGCGCCGATTTCGGCATGTTGCGATCCATTCGCGGATTTGCCGCTGGGGTCACGGCTGTGACAGTCCTCGCCGTCATCGTGCTCCAGATGGACAAGGTGCTGATGAGCCGTTTTGCGTCATTGCAGGAGCTTGGCTATTACTCCGTCGCCGCGGCAGCCGCCACTGGACTTGGCGTCATTTCACTCCCGGTCTACGCCGCAACGTTTCCGCGATTCTCTCAACTGGTCGCGGCGGGGCAGCGGCAGGCGATCGACGCGCTCTATCACAGCGCGACGCAACTGGTGGCGGCATTGATTCTGCCGATGGCGGCGATCGCCGCCGTCTTTGCGCACGATCTCTTATCCTTCTGGACCTCGAACCCGACGGCGGCGGAGCATTGTGCGCAGCCGCTCGCCCTTCTTGTCATTGCCGTCTCGGCCAGCAGTCTCGGCTACGTCGCGCAAGCGCTTCAGCTCGCGGAAGGTTGGACGCGGTTCGCGGCGACGATCAACGGCATCGGTGTCATCGTTCTCATTCCGGCGATGTCCATCGCCGCCGCAAGCAACGGCGGCACCGGCGTCGCGTTGATGTCGGCGGGTTGGAGCGTCATCGCCCTTTGCATCACCGCCACGATCATGCATCGCCGGTTGGTGCAAGGCAGCGGATTGGGATGGTTCATCCGAGATATTGCACCGCCGCTGCTCGTATCACTCGTTCTTACGTATACGGGACGCTATCTCTGCTCGGGACTACGAGGCTTTGCACTTCTCGCCGGCATCGCGGTCATCGCCATCATCACGCTGTTGGCGTCGATGGCGGTGGTGCCGATGACGTGGGAGTGGATCCGTCAGAGTCGTTCGGCTTCGTGATCCGCTCGATCTCCAACCGCAGCAGCGCCACTTCCTGCGCTAGCCGCTTGTTCTGTTCCGCCAGGCGGGAGAGGGCGACCGAAAAATGCATCGCCAGGACGAAGCCGGCGAAGATGCTGCCGAGGAGAAGGAGTGATGGCGGATAGGCAACGCCGATCAGCGCGGCCAGGCGATCGATGAAATGACGATCGATTGCCAGCAGAAGCAGCACGAGGCTCGTCACGAACCAGAGGATCGAGTATTCCTCGCTCAGCAGGCGCTTGCGAATGAGCTGGATGACGAGGATCGTGATCAGCACGCTCGCGGCGATCGCAGTTCCCTGAAGCAACGTCGTCATCGCTGGATGCTCCGCGGCCGCGTCGCGCCGACGATGATGGCGATCATCACTTTGAGCATGTAGTAGATCGATCGCATGAGTGTGATCGACGATCGGCCTCCCTGCCTCGGCATCATATCGACCCGCACTTCCGCGACGCGAAATCCGTTGCGGCAGAGCGTGACGATCGACTCCGGCTCCGGAAAATCGTGGGGATAGTCGGCGGCCAGAAACTCCATTGCCCGGCGATTGAACGCGCGGAAGCCCGAGGTCACGTCGGCGATGCGGCGGCCGAGGAGGAGGCTGTTGACGAGAGAGAAGATGGCGATGCCGGTGCGGCGCATCAGCGAGCCTCGATACTGCGTCGGCTCCAGGAAGCGCGAGCCGATGGCGACGTCGCACGAGCCGTCTGCGAGCCGGTCGATCAGCTTCGCGATCTCCGACGCAGGATGCTGACCATCGCCGTCGACTTGAATTGCGATCTGATAGCCGTTTCGTAGCGCGAAGAGCAGTCCGGCCTGCACCGCGGCGCCGATTCCGACGTTGAACGGCAGATCGACGACCGTTGCACCGCCGCTGCGCGCAACCGCGGACGTCGCATCCGCGGAACCGTCGTTAATCACGACGACGTCCGCGCCCGGTTGGTGGCTGTGGATCGAAGCCAGCAACGCGGCGAGATTCGCGGCTTCGTTGAAGGCCGGGACGATGATGATGAGACCAGACACGGCTGCGTCTCGGGAGTATACCGGCGGCCGTTTGATATCGTTAAGCGAGTGGACGTCGTTCTCATCGTCAACGCCGTCGTTTTTTTTCTTCTCGGACACCAGCTCTCCCGCCGGATCTGGATTCATGAGTCGACACCATCGACGCCGATGGAGCGCGTCTGCTCGTCCACGGTCCTCGGCCTCGCCGTCTGGATCGGATCGCTCTGGCTCCTCGGCCTCACGCATCTCCTGACGCGCGAGGCGCTGACTGCGCGAACGATTCTCGCCGCGTTGCTGGCGATCGTCCTGTGGATAAAACGCAGAAGAGAGGCATCAGCGGAAACGCAGAATCGCGAGCACTTCGATCTCCTCGTATTCTGCGCGCTCGCACCGATCGCGCTCTGGACGCTCTTCGCGCTCTGGAAAGGATTCGTCGCTCCGCCGCTCTCGCACGATGCGCTTTCGTATCACCTGCCGAAGGCCGTTCTCTTCGCGCGCGCGCAGGGGTACGAGTATCTCGCGCAGTTGCACGTCGTCCCGCGAAAGCTGCCATCGAATTATGAGCTGCTGCTCGCCGACGTGATCATCACCACCGGCAGCGATCGGATCACGGAGTGGCTCAGCACGATTCACTACCTTCTTTTGGTCGCCGCGGGTGTGGCGCTCGTCCAGCGATGGTGGGGCAGCGACGCGAAGCGCGACGCCATCGTGGCGCTCCTGATTGCGCAGATTCCGGTCGCGCTGTTGCAAAGCAGCGCGCACAAGAACGATCTGCTGCTCGCGTTTCTCGTCGTCTGCGCGCTGATGTGGGGCGCGCGATTCACCGCGACGGGAGAAACGCCGGCGGCAATTCTGATGATCGCGGCGATGGCGATGGCGGTGGGAACGAAGCCGCAGGCGGTGTTTGTCGCTGTGGCGCTCGCACCGTTCGTGATCTGGCGTCTGTGGCGCGGCCGCGACCGGAGGCGCTTCGCCGCGCTAGCGCTGGCCAGCATCGTTGCCCTGTCGCTCCTCGGCGGCGCATCGTATGCGATCGATTTTGCGCACGAGCTGTCCTCGCCCGCAGTGCGCGAGTCAGGAAACGCCGTCACGACGTTCGGCTTCACCGATTTCGCGAATATCTGGCAGGCGCCGTACGTACTGATCGCGGCGCCATTCTCGCGCGACGATCTGTCGCTTTTCGTTCGGTGGGAAGCGCATCCCTGGTTCTGGCGGCGCTACGAGATCTATTTCTCGCACCTCGGCGTCGGCGTTTCGCTGGCGTTGCTGGCGCTGCCGCTCGCGATTGCAAGACTGCGACGCGAGCTCTCACTCGAGAGAGTCGCCGGCACGGCGGTAGCGCTGATTGCGTTCGTGGCGATGCTGCCCGTAGTCACCATTCCGCACGGTCTCTACACGATCTCGCTGCCGCGTTACGCGCTCTTCATCGTGCCGGTTGTTCTGGGCTGGAGCGTTGAGGCGGCGGCCCGAGCGCGCGAGAGCGTTGCGCGGATATCGCTCGTGGTGTTCTCCGCGCTGTTCGTCGTCTACGCGATCGACAACGCGGTCAATGATGGTTTCGCGCCGCTTCGCTACGTGATCTGGGCGAGTGACAATCCCGGTACGCGCCTCGTCCCTTTCAGTCCGAATCGCGCGCCGTGCATTGTCGACCGCATCGCCGGTCCTCACGACAAGATCGCGATCGATGCCGGCTTCTCCAGTTGGATCTATCCTGCCTTCGGGCGCTACCTCACGCGCCCCGTTCAGTTGTTGCCCTCGGGGAAGCCGCTGCGGATCGATCCCGATGCGCGATGGATCGTCATCGACCGCGGCTACGAGGAAGCGTGGAACAAGGCGTCGTTCCGCGATCTCAGCCAGGTATCGCGCCTTCCCACGCGCGGGTCGGTGTCGCCGGCCGGGCAGGAGCTGATGCGTCAGGCGCTGGCGGTTCCCGGCTTCCGGCCGGTGTTCGTCAACGCGTCGGGAGGGCAGGCCGTGCTGCTGCGGCGATGACCACGCGGTAGCATGCGAGCGGCATGGACGTCGTTCATCGGTTGACGAAGTTCTTTACGCAGCTCATCAGCGAGACGAGCGGACTCTCGCTCGCCGACACGCTCGCGCTCACCGAATGCGCGCCGCAGCTCGAAACGGACCAGGTGCTCGCGCTGGAAGTGCGGGAGTTTCGATCGCTGCTGGCGAAGTTCCGCGTCGACGACGCGACGATCGAATCGCTGCTCGATCATGCCGTCGCGCGATCGCTGGCCGATTTCTTTCGCGCCTTCCCGATTCCCTTTCGCGATGAGCATATCCATCTCACCGGCTCGCTCGATGCCGATTTCATCTGGCCGCGCCTCGCGCCGCTGCTCGACGGCCCGCAACGCGCGCTGTACGAAGCGAAGATCAGCGAGGTGTATGGACCCGGCGCGCTTCCGATCGCGAGCGCTGCCGATGTCGATCGCCTCATCCGCCTCGGCGACAACGATCGCTTCGATCGCTATCTGAAGATTCTCTAC
This sequence comes from Thermoanaerobaculia bacterium, assembly GCA_034665065.1. GTDB lineage: Bacteria > Acidobacteriota > Thermoanaerobaculia > Gp7-AA8 > Gp7-AA8 > JADGNZ01. The sequence continues at coordinate 266,404 of JAXDGL010000009.1, read as the reverse complement.
CTCGCCAAGCTCGTTCTCACCTCGCGGCAGGCGCATCACGACGCCGCGTATCACATGGCCAAACGTCTTTATCGCGACGCCAACGTCGGCTCCATCCGATTGAAGTTCACGCTCTTCCGCGAGACGACCGACTCGTCGGAGCAGATTCCCGGCATCAGTGATCTCACCGCCGAGGATGTGATGCTGGGGTTGTATGAGGGGTTCCGCGCGTTTCAGGGCGAAGTCCCGGCGTTTCGCTTCATTCTCTCGCCGAGCTTTCGCAAGGAGCCGGGCTTCTATGACGCCACCCGCTATCCGTCCAAGCGCGCCAGCTTCGACGATCAGGTGCAGCAGATCGTTGGGCTGCTGAAGAAGCATCCCGAGCTTCGCGATGTGGTCACCGAGGTCGATACGGTCGGCAACGAGAGGGGGTTTTATCGGAAAGCGCATTTTCAGGAGATGCGCGTCGGCTTCCGCAAATTGCAGGCGTACGGCTTCCGCACGCGCAGCCATCACGGCGAGACGTGGAACACGCTGCGGCAGGGCATCCAGGCGGTCGATAACGCCATGAACATCTGGTACGTCGACGCCATCGAGCACGGTCTCTCCCTCGGCATCAATCCCAACTTCTACTTCCACCGTATGCTGCAACGCGTTCTCGCGGCCAACGGACGAGGAGACCCGATTGCGTACAGTTCGCGCGAGCACGACGAGCTCGTCGACATGGACTGGAGCGGCCGCGAGTCGATTCGCGACAAGCTCCTGAACGGCGATCCGCTTTCGGAACGCGAGACCATCAAGGCAACAAAAACAAAGTTTCATCACGCCCGCGAAGTCGAGCACTACCAGCACGACGTCCTCAACCGGATGATCGACAAGCGCCTGACGCTCGTGTCGCTCCCGTCATCGAATAAGAAGCTGACCGGCGCGCTGACGGATTACAAAGACCACCCTTTCTCCTGGTGGGAAAAGAAAGGCCTCCGCCTCGGCGTCGGCACCGACAACGACGTCACGCTGCGCACGAACTTCCTCCGCGAAATGCTGATCCTCCTCCTGACCGACCCGCTGGAACTGAAGATCACAAAGCTGCTGATCGTGACGACGGGCGAGTCGCGAAGGTCGCATCTCAGCCATCTGCTGTGGCAGATGAGGAAGAAGGGGGAGGAAAAGGAAAGCTAGGAATTGCCTTTAGCTCGCCAAGTCTAGCGGCAAGTCGCCGATATCGCGGATCCTCTTCCCTTCGATCATCATGTTGATCGAGTCGACGGCATGAGGAAGGTCGAGTTGTTTTATGGAGTCGTAGGCGCAGCACCTTCCAGCCCATTGACTCGAGCTCGCGTGCGCGTCGCGGTTAGGCGACGAAAAGATCTACGCATCGTATCGCGCTGAACGAAGAGTCTGCCGCGAATACTCACCTAACGCGGACGGGGTGGGGTCAGGTCGAAAGTGAAAGTGACCCCTGGCGATATCTCGAAAGTACCGATGACGTTCTACAAAGTGCCGTCGACGCAGACGGTAATGCATCGCATCGTGCAAGGGCCAGACGGGAACATGTGGTTTACGGAGCTGGGTGTGAACAAGGTGGGGAAGGTGATCATCGCGCAGTGATTTGGCTTCGAAAAGACAAACCGTTCTCCCGATTTCCGTGCCAGGAAGCGGGAACGTAGTACCATCCGATCGAGCCTAGGGGTGGCCGCAATCAACGGCCTGAGATCACACCCTTGAACCTGACCCGGTTAGGACCGGCGGAGGAAAAGGCATCGAGGCAATCATGAAGGTTGTTCGCGTTTTCGTTTTTCTTCTTTTTTTTCCTGTTCTCGTTTCTGCAGGTACGTTGAAGGGGATCGTGCGCGGCCTCGATGGCAAGCCCGTTGATGCAGCGATGGTGGCGGTCGAGGGATATCGCGCTGTGACCACCGGCGCCGACGGACGGTTCGCGCTCGAGGTTCCGGCGGGAACGTACACGCTGGCCGTTACGCGCAGCGGTTTTCAGGCCACGGCGATCAAGGCGGGGACGGAGACGGACATCGAGGTCACGCTGCGGCCCGGACTTGCGGAGAACATCGTCGTCAGCGGGATTCGTGCGGAAGCGCAGACGCCGGTGACGAAGAGCGACATCGAGCGCGCGACGATCGAGCGCGATTACTACGGGCAGGACGTTCCGCTCCTGCTGCGCGACACGCCGTCGATCGATGCGTATACGGAGTCGGGAGTTGGTGGGTCGGGATACTCGTACATCACGCTGCGCGGGATCAGTCCGACGCGGATCAACTTCACACTCGATGGCGTGCCGCTGGCGGATTCCGAGGATATGGGGACGTACTTTGCGGACTTCCCCGATCTCGCACGGTCGCTGCAGTCGATCCAGGTGCAGCGCGGCGTTGGGACATCGACAGTCGGATCGCCTGCGTTCGGCGGCTCGATCAACTTCGAGTCGATCGCGTTGGCGCCGGCGCCGTCGACGAGCGCGACGATCGGTGCGGGATCGTTCGGGGCGAAGAATGCGACGGTGGGTTATCAATCGGGCGCGCTGCCGGGAGGCTATTCGTTCTACACGCGGCTGTCGGACGATCAGTCGAACGGATTCCGGGAGTCGTCGGGCTTTCGCGGTCACAATCTTTTCGTCAGCGCAGCGAAGCAGAATGAGGACTCGCAACTCAAGCTCACTGGCTTTACCGCGCACGAATGGACACAGCAATCGTTCTACGCCGCTGACGCGGAGACGCTGGCGACGAACCTTCGCGCCAATCCGCTCAGCCCGCAGGATCGCGACAGCTTCGGCTACGACCTGGCGCAGTTGCAGTATCTGCGCGCCATTTCGCCGCAGACGAACATGACGGCGTCGGCGTTTTATCAGCGCGGTTACGGCTGGTACCGGCTGTCCGGCGATCAGTATGGTCTCGACGGGATGCTGATTGGAAGCATGGTTACGCTGAGCACGACGCGCGGACCGTGGACGGCTAACTACGGGCTGCACTTCAATCAGTTTCAGCGCACGCACACGCTCGATTCCGGTGGTGCGCGCGAGTATTCGAACTACGGCACGAAAGGGGAGGCGAACGCCTTCGCCAAGTTGCGCTACGACGACGGCCGCTGGCATCTCTACTCGGACGCGCAGGTTCGCACGACCAACTTTCACTACCACGGCGACGTCACCATCGCACCGATCCGGTGGACGTTCTTCAACCCGAAACTCGGCGCGCGCTATGACCTGACCGCGAACAGCAGCGTCTATGGATCGGCAGGAATGTCGACGCGCGAACCGACGCGCAATGATCTCTTCCAGGGCGAAGACAATGCGTCGTTCGCGCACGATTTACACGCCGTAAAGCCTGAGCGTGTGATCGATCTCGAGGCAGGATGGGACACCCACCAAGGTCCGCTGACGGTCAGTGCGAATGTCTATGCGATGGAGTTTCGCCATGAGATCGCGTCGACAGGCGAGCTCTCGGACATCGGCCTGCTGCTTCGACGCAACGTCGATCGCAGCTACCGGCGTGGGATCGAGATGGAGTACGGATGGCAGGCGACGCCGGCGTTGCATTTGCGCGGCAACGCCAGCATCAGCCGGAACCGCATTCACTCCTGGACGCAGTTCTACGACGTCTACGATGCGGCGGGCAACATCACCGGCAGCCAGCCGATCACCTATCACGGCGTCAATCCCGTGCTCACACCAACGATGCTCGTCAATCAGTCGATCGACTACGCGGCGTCACGCTCGCTGACCCTCGGCGTGACCGGACGCCACGTCGGACGCTCCTATCTCGACAATACGAACAACGGTTCATTCGTCGCGCCGGCGTTCACGACGATGGATGCGAATGCGGCGTTCCGCCTGTCGCGCGAGATCACGGTGCGGCTGCAGATCAACAACGCGTTGAATGAGAAGCGCGTTTATCCCAGCGGCTACAGCTACCTTTTTCTCACGCCCGAGAAAACAATCAGCGGGACTTCGTACTACTACCCGCAGGCGACACGCAACGCCGTGATCACGGTAGAGTGGAGGAAATGAGTCTCTTCCCGCTCATCGCCTTCACGCCGGCCGATCTCTGGATCGCGCTGAAGGCGATGACGCTTCTGGAGATCGTCGCCGTCATCTTCACCCTCGCCAACGTCTGGCTAATGGTGAAGGAAAACATCTGGGGCTGGCCGGCGGGCATCATCAGCGTCCTGCTCTACCTCGTCGTCTTCTGGCGCTCGCACCTCTACATGAACGCCGGTCTGCAGATCGTCTACTTCGTCCTGTCGATCCATGGCTGGTACGAGTGGCTGCACGGCGGCGAGAACAAGACGGAGCGCAAGATCGCGCGGGCGTCGTCGAAGTTGTGGACGGTGCTGCTGTCGATCGGCATCGTCCTCACGGTCGGATTCTTCTGGCTGCTTCGCACCACGTCGCACGACGCATCGCTCCCGATCTGGGATGCGATCACCACGGCGTTCAGCATCGTCGGGCAGTACATGCTGAACACGAAGATCGTGGAGAACTGGCTGATCTGGGCTCTCGTCGACGTGATCTATGTCTTCATGTTCATCGATCAGAAGCTTTACCTGACGGCCGGTCTCTACATGTTCTTCGTCGTACTCTGCCTGAAAGGGCTGATCGATTGGCATCGCATAGCAAAGGCAACGTCCGCGTCTGTCTGATCGGGCCGGAGTGCACGGGGAAGACGCTGATGGCGTCTCGTCTCGCCGAACACTTCCGCGCGCCATGGATCCCCGAGTTTGCTCGAGTCTATGCGGAGCGGGTGAAGCGGCCGTTGACCGCCGATGATGTCGTGCCGGTTGCGATCGGCGAGCTGGCGCTGGTTGATGGCGCCGCGAACGAGGGCCTTCTCATCCTCGACACGGACCTCCTCAGCACCGTCGTCTACAGCAGGTACTACTACGGATCGTGTCCGGAGTGGATCGAGGTCTCAGCGGCGGCACGGCTGGCCGATCTCTATCTGCTCATGGATGTCGATGTCCCGTGGGAACGCGACGCGGTTCGCGATTCGGCGGAAGTACGGGAAGCGTTGCTGGGAGCGTTCACGTCAGCACTTGCGGAGTTTGCTGCGCGATTCGTGAAAATCAGCGGGGATTGGGAGGCTCGGTTTGCGGCGGCGGTACGAGAGATTGGGTCACGCGAAGGCGCGAAGACGCGAAGGAGCTCACCGCAGTCTCGCGATTCGGCCTGAGAAAATCACGCCGCGATGTAGTCCATCCGGTCGACCACCAGCAGCAGCACGCAGCCTTCGTCGCTCACGAGATCGTCATGGTGCGTGCCGCCGTCGGCGTGATGAAAGTCGCCGGCATACAGCGACGCCGATCCGATGCGGCAACTGCCGCTGATGACGAAGGAGTCTTCCGGGCCGCGATGATCGTGTCCGGCGATGTGCGCACCGGGCGCGAGCGACAGCAGGATCGTGGCGGTGCCGCGGTCCTTATCGACCGAAAGCTTTTTCATCGTCACGCCGGGGACGAGGTGCAGCCAGCGGCCTTCGTTCGCCCGCACCGTGCGCGTGTTCTGCGGCGTGTCGCGGACGACGCCGAGGATGCGGTCGCGGAGGAAGGGGGGAGGATCGACCGGGTCGATCGTCGTGGCCACGACCGAGTCGAGCAGGTTGAGATCGTCGATGGAGAGCGCTTCTGTCATTTCCTGCCTGCCGCAAACTGACTGCGCAACTGTGCCATTCCATCATGCAACAACCCGCGGACATTCGTTTCCGGGATTTTGTAGATTTTCGCCAAGTCGCTCACGCTCATACCGCCGTACCAGGCATCCTCGACAGCGCGCCGGGGATTGACCTCATCGGATACTACGGTTGGCGGAGCCGATCGGGTTTGTCGGGCCAGAGCCTGGTCGCGAGTGGCGCGAATCAGGTAACACTCGGGATCGCGAACTTCCTCGTTTTTCCCAAGCGCCACGAACGCCTCGGCCAGCGCGTCGGCAGCCGCGTCGCGATCGCCTGCGATGCGTAACGCGATCGCGTAAAGGCGCGATGCGTGACGGTCGTACAGGTCGGCAATGGCCTGGCGATCGAGCATGAGGGGAGTTTATCTGATCCGGCGGTTTGGGTGGCGGCGACGAAAAAAATCATTGTCACGCGGAGACGCGGAGGACACGGAGAGGTTTTCTCCGCGTCTCCGCGTGAAACCGTTCTCCGACCCACAGTTCCCGGCGAACGACTTACGATGAAACCATGAACTGGCTCATCAAGAACTTCCTGCGCGGGTTGATCATCGTCGTACCGATCGCGTTGACGGTCTATCTCCTCTACGTCGTCTTCATGCGGATCGACCGGCTTCTCAACCTGCCGACGCCCGGCGCGGGTTTCGCGATTACGATCGCGGCGATCATTGCCATCGGCGCCTTGGCGTCAAACTTTTTCGTGCGAAAGTTCCTGGCGCTCACCGAAACGCTGTTCACGCGCGCGCCGCTGGTTCGGTTGATCTACGCATCGATCAAGGATCTGCTCGAAGCATTCGTCGGCGACAAGAAGCGGTTCGATCAGCCGGTGACGGTGATGATCAGCGAGGGAGTGCGGACGCTGGGATTCATCACGCAGGACGATCTTGCGTTTCTCGATCTGCCAGGACAGGTGGCGGTCTATCTGCCGTTTTCCTACAGCATGTCGGGCACGCTGCTGCTCGTGCATCGCGACCGCGTGGAGCGGGTTGCGGTCGACAGCGCCAGCATCATGGCGCTGGTTGTGTCGGGTGGCGTGTCGCGTCATCAATGAACGTTGACAATGGACAATGGACAATGGACAAGTGACGATGAAGGGCGGTAGGGCGGGGGGGCGTTGTCAACTGCCCATTGTCCATTGTCCATTGCTCATCGCGCACGCTTCCTGCAATCGGGCTCAGCGGCTCGCGGCGGGGGCGTTTTCATGACCACACTGAATACTGTGTCTTGCGTCACCGAAGGTTTTGGATATGATCGCCGCCGTTTCGCGCAGAAGCGCGGCCATCCGCAGTGGCAGTTGCTCCTCGCCTCTCTGTTTCACGACTCCCAAATCCTGGACGGTAGCAGCCTGTAATGGCTCAGATTTTCCACCGCAGTGCCAATACGCTCGCCCGCGTCACGATCTTCGGCGCCGTCTTCGCCGCAGGCTTCGTGCTGTGGGCGATTGGGGGCGTTGTCCGCTCTCCTTACGCGACCGATCAGGGCATCGAGCGCGAGCAGCCCGTTCCCTTCAGCCATCAGCATCACGTGGCCGGACTCGGCATCGACTGCCGCTACTGCCACACCTCGGTCGAGACTTCGAACTTCGCCGGCATCCCTCCGACGCAGACGTGTATGAACTGCCACTCGCAGATCTGGACGAACGCGGAAATGCTGGAGCCGGTCCGGGCCAGCTTCGCCACGAACAAGCCGATCGTCTGGTCGCGCGTGCATCGGCTCCCCGACTTCGTCCACTTCAATCATTCGATTCACGTCAACAAAGGGATCGGATGCGCGAGCTGCCATGGCCGCATCGACAAGATGGCGCTGACGTACCAGGCGTCGCCCCTGACGATGGAGTGGTGCCTGGAATGCCATCGCGCACCCGAGAAGTTCGTCCGCCCGCGTAACGAAGTCTTCAACATGGCTTACATCACCGAGGACCAGCAGAGCATCGGCCCGAAGCTGGTTCGCGAATACAACATTCAGAAACTCACTGCGTGCTCGACATGTCATTACTAGGCAGGGACGAGGGACGAGGGACGAGGGCGGAATCAACGATGTTGGACGAAAAAGAGAAGAAGGACGAAGGACCAGGGGTCGGCGAGCTACAACAGGTCTCGACGCACTCCCCTCATCCCTCGTCCCTCGTCCCTGTTTCATCCCCTGTTTCACTCGACCTCGCGACCTTCCGCAAGCGCATCGGCAGCGAATACTGGCGCAGCCTGAATGAGCTCTCGCGCGAGGATTTCGAACAGGTCGTCGAGACGGAGTTTCCGCAGGGCGCGCTTGCGCTCGACCGCGGTGTCGACCGGCGCGACTTCGTCAAACTGATGGGCGCGTCGATGGCGCTCGGCGGACTTGCCGCATGCAACCGTCCCGCGGAAAAGATCGTCCCGTATGTTCGTCAGCCCGAGGGATTGATTCCAGGTAAGCCGATTTTCTTCGCGTCGGCGATGCCGATCAGTGGCTACGCTCATGGCGTTCTCGTCGAGAGCCACATGGGCCGCCCGACGAAGATCGAAGGCAATCCCGATCATCCCTCCAGCCTCGGCGCGACGAATGCGTTCATGCAGGCGTCGATCCTCGGCCTCTACGATCCCGATCGTTCGCAAGTTGTTCGGCGACTTGGCGAGATCTCGACCTACAGCGATTTTCTGGCCGCGCTGCAGCCGGAATTGAAAGCCGCGACGTCGAACGGCGCCGCGCTTCGCATCCTCACCCAGACCATCACCTCGCCGACGCTCGGCGCGCAGATTCAGCAGGTGCTCGCGCAGTTCCCCGGCGCGAAGTGGCATCAGTGGGAAGCCGCCGGTGGCCACAACGTCCGCGAAGGCTTGCGCCTCGCGTTCGGCGGATACGCGAACGCCGTCTACCACTTCGACAAAGCGGACATCGTCGTATCGCTCGACTCCGACGCGCTCGACCGCGGCCCCGGCCACCTGCGCCATGCCCGCGATTTCTCCAGCCGCCGCAAGGTGCGCAAGGGCACCACGTCGATCAACAGGCTCTACGCGATCGAGTCCGGCCCGACCGGCATCGGCTCGATTGCCGATCACCGTCTGGCGGTAAAACCATCCGAGGTCGCGATGTACGCGCGCGGTATCGCCGTAGGTTTGGGACTTGTACCCGGCGTAATGACCGAATGGACCGGTGCCCTCGTTCGCGATCTCCAGAAAAACCGCGGCGCCAGCATCGTCGTCGTTGGCGACGAGCAGCCGCCTGCCGTTCACGCACTGGCCATGGCCATCAACCAGGCCCTCGGCAACATCGGTTCGACGATTACGATCACCGATCCTGTCGAAGTCGCGCCCGTCAACCAGATCGACTCGCTCCGCCAGCTCGTCGCCGACATGAACGCCGGCGCGGTGCGGACTCTGGTCATGATCGGCGGCAACCCTGTGTACGACGCGCCGTCCGACCTTGCGTTCGTGAAGGCGATGGACAAAGTGCCGTTCCGCGCGCATCTCTCGCCGTACTACGACGAGACGTCGATGCACGTGCATTGGCACATTCCCGAGACGCACTATCTCGAGTCGTGGAGTGACGCACGGTCGCACGACGGGTCGATCTCGATCATCCAGCCGCTCATCGCGCCGCTCTACAACGGCCGCTCCGCACACGAGCTTTTCGGCGCGCTGCTCGGCGGGATGGATCAGTCGCCGTATGACGTCGTACGCGATTACTGGACGGCGAAAGCAGGCCCGCTCAATTTCAACAATACGTGGCGTAAGTGGCTGAACGATGGCGTCATTGCGGGGACGGCGTTGCCGGCTCGGAATGCGGGCGGGACGCCCGCGGTCCCAGGGACAACCGACAACCGACAACCGACAACGTCTGCTTACGAATTACGCATTCTGCCTGATCCGAACGTCTACGACGGACGCTTCGCCAACAATGGATGGCTGCAGGAGCTGCCGAAACCGCAGACGAAGATCACTTGGGAAAACGTGGCGCTCATTAGTCCGAAGACTGCGGTCGCCATCGGTTACGGCGACAAGCGCCGCGATGAACTGGTGAACGAGAAGCAGACGTTGATCGCGAACATTCGCTATCGCGGTCAGACATTGCGCACGCCGATCTGGGTCGTTCCGGGCCACGCCGATGGCACCATCACGATGTTTCTCGGCTACGGCCGGACGCGTGGCGGCAAGCTCGCTTCGCCGGCCGAAGCGCACAGCATGCTCGCTCCCGAGCTCGCGCCGTTCCATCTCGCCGGCCTGACGATGGGTGTCGATCTCGCGCCGTTCCGTTTCGCCGACGCGCTCCACGGCGGCGCCGGTGCGGAGATCGAGCTGACTACCGACGGACCGTACGCGGTGGCTTGCACGCAAGAGCACCAGAGCCTCAACGTCGCTGACGTCGGCGAAGACCGCGGCATCATCCGCTCCGCAACGTTTGCTGAGTATCTCGTCAAGCCCGACTTCGCGAAGGAGCACAAGCGCGAGGAAGAGCAGAGCAAGGAGTCGATGTATCCCGGCTTCGAATACAAGTCGCATGCATGGGCGATGGTCATCGACACCTCGGTCTGCACCGGCTGCAATGGCTGCGTCGTGGCCTGCCAGTCGGAGAACAACATCCCCATCGTCGGCAAGGAACAGGTCGTCGCAGAGCGCGAAATGCACTGGCTGCGCATCGACCGGTATTACCGAGGAGATCCTGAGAATCCGGAAGTGTTCCACCAGCCCGTGCCGTGCATGCAGTGCGAGACCGCGCCGTGCGAGCCGGTCTGTCCCGTCGGCGCCACGTCGCACAGCGGCGAAGGTCTTAACGACATGACCTACAACCGCTGCGTCGGGACGCGCTATTGCTCGAACAACTGCCCTTACAAAGTGCGGCGTTTCAACTTCTTCCACTACAGCGACTACGAGACGCCGGCGCTCAAAGCGCATCGCAATCCCGATGTCACCGTCCGCACGCGCGGCGTGATGGAGAAGTGCACGTACTGCGTCCAGCGCATCAATGCCGCAAAGATCAATGCCGAGAAAGATGGACCGCAGGGCCGCCGCGTCCGCGACGGAGAAGTCGTCACCGCCTGCCAGCAGGCCTGCCCGACGAACGCCATCGTCTTCGGCGACATGAACGATCCAACGAGCCTGGTTGCGTCGCTGAAAGCGGAGCCCACGAACTACGCATTGCTTGCTGAATTGAACACAAGACCGCGCACGACATACCTCGGCGCGATTCGCAATCCCAATCCTGAGATCAAGTGAGAAGCGAAATGTTGAATGTTGAATGTTGGATGTTGAATGTTGAATGGGGAAACCCCGCCCTTGGCGCGAGAAACGCGCGGCGTGCGCGTCGTTTCCATTCAACACTCAACATTCAACATTCAACATTCAACATTCGTCTTTCAACCTAACCATGGCAACGCGCGACGAAGCACCATTACACGAAGTCCGCCCGGTCTCGCAGGAGATCCCGGAGCGGTTCATCCCCGTGCCGACGGTCGAGCCGGGCCATACCTTCGCCTCGGTCACGGATCACATCAGCGCCATCGTCCTGCGCAAGAAGATGCCCTTCCTCTGGTGGGTGGGCCTTGCGCTTTCGGTGATGGCGGTGGGCGTTTTGAACGCCACGATCGGCAAACTGCTCCTCGTCGGCGTCGGCGTGTGGGGCATCAATCATCCCGTCGGCTGGGGTTTCGACATCCTCAACTTCGTCTGGTGGATCGGCATCGGTCACGCCGGGACGCTGATCTCGGCCATCCTTCTGCTACTGCGTCAGGAGTGGCGCACATCGATCAACCGCTTCGCGGAAGCGATGACGCTCTTCGCCGTTTCGGCGGCGGGTCTCTATCCCGCGCTGCACACCGGCCGACCGTGGTACGACTTCTGGCTCTTCCCCTATCCGAACACGATGACGTTGTGGCCGCAGTTCCGCAGTCCGCTGATGTGGGACGTGTTCGCGGTCTCGACCTATGCGACGGTATCCGCGCTCTTCTGGTACGTAGGCCTCATCCCCGATCTGGCCACGTTGCGCGATCGCGCGCGCGGCAAGATTTCGCGTGTCATCTATGGTGCGTTGTCGCTCGGCTGGCGCGGTTCGGCGAAACATTGGTTCCGCTACGAGGCGACCTATCTTCTGCTGGCCGGACTCTCAACGCCTCTCGTGCTCTCTGTGCACACGATCGTCTCGTTCGACTTCGCCGTCGCGCAGTTGCCGGGATGGCACGCCACGTTCTTCCCGCCGTACTTCGTCGCCGGTGCCGTCTACGCCGGCTTCGCCATGGTGCTCACTCTGGCCATTCCGGCTCGCAAGATGTTCCACCTCGAGGACTTCATCACCATGAAGCACCTCGAGAACATGGGGAAGATCATGCTGGCCACCGGCCTGATCGTCTTCTATTCGTACGCGCTGGAAGCCTTCTTCGCCTACTACAGCGGCAACAATTTCGAGCGCTACATGTGGCTCAACCGCGTGTCCGGACCGTACTGGAAGATGTACGCGATGCTGATCGTCTGCAATGGTCTGGCACCGCAACTGATGTGGTTCCGCCGCATGCGCACCTCGGCAGCCGGTCTTTTCATCACCGCCATGTTCGTGAACGTCGGCATGTGGCTGGAGCGCTTCGTCATCATCCCGACGTCGCTGCACCGCGACTTCCTGCCGTCGTCGTGGGGCATGTACCACGGCACGCAGTGGGATTGGGGGATGTTTATCGGATCGATGGGCCTCTTCTTCCTGCTGCTCTTCCTCTTCGTTCGATTCCTTCCGATGATCTCGATTTTCGAGATGCGGACGATGCTGCCGGAAGCGCAGGCGCATCCGGAAGGGCACGAGGCGTAAGCGATGGCCATCGGAAAAGTCAGAACCGGGACGTACGGCATCATCGCGGAGTTCTCTTCGCCTGCCGATCTCACCGCCGCGGCGGAAGCGGCGCGCGACGCCGGCTACACGGAGATGGATGCGTTCTCGCCGTTCCCGATTCACGGACTGCACGAAGCGGTGGGGATGAAGTCGACCGGGATGTCGGCGCTCGTCCTCGGCGGCGGCATCATCGGCGGCCTGAGCGGATTCTTCATGTGCTGGTATGCGAACGTCATCAGCTATCCGCTCAACATCGGCGGCAAGCCGCTCAACTCGTGGCCGGCGTGGATCCCGATCACATTCGAATGCACGATCCTTCTGGCGGCTTTCGCCGCGGTCTTCGGCATGCTCGCGCTCAACGGACTGCCGATGCCGTATCACCCCGTGTTCAACGTGCGCCGTTTCGATCAGGCGTCGCGCGACAAGTTCTTCCTTGTCATTCAGGCGCGCGATCCGAAGTTCGATCTCGACACCGTCTGGAAGTTTCTCGAGTCACTCCACCCCCGCGAGGTCATCGATGTTCCCTGGTAGGACTAGAAGGATGAAGGATGAATGCGGAAGGATGAACGCGGCTGCGAAACGCCAGCGGTTCATCCTTCATCCTTCATCCTTCATCCTTCAACTCGCGATCATCCTGCTGCTTTCCACCGCGTGTCGCCAAAAGATGTCCAACCAGCCCAAGTACGATCCGCTCGAGCCGAGCGACTTCTTTGCCGACGGCATGTCCGCGCGTCCTCGGATTCCCGGCACCGTCGCTCGTGGCGAACTGGTCGCGGACAGCTTCGTCGTCACGGGCAAGATCAACGGCGCCGACGGCGACGGCTACCCGTTCCCAATCACTGCTTCTGTCATGGACCGCGGCCAGGAGCGATTCAACATCTATTGCTCGGTGTGTCACGGCCGCGCCGGCGACGGCAACGGCATGATTCCTTCGCGCGGTCTGCGGCGTCCGCCGTCGTTTCACACCGACGCGCTGCGCAGCGCGAAGACAGGACACTTTTTCGACGTGATGACGAATGGATTCGGGGCCATGCCCTCGTACGCGGTCCAGATTCCGGTCGAGGATCGCTGGGCGATCATCGCCTACGTCCGCGCGCTGCAACTGAGCCAGAACGGGACGGTCAACGACCTTCCCGCTGATCAGCGCACGAAGTTGACGACACCGGGGGTGACGCAGTGACGCCCGATGTTCGCGCCACAAGCCGCGCCGCCACTGGCATCAGCGGCTGGCGCACGCCGTCGCTGATCATCGGCATCATCGGATTGGCGCTCAGTGGCGTCGGTTACGTGATGAATCCGGAGACGTTCTTCCGCTCCTATCTGCCGAGTTTTCTCTTCTGGTTCTCGCTCGTTGCCGGCGCGCTCGCCGTGCTGATGCTGCAGTACGTCACCGGCGGCGAATGGGGACTGATGATCCGCCGCCCGCTCGGCGCTGCCGCGCGCACGATGCTCTGGATGGTTCTCTTCTTCATCCCCATCGTCCTCGGCATGAAGTATCTCTACCCGTGGACGAACACGCAGTGGGCGATGGCCGACGAAAACGTCAGCCAGAAGCTCGAATGGCTGAACTGGAAGCGCTTCCTCGCGTTCGCCGCGCTTTACTTTGCGCTCTGGAACCTCTGGGCGTGGCGCATTCGCGTCCTCTCGCTCAGCTTCTACAAAGACCGTTCGCCCTACACGGAGCTCAAGCGCCGCAAGTGGGCGGCGGCCGGGCTGCTGATGATCGTTCTGACGATTACCTTCGCATCGATCGACTGGATGATGTCGACCGAGCCGAAGTGGAGCTCGACGATGTACGGAATCACGTTCCTCGTCGGCTGCGCGCTTTCGGCGCTCGCCTTCGTCACGTTCTTCCTCACGCGGCTGGTGAACACCGAGGCGATGGGATCGGTCCTGAAGCCAACGCATTTGCGGGATCTGGGTAACCTGATGCTGGCCTTCGTGATGTTCTACGCGTACACCAGCTTCTCCGAGTTTCTGCTGATCTGGTACGCGAACGTGCATGAAGAGATCCCGCACTTTCTCATTCGCACGAGCGGCGCGTGGGGCGCGATGGCATTCGCCGTCGCCATGTTCCACTTCTTCCTGCCGTTCGGATTGCTGTTGATGCGCCCGATCAAAGACCGGCCGCAGACGATCGCCATCGTCGCCGTCATCATCATCATCATGCGCTACGTGGCCATCTACTGGCTCGTCGCGCCGTCGTGGTACGGCGAGCACTTCACCTTTTCATGGATGAGCATCACCACGCTGCTCGGAATCGGCGGCGTCTGGATCTGGGCGTTCATCGGACAACTCCGCGGCCAAAGCATCATTCCGATTCATGAGACCTGGGTCGAAGAAGCGATCCGGGAAGGAGCGCTGAAGGTCAATGCCTGAACACGCTCACTACCACGACGAAGACATCGTCAATCCGGAAACGCGCCACGAAGAGAGCGACGTCAATGTTCGTGCGCTTCTCTGGTCGGTGGTGATCTTCGCGATCTTCTCGGCGCTCACGTACGCGGTGGTCTACCTCCAGTTCCACGCCTACGTGCGCTACTTCCGGCACGAGGCGGCGCCTCCGCTGACGATGATGGCGCGTCCCGCCGATGCGTCAGTTCCGGTCACGCCAAGACTGCAGCCGTTCCCGACGAAGAACGCAAAAGGACTGATGCCGCCGTACGCGGTCACTCCGGTTACCGACATGGCCGAGATGCGCGCCTCGCAGGAAAAGCAGTTGAACGAAGCGGGCTGGGTCGATCAGAAGAAAGGCATCGTCCGGTTGCCGATCGAAACGGCAAAGCAGCTCGTCGTGCAGCGCGGATTGCCGGTGGTGACGCCATGAAGTTTTATCCGCAGATGTCTTATCCGCAGATGACGCAGATGAGCGCAGATAAAACCTCCGCGTCTCCGCGTCTCCGCGTGAAACCGTTTCTGCTGTTTCTCCTCGCGACGACCCCGATCTTCGCGCAAACAAACTCCGCCACCCCACCGCAACTCCCCGGCAAAGTAGCCATCGCGCAGAACCTCAACGCACAGCTCCCGATGGATCTGATGCTGCGCGACGAGTCGGGCAACGTCGTCCGGCTCGGCCAGTACTTCAATCACGGCCGGCCTGTTCTTCTGAACTTCATGTACTACCGCTGCCCGATGCTCTGCCCGATGGTCATGGACGGCATCGCCAACGGACTGACCGAGCTCCGCTTCGACATCGGCAAAGAGTTCGACGTCGTCACGGTGAGCATGGATCCGCGCGACACGCCGGAACAGGCCACGGCGAAGAAAGAGACCTACGTGAAGCGCTACGGCCGCTTCGGCGCTGCCAACGGCTGGCACTTCCTGACCGGCCCTGAAAGCGCGATCAGGAAACTGACGAACACAGTCGGCTTTCAGTACGCGTACGACATCAAAGTCGACCAGTTCGCGCACGGCGCGGCGCTGATCGCCGTCACGCCGCAGGGCCGCGTCTCGCGCTACCTCTACGGCTTCGAGTACAAAGCGCGCGATCTCCGTCTCGCCCTCGTCGAGGCGTCGTCAGGAAAGATCGGCAACGCCACCGACGCCATCCTTCTCCTCTGCTATCACTACGATCCGGCCACCGGCAAGTACAGCCGCTCGGCCATGAACTTCGTCCGCGCTGGCGGCGTGGCCACAATCGTAAGCCTCGCCGGCTTCATCTTCATCATGATCCGCAAAGAGCACTCTCGATGATGCTTTCCGATTTCCCGCTGTGGCCCGAGCAGGCCTCCACCATCGCGCCGAACGTCGACGCGCTGATGACGTTCATGTGCATCGTCTGTGGGGGCGTGTCGTTCCTGACATTCGTCGTCATCTTCGTTCTGGCCATCAAATACCGGCGCACTCCCGAAAACGAATTAGCGCAGGACTACGAACCGCCCAAAGCGCTCGAAGCCGCCTGGATCATCATCCCGTTCCTCATCTTTATGTTCATGTTCGTATGGGGATCGTGGCTCTTCTTCCGGATCCAGCGCGTTCCCGAAAATGCGATCGACATCTATGCAACGGGCAAACAGTGGATGTGGAAGTTCCAGCACTCCAGCGGACAGCGCGAGATCAATACGCTGCATGTTCCGGTCGGTCGTCCGATCCGGATCACGCTGGCTTCCGAGGATGTGATTCACAGCTTGTTCTTTCCGGTGTTCCGCGTGAAGGCGGACGTTCTGCCGAATCGCTACAAAACGATGTGGTTCCAGGCCACGAAGACCGGCCGCTATCACATCTTCTGCGCCGAGTACTGCGGAACGCTGCACTCCGGCATGATCGGCTGGGTGGAAGTGATGGAGCCGGTCGACTATCAGAAATGGCTCGCCGGCGGCGCCGAAGGATCGATGGCCTCGCAGGGCGAGAAGCTGTTTCAGAAGTACGCATGCAACACCTGCCACACGAATGACGCGACGGGACGCGGACCTGTGCTTCAAGGTCTGTATGGAACGACCGTCACCCTCGCCAACGATGCCACGGTAGCGGCGGATGAGAACTACATCCGCGAGTCGATCCTCAACCCGCAGGCGAAAATCGTCAAAGGATTCGCCCCGGTGATGCCGACGTTCCAGGGACAGGTCAGCGAAGACGAGCTGATGAAACTCATTTCGTTCGTTCATTCGCTCGGAACGCAGAAGGCCACGGTTGTTCCTGTGGAGACGCCGTCATCGATGAAGACCAGCGCCGGCTCGCCGCTCAACCCGGGCGCAGGCATTCCGCCGCAACAAGACAAAGGTGCCACGCCATGAGCTCATTGACCCTGCACGATGTCCGCTTCGTCGAGCCGGAAGCGACGCGGAATTACCTCACGCACGATTACGGCGTCTTCTCCTGGCTCCTGACCAAGGACCACAAGCGGATCGCCATCCTCTACCTTTTCTCGATCACCGCGCTCTTCATTCTCGGCGGCTTCTTCGCCGTGGCCATGCGCATCGAGCTGCTGACACCCGAGGGTGATCTGCTGACGAGTGATACGTACAACAAGTTCTTCACGCTGCACGGCATCGTGATGATCTTCTTCTTCCTGATCCCGTCGATTCCGGCGGTGATGGGCAATTTCCTGCTGCCGCTGATGCTCGGTGCGAAAGATCTGGCCTTCCCCAAGATCAACCTGCTGAGCTGGTATCTCTACATCATCGCCGCGGTGATGGGGCTCTACATCATCATCACCGGCGGCGTCGACACCGGCTGGACGTTCTACACGCCCTTTTCGACGCAGTACTCGAATACGCACGTCTTCGGCGTGACGTTCGCCGCGTTCATCGTCGGCTTCTCGTCGATCCTCACGGGACTCAATTTTCTTGTCACGATCCATCGCATGCGCGCGCCGGGACTGACCTGGTTCCGGCTGCCGCTGTTCGTCTGGGCGATGTACGCCACGAGCATCGTGCAGCTTCTGGCCACGCCCGTTCTGGCGATCACGCTGGTCATGCTGATGTTCGAGCGCGTCGTCCACGTCGGAATCTTCGATCCCGCGCTCGGCGGCGATCCGCTCCTCTTCCAGCACATGTTCTGGTTCTACTCCCACCCGGCCGTCTACATCATGATTCTGCCGGCGATGGGCGTTGCGTCGGAAGTTGTGGCGGCGTTCACGCGCAAGAAGATCTTCGGCTACAGCTTCGTCGCCTACTCTTCACTGGCGATCGCCTTCCTCGGATTTCTTGTGTGGGCGCATCACATGTTCGTCGCCGGCATCTCGGTCTACTCAGCGATGATCTTCTCGTTCCTCAGTTACTTCGTCGCCGTTCCTTCAGCGATCAAAGTCTTCAACTGGACGGCCACGTTGTATCGAGCATCCGTCGCGCTGCTTACGCCGATGCTCTACATCCTCGGCTTCATCGGGCTGTTCACGATCGGCGGCGTAACGGGACTCTTCCTCGCTGCGATCGGACTCGACGTGCACGTCACCGACACGTACTTCGTCGTCGCTCACTTCCACTACGTCATGGTCGGCGGCGCCGTGATGGCGTACATGGCAGGCCTGCACTACTGGTGGCCGAAGATTACCGGCCGGATGTATCCCGAGTGGTGGGCGCGTCTGGCAGCGCTGCTCATCTTCGCCGGCTTCAACCTGACCTTCTTCCCTCAGTTCGTTCTCGGCTACCTCGGCATGCCGCGCCGCTACCACGCGTACGCGCCGGAGTTCCAGGTGCTCAACGTCATGTCGACCGCCGGCGCGTCGGTGCTCGCCGTCGGCTACGTCCTGCCACTCTGCTATCTGCTCTGGTCACTCTGGTACGGACGACCAGCGGGTCCGAATCCATGGGGCGCGGTCGGCTTGGAATGGGCGACGTCGTCGCCGCCTCCGATGGAGAACTTCCACGAGACGCCGGTCGTTACGTGGGATGCCTACGACTATCCGGCGATGATGAAGGCAATGGGGGAGACGCAGAATGTCTGAGCTCACCCAAGGCGGTACTACGCCCGTTCCGCGCGTCGAAGAGCATCACGCGCATCACCCGTTCCTCCAGCATCACTTCGAGGATCTGGGGCAGCAGCACGAAGCGTCGACGCTCGGGATGTGGATGTTCCTCTCGACGGAAATCCTCTTCTTCGGCGGCGTGCTCGCCGCGTACTGGATCTATCGCGTTCTCTATCCCGACGCCTGGGCGATCGGTGCGGCGCAACAGATCTGGTGGCTCGGCGCGATCAACACCATCGTCCTGATCATCAGCTCGCTCACGATGGCGCTGGCGGTCCGCAATGCGCAAATGGGCAGACGGATGCGCACAGTCTTCATGCTCGTCGCCACGCTGTTCTTCGGCAGCGTCTTCCTCGGCGTGAAGGCGTACGAATACATGAAGCATTATCAGGAAGGATTATTTCCGGGAGCCTCCTTCCATTGGAACGAAGTTCCCGCGCTGGCTCCCAAAGTGCAGCTCTTCATGACGTTCTACTGGACGATGACGGGCCTCCACGCGGTCCACATGATCATCGGCGCAGGACTGCTGCTCTGGTTCATCTGGCGCGCATGGAAGGATCATTTCGGTCCCGAGTACTACGGGCCTGTCGAAGTGATGGGCCTCTACTGGCACTTCGTCGACATCGTCTGGATCTTCCTCTTTCCATTCCTCTACCTGATTCACGGAGCGCATCATGGCTGACGTGACGACGAACGAAGTCGAGCACTTGCCCCACGCACCACACGTCCACGTCACGCCGATGTGGATCTATCTCGCCGTCTTCTTCGCACTCGCGGTCGGAACGGTTCTGACCGTCATCGCATCCCGCTACGACCTCGACATCTGGAACACCCCGATCGCCCTGTTCATCGCCACGATCAAAGCCGTTCTGGTCATCCTCTTCTTCATGCACGTCATCCACTCGACACGCCTGACGTGGGTCGTCGTGATCGCGTCGTTCCTCTGGCTCGGCGTGCTCTTCGTGCTGACGTTCGCCGATTACCTGACGCGCATGTGGAGCATCTATTGAGGAAAGAGTGAGACAAGAAAATGCGCTGTCATCGGCTGTTATCCTGAGCCGCCGAAGCCGCCGCAAAATTCGTAGCGTTAGCCCTGGTGCAGAACCGGCGGCGAAGGACGGTCGAAGGACCCCCCGCCCATGTGCCGGTTGGTGGTGGAGAAATCCGCACAGAAGAACGGGGTCCTTCGACCGTCCTTCGCCGCGACGCCTGCCAGTAGTCGGCGCAGCGTTGAGGCGCGGCTCCGGCGTCTAAGGATGACAGCCTCCGCCATGCTCATCCTCGGCCCCATCCTCGTCCTCGCGACGCTCGTCATCATCTACCTCTGCTACACGTGGATGCAGTCGACGCGCGCCTCACAACGAAGAACCGAGGCGCAAAACCAGAGGGTGGTCGAGTTGCTGGAAGAGATTCTGCGCGAGCTGCGGAAGCCGTAGTTGTGCGGTCGTCCGCATTTTTCTGGCTCATCCCTGAGCCAGCTCAATGACCACTGACTGTGACAACGTGCAAGGCCTCCGCCCAAGGGCAGAAACTGTTCCAAACGCCGTGTTTGATTCGGTACGTGTGTCCATTCAGGAATCTGCCTGGTGTCGGCGTGGAACAGGTCACGTTATTGATGCCAGAACCCTTGGTCCCATCAAATCCATTGAATGTGTTGGCGGTTGGATAAATCCACCAACACTGTGGATTTGAAGTGGTGCCAGTGGTCGTGTCCGTGCTGGGAATGATATTTCCTGACGAGTCAATCTCCGCAATCTGCCATAGATCACCGAATCCAGGAGAGCAATTAGCATGCGGCGTCACCGGCGTCGCGCTAATGGTGAAATAATTGTTCTGACTCATGAATCGCGCTTCATATGTGAAATCAGGACTCAAGATGCCACAACCGGTGGTCGCTGTGCCCACGAAATCAGGCAGCGCAAATGCCGGAGCACTCCAATAGAGGTCGGTCTGCGAGCTAAGTTGTACAGCAGAATAGTTTGGTGTGATCACGTTGCTTGGGTTGATGCTAAATAGTTTACCAATGGTGCCGCTGGCAACTCCCACCCCAATAATGAGGCTGGTCGACTTCATGTATTGCAGCTGGGAGCCGCCCAGATAGGACGACGTTGAGTGAGTGACATTCTGCGAGTTTGGGAGAAATGACGGCATCGCTCCAATCGACGGGATACAGAAGATGCCGTCCCACATTGATACGTATAACTTATTCGAGCCAGCGGCATATTCTACGCCAGCAACACTGTGGCTGCTCGTGCTTGGAAGAGAGTATTGATGGAAATACCCGCCGTACAAGTAGCTAGTGTTCAGCTTTATCTCAAACACCGCCTGCGGCTGACCTACGTACTGGGTGCCCCCTCCCCAGGCCAGACGAGTCTGGTCGTCAGAAATTGACATCTGATTTACGCCAAGATAGTTCGGGCCTCGATAGTAATTACTCATATCGGTTAGTGCATTAGCAATGACGATCTGGTTGTGGATTCCAGTGCCGTCGACGGTCCAGCGCAGGACCCCACCCCAATTATTGCTGTACTGGTAGGTATTGCCGCTGCCGAGTGTGAATAAATATCGTGTTGGGAGACCCGCAACAGTAACTACCTTCGACACAGCTAGGCCCTGCGCGTCTACGTACAGCCACTCCAGTAGATTCTGGGGATAACTGGAGGCGGATAGGACGGCCCCTAGGGGCGGGTTTGAAGTTGGGGCGCCGTTGTTCCAATCAATTGTCGCGTAGAGTAGGCAATAGCCGAAGGCGCCACCCGGTGCGCCAACGGTGTAAACCACGTAGAATCGATTGCAGAACTCTGCGCCCGGAATCGGTACTACCTCGGTTTCGGCGCCTTCATAAGTCCACATCGCGCCGCCGGAGTTGGCCGGGATTGGCAGGTGCCCCTTTAGTTGTGAGTTTGAGCCCATGTACACGTTAAGATCTTTGATGTAAAAAAGCAGCGTGCCGTTGGCATCATAGGCACCGTTAGAAAGATTGTGGGTGCCGGCAGTCGCGGCGGGAATAGGCGAGGATTGTGGACTGGATCCCATCATGTTAATGCTGTAGGGTGGAATGACCAGTAGTTGAGCGTTCAGCGATGAAGCCAAACAAAAGACGGAGGCGGCTGCGAGGAGGCGCGTCGAGAACATTGGTTGCTCCTTTTGGAGTTCAGCAATTCAAAGGCGCAGAGTTGTCAACAAGCTGGCGAATCCGACATACCCTCCCGGCGGCGGGCTATGAAGGCGATGGTAACGAATGACGGTACTCCAGCCGGGCGGAATTGTCACGAAGCAGGGAGGCCGTAAAGGCCGCACAAACGGGTGAATGAACGGTCTGTTGGTTCGGGCTCACTCGGGGGTTTCTGTAGAGCAGCGCCGACGGCGGAGGCAGGAGCGTTTTACGCCGCTCGCGTAATCGGCACGATCTCTCGTTTCGACAAGCGGTTGAACCGCGCGAGCAACAGGATGGCAACCACCGTGAGTCCCGCGCATAGTCCCCACCACAGTCCCACGATTCCCATGTTCAAGTGGAAGCCGAGGTAGAGGGCGATGGGGAGGCCGATGAGCCAGTGGCCGACGAGGTTGGCGACGAGGGGAAATGTCGTGTCGCCGGCGCCGCGAAGGACTCCTGCGCCGATCGCTTGGAGTCCGTCGGAGAGTTGGAAGATAGCGGCGATGAGGAGGATCGGAACCGCCGCGGTGATCACGCTCTCCTGGTCGGTGAGCAGCCGCGCGACGGCGCGCGGTGCGAGCGCGAAGATGGAGGCGCCGGCCAGCATCCAGCCGACGCCTCCCAGGAGCGCGGCGAAGCCGGCTCGGCGTGTGCGCGGCTGGTCGCGTGCGCCGACGGCCAGACCGACGCGCACCGAGCCCGCCGACGCGACGCCGATGGCGACGGTGAACGTAAAGGATGCGAAGGCGATCGTGAGCTGGTGCGCGGCGAGATCGATCGCGCCGAGGTGGCCAGCGAGAAGGCCGACGAGCGCAAAGACTCCGAGCTCTGCTCCCATCTGAATGCCGATTGGAAGTCCGACGCGGATCGCCTGGCGGATTTCCGGCCATTTCAGATGATGGAGATCGCCTGCGTCGTGCGGCGGCAGTTCGATTTTCCGCACCGCCAAAACGAGGATGCCCAGCGCGATGATCGAGCCGAGGTCGGTCGACAGCGCCGCGCCGGCCACGCCCATCCGCGGAAACGGTCCCCATCCGAACACGAGGACGAGATCGGCGACGAGGTTGAAGACGTTGCCGAGCAGCATGGCGGTGACCATTGGCCGCGTGACGTGTTGCGCCTGAAGATATGCGCGGAGAACGAGGAAGAGCAGCAGAGGTGCGAGACCAGCCGTTCGGACCAGGAGAAATTGCGTGGCTATCGGTTGCAGATCCGCTTCCACGCCGAAGAGTGACAAGAGCGCCGGGGCGGCGATGAGCGGAATCGTCAGAACGACGGTCACGCCGAGGGCCAGCCAGATCCCCTGCCAGAGCACGTGGCGCGCGCGTACGGCGTTCTCGGCGCCCAGCGCGTGCGAGATCATCGGATCGATCCCGAAAACGAGACCCATCCCGACGATCGAGATCGTGAAGAAGATCGCGTTGCCGAGTCCCGCGGCGCCGAGCTCGCGCGCGCCGAGACGGCCGACGACCGCGAGGTCGACGAGGCTCATGACCTGCGTTCCTGCCTGCGCGGCGGCCAGAGGGCCGGCGAGTTTCAGGAGTTGACGCAGCTCGGTGCGAAACGCGGTCCTGGACATAGGCCGGTGATTGTATGTTCGCGATCAGGGGAACGACGAAATGTTGAATGTTCAATGTTGAGTGTTGAATGTTGAATGAGTGAACCGGCACGAGGCCGTGCGGCGCTGCGGTTACAGATCTGTGCAGGAAGTGCTGATCATGAAGAGAATGACTTCGCCCTCCATTCAACATTCAACACTCAACATTGAACATTCAACATTCCGACTCGAGATCGTGAAGATCGCGCAGCCAACCCCAACCGATTTGTGCCCGTCGCTCGTTCGTGCTAAAAACCCCCGCCTTCAGGAGACTCACCCCATGCGTTATCTCGTTACCGGCGGTGCCGGATTCATCGGATCGAACTTCGTTCGCTACCTATTTCAAAAGTATCGCGACGAGGCTCAGGTCGTGAACCTCGACAAACTCACTTACGCGGGCATCCGCGAGAACCTCGCGGAGTATGAGGGGAAGCCGAACTACAAGTTCATCCATGGCGACATCGCCAAAGCGGCAGACGTGGCTGAGGCGTACAAAGGGGTCGACGGAAGCGGCGTGGATGTCGTCGTCAACTTCGCGGCGGAGACGCATGTCGATCGGTCGCTCATGGAGGCGGCCACCTTCATCGAGACTGACGTGCAGGGCGTGCTGGTGCTACTCGAAGAAGCGC
This sequence comes from Thermoanaerobaculia bacterium, assembly GCA_034665065.1. Classification (GTDB taxonomy): domain Bacteria; phylum Acidobacteriota; class Thermoanaerobaculia; order Gp7-AA8; family Gp7-AA8; genus JADGNZ01. Next base: position 242,179 of record JAXDGL010000009.1, on the reverse strand, counting down.
GCAAGCAATCGGCCGGACTCAAACGTTTCGTGCAGATCTCGACCGACGAAGTCTACGGATCGATCGATACGGGATCGTTCACGGAAACCGATCCGCTGAATCCGCGCAATCCGTATTCGGCGTCGAAGGCTGGCGGCGATCGGATGGCGTACGCCTATTCGCAGACCTACGGGCTGCCGGTCATCGTCACGCGCGCGTCGAACAATTTCGGGCCGTGGCAGTATCCGGAGAAGCTCATCCCGCTCTTCGTCACGAATGCCATCGACGACCTGCCGCTGCCGCTGTACGGCGACGGCAAGAATGTGCGCGACTGGTTGTATGTCGAGGACCACTGCGCGGCAATCGATTTCCTCATCGAGCACGGCGTGAACGGCGAGACGTACAACATCGGCGGCGGCAACGAGCGGGAGAACCGCGAGATCACGCAGACGATCCTCGCGCTCACGAACAAGCCGGACTCGCTCATCAAGCGCGTCGGCGACCGTCAGGGTCACGATCGCCGCTACTCCATCGACATGAGCAAAGTGGAATCGATGGGCTTCCGCTGCCAGACGGATTTCGACTCCGCGCTACGCAGCACGATCGATTGGTACGTGAACAACGAGCCATGGTGGCGCGCCATCAAGGAGCGCAGCGCGGAGTTCAAGGCGTATTACGAGAAGCAATACGCAACTCGGTAGAGAGCCGGGATCTTCGCGGGTTTTCTCGCGCGATCATTCCTTCTTCGCCACGGCGGGCATGTTCTTCGACGTCGTGTCGGTGAAGGAGACCGGGACTCCCTCCTTGATCCTGCGCGAGACTTCCTGCGCGTCCCAGTTCGTCAAACGCACGCAGCCGTGCGACGACGCATAGCCGATCGAGTCAGGATCGGGAGTGCCGTGCATTCCGTAGTGCGGCTTGCTCAGCGCCATCCAGACCACGCCAACGGGCGAGTTCGGGCCGGGGTTCATGTGCGCATCGGGCTCGCTGTCGGGAACCTCGTGATAGAGCGTCGGGTCGTAATGGAAATGCGGCATCGGCGCGACCCTGACGACATGCACGGTCTCGTCGGGCGACGGGTCGTATCCCGAGCCGAGTGTCGTCGGCGCGTGAAAGATTAGATTGCCGCTGATATCGAACGCGTTGTACGAATTGCCAGCGATGGAGATGGCGATGTTGGCGATGTCCGGCTGGTTCTGCGTGAACGCCGGGCGCACATTCGGAACGTTGATCGAAGCGCCCGCCTGCAGCTCATTGATTTTCGCGTCGGGATTCAACTGGTCGAGAAAGTCTTCCGTGCAGTGAAAGCGTTCGGACAGCGCTTCGCGAACCGATTGATAGCAGAGACAGTCGAGCTTTGCTTTCTCGTAGGGACCATCCGGAATCGTCACAAACGGTCCCTTCAAATCATCGGCGGTCAAGGTGTACGGGACAACGGCCGGACCTCCGCCCGCCGCATTGGCGATCGTCGCGAATGTTGCGTCGTCGACATCGCCCGTCGGAGGCAGACCGTGCGCTTTCTGCCACCACCAGACCGTGATCGCAGAATTACGGCCCCAACGGCCGTCGATCGCGCCGACGGAGAAATGGTTCCTGTCGAGATAGACCTGCGTTTTCAGCACTGATGGTCCGCGAAGATCGCCACTGATCGGAAGATTCACCGGCGCACTGTTGATGGCGCTGACGTCGAGTCCGCGGAACGACTCCTTGTGACCATGAACGATCGTGATGCCGGCAGGTGGCTGGGTCGAGGTCTGCTGTGCGGCCTGTTGCGCCTGCTGCTGCGCCGCTGCGGCGGCCTGTTGTTGTGCAGCGATCGCCGCCTGCTGCGCATGGAACGACTGCAACTGCCGCCATTGCTGATCGAAGCGCTGCTTCTCGCGCTCCTGCGGCGTCATCGGAGTCTCTTTGCCACCCATCGGCGTTGAGACGTCGAAGGTGTCGGAGACCTTCTGTTCCACGGTTTTCGCGGCGTTCTTCGCCTGCGTCTTCGTATCGCTGACCTGCTCTCGACTACACGCCGCCGCTGCCAATGCCACGATCGCAAGGATGCCTGTCGTCTTCATGATCACTCTCATTTCGATATGACAAAGCAAAGTCACTGCCGATTAGCCGCACTACGCCGGCGGAGACGATCGCGATAGACTTTCCGAACATCCGGTGATCACTTATCTCAAAGTCCGCAACCTCGCCATCGTGGAGGAATTCGCCGTCGAGCCTGGCCCGGGCCTGAATGTCCTGACCGGCGAGACTGGGGCGGGCAAGTCGCTGCTGATCGACTCGATCGAGTTTCTGCGTGGGGCGCGCAGTTCGACGGAGATGATCCGCAGCGGCGCGGACAAGATGACTGCGGAGGCGGTGTTTCATCTGCCGGATTTGGCAGGCGAGGGGCTGGCGGAAATCGGCATCGACACCGACCGCGACGATGGCGGAACGATCGAGTTGATCGTCAAGCGCGAGATTGCCGGCAGCGGACGTGGACGTGTTCTCATCAACGGCTCGCCGCTTTCGGTTCGCGAGCTTGGCGAGGCGATGGATGCGATCGTCGAGATCCACGGCCAGCACGAGTCGCACAACCGCGTGGCGGGGCAGGGATATCGAGAGCTTCTCGACGAGTATGGCGATCACCGCTCGCTTCTCGCGGCGGCGCGGCAGGCTCACGGCGCGTGGCGCGAGTCGGCGGACCAGTTGCGCGCGCTTACGGACGCGCAGCGTGACAGAACGCTGCGGCTCGATCTGCTTCGCTATCAGATCGATGAGATCGACGGCGCCAAGATCGCTCCTGCCGAGGAAGAGGCGTTGCGAACGGAGCGAAGTCTGCTGGCCAACGCGCGTCAATTGGCCGAGGCGAGCAGTGGCGCGTTTGCGTTGGTGGACGATGATGAGAACTCGGCGCTTGCGCAACTTTCTCGCGCGCTGCATCTCATCCAGCCGCTGGCGAACGAGATCGCAGACATCGGCGCGATCTCTTCCGAGCTCGAAGATGCAATCTACCGACTGCAGGAAACGTCGCGCGGACTGTCGCGGCTATCCGATTCTGTTCGTCACGATCCGGCGCGTCTCGAGGAGATCGAAGACCGGCTGGTGACGATCGAGCGGCTCAAGAAAAAGTATGGCGGATCGATTGACGCCGTGATCGCGTATCTCGACACCATTCGACAGGAATTCGATCGCCTCAGCGATTACGAAGCCAACGTCGGCAAACTACAGGGCGTGGAGGAGCAACACTTCGCATCGTGGGGGAAGGCCGCGCAGTCCTTGTCAGTGGCCCGCAAGAAGGCGGCGAAGAAATTCGAGAGTGCGATCCAGTCGGAGCTGAATGATCTGGCCATGGAGCGGACGACGGTGCGCGTGGTCGTCGATTCCGCGGAGTTCGTTCGCGACAACGCGGCCGCGCACGGGCTCGACCGCATCGAGATTCTCATCGCTCCCAATCGCGGAGAAGAACCGAAGGCGATGCAGCGGATCGCATCGGGCGGTGAGTTGTCGCGCATCCAGCTCGCCATCGCCGCAGCGCTGTTCAAGGCCTCGAATCACGCCGCCGCGGCCACTCTCGTTTTCGACGAGATCGACGCCGGCATCGGCGGGCGCGTGGCCGAAGTCGTCGGCAGGAAACTGCAGGAGCTCGCGGTGGGGAACCAGGTCATCTGCGTCACGCATCTTCCGCAGATCGCAAGTTTCGGAGCGACTCATTTTTATGTTTGGAAAGAAGATGCCGCGGGACACACGCGGGCACGGATCCGCAGACTCGACTCCGACGACGAGCGCGTGAACGAGATCGCCCGCATGCTCGGCGGCGAGTCGATTCCTGCGTCGGCGGTCCTCCACGCGCGCGAGCTGCTCGAAGGGGCGCGCGATCGGACGGCGAAGGCGCGCCGATGAAACGATGGCGCGTCGGCGGCGTGCCGTCCGACGAGATCCTCGACGAGCTGGCCGCCATTCTGAGCACAGGCGGCGTGGCTCTGCTCCCGACCGACACGATCTACGGTCTTCATGCCGTCGCGGCGAATGCGAATGCGGTGGCGCGGATTGCCGCGATGAAGGAGCGTCCCGGCGACAAGGCGTTCGTGGTCATCGCCGCGTCGATCGAACAACTCGAGAGGATGGGCGTGATCGTGCCTGACGTTCTGCGCACGATCTGGCCCGCGCCGCTGACCGCGATCCTCGCGTCGGGAGAAACAACGATCGCTGCGCGCGTTCCCGACCTCGCCTGGTTGCGGGCGCTGCTGGCGCGGACCGGTCCGCTCGTTTCCACGAGCGCGAATCGCAGCGGGGAGCCGCCGGTCACGTCGCCGGAAAAACTGGGTGAGCGATTGCAGGAGCGACTCGACGCGCTTCTCGATCAAGGATCGTGCGAAGGGAAGGCATCGACGATCGTGAGCTTCACCGGCAGCGCGCCGGAGATGGTTCGCGAGGGAGACGCAACCTTTTCACAATTTCTGCGGAAAAGCCTGTGGAAAGAGGTGTGAGAACGAGAAATCGCGGCGTCAAATCGGGCTTCTGAGCGGTTTGCACAACCGAGTGTGCTGGCTGTGTTGCGTGTCTTCGCGTCCCGGCTTGATCGGTATCTTCCGCTGCAATCAGGAAGAGACATTCCGGTGTTGAATGAATCGACTCGGAGAGGTGTTTGCGCTTCGGAGGACGATCCGATTTTCATTGATCAGAGTCGTGCCCTGTCTAACACCGATCATGACTCCGCTCGATGCAGCAGTCGTTCGTTTCGCAGTGGAGCGATTGAAGTACTCGATCATCGCCGCGACGCTGCTTCTTTTCACCGCTGGCGCATTCGGTCAGTTCACAAAAGAGGTTCCGGTTTCGACGCCGGTCGACCAGGCCGTTACGGGGGTATTTTATCCAGCGTCGATTGCCTCCGATGGCGATAGATTTCTTGCCGCCTGGTGCGATCAACGCGACCGGGGAGCGGTCTACGCTGCTCGCATCGCGCGCGACGGAACGATTCTCGATCCGCACGGCATCTTTCTGGCGAACACGAATTCGCCGGTGGTCGTTGCGTGGATTGGCGACCGCTATCTCGTCGCGTGGAACGCCGCCAGCTCGATCGTGGGCGCGCAGTTGGGAGCCGACGGTCATCTTCTGGCGCCGCCGCGCGCAATCGTTGCGCCGGGATGGCTCAGCCAAGGACTCCATCCGATCGCAACGAACGGCAATGTCTTCGTGCTGATGACCAGCGGAGGGTACTCGGTGCTCAATCGCGAGGCGAACATCGTCGACAACGGCAGATTCGGCGAGTCCGCCTACGTCACAGGAGTAGGGGAGTTCGCGCTCACAGCGTTGGGGAACAGCAGACATCTCGACGCCGCCGGCCATTATGTGAGGAGCTCCGCATCAACGTGGCGGCAGGTCATCGCCTGCCGCGCTGGCGGTTGTCTCACAGCAGTTCCGATGACGTCGATGGTCGGTGTCGCCTCCTACGATGCCGGCGCGATGACCGTCGGGAAAACCGCGAACCTCCCGATCGCCGCGACCTCGCTCGATCTGATCGCGACCGCCGACGGCTATCTTCTCGTCACCGACAGCGTTGCGCAGCGGCTCGACGACGACGGTCATCTCATTGGCTCTGCGATCGCGCTGCCGGGAGCGAACGGCGGTTCCGTGCGCGCGGCGTGGAATGGACGCGATGCGGCGGTGCTGCGCAACACATCACAAGGCCTGACATCCTTCGTCATCTCCTCCTCGGGCGTCACGAAAGCGGTCGACGTCGCCGTCAGCGCCAACGCGCAGCGCGACATCGCCATCGCCAAAGGAAACGCGAACTACCTGACCGTCTGGACCGAACGTGATGGCGCGTACGCCGGCCGCCTGACGCTCGATGGCATCGCGCTCGACGGCCGCGGAATCTACCTCGGACGCAGCATCGCGAAACCTCCAGTCGTCTTCGACGGCCAATCGTACCTGGCCGTTCTGGCGCATCCGTTCTCCGTCTATCCCGCGGAGGATGTACTTCGCATCGATCCAGCGTCGGGCGCGGTGATCTCCACTGCGACGATCGAAGGGAGCAATCTTCGAATCGCCAGCAACGGATCGGAGCGCGTTGGCGTATGGGTCGACGTCGCAGGCGGCGTCGTCGCCGCATTTCTCACGCCGAGCGGGAGCCTCGCGTCGGTGCCGGTGTTTCTCGCGGTGCCGCCGCCTCCCCAGCCGCTGACCGTGTTCCTTGCAAACGTGACGCTGACATGGAATGGAGACCTCTGGCTCGTCACATGGGAAGAACAGGTCTATCCATTGCCGACGCCCATGCCTCCGCCGATCGGCGGTCCGTATGTCACGCCTCCCGGAACGATGGCCGTTAAAGCGAGGCGTCTCTCCGCCGCGCTGACAGCGATCGACACACAATCGATTACCATCGCTTCGTCGGCACCGTTCGGCGCCCTTCGATCCTCTCGTGTTGCCTCGGACGGCCGCGACTTTCTCGTGGCCTGGTCAAGCGACGCCATTCATGTTCGGCGCCTTCTCTCCTCAGGCTCACTCGGTGCGAGCACAACGCTGACTGCCGCGGCGCTGCAGGATTTGATCTGGGATGGCGCAGTGTACGATCTCGCCGTCGCGACGGGACAGCCGGCCTTCACGCCCGGCGATCTCGTCGTCGCACGTCTGACTCCCTCCGGCGAGTTACGGGAGACGCTCGTGATCAGCGCCACCGCGGACGATGACCGCGGCGCTGCGCTGATCTCGCTCGACGGCGGCCGCGCGCTCGCCGCCTACACGCGCGTCGCGCATGAGCCGCCCTATGGCGGCGTGGAGCGCGCTTTCGTTGCGGCGCCCTACGCGGTCCGCCGGCGAGGTGCGCGTGCGCAGTGACGATCGGACGCGTTTTTTTGCCTCGCGGAGAGTGCGCGATCAACGGAATAACAGCGCGCCAAATCCGCGAACCCTCGACGATCGTGGAGTTTAGCGGGAGCAGTCTCAGCCGCAATCTGGCGAGGCAGACCGCATCCACAGAATCTGCGGAAAAGCCTGTGGAAAGGCCTGTGCAAAACGAGAAAGAGTTAGCAAGAATGCGGCGTTTCGAGCGCTTTGCACAAACCCGTGGGCGAATTCTTGCAAGTGTCTGGCTTGATTGTTTTTACCTCGATTCAGACCCCATCCGTAGCAGCACAATTTGTGCAGTTGCCCAAGACATTTTGCAGTTTCCACATCCTCCTATTGACAAAAACGGAGAAATGATGGGCGGTTTAATCTTGGCGTAACCGAGCCGTTACAAGGGATTTAGCGGTTTTCGCGGATTCATCCGGAATCTGCGTTATGCTATAACAACATAATGAACCCAGCGGTGCCACGAGACAAGAGATCACTGTTTGCGGCGATTCCGATTCTCTTTCTGGCGATCGCTGGCCGCGCTGCTGCAAGCGGGCCGCTAGCCGTCTGCAAACTCAAGGCAAAAACATGCTCCGACTGGCCAGACCGCTACTGACGATCCTGACGGCATCGTTCGCGCTCTCGGCCGGCGCGCAGATCTTCGCGGAGCGTCCCGTGTCGACGCCCGTCTACACACCGGTTACTTCGATCCGCAGCGCGGCAATTGCCTCCGACGGCGATCAGTTTTTCGCCGCGTGGACCGACGCGAATGGTGCTCACGGATCACGGATCGATCGCGATGGAACGCTCCTCGATCCCGCCGGCATCTTCCTCGGGCCGGCCTATGGTTCGTACCTGGTAGGTGTGGCGTGGGATGAGGAGGCGTACGTTGTCGTCTGGTCGGGGCTTGGTGGCATACAGGCGGCTCGCATTGGATCGGATGGGAAGATCATCACGCCAGCTCACTTGATCTTCCAGAACAGCAACGAAAGGAATCGTCAGAATCCGATCGCCGCGAACAGCAACGTCACAGTGATTGCAACGGCGCTCGGCTACTTTGTGCTCGATCACGATTTGCGCTTGTTGATCACTGGATCGCTGGATCGCGCGTCCGTGTTTCGCACGGGTGCGGACGAATTCACGCTTCTCTCGGATTCCAGGGCGCAGCGGCTCGACGCCTCGGGGCGCTCCCTGTCCATCGCGGTGCTGAATGGTTTTGTCGACGACTCGATCAGTTGCCACGGAATCGACTGCATCCGCGTTTCCTCGAGCACAACAACGAAACAACTCACCGTTGCGCCGTACGATCCGACGAAACTCACGATCGGCGCGCCGATCGATCTGGCGATGACGCAACGGCCATTTGCGCTCGTTGCAACAACCACCGGTTACATCCTCGCCACGAGCGACGGCTCGATTCAGCGTCTCGACCTGGCCGGCCATCCCATTGGCTCACCCACCACACCATGCTGCGTGCCGTCCGGTGCAATCGCGGCGGCGTCCAACGGCCGCGAAGTCATCGTTCTCCGGCAGTCGTATTTCGCGCTAACCTTCGGATTGATCACATCCTCTTCGGAGAGCACGCCGCGCCATCTGGCTATCAGCGCAAATGCGCAACGGACGCCTGCCATCGCCAAAAGCGCGACGAACTACCTCGTGGCATGGACCGAAAACGACGGCGTCTACGCCGGCCGCTTATCGTGGGATGGAAGCATTCTCGATGGCCGAGGAAGGCGGCTGGTTGACGTGGTGCCATCGGTATTCAGTCCGAGGCCGCCACTGACAACGTCCGTGACCTTTGACGGTGCGTCGTACCTCGTCGCAATCTCGGCGAGCTTCGATCCCGCATATGGCCCGCAGAGGAATGGATCGATCACGACCGTTCGCATCGATCCGGCGACTGGCGCCACATTGGCGATGAACAATGCCATGTGCGGCACCGACATGCGCATCGCCAGCAACGGGAGCGCGACCGTCGCCGCATGGGTCGACTGCGCCGGAGGTGTGGATGTCGCGTTTCTCGATGTCAACGGTGCGCTGGCGTCGATTCCAGTGACCCTTGCAATTCCGCTTGGTGCCTGGCAGCCAGTCGCGCATCCTTCGCTCGCCTGGAACGGAAACGAGTGGCTGATCACCTGGGAGGATCAATTTGAGTGGACTGTCAATGACCCCTTTTTCTATCCCGACCACGTGACCTCGATCGCTGTGCGCGGCGCACGACTATCGAGCGCGCTCACACCGATCGACACGAAGCCAATCACGATTACGAACAGGGACGACTTCATCGACTCCTCCCGCGTGGCTTCAGACGGTCACGACTTCCTGGCAGTCTGGTCGGGCAACAACACGATTCACGCACGGTCCATCACCGCATCGGGCATCCCGGGCGATGATCAGCGCGTGCCAGCCGGACAACTGCAGGACCTCGCGTGGGACGGCACGGCGTACGGGGTTGCGTTTACATCCGTGCGCAACCCTTACGACGCACCCGCCAATCTCGGACTAATCCGGCTGCGTCCGAATGGCCAGCCGATCGAGTCACAGTCCATCAGCAACACGCCCGATGATGAGCGCAGCGCTGCTTTGGTAGCGCTTGGCGGCGGACAAGTTCTCGCCGCTTACACGCGCGTCGACAATGGTGTCGAGCGCGTTTTCATCGCCACGCCTCACGCTAGTCGCGTACGATCATCACGAACGGAGACTCCATGAAACGCCCGATTCTCATCGCAGTCTCGATTTTGACGATTCTTGCCACACAGGTTGATGCCCAGATCACCGGCGAGCGCCCGGTTGCGGCCCCCGTCTACGTATCAGTCACGTCCGTCAGCACGGCCGCCATCGCTTCCGACGGAGACCGGTTTCTGGCCGCATGGATCGACCGCCGTGACGATCATGGCGCCGTGTACGCGGCGCGCATCGATCGCGACGGCACTGTGCTCGATCCCACCGGCATTCTCGTCGCCGCTACCGAGGGCGGACCGGTTGGTGTGGCATGGAACGGCGACTCCTACGTCATCATCTGGCAGATATCGAGTGGGGTCATGGCCGCACGCATCGCGTCGGATGGAACGATCGCCGATCCCGCGCATCTGATTCTGCCCGGCTCCCAGGTCAATGCGCAGAGTCCGGTCGCAGCAAACGCGGTTGTCACCGTCGTTGCGTACGACGGCGGATACTCGGTGCTCGATCACCAGTTACGCGTGACCGGCTCCGGCTCCTTTGCAGGAACGCCGTCGGTCTGGCCCACCGGCGCCAATGAGTTCACGCTGATCTCGAGCAGTAACACACTGCTGAATCCACGCAGCGTTCGCCTCGATTCTTCGGGGCGTTTCGTGTCGCTGAACACGCAGGCGGCGCCCGCTGGCGGTGCAGGAGGGGCGATCAGTTGCCACGGACAGAGTTGCATCTGGGTCTCTGACCATCTGGCGACGCATCTTCTCGAAGTCGCCACCTACGATCCGGTGGCACAGACGAGTGGAACGCCGGCCGATCTCCCGATCGCCGAGGACAACTTCGTTCTTGCGGCGACATCGGGCGGCTATGTTCTCGTGAACAGCAACAACGTCTCACAACGTTTTGATCTGCAGGGGAACCCCAGCGGCGCAGCCACCTCGCAGTGCTGCCGCCTCGACGGAGTCGCCGCCGCGTCGAACGGACGCGACGCCGCGATCCTGCGCCGCTCCGGCACGCTGACCCTCACGATGATGACGGCAACCGCCACGGGCGACCCGCGCAGTGTTGCCGTCAGTGCCAGCGCCCAACGCGCTCCTGCACTTGCAGGAAACGGATTGAACTATCTGGCCGTCTGGACCGAAAGCACAGGAATCTATGCACGGCGCATCGGACACGATGGTGTGCTGCTGGACTTCGAGAAGGACTCGCGGCGCACGCTCTCCCAGACCTCCGGTTTGCTCCCCCCCTTGATCTCGGCACTCTTCGACGGAACGTCCTATCTCGCGGCGGTTTCGACGAACTTCGACCGCAGCTATACGGTTTCGAGCACGAGCTCGATCACAACCTTGCGCATCGATCCCGGTACCGGCAGGACCTTGAACTTGAACACGATCTGCGGCAACGACATGCGTCTGGCCAACAATGGGAGTGCCACCGTGGCCGCGTGGGTCGATTGCGCCGGCAACGTCGTGGTCGCATTCATCAATACCAATGGCGCACTGGCGTCACCTCCGGTCGTTCTTGCGTCGTCGAATCTTTCTCGAGCGGCAGGGCCGTTTGTCGTGAAGCCATCGCTTTCCTGGAACGGAACGGAATGGCTCGTGATCTGGGAAGAGCAGAGCGTCGTGACCATCAACGGCCAACTGGTCGTCCGCGGTGGCGCCATTCACGGCAGCCGGCTCACCAATGCCCTCACGCCGCTCGATACCGACCCGACCCTGACGATCGCGCCGGGGAGCAACCCTGCCACGCCCTCACGCCTCGCCTCGGACGGCCACGACTTCCTCGCGGCCTGGTCGGACGGCAATGCCATTCATGTTCGCCGCATCACCGCCGCCGGCGATGTGCTCGCGGATCAGCAGATCGCCAGCGGGTTGGTGCAGGATCTCATCTGGGAGGGATCCGCGTATTCACTCGCGTTCCTGACCCCGGATCTTCGCAAGGCAGCGCTTTTCCGTTTGCGTGCAACCGGGCAATTGATCGAGACGAAGATCATCAGCGGCACTCCCGATGAGAAGCGTAGCGCTGCCCTCCTTGCGGCCAGCGGAGGAGGCGTTCTCGCCACCTACACACGCGTCGCTCACGAGCCCCTCTATGGCGGCGTCGAGCGAGCCTTCATCGCGCCACCGTCACCGCTGACCGAGCGCCGGCACGCGGTGAGGCCGTGAAACAACGGCTGCTGATTGTCGCGGCGCTTCTGGCCATTTCGTGCGCGCCCGCAATCTTCGCGGAAATCGGCGCGGAGCGGCCGGTGTCGACACCGGTATACCGACCGGTCACTTCGGTGGCCGCAGAAGCGATCGCCTCGGATGGCAAACAGTTCATGGCTGTCTGGACCGACGGGCGGAGCTGGTTGAACGGCTGTTGCGGCGTCTATGCGTCGCGAATCGCCACCGATGGAACAGTGCTCGATCCGCAGGGAATCAGCCTGGGGCTTGGCCATGGTGCGACGGGTATCGCTTGGAATGGCGCGTCCTACGTCGTGGTCTTCTTTTACGATAACGGCGTCAGCGCCGCCAGCCTTTCGCCGGAAGGGCGGATTGAAATACCACGCTTCACGCTTCTGAAGTCTGCCCGCATATCCACCCAGTCCCAGGTAATTGCCTCGAACGGCTCCGTCACGATCGTAACGGCGGATCGCGCGTGGTTGGTTCTCGATGCCCGGTTGCAAGTTCTCGAGACCCATTCGTTGTCCGGTGCCTCGGTCTATCGCAGCGGTGACGGCTTCACTCTCATTGCAAATTCCGGGATCATTCGTCTCGATTCCTCGGGCCACCAGATACAGACGGCTACATCGGCAGCTTCGGGCAGTGCGATCGGTTGCCACAAAGAGCAATGCATTCAGGTTTACCCCGACGCGCAAACGAAGCACCTGACCGTCGCCTCCTTTGATCCTGTAACGCAGACCTCGGGCAAACCGGTCGAGCTGCCGATCACGAACGGGCCGTTCTCGCTGGTCGTCATCAGCGACGGCTATCTTCTCGTTACGAATGACAACAGCATGCAGCGCCTCGACGCTCAGGGGTTGCCTGCGGGAGCAGCAGTCCCGCCGTGCTGCCGAGGGGCGGCGTCGATCGCAGCGGCCAGCGATGGCGTGATTGTGGCCGTTCTTCGGAAGGTGGATTCCACGCTCTCGGTAACGATGGTCACGCCCACGGGAAATCGAGAGCCTCGAACCGTCGCCAGGAGCGCGAGCTCTCAATACTGGCCCGCGATCACGAGCAGCGGATCGAACTATCTCGTTGCCTGGTGGGAAACGGACGGGTCTTATTTCGGCCGTGTCGCGCTCGACGGAACGATTCTCGACGATGGCGGAAAACAGCTCACTCACAATGGTGCAGGCGACTCAACGACTGACGTCCCGAGTGTTCCCTCCGTCGTATTCGACGGCACCTCGTACATCGTTGCCACTTCGATGAAGTACAGTGAGAATTGGTACGTGGATTTGTCAAAACCGGCACCAATCACGATTTCGCGCATTGATGCTGCGACAGGAATGCTGCTCAATGTCCATACGACTTGCGGCACCGCGATGCGCCTCGCCCGTAACGAAAACACGACCGTTGCTGTCTGGCTCGACTGCTCCGGAAACCTCGATATCGCCTATGTGGACGGTACCGGAGCGCTCTTACCGGCACCCATTACACTGGCCCTCAATCCTCTGGTTTACTATTGGAATCCTTTCCTTGCCAACCCCAGAATGGCCTGGAACGGATCGGCGTGGCTCGTCACGTGGGAAGAGCAGGGTTTCTTCTGCGATAACGGTCCGTTCCGTTGCAGACTTTTCACGATCACGTTGAAAGGCATGCTCGTATCCGAGAATCTGACGCCTGTCAGCGTGGCCTTCTTGTGGCCTGCTTCCGGATACTATCCCTCCTCATCACGGGTTGCGTCCAACGGCCACGACTTTCTCGTTTTGGCGGACGGTCCAGGCGTCCGCCACCTCTCTGCGTCGGGCATGCCATTAGATACGTTCAAGAAGTTGCCCTTCAGCTGGCCAAGAGACATGGTATGGGATGGCGTGAATTATTCGGTCGCTCACTTGGAATACCCCCTCGACCAGTACCTGGGAAGTCATCTGGCGATCACGCGATTCCTTCTTTCGGGCGAGGCGGCGGGAACAGCCGTCATCAACGCAAACCCACCTGGATACGATAGCTACGCGAGTCTATTCTCGCTCGGCAACGGCAAGGTGATCTCCGCATATACGCGCTTCGCGCCCGAGCCTCTCTATGGGGAAGTGGAACGGGTCTTCTTCACGCTTCCTGATAAACCGCGCAAACGCGCGGTAAGCTCAACGAGGCCATGAAACACTCAATGCTCAGTACAGTCTCGCTGTTCGCTGGATTGAGTGGATTCATTGCTGTTGCGTTATCCGCTCAAATGGCCGGCGAGTGGCCCGTCTCGTCGGTTTCCGCGAAAAGTCAGTCTGCGCCGGCCGCCGCTTCCAGCGGAACAAACATCGCTGTCGTCTGGAAGGAAAGCGATGGAGGCGTCTACGTTGGCCGTCTTACGCTCGATGGCAAACTACTGGACTTTCCGGGCATTAAGGTAGGAGTCAGCGACCTATACGTTGAGCCGCGTATCGTCTTTGACGGGGAGAACTACATCGTGGGTTGGGTGGGAAAGACCGCCCCGTATATGGTCGTTAAGGTTGCGCGTCTGGCGCCTGCCAGCGGGGTAGTACTCGATACTGGCGGGGTCACCCTCGGATCGACGCGCTGCGGTGTTGGTGAAATGCTCGCAAACTCGCTCGCACTCGCTTCCAGTGACACCGGCACCCTCGTGGCGTGGGGGGACTGCGTTCCACCCTCACATGTAGTTCTTACAGCACTGGCAAGGGATCTGTCGCATCCTCCCCCGGCCACCATGTTATCGCTGTGGGGGCCGCCTCCTATTGCCGCTGCATGGAATGGTCATGAATGGGTTGTGACATGGGTTGAGGCACGGTTCGACCTCCCAGAGGGGAACCTTTGGACCATGGACATCAAGGGGGTGCGCCTTTCGCCAACGCTCGACCGCTTGGGTCCGGCTCTTCTCTATCCATACGACTCTCCCTACGAATGGACAAATTCTGGTGGGCCCGACGGAGGGCCGTTCATTGCTTCCGATGGCAGCGAATTCCTTCTGATGTGGACAGAGCGGGTGCCTTTTTACTACGGTTTTTTTCCTCCGGTAGGACCGAAGCGGGTGATGGCGCTGCGGGTCCCTGCAGACGGCTTGCTGAATGCCGGCGCCAAGCCTACCCGTCTCGCGACAGGGCAAGCAATGGGCGTTGTCTGGGACGGCTCGCAATACAACGTGGCACTCTCCTCCGACAGCGTGCCACACGCGCTCTATGTTACGCAGGTTGCCGCTCACGGGCCGATCGAGAGCATGGCGCCTCTGGCCGCGGGTCCATTTCCTTTCACGGGCGACTCCTCTCTTCTCGTGATCGGGCCTGGCCGAGTCAAGGTCGTCTATACCCGACCAGCGCAGTCTGAGTATGGGGGCGTCGTTCGCGCCTTCATCGCCAGCCCGCATCCGATTCGTCGCCGCGCTTCCGGGAATCCGTAACCTCGAGGTGCCGCCACACGCTAGAATCCCACATCATGACCACGATCACCGAGCCACAAGCCAAGCCCGCAACCGCCGATGCCACACCTGCGCCGCGCCAGTTCGTCAACTTCATGTTCTTCAAAGTCGACCGCGCCTTTCGACGCGAGACGGCGGCAGTGCGCGCCGAGGCGAAGGCGGAGTTCGCGGAGGTCGTGAGCAAGCACACCGGGCCGATGATGGTCCTCCCGTACTCGACCGTCGGCATCAAGCCGAACACCGACTTCATGTTCTGGCGCATCGGCTACGACATCGATCCCTTCCAGCAGATGGCCGCCAGCATCAACAAGTCCATCCTCGGGCGCTTTCTCGACCTTCCCGTCTCGTACTTTTCGATGACGAAACACTCGCAGTACGTCGATGAGCATGTGCACGAAGGTCAGGAAGGTCGTCGCCTCCGCATCGTCCCGGGCAAGAAGCCGTTCCTCTTCGTCTATCCGTTCGTGAAGACGCGCGACTGGTATCTGCTGCCGCAAAGCGAACGGCAGCGGATCATGAACGAGCACATCGCCATCGGGCACAAGTACCCGCGTGTGAAGATCAACACGACCTACTCGTTCGGCCTCGACGACCAGGATTTCGTCGTCGCCTTCGAAGCTGATTCCGCCGCCGAGTTTCTCGATCTCGTGCAGGAGCTGCGCGAGACGGAGTCATCAAAGTTCACGCAGCGCGATACGCCGATGTACACGTGCCGCAGGTCGACGGTGGAAGAGATTTTGGATTCGCTGGCGTAGGCGAGCATCGGTTGATCGCTGTCAAAACGCTGTCATCCTGAGCCGCCGAAGCCGCGCCTGGATGCTACTCCGAAAACTGGCAGTCATCGCGGCGAAGGACGGTCGAAGGCCCCCCTGATTCTGTGCCCGTGGGTGGATGAAAAAAAACCGTCGCTTATGCGCAGGGGGTCCTTCGACCGTCCTTCGCCGCCGAATTCTGCGGGGAGCGTGAATAGCGCGACGGCGGCGGCTTCGGCGGCTCAGGATGACAGTCATGTTCCGCGCGTAGTGGCCCGCGTCGCGTGAAGAAACATCGCGCCCATCGCTGCGGCGATGATCCCGCCGCCCAACATCATCATCGTCATCGGTAAACCGCGGTGCTCGGCGACGGATCCGGCCAGTAGATTTCCGAACGGCAGGAATCCAAAGAAGCCGAAGGTGTACATGCTGAGGACGCGGCCGCGCATGGCGTCGGGGACGCGGCCCTGGATGGCGGTGTTGCAGAGCGCGACGCAGGCAACCATTGCGCAACCGCAGATGGCCAGCAGCGGAACGGTGATGAGGCGCGCGTGCGTGAAACCGACGGCGCCGAGGGCGATGCCGAAGACGACGAGCGAAGTGATGATCGTCCGCATCATCTTCAGCGGCGTGCGCACCGACAGCGCCAACGCGCCGCTCAGCGCGCCGACGCCGACTGCCCCCATCAGGATGCCGAGTCCGCGCGCGTCATCGTGTACGTAAAGGCGGCGCGCGGCCATCGGCATGAGCGTCATGTAGGGATAGCCGAGGAGGCTGACGACAGCGACGATGGCGAGGAGAAGCATCACCACGCGGTCGCCGCGCACGTAGCGGAATCCTTCGATGAGCCGTGTCGGAAGCGAGCCGACCGGCGCTTCGCGTAGCTGACGCTCTCGCAGCCGGCTGAGGACGGCGATCAGCGGCACGAACGAAAGGGCGTTGATGAGGAAGCACCAGAAGCTGCCCCATGCGGCCAGCGTCAATCCGGCCAGCAGCGGCCCGAGCACGCGCGACAGGTTGAACTGGAGCGAGTTCATGGCTACAGCATTCGAGAGGCGCGAGCGGTCGTCGAGCAGATCGACGATCATGGCCTGATACGCCGGGGCCGAGAACGACATCGCGATTCCGCTGACCGCCGAGGCGGCGACGATGTGCCACACCGTGATGTGGCCGGTGCGAATCGAGATCGCTACGAACAACGCGGAGAGAGCCTGCGCGATCTGCGAGAGGGCCACGACGCGGCGGCGGTCGAGGTGATCGGCGAGCACGCCAGCCGGCAGCATCAGGATCAGCGACGGCGCGGAGTTCGAGAAGGCGACGAAGCCGAGGAGGAAGGGAGACTCGGTCAGTTTGTAGACGAGCCATCCCTGCGCCAGCCCCTGCATCCACGATCCGATGTTGGAGATGAATTGTGCCGTCCAGAAGCGGCGATAGTCGGATTCTTGAAAGGCTTCGAACATATGCGCTGATTTATTGCGCTTCGCGCGTTGGGTTATTGCGCTTCGCGCGTTGTCGGTTGTCGGTTAGTTGCGCTTCGCGCGTTGGGTTATTGCGCTTCGCGCGTTGTCGGTTGTCGGTTGGTTGCGCTTCGCGCGTTGTCAGGTGTTAGTTTTTTCGCTGCTTGCGCGGTAAGCCTATCTGTTTCGCAGCGATCACGGAGCAATCCACCACGACGCGCGAATCGTAATCAACCGACAACGCGCGAAGCGCAACTAACCGACAACCGACAACGCGCGAAGCGCAATACTTGAAGCGCAACTAACCGACAACCGAGAACGCGCGAAGCGCAATAACCCAACGCGCGAAGCGCAAAAAACACGCGCTACAATAACCATTCCCATGCTCGACGAAGATCGTCGCCGTGCCGAACGGCTTCTCCTCCCTCTCCCCATCCCCGGACGCGTCGCCGAAAACGTCGTGCGGATCGTCGACATCGGCATCTTCGGCACGCGCATCGAGCACGACGCGCCGCTCGTGGTCGGACCGCACACGCTGCGCTTCGATTGGGATGGCGAGGAGATCGAAGTCGATTGCACGATCCTCCGCAGCGAGCAATCGCAGGCAACGTTTCACAGCGGTCTCGAGTTCAACGACCGCGACCGGATTCTCGTGGGCCGCATCGTCTCTACGCTCGCCGACCGCGACGAGATGGAGCGCCTGCGCACGCTCGTCGAGGCTTCGAAGCTGATCAACTCATCGATCGAGCCGAACGCGCTCTTTGCCTCGATCCTCACCGTCGCGCGTAACGAGCTGCACGTGGAGCGCGGCACTCTCTACTTCGTCGACGAGCAGAAGCAGGAGATCTGGACGAAGATCGCGGGCGAGATGGCGGGCGAGATCCGTTTGCCGATCGGAAAAGGATTAGCTGGAACGGTGGCCGCGACAGGCGAAGCGATCATTCTTCACGACGCCTATCAGGATCCGCGATTCGACCGCGGCTTCGATCAGAAGACCGGCTACCGCACGCGATCGATGCTCTGCGTCCCGATCAAGAACCGCGGTCAGCGCGTCGTCGGCGTGCTGCAACTCCTCAACAAGATCAACGGCTCGTTCGGCGCCCGCGACCTCGAGTTCCTCGACGGCATCTCCGATCACATGGCCATCGCCATGGAGAACGCCACGCTGCACACGGAGCTTCTCGAGAAGCAGCGCATGGAACAGGAGCTGGCCCTCGGGCGCGAGATTCAGAGCCGGCTGCTGCCATCGGCCCCAGTCGATGTTCGCGGCATCGAGCTCGGCGCGCTCAGCCTTCCCTGCTACGAAGTCGGCGGCGACTATTTCGATTTCATCGAGCTTCCCAACGGCGACCTCGGCCTGGCCATCGGCGACGTTTCCGGCAAAGGCGTCGGCGCCGCGTTGATCATGTCGAGCGTGCAAGCCGCGCTGCGCGTCGCAGCGCCGATCGAGGACGATCTCGCGCGTCTCGTGGCGCGGCTCAACGCGCTGATTTTCCGCAGCGCGCGGGGACGCAAGTACGCCACATTCTTCTTTGGCCGCTACACGCCGTCGACGGGACGGCTGTGCTACGTCAACGCCGGCCACAATCCGCCCTACATCGCTACTTCGGAGGGCTTGACGGAGATCGCGTCGACGGGCCGTCCGATCGGCATTCTTCCGGAGTCTTCGTACAGCGAGGGGACGGTCGAGCTGCCGCATGGGTCCGTACTGTTTCTCTACACCGACGGCCTCAACGAAGCGGCCGATCCCGACGATGCCGAGTTCGGGAACGATGCACTTCGCGAGCTGTTCCTGGCGCAGCGTGATGTGGCCACGAGCGAGATCCCGGCGCGCGTGCTCCAAGCCGTGACGTCGTTCGAACGGGGAGCGAAAGCGACGGACGATAAAACGATCGTCGTGATGCGGAGAAGTTAGCTGATGAACCTGCTCATCCTCGGCGGCGGAATCGTGGTCATCGCGATCATCGTCGAGATCATGTTTTCCTGGAAGTGGAACGCTTCGTACTTCCGGTTTGGCATTCCGATCTTTGTTCGCCGCATTGAACGAGCAGGCGGAGTTGCGAGCATCTCGATCGAGCCGCTCGCGATCAGCACGAAGACCGCCGCCGCGCCACCTCTTGCATTCCGACTACTCGACGCAGATCTCGTCGCCTTCCGCGAACGAATGTTCGGCGGCTACATCCCCATCATGCGCGGCGTGATCAAATCGAAGCCGGAGGAGCCTTTCGTCGTCGTCGCCGGTCTACTCAATTGGTCGGTCGTCGTACTGGCGATCGTCCTCGTAGCCTTTCTCGGGCGCGGCGTGGCGAATGTCGCGCCGTATTTTCTCGGCCTGCTCGCGGTCCTCTATCTCATCCAGGGCGTGCGATTCTTTCGCGTCGGATCGGCGCTGCGCGGATCGGTGCAGGCTGATCACAACCCATCAGGCGAGTAGTTCACAAAGCCGATACTAAGAAACGCCGCTGGCGTGGTGGCCTGCGAGAAAAGCACTCGGGCGGGACGCCCGAGTGTCCACGAGCGAGACGCTCGCACTCCTCATCTCGGATCATGTCAACGGTCATGGGCCGTCATTGAAACAACCCATGACCGATTCCAATCAAGACTACTTACCGTCCTCCGAAGAACACCGGATCTCCGGACGTGTTGTCGACGATCGAGCCGTAGGCGAACAACGCCGGTGATCCGTCGGCGTGTGCGAGGAGCGTGAGTGTGCCTGCGCGCGGCGCGTTGGCGGCGGGGAAGAGAGCGCCGATCGAGTATTGAATCTGCGAGCGCGGTGCAACGCCGACCTGCGCCGTGCCGATCACCGTACCGAAGTCCGAAAGCAGCGTAGCGGTGATCGTCATCGGCGAATCGCCGCCGTTGACGAAACCGACATTCGATCGGAAGGATGCGTCCGCGCGAAGGCCCGGCACGATCGAGTCGTTCCCAAACGACGCTACCGGATCGATCGATTGCCCGAAGGTTCCGCCGCCATTCGTGGTCGTGTACGTCCGGCTCGTCACGATCGGGCCTGACGTTCCGTTCCACGACACGCGAAGCGCGCCGCTACCGGCCGATACGCCAAACAGTTGCGCGATGTCCGCGATCACGACGGTGCGCGACGGCGACACCGACACGACTTGTGAAGAGGCGTTGCGATTGTCCTGACCCGCTGCCAGGTAACGAAGCGTGACCGACATCGTGTTGAGGCCGGGATTGAATAGGGTCACGTCGCTGCGCCAGAACGTTCCGCCGATACCGGCGGCGCGGCCCACGGCCGGAATGACCAGCTCGGATCCGTTTGGTGAAGGAATGGCCTGCACGTAGACAGGATCCTGCGTTCGATTGTCGATGACCGAGCCGTATGCGCTGACTGCGCCGGCGGCGCCGGAATCGACGCGCATGGAGAGCGCGGCGTACGAGCGGCCCGAAACCGCGGGGAAGAAGGACGACAATGCAGATTGCTGGAAATTGTCCGCGGGAACAGTGACGACCGACGTGGCCACAACCGTGCCATTGGCGTCGTAGAGCGTCAGGCCTGCGCCAACCGGCGCGTTGCTGCGATTCACGAGTCCGATGTTCGTGCGGAAGTTCGCATCCGACTCGAGTCCCGTCAGCAGCAGTGTCGTCGTCAGATCGTCGCTGCTGACGTTCGGAACGGACTGTCCATACGTTCCCGTCGATCCGGTCGTGAAGGTGCGGCTGGTGACGCGCAGTGCTGGCGTCGACGTCGCGCTCGACGCTTCAATCGTGATCGCGCCGGAGCCGATCGAGAGCCCGAACAGATCGCTGAGCGCGTTTGCATATGTGAGCGACTGATTGGCGCCAACGACAAGGCCGCGCGTCAGGACGGATCCGCCGCCCGCCGGGATGAATGTGAACTGGCCGGACGCCGCTTCGCGGCCGCCATTGAAGACCGTAAGCTCCGTCCGCCACACCGATCCGCCGACGCCGTTAGTCTGCGCGGCCACGGGGACGAGCGTGCGGTACGCGGTGGGCGCGGCGATCGTGATGGTGTGCGAAGTCGCTGATGACGACGTGGCGTTGGCGACGGTCAGCGTCACCACGTACGAACCCTGAAAGCCGTAGATATGCGCCGGGTTTTGCGCCGTTGATGTCGCGCCGTCGCCGAAGTTCCACTGCCACGAGGTGGGCGATCCCGTCGAACGATCGGTGAACGATACGGTGCCGCCGATGACGGACGTTCCAGGTGTGAAATCGAATGCAGATGAAACCGGAGGCGCAGCCGGTGTGGCGGTGCTCACCGTGACGACGTGCGTGATCGTCGATGTCGATCCCGCCGAAGACCACACCGTGAGCGATACGGAGTAGTTACCAGCGAACGAATAACGCTTCGACGGATTCTGCGACGAGGACAACGATCCGTCGCCGAAGTTCCACTGCCAGGCGACAGCACCTCCGGACGAGCGATCGATGAAGGAGACGTTCTGTTGCGTAGTCGAATTCGCCGGCGAGAACGTGAAGTCGGCGGCGATACCCGACGACACCGATACGGACTTCGAGGCAAACGCCTGACCGCCACTGCCACTAGCTGTGAGTTGGATCGTGTACGTGCCCGGCGTTGCGTAGATGTGCGCGGGATTCTGGAGCGAAGACGTCGCTCCATCACCGAAGTTCCACGACCACGACGTCGCACCGGTCGACGCATTCGAGCAGACGAACGACGTCACACCGGCCGTTCCTGCGGCCGGCGAAACGGTGAACGCCGCGGTGATCGACGACGCGACCGTGGCCGTAGCCGTGTTGGAAGCGGCCGATTCACCCGCGGCATTGAACGCGACGACGTAGAAGCGGTAGCTTCCCGCCGCGAGATTCGACAGCGACGCATTGCGCGTTCCCGCGGCGAGATCGGGCGTGAGCCGGCTGAAGCCACCGTTGCCGCTGGCGATGTACGCGCGGTAGCCGGTCTCCGTCGTTGCGTTGTCGGTCCACTGCAGACTCACGGTCGACCCAGAGACACTCGCGCTCAACGCCGATGGTGCAGCTGGTACGGTAACGGCCGGCGGCGGAGTGGTTGTGCTTCCATTCGGATAGAGCCATCGCGCCGCAACCTGGTCGTCGGCGCGGAGGCTCGGCCCGAGGCCGGTGACGCTGGCATACATGAGGGCGGAGCCATCCGCGCTGTGCCCGAATCCGAGCGTGTGGCCGAACTCGTGCGCGACGATCTCCGCCAGCATCGCGCTCGGGATTCCCGCCTGCGGCGTCACGCCGTCCTGAATGGTGAGATTGCCTTCGCTGATGATGTAGGCGCGATACGTCTGCGTGGTGTGCGCCGCGTCGGCCGCGAAAGGACCCGTCCAGTTCATGCTGCCGGAGATTCCGTTGAATCCACCCTCGCCGACGATGCCGCCGGTCGACGGATTGAATGCGCCGGGAATCTCCTGCTTCGGATCGTTGAAGAGAATCTCGTTCGTACCATTCGGCGCGTCGAGTCCACCAGCTGTCCCGGTTCCTGTGCCAGAGTACGCGTAGTTGATCTTCGCCGATCCGTAGCCGTTCCAGGCATTCATGGCGGTTTGAATCTCGTTCACTCCTCCGCCCGAGTAGCCCGGCTGCGTCCCGAAGCTGTACCACTTCGCGCTGCCACCGCCGTCGAACGCATTCCAGCGATAGACGGTTCCTTCCTGCAGGAGCGTGAACTCCGGTTTGATGATGCGTGTGCTCAACGAGACAGCGGGAGCGAGATCACGCTCGAGCACCGGGTTGGCGACGCCGTAACTGGCAACGCCTGCACGGCCGGCGACGCTGTCCGCGACATACGACTCGAACACCGTGGCGTCGCGCTGCACATTCTTCGGTTGGATCGGTTGGAATGACGCATCGAGCAGCGAAGCATCACCCGCGGCGTCATCGCGGACGAGAAGGCGTCGCCCATTCATCGCCTTCGCCTCGGAGAACTTGCCGGCGAAGAGATCGATCGTCTGATAGTCGCCACGCGGCGTCGGCGCGAGAAATGCCATGACGCGCTCGCCCGGCGTGTAGACCGGCGTGCCGTAGATTTTCGTGATCCGTCCGTCGATCTCGCCACCGACTTCGCGGATCGTCAGCTCGCCTGCTGCATCGCCCTTCAGCGTGCGCTCAACGGTCAGCTTGGTTTCCGTCCAGATCCCTTCGCCGCGCATCACGGGAACAGAGCTGATCACGGTTCCCTCGACGATCACCGGCGACTTGCGGATGAGCTGCTCATCGGTCGGCAGCACGATCGTGGTGGCCGATGCAGCGGCAGCAATCATCAAAAAGACACACGTCTGCCAGTACACCCTTGAGTGCTTCGACATGGAATTGGCTCTCCTAATCGGGGTAGACCACTCCCCGCGTACGCCGCACAGAAGCGGGAGGGGAAGTGTGATGGATCATTGGACGAAAGTTATTCGGCCTTAACGAGATGGAGGGCGGCGGCAATTCCAGGTCGGGGAGTGGGGGGTGGAGTGTGGGGTGTGGGAGCCGAAGCGAAAGTTCAGTTTCTTCTCCTACGCCAGCACCGCGCACAGACTTGAACACAACACGGCGAGTTCTCTTCTCCCAATCCCCATTCCCCCACC
The DNA here is from genome assembly GCA_034665065.1 of Thermoanaerobaculia bacterium. GTDB lineage: Bacteria > Acidobacteriota > Thermoanaerobaculia > Gp7-AA8 > Gp7-AA8 > JADGNZ01. Next base: position 218,383 of record JAXDGL010000009.1, on the reverse strand, counting down.
CCCCAACCACGATGATCCCCATCACACACCGTGGAGCCCGCACTGCTACCATGCTCACTTCCATGCTTCAGCCTGACGCGATGCTCGGTCCCTATCGGATCGTGAGCCTTCTTGGCGAAGGCGGGATGGGTGCCGTCTACCGCGCGAAAGATACGCGGCTCGGGCGCGATGTCGCGGTCAAGATCCTCACGGCGCTCACACTCAGCGATCAGGAGCGCGTCCAGCGATTCGAGCAGGAAGCGCGCGCGACGGGGATGCTCAATCACCCGAATCTGCTGACGATCTACGACGTTGGCAATGAGAACGGCACGGCCTACATCGTCAGCGAACTTCTCGAAGGGGAGACGCTGCGCGAGCGACTCGAGCGCGGTCCGCTGGCTCCGCGGCGTGCCATCGACGCGGCATTGCAAGTCGCGAATGGGCTGGCTGCGGCGCACGAGAAAGGGATCATTCATCGCGATCTCAAGCCGGACAATATTTTTCTCACGCGCGACGGCCGGGCGAAGATTCTCGACTTTGGTATCGCCAAACTGAGCGCGAAATCGGACGACGGCGGGCTCTTTCCTCAGGCCGCGACGGAGCCTGGCATGGTGCTGGGCACGGTCGGCTACATGTCGCCGGAGCAGGTTCGCGGCGAAAAGGTCGACACGCGTTCCGACATCTTCGCCTTCGGCGCGATTCTCTACGAGATGCTCACCGGCATACGCGCATTCAAGCGCAGCTCGTCGATCGAGACGCTCAGCGCGATCCTGCGCGAGGATCCACCCGATCTTTCGGAGTCGCTGCCGAACGTTCCGCCTGCATTGGAGCGGCTCTCGCGCCGCTGTCTGGAAAAGGATCGCGAGCTTCGCTTTCAGTCGGCGCGCGATCTCGCCTTCAATCTCGAGACGATGTCGGCGGTCTCCGCTCCAGGGACCTACTCGAATGTACCGAATCCTTCCGGTGTTCTCCCCGGTGCCAACACCGCGCAGGCACCGACGATGCGCGTCAACGATGCGGCGGCTCCGCATCGCACCTCGGCTACCGCCGTCCGCCCTGCCACTTCTGCGATGCCGGCGACGGCGCGTATGCCGGTGCGTCACGCCACGGTCGCGCAGCCGCTGCCGCGCCGCATCTCGCCGTGGCTTCTCTCGCTTCTCTTTCTGGTCTCGATTGCCGGCGCGGCGTTTGCCGGCTGGTACTTCGCGACCAACAAGATGAAGGAGGAAGCGCCGCCGGAAGTCGTGTTTCACCGGATGACATTTCGCCGCGGAGAAGTTCGCGCAGCGCGATTCGGTCCCGATGGCGACACGATCGTTTACAGCGCGGCGTGGGATGGGAATTCGCCCGAGGTGTTCGTGGCGAACCGGCAGAGCCCGGAACCGCGAACGCTTGGAGTGAAGGATGCCGATGTGCTGGCGATCTCGAAGTCGACCGAGCTTGCGGTCCTCCTCCGCCGCGACCGGCTGACTGGCCTGGGAACACTCGCGCGCGTTCCTCTCGCCGGAGGCACGCCGCGCGAAGTGGCCGAACAGGTTCTGCAAGCCGACTGGTCGCCCGACGGCGCGAATCTCGCTGCGATCCGCGGCGGCAACGGCACGTTTCGCATCGAATCACCGCTCGGCAAAGTGCTCTACGAAACACAGCACGTACTGCGCGACATCCGTATCGCACCCGATGGCAGAATCGCGTTTGTCGAATCGTATGCAGGGAAGAGCGATGTCGCCATCCTCGATGCGAAATCGGGCAAGCCGGTGTCCGTCGCGCGCGGCTGGAGTCACGGCGTAACCGGTCTGTCGTGGGCGCCAGGCGCCAGTGAAATCTGGATCAGTGCGACCGACACCGGCGCGCCGCCCGCTCTCTACGCCATCAACATCGATACCGGCGATTCGAGACTGGTCAACCGATTGACGGGATCGATGAGGATCTACGACATCTCGCCGGCAGGACACGTGCTGCTCTTTAACGGGATGTGGCGTGCCGCACTTGAAGTTCAGGCTCCCGGCGAAACCACGGAACGAGACGCATCGTGGCTCGACTGGTCGATGCTGGCCGATCTTTCGCGCGATGGCCGGACGATGCTCTTCAACGAACAGCGCGAAGGAGGCGGCACTACAGGCGCGATGTATCTTCGTCAGACCGGCGCGGCAACACCGGTGCGCATTGGCGATGGCTATGGTGACGCCATCTCACCCGACGGCAAATACGTCCTCGGCCACAATGGCCCGAAGCTCATCGTCGTTCCGACCGGCAGCGGCGAAGCGCGCGAGCTCAAAATCGAAGGCGCCTTCGACCTTGGCGCAGCATGGCTGCCTGATGGACGGCGCGTCATCATCGCGGGCGCGTTGCCGAAGAAGGGCTACCAGCTTCATGTGATCGACACACTCGACGAGACCGAGAAGCCGGTATCGCCTGAGAACATCTGGGGCGATGCCTACCGGCCGTTCGCGGTCTCGCCTGACGGTCACTACGTCGCAGGGATGACGAAGCAGGAGACGATCGCGCTCTATCCGATCGACGCCAGCGCCGAGCCGTCGGTTGTTCCGGCGATCGAGCCGGGAGAAGTACCGATCGCCTGGTCGGCCGATGGCGCATCGCTTTTTGTCTATCACCCCACTGCTCTTCCGGCGCAAGTGACGCGCGTAACACTCGCCACCGGCGCGCGTGTGCCGTGGAAGACGTTCTCGCCCACGGAACCGGCAGGCGTCTACAAAATCGCGCCGATCTGCATCACGCCCGACGGCACCGCCTACGCCTACAACGCACTGCGAACGGTCGGCGACCTGTACGTCGTCGACGGGTTGCGGTAGTTCCCGCATGAGAGCGGGCTTTCTACCCTCTGACGTTGTCGAATTGCTGAAGCCAAACACAGCTAGGCAAATGGGGGGGCCGCCGCTATACTGCGCCATCCAATTTTCAGGGGATCCGGGGAGAGCAGGCTCGAATGGCGAAGGTGCAGGGAAAAAAAGCGTCCAAAACTTCCAAAAAGCCTGCGGGCACGAAGCCCGTAACGCGAGCAAAAACCGCGAAACCGGCGTCGAAGAAACCGGCCGCGCGCGCGGCCGCGAAAGCGAAGCCAGTAGTCAAGAAAGCCGCCGTGAAGAAACCGGCTGCGAAGAAGGCTTCACCAAAGAAGGCCGCGCCGAAAAAGCCCGCGCCGAAAAAGCCCGCTGCGAGAACCGCGGCTGGCAAATCCGCAAAGGCCACCCCGAAGAAAACGTCCCCGAAGACCACTCCGAAGAGCGCGGGAAAAGCGGCGGCGAAGCCTTCGAAGAAAATCGCCGGCAAACCTGCTGCAAAGCCATCAGCGAAAGCCGCGAAGGCAACAGCCAAACCGTCCGCCAAGCCCTCAGCCAAACCCTCCGCAAAGCCGGCTACCAAACCCTCGAAAGCGGAGAAGGCCACCGAAGCGAAAGTAAAACCGGCCGCAAAGAGCGTGACCAAAACCGCTGCCGGGCCGGTTGCCGCCGCCGCGCGAGCCGTAGCGCCGGCCGCTGATGAGAAAAAACGCCGCCGCACACGGTCGCGCGTCACGTCGAACGGTCCAGCCACGGCCGCCTGGTTCTCGCAGGGCGACCGTCCGCGATCCTCATCGTTCATTCCCGCACCGCCCCGCGCTGAGGCTCCGTCACTCGTCGCCGCTCCACCGGCGTCGTCAGACCGTCTCGTTGGCTCGCACGAGCTGACCGAGTTTGTTGTCCGCACCGTTCCCGTCCGCATCGACATCGAATCGAGCGGTGGACGGATCTATCTTTCGATCAATCCGAACGAATTGAATCTCCGCGTCGGCGAAGGCATCGAATGGGACTTTCGCTACCTCGGCGGCGCCGATGTCGTCATCGAAGAGCTGATCATCGAGTTCGCCAAACCTTCGCCATTCACGACCGCCGTTTTCCGCTCGAAGCGTCCCGGCGCCGCGCGCCCGCACCGCCAGCTCTCCGGTCCTGCACAAGCATCCGCCGCCGGAAAACGCCTGTCCTACAACGTCCGCGCGTTCAACGCGTTCAAGACGGAGATGGCCGTGGCAACGCCGGAGCTGGTGGTCGCTTAGTTGCGCTGCGCGCGTTAGTTGCGCTCCGCGCGTTAGTTGCGCTGCGCGCGTTAGTTGCGCTGCGCGCGTTGTCGGTTAGTTGCGCTGCGCGCGTTGTCGGTTTGATTGCGCTGCGCGCGTTCGCATCTGACGGATCGTCGCGTAGATGATCTGGATGGCTCGCGACCGGACGCAAATCTCGGATACTTACGCGACAACGCGCGAAGCGCAATCAACCGACAACCGACAACGCGCGGGCCCCAGGCCCGCGCAATTCATCGTGCGTGTTGTTCCTGAATCGTCGTGATCGTCTTCATCCCCAATCGCAAGGATCGGATGCCGTGCACGGCGGCCGTCGCCGCAGTCAGCGTCGTCAGGCAACTGATGCTGTGCTGAAGCGCGGTCCTGCGGATGTACGTGTCGTCGTAAAACGATTTCTTGCCGAGAGGCGTGTTGATGATGAGCGTGACCTCGCCGTTGATCATTCGATCGACGATGTTCGGGCGCTCCGACTCGTGAACCTTGAACGCCAGCCCCGCCTCGACGCCGTTGTTCTGCAGAAAATCGCGCGTACCTGATGTGGCTACGACTCGGAATCCGATGTCGGCCAGATCTTTGGCCAGTTGCACGACGACCGGACGCTTGTCGTTGTCGTTGACGGAGATGAAGGCGGTGCCGCCGAGGGGGAGATCGATGCCCGCTGCGAGGAGGGCTTTCGCGTAGGCCTCGCCGAAGGTCGGCGCGGAGCCCATCACCTCGCCGGTCGATTTCATTTCCGGGCCGAGCACCGTGTCTTCGGCAGGAAATCGTCCGAACGGAAACACCGGCGCTTTCACGAAATAGTCTTTGACCTTCGGCTCTGCGGTGATCCCGAGCTCACGAAGCGACATGCCGGCCATCACCTTCGCCGCGATCTTCGCGAACGGAACGCCGGTCGCTTTCGATACGTACGGAACGGTTCGCGATGCGCGCGGATTGACTTCGAGTACGTATAGATCGCCGTGGTAAATCGCGTATTGCACGTTCATGAGCCCGATCACGTTCAGCGCTTTCGCGAGCTGCACGGTCAGCCGGCGCACGCGGTCCTGTTCGCGAAGACCGATGATGTACGGCGGGATGACCGTCGTCGAATCGCCCGAGTGGATTCCTGCCTCTTCGATGTGCTCCATGACGCCGGCGATGACGACGTCGGTGCCGTCGGCTACCGCATCGACATCGAGCTCGATGGCATCCTCGAGAAAACGGTCGATGAGAATCGGATGTCCCGGCGCCGCTTCCATGGCGTAGCCGATGTACTCGCGGAGATTCGATTCGTCGTAGACGATGGCCATGGCCCGGCCGCCGAGGACGTACGACGGACGCACGACGACAGGAAATCCGATCCGGCGCGCGACGTCGATCGCTTCCTTCTCGGTCATCCCGGTCCCATGCTCGGGGACGAGAATTTCGTGCGCGTGGGCGAGCGCGCCGAACCGCTCGCGGTCCTCGGCAATATCGATCGACTCGACCGACGTGCCCCACATCGGCACACCGGCTTCGGCCAGCGCTTTCGCCAGTTTGAGCGGCGTCTGGCCGCCGAATTGAACGATCACGCCTTCCGGCTTTTCGAGATCGACAATCTCGAGCACATCTTCGAGCGTGAGCGGCTCGAAGTAGAGACGGTCCGACGTGTCGTAATCGGTCGAGACCGTCTCCGGATTGCAATTCACCATGATGGTCTCGAACCCGATCTCGCGCAGCGCAAACGACGCGTGCACGCAACAGGTGTCGAACTCGATGCCTTGTCCGATTCGATTGGGGCCGGAGCCGAGAATCATCACCTTGCGGCGTGAGGTGGGATTGGCCTCGTTTTCCTGCTCGTACGTCGAATACATGTATGGCGTCGACGCTTCGAACTCGGCGGCGCAGGTGTCGACGCGCTTGTAGACGGGACGGACTCCGAGTGCGTGCCGCTGCTTGCGGACTTCGTTCTCGGATTTGTTGGTCAGCGCCGCGATCTGCTTGTCGCTGAAGCCTTCGCGTTTGAGGGTCTGTAGGCCAGCGCCGCTGGAAAGGGCACTGGCGTCAACGCTCTTCTCCATCTCCACGATCTTGTAAATCTCGCGCAGGAACCATCGGTCGATCGACGAGATGGCGTTCACTTCGTCGACCGTCATCCCGGCGCGGAAGGCGTCACCGATGGCGAAGATCCGCTCCGGCTGCGGCGTCCGCAGGAGCGACTCGGCCTTGTCGCGGTCGTAGCCGCGCGATTCCAATCCCGCCACGCCGATCTCCAGCGATCGAAGACCTTTCTGCAGCGCTTCGTTGAAGGTGCGGCCGATGGCCATCGACTCGCCGACCGACTGCATCGACAGGCCGAGGTGCGGCTTGGTCTTGCGAAACTTCTCGAAGGCGAAGCGGGGGATCTTGACGACGACATAGTCGATGGCGGGCTCGAACGACGCCGGCGTTTTCTTCGTGATGTCGTTCGGGATCTCGTCGAGCGTGTAGCCGGCGGCGAGCTTCGCGGCGAACTTCGCGATGGGAAAGCCGGTCGCTTTCGAAGCCAGTGCTGATGAGCGCGACACGCGCGGATTGATCTCGATGGCCAGGCGGCGTCCGGTCGTCGGATGCACGGCAAATTGAATATTCGATCCGCCCGTCTCGACGCCGATGGCGCGGATGATCCGCTTGGCCTCGTCGCGCATCGCCTGATACTCGGTGTTCGTCAGCGTCTGCTGCGGCGCGACGGTGATCGAATCGCCGGTGTGTACGCCCATCGGATCGAGGTTCTCGATGCTGCAGACGATGATGACGTTGTCCGCCTTGTCGCGCATCACCTCGAGCTCGAACTCTTTCCAGCCGGTGACCGACTCTTCGACGAGTACGCGATGGATCGGAGAGAGGTCCAACCCGCGGCTCACGACGGCGCGCAGCTCTTCTACGTTGTAGGCAATTCCGCCGCCGGATCCGCCGAGGGTGAAGGAAGGGCGGATGACGAGCGGATAGCCGATCGTTGCCGCAAACTTCTCGGCATCGTCTTCCGTCGCCGCATGCGTCGAGCGCGGCACTTCGACACCGATCTCCACCATCTTGTCCTTGAAGAGCTGGCGGTCCTCGGCCGTTCGGATGGCCAGGCTGTTGGCGCCGATCAACTCGACGTTGTGACGTTCAAGCGCGCCATTCTCATGAAGTGCCATGGCCAGATTGATTCCGGTCTGGCCGCCGACGGTCGGCAGAATCGCGTCGGGCTTCTCGCGCTCGATGATTCGCTCCAGCGTTTCGGGCGTGAGCGGTTCGATGTACGTTCGATCGGCAAACTCCGGATCGGTCATGATCGTGGCCGGATTGGAGTTGACGAGGATGATGCGATAGCCCTCGTCCTTCAGCGCTTTGCAAGCCTGGGTTCCGGAATAGTCGAATTCGCAGGCCTGACCGATGACGATCGGGCCCGATCCGATGATGAGAATGGATTGAATATCAGTTCGTTTCGGCATGAGGCGGGCGCATGATACAAGTGATCGGCTGTTCAGAGATCAGTGAGCAGTGATCAGGAGAAGCAGGATCAGTGATCAGAGAATCCGTGATCAGTGATCAGGAGAAGCAGGATCAATCAGAGAGTCAGTGATCAGTGATCAAAGACAAGCCGGTTGCAGAGATAAGCACTGATCACCGATCTCTGACCTCCCTGATCTCTGACTTCCCTGATCTCTGACTTCCCTGATCACTGACTCTCCTGATCACTGATCACTGACTTCCCTGATCACTGACTTAACCATGCAACGTTTCATCAACTGGGATTCCCTCGAAATCCGCGTCGATGGCGCGAAAGCCAACGCGATGGCGGCGACGTTCCGCGTCGATCCGATCGAGCGGATGGAGTTGAAGTTCTTCAACGGACTGCTGCGCGTCACAGGTTCGATCCGCAAGGTCATCAGCATCCCGTTCACGGTCGAGATTCGCGAGATTCGCGCCAGCGGCCACACCGTCCGCGTTCCGATCGCGTCCGCGTCAACCTTCGGCGGGCTGCCCATCCCACAGTTTCTCTTCGGCCTCGTGAAAAAACAGTTGCCGTCCGGCTTCGTAAGCTACGAGGAGCCGGCGACATTCGTCGTGTCGTTGGACCGCTTCTTGCCATCGTTTGTTGATGCAGACATCCAGACGATCTGGATCATCGACGGCGGTTTGTCGGTAACGCTGGGACGAGGCGGCGCCGATCTTCCGCCAGAATCGGAGAAATCAAATGGATGAATCAACCTACTACGACGGTGCAGCCGCAGACGAGGAGTTCGCGCAGCAGATCCGCGATGCCGCGGAGGAAGCCGAAGAACTGCCGCGCGACCGGGCCACGCGATTCTATGACCGCATCCGCAACACGATGCGCAGCTACGTCGAGAAGAAGGGCGCCCTCCTCGGCAAGACCGCCGATTTTCTGCTGCTCGTGCCCGACGTGTTTATCCTTCTCTGGCGTCTGGCCATTGATGGCCGCGTCGAAGGGAAAGACAAAGTAATTCTCGGCAGCGCTGTGGCCTATTACGTGATGCCGTTCGATTTCATCCCGGAAGCGATCGTCGGACCGGTCGGCTATCTCGACGACCTCGTCCTCGGCGTTTTCGTTCTGAACAAGGTCATCGGCAGCGTCGATCCGAGCGTGATCCGCGAGCATTGGAGCGGCAGTGAGAACGTCCTCGACATGATTCAACGCGTGCTGAGCGCGGCGTCGGGACTCATCGGCGACGACACGACCAGCAAGATCAGAAAGATGATGGCGAAATAGCGCTACGGCTGCTTCGGCGCCACACCGACATACTTCGCGCGCGGCCGGATCATCTCGTCGCTCACGTATTGCTCGATGGCGTGGCCGATCCAGCCAATGCTCCGGCCGAGCGCGAACAACGTCAGCGCCGCATTCGCCGGCAGCTTGAGCGTGCGCGCGAGCGCGACCAGGCCGAAGTCGATGTTGGGCTTGTCGCCGGTTACTTCTTCTCCCGCTTTGACAACGCTGCGAACGAAGGCCCACTCGGCCGACTTGCCAAATCGTTTGCCGAGCATGTCCAGCAGCAAGGCGGCGCGCGGGTCGCCATGGGCGTACATCCGGTGACCGAAACCATGAATCGGCTCGGCCCGGCGCATCCGGTCTGCCAGCGCTTTACGGACATCGCGCGCGCGCCGCAGCTCCTGCAGCATCGTCTCGACCTTCTCGCTCATCCCGCCGTGATTCGCCCCCTCGATCGCTGCAAGCCCAGCCACAACGACCGCGTACGGATTCGATTTCGCAGAGGCGACGCAGCGGGCAGTGAAGGACGAGACGTTGAGCTCGTGATCGGCGCAGAGAATCAACGCGGCGCGCAGGAGCTCGACCGCGTGTGCCGTGCGTGGAATCCAATGTTTGTGCAGCGTTTCTTCGATCGAATCTTCCAACTCTGAGGACTCGACGGCGACGCTGGTAAGAAGATTGAGAATGCGCCAGCCGGTCTGGGCGACGGATCGCGCGCGGAGATCAAAGGCGAGCGAATCGTGTGCGGCGACGAGCGGCAGCATCGACTGGGCTCGATTGACGAACGGAATCGCTCCGGCGCTCTCGCCTCCCGCAACGACGTGCAAGGTGGTTGCTGCGAAGAGGTCCGCGTCGAAGCTGCCGGTCCAGAGCAGGGCGGCGACTTCCTCGACAGTGCGCGTTTGCGCCAGCTCGCAGGCGTCGTGGCCGCGGTAGTAGAGCCTGTCGGTGTCGATGAGCGTGATCGATGACTCCAACACGGGCACACCCCAATGAAGCGCGCCCTCGGCGGTCTTGCCAGGATCGCGGCGATGTTCGCGCCGGCCGCGGAGTCTCTCCAGATCTTCGGCGGCGTAGCGGCGCGCGTGTGCGTTGCCGGGCGACGCCGATGAGCGCACGAGGTCACGGCTGACGTATGCGTAGAGCGTGGTCCGGCTGACGCCGAGGAATGAGGAGGCATCGTTGGAGGAGAGCCATCGCACCATGGTGACGAAAGCGTAGCACTCGAATATTGACGATGCAATCAATATTGACAATGTTGATGGCCGCATCTAGGTTGTCCTCCATGAGCGACCCAATCATTCACAACGGACTCGAAGGAATCGTTGCAGCGGAAACGACGCTGAGTATGGTCGATGGCATCGCCGGCGAATTGGTGATTGCCGGTTTTCCGGTCGCTGAGCTGGCCATGAACGCCAGCTTTGAGGAGACGGCCTTTCTCCTCTGGTACGGGCAGCTTCCTGACGAAGAGGCGCTGGCTGCCTTTCGACAAGACCTGTCGCAACGACGGGAACTGCCGCCCGCGATGCAGGAGCTTCTGCGCGCGGCAGCCGCGGCCGAAGTCGATCCGATGAACGCGCTGCGCATGGCCGCAGGGGCGATCAGCCTGCGCGGCGCGAAAAACGACGATGATGCGGCCCGCGATCTCCTCGCACTCTTTCCCACGATCGTTGCCACCTACTGGCGGTTTCGCAACGGTCAGGAGCCGATCGGCGCGCGATCCGATCTTGGTCACGCGGCGAACTTCCTCTACATGCTCACCGGTCAGCCGCCGTCGGAAGAGCGCGTGCGCGGATTGGAGACCTATCTCAACACCGTCGTCGACCACGGCCTGAACGCGTCGACGTTCACCGCGCGCGTGATTGCGTCGACGGATTCCGATCTCATCTCCGCCATCACAGGCGCGATCGGTGCGCTGAAAGGGCCGCTGCATGGCGGCGCGCCGGGACCTGCGCTCGACATGGTTTTCGAGATCGGCAGCGCCGATCGGGCGGAAGAAGTGCTGCGCCAGAAAATCGAGTCGGGAGAAAAGCTGATGGGCTTCGGCCATCGCGTTTACAAAGTGCGCGATCCGCGCGCCGACGTTCTCGCCGCCGCGGCGAAACGGATGTTCACGCGCGGCGGCGACATGGCGCTCTACGACCTCGCTCTCTCCGTCGAGCGCACCGCACTCCGACTGCTCGAAGAGTACAAGCCCGGCCGGAACTTGCAAACGAATGTCGAGTTCTACACCGCGCTTCTGCTGCATGGTCTCGACCTCGAAGTGCCGCTGTTCACGCCGGCGTTCGCGATCAGCCGCGTGGCGGGATGGATCGCTCACTGCTTCGAGCAGCGGCGCGCGAATCGCATCATTCGTCCGCAATCGGTTTACCGCGGACTTCGCGATTTGAGTTGGGTGCCGATTGAAGAGCGGACCGTGCAACCCGCCGCGCCTCCTCTCGTATCATCGTGACGGAGGCGCTGCCATGTTCGTGCTGATGATGTTGTTCGGCCTGGCGATGTTCGCAGTTGTCGCGGTAGTTGGAGTGGCGATGATCGGAGTCGCGGCAAAAGTTGTCCTGCTTCCGCTTCGCCTGATGCTGCTGCCCTTCAAGCTGCTCGCGCTTCCATTCATCGCCGTGCTTCTGTTGATGAAATTCGCATTTCTGATTGCGATCGGATCGGTTCTGATGGCACTGCTGATCCCGCTTGCGATTCTGGCGTTTTTTGTCGCCATACCGGTGGCGATCATCAGCGCGCTCTCGTAAAACCGCTGCGGCGGGCTTCTTGCTACGAGCGGGGACAGCATGAAGCAGCCACGCGCTTTGATCATCGACGACGACGACCCCATCCGAACGATGTTGTCGATGATCGTCCGCCGCCAGGGGATCAGCGTTGACACCGCGCGCGATGGCAGCGAAGCGATCGAGAACCTCGACCGCGACGGCTACAACGTCGTCCTCCTCGACCTGATGATGCCTCGGGTCGACGGCTACGCGGTGCTCGATCACATGCGCGAGCATCAGCCGGAGCTTCTGAACTGCACGATTCTCGCGACGGCTGTGCCGACCCAGAATCTCGACTTTCATCTGCAGGACGAGGTCTTCATGGTGCACACGAAGCCGTTCGACATGCAGCAACTCATCGCCGATGTGCGCCGTTGTGCGCACGTCGGCGCGAATTGAGGAGCGCGGTCGCGCATAATGCGCAGGCATGCCGCGCACACCGCACACCGAGCGTCACTTCACTGCCAGCGAGACCGTTCGTGATGTCGTCATCGGCATGTCTGACGGACTCACCGTTCCCTTCGCACTCGCAGCCGGCTTAAGCGGCGCCGTGGCATCGAGCGGCATCGTCGTCACCGCCGGTCTCGCCGAAATCGCCGCCGGATCCATCGCGATGGGCCTCGGCGGCTACCTGGCCGCGAAATCAGACGCCGAGCATTACGCTGCCGAGAAGCGGAAGGAAGAGCAGGAGATCATCGACATCCCCCGCGAGGAGATGCGCGAGGTCTCCGAGATCTTTCGTCATTACGGGATTCCCGATGAGCACATCCGGCCCGTAGTCGAGGCGATGAGTGAGCGTCCGCGCGAGTGGGTCGACTTCATGATGCGCTTCGAGCTCGGACTCGAGAAACCGGAGCCGAAACGCGCCCGCAACAGCGCCGCGGTGATCGCTGCGTCGTATCTCGTCGGCGGACTGATTCCGCTCGGTCCCTACATGCTCCTGCATGCCGCGCAGGAGGCTCTCATCGTCTCAATCGTCGTCACGATTATCGCGCTCTTCGTGTTCGGCTACGTGAAAGGCCGCTACACCGGCGCAGGCCGATGGAAGAGCGCGATGCAGACGACGATCGTCGGCGGACTCGCCGCTGCGGCGGCGTTCGTGATCGCGAAGGCGATTACGTAGTCGCTTGCGCCAATCGGTGCGACGCGGTCATGCCACCGCCTGGCGCAACATCTCGGTCGTGATTCCCGGCGACTTCAGGTTGCCGATCAGCGTGAGCGAGAGCGAATTTGGATCGACGATCGTGTGCGCGACCTTGGCGATGTCGTCGAGCGTGACGGCGTCGATCGCGGCGATGATCTCGTCGGGCGTGAACTGCCGGCCGAAGTAGTACTCCTGTCGCGCCAAGCCCGACATCCTGCTGACCGTCGATTCGAGCGACAGGAGAATCGATCCTTTGAGATGCAGCTTTGCGGAGTTGAGCTCGTCCGCCGTCGCGCCGCCCGTCTTGATCAACTTCATCTCGGCGAGCGTCATGTCGAGCACGCGCTTCAGATTCTTCGGAGCGCACGCAGCGTAAACCGCTTCGTAGCCGCCGTTGACGTAGCCGTTGTGGTATGACATCACGGTGTAGACGAGCCCCGTCTTCTCGCGGATTTTCTGGAACAGGCGCGACGACATCCCGCCGCCGAGGACGGCATTGAACAAGGCTGCGGCGTAGCGCTCGTCCTGCTGCTGCGGATAGCCGCGCGATCCAAGACAGAGATGCACCTGCTCGAGCTCGCGCTTCTCGCGAAGGATGACATGCTGCGCCGTTGCAGGCGCGCTCCACGTTCGCGCAACGGGCGCCTTCGTGTCGCTGGCGAATGTCTTCTCCAGAAACGGGATGATCTCCTCCGGTCTGACGTTGCCCGAAGCGCAGAAGATCATGTTCGACGGATGGAAGGTCTCGTCGTAGTGCGCCATGATCTGCTTCCGTCCCAACCGATTCACCGTCTCTTCGGTGCCGAGAATCGGGCGGCCTAGCGGGTGATCGGGCCAGAAGGCGGTGACGAAAATCTCGTGCACCAGATCGTCGGGCGTGTCTTCGACCATCTTGATCTCTTCGAGGATGACGCCGCGCTCGACTTCGAGATCGTCGTCGGTGAAACGCGGTGAGATGACGATGTCGGTCAGCAGCGAGAGGCCGGTCATCATCTGCTCGTCGAGAACGTGGCAGTAGAACGACGTGTACTCCTTGCCGGTGAAGGCGTCGACATCGCCGCCGAGGATGTCGATGACTTTGGCGATGTCACTGGTCGAGCGTGTGGCGGTGCCTTTGAAAACGAGATGCTCGAGAAAGTGCGAAGAGCCGCTGTGCTCCTCCAACTCGACCGCCGAGCCGCTGCGAAGGTAGTAGCCGAGAGCGACCGAGCGAACGTAGGGAAGCGTTTCGATCAGGATCGTCAGCCCCGAGGGGAGGACGACGCGAGTGACATTCTGTGGGGTGGATGACATGCGAGCGGGATTGTAGCGGGAGGGCCCGTAAACCGGGCCATGAGTCTGTGTGGCCGTTTCGATGAATGGGCGGATCGAGAAGTTAGTGGAAGACGGCGCCGGCGGCGGCGACCCGCAGCAGTTTCTCCTGCTCGTAGTCGATCGAGGTGTAAACCCACGTCTCGTACGTGTCGGCGCCGTACAGCGTAAGAAGGGATTTGCCGTGCGCCGCGGGCCGCACACCGATGAAGGGACCGCCGGCGTAGTCCTTGATCGGGATGCCCGGGAGACTGGCCGCGCCCTGCGGATTGGTGCCGGAGGTGCTCGTGGAGCTGGTGTCTGTTGTTGATGTCGTCTGCGTCGGCGGGTTGACTGCCGGTGGTGTGACCGTCCCGGGAGGATTGTTCGGGTTGCCGCCGGCGAGGTTGCGCTGGGGCAGCGATGCGGCAGCCGCTTGCGGGATCACGAGCCAGTCGACTTCGCCCGTGAGCGCGTCGACGAGCTCTCCCTTCAGTCCGCGGATCATGCGCGGCATCCTGGCGTCTTTGAGTTGCTGCGGCGACGTTGGATAGGTGTTGTTCTTGAGCCGGAAGTTGCTGATGGCTTTGGCGTACTGCTGCATGGCGAAGATCGTCTGTTTCTCCCGCTCCCGCTTCATGATTGTCGACCACTGCCGCGGAATCGTGTAGGCGGCGAAGATCATGACGATCGTCACGAGAACGATCACGCCGGCGAGCGTGAAGCCGGACTCGGATTTGCGCGCGATCCGGCTCCGAGTCGTTATCGATCGTTGCACGCCCATCTCGTCACCAGGTCTTGTACGGCTTGCCATCCAATCCTGTGCCGGGAGCCTGGCTGTGGACGTCGTAAATTCCGGGAGCCGCACTTTGATCTGCGGAGGGATCGGTGGGCATCGCGTTCGGGTCGGATGGATCGGGCGTGTTCTGCACTTCTTCCCAATCGGGCTTGCCGGTCAGCGGATCGCTGGGGATATTGCGAAGATAGTGTTCATCCCGGAGCGCCTGAAGACTCTGCGGATATTTTTGTTTGTCGGCGTAATAGTCGTCGATCGACTTGCGCATCTCGAAGAGGTCATGACGAAGGGCCGCTTCGCGTGCTTTCGTCTGCGCCCACTTGACGTTGGAGATTGCGACGGCCGCAAGGATGCCGATGATCGTGACGACGACGATCAGCTCGATGAGGGTGAAGCCGGATTGGGATTTCGGTTTGCGTCGTTTCATGTGCATTTCCGGAGTCGATTAGTGGATTAGTGGATTAGTGGATTTAGGAAGACACGTGGGCGGTCATACCCTGATCTCTAATCACTGATTTACTAATCACTGTTTTCACCATTCGTTGTAGTGCGTTTTCCCGTCGAGGGCGAGCGCGGTTGACTTCGAGTGAATCTCATAAACGTTCTTACCGTTCGTCGACTGCGAATCGGCGTCGTCGTCCGCGGAGAGGGCGATCCATTCCGCGCGTCCCGTCATCGGATCGATCAGGTCACGCTCCCGAAGAAGGCGCAGCGACTGACCACTGTTGAGTGCGATCGGCTTGGTCAGCGACTCGAGATCTTTCGGCCACGGTCCCTGGTCGATGCTCACCGGCTCTTTCATCCCGGCGGGCGTTCCCGGCGGCAATGCTGCCAGCTCGTGAAACTTATCGATGGCATCGGTGATCTTGCGAATGCGGTCGTGCAGCTCGATCTCTTTCTGCCGGCGGATGCCGAAGTTCGCGATCGGCATGGCCACGGAGGCGAGGATGGCCACGATCGCTACGACCGTGATCAGCTCCGCGACCGTGAATCCCTGCGACCGTGCGCTCCGGCGACGCTTTGGAGATCCGTTCATCAATCGACCTTGGCGTGGCCTCCCGAAACGGATGCGGCAACGACCGCGCCCTTTCCGTTCGTCAGGTTCGGATTCTCGAGAACGAGATACGTCTCTCCCGACAAGCCGCCGCGGACACGCAGCGCGACGATCTCACCGCCGCTGCCGTTGAACTGCAGAGGCTTGCCATTCGATGACGTGATGCGGACCGTGCCGTGCGCGCGGTCGATCGTCGCCACCGGAGGCGTTTTCAGATCGATCATCATCGCTGGTCCGAATACGACTTCGCTCACATCGAGCGTCTGCGGGTTGTAGTGGAGGAGGAGTTGTGTCGTCGTCAGTCCTTCGAGGTCCATCCCGACGACGTTCCACATTTTCTCTTCGCCCGGCTTGAAGGCCATCCGCATCGGCTGCGGCTGGATGCGCGGCGCCAGGCCGCTGTTATCGCTCAGGACGTCGCTGCCCGCGGCCGACTGCGCGACCGCGGTGCCGGTCGACGGCATCGACAACTGGCTCTGCGGCTGGGGATTCGCCGGCGGATTCGCCGGCGGCGCGTTGGGCGTCCGGCCGCGGAAGGGATCATTCGGTGCCGAGCCTTGCGGAATCACGAGATTCTGCGGCGGAATCGGATTGCCGTCGCCATCGACGGTTCCAGCGGGGAACTGCGCCGCGCTCGGTGCCGCGGTGAAGGGATCGACGGTCGACTGCGATTCCAGGCGCGGCGAGAGACCGCGGAAGCTCAGGTTGCTCTGCGTTCCCACCCACATCGGCGCCAGGTCGTCCTCGGTGATGTCAGGGATGCGAATGATGTGCGGCGTCATCGTCAGCATCAGATCGGTGCGACGGTGGATGGAGTGATCCTTCGTGAAGAGACGTCCAAGGATGGGGATGTCTCCCAGAAACGGCGTCTTGTTGCTCGAGGTGAGATTGGTATCCTGAATCAGTCCGGCGAGGAAGTTCGTCTCTCCATCCTTGAGGCGGATCGTCGCTTCGATCGTGCGCGTGTTGAACGACGGCGGAGCCTCGGCCGACGCGGCGGCGGCGACGTCAGAGACTTCCACCGTCAGCTTGAGAGTGACTTCGCGGTTGTGATGAACGCGCGGCTCGATGGAGACCTTGATCCCGACGTCCTGATACTGGAATGACGTCGCCGGAAGGCTTCCAAGCGTTCCGCTCTGCACGCCGGTGGTGAACGTCGTGACCGGAACGGGCACGCGCTGACCGATATGCAACGTCGCCTTTTCCCCCTCGGAAATGCGGAGCTCCGGGTTGGCGAGCGTCTCCGTATTGCCGACGCTCTTCACGAAGTTGTAGGCGATCGACGGGATGGTAAAGGTGATGTCGGGACTCTTGATGCCGCGAAGAGCATCCAGGTTGATGGGAAGGGTATTGCCTTTGTCGTCGGTCGGTGTTTTCGCGTTGATCGATCCACCCAGGCCCGTGACGACGGCACCGATGTCGCGCTGCTTGTCGAGATCGATCTGGAGTAGCTCGACGTCGACGACGACCTCGGCCTTCGCCTTGTCATTCGCTTCGATGATCTTCTCGGCGATGCGCACTTTGTCGGCGGTGTCGCGGATGGTGATGGCGTTGAGCGCCTTTAGCGGGAAAACGTTGCGCGCTTCGATCATCGTTCGCACGACGTTCGTGACCTGCTCGGCGTCGCCGTTCGAGAGATAGAACGTGCGGATGACGAGGTCCTCGTAGTCGCGGCGGGCCTGGGGATTGTCGGGGATGACGATGATCGTGTGCTCGTCGAGCGCTTTGTAGAAATGATTGGCGGCCTGCATCACACGCTCGAGCGCCTGCTGTGCCGTGACGTCTTTCAGCTCGATGGCAATGCGGTCGTCTTTGATGGCCTGATCAAAAAGGATGTTGATGCCGAAGGCATTGCCGAGGGCTTTGTAGATCTCCTTGATCGGGCGCTCCTGCGGGAAGGAGAGCGAGATCGGCTGATCGGAGGTCGGGTTGAGCTGCGGCGGCGCCGACTTGGTGATGTTGGCTTTCGCGCGGCGCTTGATGTCGTCGATGGATGCGGGCTGATTCGCCTGGGCCGCTTCCTGGAGCGTAGCGATCGTCTTGCTGTATTCGTTTGCGGCAAACTGGTTGGTGGGATCGAGTTTGATTGTCAGCTCCAGCTCTGTGGCGGCGAGCTGCATGAGGCGCACGATCTCCGCGCCGCGCGCGCTGAGCGCGGAAGTACGAAGCGTTTTCCCCTTCTCAAAGTGAACACGTGAGGCTTCCAGCTTGGCGCGGCGGAGATTGATCTGGTAGAGCGAGTTGCCCGGATCGACGTCGAGTGCCTTCTGGTAGTCGACGACGGCAGCATCCCAGTCCTTCGCCGTCTCGGCATGCTTCGCCTTCTGGAATGCGTTGTAGCTCGTGCAGGAAAGCATCGTCAGCGACAACGCCAATGCGGTGATTCCGAGTCTGGTCTGGTTCATCATGTTTTTCCGGGAGCCGGGTTTCGGGTGTCGTTTCAGAGATCAGTGATCAGTGATTAGTGATTGGTGATTAGAGACCAGGAAAAACCGGTGATGTGCTCTCTTGCCTCTTTCTTAGCTTCGGGGATCGTTGACTAGAGGTCAGAGATCAGGGAAGGACCGGTCTTGACTTCTCTCTGGTCTCAGATTCCTTGTCACTGATCACTTTGTCACTGATCTCTTGTCACTGATCTCTAAAAAGTCTCCGACATCCGAAAACCGACTCCCTCCTTATCTCTGTTGTTCTGACGGAAGCGTTATTCAAAAGTCACTGACCGAGAGGCACGCGGTCCTTCTTGTCAGTCGGGAAGCCGACGTAGCCAATCTCGACGGATTCGATCCCGATGCTGCGCAGGATGAACTTGCCGGCGAACGTCTCGTTGACGCGAACGTTGATGATCTCGCCGTTGCCTGTGAACGTGGCGATCGGATTCGCAGCCGTGCCGAAGGTACCAATGTATTTGTAGGTAAATTGCGGCGGAACCGGGTCGGGAGGCCGCACAGGATGGGCCGCGAGCCATGCCGCATACCCCGGATCGCAAAGGTCACCGACGCCGTTGTGATCCGCGTCGGCTTGATCGGGGTTGTAGACCGCCGGACAGTTGTCGCGGAAATCGGGGACTCCGTCGTGATCCTGGTCGGGCGGTGGCGGAACTACTTTAGGCTGAGGTGGCGGCGGTAGTGGTGGGGGTTCTTTGAACGCAAAGAGATTGCGCTCGCTCTTGTAGCTGCCGCTCTGCGCGTCGAGCCATTCCCAGTGAATGGCTGGAAGTCCGGACGTGCTCACGGCTTTCGGCGTACGCGGTGTCTTCGGCGATTCGATTGCCGGCGCGGCCGGTGAAGGCACATCGCCGCCGCCCGAATTCGAGGCGTAGCCATAGATCGCAAAGATCGCGATGAGAATCGCGCCGATCGCTGTCCAGGTTTTCCAGTTCATCCAGTCCATCACAACTGTTTGTTCGCGGCCGGTGCGGTGACGTACGGGTCGCGGAAGAGGGTCTTGAGTCGAATGCTGAGTGTCAGAGTTTTTTCGGCCGGATTGCCGCTGCCGGCCAGACCGATGCCGTCGATGATGACGAATTGATCGGAGAGCTCCAGCAGATTGATGAGCCGCCGCACCTGGTCATACGTTCCCTGAACCGTAAAGGCGATGCCGACCGTAGTCGTTCCGATGGCGGAGGATCCGGCCACGTTCCGGCTGTTCTTCGTCTCGCTGTTCGAGAACGAGTAACTAGGCGGCTCGAGATGACTGGCCGCGGCGAGCCGGCGAACTTCATCGATCAACAGCGTCAGACGCTGCAACGCGGTCGACCAGCGCTCGTTGTACAGCGTCTGCAGATCGTTCTGCACTTTCTTGTACGCGGCCAGTTGCTGTTCCGCCGCGATCCGCGCGTTATGGACCTGCTGCAAGCGAGACTTTGCCTGCTCCTGCCTGGCGTCCATATCCTGCAGCCGGTTTGCGTACTGCACGCGGTAGGTGAAGAAAAAGACCGTGTTCGCGAGCAGCAGCACGCCGAGAACGATGAGGAGGACACGCTTTTCACGCCAGATCATTCGACGCTCCTGGCAATCGACGGCCGGTAATCGGCGGAGAGCGAGATGCGAAACTCGGTGCCCTGTTGCGAAACGCTGGCGGGGAACGCGTTAGCAAAGTGCGGGTCGTGGTTGAAGCGATTGATCGTGTTCGTGAGACCGTCGCCGGTCTTTGCATCCAACGCCATCGCCAGATGGACGAGGCCGTCCTTTTCGAATGAGGGGCTCACCGATTGCAGCCGCACGTCCGGCGGCAGAACGCGCTCGAGGCGGTCGAGAAGCTCACTCCAGGAGAATGCGCGCTGTGCGAGCTGCGTGTTTGCAAACTCTGCCTGCATCAGCAGCCGTTTGAGGTCGACGCCGCGAAGACGCTGCGTGAGTGTGTCGGTCTTGCGCTGTTCATCGGCTATCTGCTCTTCCAGTTTGGCGATGTTGGCGCGCGTCGTCTTCGTCTCCGTGCGGTACTGAAGCATCGTGTCGACGTTGCCGAGTCCGAGAAACGCGGTGAGCAAGGCCATCACGACGACCGCCGCATAGACGGGCCGGTAGTCGCGGAAGGGCCGCGAAGCGAGATTGAGATGGATCGGTTTCACCCGGTGAATACTCCTGTGGCCGCGGTCAGCTCCGCTTCGTACTGGCTGCCGTCTCCCGGCACCTGCTCGGCGACGTCGCGCAGCCCGATCTTACGCACGGGCGCTGAAAACTCGATGCCGATCGCATCGGTCAGCGCGCTGTCTACGCCGTTTCCGACGACGTAGCAGTTCTCGATCGACGTCGTTTGTAGCGAGTCGCGAAGATAGGTAGCCGAGAGTTTGATCTCCTGCTGGATCGTGCGCTCGCCGTCGAGGTTGCGCGAGCGGATGAAGAGTGGCTGCGCTCCGCGGAAAACGGCAGTCGTAAAGTCGCGCTCCCGTACATAGAAGAAGATGCGGTCGCGCGTCGTGACCGCTTCGCCGTCGGTGATGGCATTCCAGATATTGAGTCCGGCGGGCTCGATCAGAATCACTTCGATTCCCGCGGCTTCAAAGAGCTTCTCGATTGCGGCGATCGTCGCTTCGACGGCGGTGATGGCGAGCACGCGCGGCGGTGTACGGCTCAGCACTTCGTACGACATACGCAGCAGCGAGGGATCGATCGGCATCGTGCGGCGCAGACTCCAGCGGATGACTTCCGCCGTCTCGCTGGCGCGCTCGGGCACCGACTGCAAGTCGATGATGTTGATCCGAAACCAGGAGTCTGGAAGAAGGAGAGAGACTTTGTCCCATCGTCCCGTCTCCAACTTCAGTCTGCGGATGACGTCTGCCAGCGCCGCTTCGTTCTGCAGGCTCGGCGTGACGATGCCTGGCTCGAAGACATCATCGCGGAGCGCGTAGCTCTTCGCCTGAACGATTTTCGCGTTCTTGCCGCCGCGGGCAACGCGGACGTGAATGAGAGATTCGCTGTCGAGTACAACGACATCTGGTGGGAACGAGCGCGCCATATCACTCCACGAAGGTGACCTTGTTGATCTCACGCAACGTGGTCTGTCCTGTCATCACTTTCCGGAGCGCCGATTCGCGGAGGAACAGCATTCCTTCTTCTTTCGCCGCCTTCTTGATCTCCGAGGCGGGGCGGCGGTCGAGAATCATGGTTCGGATACGGTCGGAGAGATCGAGAAGTTCCGAGATTGCGGCGCGGCCGTGAAAACCGGTGCCGTTGCAATCGATGCAGCCCGCCCCTTCCCAGAACTTCATCCCCTGGTATTCCTTCGGATCGAGTCCCGATTCGACGATGAACGAGTCGGGGTACTCGACCTCGTGCTTGCACGAGTCGCAGATCTTGCGCACGAGCCGTTGCGCCAGCACGCAGTTGAGCGCCGACACAAAGTTGTAGAGATCGACCTTCATGTTCAGAAAGCGGCCGAGAACGTCGACGACGTTGTTGGCGTGAACGGTGGTGAAGACGAGGTGGCCCGTGAGCGCGGACTGCACGGCGATTGCCGCCGTCTCTTCGTCGCGGATCTCACCGACCATGATCTTGTCTGGGTCGTGGCGGAGAATCGCGCGCAGTCCTCGGGCGAACGTCAGTCCCTTTTTCTCGTTGACGGGGATCTGCGTGATGCCGCGAAGCTGATACTCGACGGGATCCTCGATGGTGATGATCTTGTCTTCCGATGTCTGGATCTCGGAGAGCGCCGCATAGAGTGTGGTCGTCTTGCCCGAACCGGTAGGACCGGTGACCAGCACCATCCCATACGGCTCTTTGATGAACTTGCGGAACTTGAGCAGCATCTCTTCATCGAAGCCGAGGACGTCGAGGCGCAGACTCTTGAAGTCGGAGTTCATCGACTCCTTGTCGAGAATTCGGATGACCGAGTCCTCGCCGTGCGCAGTGGGAACGATGGAGACGCGGAAGTCGATCGTGCGGCCGGTGATGCGGAGCTTGAAGCGTCCGTCCTGTGGCACGCGCTTCTCGGCGATGTCGAGCTCCGACATGACCTTGATGCGCGAGATGATCGTGGTGTGGTGCCGTTTGTCGATCGGTTCGAGCGCTTCGTAGAGCACGCCGTCGATGCGGTACTTGACGACGACTTCGTTGTCGCGCGTCTCGATGTGAATGTCCGAGGCGCGGCGCTGGATGGCGTTGAAGACGATGGAGTCGACCAGCTTGATGATCGGCGACGACTCCTGCTGGGTGATCGAGTCGATCGTCAGCGTTTCTTCGCCCTCTTCATCCTCGCCGACGAGCGTCATGCGGAAGCCTTCGGTGGCTTCGTCGAGGACGCGCTGCGTCGACTCCGACTTCTGCAGCTTGTCGCGGATGGCCGCCGGTGAGGCGACGCGCACCTTGATCGGTGCGCCGAGGAGTAGCTCGAGCTCGTCGAGCTTGAGAACGTCGGTCGGATCGCCGACGACGACGGCGATGTGGCCGTTCTCGCGCTTCTCCGGCAGGAACTGATAGCGGATCATCAGCTCCAGCGGGATGTTGCGGAACAGCTCGTGATCGACCACGAAGTGCTCGAGGTTCACGAAGTCGAAGCCGTACTGCTCGGCCAGACGCTGGGCACGCGCAGCCTCTCCCGTAGGATCGGGGTTCTTGTAGAGAAGCGCGCGTGGGTCGGTGGCCATGGATGTTTTATTGAGCGACGTTGCTGAGCTGGAAGAGCGGGAGATAGAACGCGTATAGCAGAAGGGCGATGACGATGCCCATGAAAACGAGGATGAGCGGCTCGATGGCAGCCACCATTCGCGTCAGGCGTGATTCGATTTCCTCGTCGTAGAACTCGCTGACATTTCCGAGCATTTCCGTCAGCGCTCCGGTCGACTCCCCAACCTTGATCATTTCGACCGCCAGATCGCTCATCGCGCCGGTGGCCTCGAGCGAGCGCCACAGTGGCTCTCCCTCACGCACGTTTTGCACCATCCCGAAGATTTTGGAGGACACGAGCTGGTTGGTCACCGACTGCGAGGCGATCTCGATGGCCGGAACCATCGGTGTTCCGCCCGCCAGCAGCGTTCCCAGCGACTGCGTGAACTGCATGATCGCGAACCGGTGCAGGATTCCGCCCGCCAGCGGGATGCGCAGCTTGAAATTGTCCCAGGCGATCCGTCCCGAGCCGTTGATCCAGCGCCGCATGAGGAAGAAGATCGCGACGACGACGATGATGAAGATGGGAAGGTTCGTGTTCAACCCGCTGGCGATCTTGATCATGAGGGTCGTGAACCACGGCAGCTCCGCGCCGAAACCCTGGTAGAACTCGGCGAACTTCGGAATGACTTTCGTCAGCATGACAAACACCATGCCGATCGACAGCAGTACGAGTACGGAGGGATAGATCAGCGCGCCGACGACGCGCTTTCTGAGATTGACGATGATCTTCTGGTAGCGCAGGAAGCGCCGGAGCACGCCTTCGAGATCGCCGGAGCGTTCGCCCGCGCGGAGCGAGGTCGAATAGATCGGCGGAAAGGCGTCGCCGTACGACGCGAACGCGTCAGACAGCGCGACGCCCGATTTCAGCTTCTCGCGCACGTCGGTGAGCACTTCCTTGAAGCGCAGGTTCTTCTGCCGCTCCAGCATGATGTCGAACGACTGCAGGATCGGCAGTCCCGCTTTCACCAGCGCGAGCAACTCCTGATTGAACAGGAGAAAGTGCTCGGTGGAGATGACCTTGCTGCTGCGCGGCAGCAGATCGCGCCACTGCATCCGGCCACGCCTGGCGTCGAAGACGTGCATTCCCTGCTGACGGAGGTCCTCTTCCGCCGCACGGATGCTCATCGCCTGCACGTGGCGTTCGGTGATGACTCCGTCGGGTGTTCCGACTCTGACGATGAACTCGGGCATTGATTCGATTCCGTGGCCTGCCTCTACGACGGGCCACTCCCTGAAACGTTCCAAAGCTGGCAGGGTGCTTACAACGGGTTGGGCAGTGGTCCGATTCCGCGATTTGTCTGGTGGAGCTGATGTTGCGCTGTCGCAGTCTGTGACCCGCATCACGCACGTGGCAGCGGATGGCCGCGATATTGAATGTCGTTTCTGCCACCGTGAACTCTGCCCTTCGCCGCCGCAGTGATCTCCCTCCGGAATCCCAGTCCGAAGCAATCCGTGTGCTGATCGTCGAGGATGATGAGAACTTCGGCATGTGGCTGGCCGCCGTGGCTCACCGTCTTGGGCTGGACGTGGCGAGAGCATCGGACGGGCTGGAGGCGTTGACAATGCTCCGCGCCGCGGAATTCGATCTCCTCATCTCCGATCTCGAGATGCCCCGAAAAAACGGCCTGCAGCTCATTGCCGCTGTGCGCGCCGAACCATCGATCAACGGCTTGTATGCGGTGATGCTGACCGCGCACGACTCACCGGCGGTCAAAGTCAACGCGCTCACGCTCGGATACGACGACTTCCTGGCAAAAGGCTGCACCGAAGTCGAGGTCGTGGCCAAGGTCGCCGCGGCGCGGCGCATGCTCGCCAGGCAGCGTGCCCTCGACGCCGACGCGCGCGAGTGGCGCGACATCGCCAACCAGGATGAGCTGACGAAAGTTGCCACGCGCAGGTTCTTTTTTGAGCAGGCCGAGCAGCATCTCGCCGGCAAACACGGCCTCGGCATCGTCCTGTTCGACATCGACGACTTCAAAGCGATCAACGACAACTACGGCCACCTCATGGGCGACCGCGTGCTCAAGGACATCGGAGCGCTCTTTCTCCGCCGCACGCGAAGCGAAGATCTGATTGCCCGCTACGGGGGCGATGAGTTCGTCCTCCTCGTCCTCAACCTCGGCGCGGAAGAGACCCGCAGCGTTGCCGATCGCTTGCTCGCGGAATTGTCCGAGCTTCAGTGGACTGCCGGCGATACCACGCTGCACCTCGGCATGACGATGGGGCTCGGCTGCTCGGCGCTGATCGATGATCCGACGGTGGAGCGTCTGCTCGAAACCGCCGATCACGAGTTGTACGCGTTGAAGTGGCTGAAGAAGCATCCCTCGGTCGTTCCGCCGGAGGCTTATCAATATCCGCGCGCTACGGATGTTGCGCTCTTCGTTGCGCATAAAGCAGACGAGGTGCGGGACACGTCGATCGCACCTCATGCGTCAAAGAACGCGGATACTCTGCGCCTGAAGAGCGAAGTGTGAAGAGTGAAGAGTGAAAGTGCGAAGAGTGAGGGCTTCTTTTCACACTTCGCACTTCTCTCTTCACTCTTCGACTTACATCGTGTCCAACTGCTTCTTCATCGACGCGATCATGCCCTCGCTTCGCTGCTCCGCCGGCAACGACTCGGCGTAATGGATCGCCTCGGCGATCGTTTTTTTCGCTGATTCTTTATCGCCCTTTGCCATGTAGACCAACGCGCGGTTGCGATAGATGCCGATCTTGCGCGGACCATATGCCAGCTTCAGTGCGCGGTCGGAAGCGGCGAGCGCATCGTCGAAACGTCCCGCCGCGCGGTACGCGGAGATGAGGCGCGCCGGCGGGTTGTAGTCCTTCGGCAGATCACGCTCCGACTGCTCGAGCATGGCGATGGCCTTCTCCGGCTGCTTGAGCCCGAGGTAGGCGGTGAGTCGGTGCGAATCGTAGACGGCGCGTTGATCGGGAGTCTTCGCTTTGGCCGCTTCCTTCTCCAGGAACGACGCCCACTGTTCGCGCAACGCATGCGCGGCAGTGGCGTCCTTCGCTTCGTCGCGCGCATCGGCGAGCGACTCGTAGAGACCGGAGCGATCGTCGGCAGACATCTTGATTTTGTCAGCCGCGGCGAGCGTTTCGCGCGTCGCTTTCTCCAGCCCTGCGATGAGCTCGGAGCGATTCCACGAGGTCTTCGCATCGAGATCGGTCGCGCAGGAAAGTCCCGTGGCAACGACGTTGACTGCTGAGCCGGTGCCACGAACGCGCGGATAGAGCGCCAGCGCGCGCTCCGCGCAACCCTGCGCGTTCCGCGACTGCGCAAGCGAAAAGATGAGCGACTCCGCGGCGCGGCCGGCGCTCGGCCAATTCTTCGGCGCGGCTGCGAGCGCCTCATCGAACAGTTTTGCCGCATCGGCCTGTTTGCCGTTTGAGGCCAGGGCATCCGCCTGGATCAGCAGCTTGTCCGCTTTTCCGTGCGAGCCTTGCGCAGCGCGCTCACCGTCGTCGAGCAGTTTGCGAATTTGCGGCACCGTGCCGCCGCCTGCGTAGCGGAAGACGACCTTATCCTTCGGATCGAGAATGAGCAGCGTCGGCCAGACGCTGATCGGATGCGCTTTCAGGAACGCGGCGTTCGTTGCGTTTTCCGTATCGATCGAGAGCCAGACGAACCGTCCGGCATACCGCTCGAGGGACTTGTCCGTGAAGACATAGGCCCTCATCGAGCGGCACGTGTGTCACCACGGTGCCCACGCTTCAACGAAGACCGGCCGGTCTGTCGCCTTCGCGCGGGCAATCGCCGCCTTGTAGTCGTTCTCGATCCACGGCAACACTTCCTTTGCCTGCGCCGCCGTGGCGATGAGGAGGAGGGATGCGATGAGGAGTTTCTTCATGGGGATTAGTTTAACGCAGGCTGATCGATCGGGCGGAGCGCGCGAGTGACTGTCATCCTGAGCCGCCGAAGCCGCGCCACTTTTACGATGCTCCTACAACCGGCAGATATTGCGCGGCGGAGGACGGTCGAAGGACCCCCTAATTCTGTCCGATGATTTCTTGAAAACCTCGCTATGAAGCGGGGGGTCCTTCGACCGTCCTTCGCCGCGATGCTTGCCAGTTGTTAGAGCATCGTGAGGCGCGCTTCGGCGGCTCAGGATGACAGAAGCGGCGCTGCTACTTTGTGGCGAGACTCTTCCTCACCCGATCGCGATACTCCTTCGCCTTCGCCACGGCTGCGGCGACATCGACAGTCAGCACCTTGCGATTGCGCATCAGCACCTTGCCGTCGCAGATCGTGGTCACGACCGAGTTGCCCGACGCGGCGTAAACGATCGCTGACTCGACCGCGTAGACCGGCTGCGTCTTCGGCTGCTGCAGATCGATGACGATGACGTCGGCGCGCTTGCCCGCTTCGAGCGTGCCGATGCGATCCTCCATGCCGAGGACTTTAGCGCCGCCGATGGTGGCCATTTCGAGGACGTCGCGCGCGCTGAGCGCTTTCGGATCGCCGAGGGTGATCTTCTGCAGGCGCGCGGCGCTGGCCGCTTCCTCGACCATGTCGAGATTGTTGTTCGATCCTGCCGGACCGTCGGTGCCGAGCCCGACCGACACGCCGGCCTTGCGCATGTCGACGACGTGCGCGACGCCCGACGCCAGCATCATGTTGCTCTCTGGACAATGGGCGACGCCGACGCGCTTCTTCGCGAACGTGGCGATGTCGTCCGGAGTGAGCCAGATACCGTGCGCGGCGATGACGTCGTGTCCGAGGAAGCCGATGGAGTCGAGGTAGCCGGCGGCGGAGAGGCCGGACGTGTTGTCTTTGATTTGTGCCGCTTCTCCCTTCGTTTCGGCGATGTGAATGAGAATCGGCGCATGAAGCTCCGTCGCCAGCGCGCGGACCTGCTCGAGATGCGCGCGCGAAACGGTGTAGGGTGCGTGCGGCGCGAGGGCCGCGGTGATGAGCCGGTCGCCGCGCCATTTCGCGACGAACGCGCGTACGTAGGCGATCGCGTCGTCCCACGTTTTGTTGTCGGCGACGGGGAAGTCGATCATCGTCTCGCCGACGACCGCGCGCAATCCCGCCTTCTTTGCTTCGGCCGCGATGTCGCTCTCGAAGTAGTACATATCGGTGAACGTCGTCGTTCCCGACGCGATCATCTCCGCAGCCGCGAGCCTCGTCCCCCACCTCACGAAATCGCGATCGACATTCTTCGCCTCGGCTGGAAAGATGAAGTGCTGCAGCCAGTCCATGAGGTCGCGATCGTCGGCGATGCCGCGGAAGAGCGTCATCGGGACATGTGTGTGTGCGTTGACGAAACCCGGAAGGATGGCCGAGCCTCGCGCGTGAATCGTGTCGTCAGAAGCGAAGCGCTTGGCGATGTCAGCAGACTTGCCGACGGCGACGATGTCGCCTTTGTCGATGGCCACCGCGCCGTCGTCGATGTTCGCTCCGGCCATCGTGATGACGATGCCGCCGGTGACGATGTGGTCGACTCTGCGGATTGCGGCAGTCGCGCTGAGCGCCGTCAAAAAAAGGAGAGAAGCAAGCGATAGGCGTCGGAGCATGCCGCGGACGTTAACGCAAAGAGCGCGAGCGTACAATTGACGTGATGAAAACGAGGTCCGCGGCGAAGGCGACCTACGAGGATCTGATGAAGGTCCCGGAGAACCTCGTTGCCGAGTTGATCGACGGGGAGTTGTACGCGTGGCCGCGGCCGGCAGGACCGCACGCGCGATTCTCATCTGCGCTCGGAATGGACATCGGAACGCCCTACGATCGTGGACGGGGCGGACCGGGCGGCTGGTGGATTCTCGACGAACCGGAGTTACACCTCGGAGAGAACGTCCTCGTTCCCGATCTCGCCGGTTGGCGGCGCGAGCGGATGCCGGAGATTCCGCAGGATCATCGATTCGTCATCGAGCCCGACTGGGTTTGCGAGGTGATTTCGACTGCGACGGCGCGTGTCATACGCGCCAAGAAGACGCGTATCTACGCGAAATGCGGCTTGTCCTGGTTATGGCTTGTCGATCCAGAGCAGCGCACTCTGGAACCGCTCACGCTCGTCGACGGATTTTGGACCTCGCGCTGTGCGTTTACGGGCAATGATGTCTTCCGCTCCGATCCGTTTTCGGAAGCGGAGATCGACCTCGCATCGATTTGGGGTCCGACAACGGAAGAGTTTCGCGTTGATATTGGCGCAAGGAGCGGGAGCGTAAGATTGACGCCATGAAAGCGTTGATGCACCAACGGGCAACGTATGACGATCTGGTCAACGTGCCTGAGAACATGGTCGCCGAGTTGATCGACGGCGAGTTGTACGCTTCGCCGCGTCCCGCCGGGCTGCACGCGGACATGTCGTCGGTTCTCGGCATGTTGATCGGGTTTCCCTATCGGCTTGGGCGCGGAGGTCCCGGTGGCTGGTGGATCGTCGACGAGCCCGAGCTTCACCTCGGCGAGCAAGTCGTCGTTCCTGATCTTGCCGGCTGGCGCCGCGAGCGGATGCCTCAGATTCCGCGCGATCATCGGTTCGTCATCGAACCAGATTGGGTTTGCGAAGTGATCTCGCCGTCGACTGCGCGCGTGGATCGCGGCAAGAAGAAGCACATTTACGCTGAGCACGACGTTTCCTGGCTCTGGATCGTCGATCCGGATCAACGCATTCTCGAAGTGTTTCAGCTCGTAGACGGCAAGTGGACCGATGTTGAAGTGTTTACCGGCGATGACGTCGTCCGCGCCGATCCGTTTCCTGCCGCCGAGATTGATCTCGCCTCGATCTGGGGACCGACGCCCGAAGAGCCGCCTCGTTGATCTTTCACGAGGTCATCGGCGTTGGGGAGCCGCTCGTCCTTCTCAACGGCATCATGATGACGACGGCGTCGTGGGCGAAACAGACCGCCGCGCTCTCGCCGCACTTCCGCTGCATCCTGCACGATTTCCGCGGGCAGCTCCGCAGCGACAAGCCGCCTGCTCCGTACTCGATGCAGATGCACGTCGACGATCTGCTGGCGTTGCTAGACGAGCTTGGCGTCGAGCGCGCGCATCTCGTGGGAACGTCGTATGGCGGCGAGGTGGGGATGATGTTCGCGGGGGCGCATCCCGATCGCGTGCGGAGCCTGTCTGTGATCGCATGCGTGAGCCGCGTCGACGATTCGCTGCGCGATGGGATTACGCTCTGGGCCGAGACCGCACGCAACGCACCGGAGCGTCTTTGGGAATTGTCGTTGCCATACAACTACTCGCCGCAATTCATCGCCGCGAACCCTGCCTTCATCGCGGTCAGCAGTCAGCGCGTATCGTCGATGCCGGCTGATTGGTATCGGGCCTGGCCGATCTTTGCGAAGCGTTTCTCACTCTTCGCGTCGATCTGCACGCGATCCGTTGCCCGACGCTCGTCGTCTGCGCCGCGAACGATGTTCTGAAGCCGCTGCGCTTCAGCCGCGAGATTGCAGACGGAATCGCCGGTGCGGAGCTCGTCGTCATCGAAGACGCTGGTCACGCGGTGGTGATGGAGAAGCCGGACGCTGTGAACCGGGAGTTGCTGCGGTTTCTGTCTCCGCGCGTCTAACCTTTTTCCCGCGACGCCAACTCGCCCTCGACCTCGCTCCACTCGATCCCTTCGTCTGCCATCAATACCGTGACGTGGAAGACGAGGTCGGCGATCTCGCTCACCATCCGCTCGCGCGTCTCACTCAGCGCTGCAATGACGACTTCGGTGGCCTCCTCGCCGATCTTCTTGGCGATGCGCCCGCGTCCTCCGGTGAAGAGCTTGGCGGTGTACGAACCTTCGGGACGTTTCTCGCGCCGGTCGCGCAGAACGCTCATCAGCCGGTCGAGCGTGCGAAGCGGCGCACCGGCGAAACACGAGCGCGCGCCGGTGTGACATGCGGGGCCGTTCGGGATGACGCTGACGACGAGCGCATCGCCGTCGCAGTCTTCGCTGACGGCAACGACGCGCTGCGTATTTCCCGACGTCGCTCCCTTGTGCCACAGCTCGTTGCGCGAGCGGCTCCAGAGCCACGTCTCGCCGCTCTCGCGTGTGCGATCGAGCGATTCCTGATTCATGTACGCGAGCGTCAGCACCTCGCCGCTGCGTGCGTCCTGGATTACAGCGGGGATGAGGCCGTTGGTGTCGAATTTCAAGTGATCGTTCATTCTCGCTCCTTTCCGCGAGTGGGGTCAGGTCGAAAGTCGAAAGTGACGACGCGCGGTCGTGAACCCCTCGCTCCACTTAAGCCGTCGTCACTTTCGACTTTCGACCTGACCCCACTCGTCCCGTTACCTCACCGGAATCCCCTCCGCAGCCAGATAACGCTTCACATCACCGATCGACAGTCGCCGGTCGTGGAAGAGCGATGCCGCCAGCACGGCGCGCGCGCCGCCGGCCTCGATTGCGTCGCGAAAATGTTCGAGCGCGCCGGCGCCACCCGACGCGATGACGCTGATCCGGACCGTCCTCGTCACCGCGCGCAGCAGTTCGATGTCGTATCCGGCGTTCGTCCCATCCCGATCGACCGACGTGAGCAGAATCTCGCCCGTCCCCAACTCCTCGGCGCGTTTGCACCATTCGACGGCATCGACGTTCGATGACTCTTTGCCGCTTCGCACCATCGCTTCGAAGCGATCGCCGACGTGTTTTGCATCGCACGAGAGCACGACCGCTTGCACACCGAACTCGCGCGCACAATCGGCGATCAGTTGCGGATTGCGCAGCGCGGCGGTGTTGATGGCCACGCGATCGGCGCCGGCACGGAGCAGCGCGCGAAAGTCTTCGATCGTACGCACTCCGCCGCCGACCGTGAGCGGGATGAAGAGCGACTCGGACACGCGGCGTACTGTGTCGAGCGCGGTTGTGCGATTGGAATCGGTAGCCGAGATGTCGAGGATCACCAATTCATCGGCGCCTTCGGTCTCATAGCGCGTCGCGCATTCGACAGGATCGCCTGCGTCGCGAATGCCGACGAAGTTCACCCCTTTGACGACGCGTCCATCGCGTACGTCGAGGCAGGGGATGATGCGCTCGGGAATCGCGTTCGGTGTCGCCACGCGCGCCCGCGCTTCGGCAAGTCTGATCCGACGGTCGAGCAAGGCGCGTCCGATGACACAGCCGCCGACGCTGCCGAGGCGGCTGAGCGAGACGACGTCGCCAAGCGTGGAGACACCGCCGGAGGCGATGATGCGCAGCTTCGTTTGCAGCGAGCGGTAGAGCGCGAAGGACGGCCCGCACATCGCGCCGTCTTTGTTGATGTCGGTGATGAGCGCTTCAGTAATGCCGAGGCTCTCGACGCGTGTCAGGACTTCGTCGAGTGTCGTGCTCGCGTCGCGTTCCCAGCCGCCGACGCGGACAACGCCATCTCGGACATCGATGGCGGCAATAACGCGCGATGCGCCGAGCGCGTCCACGATCGCGCGCAGGACATCGGGCGAATCAGCGGCGACTGTACCGATGACCACTTTCTCCACGCCGGCGTCAATCCAGGCCTGCGCATCAGCAAGCGAGCGGATCCCGCCGCCAACCTGAACGCGAAGATCTCGCTGCGCGAAGCGGCGGACAATCGCAAGCTCGACAGGCCGTCCGCTGCGCGATGCCTCGAGGTCGACGAGGTGCAGCCGCGAGCCGCGCGGAACGTCGAGCGAGTCGAGAACGGACTCCGGATCGCCGTAGGACGTCACCGTTGCGTAGTCGCCGCGCAGCAGCCGGACGACCTGACTGCCGAGAAGATCGAGCGAAGGGATTACGTCCATGCCACGAAGTTCCTCAGAACGCGCAGGCCTGCGGCCGACGATTTCTCGGGATGGAACTGCAGGCCGAAGACGCGCTCGCGCTGAACCGCGGCGGTGAAGCTGCCCGCGTAATCAGCGAATGCAACTTCGTCTGGCGCATGCGAAGCAGCATAGGAGTTGACGAAGTAGAAGACCTCGTTCTCGACACCGTCGAAGAGCGTCGGCCCGCGGCCGGCGACTGACTGAATTCGATTCCATCCGATCTGTGGAACCGGCAACGCTCCTTCGTACTTGCGCACTTCGCCGCGAACGAGGCCCAACCCGCGAGTGGCTCCCATCTCCTGCGAACAATCGAAGAGCAATTGATGCCCGACGCAGACGCCGAGCATTGTGGCGCCGCGCTGCACGGCGGCGTGAATCGCGGCGTCGATGCGATGTTCCTCCAACCAGCGCATTGCGGCGATGAACGATCCAACGCCGGGGAGGACGAGCTTCTCCGCGTTCGCGATGACTTCCGGATCGCGCGTCACCTGCAGATCCGCACCAACGGTGCGCAACGCACGCGCGATGTTGGCGACATTGGCGACGGGGGAGTCGATGAGGGTGGTGATCATGGCATTTGGTCACGCGGTCAGCGGATGGGGTCAGGTCGGAAGTGGAAGTGACGGAAGTCAATGTGGCGCATAAGGGCCGATTTCTCTCTTCCGTCACTTCCACTTCCGACCTGACCCCATTCCCGGCTTGGACTAAATCACTCCCTTCGTGCTGGGGATGTCCGTCCCTATCACGCTCTTTGCTTCGCGCAGTGCGATCGCGAATGCTTTGAAGATTGCTTCCGCGGCGTGATGACCATTGCGGCCGCGGATGAGATCGACGTGGATGTTGCAATTGCATTTGTTCGCGAACGACTTGAAGAACTCTTCGACGAGGGCGAAAGGAAAGTCTTTGTGGATAAGGAGCATCTCGCGATCGAACGGGACGTCGAAAACGAGAAACGGACGCCCGGCGAAGTCGACGACGACGCGCGCCAGCGCCTCATCGAGCGGGACGTACGCGTGTCCGAAGCGGCGGATGCCGCGCTTGTCGCCGAGTGCCTGAGCGAAGGCTTCGCCGAGGACGAGGGCGGTGTCTTCGACGGTGTGGTGGTAGTCGATGTGCGTGTCGCCGGTCGAGACGATGTCGAGATCGACGCGGCCGTGGCGCGCGATGACGTCGAGCATGTGCGAGAGAAATCCGACGGGCGTCTCGATCTTCGAATGCGTGCCGTCGCCGTCGAGGTCGAGTGTGACGGCGACGTTGGTCTCTTTCGTGGTGCGGGTGATGGTTGCTGTTCTCATGATTGCTCCTGTTTTTCAAAACGATGAACGATGAAGGATGAACGGTGAACTGTTCGTCTCGCCCCGTTCAGCGTTCATCCCGCCCGTGTTCATCTTTTGCTCCGTCGCATCAAAACGATGAACGATGAAGGATGAACGCGGAACTGTTCGTCTGGCCCGTTCATCGTTCATCCTTCCGCGTTCATCGTTCTGCGTAACGCTGCCAGAAACGCTTCGTTCTGTTCTTTCGTGCCGACCGACACGCGCAATGCGTTCGGGACCGCGGCGCTGATATCGCGGATGAGGATGCCGCTGGCGTGAATAGCATTGAAGACCTCTTTGGCATTGCGCTCCATCGTGAAAGCGATGAAGTTCGAGCGCGAAGGGAACGGCGTGACGCCTTCGATCTTCTGCATCGCCGCGAACATCCGCTCGCGCTCGGCGATCGTCGCCGCGACGTTGCGCGACTTGATCTCCGGATGCTCGAGCGCGGTGGCGGCGACGAACTCGCTGATGATGTTGAGCGAGTAGGGGAGCTTCACTTTGCGAATCTCGCGGCATGTCGATGCCGTCGATGCCAGCCAGCCGACGCGCAGCCCGGCCAGTCCCCACGCTTTCGAGAAGGTCGAGAACGTGACCAGCCGGTCGTTCAGCTCCGGCATCGTATCCTCGGCGAAATCGCCGTAAGCGCGATCGAAAAGGACGGTGGCGCCGGACGAGACGAGCCGCTCGATTCCGCCGTCAGGCAGGACGCCGCCGGTAGGGTTGTTTGGCGAGCAGACGATGACAACGGCGTCGTCGCAGCGATCGATGGCGCGGATCATGTCGTCGAGCGGAAGAAATCCAGTCGTCGGATCGACCGCGATCGGTAGCGCGATGCCGCCTGCAACCGCGATGAGTTTCTCATAGAGCGCGAACGACGGCTTCGGAAAAACGACCGGCGTGCCGGGACCGACGAACGTCGGGATCGCTGCTGCGAGGAGCTCGTTCGAGCCGTTGCCGACGAGGACATTCGCAGAGTCGTAGCCACATGTTTTCGCCAGCGCGCCGCGCAGCATCATCGACTCGAAATCGGGATAGATGTTCCAGCAGCGGCGGCCCATCTCGGCGAGGACTTTCTCCTTCAACTCCTGCGGAAAGTCGGTCGGGCTCTCGTTCTGATTGAGCTTGATGTCCGCTTCGCGCAGCTCGAGCGTGTAAGCGGTCATGGCGGCGACGACGTCCCGGCTCATGCGGTCCTCCTGATGGCCATCGACGCCGCGTGCGCGGGAAGGCCTTCGAATGTGGCGATGCGCTCGCCGGCCTCGCTGATCTGCGCGAGCTCATCGGCCGAGATGGAAATGACGTTGGCGCGCTTGACGAAATCGTAGACGCCGAGCGGCGAGAAAAAGCGTGCGCTGCCGGCCGTCGGTAACACGTGGTTCGTTCCCGTGACGTAATCGCCTGCGGCGGGAGGCGACGACGGTCCGCAGAAGATCGCGCCGCAGTTCTGCACGCGTGCTCCAATCGACACCGCGTCGAGCGTGTGGATGGAGAGATGCTCCGGCGCGATGACGTCGGCCATGCGGATCGCGTCGTCGATCGACGGGACGATGAACGAGATGGCGCGATCGGGCATCTGTTCCGCCAGCGCGCGCGACGTCGTCACCAGCACGACCTCGGAATCGTCGCCATGCTCCGCCTGCGCCAGGAGGTCGGCGATGACGTAGGCGGCGTTCGCGTCGTCATCAGCGATGACGACAAGCTCCGTCGGTCCGGCGGTCATGTCGATGCCGACCTCGCCGATGAGCCGCATCTTCGCTGCCGTGACGTATGCGTTCCCCGGTCCGACGATCTTGTCGACGCGGGCCAGCGACTCCGTTCCGATCGCGGCCGCGGCGACACCGGCCGCGCCGCCGCAGCAGTAGATCTCGCGGACGCCGAGGCGGTTGCAGACGTAGTGAAGCTCATCGCGATCGGCAGCGGACGATGTCGTGATGCAGACGATCTCCTCGACGCCGGCGATGCGGGCCGGAACCGCGGTCATGATCAAGGTCGAGAGATAAACCGCACGTCCGCCCGGAACGTAGACGCCAACGCGGCGGATGGGACGAACGCGATGCTCGAGGTTGCCGAGCGTGTACGACTGCGGCAACTGCGGACGGTGAAACGCCTCGACGCGCTCGATGGCCAGGTCGATGGCGTCACGCATTTCATCGGAGATCGTCACCATTCGCGGCGCGATCTTGATCGCGTCCGCCTCCATCGTCACCTTATCGAATTTCGCGATCACCTCGGCGACATACGCATCGCCGCGCGCGCGCACGCCGGCGATCATCTCGTCCGCGACGCGCAGCGCGTTCTCGTTCGTCGCGCTGCGGCGCTCGAGGATCCCGCGAAGAGCGGTGTCGGCTTCGGGAGTGTTGTTCGAATAGGTGCGCATTGGATCTTGCTGTCATCCTGAGCCGCCGCGGCCGCCGCAAGATTCACTGTTTGTACAACCGGCAAACGTCGGCGGCGAAGGACGGTCGAAGGACCCCCTGCCCATGTGCCGGTCGGTCGGTGAAAGACCTCGGCACAAAACCAGGGGGGTCCTTCGACCGTCCTCCGGCACTTCGTGTCCTTCGGCGGCTCAGGATGACAGGACTTCCTCCTCAATTCTGGCGATCAACTCACGCACCATCTTCTGCTCGGTGCGATAAAAATTCTTTCCGACGATCAAACGCGGCGAGATTTCCGCGATCACATCCTGCATCACCAGTTTGTGGACGCGCACCGTTTCGCCCGTCTCCACGAGATCGACGACGTGCGATGTGAGATTGAGCACTGCCGCCAGCTCCACCGATCCGCTGAGCGGAACGATCTCCGCGTGAACGCCGCGGCTGTCGAGAAACTGACGCGTGATACGCGGATACTTCGTGGCCACCTTCGTCAGCGGTGGCGCGCCGGGTGCGGCGATGAGCATCATCCGGCAGTGTCCGAACGGAAACTCGACCGGTTGATACGCAGTGCATTCGTGCTCGAGGATCTGATCGAGACCGGCGATGCCGGCGTCCGCTGCGCCATGCTCGACGTAGACCGGCACGTCGCCGTCTTTGACGAAGATCCACTCGATGCCGCCGCGATCGAAGACGAGCTTTCGCGTTTTCAGATCGGCGTCGGTCGGTACGTCATATCCAGCGTTGACGAAGACGCCGAGCGCTTTCTCCTGCAGCCGTCCTTTGGGTATCGCAATGCGCATGTCGTCTAATCCAGATCGTCGATGGTGAATGTGAATCCGATCGCCGCGGCACGTTGTCCGAAGCGTTCGTAGAGGTTGTCGTACCGTCCGCCCTGCGCAACTTTCGTGCGCGCGGTGCCGGCGTAGACGCGAAAACGCAGGCCGGTGTAGTAGCCGCTCTCTTCGATGTCGTCGAGATGGAGGCTGAATACGGCGTCGCCGGCGAGTGCTTCTTCGATCGACGACAAACGCGCCGCGGCTTCCGGCGCGAACGGCGCGACATCGGCAAGCGTCGCCTCGCCGGAGATCAGCTTCGCAACGATGGTCTGCAACGCCGCCGGAACACCTGCCGTCATCCGCTTGGAGGCCAGCGCCTCACGCACGGGTGCCGATTGCGCGATGAGAGCTGCTGCGATCGAGACATCGTTGTACACGACCGTCGGTTCATCGTCCGGCGTGCGCACAAGATCGGCGGCCAGCCGGAGCATGGCCACGTCGGCGTCGATCGAATCGTCGCCGACGATCTCCGCGCCGATCTGGAAAAGCTCGCGGTTGGCGCCGAGGCGCGAGGCCTCGACGCGGATGACATCGCCGCGGTAGAACAGACGCAGAGGCAACTCCTCGGGCGTGATCACCGGCGCCAGCGCGCGCGCCAGCATCGGCGTGAAGTCGGAGCGGATGGCGATGAGATCGCCCTCGCGATCGACGAAGCGGTAACTCTGCTTCGCGGTGGCCGGCTCGACGAGCGTGGCGTACGGCTCGACATAGTCGATGATCGGCAGCACCACCTCGGCGAAGCCGGCGCTTGCGAACGTGTCGACGAAGCGCGACTCAATGCGCCTGCGCCGCGCCGTCTCGCCGGCCAGCAACGGCCGCACTCCGGTTGGATATCTCGATCTCGTGGCCATAAAGTCAAAAACCTCTCTCGCGTAATGGAAGAGAGGTTCAGGTCAGTTGGCTACGTGTCGTCGCTGAGCGCCCCTCGTCCGATCGGGGCGCGCACGGCACCCCTAGGTGTGGAGATGATGGTGGTGCTGGGCGACGTGGTGACTCATCGGGATGCGGAGTGTAGAGACGCGGCGACAGCGTGTCAAATTCCGAGGAGTCTTATCCGCAGATGACGCAGATGAGATGTGGTGCATTTATCTGCGCTCATCTGCGTAATCTGCGGATCAGTCTTCTGCGGAATCTCACCCGGCAATCGTAAGACCACGAGACCTGGACATCCGCACACAACTACAATGCGCCCCCATGACATTCGACGAACAACTCGACTTCCTCGGCAAGGGGACGGTCGACTTTATCGAACGCAAAGATTTAAAGACGAAGCTCGCGCGTGGGAAGCCGCTGACGATCAAAGTCGGCTTCGATCCGACTGCGCCCGATATTCACCTCGGGCACACCGTCGTCATCCGGAAGATGAAGCACTTCCAGCAACTCGGGCATCGCGTCATTTTTCTCATCGGCGATTTCACGGGATTGATCGGTGATCCGACGGGGAAGAAGGCGACGCGTCCTGCGCTCTCGAAAGAGGAAGTGCTGGAGAACGCGGAGACGTACAAGCAGCAGGTCTTCAAAATCCTCGATCCGAAGACCACCGAGATTCGCTTCAACTCCGAGTGGCTGGGCGCGCTCGGCGCGGAGGGAATGGTTCGGCTGGCGGCGAAGTACACGCTGGCGCGCATCCTCGAGCGCGACGATTTCCGCAAACGCTTCGACGCGCATCAGCCGATCGCGATCCACGAACTGCTCTATCCGCTGGCGCAGGGCTACGACTCAGTCGCGCTGAAGTGTGATGTCGAGATGGGCGGCACCGATCAACTCTTCAACCTGCTCGTCGGCCGCGATCTCATGCGCGAGTACGGCCTCGAGCCGCAAGTCGTCATCACCATGCCGCTCCTCGAAGGACTCGACGGCATCGAGAAGATGTCGAAGTCCCTCGGCAACTACATCGGCATCAACGAGGAGCCGGGCTCGATCTTCGGAAAGGTGATGTCGATCTCCGACGATCTGATGTGGAAGTACTACACGCTCTGCACCGACCTCACTCCTCCACAGATTGCAGCGAAGCGCGCCGAAGTCGAGTCAGGCGCGCTCCATCCGATGGAAGCAAAGCGCGAGCTGGCCAAGTCGATCATCCGCGATTTTCACGATGCCGATGCCGCCGATGCCGCGGAGTCGGAATTCCGGCGCGTGTTCAGCGAGAAGCAAGCGCCGGCGGACATCGAAGAGAAAACGCTGCCGGCATCCGCCGAGCCGCAATTGCTCTCCCGGATCATCGTGCAGGCGGGACTTTCCGAGTCTAACAAAGACGCCCAGCGCGTGATCGCGCAGGGCGGCGTGCTCGTCGACGATGCGAAGGTGAGCGATCCGCGCGCGACGCTCAATGGCGCGAGCGGAAAGTCGTACGTGCTGAAAGTGGGAAAGCGTCGGTTCGCGAAGGTAACGTTCGGGTAGCGGGGAAACAGGGACGAGGGAAGAGGGACGAGGGGCGGCTGTCATTTCGAATCGGCGGAACCGCGGGGGCGGCCGGGCGGGGTGAGCGGTGGAGCTCGATGAGAAATCCCGTGCCTGCGAAGCGAGTCGTTCCTATCGTCAGGGGATTCCTCTCCGCGCTTCACCGCTCACCCCGCCCATCCGCCCCCGCGGTTCCGCCGGGTTCGGAATGACAGATGCTCTCTCTTCATCGAAAAAAAAGGGACGAGGGTTTCCCTCGTCCCTCATCCCTCGTCCCTGCTTCATCCCCCTGCTTACTGAATGTGCACGGGGATCGTGATGATCTCGGTCGAGCCGTCGGCGGTGACGCGGAGCGTTAGGGTCGTGTTCGTGCCGGAAGCCGTTGCGCTTGCGGCCCAGATGATGCCGCCGTTGGCGTCGAAGAACGACACGTCGCTCGGCGGATTGACCAGCTCGAACTTAACCGCGCTGGCCGAGGCGACGACGACGCGGAATCCGGTTGGGAACTTGCCGGTCGGGACTTCGATGGTGCGATCGAGAACGCCGTCGTGATTGGCGTCAGCGACGTCGATCCTTCCCGTGTCGCCGAGGGAGACGCCGAGGAAGTTGATGCGAAGGTCGGGGCGGACGAGAACGCCTGGGACGTAGGTCGGATCGCCCGACGCGTTGTTGACGGTGCTGCCATACGCGAGTGCGCGGCCGCTCGTGACCACCGCATGAACGGTGTCGTTGTCCTGCGATGAGGCGTTGAAGAACGTCGAGACGCCGTAGTTGTACTGGTTCTGCGAACCGGAAGCATACGAGACCGACTTTGTCGCCGCGATGCTGCCATCGGCGCGCACGAGCTCCCACTGTACGGTCGCGGCGGTCACGGCGTAGACGCCGAAGTTGAAGCGCGCGCCGGTGGCGGACGACGGTCCGCTGAGCACGATCGTGTTTCCGGCCGTTGGAGCCGAAGCGGCGTCGGCTGCCGGAATGTCCTGACCGAACTCGCCGGCGGCCGACTTGTTGAACGTGCGTGAGGAAACGCTGAGCTTCTGCGCGAAGGCGCTGTCGAACGTGATCTCGATCGCGCCGGTCGCGCTCGATTGTCCGAAGTTGTTGCCGACGATGTCGGCGATGGCGATCGTTGCCCGCGGAGCGACGCTGACGGTCGACGTGCCGGCGGCGCCGAGAGCGTCGTGGAAGGTGAGCGTCGTGGTGATCGTGCTGGAGCTGGTGTTGTGGAGCGTGAGCTCGGTCTGCCAGTGGCTGTCGTTCGCGCCGGGGCCGGTGCCGGACGCGGGAACGATCATTGTGCTGGCGCTGGCGGCGAGAGGAAGAAGTGCGGCGATGGTTACTGCGAGGATGCGTTTGATGTTCATTGGTTCTCCTTCGTAGGTTGCGCGGTGATACGCCGGTACGAAAAAGAACGTCTATAAAAATTATGCGATCAGCGCATGAAAATAGGGAGCACTAAATAGACACGAAAAACGCACACGCGCGGCTCCGCTTCGGAGCGCGATCGTGTGCGTTGTGCGGTGTAGATACGGGTCGTGTTCGTAGAACGTTGGGAGAAGTGAAGTGAGAAGTGAGAAGTTAGAAGTGAGAAGTGAGAAGTTAGAAGTTAGAAGTTAGAAGTGTCCGACTGATCACTTCAAGTTTCACACTTCACACTTCGAACTTCGAACTTCATATACTCCGCGCCCATGTCCGTCCCGTTACTCGATCTGAAACTGCAGTACGCAACCATCCGCGACGAAGTGCTCCGCGTGACCAGCGAGGTCTACGAATCCCAGTACTTCATCCTCGGCAAGCGCGTCGACGATTTCGAGCGCGACTTTGCCGCCTACTGCCACAGCCGCTATGCGGTCGGCGTCTCGTCAGGAACCGACGCGCTGCTCATCGCCCTGATGGTTCTTGGCGTCGGTCCCGGCGATGAAGTCATCGTCCCTGCCTACTCGTTCTTCGCCACCGCCGGCGTCGTCGACCGGCTCGGCGCGACGCCTGTCTTCGTCGACGTCGATCTGTCCGACTACAACCTCGATCCGAACGAGATCGAGTCGCGCATCACGCCGGCGACGAAGGCGATCATGCCGGTACATCTCTACGGGCAATGTGCGGCGATGGAGGAGATCAACCGTATCGCTGCGAAGCACAAGCTCGCAGTCGTCGAAGATGCGGCGCAAGCGGTCGGGGCGGAGTATGACGGCCGGCGCGCCGGCGTTCTCGGCACGATCGCCGCGTTTTCCTTCTTCCCCTCCAAGAACCTCGGCGCTTTCGGTGATGCGGGCGCCGTGACGTGCGAAGACGAAGCGATGTATGAGCGCCTCGTCGACTTTCGCGTTCACGGAATGCGCCCGAAGTACTACCACCGCTACGTCGGCGGGAACTTCCGCATCGACGCGCTGCAGGCAGCGATTCTCCATGTGAAGCTGAAGCATCTCGATGCGTGGGCCGAGGGACGGCGTCGGAATGCCGCGGCGTACGCGGAGCTCTTCGCCGATGCGTCACTCGGGGATCGCGTGGTCCTTCCGCGCGAGCTCCCGCGCCGGCATCATGTCTACAACCAGTACGTGATCCGCTTCACCGATGACGGCGATACGCGCGAGCGCGTCATGAATCACCTCAAGAGCGCGGGCATCGGATGCGAGGTCTACTACCCGCTGACACTGCCGCAGCAGGAGTGTTTCCACGGCAATGTCTCCGCGAAGGGCGCGTTCCCGAATTCCGATCTGGCCGCGTCGCAGACGCTGGCGATTCCGATCTTTCCGGAACTGACGCGCGATCAGATGGCCGAGGTGGTGCGGGAGATCGGGAAGGGGTTGGGTGATGTCGCGTAGCGTGGTCGTGTGCGACTCGTGGCGGTGTTTTGCGCCTGCAATGCACAAGTGGGACGAATGTTGAATGTGGAATGTTGAGTGTTGAATGTTGAGTGTTGAGTGTTGAACGTTGAATGTTGAATGTGTGGAACTTCGAAACATGGTTATTGAATAGTGATGTGCGGAAGTTCGCCCCATTCAACACTCAACATTCAACATTCAACATTTCACATTCTCTTGCTCAGGTACGTCGTCGAGCCCACGCTACATTTCTCACCTGATCCATGATCCCCCTCCGCCACACCCATCCGCCGCTCACGACACCCGTCGTGAATCGCGCGCTCGTCGTTGCGAATTGCGTCGTTTTCATCGCGCAGATTCTGCTCGGATCGCGCACCGAGACGATGATCAACATCTTCGGCTTCGTTCCGGTCCGGCTGTTCCATCCGGCGGCGTACGGCTATTCGCTTTTCGAAGTGCTGATCACGCTGGTGACGTCGCTCTTCCTTCACGGCGGATTCGTGCACCTGATCGGCAACATGATCTATCTGTGGGTCTTCGGCGGAGCGGTGGAGGACGCGATCGGACACGTGCGGTATCTCGCGTTCTTCATCATCTGTGGCGCGATCGGAAGCCTGACGCACGCGATGCTCTTTACGCACTCGGCCATCCCGTCGATCGGCGCATCGGGGAGCATCGCCGGCGTGCTCGGCGCGTTTCTCGTGCTCCGTCCGAAGGCGCGCATCATCACGCTGCTGCCGCTGATCGTCTATTGGGCGATGGTGGAGATCCGTGCCGTCATCTTCCTTCCGATCTGGTTCGCCATGCAGTTTTTCAACGGTTTCCTCTCGATCGCCGCAGCGCAGCACACGCAGGAAGCGGCCGGCGTGGCGTGGTGGGCCCATGTCGGAGGATTCATCTTCGGCGCGCTGGTCGGCCTCATCGCCCGGCGGCGCGTGCGTGATGTGACAACATACAGCGTTGAAGGAGACGCTTCTTGAAAAAAGGGATCATTCTGGCCGGCGGCTCAGGCACCCGGCTCTATCCGATGACATCGGCGATGTCGAAACAGCTTCTGCCTGTCTACGACAAGCCGATGATCTATTACCCGCTGACGACACTGATGCTCGCCGGCATCACCGAGTTTCTGATCATCACGACGCCGGAGGACCAGGCCAGCTTTCAGAAGCTGCTCGGCGACGGTTCGCAGTGGGGCGTGCGGCTGGAGTACGCCGCGCAACCGAATCCGGGCGGACTGGCACAGGCGTTTCTTATCGGCCGCGATTTCGTGGCCGGTGAGCCGAGCTGTCTCATTCTCGGCGACAACATTTTCTACGGCCATGGACTGCCTGACTCGCTGCGGCGCGCGGCGATCGGCGATCCGGGAGCGACGGTCTTCGTCTATCGCGTCAATGATCCGGAACGCTACGGAGTGGCGGAGTTCGATGACAGTGGACGAGCGAT
Source organism: Thermoanaerobaculia bacterium (assembly GCA_034665065.1). Classification (GTDB taxonomy): domain Bacteria; phylum Acidobacteriota; class Thermoanaerobaculia; order Gp7-AA8; family Gp7-AA8; genus JADGNZ01. Next base: position 174,550 of record JAXDGL010000009.1, on the reverse strand, counting down.
CAGCATCGAAGAGAAGCCGGCGAAGCCGCGTTCGAACTTTGCCGTGACGGGACTTTATTTTTACGACGATCGGGTGTGCGACTTCGCCGCGAACCTGAAGCCTTCGAAGCGCGGCGAGCTGGAGATCACCGATCTGAATCGCGTCTATCTCGAGCTTGGTGCGTTGCGCGTGGAGCAGTTGGGCCGCGGCTACGCCTGGTTCGACACCGGAACGCAGGAGTCGCTGCTCCAGGCTGCGAACTTCGTCGAGACGGTGGAGTTGCGGCAAGGGCTGAAGATCGCCTGCCCCGAAGAAGTTGCCTACTACCTCGGGCTCATCGATGCGCAGCAGTTGCGCGCACTGGCGACGAAGCTGGCGAAGAGCACGTACGGCCAGTACCTTCTCAGTTTGCTCGAAGAACAGGCGCAACGGGCTGCGCGCGGTGCCGCCGCCGCGACATGACGATGAAACACGTTCTCATCACCGGCGGCGCGGGGTTCATCGGTTCGACACTTGCGGACGCGTACATCGCTCGCGGGTACCGCGTGACGATCATCGACAACCTTTCGGGTGGTTACCGGCGGAACGTCAACGCGCAAGCGGCGTTTTTCGAGTTTGATATCCGCGATGCCGCGGCGGGGAATCTCATCCGTGAGCTGAAGCCCGATGTTCTCAGTCATCACGCGGCGCAAATGGATGTGCGCAAGTCGGTCGAAGATCCAGCCGCGGACGCGGACGTGAATGTCGTCGGAACGCTGCGGCTTCTCGAAGCAGCCGCCGATGCCGGCGTGAAGCGCGTCGTGTTTGCATCGACGGGCGGCGCGATCTACGGGGAGCCTGTCGAGGTGCCGCAGACGGAATCGCATCCTGCAGGTCCGCTCTCGCCGTACGGTTGCGCGAAACTCGCCGTCGAGCACTACCTTCACTACTTTCGCGAGGTGCGTGGTTTGTCGTCCGTGGCGTTGCGCTACGCGAACGTGTATGGACCACGGCAGAATGCGCACGGCGAAGCGGGAGTCGTGGCGATCTTTGCCGGACGGCTGCTTGCGAATCAGACCGTGACGATCAACGGAGATGGCGAACAGACGCGCGATTTCGTCTATGTCGGTGACGTCATTGCGGCGAATCTGGCGGCGTCGGAAAGCGATTGGCAAGGCGCGTACAACGTGGGAACGGGGATCGAGACATCGGTGAATGCGTTGTACGAATCGCTGGCGTCGATCGCCGGAGTGCCGACCGCTGCCGCACATGCTCCGGCAAAAGCTGGAGAGCAGATGAGGAGCGTTCTCGACGGCACACGTCTTCGCAAGATGGCCTCGTTGCCGGAGCCGGTCCCGCTTCGCGACGGGCTGACGCAGACGTTCGCCTGGTTCCGTGACGCGGCGAGGGCGCAATGATCATCACCCGCAGCCCGCTGCGGATCAGTCTCGGCGGCGGCGGAACCGATCTGCCGTCGTACTACGAGAAACATGGCGGCTTTCTGATCGCTGCGGCCATCGACCGCTACGTCTACGTCACGATCAACCGTCCGTTCGGCCCCGGCATCCGTCTGAAGTATTCGGACATCGAGAACGTCGATACGGTCGAAGAGGTGCGCCATCCCATTCTCAGAGAAGCATTACGGATGATGAACCTGCGCACGCCGCAGATCGAGATCACGACGCTGGCCGAGATTCCCGCCGGAACCGGCCTCGGATCGTCCGGCAGTTTCACCACCGCGCTGGTGAAAGCGCTGTACGCGCACCGGCGGAGGCTTCTGCATTCGAGTGAAGTGGCGCGGCTGGCCTGCGAGATCGAGATCGAACGGCTGCACGAGCCGGTCGGCAAACAGGATCAATACATCGCCGCGTACGGCGGCGTGACCTGCTTCGACTTTCATCGCGACGGCTCCGTCGAAGCGCGGCCGCTTGCGATCGGGATGGACACGCTCTTCGAGCTCGAAGACAACCTCCTCCTCTTCTTCACCGGATTCTCGCGGAGCGCGGGAAGTCTGCTTCAGGATCAGAAAGCGCGGTCGGAGATCGCCGATCCGGAGATGATCGATAATCTTCACTACGTCAAAGAGCTCGGTTACCGCAGTCAGCGTGCGCTGGAAGCGGGACGATGCACGGAGTTCGGCGAGCTGCTGCACGAGCATTGGGAGCACAAGAAGCGCCGTTCGCATGGCATGAGCAACTCGAAGATCGACGAATGGTATGAGCTGGGAAGGTCTGCAGGCGCGATCGGAGGGAAGCTCGTCGGAGCGGGTGGCGGCGGGTTTCTGCTGTTTTACACCGAGGACCGTATTCGATTGCGAAAGGCAATGAAGGACGCAGGGCTGGAGGAAGTGCGGTTTCGGTTCGATTTCGAGGGGACGAAGGTGTTGATGTCGTAGCGGTTCCTTCGGAAGGCCGTTGTCGTTGTCGGTGAGGACGTTGTCGGTGAGGCGAGTTGTCGGTGAGGCCGTTGTCGGTGTATGCGAGTTGTCGGTGAGGCCGTTGTCGGTAAGGCGAGTTGTCGGTGAGGCTGTTGTCGGTGATTCGAGTTGTCGGTGATGCCGTTGTCGGTTAGGAGTAACGCTCTGACCACTGACTTCACCGACCATTGACTCACCGACAACCGTATCGCCGACCACTGACTCACCGACCACTGACTCACCGACAACTGGCCTCATCGACAACTCGCCTCACCGACAACGTCATCACCGACAACTGACTCACCAAACCGACAACGGCTTCACCGACAACCGACAACAGCTTCACCGAAAAACGATACCCCACCCCCGCGATTACAATGCGCCCTCGTTCTCATGAGCTATACACAAGAGCATCTTCAGGAAGCCGCAGCAATCATCGACACGCTCGACATCGAGTCGATCGAACGGACGGTTGATCTGCTCGCCGATCTTCGGGCGCGCCATGGCCGTCTCTTTCTCCTCGGCGTCGGAGGGAGCGCGGCCAACTGCTCGCACGCCGTGAACGACTTTCGCAAGATCTGCGGGATCGAGGCGTACGCGCCGACCGATAATGTGAGCGAGCTGACGGCGCGGACGAACGACGAAGGGTGGGCGTCGGTCTTCATCGAATGGCTCAAAGTCAGCCGGCTGCGCGCGAGCGATCTGCTCTTCGTGTTGTCGGTTGGCGGTGGCAATCGCGAGAAGAACGTCTCCCCGAATCTCGTTGCCGCGCTCGAATACGGGAAGGAAACGGGCGCGAAGATTTGCGGCATCGTCGGACGCGACGGCGGCTTCACGGCGACGGTGGCCGATGTCTGCGTGATCATTCCCACCGTCAATCCGCAGAATGTCACGCCGCACACCGAGGCGTTTCAGGCCGTCGTCTGGCACCTTCTGGTGTCGCATCCGAAACTGAAAGCCGCCGAGACGAAGTGGGAGTCGACCCGGTAGTGGTGCGGGCCGTCTTTCTCGATCGCGATGGCGTGATTAATCGGGCGGTGGTGCGCGACGGGACGCCGCATCCGCCGCAGAGCCTCGATGAGCTCGAAGTATTGCCGGGCGTTCCGGAGGCGCTCGTGAAGTTGCGAAGCGAGGGCTTTCTTTTGATCGTGATCACGAATCAGCCCGATGTCGCGCGCGGAACGCAGACGCGCGAGGTCGTCGAAGCGATGAATGAACGTCTCGTCTCCGAGCTTCCTATCGACGAAGTTCTCACCTGCTATCACGATGGCGATGACTGCGATTGCCGGAAGCCGAAACCGGGCGAGCTCCTCGATGCCGCGAGACGGTATGGCATCGACCTCGGTCGATCGTTCATGGTCGGCGACCGCTGGCGTGACATCGAGGCGGGTCAGCGCGCAGGCTGCCGCACTCTTTTCGTTGATAATGGCTATCGAGAACAACAGCCCGCCGCGCCGTTTGTGAGTGTTTCATCGCTCGCTGCTGCCGCCGATTGGATACTCGAAAACCAGTGATGAAACGAATCGAAGAGCTGACCGTGAAGATCTTCGCGGATGGCGCCGACAAGGCGGGCATGCTGGAGATGTACGCGAAGCCGTATATCAAAGGCTTCACTACCAATCCGACGCTGATGCACAAGGCCGGGCTGACTGACTACCGCGCGTTTGCGCGCGACATTCTCGAAGCAATCCCCGACCGGCCGATCTCCTTCGAAGTCTTTTCCGACGAATTCGATGAGATGGAGCGCCAGGCCCGCGCGATCGCCGCGTGGGGCGAAAACGTCTACGTCAAGATTCCGGTGACGAACACACGGAGCGAGCCCGCGTACGATCTCGTGCGCCGTCTTTCGAACGACGGTGTGAAGCTGAACATCACGGCAATCATGACGATCGAGCAAGTGGGCAACGTCGTCGAATCGGTGAAAGACGGCGCGCCGTCATGCATCTCGGTGTTTGCCGGCCGCATCGCCGACACCGGCCGCGATCCGGTTCCCATCATGATTGAATGCGTTTCGATTCTTCGCGCCGCGCCTCGGGTGGAACTGATCTGGGCAAGTCCGCGCGAGCTGCTTAACATCTTTCAGGCCGACGACATCGGCTGCCACATCATCACTGTCACCAACGACATCCTGAAAAAACTGGCCCTGGTGGGCAAGGATCTTGGCGACTACTCTCTGGATACCGTCAAGATGTTCTACGACGACGGGCGAAAGGCTGGATTTACCCTTTGATCTTTGTGACCGGCGCGGCCGGATTTATTGGCTATCACGTTGCCACTCGTCTCCTCGAACGAGGCGAGGATGTCGTTGGCATCGACAATCTCAATGACTACTACGACCCCACTCTGAAGCAGGCCAGGCTGGAGAGGCTCCAGCGCTCGGAGCGATTCACCTTCGTTCATTGCGATGTCGCTGACCGCAGTGCGATTGCCGCACTGTTCGCGCAGCACAAGCCTGCGCGCGTCGTCCACCTTGCCGCGCAAGCCGGCGTGCGCTACTCGCTGACGAATCCCCACGCATACACCGACAGCAACATCACCGGATTTCTGAACATCCTCGAGGGTTGCCGGCACAACGGTGTCGAACACCTTGCGTACGCCTCGTCGAGCTCCGTCTACGGCGCGAACACGAAGCAGCCCTTCTCGGAGCACGACAACGTCGACCATCCCGTGTCGCTCTATGCGGCGACGAAAAAAGCGAACGAGCTGATGGCCCACACGTACGCGCATCTGTTCGGTGTAGCCTCGACTGGGCTGCGGTTCTTCACGGTTTACGGACCGTGGGGCCGGCCCGACATGGCGCTCTTTCGCTTCACCAAAGGCATCATCGTGGGCGAGCCGATTCCGGTTTACAACCATGGCCGCATGATTCGCGACTTCACCTTCATCGACGACATCGTCGAAGGTGTGATTCGCGTGCTTGATCAAACCGCGGTACCGGATCCTGGCTGGAACAGCGTGGCACCCGATCCGGCTCGAAGCTCCGCTCCGTACCGCATCTTCAACATCGGCAACAACAAGCCAGTGCTTTTGCTCGATTACATCGCCGCCTTGGAGCGCTGTCTCGGCAGGAAAGCGGAGCTGGAGCTCCTGCCGATGCAGCCCGGTGATGTGCTTTCAACGCAGGCGGACGTCAGTGAGCTGGAGCAGGCGGTCGGTTTCCATCCCGCGACGACGATCGACACGGGAATCGCACGATTCGTAACATGGTACAAAGAGTATTTTCAGGTTTCTTAGAGTGTCCCAGGAGACAGTTACTGTGATCCCCTCAACGGCAGAAGCGCAAGTGATCGAAGCGTTCCTGGAGTCCGTCCGCACGCGCTCCGCGCGCGTTGGCGTGATCGGGCTCGGCTACGTCGGTCTGCCGCTCGTCCTGCTGTTCGAGGAGCAGGGATTTCCGGTGACCGGCTTCGATGTCGATGCCAGGAAGACGGCAGCGTTGAATCGGGGCGAGTCGTACATCAAACATATCGGCGTTGACCGGATTGGCAAGGCTTTCGGGAACGATCGCGTCGTGGCCACGACCGAATTCGACCGGCTTCGCGAATGTGACGCCATCATCATCTGCGTCCCCACGCCGCTCGGTTCTCATCGCGAGCCCGATCTCCAGTACATCCGCATGACCGGCGACGCGATCGCGGAACGGCTGCGGCCGGGCCAACTGGTCGTTCTCGAGTCGACGACGTATCCCGGCACCACACGCGAAGAGCTGCTCACGCGGTTCGAAGCGGGTGGAAGAGTCTGCGGACGCGATTTTTTTCTGGCCTTCTCGCCGGAACGTGAAGATCCGGGGAACGAGCATTTCAACACCCGGACGATTCCGAAGGTCGTCGGAGCGATCGACGCGCCGTCGCTGCGTGCTGCCGAAGCCCTCTACGCCGCCGTGATCGATCGCGTGGTCACCGTGTCGACCGCCGAAGTGGCGGAGTCGGCCAAACTGCTCGAGAACATCTTTCGCGCGGTGAACATCGCGCTCGTCAACGAAATGAAAGTCGTCTTCGATCGGATGGGCATCGACGTGTGGGAAGTGATCGAAGCAGCGAAGACGAAGCCATTCGGCTTCATGCCTTTCTACCCCGGGCCGGGACTCGGCGGGCATTGCATTCCCCTCGATCCCTTTTACCTGACATGGAAAGCGGCGGAGTACGGCACCTGGGCGCGATTCATCGAGCTGGCCGGCGAAGTGAACGCGTCGATGCCGCGCTATGTCATCGACCGCACGATCGAGGCAGTGAATCAGACCGGCAAGAGCATCGTCGGTGCGACGGTCCTGGTTCTCGGTCTCTCGTACAAAGCGGACATCGACGACGACCGCGAGTCGCCGTCATTTGAACTGATCGAGCTGCTGCAACAGCGTGGCGCAGTCGTTTCGTATTGCGATCCGCATGTGCCCGTCGCGCATCGCGGTCGGAAGCACGATCTCGGACTCTCCTCCGTGCCATGCACCGCGGATGAATTTGCAAAATACGATGCCGTACTGGTCTCGACGCCACACAAGCAGTTCAAAGACCCGTCGTTGTGGTCAAACGTCAAGCTGGTCGTCGACACGCGCAACATCGTCCCGCGAAACGCCGGCGTGAACGTGGTCCGTGCATGACGACTCCACGCAAGGCACTCATCACCGGCATTACGGGGCAGGATGGTTCGTATCTCGCCGAGTTGCTCATCGCCAAAGGTTATGAAGTCCACGGCATCATCCGGCGCTCGTCGACATTTAACACGCAGCGCCTCGATCCGATTTATCAGGACCCGCACGAGCCCAACCTGCATCTCGTTCTGCACTATGGCGATCTCAATGATGCATCGTCGCTGAATCGCATTCTGCGAATCGTCGTTCCGGACGAGATCTACAACCTCGGCGCACAGAGTCACGTGAAGGTCTCCTTCGATACGCCCGAATACACCGGCGAGGTGACCGGTCTCGGATCCGCAAGGTTGCTCGAAGGAATTCGCGAGTTGCAGATCCGGCCCCGCATCTATCAGGCGTCGTCCTCGGAAATGTTCGGCAAAGTGTCCGAGGTGCCCCAGCGCGAAACGACGCCGTTCTATCCGCGCAGCCCGTACGGAGTGGCCAAGGTTTATGCGTATTGGCTCACCGTCAATTATCGGGAGGCGTACGGCCTCTTTGCGGTGAACGGGATTCTCTTCAATCATGAATCGCCGCGGCGTGGCGAGACCTTCGTATCGCGCAAGATCACGCGCGCGGTCGGACGGATCCGGCACGGACTGCTGGACCGGCTGTATCTCGGCAACCTTGACGCGAAACGCGACTGGGGTTACGCAAAAGACTATGTCGATGCTATGTGGCGGATGCTGCAACAGGACGAGCCGGAAGACTTCGTAATCGCCACCGGCGAGACTCGTACCGTCCGCGAATTCTGCGACCTCGCCTTTGCACGTGCAGGCATCGGTATCGAGTGGCGAGGATCGGGTCAGACCGAAAAAGGATTCGAGCGCGGTACCGATCGCGTTCTGATCGAGATCGATCCCCGCTATTTCCGGCCGACGGAAGTTGAGTTGCTGCTTGGCGATGCATCGAAGGCGAAGGAGAAACTCGGCTGGACGCCACAAACGTCATTCGCGGAGCTCGTGCATTTGATGGTCGACTCCGATCTGGCACTGGCCGCTGACGAAGCGTTGCTCAGGTCGCGCGCATGAACAACTTCTGGCCGGATCGCCGCGTATTGCTGACCGGCGGCAATGGATTTCTGGGCAGCTTCATTCGCGAGCGGATCGCCGGCAAAGAGCCGGAGGCGCTCTTCACTCCTCGCCGGTCCGAGCTCGATTTGCGCGATCCGGTTGCCGTGCGAGCGTGGCTTCGCGAGTACAGGCCGAACCTCGTCATTCATGCTGCGGCAGTCGTCGGCGGAATCGGCGCGAATCGCTCGCACCCTGGTCTTTTCTTTTATGAGAATGCGGTCATGGGGATTCATCTCATCGAAGAATCGCGCATCGCCGGTGTCGAAAAACTCGTCTGCCTCGGCACGATCTGCGCGTATCCGAAATTCGCGCCGATTCCATTTCATGAGGACGATTTGTGGAACGGCTATCCCGAAGAGACGAATGCTCCCTACGGCGTGGCGAAGAAGGCGCTCCTCGTGCAGTTGCAGGCGTACCGCGAGGAGTACGGATTCAACGGAGTCTTTCTCTTGCCGGTGAATCTGTACGGACCGCGCGACAACTTCGACCTCGAGAGCAGTCATGTCATCCCGGCCATGATTCGCAAGTTCATCGAAGCGCGCGATCGCGGAGATTCGACCGTCACGCTGTGGGGCGATGGCTCGCCGACGCGCGAGTTTCTCTACGTCGAGGACGCTGCCGAGGGAATCGTTGCCGCCGCCGAGAAGTACGACAAGTGCGAGCCGGTCAATCTGGGGCGCGGCGAGGAGATCGCCATTCGCGATCTCGCGCGCATCGTCGCGGAGCGGAGCGGATTCCGCGGCGAGATTCGGTGGGACGCGACGAAACCCAACGGCCAGCCGCGGCGCAAACTCGACGTGTCGCGCGCGGCGGCCGAGTTCGGCTTTCGCGCGCTGACGGCGATGGACGCCGGCCTGGCGAAGACCATCGCCTGGTACGAGTCGGCGAGACGCGTGCAATCATAGCGCTCCATGTGCGGGATCGCAGGAATTCTGAAGACACGCGCGAAGCGTGACGAGTTGGCGGGCATCGCGGCGACGATGTCCGAAACGTTGCGCCATCGCGGTCCCGACGACTCCGGACTGTTCGTCGCTCCGTCTGGCTGTGTGGCACTTGCGTTCCGCCGTCTGGCGATCATCGATCTGTCGCCCGCGGGTCACCAGCCGATGACCTCCGCCAGCGGCCGGTACACGATTGTCTTCAACGGTGAGGTCTACAACTTCGAAAGCCTTCGCGAGCAGCTCGTCAGGGAGGACGCAGCACCACGATGGCGCGGCCATTCGGACACCGAGGTGATCCTGGCATCGTTCGAAGCATGGGGCGTTGAGGCTGCGGTACCGCGGTTTAACGGCATGTTCGCGATCGCGGTTTGGGACGAGCACGAGCAGACGTTGCGCCTTGTCCGCGATCGGATGGGTGTCAAGCCGCTCTATTACGCAACGTGCGGCGGCGCGTTTCTCTTCGGATCGGAGTTGAAGGCGTTGACGGCGTTCCATGAAATCAAGCGAACGGTCAGCCGCGGAGCGCTCGCACTGTACATGCGCTATGGCTACGTGCCGGCGCCGTACACGATCTATGAAGGCGTATTCAAGCAGACACCGGGCACGATCCTGACTGTCCGGAAAGACATGGTGAATACGGAGGAGTCGCCGTTCTGGTCTGTGCGGGACGCAGCGTCGTGCGGGATTGCCGATCGCTTTGCCAGGACGGATGCCGAAGCGGTCGATGAGCTCGAACGCATCGCACTCGACGCCGTCCGGCTGCGCATGATCGCCGACGTCCCCCTCGGTGTCTTTCTTTCCGGCGGGATCGATTCCTCAATCGTCACCGCACTCATGCAGGTTCAGTCGCCGATTCCTGTGAAAACATTCTCGATCGGGTTCTCGGAAGAGCATTATGACGAGGCCAGGTACGCACGCGCCGTCGCCCATCACCTCGGCACCGACCACTCGGAATTGATCGTCACGCCGGAAGAAGCAATGGCGATAATTCCTCTTCTTCCTGCGATGTACGACGAACCATTTGCTGACTCGTCGCAGATCCCGACGTATCTCGTCTCGAAACTGGCGCGGCAACAGGTCACGGTGAGTTTGTCCGGCGATGGCGGCGACGAATTGTTCGGCGGCTACCATCGTTATTTTCTTGGCCGCCAATTGTGGGAGCGCTCGCAACGCCTTCCGCGCGCGACGCGTCTGGTGGCGAGCCGCGCGATGCGTGCGGTGCCGATGCGAGCGTGGAACAAGATCTTTTCGCCGCATCGGCGATTCGTGCCCGCGAAACTCCGCCGCGAGCGTGCCGGCGAGCGCATTCACAAACTGGCCGGTGCTATGGACGCACAGAGTCCCGACTATCTCTATTACGAAGTCGTCTCTCAATGGAGCGATGTCGTGCTCGGTGCCACTGAGCTGCCGATCGCAATCACGCGCCGCGACACCTGGCCGCGGCTAGATGACTTCGTCGAGCGGATGATGTTCGCCGATCAGGTCTCGTATCTGCCCGACGACATCATGGCCAAAGTCGACCGCGCAAGCATGGCGGTGAGCCTCGAGTCGCGCGAGCCGCTCCTCGATCACCGTCTCGTCGAATTCGCCTGGCGGCTGCCAATTTCCATGAAGCTGCGGGACGGCAAAGGAAAATGGATTCTGCGCCAGCTTCTGTCGCGCTATGTACCAGAAGCGCTATTCGAGCGCCCGAAAATGGGCTTCGGCATCCCTCTCGATGACTGGCTGCGCGGCCCCCTCCGCGATTGGGCCGAATCCCTTCTCGACGAACGCCGCCTCCGGGATGAGTCATTTTTCCAAGTGGACGCCATTCGAACAAAGTGGGAGGAACACCTCTCCCACCGCGGCGAGTGGCAGAACTACATCTGGACCGCCCTGATGTTCCAGGCCTGGCTGGATCAAGAGTCGGCCAGAGATGCGACGAGCGTCGCCTGCGCGGTCGCGCGGGAGTGAGGAATTTGCGGTATTGAACGCGAGCTCGAGCGTGGCGGAATGCGAACGACGCGTTTCTAAGGGTTGTTCACTGGCAAATCGGTCCTCGATTATCGGAATGGGACGTCCGACGGCTTGGGACCCGCCAAGCCGCAGCGTCTGCAAGTGACCAGTAGACAAAGGTGACAACAACGGTTGACACGACCGTGAACACCAGTTGACGGATTCCGCCCCTTTGCCGGCTGCCCCTCTCTGCGTGCATTCTGGCAGTGCGCTTGCCACGCCGTGGAGGGGCCGCCGATTCACACGGCCCGCCGGAAAAAAAGAAGAGCCGAATCTTTCGAGGTCATGATATAACCGCCGAAATCCGTCCAGTGTGCGTGGGTCCTCATCGGCGCTGCCGCAGCAGCGCGCCATCAGGAGAAGCACGTGAGGTCAGCGTCGCAGGTTCGCGTTTGCTCCACAATTGGCACCTTCGCATTCGGGAGCGGCATATGAAAGAACGAATAGTGCTACCACCACGATTCCAGACGAATGATTCAATGCCACATCAGCGGATGTCCTCCGGCAACTTTCCGGCAGGAGCCCATCCGCGCGACTGCCAGCCGACGGGACAACCCGTTAGAGAAGTGGCCGAGTACAACCGAGCAAGACGATAAGAAGCGGGCAGAAATCCTGAAGCAACCGTCCAAAGGTTCTAAAGGGGAGCACATGCAAGCGACGCCAACCCAAGTCATACAGAGATTTAGCACCCTCCTAGTGGCAGTCGTCTGGTCAGTCGTTCCAATATCCGCTCACGGGGCCGGGATTGCTCAGGGCGGCACAGCTCAAGCCAAGATGCCTGGTGCGCCGCCGGCCACTGAACGAACTGCCGGGCAGGGCATCCACACTCAAGGCACAAACATCCGGTCTATCGTGCTCTTGGAAGGTAATACTGGCATATTGCTTATCGACCAGCAATTACTACGCACTTCGTCCGGAGGCGACACCTGGTCAAATATCACACCCCCAATGGAGGCGCCGGCAACGATAGACGGCGCTTACTTCTTAGACAGCAAGACAGGATGGGTACTCCTGGGAATTGGGAACGCGAGTAATCGTTCATTTCTGATCGCGCACACGCGTGATGGTGGAGCGAGGTGGACCTTAAGACATTTCAGCGCCGCGGCGGACGCGCAGCCTGGCGAGCTGGCCGGGCAGGCGTCTCTGAGCTTCACGGACGCTCAACATGGCTGGTTGATGTTGCGTCTTGGTTCGAGCTCGAATTTCAGCAGAGGCAGGATTTACAGAACAGACGATAGCGGTAGTACCTGGACCCTCCTCCCTCCGCCACCGATCGGCGATCCCATTCGATTCATTTCTCGACGTATAGGCTGGCTGGCTGGCGGTCCGGACGGCGCTCAATTGTATGTTACTCACGACGGCGCTCTCTCGTGGCAAACGGTTCAGCTGCCGGAGCCTGCGACTGCTGCCGGCGTGCAGCCCCGAACGGTCAGTCTGCCGGCGTTTAATGGCCGCGATGGGTTACTAACCGTCAGATATGGCGATGACATCGCTTCTTATGAGATCGTATACAAGACTGGTGACACCGGAGATACGTGGCACGTCGATTCGACATACACGGACAAGGAAACGGACACGGCCGAAGCGGTAGTTGCCGGATCGGTTTTACGTGTGGGCACAAGCAGAAGAGCATTAGAGGTGAAGGGGGATGATTTTATCCGTGAGTCAGGCGAAACGTTACAAGCCCAGGAGCACGTGGTTAGCATGGCATTTTCAGATCGCTACGCGGGGTGGTTTGTTTTATCGGCGGGGAGCTGTCGGACTCCCCAGCATGATTGCGTGACAGCGACGCGGTTGCTCCGAACCGACGATGGTGGCGCGCATGTGGTCGATATAACGCCGGCGGCCGAGGGCGGCCCGGTGGCATCGGCGGTTGGCGTCGTTTCGGACATTCGCGGGTTGGCCATCACGACTCCTCAAAACGTAGAAGGTTTTGACAAGTGCGAGATACCTACCACCGCGCAGATGCAGACCTGGATCAGCAACAGCCCTTACTCAGTTGTCGCGTCATATATCGGAGGTGTACATCGCGCGTGCGGTAATTCAGGGCTAACAGCAGGCTGGGTGAGCAGCATCGCGGCGATGGGTTGGCGTCTCATACCTATATGGGTGGGTCCACAAGCTCCCAACAATGGTTACTCTGCGCCCGTCATTAGCACGACGCTCTCGACTGCCGAGCAGCAAGGAAAGGATGAAGCATCCGCGGCGTCGGACCGCGCCGTCGCGCTTGGATTGGGCTCGCCTGCTGTTGTCTACTATGACGTCGAAGCGTATACACGGACAAATGCGACCAACCGCGCCGCGGTTCAGTCCTTTATCAATGGCTGGGTGCAAGGGATGCACGCGCGCGGAAATATTGCAGGAGTGTACAGCAGTCATCCGGAATTCCAGGATTGGACGTCAGCAAGTATCAGTAACGTGCCTGATGCGATCTGGTTCGCCTGGTTTTTTCAGACGGGGGTCGCATGTGGTAACGCTTGCCATACCGTGTTCGGGGTGCCTGACATTAGTGACTCATTATGGACTGGCGATCACCGCCTGCGACAGACTTCGTCGACAATTGACCGATGCTGGGGCGGCGTTTGTTTCACGGGAACAGGTGGCGTCGACGAAGATTGGATAGATGGTCCGGCGGCCACCGTTGGCGGAGCGGCCGCGACTGTCGCGATAAACTCAACGTCCACCCTGCCGTCGGCCACCGCTACTACAAGCACGTTCACAATTCAATACAACGTGACCGCTTCAGCATCCACAACAGTGATGCTAGGTGCGAGTCTTCGACTCCATGGGACTACGCCCTGGAACATCAACGACACTCCTCATGACGCGACGGTGTCGGTGTCCGCCGGCACTAGCACGGTGTCGCGCCAGTTTTCCGTATCCGAGGCCGCGGGAGTCTATGACCTTCTCGTGGCCGTGTACCGTGATGCAAACAGCAGCGGGACGATTGATGGCGCAGATCAACTCTTAGGCTCTTTCACATCGCTGAGCGCCGAAACGTTAACTTCGTCGCCTCCGGTGTGTAGCGCCTTTATCATCAGCCCAGGAACAGCAAATCCGACCGCGCAGGCAGGCTCGGTTAGTGTTGCCATCAGCGGATTCCCGAACGGCTGCCAAGGCGGGAACTGGTCGGCGTCGGGCAACGGCTCGTGGCTGACGGTTTCGCCAAGCAGTGGGAACGGACCTCAATCCGTGACGGTGTCGTGGTCTCAGAACACCTCTACGACGTCGCGTCTCGGCAGTGCGACGATTGCGAACAATACGTTCACCGCGAGCCAGGCTGGATCGACGCCGCCAACGTGCAGTGGCTTTACGATCAATCCGTCATCAGCGAATCCCGCGTCGCAAGCCGGCTCGGTCAGCGTCTCGCTCATCGGGTCGCCGAGCGGATGCCAGGGTGGAAGTTGGAGCACGTCGGGAAACGGCTCCTGGCTGACGGTTTCGCCGGGCAGTGGGAATGGGCCCCAATCGGTGACGGTATCGTGGTCGCAGAACACCTCAACGACGTCGCGTAACGGCAGTGCGGCGATTGCCAACAACACCTTTACCGCGAACCAGTCCGGAACAACTCCACCCACCTGCAGTAGTTTTGCGACTAGTTCCACGTCAGCGAACCCGACCGCACAGGCAGGCTCGGTGAGCGTGGCGCTTACAGGATCTCCCAGCGGGTGCCAAGGTGGTAACTGGTCCGCCTCCGGGAATGGGTCCTGGCTGACGGTATCGCCTACAGCAGGGAACGGACCCCAATCAGTCACGGTGTCATGGACGCAGAACACATCAACGTTACAGCGTTCCGCGAGCGCGACCATCGCCGGAAACGCATTCGGTGTGACGCAGGATGGCACCTCGGTCTCCGGCGGCGGAAGCGACTCCTGTTCTTCGGCGATCGTCGCTTCGGGGACCAGTTTTGCCAACAGCCAAACGACCTCGGGCGCCACGACGGACGTTTCCGATCCAACGTCGTGTTTCGGCAGCGGAGGGGCCAGCGTCTGGTATCGCTACACAGCTCCCGGCACCGGGACCCTCACGGTAGACACGATCGGAAGCGACTATGACACTGTCCTGGCCACGTTTACAGGCTCCTGCGGTGCGCTGGCGGTGGTGCCGAACGGATGCGACGATGACGGTGGTGACAACGCCACATCACGTGTCACTTTCCCCGTAAGCTCCGGAGTTACCTATTACTTCATGGTCACTGCATATTTTGGGTCCGGCGGATCGCTGACCTTCCACCTCAATGCCACATTGAACAGTTCGGCCAGTCGTGCCCGCAGTGATTTCAATGGCGACGGAAAGTCCGACGTCTTGTGGCGCAATACACTGACCGGCTCGAACTATATGTACCTGATGAACGGAATGACGCTAACAACGCCGGGCCAGATCAACGTCGTCAACGACGTGAACTGGAAAATCGTCGGGACCGGCGATTTTGACGGCGACGGCAAGGCCGACATTCTGTGGCGGAACTCCGTGACCGGCTCAAACTACATGTACTTGATGAACGGATCCTCACTCGCCGCGGCGGGACAGATCAATATAGTCGCGGACCAGAACTGGAGCATTGTGGGGGTCGGCGATTTCGACGGCGACGGCAAGGCGGACATTCTCTGGCGCAACTCGGTGAGTGGCTCCAATTACATCTATCTGATGAACGGGATGTCCATCAAAGCCCTCGGCGAAGTGAACGTGATTGCCGACCAGACGTGGAAGATCGCCGGTGTCGGCGACTTCGACGGCGATGGCAAAGCGGACATCCTGTGGCGCAACTCCGTGAGCGGCTCGAACTACGTCTACCTCATGAATGGAATCACGATCAAGACACCGGGTCAGGTGAACGTGATCGCGGACCAGAACTGGAAGGTAGTCGGCACCGGCGACTTCGACGGCGACGGCAAAGCCGACATCCTCTGGCGCAACGCCTTCACGGGCGACGACTACATCTACGAAATGAACGGCTACACCATCAAAACACCCGGCGGCGTAAACACCGTGAGCGATCAAAACTGGTCGATCGTGGCGACGGGCGACTACAACGGCGACGGGAAAGCCGACATCCTCTGGAGAAACAGCGTGACCGGCTCCGATTACATGTACCTGATGAACGGATTCAGCCTCATCACGGCCGGTCAAGTGAACATCGTCAACGATCCAAGTTGGAGGATCGTCTATTGAAACTCGGGGACGCCCCTTTTCGCGGTTGCGCGATAAGTCTGGAGACTACCGTGTAGAAGTCTCTCGCCCAAGGGTGGTGTCGCGGACTAGGCGCGTATGCGTGCAGTGCCGATGCGGGCGTTGTACAAGATCACAGCGTCGGCGATTTGTCCCAGCGAAACTCCGCCGGTAGCGCGCCGGCGAGGGGTCTAAGAAGCTGGCTGGCGCTCGGGCACCGCCCGACTATCTCTACTACGGAGTCGTCTCTCAATGGAGCGATGTCGTGCTCGGCGCCACTGAGCTGCCGATCGCAATCACGCGCCGCGACACCTGGCCGCCGCTCGATGATTTCGTCGAGCGGATGATGTTCGCGGACCAGGTCTCGTATCTGCCCGACGACATCCTGGCCAAAGTCGACCGTGCAAGCATGGTGGTGAGCCTGGAGTCGCGCGAGCCATTGCTCGATCACCGTCTGGTCGAATTCGCGTGGCGGCTCCCACTTTCCATGAAGCTTCGGAACGGTAAAGGGAAATGGATCCTCCGGCAACTCCTCTCCAGATACGTCCCGGAAGCGTTGTTCGAGCGGCCCAAAATGGGCTTCGGCATCCCTCTCGATGACTGGCTGCGCGGCCCCCTCCGCGATTGGGCAGAATCCCTGCTCGACGAACGCCGCCTCCTCAATGAGTCGTTTTTCCAGGTCGACGCCATCCGAACAAAGTGGGACGAGCACCTCTCCGCCCGCGGCGAGTGGCAGGCCTACATCTGGACCGCCCTGATGTTCCAGGCATGGCTGGATCGCGAGGCGGCCAGAGACGCGACAAGCGCCGCCTGTGTGATAGTGCAGGGCTGAGGAATTTGCCGGATTGAGCGCGAGCGCGTCCGCGTCGCGGCATCGAGCCCGCACCCGAACTAGAGAGTTGTTCACTAGAGAACAATCTTGACAGGGCGATCGTCCGACTTGCCACTCGCCGCTCTTTCTACAGGAAACAGAAAGCTCGACAGTGACAACAGCGGTTGACACTCTCCGTCAACCGAGTTGACGGATTCGCAACCTTTGACGGATGACGCTCTCTGCGACTCTGCTGGCAGTGGCCTTGCGATGACTCCGCACGGTCGCGCAGAAACAAGGGAAGCCGGAAAAAAAGAAGAGCCGAAACTTACCACGTCATGATATAACCGCCGGAAATCCGTCAAGTGTGTGTGGGTCCCCATCGGCTCTGCGGGAGCAGCGCGCCCATCAGGAGAAGCATGTCATGTCTCAGGCTCGCGTTCGCCGTGATCGCACTCTTTCCAGGGAGGGCCGGTCACAAAGAGGCAGTGCGAGAAGGAAGGTCGACATGTTGAGGGATATGTGAGAAGCGGATGATTCGGTTCTGACCCCGTTAAAAGGAGAAACACATGGCCTCATTATGCGTCGGCATCCTGCGATCAGTCGTCGCCTTTACGTTCGTGCTATCAACGGCAGGGAGCTTCGCTGCAGAAGTATCCGTTGGCTCGCCGGACGACAGCCCACAGGAGAGGGTCCCACCTACTTCGTTCCTCCCCTCGGGGAAACAGCTCCGCGGGATGGTGGAAACCGGCGTCGCGTACGACAGCGTACAAGACGATCGCGATTCTCTAGATCGATTATCAAGACTTGACGGGCACCCTGGCCCTGCCGTGGTCAATGTTCAGCGAATTCTAACGGACGAAACCGTTGCCGATCCTCATTGGTGCGGGGATTCCGTGGCAGTTGCGTCCTTCGACGGCCTTCGCTTGTGGTCAAGGGCCCGAGGCCTTGAGAAGAGGGCCAGCGGTCAGGTCCTGACTGGATTCGTTTGGAGTGCGGACTGCACTTCAATTCTGTTCGCAACCAGGACGGTCGGCCGTACTACAGCCGCCAGCATCGACCTCTTGTCCGGTATTGTCACGGAACTACAAAGTGTACCCGACGTCACGGCACGCGTTGTCTGGAGGAACGGTTCTCCGATGTTCCTCCGCAAAGATCCTCAGAATCAGTCCGCCTCGCTATCCGTTCCGAGCGTAACTGAAACGCAATTGCCCGATACCGTCTACGTTGATAAACGGCAGGTTCATATTCTGGCCGGCGGACGCTCCTCGCGTATTACTGCCGTCGCTGACGACTACGGGTCAGCAAAGCTATCCCCGGACCGAAGACGGGTACTCTACTCTGGCAATAGCATAGGTGTGGAAGTGATGGACTTACGCAATGGGGCTCGCGTGCAGTTTCCGGCGTACTCTGCTGCGGACTGGTTCCCGGACAGCCATCGCATCCTTCTTGCGATGCCATTCGATGACGGCGAGCGCGTAACAAGTGTGAGACTCATAATCTATGACACCGAAAACAAGTCCGCTCTTCCCGTAGTCGCTCCTCCAGACTATCGCGGGTGGGACTTCGCTGTCTCGCTTGATAGCCGGACGCTCGCGTTCGTTTCGGACGGGTTTCTGCATATTGCAGAAATCCAGAAGCCAAAGTAGGCGACCAATGCGGAAGATCACTCTAACGCTCCTGCTTGTACTCGCTTTCGGCACGGCCGCATACGCGCAACAACCCCTGAGCGGTCGATACATCGGTATCGACCCCGGTCACTCTGCGGGCGTGAACAAGGGCGCCACGGACTTATATGAGGGCGATCTCACGCTCGCCACCGCGTTTGATCTCAAAAAGTATCTCGAAGCCGCTGGCGCCTCGGTGTTCATGACGAGAACAACCGGCGCGGATGTCGGACTGACGGCCCGAGTTAATAGTTTAAACGCCGCGGGTGTTAATATTGCCGTGTCCATTCACTATAACGCGGCTGGTCCAACAAATAACGACACAATGGCCTTCGTGCGCTGTAATCGGTGTGGCACGACGAGTGCGACACTGGCGGGAGATTTGGTTCAGCGGTTGGCGACGATCTCGAGTCGCCATATTGCCAGCGCTCCCGCCACAAACTTCATTTGTTCGACCGGTCCGTTGCTGTGTACTCAGAGCGGCGTTGGGACGAGCGACGTCACCATCTTGACAACCGTGGCGCCCAGTGCGTTACCGGAGGTGTCGAACCTGTCGAATCCAACCGAGGAAGATCGCCTACGTTCTGCCGATTACGTTGACCTGAATGCCTGGCTCTTATATGCCGCTATCTCTGATTACTACGGTGTCGCGGCCTTGCCGCGGGCAGGTGGAAGCACGCCGCCGACCGTTCAACTGAACTCTGCCTCAACCTCGACCCAGACCACCGGTACGACCAGCACATTCACGATCAACTACTCCGTAACGTCATCCGCTGCTACGAGCGTTATGCTGGGCGCCAGCCTGCGCCTTCATGGTACGACTAATACGCCGATCAGTGATCCGCCCCATGATTCCCTGGTGTCGCTGCCGGCAGGTACGAGCTCGCGCTCCCGGCAATTCTCGGTCTCCGCGGCCGCCGGCGTATATGACCTTATTGTCGCCATCTGGCGTGATCAGAATGGCAACGGCAGCATCGACAGTGCCGATCTGCAATTGAGCGCTTTGACGTACCAGAGTTATGAAACACTCACTGCCACGCAAGTCTCTTGCTCCTACTCCTTTTCTCCTCCATCGGCTCCCGGTAGCGGCTCTGGAGGTAGTTCAACCATCTTGGTTTCAGGTAGCCCCAGTGGGTGCACTGGTAGCTGGAGCGCGTCGCCCAACAGCACCGGCGGATGGCTGTCTTTGAGCGGCACAACGAGTCAAAATGGTCCGGGAACCTGGAACCTGGGTTACTCGTATCCGTCGAATCCCAGCACTAGCGCGAGCCGCGTGGGGACGGTATCGTTCAATGGAGCCTTTTCTTCCGGCAACACATTCACCTTGACACAGAATCCCTCCACGCCTGGCGCGTGCAGCTACTCGATCTCACCACCGGCTACGACAGGGCCGGCATCGGGCGGTATCGGAAACGTTCAAGTCACGGGAAGTCCTAGCGGTTGTACTGGAAGCTGGACCGCAAGCGCGTCAAGCACGGGCAACTGGCTGACACTTACGGGAACCGCAAATGGAAGCGGCCCCGGTCCGACGTTGGTGCCTTATTCGTTCATCGCGAACCCCAATGCGAGCACACGTCCCGGATCGATCCAGTTTTCCGGCTCTTTCTCGTCGACATTTACGCTCACGCAGGATGCCTCGGTTGTTACCGGCGGTGGTAGTGATACCTGTTCTTCGGCAGTCGTGGCCTCGGGATCGAGTTTCACCCACGCACAAAACACGTCGAGTTCCACGAGCGAGGTTTCCGATCCAGCGTCGTGTCTCGGAAGCGGAGGGGCCAGTGTCTGGTATCGCTACACGGCTCCCGGCAGCGGGACCGTCACCGTCGATACGATCGGAAGCGACTATGACACTGTCCTCGCCACGTTTACAGGCTCCTGCGGTGCGCTGGCGACGGTGCCGAACGGATGCGACGATGACAGTGGCGGCAACGCCACATCACGCCTCACCTTTCCCGTAAGCTCCGGAGTTACCTATTACTTCATGGTCACGGCATATTTTGGAACCGGCGGATCGCTGACCTTCCACCTCACGACGTCAGCTTCGCCGGACACAATTGCGCCCGTCGGTTCATTCGTCATTAATAACGGTACGTTGGTCGCTGCCTCAACGAGTGTCCTGCTCAGTATGAGCGCAAGCGACGCCGTGGGAGTCGTCGGCTACTACGCGAGCAATTCGTCGTCGGTGCCTTCGGCCGGACAGGCCGGATGGTCGCCGGTCGGTTCGACCACGTCCCTCTTCATTACTCTGAATGGTTGGCAGTTGCCGGCGGGAGACGGCGTCAAGACCGTTTACGTCTGGTACAAGGACGCCGCGGGTAATGTATCTGGCACTGCTTCTGCGACGATCATTTTAGATCAGACGGCTCCTCCGAACGGAGCTCTCAGCGCGGTACCGGGAGACCGGCAGGTTCTACTGACCTGGAATGGTCAGACGGATGCGACCAGCGGCCTTGCCAGCTACAAGTTGGTCTTCGCGGTGGGCAGTACGCCGCCGGCAGACTGCAGCGGTTCAGCGATCGCTACGGCCACGCCGTTCATACACGCAGGGCTCAAT
This sequence comes from Thermoanaerobaculia bacterium, assembly GCA_034665065.1. GTDB lineage: Bacteria > Acidobacteriota > Thermoanaerobaculia > Gp7-AA8 > Gp7-AA8 > JADGNZ01. The sequence continues at coordinate 153,341 of JAXDGL010000009.1, read as the reverse complement.
AACCAGCAGCCTTACGCCTACCGGCTCTGCGCGGCTGATGTGGCCGGCAATCTCAATAGCGGTGCTACGGCAACAGCGACACCGACTGCGACACCGGTAACCAAGGCGCGCAACGATTTCAACGGCGACGGCAGGTCGGACATACTGTGGCGAAATTCGCTGACCGGCTCGGACTACTTGTACCAGATGAACGGGCTGACGATCGCCACGCTCGGTGAGATCAATGTCACCAGCGATCAGAACTGGAAAATCGTTGGGACGGGCGATTTTGATGGCGATGGGAAGGCCGATGTGTTGTGGCGGCATTCCGTGACCGGGGCGAATTACATGTATCTGATGAACGGCTTGGCGCTCGTCGGGGCGGGACAGATCAATACGGTCGCGGACCCGAATTGGAACATTGTTGGTGTGGGTGATTTTGACGGCGACGGCAAAGCCGACATTCTTTGGCGCAACTCGGTGACCGGATCGAACTACATGTATTTGATGAATGGAATGTCGATCAAGGCGCTTGGAGAAGTGAATGTGATCGCAGATCAGAACTGGCAGATCGTTGGTGTGGCCGATTTCGATGGCGACGGCAAAGCCGACATTCTGTGGCGCAACTCAGTGACCGGCTCGAACTACATGTATTTGATGAATGGAATGTCGATCAGGACGTTGGGGCAGGTCAACGTGATCGGAGACCAGAACTGGAAGGTGGTTGGAGCCGGCGACTTCGACGGCGACGGCAAGGCCGACATCCTCTGGCGCAACCTGGTCACGGGCGACGACTACATTTACGAAATGAACGGCTTCACCATCAAAACGCCCGGCGCTGTGAATACGGTGAATGATCCGAACTGGTCGATCGTGGCCACTGGCGACTACAACGGTGACGGGAAGGCGGACATCCTCTGGAGAAACAACGTGACCGGATCCGATTACATGTACCTGATGAACGGGTTCAGCATCGTCACACTGGGTCAGGTGAATGTCGTCAACGATCCGAATTGGAAGATCGTCTATTGAGATCCGGGACTCCACTTTTGGCGGTTGCGCGGTAGGTCCGACTACCGTGCAGAAGTCTTCCTCACAAAAGTGGTGTCGTTGTGCTTGCTCCGTTCAGAGGCTCTGTGATCACTGTCTCGTCGCGGGCGAGAGAGATGGTCATCGGCGTCAGCAAAGAATGGACGCTCAAACAAGGGCATCCCGCCGCCCGCACCCTCATCCTTCAAGTCACAGGATTCGACATCGACGAATCCAACAAGCCCTGGGCTCCATCTGCGGCACCGAGGTGAAGCCGGGATTCACTCTCAAAGACGCCCAAGATTAAGCACTCGCCGAGGGAATGGGCACCGGCACCGCCCACCGCTACGGAAAGCGCACAGTCCCGGAAACATCAACGAGGTGCTGAGCGATGCGCTCTAGGAAGCCTAAGCGAACGTGCTCGCCGATCGCGGCCTGCAGAAAGATCTCCGGCGTCGGCCTCTCGTCCGCTTCCGCCACCTCACGCCCCGTTTAATCGGCCGAGGAGCGCCATCGCAAGGTGGACGATCTGCTGAAGAAGGTGCTGATTACGAAGGCGGAGTACGGCAAGAAGAGGGCGGACGTTCTCAAGGATATGTGAGGAAAGAATGAAACTGAGCGCAACTCTGTTCTGACGAAAGGTATCCGCTTCAGGAGGGGAACGACATGCGCGGCAGGCAAAGCTCACTGGTTCTCGTTGCTGCTTTAACCGTTCATCTGTTGGTGACAATCGGTGTGTCAGCCCGAACGATTTCCTTTTCCGGACGGATTTGGGATGTTCGTTATGGAATAGCCGGGGACCCTGGGAATGGACCCGGGAATGGCTGTTGGAGTGACGATCCTGCAAGCGTCTGGGTTGACAGCTCTGGGTTCCTTCACCTGAAGATACGCCAGCTTGCCGACGGAAGTTGGTGCCAAGCGCAGGTTATTGCGCAGAGCTACGCTGACTACGGCGATCATTTGTTCTGGACCAATTCGCGGCTCGATCTCCTACCGTCCAACGTTGTATTTAGCGGCTATCTGTACGCAAATGACAACCATGAGATCGACATAGAGATGACAAGAAGTTTCGGAACTGCTAACAATCTTTGGTACACGGTGCAGCCGTACTCTAGTTCCGCGCCGAAAAGCACCACCTCGTGGCCGCTTGTTCTGACCGGAAACAACGGCGACTCCTATTCCTCTCATCATTTCGTCTGGTCCAGCGCGGGCTCGGTTTCGTTCGAAAGCTGGTATGGACATTGTCTGGTTGCGCCCTGCGGAGGCCTCATTGCAGCATGGCCCTATTCTGGGCTGAACACTCCTGCTTCTTCCTGGCACTTGAGGCCAAGCATCAATCTCTGGATCAACAACGGCACCGTTTCGTCGCCGCAGGAAGTAATCGTTGCTTCCTACAGTGGTCCACAAATACCGCACACATTCCCCAACATTGAGGTTACTACGCCGAATGGCGGGGAAACATGGTCTGTCGGATCTCCCCACACGGTGACCTGGACATCCTCAGCGCTTTCTCAGTCAGGCCAGCTATATATTATCTTGTCTCAGGACGGCGGTTTACACGAGTACCCGACGCCCATCGCGGTCCTGGATCCGAGCGTGACCTCGTATTCTTGGACGCCGCTCGCCGCGCATGTGACTACCGCTGCTAGATTGGCCGTGGGCAACTTCGTTAACGGCGATTATGAGGCCTTTGATTGGAGCAACCAGAACTTTACCATTGCCACGGTTCCGCCGCAGTCGCCAACGGTTACGACCAATGCGGCCTCGAATTTCACCCAGACGAGCACAACCGTGGCCGCGACGGTGAACCCGAATGGCGCGAGCACGACGCTGTATTTCGACTATGGCCCGACTACTAGCTATGGCAGCACGGGAACGTACGGTGCGGTTGGTTCAGGGACGACCGCGCAGACGCAGTCACTCAATCTGACGAATCTCACTTGCGGGACAACGTACCAGTACAAAGCACGGGCACAAAACAGTGGCGGGACCAACAGCGGTGGCAACCAGACGTTCACAACGAGCGCCTGCCCCCAGCAAGGAACGACTCAGCTCATTACAAACGGCACATTTGGGTCTGGCTCGAGTGGATGGGTACTATCCGGGAGCTTCTTCGCGGATTCGCGGTTCTCCGTTTGTCATAGTTGCCCGGGCTATGCATACCTGGCCAACTCTGATGGCAGCCCCGGAAACAACCTTTCCGCCAACCTCTATCAAACCATCACAATACCCGCCAACGCCACTTCGGCCGGCGTGAGCTTCTGGTGGTACATCACGACATCCGAGACATTGACTTCGGTCTTCGACAGAATGAACGTCACGATTCAGAATTCGTCGGGAGGGCTCCTCGCGACGATAGCGAGCCTGTCGAACCTCAGCCGAACCAACGAATGGGTACAGAACTCGGCGGACTTGATGGCCTACAGGGGCCAGACGATCCGTCTGAATTTCAGTGCGACGACGGACATCTCTTTGCCTACTGTCTTCCGCGTCGATGATGCGAGCATCCTCGTGAACGCTGCCTCGGCGGCGCCAACAGTGGCCACGGGCTCCGCGAGCGCGATCGGGCAGACCAGTGCGACCCTGAGCGGGACAGTGAACCCGAACGGGGCGAGCACGACGTTGTACTTCGACTATGGGCCGACCACGAGCTACGGCAGCCTGGCGACCCTCGGGAACATCGGCTCAGGCACTACGAGTGTGACTCAGTCCCTCAGTGTCAATGGCCTGAGCTGCGGGACAACCTACCAATTCCGAGCGCGTGCAGAGAATAGCGGCGGGACAAACAGTGGCGGCAACCAGGCGTTCACAACAAGCGCTTGTCCGCAGGCGCCCGTAATTGGGCTAAGCGTAACCACAATGACCTTTAGCGAGCAGCAGGGGGGCGGGGGCCCGCTGGGCCAGGCGCTGACGATCTCGAACACCGGGGGCGGAACGCTGAACTGGTCGATTTCGTCCGATGCGAGTTGGCTCGTCCCCTCTTCAACGAATGGCACGACACCACAGACAATTTCTGTGTTTGTGAACAACGGCCTTACCGCCGGCACCTACCAGGGGACGTTAACCGTTAGCTCGCCGGGTGCGTCGAACTCGCCGCGCGTTGCGGTCACCCTCGTCGTTACGCCACCGCCTCCGCCCACATGCACGAGCTTTACGATTAATCCTTCCTCAGCAACTCCGGGCCCAGCAGCGGACTCGCAGTCAGTGACAATTACAGGGTCACCCGCGGGTTGCCTGAACGGAAATTGGAGTACGTCTGGGAATGCTTCGTGGCTCACGGTTTCGCCATTGAACGGAAGCGGGACCGGAGTTGCGACAGTATCGTGGGGTCAGTACACGGGTACAGGGTTGCGATCTGATCATGCAATGATCGCAAACAATACGTTTTCCGTGACACAGTCGGCGGCAAGCACTACACAGTTTGTGCAACAGGGGCCGAAATTAGTGGCGACCGACGCCGCTGGAATCACCAGTCAAGGCTATTCCGTGTCTCTCTCCGGCGATGGTAATACGACGATCGTCAGCGGAAGAGGGGCCGCGTGGATCTTTACGAGGAGCGGAGGAGTCTGGACCCAGCAGGGCACCAAGCTGATCGGCACTGGTGCTGTTGGAGACGCCGGTCAGGGCAATTCCGTCTCCATCGCTGCCAACGACGGCAGCACGGCGATCGTCGGGGGGTACAACGATAACAGCGGTGCTGGGGCTGCGTGGGTGTTTACGAGAAGCGGTGGAGTATGGAGCCAACAGGGAGGCAAGCTGGTGGGCACTGGCGCGTCGTCAGACGCTCAACAGGGCTATTCCGTGTCAATCTCCACGGACGGCAATACGGCCCTCATCGGAGGTTATCACGACAACAATAATGCTGGAGCTGCGTGGGTGTTTACGAGAAGCGGCGGAGTTTGGACGCAGCAGCAAAGGTTGTTTGGCTCTGGCGCTACCGGGAACGCTGAACAAGGCACCTCTGTATCCCTTTCAGCCGACGGCAACACGGCCCTCGTCGGAGCGCAACTCGACAACAGTAGCGCCGGGGCGGCATGGGTATTTACGAGAAGCGGAGGCGTTTGGACACAGCAGGGAACCAAACTGGCCGGTTCCGGAGCTGTTGGGACCTTCGTTAGGCAAGGATATTCGGTGTGCCTCTCCGGCGACGGCAACACGGCAATAATCGGAGGCCCTTTCGACAACAGTAACGCTGGCGCCGCCTGGGTCTTTACCAGAAGTGGTGGAGTGTGGACTCCGCAGGGAGCCAAGCTTGTCGGCTTTGGCGCAACGTCGGACGCTCAACAAGGCTTTTCCGTTTCCCTCTCCGCCAACGGCAATACGGCCATCCTCGGAGGTCAAATCGACAGCAATTCCGGCGCTGCGTGGGTCTTCGCCAGGAGTGGTGGCGTGTGGACCCCACAAGGAACCAAACTACTGGGATCTGACGCCGTGGGAAACGCTAGAGAAGGCTGGTCCGTTTCGGTCTCCGGCGACGGGAGTACCGCCATCGTTGGAGGGATCAGCGACAACAGTTCCGTTGGGGCCGCGTGGGTTTACACGAACCAAGGGTCGAACGGCAGCCCTTTGTGCACGAGTTTCCAGATCAATCCCCCTTCCGCGAACCCCGGTTTTGCGTCCGGCTCCGTTCCCGTGGCAATCACGGGATCTCCCTCAGGCTGCATCGGAGGAAGCTGGAGTGCGTCTGGTAACGGTTCGTACCTCACAGTTTCGCCGTCCACTGGAATCGGCTCCAGTTCAACGATCGTAAGTTGGGAGCAGAATCTGTCAACCACAGCGCGGTCGGGCAATGCCACGATTGCAGGACAAACTTTCACTGTGAATCAGGGAGGAGCTTCGCAATCCGCACCACGGGTCCGCAACGATTTCAATGGCGATGGCAGGTCGGACATCCTGTGGCGAAATTCGCTGACCGGCTCGGATTACTTGTACCAGATGAACGGGCTGACGATCGCCACGCTCGGTGAGATCAATGTCACCAGCGATCAGAACTGGAAGATCGTCGGGACTGGCGATTTTGACGGTGATGGGAAGGCCGATGTGTTGTGGCGGCATTCCGTGACCGGCGCGAATTACATGTATCTCATGAACGGCTTCTCGCTCGCAGGGGCGGGGCAGATCAATACTGTCGCGGACGCGAATTGGAACATCGTTGGTGTTGGCGATTTCGACGGCGATGGTAAAGCCGACATTCTCTGGCGCAATTCGGTTACCGGGTCCAATTTTATCTATCTGATGAATGGATTGTCGATCAAAGCGCTGGGAGAAGTAAATGTGATCGCTGATCAGAACTGGCAGATCGTTGGTGTCGCAGATTTCGACGGCGACGGCAAAGCCGACATTCTGTGGCGCAACTCGGTGACCGGCTCGAACTACATGTATCTGATGAATGGAATGACGATCAGGACGTTGGGACAGGTCAACGTGATCGGAGACCAGAACTGGAAGGTGGTTGGAGCCGGCGACTTCGACGGCGACGGCAAAGCCGACATCCTCTGGCGCAACCTGGTCACGGGCGACGATTACATCTACGAGATGAACGGCTTCACCATCAAGACGCCCGGCGCCGTGAATACGGTGAACGATCCGAACTGGATGATCGTCGCGACGGGGGACTACAACGGTGACGGGAAGGCGGACATCCTCTGGAGAAACAACGTGACCGGATCCGATTACATGTACCTGATGAACGGGTTCAGCATCGTCACACTGGGTCAGGTGAATGTCGTCAACGACCCGAATTGGAAGATTCTCTACTGATCCAGGCGTACCTCCCGCCCGCGCCCGCCGCCCGGGTTCCGGGCGGGAGGTACCACGTGACTGAAATCACAGAGCGCTGGCCATTCAGGAAGTATCCTGCTTCCAATCTTCACGGACGCAATCCGTGTTCGGCCCTTTTCCCAGGAGTTATTGATGACCGCTCGACGTTGGTTTGTTTTGCTCTTTGTGACGTTGTTTCTTGGCTCGATGACTGTGTCCGGATCGCCGGCTGCGGCAAGACAGAAGAAGAGCGCGAAGACCCCGCGCGAGCTTGCCGCCTCGCAGCCGGTGGGAATCCCGACTCCCGAGGCTGGCGGGCAGGACCTCAGCCAGACGGACCTGGGGCGGATGTTGAAACGAGAGAGTGCGAACCTCTCCATTCAGCGTGCTCCGGACGGTGCGACGGTCCTCGACCTCGAGGATGGTTTCCGCAGCGTCATGGTCGTTCAAATCAAGGGCGGAGCACCGGTGGTTTCCTGTATTGCCACCGAGAAAGAGGCTGCGGCCATCTTCGCGCCGGTTGCGCCGAAGCCTACTGCTGTAAAGAGCGGGCAATGAAGGCGAGACGCTGGTTGCTGGTTGTTGGCGCAGCCGTGCATCTTGGATATGCGGCGGCCGCCGTTGGCGCGAACATCGTCATCGTCAACAAGGATCCGGCGGGCGTGGGATTCAACGATTCCACTCCGGCGGCCCCCGTCGGTGGCAACGGCGGAACAACACTTGGGCAGCAACGGCTGAACGTTTTTCAAGCGGCTGCTGCAATCTGGGGCGCAAAATTGAGTAGCACGATCACCATCAAAGTTGCTGCGAATTTTGGCTCACTGACACCATGTACGGTGTCACAGGGTGTGCTTGGCAGCGCCGGTCCAACGCAATTCATCCAGAACTTCCCCGGCGCTCCCCGGCCGAACACGTATTATCCGGTTGCACTCGGTAGCGCGCTTTCCGCAGTCGACTATGCCGTTACGCTGAATCTTACGGACGGCGCATCGATTCGCGCACAATTCAACAGCAATATCGGCACGGCTGGATGCCTCCCGAATCTTAGTTGGTACCTGGGCCTCGACACCAACTTCAATCACGCCAACCAAATCGATCTGGAGACCGTACTGCTGCACGAGTTTGCCCACGGCCTCGGCTTTGTCGGACTGGTCAATCTCAATGACGGCTCCCTACCGAACAACACGCCCGACATCTATTCTCACTTTACCTTCGACGACACGACGCTGCTTCATTGGGACGTGATGAGCAATGCGCAGCGCCTGGCGTCGTCCACAAATGCGGGCAACGTAGTCTTCGACGGTCCCAACGTCACCGGTGCGTCGGGACTGCTCACCAGCGGCCGGGACGCGCTTGGTCATCCCCGCCTTTACACCCCCGCCACTCTGGCTCCGGGCTCGTCGGTCTTTCATTTCGATACGACAGCCTCTCCAAACCAGTTGATGGAGCCGAGCCTCAACTTGGATCTGACACACAATGTCGACGTGCCCAACGACCTTACGATGAAAGAGATGCTGGATATCGGGTGGCCACCGGCCGTCGCCGCAGGTCCTGCAAACGACTCCTGTTCCACTGCCATCGTCGCATCGGGTGCGAGTTTCACCGACAGCCAAACAGCTTCGGCCGCAACCGCGACCGGCTCTGATCCCATTGCGTGTGCCGGCAACGGGGGAGCGAGTGTGTGGTATCGCTACACGGCGCCAAGCTCCGGGATCGTTACCGTGGATACGATTGGAAGCAACTACAACACTGTTCTTTCGTCGTGGACGGGCTCTTGTGGCGCGTTCGTGGCGGTACCAAACGGGTGCGACGATAATAGCGGTGGCAACTCGACGTCGAGCGGCACATTCACTGCAAACGCCGGAGTTACGTACTATTTCATGGTGACGTCATTCAGCGGGAGCGGCGGCACGCTGACATTCCATCTCAACAGTGTGCCCATCAGTGCGAGCAGCCGCCGGAACGATTTCAACGGCGACGGGAAGTCGGACATCCTGTGGCGCAATGCATCGACCGGCTCGAACTATATGTACCTGATGAACGGGCTGACACTCGTTACGCCGGGTCAGATCAACGTCGTCAACGACGTCAACTGGAAAATCGCAGGAACGGGTGATTTCGACGGCGATGGGAAGGCCGATGTGTTGTGGCGCAACTCAGCGACCGGTTCTAATTACATGTATTTAATGAACGGACCGTCGCTTGCAAATGCGGGACAGATCAATATTGTCGCGGACCAGAACTGGAGCATTGTAGGTGCCGGTGACTTTGACGGCGACGGCAAATCGGACATTCTGTGGCGCAATTCAGTGACCGGTTCCAACTATGTCTATCTAATGAACGGTATTTCCATCAAAGCAGTCGGCGAGATCAACGTGATTGCGGACCAGACGTGGAAGGTTGCCGGTGTTGGCGATTTCGACGGCGATGGCAAGGCAGATATTCTGTGGCGCAATTCCGCGAGCGGGTCCAACTACATCTATCTGATGAACGGAATCGCGCTGAAGAATTCAGGGCAGGTCAACGTGATCGCAGATCTGAACTGGAAGGTGGTTGGCACCGGCGATTTCGACGGTGACGGCAAGGCAGACATCCTGTGGCGCAACTCGGTCACAGGCGACGACTACCTCTACGAAATGAACGGCTTTGCCATCAAGGCTCCGGGCGCTGTGAACACAGTGAACGACCAGAACTGGGCGATTGTGAGCACTGGCGATTACAACGGCGACGGCAGAGCGGACATCCTCTGGCGGAACGCGTCCACTGGATCCGATTACATGTACCTGATGAACGGATTCACCATCGTTACGCCGGGCCAGGTCAACGTGGTCAATGATCCGAACTGGAAGATCGTTTACTGATTTCACGTCCGCTGCGGTAGTTTTCGCAAACTCGGGATGTGCTGTCTCGTGCTCAGTGTGCAGTGGCGTGCCGTCGCGCGCCCGCTGCTTTCAGCGAGAGGACGAGGACGCGTCCGTCGGGCGTGGTTAGTAAAACAGGCTTCCCGTCGCGCGGAATCGTGCGGAAACGGCCGGCTCCGTCGTTCATGCCGTCGAACTGTTCGATCTGAAACGGCTCTGCTGGATCGGTGATCGCGGCGCCTGCTGCCACGCGGCGTACGACAAGCCAGCGTCCGTCCTCCATGCCGATCGGCACCGCGAAGATCTGCGGATCGCCGTTGCCCAACAACAGCTCCGTCGAGGCGCAGTTCCAATCGTGGCACGTTTTTACGACCCACAGGTGGGAGAGCGGAACGCATGGGCAGGCGTCATCTGCGGCGAGCATCGATGCGGAAAGGAGAACAGCGGCGGCAAAGGAGACGACTCGTGCTGATTTCATAAGGGCTCCCGCGATGCGGCTGTGAAACCTTCATGCCAACCTACGGCGTCTCCAGGGGAGCGATTGGCCCGATATTCGAATTAGACGGTGTACTGGAACTTGGAAACCAACCCTATGATTAACATACTCCGCCGTTTCCTTACACCTCTGCTCGCTCTTGCCTTCACTGTGCCCGCCTTGGCGGCCACGTTTGTAGTTCCTACCGACCGCGACCTCGTGCAGCGGGCTCATGTGATCGTTATCGCTACACCGCTTACGTCGTTCACGCGATTGAGCGAGGAGGGTGGCATCGAAACCGTCACACCGATCCGCGTTGAGGAGGTACTGAAGGGGCGCACACCTGGCGACACGTTGAACATCGTTGAGCCCGGTGGCGAGTACGACGGCAAGGCCATGATCATTGCCGGCGTCCCGCGTTTCGAGAACAGTGAGCGCACGCTCCTTTTTCTGATGAGGACGGGAACCGACCGTTGGGCGGTATGCGAGGTTGTTCTCGGTAAATTTACATTCCGGCAGGCGGGGAAGATTCTTCTGTTGCAGCGCGACGCTGACGAGATCATCGGCTGGGATGCTGATCTTCGGCCTCACAAGGAGCACTCTCGCGATGCCAGGCGATTCCTCAATTTCGTGAGGATCGAGAGCCGTGGCGTCGCTGCGCCCGAGGACTATTTCGTTCCGGACGCAGTCGCGGCGGCGGTTCCGGCTCAGAGGAAGGCGACGGCGTCGAGTCTGATGACGATTCAGCCGCTCGTCGCGCCATACACCGCCAACTCGTACACGATGTTGATCAGCGGTTCGCTTGGCAGCCGCTGGAACGTCTTCCCGTCCGCTGTGACCTTCGTCAGCGGGACAACGCAGGAGCCCGGCGCGCCCGGTGGTGGTACGACTGCGATCAGCGCGGCATTCGCCTCCTGGGACAATGACTGTGCCTCCAATGTGAACTACGTTTACGGCGGAACCGACAATGGCACACATACACAAGGCCTGCATACCACCGACGGAGCGAATACGATCCTGTTTGAGCGCGACTTGAGCTCGTGGGGCATTGCGCCGTTTACCTGTTCCGCTAACGGCTATAGCGGCACGCTTGGAATCGGGGGTATTACGTCGGCCTCAGGTACCAACACTGTCAGCGGCGAGAATTTTGCCACTACGCTTGAAGCCGATGTCGAGATGAACAAGGGCCTCGCAAATTGCACGCTTCTCTTTAGCAACGGCGATTTCAACAGTGCGGTGACTCACGAGGTCGGGCACACTCTCGGTTTTCGGCACTCAGATCAGAGCCGGGATTCGTCATCCGCCTGCTCGAGCGATCCTTTACTGGAGTGTTCCAGCCAGGCGATCATGAAGTCGTTTATCTCCCAGGGACTCAATGGAGCGTTACAGGTGTGGGACCAACACGCCGTGCAGGCGGTATATCCCGGCAACATCTGCCTGCCGGGGACCTGTACTCCGCCTGCGATCACCAGTCAGCCGGCGTCGACTACGGTGCCGGCGGGCAGCTCCGCCACACTCAGCGTGAGCGCTTCCGGAACGGCTCCGTTGTCATACCAATGGTACATAGGATCTTCAGGTTCAACAGCCTCGCCGCTTCCTGGAGCGACCGGACCCTCGCAAACGGTGACTCCGTCTACGACGACGAGCTATTGGGTACTTGTATCGAATTCGTGCGGCAGCGTGAACAGCAACACGGCGACAGTTACAGTGACAGCATCCCCGTCAAATCTTGCACTCCAGCGAAGAAGGCCGGACTTTAATGGTGATAACCGCGCTGACATTCTCTGGCGGAACAGTATTTCCGGTGCGAACTATATGTACCTGATGAACGGCGCCACGATCGTCTCCGCGGGTCAGATCAATACGGTCGATTTGCAATGGCAAGTCGGCGGGACAGGCGATTTCAATGGCGATGGAAAGTGGGACATCCTCTGGCGGAACAGCAGTACCGGAGAGAACTACATGTATCTAATGAGCGGCCTGACAATCGTCTCCGCCGGATCGGTCAACACGATTGCGGATCAGAACTGGCGCGTCGTGGCCACAGGCGACTTCGACGGCGACGGCAAGTCGGACATCCTTTGGCGCAACTCTGTAACGGGATCCAACTACATTTATCTAATGAATGGGCTGGCCATTCGTGGTCAGGGAGAGATCAATGTGACGAATTCGCCCTGGCAGGTAGCCGGCACTGGCGACTTCGATGGCGACGGCAAGAGCGACATCCTCTGGCGGAATAGTAGTACGGGCGAGGACTACATCTACCTCATGAACGGCCTGACCATTCGTGCCGCAGGTGCAATTGCCACCGTGGCCACTAACTGGATCATCGCCGGGACGGGCGATTTCGACGGCGACGGCAAGTCCGACATCCTATGGCGTAACAACACGACGGGCGAGAACGTCATTTACCTCATGAACGGCATGACCATCCGCAATTCAGGGACCGTCAATAGCGTGCCGGCGAACTGGATCGTCGCCGGGACAGGCGACTATGACGGCGACGGCAAGTCGGACATCCTATGGCGTAACACCCTCGCCGGCGACGTCTATGTCTACCTGATGAATGGCTTTGCGATCCGCACTGCCGGAACAGTCAACGTCGTCGATCCCAGTTGGAAGATCGTGCAGTAGCCTCGAGGCGCGGGAAGACTGCTCGTATCGGATGAGCGGCTTCATCATCTCCTCGCCCGTCAGGTCACGGTCGTCAACGGCCCCAACTGGAATGTGAGACTGGTTTTTCGGCGTGTTACGATGGCAGGCACGCTTCCAATTGGACCTATGAATTGAACCAGCCCGCGCCTAGAGCTACCGGCTACATTCCTCAACTGACGGGGATCCGCGCGGTCGCCGCGTACATGGTGTATCTCCATCACCTGCCGTTCATGCACCATTTCGCACTCACGACGATCATTCCGGCCGCGTTGCTCGTTTTCACGAACGAGTTGCACATCGGAGTATCGCTGTTCTTCGTCCTGAGCGGCTTCCTCATCTATCGGCGCTACGCAACCACGGTCGAACACTCGGGTAGCTGGTGGTATCGCTACGGCGTCAATCGCATCGCGCGAATCTACCCGATGTATTTCCTGTTCACGGCGATCACTTTCCTGATCATTCATGAACATCGCGTAGGAATGTGGGCGTTGCACCTGACGATGCTGCGCGGATTCTCGGATGTCTACAAGTTCACCGGCATCGGTCAGGGATGGTCGCTCACGGTCGAGGAGTGTTTTTACTTTTCGGCGCCGCTGTTCTTTCTCTGGCTGCGAAAATCGCGGCGCTTCTGGCCGCCGCTCTTTGTCGTATACGGCGCGGGGCTGCTTCTTCTGAGCGCCGGGCACGCTGCCGGCTTTCGCGGTTTCTTCGAAGGCTGGCGCTTCATGAGCGTATACACGTTCTTCGGCCGCGCGTTCGAGTTTTTCGCTGGAATGTTTGTGGCGCGGCTGCTCAGTGCGCGGCCGGCGCAAGGGGGCCGCCCGATCGTGACCTATGGGTCGATCGCCGGCATTGGTATCACCATCGCGCTACTGACTCGCCTCCAGGGGCCGCACGGGGAAGTGGCCCTGCTCAACAGCAGCTTGGCGATCGCCGTGAACAACGTCATCATCGCGGCGCTCTTCGCGGCATTGATTTACGCGCTCGCCGCGGAGCGCTCGATCGTGCATCGCATCCTGGGCAGCAAACCAGTCGTGCTGTTGGGACGCGCGTCCTTCGTCTTCTATCTCATTCACATGGGTCCGTTTCGCGGCGCCATCCAGGGGTATCTTCATCTTCCGGCCGGAGTCATCGAGGTTGCGGTCATGTTCATCGTCATGAATGTCATCGCTGTGCTCGTCTTCCTCATCCTGGAGGAGCCGTTGAACCGAGCCGTTCGCGCGATCCTCGGGACTGGCCATGGTGAGGCTTTCGGCGGCGGGCCGGCGCGAGAAGAATGCGCCGTGCTGGAGACAGCGGCCTAAGGTGCGATCATGGACGGAGCGAAGGAATGGTTTGATCAGGGGCGTTCGCTTCGAGGTTCGATATCGAACGAAGAACCGAGTGCTGCCTACAGCAGGAATGGCTGAACCGTGAGCCGCTTCGGCACAGTAAATCGTTTGCCACTGAACTGGATCACGGGACAGGCGACCCATCGAGTTCAAGACCGCCGGAACCGTTAAACTAGTTGATCCAGCTGGAAGGATGCAGGGGTGGGAGTGTTGAAGGGATGAGCCAGCGCGTCACCGCTCATCGCGAGGATCGGCGCTTCCGTGGATGAGACGGGGACCCATCTCGCTCATTGTGTAGCCGCGTCCGCATACGCTGCACGTTTCGCCACGAAGCGCGGCTGCGCAGACACATACCCAGCCACGTTGCCGGGCTGGATTTCCGGCGACGAGCGCAAAGCCGGCTACGTCGCGAGTCACCACGGCTCCTGCTCCGATGAGTGCATAGGTGCCGATGGTGAGGCCAGGGAGGATAACGGAGCCGCCGCCGAGCGACGCATAAGGTTGGATACGCGTTGTTGGATAGGCGGCGTTGTGACGCATGGAGCGTGGCCGCGGATCGTTCGTAAAGGTGACATCGGGGCCGACGAAAACGCCGTCAGCGATGACGATTCCATTCCAGATGGAGACGCCGCACTTCACGGTCACGTTGTCGCCGAGGATTGCGCCATCTTCGATGAAGACGCGATCGCAGATCTGACAGTTGCGGCCGATCGTCGATCCCGGCAGTAGGTTGCAGAACGCCCAAACGCGTGTGCCGGCTCCGATCGAGTCGCTGCCGACGAGCGCGGTCGGGTGAATGAAGACGCCAGGATAGCGGTCTGCTGCTGAAGGCAAAGAAGCCAAGGTCTCATTCTAGCAAGGCGGGAAGCCGTTCTGTTTGACGCGGGAGTGAAGTTCTCGTATAACCGGGCGCTTCCTGTAAGCACCATCACATGCCTGAAACGACTTCAACTGCGAGTGTCGCAGACTGCCGCATTATCGAGCTTCCCAGAATCATCGATCCGCGAGGGAACCTCACGTTTCTCGAGGGACAGCGGCATGTTCCGTTCGATATTCGCCGTGTGTACTGGATCTATGACGTGCCGGGAGGCGAAGTCCGCGGCGGGCATGCATACCGGCAACTCGAAGAGGTGATCATCTCGCTGTCGGGCAGCTTCGATGTCGTTGTTGATGACGGCAGCCAAAAGCGCGTCATCTCGTTGAACCGCTCGTACTACGGTTTGTTGCTGCCTCGCATGATCTGGCGGCACGTCGAAAACTTCTCGACGAACTCCGTCTGTCTCGCCGTCGCCTCGACGCCGTACGATGTGCACGACTATGTTCGTGACTACGACGAGTTCCGGCGGTTGAGGGCGCAGTCATGACCACGATCGCCGGCTGCCGGATCGTGCAGCTACCGCGCGTCGAGCTCCCGCAAGGTAGCATCACCCCGGTTCACGGCTCGATCGAGATCCCGTTCGAGATCGCGCGCGTCTTTTACCTGTACGATGTTCCTGGTGGCGCGTCGCGCGGCGGACACGCGCACCGGCGGCTCCAGCAGTTCATCGTCTCGGCGATGGGTGCGTTCGACGTCATCGTCGACGATGGCTCCGCGCGGAAGGTGTTTACGTTGAACCGTGCGTACTTTGGTCTCTACATTCCGGCGATGTTGTGGGCGGAAGTCGTTGGCTTCTCGTCCGGAGGGGTATCGCTGGTTTTCGCATCGCTGCCGTACGAAGAATCGGACTACATACGCAACTATGACGACTACGTACTCGAAAAACGCTCCAGTTCCGTTTCTTGATCTGAAGGAACCGTACGTTGAGCTCAAACACGAGATCGACGCGGCGCTTCAACGTGTGGCCTCAAGCGGCTGGTACATCCTCGGCGCCGAGGTGCGCGCATTCGAGGAAGAGTACGCCGCCTGGTGTGGTGCAGCGCACTGTGTAGGTGTCAGCAACGGTCTCGACGCCCTGCATCTAACGCTGCGCGCGTGGGACATCGGGCCGGGTGACGAAGTGATCGTTCCCGCGAACACCTATGTCGCCACGTGGCTGGCAGTCAGCTACGCCGGGGCGACGCCGGTGCCGGTCGAGCCGGACGCCCGGACCTACAACATCGATCCGGAAAGGATCGCTGCAGCGGTTACGAAACGAACGAAAGCGATCATGGCGGTCCATCTTTACGGCCAGCCGGCGGACATGGATGCAATTAACGCGGTCGCAGGAGAACACGGTCTCAAGACGCTCGAGGACTGCGCGCAGGCGCACGGAGCAGAGCTACGGGGCCGTCCCGCGGGCACCCTTGCAGACGCTGCGGCCTGGAGCTTCTATCCCGGGAAGAACCTGGGAGCACTTGGTGACGCAGGAGCTGTGACCACGAACGATTCCCAACTCGCGGAACGTATTCGGACGTTGGCGAACTACGGCTCGCGTGTGAAGTACCACAACATCGAGAAGGGTTTCAATTGCCGCCTCGACGAACTGCAAGCCGCCGTACTCCGCGCCAAACTGCCCTTCGTTCATCAGTGGAATGCGCGGCGGTCGGCCGTGGCCGGGAGGTACCTCGCCGCGATGCAGCGCGATGATATCGCTCTCCCCTTTGTGCCCGGCTTTGTGAAACCGGTATGGCATCTCTTCGTCATCCGCACGAAGGGGCGAGACACACTGCAGGAGAAACTGGCAGCGGCCGGCATCGGAACGCTCATTCACTATCCCATTCCGCCGTTCGAGCAGCCCGCCTACGCGGAGCTCAGTGCTCGCGCAAAGGAGTGGCCGATCTCATCGGCGATTGCGCGTGAGGTTCTTAGCTTGCCCATTGGTCCCCACATGTCAGATGAGCAGATCGAGCGCGTGATCGAGGCGATCGCCGTTGCGTGAGACCTGGTGGCTCGTCGCCCAGACGAGCGGTGCCAAAATCTACTGGGTTCTCGCGACCCTGCTGACGGCTGTCATCACAGCGCGCTGGCTGGGTCCTGAAGGACGTGGAGTCTTCGTGGCAGCGATTGCGTGGGTGACCCTCTTCGCGACGTTCGGACATCTCAGTCTGGGACAGGTGATCATTCATGTCGCCACGACTCGCCAGGATGACTGGCTCCCGGAATTCGTCGGCTCTGCGATCGCGATTCTCGTGGCGGTGGCGATCACCGGATACTTCGTGATCGTCATCGGTTACGTGGCCACCGGTGGGCGGATGTTCAATCATCTGACTCCGACGGTGCTGGCTGTTGCCTTCCTCTCACTCCCCTTCATGCTGTGGATCGAGAACGGTAACGGGATTCTGATGTCGATCGGCCGCCTGCCGGTCATGAATCTCGCACAGGCCACCGGGGCCACTGCCACACTGGTGATGACGTACGTCTGTCTCGCCTTTCTCGGACTCCATGTGAAGGGCGCACTCGTTGCGACGGCCGTGGCTCAGGCCCTCACGGTGATCATAAGCGCCGGATATCTGCTTCGCCGCACCAAGCGATTCATCGTCAGCCGGGCGGCGGTCCGGCGACTTTTAGGCGGGAGTGTCCAGCTTCATCTCAACACCGTCGGTACGTTTCTTTTCACGCAGGCGAACATCATCATCCTGAACCAATATCGTACGCCGGCGGAGACGGCGCAGTATCAGATCGCGTTTCAGATCGTCATCGGACTGCAGATCATCCCGCTGGCCGTGAGTGCGGTCGCCTATTCGCTGGTTTCGAAAGATGGACCGGACGGCGCATGGCCGCGCCACCGGAGACTGCTGATCGAAGTCCTGATCGTCGTCACGGCGATCATCGTGGTGGCGTATTTCGTGGCACCTTTTGCAGTGAAGCTCATGTTCGGACCGAGCTTTGCGCCCGCTGTGCCGCTTCTTCGGATCATGCTTCTGGGCGGAATCGGCATGACGATCTCGATCGTCATGGCGAGCCAATGGATTGCGCGCGGCCTTTTCCTTCAGGCCGCACTCATCACTCTTGGAATCGGAATTGCCACGGTTTTGGCGAACGAGATGTTCGTGCCGCGATATGGAATGCTTGCCGCGGCCTGGGTGACGGTCGGTACCTACACCGTTACCATGTGCGTCAATCTTGGAATGGCGGCATGGGTAGAGAACAGATGGCGAACGAAGATTTCCTGAATAATTTATTCATTGGCACTTTACTTTGCTCGACCTCGGCAGTAAACTGAAGGTTCCCGAGTCATACGGATGAACCGTGCCGCCAGACATCGCGTCCGATGTCCGGTGGTTCTCAAAACCTAGAGGAGATAACGCATGAGACGATATACCCTGCTTCTCGCCCTTGTTTTGGTGGCAGTTACCGCTAGTGTCCAGGCCCAGGCCACCCGAACGTGGGTGTCGGGCGTCGGTGATGACGTGAATCCGTGCAGCCGCACGGCACCCTGCAAGACCTATGCTGGTGCGATCAGTAAGACGGCAGCCGGTGGAGAGATCAGCACGCTCGATCCAGGCGGCTTCGGCGCCGTGACGATCACGAAATCGATGACGATCAACGGTACCGGTGTCATCGCCAGCATCCTCCACAGCGGCGTCAACGGGGTCGTTATCAACTGCTCCGCTTGCAACGTGACGCTTCGCAACATCGAGATCAACGGCGCCGGCGTCAGCCCCGGCCTTCGCGGTGTGTTCATCCAGTCAGCGCGCGAAGTGCATTTGGATGGCGTTCGTATCTGGGGCCAGCGCGGCGCTCCGGGACGTGGCGTCGACATCAATACGAGCACTGCCTGCGACGTCTTCATGGATAACACGAGGATCTGGAACGTGAGCGGACAGGCTGTCGCGAACGTGCCGTCGGCGGGATCGCCTGCGGTTCGCATCAACATCACCAACTGCGTCATCGAAGACAACATCGGTGGAAGCGGTGATGGACTCTTCCTGAATGGAGGCGCGACCGCATCGGTTTCGCGCACGTACTTCGGCGGTTTCTCGTCGGCTGGAATCGAGGCAAACAATTCCGACGTCACCCTCAGCGACAACGTCATCAACGCCTGCACGATCGGCGTCTTTGCGGGAAGTGGCGGTACCGTCCGTCTGAACCGCAACACGATCTCGAACAATGCGACCGCAGGCTTCAACGCCTCGGCTGGTGTCATTCAGAGCTTCGGCGACAACTACTTCACCAACAACGGCGCAAACGTCGGCGTGCTGACTCCCGCTTCCCCCGCGAAGCAGTAGCAATACCTTTCACCGATTCCATCGACCGGGGCATCCCATGAGGATGCTCCGGTTTTTTTGTTTCGACCTGGGTTGGAGAACAAGGCATGCTTCGAGCTCGTCGAAGGAGTTGAAGCGACGTTCGGCGTGCGCTCGAGTCTGAACGAACCCGTTTCGAACATTTTGTTGACGCCGCGGTTGCGGTCGGGCGGACGCTGGGCTACATTGACCGGCCACTTGGCGGGACATTCGACCAGTTGGCAGAGCGGTTAGCAGGCGAGCGACCACCGGAAGTCCTTTTTGAAACTCCAACGGCCCACGAGAGCGACATCTGTGCATCGAACCCCCTCCAGCAAGAAGGTAGCGATCCCGCCAGCCCGAAGGAGCGCCGGCGCGCATGGATGAGAGAGGGAAGATCCATGTTCTGATCGTGTCGTTCAACCTCGGGCAGGGTGGCTCGGAGCGCTTCCTTTTCGAGCTCTGCAAAGCCTTCGACCGGGATCGCTTCGACATCGAGATCCTGACGAAATACCCGACCACGCCGCCGGAGTTTTACGAGCCCAAGCTCCGTGCCCTTGGTATCCCGATCCATCATAAGATGCCGCGGTTTCTCCACCTGGTCCGGCGGTTCGCACGCCCGTTCTTCGTCTTTCGGCCTACTCGTGCAATCGTGGAGACGATCCATCGGCTATGGATGCGCTTCAGCATCGGTAGCCTTCTTGACCGATTCGATGTCATCGAAGCGGTCCAGATCGAGAACTATTACCTCGTGCAGCCGCTGGTGAAGAACAACGAGAGGATCATCATTCATCTAATGAGTCACGCGGTTCAATA
Organism: Thermoanaerobaculia bacterium; assembly: GCA_034665065.1. Taxonomy (GTDB): domain Bacteria; phylum Acidobacteriota; class Thermoanaerobaculia; order Gp7-AA8; family Gp7-AA8; genus JADGNZ01. Next base: position 133,290 of record JAXDGL010000009.1, on the reverse strand, counting down.
CGAGGTGAGTCCGTACGCCGACTGCCTGCCCGGAAGGTTGTACCGCTTCGTGCTATTCGATCCGGCCCAGGAACATGACCTCGCGGTCATAAGACTCAGCCGCATCGAGACGCTTGACTTTCCGCTGGCTCTCGCTACGAATCCATTCCCCGATCTCTCCCAGCAGCCGAGGACAAGCGGCCGGCACCGGATTGCGATTTTTCAGCGTCTCCATCCGAAGGAACACCCGTTCAGTGGTTTTTTCCTGGCTTTCCGGCGCATTCTCGAAGTCATGGACGCAGAATTGGTGATCTACGGCCGGGGAGACCCAGTCGTTTTCGACTCGGAGCTGCTGGAGTTGGGCATACGCGACAAGACGAGCTTCGCGGGGCACACGGCCAGTATCGAACGAGCATTGCGTGAAGATGGGATCTCGCTTGTCTGGCAGATCTCCATTGGGCCGGCGGTCGGTTATTCATCGATCGAGATCGGTGCCTACGGATTCCCGGTTCTGCTTTGGGATATTGCGGATACGAAAGCGGAGCAAAAGGACGGCGACGGTTTTCGGAGTTTTCATGATCCCCAAGCGCTCGCCGATCAGACGCTGCGCCTACTCAAGAACCCAGAGGAACAGCGCGCTGCTGGTGCGATGTTGCGGCAGTACGTGATCCGGCACTACGACATTGACGGACATATGCCCCGTCTCGAAGCAAAACTGGAGGAGATCGTCCGGGAGAGGGGCGGCTCTTCGGCATGAGGCAACGCGATCCTCGTGAGGGAAAGCCGCGAAATCTCGATGAGGCGGTTGTTTCCGGATTCGGAGACGAATGGACGCGCTTCGATCAGAGCGCCGTCGCGCCGGAGGAGTTGCGCAGAGCCTTCGAGGAGTACTTTGCCGTGTTTCCGTGGAGGTCTCTGCCCGAGGGGGCGGTCGGCTTCGACGTAGGTTGTGGTTCCGGCCGTTGGGCGAAGTTCGTTGCGCCGCGTGTCGGGAAGCTGCATTGCATTGACGCCAGCCCTGCGGCGCTCGATGTAGCGCGGCGGACCATGGCGGCATTCAGCAACTGCGAGTTCCACGTAGGAAGCGTCGATGCGTTGCCGCTGCCCGACGGAGGTGCCGACTTCGGCTATGCGCTTGGCGTCCTCCACCACGTTCCCGACACTGAGGCCGCCCTGCGGGCCTGCGGGGCGAAGCTGCGCGTGGGAGCACCGTTTCTCGTGTATCTCTATTATCGGTTCGACAATCGTCCGGCCTGGTATCGAGCCTTGTGGCGGATTTCCGAGGTGCTCCGTTTCTCCATATCCCACCTACCGCACCCGCTCCGCTTTGTTCTAAGCCAGGTTCTGGCATTGACCGTGTATTGGCCGGTGGCACGTTTCGTACGGCTGTTGGAGAGCATCGGCGTCCCTGCCGCCGAACTGCCTCTCTACTACTATAGCCGTCGAAGCTTGTATGCGATGCGGACCGACGCTTTGGACCGCTTTGGTACGCGCCTCGAGCAGCGATATACACGACAGGAGATCTCGGCGATGTTTTGGGAGTGCGGGTTTGAAGAGGTCGTTTTTAGCGACGGGCCCCCCTTCTGGTGCGCGACGGCACGCCGCAGGTAGTGAAGTAAGGATTATGTTGACAGTACAGGAGGATCTTTCTAGAATCCCCACCTTGGAATACATCTCTTTCACTCTGCAGACGATTGCCCTGGCGATGGCCGGATGGCTGTTGTACGCCTCGTGGCGCCGCGCTGGAGCGGTATCTCCAGCTGTAAAAGCAATCGTCAGCCTGGGATTCATTGCGCGCAGCGTGCTTGGCGCTGTGCTTTTCTGGATTTCGTATCTGGATCTCCCGATCGCGCGCTCAATGCGGACAGGCGGCGGGTTCTGGTTTTTCGCGTTAGACGGCAGAATGTATTTCACCTACGCCGTTCAGGCGTCCCATAATGGCCTTGCCGCGATCGCGCTTGAAAACCGCACGCTTCCGTCGGTTTTCTACATCCAGATGCTGGCACTGTTTGCTTATCTGTTTGGCGCGGTCCCTTCTGTGGCTGTCCTCTTGAACATTTTCTGCTTTATGGGGATGGTAACCCTGATTCTGAAATGGGGCTCGTCGAATGGAAGACGGGTGGGCCTGGCGGCACTCGTACCCCTCACTGCCGTGGCTTTTTCGCCCTCGGCGATTCTATGGTCCCTGCAGCCGTTGAAGGATCCGCTTTTCATGTGCCTCGTCGTTGCGGTCTGCGTGGCGCTGGCAGCGTGGCAGGAAACATGGCGCGACTCGAGCTCCGCGCTGCCAGTGAAGAGGCTCATAGGCATTGCGCTGGCGATCCTACTGGTCTTCTACGCGATTGCTGCGATCCGTTGGTATTTTGCCCTTGTTGCGTGGACGGCAACGTTTGCGCTCGCTGTGATTCTCGTGGCCGTGACGAGGCGTCCTCGTGCCACATGCATCGCGGCGAATGTCGCGCTCCTGTTTGCGATCTCCCAGGTATTGCTCTGGGGTGGCGGTCCATACATCCCCGATCACGTCTTCACAGCGGTCTCAGCGAAGCGTGCATCCCTGAAGTCCCTTGTGACGTTGCCATCGAGATTACTTAGCGACGTCGAGAGATCCCGCAGAGGATTCGATCGAGTAGGTGGGGCGACACAGATCGGCGCGGCGACGCCGGCCGGCGGCTCGACCGCAGGAAAGCAGCAGGGTGTTCCGGTTGCCCCTAGCGCAAGCCACTCGCAACCAGTGAGTGCACAGCCGCAGCCAGCGGTCACCGCCGCGAGGGCTCCACAAGTAGCAGGGCGTGAGACTCCGTCAGTCCCCGCCGTTGGGAAGGTTGCGAAGCCGGCCGTCGCGCCTTCTCCCGAACGCCAGGCTCGTGTTTCGCCACCCGAGCCATTTCCCCTTGCTACTCGACAGCCCGTTGCGCCCCGAGCGGTGCCGGTGATCGAATCCAGGAAAGAAATCGTCGTCGTCCCTGCGTCAAAACTGTCGAAATTCGCGGCCGGCCTGACTGCGATCCTCATACCGAAAGCCCTGGCTGAGCGCCTTCATCTTGTCGATATCGGAGGCGGCCGGGGAATGTGGCTCTTCGCGGACCTCGACACGATCTTGTTCGACGCCGTGCTCCTGATCGCGTTTTACGCGTTCTGCCGGGCTGCTGCGACGAAGTCACTGGGCGAGCCTATTTTTTGGCACATTGCAATTATGACGGTTCTCCTTGCGGTGCCACTCATATACGCGGTGTCGAACTTCGGGACACTCTTTCGGCAACGCGAGATGATCTACATCGGTTTGGCGCTCACGCCTTTGGCGCTTGCCCGCGCACTCGCTGTGCCCTTCCGTGGGAACATCTCCGCCGATTCGACGTTAGCCGCTAAAGCGGCGCCGGTGCCCCAGTCGATCCCGCCGCCTCCGCCGCCCGGTGAGCGATCTGCGCCATCGTCATGACGTCGAGATCGCCCGCGTTTCTCAGTGTTTTTGCGTGAATGAGTATCCTTTCAAGAGCAGCGAACATCGCCTCGATCTCGATCGACAGATTCGTGGGATGAAACCAGAGGTGGAAGATCCTTCGCTCCTTCACCGCCCGGTCAAGTCCTCTCATAGCACGGGCAGCGCGGCGTGAAGCAGGAATGAAGCGCCGGACGCCATGCATCGGGAGGAAGATCATCGAGCCCGGAATGTTCCAGATGCCCCCCTCGTAGCTCGGCATGACAGCGGGCGGAGTGGTCGCGAGCACGACGGACGCGAGATGGAGTGCCCGCTGCGCCTGACGGGGAAGAAAACGCGTTTGGTACCAAGGTGTCTCGGGTCCGCGATATGAGGTGAACCCGTTGTCACGCAGCACGTCCGTGTACGCCACTCGGTTGCGGGGAAAGACGAACGAGCGAAGTGTCAGGCCGCGCTGGCGCGCGATGGCGACGCACTTCGCGATGTCGCGTGAGGCGGCCTCGCGCGAGCAGTACGGCTCGTCAAAGATCATGTGCGCGAACGAGTGCGATCCGATCTCCTGCACGGTGCGGCAGTGACGGATTTTTTCGACGAGAGATGCGCCATAAAACGAGGGAGCCGACGCCTCATCTGAAGCTGGATCGTCATCGAACCAGTGAAGCAATTCGCCGGTAGGCCTCACCGGAAGGGCGTCGGCATGTTTGTGGCCTGAAGTTTCCTCACAGTGGTCGAGGAACAGGTGTCCGACTACGCACCACGTCCCGGAAATGTCATAACGGGCAAAAATCTCGAGCAGGCGCTCGATCACCTGCTCCCGCTCAATGAGGCATGCCTGGCGGAACGTCTCCGTTCCAGCGTAGTCGCGCGTACCCCAGATCAACTCGAAGTCGAGGCTGATCGTGAACACGCCCTTTTGAAAGGAGAGGGCCATGGCTAGCGGGCGCGGACCGCGCGCACCAAATACATATTCGACAAATCGCGCAAGACGCCCCGATCTGCCAGAGCGCAATCGATCGACTCCCAGTGGCGCAGGAAGTTCCGCAGGAACGGTTTGGCCAAGCGTGCCACCCAGTTTATGGGTCCGAGGTAAATGCCGTGGATGGAGATTTCCTCGAACCCGGCCGCGTGAAACTGACGGCGAAGACTTCGCGAGGTCGTAAAGTACTGACGCAGTTGTGTCAGATTGCCGATCCGCATGCGGCTTGTGACCTGGTTCAGCGGCCAATAACCGTTGAGATTTAGCCGTGGCGCCGCAGTCACGAGTGCGATCCCGCCCGGCTTGAGCACGCGAGCCATCTCTCGAATCGACTGCTGAGGGCTCTTAAGATATCGCAGCACTTCAATCGATAAGACATAGTCGAAACTCGCGTTTTGGAATGGCAGCGCGTCGACGTCGCCCTTTTCGATGACGACGCCCGGGTTGTTGGCGCGCGCGTGAGCGAGCATGCCGTCGGAAGCGTCAACGCCGGAGACGGCATATCCCGATTCCCGCAGGCTCTTTATGTAATGTCCGGTCCCACAGCCCACGTCAAGCAGCGACTTGCCATCGCCGGTTTTGGGCAAATAGAGGGCCATCTGTGACGCGAGCCGGTAACGGCTATACGCGAAGCAGTCGGCATAAGGGTCGGTACTCCGTACGTCATACCGCTCGGCGAACTCATCTGCTTGCACCGTGTGCACTTCGACAGCTGCTTGTTTGTTCTCGTCGTTATGGGGGACCGCACGCTCCATCGATATCTCCTGGCAGTTCGATTTGTTTGCATCCGCAGACCGCGTGACCTGGACGTTTCTCGGCAATGTTATGCAGAGATCAACTAGAGGTAACCAAGACTACGCAATGCTTTCAGTGTTTCGGGTGGTACGCGCTGCGCCGGGGCGCGAAGAGCCATATCGCGAAAAAGAGTTTGAAGTTCATTAGAGGCCGCTGCACTCTCGGCATGCTTCTCCGCAATCAGGTTTCGGTGCAGCAGCGGATCGTCATCGACATCATAGAGCTCGTCGCCCGTTCGAAGACGCCGCCCCACCAGAAGCTGAAAAAAGTCGGGAGGGGTCAGGGTGCCCGGCGGCGGCTCCCGCGTCACCGTTACCGTTGTTTGGCCAACGCAGGCTGACGGAGCCAGCTCGAGCCTCAAGGAATCATGGCGCGCGGCAGGAAGCGTAAGGCGGATCGACCCCTTGAATGTTATCGGCTGCCGAAAATAGAACACTCCTGGATCTATGCTTGCCATCGCGGTCATCGAACATTGAGGCGATTTTGCTATGTGCTCAAAAGTGACCAAAAATGGAGTGTAGCGATCAAATTCGAGGCTGTATACCGTTGAGCCTTCAACGTTCTTGCCGGTAATTCTTCTACCTGGTATCCCGCCGGGACGTGCTGGCGTTTCGAGGTGCGAATATCGATATGCATAGTCGAAGTTCTTGATGTACCAGGACGAACCTTTTACTAGACCGAGTGAGCGGGAATACGTGGGAGCGCCTAATACGACGAGGGGGCGCTCAGAGCGAATGCCAAAGAGGCGGTGCAGCAGGGACGTTTCGTCGGTGACGATGTCGAGCAGGTTCAGTCCGTCCACGGTGTTCTGTATCTGCGCTCCGGCAAAGGCTGCAAGGGTGACTGGTACATCCATCGTGGACACGGTCGTATTAATGCGAGCCGCAGGGAGTCCCGACCCGGCGATGATGAGCGGCACTCGGACTGTTTCTCGGTAGATATCCGCATGACCGACGGACAACCCGTGATCGCCAATCTGCTCCCCGTGATCAGCGGTGATTGCGATGATGACGTCGTCGCCTAACTTTGCCTTTACGACCTTCAACAATTCACCGATATGGCTGTCCGTCCATGAGACGCCTGAGTCGTAGCTCTGGATCTGTTTTGGCCTATTTGCGAGCTCTTCTGCTGCATATGCCTGGCTTTGGTCGACCCTCGGGTCCCATGAGCGGTACGGAAAGTGGCAATCGAAGTAGTGAACGAAAAGGAACAGGGGTTCGCCGCGCCTGGTTCCCACGTGCAGGTCGATGGCGCGCTTCGCCTCGGCGTTGACCTCGTCCGCGTGACGGCGATGCGCGATCAGAGCCTCACCGACATTCAAGGCCCCCGGCTCCGAGAAGTGGTTGAAACCGACCGCGAATCCTCGAGAACTGCCGAGGTGCGGGACAGACACGATTCCAGCGGTGTCGTAGCCGATGCGGCGGAGCGCGGAGGAGAGACGGTCGATACCATCCGAAAACTTGAAGCCGTTTGTGGCCAAGCCGTGCTTCCATGGCATTACGCCTGTCAACAGCGATGCGTGGCTGGGGCTCGTCTGCGGTTGCGGTACAACGGCATTCTCGAATTCCAGCCCTCGGGCCGCCAGCGCGTCGATCACCGGCGAAGTTCGACGTCCGTACCCGTATGCTGAAAGATGGTCGGCACTGAGGGTGTCAACGGAGATCAGGATGATCGAGCGGCGCAGGGGTTTCCGATCCGCTCCGAGCGAACGCGTCAGTAATAAGAGGGAAACGGTCGTAAACAGGCCGGTAAGTTTTCGGATAGTCATGTGAGCCAGCGTTAGCGATTGGTGAAATTGTATTTCACGATTCTTTTCGGCGCGTGAACGTGTTTTGAACCGAACGTCTATTGTCCTGTGAGACAAAAACAAACGCGAATCTCATGACGAGCCAACTTCGCTCGTCAGGTTTCGGATATCGCGGACGAGCCGTTCGCGCGAGAAACGATCCTCCACGAATGCACGGCCTCGGGCCGCAAAGAGGTCGCGCAACTCCTGGTCGGCGACGATCCGGCGTAAAGCGGAAGTAAGAGCCGCATCGTCATTCGACTCGGTCGTGATCCCGCGCTCGCGGACATCGAACTCTCCTGATGAGACAATCGGACCAAGGAGATCGACGACGCCACCGACAGCGGTGCTCACGATCGGGAGGCCGTTAGCCATCGCTTCGATGAGCGTTAACGGTGTGCCTTCGTTCAAAGATGTGAGCGCCACGATATCTGTCATTGCGTAGATCGCTTTTGGTTCGCGCGTGCCAGCAAAGATCAAGTTGCCGGCTGCGCGTCGCTGGAGGTCGGCGCGGTCGGCGCCGTCGCCGAAGACTACGAATCGTGCGGAACCACCAAAGCGTGCCGCGACGCGAAGAAACAGGTCGTGATTCTTAATCGAAGTGATCCGGCCCACGACCCCGATGACAGTGTCGTGTACCGCGATTCCGAGCTCGGTCCTCAGGGCCTCGCCAGCGGCCCGATCTCCGTGCGCTGCTTCTAGATCGATTCCCAACGGTACTATGGAAAACTGGGCGCGCCTGCCGACGCGAAAATAGCCATTAATCTCCTCCAGTTGCTGTTCACTGAGGACAATGATACGGTCCGTCGCAATCCGCGCCAGAGCCCGCTCGATCGTAAGAAACAGCAGGGTCTTATGCCTTCCGTAATAGCTGTGGAAGATATGGCCATGGTATGTGTGGATGAAATGGCAGCGGCGAGGGCGGCCAATGAGGATGCCTGGTGTGAGGAACCGGTACAGCAGGCCCGCGATGCGCCCGACCGTTCCAGCCTTAGCGGTATGGGTGTGCACGACATCCGGGCGGACAGTCAACATGAGACGGAACATCTGAAGCACGGTGATCATATCCGAAGGAGTGATCTCACGGCTCATTCGATCGAGGACGATCGGCGTTACGCCATGCTGTTGAGCGAACCAGCTCATGTCCACCTCGTGAGGCGGGACCCTTCCGGTCACAAGTGCGGAGACGAAGTAAGCATCGTTGAGAGCGGAGGTCAGCCAGACGACGTGCCGTGACGGACCACCAACATTCAGTCGGGTGATGATGCGGAGGATCCGAATGCGCTTGTTCGTTGTGTCTGTCAATGGTCGGTGTCGACGCCAAGCCTCATGACAGAGTGAAGCAAGGTCGGGTCCTGAGCGGCGATGAGAGATGCAACATCACTACTGGTGTCCGAAGAGAGAACCCAGCCGAAATCAGATGCCGAAAGGTTTTGGATCGTCATATGAGCGAGCCCAACGGCGAGACCGCTAGCAGCACACTCGCCAACGATCATGCGCAACCGTTCCCGGCTTATCTTATCGGTGGAGATCAACACTTCCTGGATATTGAGGCTGCGGCAGAGTATCGATAGTCCGTCAGCCGCAGAATGTACGCGCAACCCGTGGACGACGCGGCCGCGTTTCGTCGGGTCATCGTCAATGAATGCCACAGGCACCGAGGCCAGTGCCTGGTTATTGCGCAATTCGCGGTAGACGAGCTCCCCGCCGTCGCCCGCACCGTAGATGGCAACTCGCTTCGTTGCTTCGGTCTGCGGAACCGGGATTAGCCGGCGCAACATGCGAAAGCCGAAACGGCTTGCTGTGACCGCCATGAGCAGCAAAAGGGCATCAAGGATGAACACGGTCCGCGAAAAGCCATCGAAGCGCAGGGCGAATACGACGGCAAGAATCGAGGCAATCGAACTCAGCACAACCGCTCGCGTGAAATCGGCGACATTGGCGAGGCTCGCGTAGCGCCACAGACCCCGATAGATTCCCGTCAGCAGGAACATTCCGAGCTTGACGACGACCACCAGAGGGAGAGTCTGGATGAACAACTGCCAGTTGGTGGAGTTGTCGATCGGGCCGAACTTGAGCGCGTATGCGAGGTAATAGGCGACTGAAATGAGGACAACGTCCAAAAGCACTTCGAAAATGCGGCGCTTGTACGAGAGATCGAATAGAAAGGAAACAAGGGGCTTCTCGCGCGCAGCAAGAACCTCCTCTTCGGCATATACCCGGACGCGCCCAAGATGTACGCCGAGGAAGGTCAAGACCACGGTAAAAGTGGCGATGGCGACGATGGTGACGTCTGTGGCTGCGTGCCTGACCAGAAGCGCCAGTGTCCCGGCGCTGAGGGCCAGTGCGTACAACATCCAGACAGCGTGTTTCTCAGATAGGCCGAGAGCGACCAGCCGGTGTGATGTGTGATCGCGGCCTCCCTGCGAGGCGGCGCGGCCGGCGAGCTTTCGCATGAGCGTGACAAACGTCGTGTCGAAAATCGGCACGCAGAGAACAAGTACCGGCACTGCCAGAACTGCAGCGACGCTCCGAGAACGGCCGCCGCCGGTACCACTGAGTAACGCCGTACTGGCGAGGAAGAAACCGATGAACAGCGAGCCGCAATCACCCATGAAAATCGAGGCGGGGCTATGGTTGTAGATGAGAAATCCGAGCAGCGCGGCCGCAAAGCCGGCGAGCATGACCGCCTCGTGCCATTGTCCGTTGATGGCGAAGTTGATGCCGAGGAAGGACGCAGCGATGGCCGCCGTTCCCGCTGACAGGCCGTCCATGTTGTCGAGCATGTTCACGGCGTTCGTGATGCCGATCAGCCAAACGAGCGTGATCGTCATGTTCATCGTTGCCGAGGCGGTCCATGGCAGAACCAGGCCGAAGTAGATGACAAGGCCGGCGCCGGCGACCTGGCCGATCAGTTTTTGATAGGGCTTGATGTGAAGGAAGTCGTCGATGAGTCCGACGACGAACAGGAGTGTACTTGCACCGAGGACGAGCCAGGCATCGCGCGAAAGGGGGACCATGACGGGAACAGTCATCATCACAGCCGCAAAGATCGCTACCCCTCCGAGCATTGCCGTCGGCTGGCGATGCCAGCGGTCGCTCTTCGGCATTGCCACACTGCCGAAGCGCCGGGCGAGTGCGCGGACGATCGGCGTTACGATTGCGGCCGACGCAGATGCGGCAAGCACGATCAACAACACATGCACTGGGAATTGGGCTTCCATGACGATCGGAGTTCAGCAACGTAACCGATATAGTGCCGGAATGCAAACCAAAAAGCGGGCTGAGCCATGTCCTGCCTTTCCGGCCACGCGAGAATCAGGCAGCTAAACGTTTAGCCTGCCGGATTGATACGCGATCACACTCCGCAGAATCGTGTCCAGTGTCGTTTCAGGACGAAACCCGATGAGAGAAAAGATCTTCGACGTGTCCGGCACGCGGCGTGGCATATCTTCGAATCCTTCCTCGTACGCTTCGCTGTAAGGAACGTGGAGAATCTCCGATTCCGAGCTGGTAAGGGTGCGGATTCGCTCAGCCAGGGTATTGATCGATATCTCTTCGCTCGATCCGATGTTGTAGACCCCGCCGATCGAGGCGGGCTGTTCGATCAAAGCGATCAGCGCGTTGACGACATCTTCCACATACCCGAAGCAGCGTGTCTGGTCCCCGGAGCCGTAAACAGTGATCGGCCTGCCGGAGAGCGCCTGTTTGACAAAGGTGGGGATGACCATGCCGTACTGGCCTGTCTGCCGCGGACCGACAGTGTTGAAGAGACGAACGACCGTTGAGGGGAGCTTCTTCTCGCGCCAGTATGCAAGTGCGAGAAACTCGTCGATCGCTTTCGAGCAGGCGTAACTCCAGCGTCCCTTCGTCGTTGCTCCCATCACGAGATTGCCATCCTCTCGAAAAGGGACATCGGTGCTGAGTCCGTAGACTTCCGACGTCGAAGCGACGAGCACCCGCTTTTTCTTTTTGTTGGCGACCGCGAGGACCACTTCGGTGCCGCGCACGTTCGTTTCGATCGTGCGGACCGGACTCTCAACGATAAGCTTCACGCCGACGGCGGCCGCCAGGTGAACGATTACATCGCAGGCGTCTGCCAGTTCCGTCAGGAGCGGCAGATTCTGAACCGTGTCGATCGTGTAGTGGAACCGCGGATTCGGCTTCAGGTGTGCAATGTTCTCGATGCTCCCGGTGGAGAGGTCATCAATGATGGATACCTCATCCCCACGGTCGAGGTATTTGTCGGCGAGATGCGATCCGATGAAGCCGGAACCTCCCGTGATCAGAACTTTCAAAGGCTGTCTCCCAGGCACTGACTTTCAATGCGGCGGCGGATTATACGGCAGGGACTTATTGAATGTGGTGACGCGCTCTCTGATCGCCGTATCTACGCTCTCGATATAGACGGGATTGAAGCGCGTGGCGAGGGCGATATCCGCGACAGCAGCGTCGAGCTTTTTCTCGTCGAGATAGGTCGTGCCACGGTCGAAGTAGATTTCCGGCCTTTGGTCCGCGGCCAGAGCAGAGGTGTAATGCTCGATGGCCTCGTTGTTGCGCCCCAGGATGCGCAGGTTGACAGCGTACACCAGGTGATAGGCAACCGAAAGGCGGCAAACATTTGCGAATGGGTGAAGGAGCTCGAGGTTGTTGCGAGCGGAAAACACCGCTTTGTTGCCACTCAATTGCATGGCGCTTTCCGTGCGCGTAGTGACGGCTTTCAGAACGTGATCCGCGCGCTCCGGCAGCCAGACGTAACGAAAAAGTGCTGCTGCGGCGGCCGCGGTAGTTGCGAGCCGAAAAAGACCGCGGATGAGGGTATTACCCATCGTCGTGATCCCACGAAACAGAAACTGCCGCGAGCAGGAGAAACATCAAACGGGGAGCGGCGATCTGGAGCGGAAACTGGGCGATCGCGACGACAAGGAATGTTGCCGCTAGCGGCGTGCGCACGGCGCGCGCCACTCTATGCCGTTCTGTCGTGGCCGTTTCAAGCAGGCGTTGGGCTCGGCGGGAAGGAACCGCCAGCAGAAGGATCGCTGCCGCAAAGAGGGCATATCCCGGCAGCCCAGTCTCCGCTGCCACCTGCAGGTGATCGTTGTGAGTCTCGCCGAAATTCATCGGCCAGCCGCGTGTCCACTGCGGCGGGTATCGTTGTTCCAGAGAAAGTCGGATCATCATGAATTGGTACTTGAAGCAACCGGGACCAACCCCGGTCACGGGATGGCCTCGTACCATTTCGATGGCGCTCAGAAAGGGCACAAGGCGCTCGGAAAAAAGAGTTGGGTAGTCGCGGTTGCGCGCCGCAGGAATCAACTGGCGAAAATATTGGCCAATCCCTGTCGAGGGTCTCAGCGCAACCAAGGCGCAGACGATCAGCAACGCTCCAACCGACAATGCCTGCTTCCGTGGCCGCAGGAGTGCCGCGACGATCATTCCTGCTGCGAAGGCAACCATCGCCGTCCGCGTGCGGCTCATGAAAATCCCCGCGAACAGGATTGCGCCCGCCGAACCATACAGAGCTCGTGGCCAGCCTCTCAACGCCACGGCAGCAACCAGGGCGACCACCGCCGGTCCCGCGAGAACCGTGCCGACATCATTCGAATTGCCGAGCAAGCCCACGCTCTGCAGATGATCGGTGACGTCTGCTGGGAAGACGAATGGATTCCAGATGCGCAATTCCTGAAGAGTTACGACGACCGCGTTGATCAGCGCTCCGATGAAGACGACGAACAGCACAGGCAACCCCAGACTGGGTGCCACGAGGCGCGTTGCAATATAGATCACCATTGCCGCTGCCACCGTGATCAGACTGGCTTGGCTGAGCGGACGATTCGTCGATGTCACCGTCGTGACGACGCTCCAGATCCCGATCGCCGCCAGGAGATACCACTCCCGGCGAGGCAGCGCCGCCATTGCCTTACGCCAGGAGGCTCGCGGCGACGTTGCCGCGAAAACGCCTGTCAGCGCAAGCAGGATCGCCTCCGCGCGAAACGCGAGTTCCTTCGGCGCACGAAACGTTTCGACGACGCCACTCGCATAGATGACAGGGATCAGGATGATGCCGGCGCCGAGCAGGATTGCCGCGATCAGCGCGTACGGCACGGACCCCTCTTTTGCGACCGGCGCGGAGCGTGGTTTTCCCATCCGCCGAAGAGTAGCATGCAGAAACGCAATCCTCCGGGGTCGCAATCGCACCGCTGAATCGAAGGGTTCTCGTATCCGGCAACGCTTCACGCTGCGTCCAACCAACGCCGCGGACGCACAACCGCTGACTGGCCGATGACCCGTTGACACATGCCGAGGTTTTCGAAATGCGCGAATCGAGCGGTCGGGGTGGAACGGTCTACGAAGTCCAACTTCGCCGGATTCGCGATCGCGCCACGCCGTTGGCGCACGCTCTGAAGCTCGTTCGTCAGGTGCTTTGGCCTGACCTGATCCAGCTCTCGCTCGAGGTCCATGTCTCCGCGCAGGTCCGACGCGCAGTCGAGGCGGAGCTTCTTCGCCGGATCGAGACTCTTTCGCTCGGCGAACGGATCGCCACAGCGAAGCGCTGCAGCGCTTCGTTGATCGAGATTCTTCTCTTCGATCCTGATGCGAGAGTGTTTGCTGCACTCCTTCTCAATCAGCGTTTGCGAGAAGAAGACCTGCTCGTTCTGGCCGGATCGGAGAAGGCGACCGCCGGGAAACTGCAACTGCTGGCCGACGACCGCAAGTGGTCGTTCCGCTACGCAATCCGCCGGGCGCTGGTCATGAATCCGTCGACGCCGCGCGCGGCCGCGGCACTCCAGCTCAGGTTCCTGTCGCAACGCGATCTGCTCATCATCCATGAGCATCCATCCACGTCGACCTACCTGCGGCGCTGCATTGAACGGCTGAGGGAGCGCGTTTTCGTTAGAATGGCGGAAGAACAGAGATCAGCGGCCAGAGATCAGAGATCAGGTGCCTGAGCTTTCGCTCGATGATCTCCGTCTCTGAATGTCCCGGATCTCGATACTCTTGATGTTCCAAAATCCTCAATCGCTGGTCTTCTCTGATCTCTGTAATCTATGGTGTCTCTGATCTCCGATCTCTAATCTCTGATCTCTGATCTCTAATCTCTGATCTCCAATCTCCAGCATCCGATCTCTTCTGCGAACGCGACCATGCCTGATCAGGAACCAACGCCAAACCAATCGGAGCTCGCGTCATTCGGCGAGGAGCTCAGGCGTGAGCGTGAGATTCGCGGCATCTCGCTGAAGGAGATCGCCGACGCCACGAAGATCAGCAAGCGCTTTCTCGACGCGATCGAGCGCAACGATCACAAGACGTTGCCGGCGCCCGTATTCACGCGCGGTTTCGTCCGCGAGTATGCCCGCTACCTCGGGCTCAGCTCCGAGGAGATGGTCAACCGCTACAACTTCGCCGCCGTCGGCGACGATCGGATCGAACAATCGGCGCATCTCGAGCGGCTGACTACACCTCAGGCGCCGCCGCTGTCGCGAAAAAAAGCGCCAGCAATGAGCATCCCGCCGCCTTACGCGCGGGTCGACCGGAACGTCTACATCCTCATCATCGTCGTCGTCGCGCTCGCGGCGGTCAGCTACTGGGCGCTCAAGCATCGGCGCGACAGCCGCCTTGCCAGCGAGGAGCACATCGGCACAGAAGCGAGAACGGTAACCACCGCGGTAGCGACGCCGGTGACGCCTGCAGCGCAGCAGGCGACGGCTACGACCACATCGCCGCAGACGGCGTCATCGGCGACGCAATCGCAGCCGGGTAGGCCGGACTCGCTCGTGTTGAGCATCGAGGTTGGCGAGCCATCCGTGGTCGTGCTGGAAGCCGACGGCGAGACGGTGATCAACGACGAGCTACGGCGCGGATATCACCGCACGATCGAAGCGAAGGATCGTTTTCGCTTCCGTACGATCGGTAATGCAGCCGGCATTTCGTTGACGCTCAACGACAGGGCGGTTCCCTCTCTCGGCCGCGAGAGGCAGGTGCTTCACGATGTCGTGCTCGATCGCGACTCCCTGCTGAAGATGAATCCACGATGAGCGTCATTCCGGCCGAGCTCTCCGCGGGCGTCATCATCCAGGGCATCGCCTCGGGCGGCTATTCGCGCGAAGCGATCGAGACGCTGGCACGCGGATTTCTGCCGCTGCCGCAGGACGATCTCATCGCCGTTCTTGCCAGCCTCACGCAGTTTCAGGACGCGGAGATCGCTGCTGCTGCGCGCGCGTCGCTGGCCGAGGTTCCCGCGCGCAGCATTCTCTCGTTTGCGGCGAATGAAACCGCTCCCGCGGAGCATCTGGCGATGCTGGTGCGCGCCAGTGAAGATCCTCTCGTTCTCGAAGAGCT
This sequence comes from Thermoanaerobaculia bacterium, assembly GCA_034665065.1. GTDB lineage: Bacteria > Acidobacteriota > Thermoanaerobaculia > Gp7-AA8 > Gp7-AA8 > JADGNZ01. Next base: position 117,978 of record JAXDGL010000009.1, on the reverse strand, counting down.
GGTCCGCAATCGAGCCGTCCCGGACGACCTCGTCGCAGAAATCGCTGCGACTGCGGATGCTGCGGTTCAGGAAGTCGTCGTCATCAACCAGGCCCGCATCATTCGCGCTCCGAAGATTCTGGACGCGCTCCTCGCCAACCCCTCACTCACGCCCGAAGTACGCCGCCGCGCATTGGAGACGCGCGAGGAGTTCTTCGACAAGAAAGCGCGGATCGCCGCGCTGCAGCCCGCCGAGGTGGACGAAGACGAGCCGATGCTCGGTCTGTCGGACGAACCGATCGCGGATCTGCTGGAGAAGGCCGCCGTCGAGCACGACAGCAGTGCGCCACCACCCCAGCTCATGGAGAGCGAGAAGCAGGACGAGAAGAAGATGTCGATTTTCTCGCAGATTCTGCTGATGACCGTGTCGGAAAAAGTGCAGCTCGCATTCAAGGGTGGCAAGACCGAGCGAATGATCCTGATTCGCGATCACAACAAACTCGTCTGCAGCGCCGTCATGCGCAATCCGCGGATGAGCGAGCTCGAAGTGGAGTCGGTCGCCTCGATGCGCAACATCGAAGAAGAGGTCCTCCGTCTCATCAGCATGAAGCGCGAATGGATCTCCAAATACAACATCGCCGTCACCCTGGCGCGCAATCCGAAGTGCCCGGTGGGGGTTGTCCTGCCAATGATCAATCGATTAACCTTGCGCGATTTGAAGGGCTTGAAGGACGACAAAGGGGTGAGCGAGACCGTTCGATCCCTGGCCCGGAAGGTGTACATCCAACGCAGTAACAAAACCTGAATGAAGGTCAACTACTACGAAGTGCTCGGAGTCGAACGCTCCGCCTCCGAGCCGGAGATCCGGGAGCGGTTTCGAAAGCTCGCGCGAGAGCAGCATCCGGACCGCTACAACGGGCCGGACAAGGCCGACGCGGAGCGGAAGTTTCAGACCCTGACCGAGGCCGTGAACGTGCTGACGAACGCATCGCGACGCAAGCAGCACGACGCCGAGATCGGCGCGGGCGGATCCCGATCCGCAGCCGGTCCCGCCGATTTCGCGCAGGTTGCCAAGGTCTACATGGCCCGCGGAATCAAAGCCTACAAAGAAGGGGACATGAGCGGCGCATACGAGAATTTCGACATGGCCGCGAAACACAATCCTGCCGATGGGAAAGCCTTTCACTACCTGGCTCTCGCTGCGGCGCGGATCCCCGCATACAGCCGCCAGGCAGTGCAGGCAATCGAGACGGCGGTGCAGCGGGAACCGATGAATCCGGCGTTTCTCAAGGACGCCGGAGCGATCTGCAAACGCGCCGGACTTTCAGCAAAAGCAGAGAGATATCTCGAGGAAGCGTTAAAGTGGGACGCGGACAATACTGAAATCCGTACGTCCCTGTCAGAATTGCGCCAGCGCAGTGAAGTGAAGGACGCCGGAAAGGGGTTTAGCCTTTTCAAGAAAGGCTGAATGGGAATGGAAGTGAAGGCATACGGCCTCACGCACGTTGGACGACAGCGCCAGCACAACGAGGATTCGTTCCTCGTCGCTGATGAGGCGAAGCTCTTTCTCGTCGCCGACGGCATGGGCGGCCACGCCGCGGGCGAGATCGCGTCTCGCATCGCCGTCGATTCCATCTCCGAGTTTATCGTCCATACGAAAGAGGACGATGGCACCTGGCCGCACGCGTACGATGAGCACTACACGCGCACGACGAATCGCCTGATGGCTGCACTGCGCATGGCCAACACCCGCGTCCTCGAGGCGATGCGCAAAGATGCCCGGCTCCGCGGCATGGGCACAACCGTGGTTGCCGCCATGGCCGACGGCGGCAAGATGTCGGTCGCGCATGTCGGCGACTCGCGCGCTTACATGATCCGACACGGGAAAATCTCGCGCATCACCAGCGATCACTCCTGGGTCTTCGAACAGGTCCAGGCTGGAATGCTCACCGAAGCAGAAGCGGAAAAACATCCTCTCCGCAACGTCATCACCCGCGCCCTCGGCGGCGCCCTCTCGGTCAATCCCGACGCCTCCGAGATCGACAGCAAGCCGGGCGATATCTACCTTCTCTGCTCCGACGGTCTCACTGGCATGGTTCCCGAAGAAGAGATCCTCAAGCTCGTCACCGCGAATACCGACGATCTGGAGAAGGCCTGCAAGGAACTGATCGACATGGCCAACGAGCGAGGCGGATTGGACAACGTGACGGCGATTCTGGTGAAGACGACGTGAATGGGCAATTGATAATGGACAGTGGACAACGAATAAACTCGTCCTCTTCCGATATCAATTCTCCATTCTCCATTGTCCATTGATCACATGCACATTCGAATCGATTACTGCGGCGTTTGAAACTACCTGCCTCGAGCCTCCAGTCTGGCGGCTGAGATCAAACGGGAATTCGGGATCGACAGCGAAGTCGTTCGCGGAAGCGGGGGAATCTTCGTGGTCACGGTCAACGAGCAGAAGATCTTCTCGAAACGCGACGAGGGACGGTTTCCGACCGAGCGCGAGATTCTCGACAAAGTGACTGCGTTGCGACAAGCGTAGAGCAGGCATTCCTGCCTGCTCCCGCCGGGCATTCCTGCCCGGCGGTGTGTCCGAGATCTGCGCACCGCCTCAAAACCAGCACCGAACAACACAAACACCACCGCCGGGCAGGGACGCCCGGCGGTTGCAGACAGGAATGTCTGCACTACGATGGGGCGCGATACACTTCGCGCCGATGAAGATCGACCGCGACGAAGCGAAGCGCATCGCCGACCTTGCGCATCTCGAATTCGATGACACCGGGCTGGAACGGATGGCCGGCGAGATGACGAAGATCCTTTCGTACATCGACCAGCTCCGCGAAGTCGACGTCACTGGATTCGAAGAAGGGATGCAGCCGGCCGCCACACCGCTGCGCGACGATGTCGTGCGTCCGTCCGTCGATCGCGCGGCCGCCGCGGGCAACGCGCCGTCGTTCAGCGCTGACGGCCACTTCATCGTCCCGAAGGTGATCGGTGACTGATCTTCTTCATCTTCCCTGGCACGAAGCAACGAACGAAGTGAGCGGACGCGAGCTCGTCGAGGCGTCGCTTCGCGCGATCGACGCGCGCAATCCGAAACTGAATGCGTTCCTGCACGTCGACCGCGACGCTGGTGAAGGGATGCCGGTAGGCGTTAAGGACAACATCGTCACGACCGGAATGCCCACAACGTGCGCGTCGAAGATTCTCGGGACGTTCGTTTCGCCGTTCGACGCCACGGCGGTGCAGCGATTGCGCAAGTCCGGCTGCAGCGTCGTCGGGAAAACCAATCTCGACGAGTTCGCGATGGGATCGTCGACCGAGCATTCCGCGTTCGGCCCTGCACGCAATCCGTGGGACCCGACGCGCGTTCCGGGCGGGTCGTCGGGCGGCTCGGCGGTGGCCGTTGCCGCGCGCATGGTGCTCGCAGCGCTCGGATCGGAGACCGGCGGTTCGGTGCGTCAGCCCGCGGCGCTCTGTGGCGTGGTCGGACTCAAACCGACCTACGGCCGCATCAGCCGCAACGGCCTCGTGGCCTTTGCGTCGGGGCTCGATCAGATCGGCATCGTCACCAAGACCGTCCGCGAATGCGCTGACCTCCTCGGTGTGATCGCCGGTCACGATTCGTTCGACTCCACGTCGTCATCAACACCGGTCGATGACTACGCTGCCGATCTCGATGCCGGCGTCCGCGGCTTGCGCTTCGGCGTTGTGCGCGAAGCGGTGGAGAAACTGGAAGGAGAAGTGCGCGCGAATTTCGACGAGGCGCTGGCCGTGCTTCGCGGCGGCGGCGCGATCATCGAAGACGTCAGCATTCCGACGATCGGCTATGCCATCGCCGTCTACTACATCGTCGCCAATGCGGAGGCGAGCGCGAACCTCTCGCGCTTCGACGGCATCCGCTACGGTCATCGCATCGCGCGCGCGAAGACACTGCGCGAGGTCTATTTCGAATCGCGCGGCGAAGGATTCGGCGACGAGGTGAAGCGCCGCATCATGCTCGGCACGTTCGCGCTGTCGTCCGGCTACTACGACGCGTACTACGGCCGCGCGCAAGCGGTCCGCGCGAAAATGCGCGCCGATTTCGACGCCGCGTTTCAGCACGTCGATTTCCTGCTGACGCCGACCACGCCCGAGCCGGCGTTTCCGATCGGCGCGAAGACGGACGATCCCCTCGCGATGTATCTCAGCGACATCTTCACCGCGCCCGCGAACCTCGTCGGCATCCCCGCGATCGCCGTACCGTCAGGCTTCTCGCGCGGGAAACTGCCGCTCTCGTTGCAGATCATGGGTCCGCACTTTTCGGAGCGAGCCCTCTTCCGCGCCGCCAACGCCTTCGAGAGCGAGACCGGCTATTGGCGCGAGCTGCCGCCGGCCGTGACAACCTGAACGCAGTCCGCCAAGACGGTACAGGTTCGACAGGCCCTTGACGTTCGCGCGTTATGACCATAGACTTATGACCATGGTCAGAATACATGAGATACCGGCTGGAGAATTCAAATCGAAGTGTCTGGCGCTGCTCGATCAGGTTTCAGTAACCCGGCAGGAGATCGTTGTGACGAAGCGCGGCCGCGCAGTGGCCCGGGTCGTTCCCATCGAAAAGGCGCCTTCATTGCGGGGAAGCGTCCTTGATGCCGACGACATAGTCGACCCGGTCGACGTCACATGGGAAGCCAACAAGTGATCATTGCAGACACTCATGCCTGGGTGTGGTGGATCGACTGGCGGCATCGGATGTCGCGTATTGCGTTGCGCACTCTCGACGACGCAGAGCAAATCGGGATTTCCGTGATCAGCTGCTGGGAGGTCGCGCTGCTGGTTGCGAAGGGACGACTCGATCTTGACCGCGACGTCTCGCTCTGGGTCGCGCAGGCTCTGGAAATCCCGAAGGTGACGCTGCTCGAACTTTCACCGGCCGTTGCGATCGCGTCGACGCGTCTCGAGTGGCTCCATGACGACCCCGCGGACCGGATCATTGTCGCCACGGCGATGACGCATCACGCTCCGCTGGTGTCGAAGGACCGGCGCATCCGTGCCTTCCGCTCCGTGAAAACGATCTGGTGACGCCGACTCGGTGCTACACTTTCTTCGTGCGTAAGTGGTGGGTGGGTCTCCTCGGAGCTCTATTTCTTCCGGCGGCTCTTGTCGCCGCGTCTTCCTCGAAAACAATCGCGGCCGCGAACATCACGCCTGAGCTGCGCGCTTCGCTCACCGCCGACTACCGCATCGACGTCGTCGTCAAGCCGCACGACGGCGATGCCTGGAGCCGTCTGGCGAAGCGCGTAACCGGCGACGGCGGCCGCTGGAACGAGATCGTGGCGTTCAATCACGCCGGCGGCAATCTCACCAGCGAGCAGATCGTCCATCTTCCATTCAACATTCTTCGTCCGAATCTTCAGCGCGAGATCGTGACGACGCTGTTTCCTTCCGACAGCGCTACCGCCGCGGGCTGGCGCCACGTCGTCGTCGGCAACAGCGGCATCGAAGGAGAGTCGCTCTGGAACATCGCGGAGTGGTTCACGGGCAGCGGCGAGAAGTACGCCGCGATCCGCGCCGCCAATCCGTCGCAGGGCCTCTCCACCCACAAAGGTGACGTGATCCTCATCCCGAAGGAGCTTCTCGCTGCGGCATTCCGCCGCGGCGAAATGGAGGAACGGTATGCACCGAAGACAGCCGAGGTTCGGAAATCGGAGGACGATCCGGAAGAGCGTACGAGCGCGGATGCTCATGGTACGGCAGCGCCGTTACCTGAAGCCGTGGCCGTGGTCGAATCCGCTCAGCCGTCGCTGACGCCTTCGCTGACTTACGACCGGACCTCCGCGGAGCCGTTCGCTATTTACCGGCTGCAAAAGGGCGAAGCGCTCTATTCATCGGTGGCCATTCGCTTCACGGGCCGCGTCTACGCCAAAGACGTTGGCGACGTACTCGAGCGCATCGAGCGATTCAACGGAATCGAGGATGTGGCGAGGATTCCGATCGGCTATCGCGTGAAGATTCCGATGTCGCTTCTCCTTCCCGAATATCTTCCCTACGACGATCCGGCGCGCGTGGCCAGCGAGCAGGTGAAACGCGAAAGCGCAAAACTTGCAGTGCGTCCGCGCGCGAAAGGTCTGGCCGGCGTGCGCGTGATTCTCGACGCTGGTCACGGCGGACGCGACGCCGGCACGACGCACGACGGAGTGTGGGAGTCGAACTACGTGTACGACGTGATGTGCCGTTTGAAGCGCATCCTCGAGAAAAAATCGGCTGCGACAGTCTCGGCGACGACGAAGTCGAAGCAAGCGGGTTACGACGTTCCCGAGGATGATGAGCTCGAGGAACAGACGGACCACATCATTCTCACGTCGCCGAAGTACGTGATCGGCGATCCGGCAGTGGGCGTGAATCTGCGCTGGTACCTCGCGAACTCGATCTTCCGCCGCGCTATGAAAAATAGCGTTGCACGCGAGAAAGTCGTGTTCATCTCCATTCATGCTGACTCGCTGCATCCGTCGCTGCGCGGCGCGATGGCGTACATCCCCGGTCAGCGCTACGTGACCGGGTCGTACGAAAAGAGCGACTCGGTGTACCTGGCGCGCGCGGAAGTGCGCGAGAGTCCGGTGGTGCGGCACTCGGAGAAGGAATCGCTCGCTGCCGAAGGCCTCTCGCGCGATCTCGCGGAATCGATCATCGACGCGTTCGAGGCCGACAAGCTCAAAATTCATCCATTCAATCCGGTGCGCGACAACGTCGTGCGCGAGGGACGCGAGTGGGTACCTGCCGTGATCCGCTACAACCTCGTCCCCACTCGTCTCCTCCTCGAGATCTGCAACCTCGGCAACGAGAAAGACCGTGCGCTGATCAAGACCGCGAAGTACCGCCAGCACGTGGCAGAGGCGATCTACGAGGGCTTGGTGAACTACTACAACGACCGCGAGGAGGTGCGCAGCGCGCCGGCGATTGCGAGCGGGCGGTAGAGTGTCAGCTCTCTCCTAGCTTCGTGCGTCGGGTAGAACCAGCTTGTCCGCATGAATTGGCTTAGCCCACGGATGCGGCCAGCCGGCGCGTTCAGCTACGCGCTCTACGAATCCACGTGCAGTCGTAACCGACCAGCGCGCCGCGTCGTAGCTGGCGAAAGCGTCGGGAAAGAATGCTCCACCCGGGTGAAGCAGCGGAGAACGGCGAAAACGACCCACCAAGCACCGTTCGACCTTTTCGTGAACATCGCGCGCGTCAGGCCACTCCGCATGAAAGTGGATCAGGTTGTTGCGAAGAAGGATCAGGTCCTTCATCGCTGCGTCGGGTCCTGCCGCAAAATCTGGGGGAGCCACGTTGGCCAGTTCGGCGAGCCGATTATATTTTCTTGCGACAGATGACCAACGGATCATCTCGTCGAGTGCGGCACGAGTCGTGGCGAGATCCTTCAGCGGAAAAAAAACATCCGGGTCAGCCGCGACTTCGCCGGCCCAAGCCTCGGCGCACGCAACAGAAAGGAGGATCGCCGCGACGACGAATGATCTGGTTTCGTCGAAGAAACTAGACGGTCGGTCGGACGCGATACCGGTTTGTTCCAAACCAAACGCCTGCCGCGCGAACATCGCTGCGCCGAACAAGTGCGGACCTGCGAAGTTCGTTCTGACGATTCCAGTCGCAGCGACCTTCAACGGGCCAAGCACCGTGTCTCCACGCTGGCCCATCTACGGTTTCGGGCACGTCGGTGTGACGTGAATCGTTACTGGCGGCGCGTCCGTCGTTCCGTTAAGCGGTCCCGCGTCTTTGCAGATCAGGAGTCCGGCCTGGCCGGGCACGGTGATCGTGTAACTGCCTGCGGCGGCGATTCCTGGCGGAAGCGGGAAGACGGGTCCGCCGCCCGCGCCGAGTCCGATCTCCTGGCCGGCGTGGAGCACGTGAACGGGGAAGTCGGCGTCGTTGAGGAGCATGGTGATCGCGCCGGGACCTGCCGCCGCGCTGATCGATTGCGTGTCGTACGACGGCCCCTGATTGGCGTTGAAGCATTGGCCGTGGAACGTCAGCGTGGACGGACCACAAGTTCCGGGGCCAGGTCCGGGACCGCCGCACTCCTTACCGCCTTTGACGATTACGGAAATCTCGCGATGACCTGCGCCCGGGAAGTAGAGCGAGAATTCGGTCGTCTTCGTGACGAGCTGCTGCCGCGTACCTTGCATCGGCAGAATCGCCGGTGTCGGAGGCACGACCGGTTCATCGGAGTTGAGATGAACGCCTTTGTCGCTGGCCTTCCATGTCAAGGTCACATTGCCGGGACATTGCAGCGTGGTCGGGACGACTTCGAATTTCTTGATCGTCGGGTCACACGCAGTGCCCGCGACGATGGCCAGAGCCGCCAACAGCAGTTTGTTTCGCATGGCGTTATGGTACTGCGTCTTTCGGTCGCCGGATGCCGCCGAGCCGCGCATATAATCCGCGCCCGTTATGCCCCGCTCTTTTGAAGGCGACCACAACGCCGCAGGTCTTCGCTTCGCTGTGATCGCCAGCCGGTTCAACGACGAGATCGTCGACGGACTCCTCCGCGGCGCGCTTGATTGCCTGACACGGCACGGCGCGGACGACGCCGCGATATGCGTTTACCGCGTTCCCGGCGCGTTCGAGATTCCGGCGCTGGCGCGGACGCTGATCGACGCGGGCGGGCTCGATGCCGTCATCACGCTGGGCTGTCTTCTGCGTGGCGATACGCCGCATTTCGATTTCATCTCGGCCCAGGTGACCAACGAGCTGTCGCGTGTTTCGGTCGATGCGCAGTTTCCCGTCGCCTTCGGCGTCATCACCTGCAACACGCGCGAGCAAGCGGTGGAGCGCTCGTCACCAGGCAGCGGCAACAAGGGTTGGGAGGCCGCGCTGGCGGCAATCGAGATGGCCAACCTGTGGCGCGTCCTTCGCAGCGGAGACTTTTGATGGGAGCGCGAAGAAAAGCACGTGAGCTGGCGCTGCAGATGCTTTTCCAGCACGACATGGCCGGGAATGCGCCGGAGATGATTCTGGCCACGTTCGAAGATCTGGAGAAGTCGAAGCCGAACACGCGCGAGTTCGCGACGAAGATTTTTTGCGGCACGGTCGACCATCTATCCGAGATCGACGGCATGATCCAGGCGCAGGCCGACAACTGGCGGATCTCGCGCATGGCCGTCGTCGACCGCAACATCATCCGCATGTCGATCTACGAGTTCCTCCACGAAACGGGGACGCCAAAGCTCGTCGTCATCGATGAAGCGATCGAGATCGCCAAGAAATTCGGGACCGACAAATCACCACAGTTCATCAACGGCATCCTCGACGGGATACTGAAACGCTACAATCTGGCGTCGTGACTCGTTCGACGTCTATTGGCCGTTGCATGCGCTCCTGCGTGAGCAGACGAATGTTGAATGTTGAATGTTCAATGTTGAATGTTGAAAGGGAGGCGGCGGCCTTACCGGCATTCAATACTCAACATTCAACACTCAACATTCAACATTCGCCTTTCGGACTACTGCCCCTCGCGGAGACCGGCGCATGAGTCTCCTCGGCCGCCTCGAAGATCTCTCCCTCACCGACATCGTTCAGATCGTCTATCTCAGCCGGCGAACGGGCGTGCTGGAGATCGTCGACGACCGCGGACGCCACACGGTGCTGTTCCGGCAAGGTCTGGTCGTCAACGCGTCGTCGCCTGAGTATCCCGATCTTCCCGCCTACCTCGTGGCCAAAGGCTTGTTGCCGGAAGCGGCCGTGCCCGGATTGCGGCAGATGGAAGAGAGCGGGATTCCGTACGGCACGGCCGCGGTCGAGATGAATCTCCTCTCCATCCAGGACCTCGGCACTGCGATTCACGATCGCATCGTCTCCGTCGTCGCGCCGTTGTTGCAGAGCCGCGAAGGGGAGTTCAACTTCATCCTCAGCGATCAGGTCGGACCGCTCGATGTGGAGTACGACGCCGACGCGATCTTCAAAGAAGGCGGCTTCGCGCCGCAGAAGATCGTCGGCGCCGCCGATGGCGAGAAGCTCAAACCGTTGCGCGGCCTCGAGGAGTCGATGAAAGTCGGCAAGGCGTTGCTGCGCGGTTCGAGCGCCCCTGACACCCCGCCTCCATCTCTCGACCTCGGGCTCGGTCAGCCGAAGCCAACGGAACTTCACATCGTTCCCGAGGACAACGTGCTGCCGTTTCCGACGCCGGAAGAGCGGGATGACAAAACGTTTGCGCCTGTGCCCGATGACGAGCCATTCCCGGAGGCCGCGACACCCCCACCGCCCAAGCCGGTCGCGGTTGCGGGTTTTTCGCAACCGCCCTTGGAGTCGAAGCCTGTCACCTCACCCGGCACGCGCTCGACGCAATTCAAAGTCGCCGGCGGTCTGATCGAGGTCGAGTCGCCCGATGCCACCTATCGCAACGTAGTCCTCTTCGAGCGGAATCCGCTCATCCGCGTCGCTGCGCGGCGTGCGTTTGGTAAGAACGGCGTGAAGATCGCGCAGTTCGGCACGCTCGACGATGCGCGAACGGCCATCGGCGATTCGATCCGCGCGAACACGTTCTTCGTCACGTTCCTGGAGCGGACCGCCGAGTCCGAAGTGCTGATGCAGCAGCTCAAACGAAAGAATCCGCGGCTGCCGGTCGTCATCATCGATGGCGAACCGGATTTGCGGCGCCGCCACGATCTCCTGCGCCGCGGCGCCGATCTCTACATGACGAAGCCCACGGCCGAGCGTCTGCAGCCGGGCCTGGCCGAAGAAGAGCTGAGCATGTTCGCGGACGAATTGACGCTCTTCGCCGAGCGCGCCTTTCAGCAGTGGGAGCAGTTCACCGGAGGTCTCGATCCTGATGCCGGCCGGCGCTTCTACGAGACGGCGGAGAAAGAGAACGTCGACCGCAGTTTCGGTCTTCTCAAGCAGCTCATCAACGAGCTGTCGAATCCGAACGATATCGGCGAGGTATCGGCGACGATTCTTCGTCTCTCCGCCGAGTATCTCGACCGCGGCGCAATCTTCATCGCCAGCGACGACATATTCACGGGCGTGGATGGATTCGGTCCGGCCGGCGGCGGAGACTCGATGACGAAGCGGATTCAATCGCTGCGAATCTCGCGGGCTGCACCATCGGTTCTCAGCGACGTGGTGGCGTCGGGAGAAGCACATCGCGGCAAAATGCGGCGCACGCCGGCCAATGAAGAACTGATCGATCGGATGGGCGGCCTTCTTCCATCCGAGGTCGTGGCGCTTCCGATCATGCACGCGAAACGGACCATTGGTATTCTGTACGGAGACAACGCCGCGCACCACGCGCCGATCGACACCATGACAGGACTCGAGATTTTTCTTTCGCAGGCCGGATACGCATTCGGCAACGCCGTATTCGCGGCGGAGAAGGCAGGCCGTTGAAAGTATTAGTCGTCGAAGACTCGAGCTCCATGCGCGCCTACCTCACCACGATCATCGAGGGAGGAACCGAGGCCTACGACCTCGAGATCGTCGAAGCGGCCAGCGGCTTCGAGGCGCTGAAGACACTGCCGCATCACAAATTCGACGCCATCCTCACCGACATCAATATGCCCGACATCAACGGTCTGGAGCTCGTCTCGTTCCTCAAGAACCATCCCGTGCATCGTTCGATCCCGATCATGGTGATCTCGACCGAGTCGCGCGAAGAGGACCGCAAGCGCGCTGCGGCACTGGGCGCCGAGGAGTATCTCGTCAAGCCGTTCCAGGCGTCGGAGCTGATCGAGAAGTTGCGGCGGCTGCTGAAGGTGGCGTAGGGCGGGACAGCGGTCTTGATCTGCGTTCATCTGCGGCATCTGCGGATAAAACCAAGATCCGCAGATTGCGCCGATGGACGCAGATTGGAATCGCATCGGGGACGTATCGAGTCGTGATTTCCGTTATGCCTCACCGGCAAGCGCGCTCGCGGGATCGACCGCGACCCTTCGTGCCTTCCACCGCTCCAGCGCAGTGAGCGCGGGTCCCGTGGCAAACGTCGTTGCCAGCGCCATGATCACGAAGATCGCGAACACGTCGCGCGTCAGGATGCCGATGTCGTAGCCGATGTTGAGCACGATCAACTCCATCAATCCGCGTGTGTTCATCAGCGTGCCGATCGATAGCGAGTCGTACCAGGACATGCGGCAGAGACGCGCGGCGATCGTGCCGCCGCCGAATTTTCCGATCGTGGCGGTGACGACTACGAGCGCGCAAGCGAGAAGGGCCGGTCCTTTGGTGAGTAGTCCGAGGTCGGTGCGAAGTCCGGTATACGCGAAGTAGAGCGGGAGAAACACCACCGCCAGCGTGTTTGTCCGCCGGCGATAGGCGTTCCGCTCTTCACGCGAGAGCGGAACCACCACGCCGGCCGCGAACGCGCCGAAGACCGCATGCACGCCGATCCACTCGGCGACCGCGGCTGAAAGGCAGAGGAGCAGCAGCGGCATGATCGCGCTGCGGTTCCATCGCGCGAGCAACGCCGGGACGATCTTCAGCATCACCGCGGCGAAGACGATCACGCACGCGATCATCACGAGCGTGTTGGAGAGCGCGCCACCTTTGGCGATTGCAGTCACAAACGCCAGAAGGATCCACGCGGTAACGTCGTCGACCGCCGCGCCGGTCAGCGCCAGCGATGCGATCTCCGCCGGCACGTTACGCTCCCTGACGATGCGCGCAAGTACCGGGAACGCGGTAATGCTCATGGCCGTGGCAATGAAGAGCGAGAAGGCGAGCGAAGGCGGACCTCCGCCGAACCAGCGCGCGAGCGGTTGTGCGACGAGCAATCCAAGCGAGAACGGAAGGCCGATGCTCGTGAGACTGATGAGCGCCGCCGCACGCCCTTTCTTTCGAACCTCGCTCTCGTCGAATTCGAGCCCGACGCCGAACATGAACAGGACGATCCCGAGCTGCGCGAACACCTTCAACATGCCGATGGAGTCCGGCGGAAACAGCCAGCCGAAGGCTAGTGGACTGACGCGGCCGAGAAGCGTCGGGCCCAGACAAATACCCGCGACGACCTCGGCGATCACCGCAGACTGGCCAAGCCTGCGCAACGCGATCGCGACCAGCCGCGACAGGACGATCGTCACCGCGAGCTGGATCAGGAAGCGAGTGAACGCCGTCGTCTCGCCTGCCAGATTGCTTAGGTCGGGTGCCATCATCGCGATTGACGAATTGCGCGGAATCATACGTCGGCAGTCCGCTCTCTTCCCGCGATCGGGATAGCCAAACTGTCATCCTGAGCCGCCGAAGGACACGAAGTGCCGAAGGACGGTCGAAGGACCCCTCATTCAGTGCGACAGTTTTTTCGCCCTCGCAACCGGCAGGAATTGGGGGGTCCTTCGATCGTCCTCCTCCGCGATGCCCTGCCAAGAATGCGTGAGCAATGTGAAAGCGCGGCTGCGGCGACTCAGGATGACAGCTTATTGATGATCATGCCGGTCGTCCCATTGCGAAGCCGCCGCGTGTGAACCATTACAATGGCGCGGGATGTCCAAAGAAGACGATCGGGCGTTGAACGAGTTCACGGGTGAGGCTGAGGAGCTGCTCGATACGCTCTCGCGCGATCTCGTCGAGCTCGAGGCGCAGGGGCGCGACGTTCGTCCCGAGGTCATCAACAAGATCTTCCGTGAAGTGCACTCGCTCAAAGGACTGGCGGGAATGCTCGGTTTCGCCGAGATCTCCGAGCTTTCGCACACGCTCGAAGACATGCTCGACCGCCTGCGGATGGGAAAGATCGAGATCACGCGCGATCTGATCGACCTGCTCTACGACTCCGTCGACTCGCTCAACCGTCTCGTCATCGCCATCAACGATCCGGCGGTGAGCGGCCTCGTCGATCTCACCGATCTCACGCGGCGCATTCATCACGTCGTCACCAACCAGGCGCAGAAGGCGCACACCGATCCATTCGCGGAGCTCACGCTCGATGAACAGACGAAGAAGTCGCTCACCGAGTATGAGGAGCACCGGCTCGTCGAGAACGTGCGCGGTCGCAAGCACATCCTCTCGGTCGAGGTCCGTTTCGACTTCAGCGACTTTGATGAAAAGTTGCGCGCGCTGACCGAGTTGCTGAGCCAGACCGGCGAGGTGATCTCGACGCTTCCGGCCATCGACAGCAGCGGCGGCGCCGGCATCGCGTTCCGGCTGCTCTACGGCTCGACGCTCGATGCCGCCGCCGTGACCGCGCTCGTTCCGGAGGGAAGCGTCACGTCGCTTCGTACTGCGTTGCCGGAGACCGTGGAAGCCGCGGTCGCGCTGCCCGAGGCGGCGGAAGAGGATCTTTCCCTTCGCTCGATCTCGCAGACGGTGCGCGTCGACATCAGCAAGCTCGATCACGTGATGAACATCGTCGGCGAGCTGATCATCGAGAAGACGCAGCTCGATGCCCTGACGCGCTCGCTGCATCAGGGCGAGGCGTTGCAGCAGGCGCGGCTCACCGCGCACGAGCTGACGAAAATCGCGAGGAACTTCGACCGCAAATTGAATGAGCTGCAGAAGTCTGTGATCGAGACGCGCATGGTCCCGGTCGGACAGATCTACGCGAAGCTCTCGCGAACCGTTCGCAAAGTCGCGCGCGAGCTGAACAAAGAGATCGAGCTCGTGCTGCGCGGCGAGGATACGGAGCTCGACAAGGTGATGGTCGAAGAGCTGACCGATCCGTTGATGCACATCATCCGCAACGCGCTCGATCACGGCATCGAATCGGCGGAGGAGCGCGTCCGCGCAGGGAAGAATCCGATCGGACGGATCACGCTGAATGCGTATCAGCAAGGGAACTCGGTCGTTCTCGATGTGACGGATGACGGCCGCGGCATCGATCCGGAGCTCGTGAGGAAGGCGGCCGTCAAACGGAATCTCGTGGCGCAGCATGATCCGTTCGACCAGTTGCGCGCCTACGAAATGCTCTTCACGCCTGGTTTCTCGACGGCGTCGGCGGTGAGCGAGATCTCGGGGCGCGGCGTCGGTCTCGATGTCGTGAAGAAGAATCTCCAGGAGCTCAAAGGAACGATCGACATCCTCTCCGTTCGCGGCGAAGGATCGACGTTCCGGATCATGCTGCCGATCACGCTGGCGATCATTCAGGCGCTGGTGGTGCGGGCGGGCGGCGAACAGTTCGCGATTCCGCTCACGTCGGTCGAAGAGTCGTTGCGCATCTACTCGCGCGACATCCGCACCGTCGAGCGGCGCGAGGTCTTCACGCTGCGCGATTTCACGTTACCGCTGCTCCGGCTCGCCGATGCGTTTCATCTCGACAATGAGCGCGACGAATCACCCGATGCGAAATGGTTCGTGGTCGTGACGCGGTCGGGCGAGAAGGTGGCCGGCATCCTCGTCGATGCCCTCGTCCGTCAGCAGGAAGTGGTGATCAAGTCGATCGGCGAGCGGTTGAAGACGATTCCGGGGATCGCCGGCGCGACCGAGGTGGGTGAGGGAGAGATCGTGCTGGTGATCGATGTCGGTACGCTGATCGAGCAGTTCGGAGGAAAGGCGCGGGAGATGCGGGCGGCGGTGGCGTGGGTGCCGTGAGGGTTTGAAAAGCGGAATGTTAAATGTTGAATGTTAAATGTTTAATGTTGATGTTAAATGTTTAATGTTAAATGTTGATGTTGAGTGTTGAGTGTTGAGTATTGAATGTTGATCGCTCGGTCTTCCATTCAACATTGAACATTCAACATTCAACATTCAACATTTCTTATCGCCCGGTCGGGACAGAAACCATGTTTGAAGAGTTCTTCGGCTTCACCACCAAACCGTTCGGCAAAACGCCCGATCCGGGATTTCTGTATGAAAGCCCGCAGCATGGCGAAGCGCTGGCGCGTCTGGAGTATGCGGTCGAAGAGAAAGAGCTCTCGCTGCTGGTCGGGGAGATCGGATCGGGGAAGACCACGCTCTCCCGCGCGCTGATCGACCGCATCGGCGAGTCGCGTCCGGTGATCCTGCTGATCAATCCCCGCCTGACGCCGGCGCAACTCCTGCGCTCGATCGCCGCGGGACTCGGCCTGCAGCCGGCGCGCTACCGCAACGAGTTGCTCGATCAGATTCACACGCGCCTCTTCGAGCTTTACGAGGCCGGGCGCGAGCCGATGCTGATCATCGACGAGGCGCAGCTCATCCCCACGAAGTCGACGTTCGACGAGATTCGCCTCCTGACGAACTTCCAGCTCGACGATCAGAACCTGCTCTCCGTGTTGCTCATTGGACAGCCGGAGCTCGAGACGCGCCTCGATCGCGCGGCCTACGCGCCGCTCCGCCAGCGCATCGGGATGCGGTATCGTCTCGGCCCTTTGTCGCTCGAAGAAACCATGCAATACGTGCAGCATCGCCTCCAGGTCGCAGGCAGTGCACGCAATCCGTTCGACGATGACGCGCTGCGCGCGATGCACGCCATCAGCGGCGGCATTCCGCGCGTGATCAACACGCTGGCCACGACGGCGCTGCTCGATGCGTTCGGCGACGACGCCGCGACGATCGATGCCGCGCGGATCTCCGCCGCTGCGCGCGAGCACCGGCTGCGCGATGTGGGAGTCGCGGGTCGGGAGCCGGGCGCCGCAGATCAAGCTTCCTCTTCGCAGGACGAGAGAATCGAGTCATCGCATGGTTGATCTCGTGAAGCTGCGGAAGAAGGCGAAGAAAAACAGAGATCAGGGGTCAGAGATCAGTGATCAGGTGGGCTCTGCGCGGGAGTCGGAAGTTGGAAGCGGTGAGTCTCCGCGTCAGGTGGAAGTTGGGGATCGGGAGTCGGAGATAGGTTCTTCGAATGTGCCGGCGGCGGTTGCTCAACAATCCGCACCGTCCCCGAAAAAAATCACCGCCCGACAGCAGACAGCCGGCAGACGGCAGCCGCAGGAAGTCTCATCATCACCATCTACCGAAATCGCCGCGACCTCATCTCCGACCCCCGACTCACGAACCCCAACCTCCGCCGAAACGGGGGATGCCTCATCTCCCACTCCCCACTCCCCACCCCCCATCCCCTCCGAAGACAAACTCGCGCACTTCCGCGAGACCGCCGGAAAGCGCCGCGAGGGATTCATCGAAGAAGAGGCCGAGACCAGCGCTTCGGATCAGGTCGAATTGCTGACGTTCGTACTGGCCGGAGAACAGTACGCAGTGGCCATCGATCACATCGTGGAGATCGTCACGCCGCGGGCGGCGACGCATGTTCCGAACGCCGATCGTTCGATCGTCGGGATCATGTCGCTGCGCGGAACGATTGTTACGATCATCGATGTTCGACAAAAGCTCGGCCATCCGCCTGCCCAAGGAAGCAATGACACCCGCACCATTGTTGCCGAGCGCGCCGGAGAGACCCTCGGCTTCGAAGTCGATCGCGTTTTACGGGTTCTCAAAGTGGGGATTCCGTCGATCGAACCGCAGCCCGTCGTCCACTCCAGCGAAAAGAGCGAAGCCATTCAAGGCGTCTTCCGTCACGCGAATGCGTTGACGATCCTCCTCGATTTGGACAAGCTACTAGCCTGAACCTGACCTCATGGAACTTACCTGCAAGCAATGCGGCGCGAGATTTCGCGCGGCGATCCCCGAGCCGCTGACGCGCGCGGTGCGTCTGGCCTGTCCTTCATGCGGCAATCAAATGGTGCTCAAACCGGCCGCGGACGCCGCCTTGCCACAACCCAGTCCGGCGATTGCCAGTCAACCATCGCCGGCAAACGTTGCCAGCCTGCCGCGCCGCCGCGTTGCAATCATCGCGGACGAAGAGCGGCCCTTCCGGGCGTTTCTCGCCGAACATCTTCGCCGGCTGGGCTTCGATGTCTCCACGTTCGACGCCGGAGACACGGCCTTCGACTTCATACGCCACACTCGTGCCGACCTCGCCATCGTCAACGTCTATCTCAAAGGAAAACTGGGCGTCGAAGTGACGGAGGAGATCCGCGCCGATGCCACGCTCGAGCACACACGCGTGATCCTGATCGGTGCGTTGTTCCGCGCCAATCGTTTCCGCGCCAACCCCACCAATCTTTACGGTGCCGACGAGTACATCGAGGAGCAGATTCCGGAGAAAGAGTTCCGGCAGATCATTCGCAAGCTCTTTCCCGAGGTTGGACATACTGAAGAGATGCCGGTCGAGCCGAAGGAGGTCGATGAAGCGCGGCGGCTGGCGCGGCTCATCCTCAGCGACATCGTTATCTACCACCCTGGGAAGGTGGAAGCGGGAATCCGTGACGACAATTTTTTCGACGTGCTGAAGAACGAGATCGACGAGGGACGCAACTACTACGACTCGCGCGTGCCGCTGCGCATCCGGCAGAGCTCTGAGATCTTTTTCGAAACGCTGCAGCAATTCGTGCGCATGAAGCGCGAAGAAGCCGGCCGCATGATGACGGGGACGGGACGATGAGTGCGCCAGACTGCGAGACCGCACGATGAACGCCGATCCGCAACTGCTCGAGCAGGCGCGATCCGCCGATGCCGATGCGCGGCAGAAAGCGGCGTACCTCGTCGCCCACATGGTCGACGAGCGCAACTATCCGCTGATGTTCGAGCTGCTCGGCGACAAGGATTGGCGCGTGCGCAAGACCATCGTCGACGGCCTCGTTCACGATCCGCAGCGCGAGGTCGTCGCAGGCCTCCTCGACGCGCTCGCCGACTCCGAGAACGCCGGCAAGCGCAACTCCGCGACGGAAGCGCTGATCAGAATCGGCGACGCGGCAATCGGAATGATCGTCGAGCGGCTGCGCGTCGAGGGCGATGTCGACGTCCGGCTTTCGCTCGTCAATCTTCTCGGTGATCTTCGCAGCAGCGATGCCTTCGACATTCTCGTCGAGTCGCTGGAAGGGGAGCCGGACATCAATGTCTCCTCGTCGATCGTTTCGTCGCTCGGCAAGTACCGCGACGCCGCGGCGCTGCCGCATCTCATGCGCGTGCTGCGCCGCGAGGATCTCTGGCTCAAGTTCCATGCGGTGGAGGCATTGGGTGAGATTGGCGATCGCGCGGCGTTGCCGTCGATCATGCCGCTTTACGCCGAAAAGTCGCTGCGCAAGCCGGTGCTCGAAGCGATCGGTAAAATCGCGGACGTCGGCACGGTCTCATTTCTGCTGCGCATCATCGCGTCCGAGGACCGGCTGAATCTGACGGCGTTGCGAGCGCTCGTTCGGATTGCCGAAGCCAGCAAGCCGAAGATCGTGGAGCAGGCGGAGCGGCTGCTCATCCAGCGTAAGTTCCGCGAGTCGTTCCCCGAATCGAAAATCGATGCGCTCATCGATCACCTCCATGCCACGCCCAAGCGCGACGTCAAGTCGTTCATCCTCAAGTTTCTCGGTTGGTCGGGTGATCCGCGCGCGCTTCCCGTGCTGATGAACTGCCTGCAGCATCCCGATTCCGCGGAGACGGCGGCGCAGGCGCTGATCGATTTCGGCGAGGACGCCGTGCCGTCTCTGCTGGAGATGCTGCGCACGGCGGAAGAAGACGAGATCATCGCGCTGCTTCTGCGTGTGTTGAACGTCGTCGGCGGACGCGACGCCGGCCCGAATATTCTGCCGCTGCTCGATCACGAGAATCCCATGATCCGCCGGCTGGCCATCGAGACCCTCGGCGAAATCACCGACCCGCGCTCGATCGACTACCTCCTCGCCAAGCTCGATGACACGGATGTTGCCTCGCAGCAGGCTGCGGTCAACGCCATCTCGGCACTCGTGGCTGCGTATCCCGAAAAGAAGAACGAGGTGCTGACGAGGATCCGCCGGCTTCTGCAGGCAACGTCGGTTCCGATGAAGCTCAACTCACTCTCGGTGTTCGTGAACATTCAGGGCGACGGCTATCACGACGAGTTGCTGCTGGCGTCGAAAGACAGCGATCCCGTGATCCGGCAGAAGGCCATCTCGCTGATGGGCAAGTTCAGCGAAGAACGCTTCGCCGATCAACTCGTGCTTTCGCTTGCGGACGAAGCGACGGCCGTCCGTCTCGCGGCGATCAACGCCATCGTCCGTCATCTTCCGGCGCAAGGTCTGGAGCCGCTGATCAGTGCTCTCGAGGATTCCGACATCTGGATTCGCACCGCCGCGGCGCAGGCGCTCGGCGAGTACCGCCATCCCGACGCGCTGCAGCCGCTCATGCATCACCTCGAGCACGATCTGCCGCCGGTTCGCATCGCCGCGATCGAGGCGCTCGGCAAGTCGGGCGACGAGCGGGTGATGGACGTACTCGTCAATTGTGCGCATGAGTCGGATCTCGAAGTCCGCCGCGCTGCCATCCTCGCGCTTGGGCGCGTGCCGGGCGATGAAGTCTTCGATTACCTGATGTTCGTGACGACGGACGACGATTGGCGCGTTCGCGCGGCAGCGGTCACCGCGGTCGCAGTGCGCGGCGACTTCACGGCGCTTCCGGCACTTCACGTCGCGCTGCAGGACCCCGATACGTATGTGCAGCAGTCGGCGGTCATGTCGCTCGATAAATTGCCGCATCGGTCGTCGTTCCCCTATCTGTTCCGGGCGCTGGAGAACAGCGCCATTCTCGACGAGGTATCGGATCTGTTCGTGCGGCACAAACAGTTGTACCGCGATCTTCTGGAAGAGGCGTGGCGTACGGCCGACAGCCGGCGCGAGGTGGTGATCGCGGCGATTTTGCAGGCGATGAAAGAGAAGGGATGAGGGACGAGGGACGAGGGACGAGGGTTTGATCTCCCTCGTCCCTCGTCCCTCGTCCCTGCCTCATGTCCACATTCAACCTGTCCTTGAACCATCATCTCGATCTGCCGGACGACGTCTTCCGGCTGATGCGGGATCAGATCTACAAGCGGACGGGGATGTGGTTCTCGGATACGTCGAAGTATCTGTTGCAGAAGCGCCTTTCGCCGCGGGCCAAAGAGCTCAACTTCGATTCGTTTCAAAAGTACTTTTATTTCCTCCAGTACGACCCGCGCGCCGACGCGGAGTTCGATCAGATCTACGACCTCGTCACCACGAACGAAACGTATTTTTTTCGCGAGCCCGCGCAACTGGCGGCATTTGCGGAGGAGATCGTTCCTGACATCCTGGCGAACAAATCGGTGAAGAAGATCCGCATCTGGTCGGCTGGCTGCTCCTCCGGCGAAGAGCCCTACTCGATCGCCATGCTGCTGTCGGAAGCGGGTCACTACAACCACGCCGTCTTCGAGATTTTCGCCAGCGACATCAACCAGCAAGTCCTGGCCAAGGCGCGGCGCGGGCACTATCGCGAGAGCGCGTTCCGGGCAACCGATGCGAATCTTCGTGACAAGTACTTCAGCCCGAATGGCGACGGATCGTGGCGGCTTCACGATGACATCCGCAACCGCGTTTCCTTCGGCCGCCTCAACCTCTACGACGAAGGACGCGTCTCGCTCCTCGGCCACCTCGACATCATCTTCTGCCGTAACGTCATCATCTATTTCGACGACATCTCGAAGAAAGTGGTCGTCTCGAATTTCTACAACCGCCTCACCGACGGCGGCTATCTCCTCCTCGGCCACAGCGAATCGCTCATCTCTCTCTCCACGCAATTCAAGCTGCGTCACCTGAAAAACGACATGGTCTATCAGAAGTAACGCGCTGTAGGATGCCCGTCCGAATGCCGCTCCGTGCTCTCGTCATCGATGACTCTGCGTACAACCGCGTGACGATCTCGCGGATGCTGGAGTCGTCTCCGAAGATCAAGGTCGTGGCCACGGCGGTCAACGGCGAGGACGGGATCAAACAGGTGATGAAGCACAAGCCTGACGTGATCACGCTCGACCTCGAGATGCCGGTCATGGACGGATTCGCGTTCCTGCGCTGGCTGATGGCGAACATCCCGACGGCGGTGATCGCGGTGTCGTCGCGCTCCAGCGATCGCAGCGTCTTCAAAGCCCTCGACCTCGGCGCGATCGATTTCATCGGCAAGCCGGGCGGTCGCGTATCGCCTCGACTGGAGGAGATCGAGCGCGATCTCGTCGCCAAGGTGCTGCAGGTCGCCGACATCCGGATGGAGAATCTTCGCCGCCGCATCGAAGAAGAGGCGACGCTCGAACCGCATGACACGGGCCCCGCTTCCGTCTGCGAAGGTGGCATCGAGTTGATCGCGATCGGCTGCTCGACGGGCGGCCCACCCGCGCTGCAGCATGTCTTTCAATCGTTGCCGCTGCTTCCCATTCCCATCGTCGTGGCGCAGCACATGCCGCCTGCATTCACGCGTCTCTTCGCCGAGCGCGTCAACAAGCTCACGAGCTACACCGTGAAAGAAGGCGACGACGGCGAGTTGATTGAGAACGGAACGGTCTACGTCGCCCCGGGCGGGATGCAGATGGAAGTGCGCCGCACCGCCGATGGATTGCGGATCCGAACGTTTCCTGCGAAGAGCAGCGATGTCTACGCCCCGTCCGTCGACCGCCTTCTCATCTCCGCGAGCGACGCCTGCGCGGAACGGCTCGTGGCCATCATCATGACCGGCATGGGCGACGACGGCGCGCAGGCGATCCGCCGCGTCCGCGAGCAAGGGGGCAAAACGATCGCCGAATCCGCGCAAACCGCGATCATCTTCGGCATGCCCAACGAAGCGATCAAGACGGGCTGCGTCGATCAGGTGCTACCGCTCGGCGAGATCCCGCGCGCGATTCACCGGTTGTGTACGGGATAAAATGAGGGCAGGATGAACATCTCGTACGACGAACATACCCGCGGACTCTTCATGTCTTTCGGCGATCCAAGCCGCTACCGCACATCGAAGGAAGTTGCGGATGGAGTCGCGGTCGATTTCGATGAGAACGAAAGGCACTCGCAATGGAGATCGAGGATGTCGCGGTCGTGATGGAGCCGAGCGAGGTGAAAGCGCTTGTGCGCCGCTGCATCAGGAAGGCTTTTCGCGACCAGAGCGGATCGAAGTAACGATCTGATTCCGCGTCAGACCGAGGTTTGCGCCTCCGACATCGAGCGGAGAGGAAGCTATCGCCTCGGATCGAAGCACGAACGTCGCACCATCACGGCGGCGGATGCGCACGCCTCCCGTCCGCCGCGCTTCATCAAGAACGGCAGCGAGATATCTCCAACACCAGCGCGGCGGTCTGACGTGCGCGAGCGATTAAGCACGTATGCCGATTATTTTACTCGCTCCCACAACCCACACCCTACTCCCCACTCCCCAAGCACCCTGTGCTACTCTCACGCGTCCATTCGAGAGACCATTTTCATGACGGAAGAAAGAGCGGAGAAGTTCCTCGAGCTGTTCAATAAGGGGAAGGAGTTCACGGAGGAGTTGCTCCGTGAAAACCAACGGTTGCGCTACCGCGTGGCCACCCTGGAGACATCGAGCACCGCCGGCTCCGACGACGAAGTGCAGCGGCTGCGCGCGGAAGTGCAGCAACTCACCGAAGAGAACCGGCGCATCGCGCAGCGATTCAAGGAAGTCGAAGAAGAGAACAAAGACTTCGCCAACCGCTACATCGAAGTCGAAGAGCAGAACAACAACCTCGCCAATTTGTACGTGGCCAGCTATCAGCTTCACTCCACGCTCGACTTCCGCGAAGTCATCCAGATCGTCCAGGAGATCATCATCAATCTCGTCGGCGCGGAGTCGTTTGCGATTCTGCTGCTCGACGAGAAGACGAACGAGCTCAAGACCATCGCCTCGGAAGGCGAAGACGTCATGCCCGGGATCGAGAGCATTTCCACGCGGCTCGGCGAGGGCGTCATGGGCTCCGTGGCAAAGACCGGCGAGAGCTACTACATCAATCAGGATCTTGAAGACGGCGGCAAGGTGACGATCGAGAAGCCGCTCGCCGCCGTGCCGCTGAAGATCAAAGAGCACGTCATCGGGCTCGTCGTCATCTACAAACTGTTGCAGCAGAAAGACTCGTTCTCGGCAGTCGATTACGAGCTCTTCTCGCTGCTCGCCGCGCACGCCGCGACGGCGATTTTCTCGTCCAAACTCTACTCGCAGTCGGAGCGGAAGCTGAATACGATTCAGAGCTTCCTCGACCTGCTGACGACCACATCGTGAGGGGCGGATAAATTGGCACTGGAGAACGCGAACTTCCTGGTTGTCGAAGACTCGCCTACGATGCGGCAGTTGATCTCGTTCTCGCTGAAA
This sequence comes from Thermoanaerobaculia bacterium, assembly GCA_034665065.1. Classification (GTDB taxonomy): domain Bacteria; phylum Acidobacteriota; class Thermoanaerobaculia; order Gp7-AA8; family Gp7-AA8; genus JADGNZ01. The sequence goes on along the minus strand of JAXDGL010000009.1, from coordinate 93,990 downwards.
CGCTTCAAGAACGCGCGGATCATCGAGGCGGTCGACGGCGTCGACGCGCTCAAGAAGCTCTCCGGCCCCGACAAGATCGATCTCATCCTCACCGACATCAACATGCCGGTGATGGACGGGCTCAAGCTCGTCTCGCTCGTGCGGCAGAACGCGCAGCTCCGCAACATCCCCATCATCATCATTACGACCGAGGGGGCGGAGGAGGATCGGGAGCGAGGGCTGGCGCTCGGTGCGAATGCGTACATCTCGAAGCCGATCCAGTCGTCGCATCTGATCAAGACGATCTCGGAGCTGCTGGCGGTGTGAATTAAAGGATGAGTGATGAAGGATGAAGGATGAACGATTGAATGCGCGTCATCCTTCATCCTTCCGCATTCACCCTTCCGTGCTGATCGCGATTCTCTTTCTCGCGCTTCGCATTCCTCTTCTCGCCGTCCGCGCGCCCTTTTTCGACGAGCTCTTCACGCGCTGGATCGCCGGGAAACCGTTCGCGGAGATTCTCGCGGCGCTTCGTTACGACTCCGGACCGCCGCTCTATTACTTCGTCGTCCACATGCTCGGCGATCCGGCGGTTGAAGCGACGCGCGTGGTGTCGCTGCTCTGCGCGGCGATCTCGCTGTCGATGATTCTGCGATCGAATCGCATGGGGCCGGCGACAGGATCGATTGAAACGCCGGCGATTCTCGCCGCGACGTTGCTCGCGGTTTTTCCGCCGGCCGTGCTATTCGCTGGCGACGCGCGCGCGTACGCGATGTGCGCGATGCTCGTAACCGGCGCGGTGCTGGCGATCGATGACGGCCGGTCGATCGTCGCTGCGGTGACGCTGGTTCTCGCAGCGTACTCGCATTACTACGGCGTGCTGTTCTTTCCGCTGCTTTTGCTGGGTCCCGCGGGCGTGACGATGCCGAAGCTCGCGAATTGGAGTCGTCGTGGCGCAGCGCTCGCGATTGCGAGTGCGCTCTTCATCCCCGGATTGCTCCTCGCGTTGCGCCAGCCGGGAGGGGCGCGCGCGTGGATGGCCGCGGAGTGGCCGGATGCTCTGTTCGTCCGTCAGCCGCTCGCGTTGGCCATCATCGGAGCGGTTGCGTTCCTGTTGTCGCTGCGCGTCAACCGCTACTTGCTGATGGTCATCGTTCCTCTACTTCTGGCCATCGCGCTGCGCGTCTACGTGCCGATCCGCTTCGAGGTGGTGATTGCCGCGCCGTTGGCGCTGTGGCTCGGCGAGTCGCTGCGCCAGAATCGGTTTCGCATGGCACTCATGGCCGCGTTGATCGCAGTAGGCGCATCGTGGAGCGTGCTCGGTTTCATCGATCATCTTCATCGTCCGCCGGATTCGTACCGCGAGGCGGCGTTGTGGACCGCAAAGAACATCGCCGCGAAGGAGAACGTCGTTGCGTCGGGGTACTGTTATCTCGAAACGCTGATGAATGGCCATCCACGCGTGACCGCGTTTCCGCCGGAGCAAGCGCTTCACCCGGGCTGGCGGGCGCTGCCGCCTTCGGGACTACCTGCGCCTCGGGGCACGTTCTTCTGGATCGGCGAGCGGCAGGCGCCGGAACTGGCGATCTTCATTCGCGAACGGCGCGACATCCGGCCGCTTTTCATCAACGATCGTGCGATGGTTGCACTGGTAAGGTAAACTCACGCCCCATGCCTCACTTCATCACCGACAAGTGCATTGGATGCAGCGTCTGCGAGGTCAAGTGCCCCACGAACACGATCTGGGGCGCAGCCCGCGGCATGTACTACATTCACCCCGAGCGTTGCATCGACTGCTCGGTCTGCGGCATCTACTGTCCCGTCGATGCCATCCAGAATCAGCACGGCGAGTTCATTCCGCGCGTGAAGCCGAAAGAGATCCCGAAAGCGGAAGTCATCAAAGAGCTCTGTACGGGATGCGAGTTCTGCGTCGACATCTGCCCGTTCGAGTGCATCAAGATGATCGACCCGAACGACGAGACGGTGGCCAATCACTACAAGATCGCCTTCGTCGACGAGAAGAAATGCGTTGCCTGCCGACTCTGCGAATCTGTCTGCGACAAGGATGCGATCGTCGTCCCCGATGCGCCGACGCAACTAAAGGGATATCTGCCTGACTTCGTCGTGATGGGAACGGGGCGTTAGCCGGGTGTCGTCGATCGGGGGTCGGGAGTCGGAGAAGCGTGTGAGTTCCCTTACGGAGTCGGAGAAAGGAATTGCTCCGACTCCGACACCCGACACCCGAATACCGACACCCTCGACAGACATCCCCAAAGAATCTCCGAAAACCATCCTCTTTCAGTTCGTCGTCTTTCCGCTCGGCATCGTGCTGATCGCGGTGCTGATCTTTTTTCTCTTCGGCAGACTGGCCACTGACGAGCAGACGATTCCCGATTACCTGAACGCCATTCGTTCCGGCAGCTCGCACGAGCGCTGGCAGGCGGCCTATCAACTCTCGAAGTCGTTGAAGCGAGGCGAGGCGTCGCGTTATCCGAATCTTGAGCCGCAGGTCGCACTCCTTTACGCCAACTCGAAATCCGACGACCCGCGCATCCGCCGCTACCTCGGCATGGTTCTCGGCACCCTCGGTGACCGCCGCGCCACGCCGCTGCTCCTCAACGGACTCGATGACCGCGACACCGATAACCGCGTCTACGCGCTCATGGCTCTCGGCGAACTGCGCGATCCGGCCTCCGTTCCGCGCATTGGCAAAGTGGCGGCGGACGAGGACAAGGACATCCGCAAGACCGCCTACTTCACGCTCGGCTCGATCGGCGACGCAAGCGCGATTCCGATCCTCGCCAACGGCTTGCAGGACGAAGTCGCCGACGTCCGCTGGAACGCAGCGGTCTCGCTCGCTCGCTTCGGCGACCCGCGCGCCGCAGGTCCGCTGCGCGAGATGCTCGACCGCACGCGTTTGAATCGCGTCACCGGCATGCGCGAGGATCAGAAGGAAGATGCGATGATCGTGGCGATGTCCGCCTACGTGAAGGTCGCCGGCCGCGACGCGATGCCCGATCTTCAGCGCATCGCAGCGAGCGATCCAAGTCTGCGCGTGCGCGCGGCCGCGAAGCAGGCGCTCGTGGAGTCTCGCAGCCCTGCAGCCGCGCCATTGACACGGTGACGAAAGTCTCACCGAGGTGCGGTTGCAGGGTGCCGCCAAGGCGCCACCGGAAGCTGGTGAGCAAAGAGCGCCGCCGGTAATTCAGATCGACGTGGGCAATTCAGATCGCCGTGGGCAGTTCAGCGGCCCACCTTCGATTCGAGCGTCCTTCTCCCCCGCGCTTTTCAGCGGGGGAGAAGGTGCCGAAGGCGGATGAGGGGGCTGTGACCGGAGTAGCGGAAAAGATTTCCGCAAGATGTGCCCCCAATCGCGAAAACCGTAAGACGTTCAGGAAATCGCATCACATTCGCCGGTCCCCGCGGTCACCTTTTTCGTTGACAGCGATTGTGGAAAAGCGGATATTTACGCCCGCGCCGGAGCGGCCTCGTTCGGCACCAATCACAACCTCGGATGCCTGAAGAAATCACGCCATATCAGATGGTTCCGAAGACTCCCCTCGCGGGGAGCGCGGCTGCCGATATCCGCGAACAGGGCGAGATTTCGCGCCGCAGCTTTCCGTTCGTTCTGACGACGGCCTGGCTCGCGCTGGCCGCCGCGCTCGGCGGTCTGGCCAGCATCCTCGGACGCTTTCTCTTCCCCAACGTCCTCTTCGAGCCGGTGCAGAAGTTCAAGGCCGGCCTCGTCGCCGACTACTCCGTTGGCGAAGTCGACGAGCGCTGGAAGGACAAATACGGCATCTGGATCGTGCGCACCGAGGAGATGGTGTATGCGCTGATCACGGTGTGTACGCACCTTGGATGCACCCCGAACTGGCTTCCCACACAGAACAAGTTCAAATGCCCCTGCCACGGCAGTGGCTATTACAAGTCGGGGATCAACTTCGAAGGTCCCACTCCGCGTCCCCTCGAGCGCGCCAAGATTTTCATCGACATCGCCGACGGCCAGATCGTCGTCGACAAGTCGAAGCAGTTTCACCAGGAGCGCGGTGAGTGGACGGACCCGGAGTCGTTCATCAAGTTATAGGGAGCTGAATGGCGAACCTGACGGCACTCAAAGACGGCATCGTCAACTCACAGGTCTGGAAGTCCGTCTTCCGTGTCGGCATCCCGAACACGAACCGTAAGCGTGTCCTCGCGGTACTCGGCTCGCTCATCCTCCATCTCCATCCCGTCAAAGTGCGCCGCTCCGGCGTGCGCATGAGCTACACGTGGTGCATGGGCGGGACGTCGTTCTTCCTCTTCCTGGTCGAGACGGTAACAGGACTGTTATTGATGTTCTATTATCGTCCAACAATAGAATACGCCTTTACCGACATCATGGACCTGCGCGAGCAGGCTCCGTTCGGGATCATGCGCGAGATGCACCGCTGGGGTGCGCACGCCATGGTCATCGCTGTCTGGCTGCACATGTTCCGCGTCTTCATGACCGGCTCGTACAAGCCGCCGCGCGAGTTCAACTGGAACGTCGGCGTCATCCTTCTCGTCCTCACGCTGCTGCTCTCGTTCACGGGATATCTCCTCCCGTGGGATCAGCTCGCAATCTGGGCCATCACGGTTGGATCTTCGATGGCGCGCGCATCACCCGGCGCGGGAAATGAGGGGCCCATGTCGGGCCTGGTCAAGCTGGGGGACATCCGATTGATTCATGCCGGTGATGACGCTCGATTTGCGCTCATCGGCGGACGGTCGATCGGCGCGGCGACGCTGCTGCGCTTCTACGTGCTGCACTGCGTCGTCATCCCTCTCGCCGCCGGCTTCCTGATGGCCATTCACTTCTGGCGCGTACGAAAAGACGGAGGAATCTCGGGTCCGCTGTAGGACGACGAGGGCGCGATGGACTTCATCAAGGACTTCATCAACGTACTGTCCGCTGGGTCGATCTCGTTTGCATTGCTGACGTCTATTTTTGCGCTCATCATCTTCTTCAATCTCCTCAACGGCCGGATCAAGTCGACGGGCGGTTTCGCCCTTCTCGGGTTCGGCATCTTTCTGATCTTGATCGGCATCTTCATCACGCCGCTGCTCTACCTCGGCATCGCCTACCTGGCGATTCTGTTCGCGCTCGCAGCGCTCGGCGGACGGCTATGGGACACGAAAGTCGGACTGCGCCTCTTCGTCGTCGGCGGCCTGGCGTTCGGCCTGTCGATGCTCGATCCGAACTTTTTCCTCATCGCCGCCAAGCCCGACAACGTTCCGATCGTCGCGATGATCTTTCTGCTCGGGTTCTTCACGTGGCTGGCGTTGCGCAAGGCGTATTTGAACGACTCGCAACTCGCGCTCGGCGGCATTCCGTGGGAGAAGACCGAGTCGGACGAGAAGCTCTTCACCTGGCCCGATCTCGTCTACACCGAGATGCTCTGCATGATTCTGCTGACGATCGTGATGATCGTCTGGTCGGTCGTGTTGCGCGCGCCGCTGGAAGAAGCGGCGAATCCAACCTCATCGCCGAATCCTGCCAAAGCCCCGTGGTACTTCCTCGGCCTGCAGGAAATGCTCGTCTACTTCGATCCCTGGCTGGCCGGTGTCGTGTTGCCGACGCTGATCATCGTCGGACTGATGGCCATCCCGTACATCGACACGAATCCGAAAGGAAACGGCTACTACTCATTTCGTGAACGGAAGTGGGAGATCGGCGTTTTCCTCTACGGCTTCCTCGTGCTCTGGTCGTTCCTCATCATCACCGGAACGTTCCTGCGCGGACCGAACTGGAACTTCTTCGGGCCGTACGAATTTTGGGATCCGAATAAGCTCGTGCCGCTCGTCAACGTCGATCTCTCGGAGTTGATGTGGGTGAAAGTTCTCGGCACGTCGCTGCCGAAGCTCTGGATCATCCGCGAGATCTTCGGCCTTGCGTTCATCGGTGCGTACATGGGCCTTCCGCCGCTGATGGCGGTCGGGCCGTTCCGCCGCTTCTATCTGAAAATGGGCGCGGCACGGTATTACGTCGGCGCGTACCTCTTTTTGATCATGATGTCGCTGCCGATCAAGATGGTGTTGCGCTGGCTGTTCAATCTCAAGTACATCCTTCACATCCAGGAGATTTTTTTCAACGTATGAGGCAGGGACGAGGGATGAGGGACGAGGGAAACGGCAAGCTGCTACGCTCGTTGCCCACTATCCCTGATTTACGAAACTTATGAGGAGACAGGCGTCAGGAATGAGGGACAAGGGACGAGGGAGCGCAAGCTTCTTTTCCCCTCATCCCTCGTCCCTCGTCCCTGATTCATGAAGCCACAAGAGCCGATTCCGCACAATTACTCGATTCGCAGGCTGAATATGATTTTCGCCCTGTCGAGTCTTCTATTGCTCGCGGTGACGGGTCTCATCGTCGGCTACGACTACATCCGCGGATGGAAGTGGTTCCAGCTCGAGTTCATGCGCATGCAGCAGGAGCGCATCTCGCAGGAGATCACGGTCGCGCAGGCGCAGGAAAACAAGCAGCAGCTCGCCGACCTGGAGGCGCAGGAGCGCAAGAACGAGATCGAGCTGGCCAAACATCGCGATCAATATCTCTCCGCGCAGAAACAATTTGACGCCATCGAAGGCGATCACTACCGTGCCGATCAGGACTATCGCTTCGCCAAAGCAAACCTCGACGCGCAGCGCTACATCGCCGAAGCGGCTGTCGTGCAGCACCTGAAAGACGCGCCGCAACAGCAGGCCGAGTACGAGCGGCAGACGAAACATCTGGCCGACCTGCAGCTCGCGTTGCAGGAATCGACGCGCAAACGTGACGCCGCAAAGGCGAACGTCGATCAGTGGCTGAAGAAGATCAAAGAAGCTGAGGACAAGAAGAAAGAGTTAACAGCGTCGGCCGACCTTCTCGCCAAGCAGCTCGGCACCGTCGACATGAAGCCGTTCAGCACGAACTGGATCCTCAGCCAGCCGATGCTCGACTTCGTCAATCCGGTTCTGAAAATCGATCAGGTCGTTCTCAACGATCTCTCGATCGACATGAACTACATGAACGTGCCGCGCGTCGACCGCTGCCAGACCTGCCATCGCGCCATCGACACGCCGGGATGGGAGTCGAAAACAGAAGCGGCGCGGCTCTCGAAAGAGTTGCAGGAAAAGCTCGACGCCTATCAGGTTCCGCAGGAGAAGCGCAAAGAGACGGAAGAGCGGATCGCGCAGCTCAAGCGCATTCAGGACGCGCCGAGCGACATCCTCAATCCGTGGCGCACGCATCCGAAGCTCGACCTCTACGTCGGTTCGGCGTCGTCGCATCCGTTGCTCGAATACGGCTGCACCGTCTGTCATCGCGGTCAGGATCGCGCCACCGAGTTTGGCCGCGCCGGCCACACGCCCGCCAGCCCGCGCATGGAGCATCGCTGGGCCGAGCGGACCTGGAAGTCTGCTGGGTTCTTTCCGCTCCCCGAGGATTTTGAGAAGCGTCATTGGGGCTACGAGGAGAACGAGTTCATCGAGACGCCGATGTACCCGCGGCACTATTACGAAGCGGGATGTGTGAAGTGCCACTCGGGACAGATGGCAGTCGATCGCGGCGACGACATCACGAAGGCCGAGCAGACGATCGAGCTTTACGGCTGCTACGCGTGCCACAAGATCGCCAACTGGCGATTCACCGATCTCCGCAAGCCCGGCCCTGACCTCGGCGGCATCGCCGAGAAGACGACGCCCGATTGGGTCATCCGCTGGATCAGCGAGCCGCGAAACTTCCGCGCCACCACGCGCATGCCGTCGTTCTTCTATCAGCGCAACATGATCGATCCGAGCGTCGTGCCGCCACAGGAGCGCGCGCACAACATCAAGCTGCAGGACGCCGAGATCCACGCCATCGTCAGCTTTCTCTTCGACAAGTCGACGCACCGCGTGTGGTCTGCGCCTGGCGCAGGTGACGCCGCACGCGGGAAGCAGCTCGTCGGCAGCGTCGGATGCATGGGATGTCACATCGACACCGAGCAGGTCAAAGATGCGAAGACGGGCGTGATGCGTGTAGCGAAGCGCGAAGACTTCCCGCTCGAGCGCAACTACGGCTTCAATCTGACCGGCGTCGGCACCAAAGCGAATCCGGCCTGGATCTACAACTGGGTGAAGAATCCGAAGGCGTACTACGCCGACGCGCCGATGCCGTCGCTGCGGCTCACCGATCAGGAAGCGGCGGACGTGACGGCGTATCTCGTCACGATGCAGAAGCCGGCGTTTATGAACACTCCGGTCCGTCAGCCCGATGCGCAGGCGGTTCACGATCTCGCCAAAGGCTACTTGATCAACACGCTGAGCGATGTCGAGGCGGAAGCGAAACTCCGCTCCATGTCCCAGCACGAGCAGCTTGTATTCCTCGGTCAGCGCTCGATCGAAAAGTACGGCTGCTACTCCTGCCACAACATCAAAGGCTTCGAAGGTCTGAAGCCGATCGGCACCGAGCTGACGGTCGAAGGATCGAAGGCGCTTCATCTCTTCGACTTTGGATTCATGAATGAAGAACAGTGGAAGCACGAAGACGGGACGACGGAGCACGTCATCCACACAGTGCCGTCGTGGGTCTACAACAAGCTGCGCAATCCACGCATCTACGATGATCGCCGCACGAAGGTCTACAACGACAAGTTGAAGATGCCGAACTTCCACCTCTCGCCGGAGGAAGCGCGCCGTATCGCTATGGTCGTCGTCGGACTGACAAAAGAGAAGGTTACAGACAACCGGCTGGCCGCGCGCGATGCGCGTTCCCGTCTGATCGAAGAAGGACGGAAACGTGTGTCGCAACATAACTGCCGCGCGTGTCACGTCGTCGATGGACGCGGGCGTGACTCGATTGCGTCGACGATCGCCGACGCCAACTTCCTGCCGCCCGATCTGTCGCCCGAGGGCGCGCGTGCACAATCGCCGTTCCTGTTCAACTTCCTCAAAGACCCGACCGTGATGAAGATTCGTCCGTGGGTCAGCGTGCGCATGCCGACGTTCCACTTCAGCGACGAGGAAACGAACACGCTCGTCACATTCTTCGCGGAAGCGGGGAAGGGACAGCAATTCGAGACATCACGCGGAGTGAATCCGCCGGCACAGAACGTGGCCATCGGAAAGCAGGTCTTCACGATGCTGCGCTGCGCGCAATGTCACGGAACGACGCCCGTCAATCCGGAGAATCCGCCGGCGCCGAATACGGCCGACTCGACATCGCTCGCGCCAAACCTCACGCTCTCGCGCCTGCGCCTGCGTCACGAGTGGATCTCCGATTGGATTCGCCGCCCGAATGAGATGATCAGCGGCACGCGCATGCCGACGAACTTCCCGCGCGATGCCGCGACCGGCGGTTTCCAGTCGCCATTGGCGATGGCGATCGACACGCCGCAGTTTGCGCAGTACAAGTCGGCGCTGCTTCCATTGTTCAAGGGCGATGAGAAGGAGCTGAAACGAACCATGGGTGACGCCGTGGCGCTCACCGAGTATCTTCGCGACTACATCTGGAGTATCGGCATCACGCAAATGCGGACCGCGGCGCCGGGCGAAGCGGTTCCCGCAATCGCTACGCCGCAGCCGTCACTGCCGCCTGCCACGGCGCCGGCATTGAAATCGACTCGTAATCAACGTGGCGCTCCCGTTGTGAGCGGCGGCGCCGGACGTTAAGAAATCAGGAGACTAACCATGAAGAAGTTCGTATCGCTGCTGTTCGCAACTACTCTCGTTTTCTCGCTTGCCTGCGGCAAAGGCAAAGAAACATCGAAAGAAGATCAGGGCGAGGATGATGAGACGCAGACGGCCGCCGCATCAACGAGTACCGCCGCAGCTACGCCCGCTGCCGCGCCAGCCGCTGCCGTTTCGGCCGATGCCGCAACACTCACCGGCACCGTGAAGTTCGCCGGCGCGGCCCCGAAGATGAACAACATCCAGATGTCGGCCGACCCGTATTGCCAGTCCCAACACGGCAGCGCGCCCGCGACCGAAGAGGATGCAGTCGTCGGAGCGGGCGGCGAGCTTGCAAACGTCTTCGTCTACATCAAAGACATCAAGGGCAATTTCCCCGCGCCGTCGACTCCAGTCGTCCTCGACCAGAAAGGCTGTCAGTATCAGCCGCACGTTCACGGAGTGATGGTCGGTCAGCCGCTGGAGATCAAGAACGACGACGCCACGCTGCACAATGTCCACGCCATGCCGGCCGTCAACTCGCAGTTCAATGAAGGACAGCCGGTACAGGGGATGGTCTCGACGAAGAAGTTCGACAAAGCCGAGATCACGCCGTTCAAAGTGAAGTGTGACGTTCACGGATGGATGAAGTCTTACATGGCCGTTATGCCGCACCCGTTCTTTGCCGTCTCGCAGACGAATGGCACGTTTACGATTCCCAATCTCCCGCCGGGTTCGTACACGGTGGTGGCGTGGCACGAGAAGTATGGACAACAGGAACAGCAGGTCACTGTGGGCGCAAAAGAGTCAAAGGCGCTGAGTTTCTCGTTCAAGGGGTAAAAAAGCTCTTAGCTCTTAGCTGTTAGCTCTTAGGAGCGCGGGTACGAGCGGAGCGAATCGTTTTCTTTAGAGCTAACAGCTAAGGCTAAGAGCGAAAACATGGGACTGAGACGACAGATCCGGGTAGGTTCTCAATGGATGTACGCGGACGAGGCGCATCGTGCGCTCCGCGAGGCGCTGCGCGTCATGGACGACGAGCAGGCCGGTCACGGCCATCATCAGTCGTTCATCCGCCGTTATGTGTTCTCGACCGATCACAAGTGGATCGGCATCCAATACGGATTCACGGCGCTTTGTTTTCTGCTGCTCGGTTTCTGCCTGATGATCCTGATGCGCCTGCAGCTCGGATGGCCGGGACAGCCGTTTGGTGTGATGAAACTGCTGGGCGAACTGCGTGCGCCGGGCGGGATTCTTCTGCCGGAGGCGTATAACCAGCTCGGAGCGATGCACGGGACGATCATGATCTTCCTTGGCATCGTGCCGCTGGCGGTCGGCGCGTTTGGCAATTATCTCGTCCCGCTGCAGATTGGCGCGCCGGACATGGCGTTCCCGAAACTCAACATGGTCAGCTACTGGTGCTATCTGCCCGGCGGCTTGATCATGCTGGCCAGTTTCTTTGCGCCGGGCGGCACCGCGCAATCAGGCTGGACCTCCTATCCGCCGCTGAGTGTCATCGCATCACAGGGACAGACCTGGTGGCTGGTCGGCATGGTTTTTCTGATCACGTCGTCGCTGCTCGGTTCCGTGAATTTCATTGTGACCATCATTCAATTGCGCGCGAAGGGGTTGTCTTACATGCGCTTCCCCTTCTTTGTTCATGCGCAGTTTGTGACTTCGTTCTTGCTATTGCTCGCGTTTCCTCCACTTGAAGCAGCCGCCGTACTACAGCTCATGGACCGTGTCGCGGGAACGAGCTTCTTCCTGCCGAGCGGTCTCGTCGTCAGCGGCACGGCGCTTACGAATGCCGGGGGCGGTAATCCGCTGCTATGGCAGCATCTTTTCTGGTTCCTCGCGCATCCTGAGGTTTACGTTCTGATCCTGCCGGCGATGGGAATCGTCGCTGAGATCATCGCCAACGGCACGCGCAAGCCGCTTTGGGGCTACAAGTCGATGGTCTTTGCGACCGTGTTTCTCGGATTCATGTCGTTCGTCGTTTGGGCGCACCACATGTTCCTGACCGGCATGGGCACGACGATCAGCGCATTCTTCCAGACCACGACGATGATTATCTCGATTCCGTCGGTCATCATTCTCAGTTCGCTCTTCATTTCGTTATGGGGCGGCTCGATACGATTCACGACGCCGATGATGTTCGCGCTGGCCTTCCTCCCGATGTTCGGCATCGGCGGACTCACGGGGCTGCCCCTCGGCCTGGCCGCTGCTGATATTCACTTGCACGATACGTATTACGTCATCGGCCACTTCCACTATGTCGTTGCGCCGGGAACGATCTTCGCGATGTTTGCCGGGATCTATTACTGGTTCCCGAAGGCCACGGGGCGCAAGCTCAATGAATTCTGGGGCCGCGTCCATTTCTGGATCTCGTTTGTCTGCATCAACGGAATCTTCTTCCCGATGTTCGCGCAGGGACTGGCTGGGGTTTCGCGCCGGCTTTACGACGGCGGCATGCAGTACCAGCATGCAAAACAGATCGCGTCGCAGACGAATCCGTTCATGTCGATCTGTGCGATCGGGTTGCTCGTGGCACAAGTGCCGTTCATCTTCAATTTCTTTTACAACGCAATCGCCGCGGCATTCGGAAATCGTGACGAAGGTCTCGGTTCTAATCCGTGGGAAGCGACGACGATGGAGTGGGCGGCGACTACGTCGCCTCCATTGGCGCACGGCAACTTCGAAGTGCTGCCGGTCGTCTATCGCGGACCGTATGAGTACAGCGTTCCCGGATCCGCGGTCGATTTCATTCCGCAGCACCAGGCGGAAACCGCTGAGCCAGCGCCACGCGGCGGTGTATTGCTTCCAACGACAGCCGTAGCGATGAGGGAGAATTGATGGACGCGCACGCTTCGGTCGGTCACGCAGAGCTGGAGATTCCGTACAACGTTCACCCGCGGCCGGATACCGGCGTCTATAACGCCAAGCTCGGAGTCTGGCTCTTTCTAGCTTCCGAAGTCATGTTGTTTGGCGCGCTGTTTTCGTCGCTGATTCTGCTGCGAACCGGAGCCGAATCGTGGCCGCGCGGCTATGAGTTCCTGAACGTCAAGCTGGCTACATTCAACACCTTCATTCTGATTCTGTCGAGCGTGACGGTGGTAATGGCGTGGTCGCATCTGCGTCTCGGCAACCTTAAGAAGGGCCGCATCTACATCTCGGCAACCGTTCTTTGTGCGTTGATCTTTCTCACGGCCAAGGCATTCGAATACTCGCACGAGTTCCATGAACACCGCTTCCCTAAGACGAACAACTTCCTGGCCATCTACTTCACGATGACCGGACTGCACGGACTTCACATCCTCGGCGGCGTGATCGTGTTCCTCTATTTCCTGGGACCGGGTGCGAAGATGTGGCTGCACGAAGCGGAGCGCTACACGAACCGGATCGAAGTCGTCGGTCTCTACTGGCACTTCGTCGATCTCGTCTGGATTTTCCTTTTCCCGATTCTGTATCTCATGTAGGAGGAGTACGAACGTGACCGATCCAGCAGCGGCAGTGGAGGCAGGCGTCGACGTGCACGAGCACGCCGGCGTCGGCGATCCCAATGCGCATCATCACAGTCCGGAGCAGATCCGCGCAGAGATGCGGGTCTATCTCGCCGTTTTCGCGGGGCTCGGCGTTCTGACCGCGGTGACCGTCGGCGCGTTTTACGCGCTGCGATCGTTCCCCGTCCGCACGGCAATCATCGTCGCGCTCATCATTGCTTCAATCAAAGGGTTTCTGGTGGCCGGTTTCTTCATGCACCTTCTCTCTGAAAAGAAAGTCATCTACGGCATCCTCATTCTGACTGTGATCTTTTTCATCTTCCTGATGACGCTGCCATTTGGTCATCACGCGAACCCTTTCGGATCCTGAATGTCACTGCGCGTCTTCCACATCGTGTTCATCAGCGTCTCTGTTGCGCTGATGCTGTATCTATCGGTGTGGGGCGTGCGTGAATTCATGGCCACGCGGAGCACGCTCGGAATTGGTATGGCCGTGTTTGGCGTGGTCGGCGGCGTGTCGTTGATCTGGTACGGAAAGCGCGTGTTCGGCAAGCTGAAGGAGTTGTCATGAAGCGCAAGATCGAGCTTGTTGTGATCGCCATTGCGATCCTGCTGGTGCCAGCGGTGTTGTCCGCATGTCCGGTCTGCTATGGCGCGCCGAATTCGCCGATGACGAAAAGCTCGAACAATGCCATCGGCTTTCTGCTCGGCGTGATCGGCTTCGTGCAGATCGGATTCGTTGCGATGTTCTGGAGCTTCTGGCGCCGCGCCAAAGCGATGCGCCGCTTGAAAGAGTCGTTCCGTCTGCTGGACGGGGGAGCGGCGCACTAAGGCGCGCCGAGGAAGGGGAGCAACATGGAGAAATTTCTCGCCCAGTGGATGCCGGTCGATGCTTCGGAGCATGGTCGCGCGCTGGACCGGCTCAGCGCCAACGTTCACTGGCTGATGCTGGTGCTCTTCGTTGCATGGGGTCTCTACTTCCTGTTCGTGCTCTGGCGTTTCAGCGCCAGGCGCAATGCGAAAGCGAGTTACCACGGAGTGCAGAGCCATTTCTCCAGTTACGCCGAGGCGGGGGTGGCGGTCGTCGAGGTCATCCTGCTGGTCGGGTTCTCGATCCCGATGTGGTCTGCCTGGACGCATCCACCCGATCCGTCTGCGCATCCGCTGGAAATGCGCGTCGTCGCCGAACAGTTTGCGTGGAACGTTCAGTATCCTGGAGCGGACGGAATCTTCGGGCGGCGCGACGTCAAACTGGTCACCTCGGGAAATCCCCTCGGCATCGACCTAAACGATCCGCACGCAAAAGACGATATCGTTACGCTCAACGACCTGCACCTCGAGGTCAACCGTCCGGTGATCATTCACGTGAGCTCGAAGGACGTGATTCACAGCTTCAAACTGCCGGTGATGCGCGTCGAGACCGACGCCATTCCGGGCATGGAGATCGCCATTCACTTCACCCCGAAACTGACGAACGAATCCGGAACGGAGAACGACAAGTGGGAGATCGCTTGTGCGCAGCTCTGCGGACTCGGTCATTACCGCATGCGCGGCCAGATGTTCGTTCACTCGAAGGATTCGTTCGCGAAGTGGCTGGCCGCGGCGCCACCCGCGCAAACCAGCATTGGCTCCTAGGAAATGAAACCTTCTTTCGAAGCGGCGCCTGAGGCGCTGCGCCGTTCGGACGAGACGCCGGTCTGGTTGCGGAGATTTACCAAGCTCGTCGCCGGGTCGACGCTGTTCCTGATTTTTGCGGGCGCGATGGTTACGTCGACCGGCTCCGGGCTCGCGGTTCCCGACTGGCCGCTGTCGTACGGAATGGTGATGCCGCCGATGATCGGCGGGATTTTCTACGAACACGGTCATCGGATGATCGCGGCGACGGTCGGCCTGCTGACGGTGATTCAGGCGATCTGGCTGCAACTGCGCGAACCGAAGCGTTTCGCGCGCATTCTCGGCTGGTGCTCGGTTGGCGCCGTCATTGCGCAGGGTGTGCTCGGTGGAGTGACGGTGCTCCTTCTTCTTCCCCATTCCGTTTCGATCGCGCACGCCGGTCTCGCGGAGATCTTCTTCTGTCTCAACGTATCGATCGCGTTCTTCACGTCGACGATGTTCCGCTCCTCGCGCGCGATCGAAAAAGGTGATGCGCCGATCGGATTGACGACGCTGCTCGTCGTCGTGACCTACATTCAGATCCTCATCGGCGCTTTAATGCGGCACCTCGGCGCGGGATTGGCGATTCCTGATTTTCCGGCCTCGTTCGGCCGTGTCGTGCCGGCGTTCACGAGTCTCGCGATCGGAGTGAACTTCGCGCATCGCGTCGGTGCACTTTGCGTCGCAGTGCTCGTGATCTACACCGCGGTGCGGCTGCGCAAATTCGAATCGACGCATCCACTACGTCAACTGGCAAATCTGCTCCTGACGGTGGTCGCGATTCAGATTATTCTCGGTGGCTATGTCGTATGGAGCGGCAAGCAGCCGGTGATGACGAGCGCTCACGTGATGACGGGCGCGGCGACGCTGGGGCTGACGCTGATCACCGCACTGACGGCGCGAACCGTGGGATGGAAAGCGCGCCGGCAGCGGATGGGTGCGCTTCTCGCATCCGAGGTCGCGGCATGAGCGATGTGCTGACGTTGGAGCATCCGCCTGGTTCCGCGCACGTCGTGCGCGACTACCTGGAGCTTTCGAAATCGCGCATCGTGATGATGGTGCTCATCACCGCGGCGGCCGGCTATTTCTTTGCCGCGCCGCACGTCGATTGGCTCCTGCTCGTCAACATGCTCCTCGGCACAGGACTCGTCGCCGCCGGGACGAACGCACTCAATCAATACGTGGAGCGCGATCACGACGCGAAGATGCGGCGCACGCGCCTTCGTCCGCTGCCCGATGGCCGCATCACGCCGCGCGCGGCGCTGGCGTTCTCGATCTCGATCTCGATCATCGGCACCGTCTATCTCGGTCTCGCGGTCAATTGGCTGACGGCAGCTCTTGGCGCATTGACGCTGATCACCTACATCTTCATCTACACGCCGCTCAAGCGTGTCTCGACGATCTGCACATTGATCGGCGCGATTCCTGGTGCCATTCCTCCGCTGATGGGATGGACAGCAGCGACCGGCGCGCTCGGCACCGGCGGATGGATCGTTTTCGCTATTCTCTTTTTCTGGCAGCTCCCGCACTTCATGGCCATCAGTTGGATGTATCGCGACGACTACGCGCGCGGCGGTTTCGCCATGCTCGCGGTTCAGGATGATGACGGCCGGGCCACGGCGCGGCAGGCGGTGTTGTATAGCTTTGCCCTTCTTACCGTGAGCGTGTTGCCGCCGTTTTTCGGATTGGCAACGTTCGTCTATCTCTTTGGTGCTGTGGTCGCCGGAGTGGCGATGACGGTGGCCAGCTTTGCCTTCCTTGCCGATCGAACTCCACGCAGTGCCCGGCGGCTCTTCATGTCGTCGAACATTTACCTGATTGCGGCCATGCTTCTACTCGTTTTCGCGTAACGTAGCGCGGTCAACTGCTGGTTGCGGGAACGATCTTGACCTCACTGCAAATGGCAGATTTGTCGCATTGACTTGCTGAAACACCGGACCCTATACTCCGGCCAACTTCTCAGCTCCGGCGCGCGTTGTTGCCCGTCTACCGCTGCCCCTCAGGAGACTCCGATGCCGTTCGATGAAGTCAAGAAAATCTGGATGAACGGGCAGCTCGTCGACTTTGCCGACGCCAAGATTCACGTCCTCACACACGCTCTCCACTACGGGTCCGGTCTGTTCGAAGGGATCCGCTGCTACGACACGCGAAACCAGGGGCCAGCCATCTTCCGGCTCGACGATCACATCCGCAGGTTGTACGACAGTTGCCGCATTTATCGGATGGAGCTCCCATACACGATGGAGGAGTTCAAGCAGGTCTGCGTCGATGTCGTCGCCGCGAATGACTTTCAGGATTGCTATCTCCGGCCGGTCGTTTATCGCGGCTTCCATTCGCTGGGCGTGTTCCCGGCAGCATGCCCGGTCGACATCGTCGTCGCCGCGTGGCATTGGGGCAAATACCTGGGCCCCGAGGCGATCGAGCAGGGTGTCGATGTGCGGGTGTCGTCGTGGAACCGCATGGCGCCGAACACGTTCCCGGCGCTGGCGAAGGCGACGGGCAACTACATGAACTCGATCCTGATCCGTCAGGAAGCAGCAGCCGATGGTTACGCGGAAGGGATCGCGCTCGACGTGAACGGCTACGTGAGCGAAGGCTCGGGCGAGAACGTGTTCGTCGTTCGCGACGGCAAGATCATGACGCCGCCGCTCGGCGCATCGATTCTGGCCGGCATCACGCGCGCCAGCATCATCAAGATGGCCCGCGAGCTTGGCTTCGAAGTCGTCGAGTCGCTCATTCCGCGCGAGCTTCTCTACATCGCGGATGAAGTCTTCTTCACGGGGACTGCGGCCGAGGTCACGCCGGTCCGCAGCATCGACCGCGTGCCGGTCGGCAATGGACGCCGTGGTCCAATCACGGAACGCATCCAGAAAGAGTTCTTCGACTACATCGCGGGCGTGATCCCCGATCGCTTCGGCTGGTTCACCCCGGTCTATGCAGAACGCGCCGCCGAGTTGCAGAAGCCGGCCCTGGTCGCGGGATAGGCGCGCAGCAGCCTTCCGATGCTGACTGCCGTAGCGCGTGGATTGGCGCTGTTCCTGGGCGGTTTCACGCTCCTGAATCTTGCCGGCGACTATCGATTTGCCGGCGCCAGCGCGAATAGCTGGTGGATCAACGTGCCGCTGCTGCCGGAGCTCGCGAGCAAAGTATTTCTCGCGCTGCTGGGTCTCGTTCTCCTTGCGTACGCGGCGGTACCAGACGTTGGAACGCAACGTCGCGTGGTCGCGACGGTGTTTCTGGGTGCCGCAGTTCTTGTCGCGCTGAGCAACAGCGTCGGGTATTACATCGAGCTCGCGAAGGGGAGGATCGCCAGCGTTGTTCCGATTCCCTTCTCAATCCTGATCGCGATCTCGCTGATCGTGATCGGAGTCGCTCATTTCCGCGAGCCAGCGAATCGGCCGATCATTGCGTTGACAGCATTTGCCGTGGCGGCGCTCTCGTTCCCAATCGCGCAGATATCGCTTTTTGGGCTGACAGATTATCGGCGGCCGGCGGATCTGATCGTCGTCTTCGGTGCGCGTGCCTTTGCGGACGGGAGGCTATCAAGCGCGCTGGCCGACCGCGTGCGAACCGGCTCGGCGCTATACCAAGCCGGACTCGCGCCGCGGCTGCTGTTCTCCGGAGGCCCCGGCGATGGTGCCGTGAACGAGCCCGAGGCGATGCGGCGATTCGCGAATACGCTTGGAGTTCCTGATCACGCGATTACACTCGATCCGCACGGTGTCAACACCGAGGCGACCGTGCGCAACACGATGTCGCTCGCGCAGAATCAGCCGTTACGAATCCTGACGGTCAGTCACTACTACCATCTGCCTCGTATCAAGATGACCTTTCAACGCTACGGCGCGGACGTCTGGACCGTTCCCTGCGATTCGTCCGTCCTGCGGGACAGTCCCTTCAACCTTCTTCGCGAAGACGCGGCGTTCTGGGTTTACTACCTGCGGCGGTTGCGGTAGGGGCCCGCTCAAATCAGCCCCTTCTGTTTCATCGACGCGAAGCTGTGCGTGCCGGCGATGATGTGGTCGACGAGCTGAATGTCGATCAAGTGCAGCGAGTCGCGTGTCTTGCGGCTGAAAGTGATGTCTTCGTTCGAAGGCGTCGGATCTCCCGATGGGTGGTTGTGGTAAAGCACGACGCCGACAGTGTTGGTTTCGAGCGCGAGGCGGACGACGTCGCGCGTGGAGACGATGGCGCGGTCGACCGTGCCGACGAAGAGCTCGCGGTCGCGGATGATGCGGCCGCGCGAGTCGAGCAGCAGTGCGCCGAGGTGCTCCTGGCTGAGACGCGCGCAGCGGATGATGAGGGCGCGGCCGAAGAGGTCGGCGTCGAAGTCAGGCGGCCCTCCGCTCGGGTTGCTGGCCAGGCGGCGCGCGATCTCGAAGGCCGCGACGACGCGCGACGCCTTGGCCGCCCCCACGCCGCTCTGCTTTGCTAGTTGCTCGGCGTCGCAACGGACGAGCGATGCGAATCCATCGTTGAGCAGCTCGCGCGCGACCTGGATTGCGTTTTTTCCGCGAAGTCCCGAGCCGAGCAGCACTGCAAGTAGCTCCGCGTCCGAGAGCGTTTGCGCTCCGTGCATCAGCATCCGTTCGCGCGGACGCTCGTCGATTGGCATGTCGCAGATCAGTTCGTGCATCGTGCAACGAAGGTTACGTCGCAAGACAACTCGAAGCGTCAAACTCTACGGTGGCGGGGGATATTGCTTGTCCGAGGGCACAAGAACCTGTGCATGACGCCACGAGGAGTAGAGTCGCTGACAAATGAAAAGAGCGAACTGAAAGTCCGCCCTGATATCGCTTCCGACTCGATCGGCAGATGCCGGGCGCAAAGCCGCAAAAAGCCTTGGGCAACCAACGCCGCCGGCCGTGCCGGCTACGTCGTTGGGATGTTCTGGTCGTTGATCTGAATGAAGGCGTCTTTGCGCAGCCGTTCAATGTACGCCTTGTAGTCGCGCTGCCACGCGTCTTCGCTGGCATCCTTACGAAGCCGGTCCTTCACCGACTCGAACGCCGGGACCTCAGACGGCAGCCGCGTTTCGACCTTCAGGATGTGCCAGCCGGACTTTGTCTCGATCGGGCCGATGACAGCACCCGCTTGCGCGTTGAATACGGCTTTGTCGAGATCGGGAAGGAGCTCGCCGCGCGCGATCTCGCCCATGTCGCCGCCCTTCGCCTTCGTTCCGGCATCGGATGATGACGTCGCCAGTTTGGCGAAGTCGCCGGTACGTGCCTGTGCCGCGAGGTCGAGCGCGCGCAAGCTTGCGGCCTCGATCTTCGCGGGATCGTCGGGCTTGATCACGACGATCTCGCGCAGGCGGGCGCGCTCGGGAAGGCGGTAGCGTTCTTTCTCGCGGCCGTAACGGTCGCGCAGTTCCTTGTCGGTTGATTCTTCGCGCGAGCGCAACTCACGGCCGAAAACTTTATTCATCAGGATCGTGTCACGCAGGCGCGACTCCATGTCGGCCCGCGCCATCCCCGACTTCCGCAGCGAGTCATCGAACTCCTGCTCGCTCTTCATGCCGTACTGTTCTTTCAGCCGGCTCATCGCTTCTTTGACCTCGTCAGCAGTGACCGAAAGGGCAAGCCGGTCCGCGCGGTCCTTGATCAGAAGCTCGGCGATGAGATCGTTGGGGAGGTTCTTGCGCAGCTCCTCTTTCTTCGTGGCGATCTCCGCTGGCGATGTCGAGGTCTGCTCGATCTCGATCGAGGCATCGTGCAGGCGGCGGCTGTACTGCGTTCGCGTAACGACGCGGTCGCCGACGCGGATGACGATGGCTTCCAGGAGATGCGCCGCCGAAAGGGTGGCGGCGGAGAGGGTAATGACGAGCGCGAGTATCGTTTTCTTCATGCGTATCTTCTTTGACGTGAATGTAGGACTTCGGTTGCTTTACGGACGGACAACGGCGGTTCGGAGCCGTTTTATTCGTTTTCCGACTTCGGGAAGCCTCCCGAGTACTTGAAGGGGAGACGTTTGGTGAGGACGGCGACCGGCAGCTCGGAGCGGGCGCGCCCCACGAGTTGCGACATACGCTCACGGATGGCGTCATCTTTGAGACGCTCGCGGATGACCGGCGAGGCGGTGGCCAGATCGATGACCCCCGGCGGGCGGCGGTCTTCCAATTTGAAAAGGTGGAAGCTGGAGTCGGTGCGGATGATGCCGCTGACGCTCCCCGGCTTGAGGGCGAAGATCTCATCCTCGAACATTTTCGGCAGCTCGCCCCGGCTGACGTAGCCGATCTCGCCCCCTTTCTTCGCGTTCGGGGCCAGCGAGTATTGACTGGAAAGCTCTTCGAACGACGTCCCGGAGTGCAGCTTCTGCGCGATCTCGTTGGCGATGCTCTCGTCGTGCACGAGGATCTGTTTCACGTGTACTTCCTCGCCACTCTTGAATTCGCCCGGGTGTTGATCGTAGTACGTGCGGATGTCTGCGTCGCCTGGCATGGGCACGTTCTCTGACATGTCGCCGACGAGTTTCTGCCGGCGCATTTCGTCGCGTTTCTCGATGACGGTGACGCCTGCAT
This sequence comes from Thermoanaerobaculia bacterium, assembly GCA_034665065.1. Taxonomy (GTDB): domain Bacteria; phylum Acidobacteriota; class Thermoanaerobaculia; order Gp7-AA8; family Gp7-AA8; genus JADGNZ01. The sequence goes on along the minus strand of JAXDGL010000009.1, from coordinate 72,693 downwards.
CGGTGCGAACCGCGGCGGCGATCTTCTCCGCCGGAATCTCGACGCCGTGAGCCGCCGCGTACTCGGAAAGGATCACTTCCTCGAGGTATTGATCGGCCATGGCGCTGGCCACTTCCGGGCCCATCTGCGCGAGGTCGGTGCCGGTATTCCGATCGAGATAGCGCTTGAAATCGCTGAGCGTGACCGTTCGCTCGCCGACGCGCGCGACGACGTCAGGCGGCACCGACGGCTTGCGATGGCAGGCGGCGATCAGGAAAACCGTGAGGAGAAGGAAGAGGCGGCGCGACACAGGGCGGGCGAAGTGTAGCCGATTCGCGATTGCACTGCGACCGGCGAGGAAACAGAATGGCTGCTTTCCGGAGGAAATCCGACCATGCGCAAATTGGCTCTGCTGCTCGCGTTCTTCATAGCGATCCCAATGGCGGCACGTCCGCCACTGCATTCGGCGCACCTGTCCGCCGCGAATTCGGCGTCGCTCGTCTTTGCTCCGGTCGAGCCGGAACTCCCTGCGCAACTTCTGGCGCAGCTTCATGCACGGAGTCTGGTTCGAGCCCAGTCCGGCGTTCGCGCTTCCGTGATCACGGATTCCATCTCCGCCCGTGCGTTCATCATTCCTGCTGCGGGCAGTGTGGCCGGCGGCGGTGGCACTCTCTTTTTCAAGTCCGATGTCACGCTCGTGAATTATCGCGAAACGCCCCAACAGGTCCTGGTTGGCTTCTGGGCTCTGGGCTCGACCAATTCACTGAACGCCGCGAACTACAAGACGGTCACACTGCCACCGAATCAGTTTGCGACCGTTCAGGACTTCGTTGCCAGCTCCCTCGGCCTGTCAGGACTCGGCAGCCTCGTGTTCATTCCGTACACGGGATCGGCGATCGATTCGAATTCGGCGATCGATGGTTTCTCGCGCATTTACACGAAGCAGCCCGGATTGTCAGGCACCGTATCGCAGCCGTTCGATGGCGTCGATCCCGACACGTTAGCCGCACAACTCATCAACGAAGGTGTCGCCCTCGGTCTCCGTCAGGATACGGATTTCCGCACGAACGTCGGCATCGTCAACGTGGATGCGTCGCCGCACACGTTTAAGCTGAGTTTCGTGGGTGAAAAAGCACAAACGACGTTGAACGTCACCGTTCCCGCCTACGGCATGATCCAGCAGGCGATTCCATCCGGCGACTACGGCGCGCTGCAGATCATCTATCAAGTCACCGACCCGTCGCCCACACGGCTCGTGAGCTGGATCGGCTACGCCAGCAGCACCGACAACATAACCGGCGACGGCTGGGTCTCGCTCGCCTCGGCCGACTTTACGCCCGGAGAGTTGGACCAGATCGGGTATTGACCGCGCGCACCGGCAATCTCGATCGGTAAAGCGTCTTGCGCACCGTTATCGGGAATGGCGCAAACGTTCATCGAGAAGTGCCGGTGCCAGCGCCGGACTCAGCGTGACTCGAAACGCAAGGCTCAATCGAAATTCACCCAGTGACTTGACCTTCTCAATCAGCCGCACATCAATTGAAGGCATGAAGGAGCCGCTGCGGCAATCCAGACGTTTCGCGCGAGTAACTCCGTCACCCTGCGATCTGGAGATCTTCGCGCGCGATCTCGTCATGATCGTGCGCGGAGTAGACGTGCGTTAGTTCGAGGCCGAAGAAGAAAATCTGGGCGGACCAGTAGGCCCAGACCATCACGACGATGACGGAGCCGGCGGGGCCGTAGCGGGAGCCGACGGCGGCTTTGCCGAGGTAGAGGCCGAGGAGGAACTTGCCGAAGACGAAGAGGACGGCGGTGACGATGGCGCCGAGGGCGACGTCGTGCCAGCGAATCGGGGTTCGGGGGACGTAGCGGAAGATCGCGGCGAAGAGGAGCGCCAGCACAATCGTCGACAGAGAAAGTTGCACCGCGTGCCAGAGGCCTTCGCCGCCGTAGAGGCGTGCCTGCGCGTACTTGCCCGTCATCGAGATCGTTGCGTCCGCGATCACGGAGAGAAACAGCACGATCGAAACGGCGAGGACCGTCGCGATCGATGTGAGGCGGTGGATGATCGTGGCGAAGAGGCCGGCCGGTTTCACGGGATCGATGTGCCAGATAGTGCGCAGGGCGTCGCGAATCTGCCGGTACATCCCGCTCAGACCGAAGAAGAGTCCCAGGAATCCGATCGAGGTCGCGAGCCAGCCGGCGTAAGGCGTGGCGGCCGCGCGGACCAACTCGCCCACGGCGGCCGACGTGGCCTCGCTGCCGAAGATCTGTAGGATGCGGCGCTCCGCGACATCGCGTCCCCAGATTCTTGCCGCCGCGCTGATGGTAATGAGAAGCGCGGGCCCGATCGTGAAGACGAGGTAGAACGAGAGCGCCGCGCCGAAGCGCGAGGGGTTGTGGCGCGAGAACGACTTGTAGGTTCGGCGAAAGATTGAATGGTGGCGCATAGGAGCGATGGCAACGCTATCGCGAATTTGTTCTCTTTTTTCGAGCGCGTGCCGGCGTCGTGCATCTTATGTTCGAGAGGAGATGTCGCCGCTCGGCGGCTCGTTGTTCATTCGCATCCCGATCCCACCGCTGACGCGGTGGGCTACGTAGATGGCGCCGCTCTGCGGCTGGGCTTTTTGCAAACGTGTTCGGCGATTGGGTTGCCGTTACGCGGCAGGGTGCGGCGATGGTCGCGATCATCGACGGTCAGCGATCGTGGATGGTTTCGATCGTGGGCGTCACGTCGTCGTCCAGGCTGGGATCGTCTGGATCGAGTTCCAGGAGCACGCCATCGCGAACGATGACGAGCCGCGTGCCGGTCTGGCGCGCGATCTCGCGCGCGCGATGGGCGGCGCGAAGAAGGGCCGGTCCAACTCCCGCCATATCCGTGTTGTGATTCGGGTTCTCGTTATCCTTCATCGCCGGCCTTGATCCAATAGTCTTCGCTTTGTACCGCTATTGTCGTACCAGATCCAGAAATCGACCCGATCTCGATAGCTGTCCTGAAAGTTGCGCATTCCTGAGGCAAATCGACGGCGGATTACATCGTCAGCGATGAAATGGCCACCTTGCGCCACTCTGGTAGCGACGCGCCGGATTGCATCTTCCGCTGAAGGCAATGATAGAAAAATCAGCTCTACGACATACCCGTTCCCGCGCCATGCATCGATACGCCTCAGATACGTGTGTCCAGACAGCGTCGTCTCGAACGCGAAACTTCGCCCCGCCGCGGCGTGGCCGTCGATCTCGGCGAGCATGATCCGTCCCGCGCGGATGGCAACGGTATCGGGATCGAGCGGGGAGAGGCTGGCGGCGATCAGATCAGCATTCACGAAGAGCGGCAAGTCTGCCTCGACCGGCAGAAACTCTTGGGCGAACGTCGTCTTTCCCGCGCCATTTGGTCCGGCGATGATGATGACCTTCTTCTCGCTGCTCATGACGCGATTGGCTCGGTTCTACGTTATCAGCTTGCCGCCGATGGCGTCGCTCAATGGCCACCGTCCGCACGCGTGTTTGTGACGTCGATGTAGACGTCGGCGACGAGTGGGAACTCGGCGCGGATCTGATGATCGAGATCGTCCATCGCGCGCGAGAGCGCTCCGATGTTCAGATCGGGCGACGGGTGCACTTTGGCGAAGATCATCACTTCCTCCGGTCCTGTGTAGACGGCGCGAAGCGTGAGCACTTCTTCGATCGCCGGATCGTCGCTGATGAGGGCATGCAGTTCGCTGACCTGCTCGCGCGGAAGCGACCGGCCGATCAGAAAATCGGCGAGTGGGCGGGCGACGCCGAATGCGGTCACCGCGAGGAGGATGCCGATCAGCAGCGACGCGATGGCGTCCGGCCGGTTCGAGCCGGTGATGTGGCTGAGTACCAGGCCGCCGGCGGCGAGGACGAGTCCAATGAGCGCGGCGCTATCTTCGACGACGATCGCGCGGACGACCGGATCGCTGGCGCGGACGAGGTAGCGCCACACGCTAAGGCCGTACTCCCGAGCCTGACGCTTTGCCTGCCGCATGCTTTGCAGCCACGACACGCCGTCGGCGGCGAACGAAATCGCCAGAACGATCCATGCGGCGAGAGTCCCTGTCAGTGGATGACGCGTCTTGAATTCGCTGATCGCCAGGACGATGGAGACGCAGCCGCCGATCAGGAACGACGCGATCGCCGCCATGAACGCCCAGAGGAATCGCTCGCTTCCGTGACCGAGGGGATGTTTTTCGTCAGGAGGATCCCTTTCGCGCCGGAGACCGATCGCCAGAAAGATCTCATTCACCGTATCCGCCGCGGAGTGCGCCGCCTCGGCGAGCATCCCTGTTGAGTGCGAGGCCAGGCCCGCGAACAACTTCGCGCCGGCGATGACGAGATTCGCCAGCAGCGCGATCACGATCGTCCGCACGCTCTCGCCTTCCGCGGCACGCCGCAGTGCAGTGGAGGAACGGCGGTGAGGATGGCGGCTCAGCATGATCTTCGCTTCGCGTCTGCAAGCACGTGGCCCGATCGTTTTCCGGTGCGCGCGGCATTCGTGAGGCATCTCACAAGACACGACGCAATCGCGGACCTATACTTTCGTGAAAAAGGAGAATCCGATGACTCGTTCGCGCGGGATCTTTTTCGCCGGCCTGATCGCCCTTTTCGGTAGCGGTTGTTTCGAGGTCGAGCAATCGATCGAATTGAAGAAGGACCTTTCCGGAACTGCGAATTTCAAATTCGGCATCGACATGGAGCCGATGGTCATGATCATGGCCAAGATGCAGAAGGAGATGAGCGGCGATAAGACTCCGCTCACCAAAGCGGAGCTTGCAGCGGCGAAAGCGGACTTCAAGAAGAACGAGAAAAAGAGCACGAGTGAGAGCGCCCCTGATCCGCGCAAAGAGGCGGAAGGCGGACTCCCGCCTGGTGTGAAACTGCTCGATGTCGCCGTTCAGGAAAAGGAATTCGGCGTCACAACGGACATGAAGTTTGCGTTCGACAAGCTCTCCAGTCTGGTCGGCGTGAAACTCGGCAAGAAGAAAGAAGGCGACGCCCCTGCCGATCCGATGAAGAAGTCGATGATCGATACTCCATTCGAAGGGTTGCAGATCTCCGAGACAGCGAGCACGATCACCATTCGCACCAAGCCGCAGAACCCGGCCGAGAAGGCGAAAGCGGAAGCGGGCGCGCAGGCGCCGAAGCTCGACCCTGAGACTGAGAAGATGATGAACGACGCGTTTAAGAAGCTGCGGGTGGCCTGGAAGATCACCGCACCGTTCGAAGTCGTCTCCAGCAATGCCACGCGCAAGGAAGGGAAGACTTTGATCTGGGAGTACGACTTCGCGAAGTTCCAGAGCCTGGCCGAGAATCCGAAAGCAATGGACGATCTTGGCGTGATGGTTACCTACAAGAAGTAATCATCGTCTCCGAGTTTCACAGGGTCTCTTCTGCGGATAAGAGTTGATCCGCAGATGGACGCAGATTTGCGCAGATAGAGTTTGCAGAGAAAGCAGGCGCTCAACCGAAGATGTCCGCCACGATCTCGTAGGACCGCAGCCGCGCGGCGTGATCGTAGATCGCCGAGGCGACGATGATCTCGTCGACGTTCGTCTGATCGAGGAACGCCGACAATCCCGCGCGAACGGCGTCGGGCGATCCGGCGAACGAACAGCGCAGCATCGCCGAGGCCTGCGCTTTTTCTTCCGGCGACCAGTACGTCTCGATGTCGTCGATCGGCGGAGGAAGTCTTCCGCGCGTCCCGCGAAAGATGTTCGCGAATGATTGCTGTGCCGATGTGAAGAGCCGGCGCGCTTCGGCGTCGGTATCGGCAGCGATGACGTTGACGCCGGCCATCGCGTAGGGACGTTGCAGTTGTTTCGATGGCTTAAATCGAGCGCGATAGATCTCGAGCGCCGGCATCAATGCGTCGGGAAGAAAGTGCGATGCGAAGGCAAAGGGGAGTCCGAGCTCCGCGGCGAGTTGCGCGCCGAAGAGGCTCGATCCGAGAATCCACAACGGGACCTCGAGGCCTGTTCCCGGCACTGCCTGAATGAGCTGTCCTTCCTGTAGTGGGCCGAGGAGCGATTGGAGCTCGAGGACGTCCTGGGGGAAGGTGTCGGAGGCGAGGGGAGAGCGCCGCAGTGCGCGAAACGTACGCTGATCGGTTCCCGGCGCGCGCCCGAGGCCGAGGTCGATGCGATTCGGGTAGAGGGTGGCGAGCGTGCCGAACTGCTCGGCGATCGTCAGCGGCGCGTGATTGGGAAGCATGATGCCGCCGGCGCCGACGCGAATCGTCCGCGTTCCTGCGGCGACGAATCCAATCACGACCGATGTCGCCGCGCTGGCGATTCCGATCATGTTGTGATGCTCGGCCAGCCAAAAGCGCCGGTAGCCCCATCGCTCGGCGTGCCGCGCGAGATCGAGCGTGTTGCGCAACGCGTCGGCAGGAGTCGCGCCGGCGGTGACGAAAGCGAGATCGAGAATGGAGACGGGAGTTGGGCGCATGTGTGTCTCGGGATGAACACTGCGCGTTGCTCGCTGGTTCCCGTGTGTCGGGTGTCGTTGAATCGAGTATCGAAGACGGACAATACCTATTGATTGACCGCTTGACATCTTAATGGTTCGTCATTGATCGGGAGCACTCCGACCCCCGACCCCCGACACGCGACTCCCGCGCCTGGGTCATTCCCTGCCTCATTGCTCAGTTACTGACCTGCCAAATAGGCCGAAAGGGTCAGTGCAGCTACCAAAAGGGCGCAAATCGACCCAGTTTTCGGCGGCACAGCTCTTGAGTTAGGGCAGGCAATACTCACCAACAATTTTGAGAAAGTTTTAGAAGGGGATGTCTTGAAAAAAATCTCTCTCGCCCTGTACGTGGTTTTCCTGTTCGTTGCCTCGATAGCGTTTGCCCAGGGACCCCCGACGACTCCCCCCGGACAAGCAAAGAAGTTTCCTTCGCTCGAAGACCAGTTGAAAAAGGCGCACGCCAATCCCGGCAGCGAGCTCGAAAAACTGATCAAAAAGAATCAGGACTTCGACAAACTCAAAGACAAGGACGCCGACGATCCGATCGTGCCGCCCTGGCTCAAGGTCTATTGGAAGAAGGGACATCCCGAAGCCAACTACGACAATGACCTTGATCCGACGGGCGGCTATCCGCTCGTTTTGAAGGAAGTCCTCGAGTGGATGGAGACTCACCAGGATCTCCGGCCAGGACAGCCAAATGCGAGCATGTTGCCGGGGCGCACCTTCGGCGACCTCGATATGGACGAAGAAGATGGAGCGACGGTGGCCATGAGCCGCTTCGGTCCCGTCGTCGCCCTCGGCGCCACCGCAGGAACGAACGTCCGCACATCGGGCGCGCAGACGGTCTCGCGCAGCGAGTCGGACATCCGCATCAACTATTGGGACCCGACTAAGATCATCGCCGCATCGAACAACATCGGCGGTTCGGGTATGCAGGGACAGTACTACTCGAGCGACGGCGGTGTGACGTGGGGTCAGAGCAACCTTCCTCTCGCCAGCGGCGACGCGTTCCACTCCGACCCAACGGTCGACTGGAGCTCTGACGGCACCGCGTGGTCGACCACGATGGGCATCAACTCCGGCAGCACCGTGCTGAAAGTGCAGTCGTACCGCTCGGCCAACGGCGGCGCGACGTGGACGTTCGACGGAACCATCTCCGGCAGCCAGACCAACACCGACAAGCAGATGCAGTGGATCGACCACAGCGCATCGTCGCCGTACGCGAACAACAACTACGTCATCTGGCACAACGGCAATCCTGCGTTCATGAATCGCCGGACCTCGTCGGGCTGGGGCGCGCCGATTCAGGTCAGCGACGCGCAGGCCACCGGAACGTGCATCGGTGCGGACGTGAAGAGCAACTCCGCCGGCGACGTGTTCGGATTCTTCCCCGATACCGGCTCGCGCGGAATCTACGTCGTGAAGTCGACGAACGGCGGCACCAGCTACGGCGCGCCGGTCAAGCTCGTCACCACCTACGACTCCTACGACATCGGCGTGCCGTCATTCTCCAGCCGCCGCATCCTCGTCTATGTCTCTGGCGGCGCGTACAAGAACGGCACGACGAACAACGTCTACGCACTCTGGAGCGATCTCTCGGGCGACAGCGGCTGCACGACGGCGACGAACGAGCCCGGCACCAATGTGTCGTCGACGTGCAAGACGCGCATCTGGTTCTCACGATCAACGGACGGCGGCGCCACGTGGAGCGCACGCGTCAAGATCAACAACCAGAGCGGTCTGAACGATCAGTTCAACCAGTTCCTCGCCGTCGATGAGACCAACGGCAACATCGGCGCGATCTACTACGACACCGTCGCCGATGCCGGCCGCAAGAAGGTCGACGTCTACTATCAGCTCTCGACCGACGGCGGCGTGACGTGGCAGGCAGCAGTCAAGGTCACGACGGCAATGACCGACGAGACGGTCACCGGCGCCGACTCCGGCAATCAGTTCGGCGACTACAACAGCCTCTCCGGCTATGCCAACGCCTTCTTCCCGTCGTGGACGGATCGTCGCAACAGCGCCAAGGAAGAGATCTGGACGGCGAAGGTCACGACGTCGACCACCGCTACCTACTCCATCTCCGGAAACGCCGGAACGACCGGTGCAACGGTCACTGCCGGATCGGGATCGGCGACGAGCGACGGATCGAGCAACTACTCGATCGCGAACCTCGCCGCGGGGACGTACACCGTGACGCCGAGCAAGAGCGGCTGCACCTTCTCGCCATCGTCGAGCTCCGTCACGATCACATCGGCGAATGTAACGGGCGTCAACTTCACCGCGAGCTGCACCGCGCCGACCTTCACCATCAGCGGCAACGTCGGCACCTCGGGCGCGACGGTCACCGCCGGTTCCTCGTCGACGACGAGCGACGCGTCGAGCAACTACACGATGTCGGGCTTCGTCGCCGGCACGTACACGGTCACGCCGAGCAAATCCGGCTGCACGTTCTCGCCGGCGTCGAGCTCGGTGACGATCACGTCATCGAACGTCGTTGCGAACTTCACCGCGACGTGCGGCACCGGCGACACGCAGCTCACCAGTGGCGTCGCAGTCACAGGCCAGAGCGTCGCTCTTGGCGCCTGGAAGTATTACTACATCAGCGTTCCTGCCGGCGCGACGAACCTGACGTTCGCGACGAGCGCGGCCACCGCAGACGTCGACATCTATACGCAGTTCAACGCCAAGCCGACATCGTCCACGTACATCTGCCGTCCGTACACATCGTCCGGCAACGAGACATGCTCCGCCACCAACCCGTCGACGGGAACGTGGTGGCTCGGCGTCTATGGCTATGCCGCCGGCAGCTTCACCGTCACTGCCACGGTGACGACGCCGGTCGCGACGTACTCGATCTCCGGAAGCGCCGGCACGACGAGTGCCACGGTCACTGCCGGATCGCAGAGCGCGACGAGCGACGCATCGAACAACTACACGATCAGCGGACTTGCCAACGGCACGTACACGGTCACGCCGAGCAAGAGCGGTTGCACCTTCACACCAGCGAGCACCTCGGTGACGATCAGCGGCGCGAACGTGACCGGTACGAACTTCACCGCAAGCTGCACTGGCCCAACGACGCTCTTCTCGAACGGTTTCGAGAGTGCAGGCAGCGGTTGGGCAACGGTGCAGGTCTCCGGCACCGCAGGCGCGTGGACTTTCCCCACGTCCGGAACGCTTCCGACGGCCACTCCGCATGGCGGCAGCTACCTCGCGAAGTTCAACTCTTATGACTCTGCCAGCGGCTCACAGACGCGCGTCTATCAAACTACCGGATTCGCGATCCCGGGCAGCGCCACAACGGCCACACTCAAGTTCTGGATGTATCACGACACCGGCTACTCGACGAGCGCGGACCGCGTTCAAGTCCAGGCTTCGACCGGCACGTGGGCGAACGCCGGCACCGCGGTCAATCGTTACGACGGGTCGACAGGCTGGAAGCAACACACGATCGACCTCACCGCCTACAAGGGCACCACGGTTCAGATCGGATTCATCGGTATCAGCGCATTCGGCAACAACGTGTTCATCGACGACGTGACAGTCACCACGCCGTAGACGAGCAATCTGCAATGCGGCTCAGGGGAGGGCAGAAATGCCCTCCCTTTTTTGCTGGAGCAAACTTCTCCCCGATCGCGTGGTGTTGCGAGTCCACTGTCCAGGAGTCGAGCGACCGATAGAGCAGTGCCGATCCCCGCGGAAAAATGTCAGGGGCGGCGAACCGCCCCTGACTTGCTACAGCAGTTTCATCACGCGCTCGTTCAGGCCGTGCTCGCCGCCCAGAAGCACGGTGAGGTTGGCCTTGTCGGCGACCTTCTCGAGAACCTCGAGCTCCTTCAGCTTCATCAGCGTCGGGTTCGACTCGAGGATCTTCGCCGTGTTCGCCTGCATACGCATCGATGCCGTCTCCTCACGCCGGCTGATGAGCGACGCCTCGGCGGCCTTGCGGGCCTCCATGACCTTGTTCATCAGATCCTTCATGTCGCCCGGCAGGATGACGTCGCGAATACCAGTCGAAAGAACAGTCAGACCGAGATCACCGGCACGCGCCTTCGTCAGTGCCGACAGCTCGGTGGCCAGCGCCTCCTTGCTGACGAGCAACGAATCGAGCTCGCGCGCACCGACGATCTCACGCAGCGCGAGCTGCGCGGCCCGATACAGCGCCTGTCCCGCGCCATCGACCTCGGCTACCGACCGCAGCGGATCGGTGACGCGGTAGACGACGAGAGCATTGAGCCGCAGCGTGACCTTGTCGGCTGTCATGATCTCCTGACCACTGATATCGAGCGTCTGCTCGCGGAGATCGACATCGATCACCTTGAGCCGTCCGGTGCCTTTCCAGAACACCCACGCACCCGGACCTAGCGTCGCCTGGTACGCGCCGTCGCGGAACCAGACGCCGTTGTGACCCGCCTCGACGTTGACGATCTCCAGAAGCTCATTCGCGCCGGCACCCTTCATGATGACCGGGAGCTCGGCGTGGACGAGCTGCATGGAGCGAGCGTCGACGATCTCGACCTTCACCTCGTGCTCGACGTTCCAGAGAACGTAGAGACCCGGTGCAAGAAGACGAGCGAAGCGCTTGTCGATCCACACCAGACCGCGCTGATGGTCATTGAGATCGATCACCGTCGCCTCGCTGCCGAGGATTCCGGAGCGGGCGATGAGATCGAGCGACGGATGCACCAGCCACGGATTGGTACGCGGCGACACGACGTTTAGACGCAGCTTCAGGAGCGGGTCGAGGTACCAGTGCACACCCGGCCCGAGCACGGCGACGAGATCGCCCTCCTTGAACAGGAGACCTCGCTCGTGCGGATTGATCTTGTAACGATGGAACATTTTCGGTACCTCCTTTCATTGAACACCGGATGACAATCATCCGGCTCTCTTATGCCCGTCGTTCCGTCTGCAGCCGGCAGTCAGGGCAATCCTGTTATCAATCAAGAAAAAGAACCATGCGACGGCGAGGCTTCGTTCGCCACATGATCCGCGCGGGATGATCGCTGCTGCGCGCTTGGCGGTGGCCTGGCCATTGTCTTGTGAAGGCCATCAGCTCCTCCGTCCGAACAATGTCATTGCACCGCTTCGCCGCGTGCTTCACGATCGTCACAAGGCGCTGATTTTCCGTTTGCCTCAGGCCGGAGCCCTTGGCTGGCGGGACGAATCCCGCCGTCGCCCGGTTGACCACTTACGGCGGTCAGTCGTTGTATGAAAAGGCTTTCGAGGCCTTTGGTTGCGTGACGGGAGTCGAACCCGTGACAGCAGGATTATGGATCCTGTGCTCTACCCACTGAGCTACACGTTTAACGTGACGGGACTCGAACCGCGCCTCAGGATTCTTAGTCCTGCGCTCTACCACTGAGCTACACGTTGGTGCGGCAAACCTCCTTCGTCAGAACCCGTTCACGGAACAGGCAACCCGAAAGTCGCAATGACACGGATGCCCGCCGCCGGCCCGGACGGCTTATCGCCTGATTCAATCGCACAAGAAACAAAAAACCCCTTCGAACAGTCGGTTCGAAGGGGCCTCACAATGAGGTAGATGTGCGAGTCTCTACCTGATTTGAGGCACCTCCGGCGCGAATGCATAGCCGAGTCCCGAGGGCCAATCGGCGCAGCGCGCACGTTCGATCATTTGATTTCTCAATTTCATTGGAGGAGACAAACTAACATGCGGCGCTGGAGCCGTCAATGGATTTTTCTTATGAGCCAGGGAATTCACTTCAGTCGATCCTTATGCGAGTCAACGAAGGTGCGCGATCGAAGAGGGCATTGTCGCCGAGAGGGTATTGACGGAGAGTCGTTGAACATGAGTCCTCCTTTCCGCTACGATTCGCTTCGTGGGCAGGAGATTTCTCATCGTGCTCCACCGCTCTCCCCGCCCGCCACCCCCGCGGTTCCGCCGATTCGAAATGACAGCGCGCGGCCACGAATAATCCGGGCTGGGCAAAGGGCTAGGAAGTATGGCCCGGATGCGCGACCGGCTCCTCCTGCTGCCGACAGGTGCGCATGCAGGTGATGTAGCGATCGTTGCTGCTGCTCCTGAAGCAGGTTGGATGGGCATCGGCTCGTCGACGAAGATAGGGTATCTTCACTCGCAGACATGGCCCCGCGCAGCATTCCCCTTTCTTCTCCCGATATCACATCCGAGGAGCGGCGACTGGTCGATGAAGTCCTGAGCTCGGGACAGCTCTCGTTCGGGCCGGTGCTGGAGGCCTTCGAGATCGAATTCGCTGCGAAGTTCGGAGCGCGGCATGCCGTGGCCATGTCGAGCGGCACGGCGGCCTTGCATTTGGCCATGATTGCGGCGGGCGTGAGCGATGGAGACCTTGTCATTACGACGCCGTTCTCGTTTGTAGCCTCGGCCAATTCGATTCTGTTCGAGCGCGGCATCCCGCACTTCGTCGACATCGATCCCGTGACACTCTCGATGGATCCGGCCGCGGCCGTGCACGCGATCGAGACGCTCGCACCGCAGGTACGGCTGCGGGCCGTGTTGCCCGTTCATATCTTCGGGCGAACCGTGGAGATGGATGAGATTCTCATTGCCGCGCGCAGGCATGGCGTGACAGTGATCGAAGATGCGTGCGAAGCGATCGGTGCGTCCGCCGATGGTGTCTTCGCAGGGCGGTGGGGCGATGCGTCGGCATTCGGGTTCTATCCGAACAAGCAGATCACAACGGGCGAGGGCGGAATGCTGCTCACTGACCGCGATGACTGGGCGCGGCTGGCACGCAGTCTGCGCAATCAGGGACGCTCCGATTCCGGTTCATGGCTTGCGCATGATCGGCTCGGGTTCAACTACCGCATGGACACCATCAGTGCCGCGATCGGCCTGGCGCAGATCCGTCGCTTCGACGAGTTGCTGGAGAAGCGGGAGGCGGTGGCGCTTCGCTACAACGAGTCGCTGGCTGGCATCGACGGCATCTCGCCGCTTGCTCCTGCGCGCGCAGGAGCAAGAGTGAGTTGGTTCGTTTATATGGTGCGGCTCGAAAACGGTCTCGATCGTGAGCACCTGCAGGCCGCACTTGCTGCGCGCGGCGTCGATAGCCGGCCGTATTTTCCGCCGATCCATCTCCTGCCTTTCTATCGCCAGCGCTTCGGCTTCCGGCCGGGGATGTTTCCGCACACCGAGGCTGCCGGTGCGTCGCTGCTTGCGCTGCCCTTCCACGGAAACCTTCCGGCGGACGACGTCGATTATGTGTGCGAGATGCTGGCCTCCGAGGTGAGGAAGATGAAGGTGCAGGCATGATTCTGCTGGACGAACTTCTGCCGCGGCGCGAGATCGAGGCCGATGTGGCGGCGATGCGCGCGTTCATCGGCGGACGCCGCGTGCTGGTGACCGGCGCCGGCGGCTCGATCGGCTCGGAGCTTTGCCGTCATCTGGCGCGTCTTGGATGCGAGACGCTGGTGATGCTCGAGCGCCACGAGAACAGCCTCTACGAAGTTCTGATGACCGTGGACGGATCCGTTGCCGAGCCATTCCTCGGCGACATCCTCGATGCGCCGCGACTGGAAGAGGCGTTCGTGCGCTATCGCCCGGAGATCGTTTTCCACGCGGCCGCGCACAAGCATGTTCCGTTGCTCGAGACGCATGTGCGCGAGGCAGTGAAGAACAATGTTTCCGGAACGCGCCACGTCGCGGAGGCCGCGGAGCGTCATGGCGTCGAACGTTTCGTCCTGATCTCGTCGGACAAGGCGGTGAACCCCTCCAGCGTCATGGGAGCCACGAAACGGGTGGCCGAGTTGCTGATGCGAGAAGTGGCAATGCGCTCTCGTACGGAGTTCGTAACCGTCCGCTTCGGAAACGTCCTCGGCAGCAACGGCAGCGTCGTGCCGCGTTTCGTCGGTCAGATTCGCGCGGGCGGCCCCATCACGGTCACGCATCCTGATGTGCGCCGTTTCTTCATTCGAATCCGGGAAGCAGTGCAGTTGGTCATCGAAGCGGCGGCGCTCGGAAACTCTGGTGCGATGTATGTACTCGATATGGGCGAGCCGGTCCGCATCGTCGATCTGGCCCGGCGTGTGATGGAGGCGTGCGGCGCCCGCCCCTCGATGCCGATCGAGTTCGTCGGCCTGCGGCCGGGCGAGAAGCTCGATGAGGAGCTCGTCGGAGCAAACGAGACCGCTCTGGCGACGATGATTCCTCACATCGCGGAGATTCGCAGCAGCGGAGTGCTTCCGGCGACGCTCGCGGACGATATTGCGATGCTCGAAAACCTTACGGGCACAGCCAGCAACGATGAGCTGATCGAGCAATTGCGCCTCGTCGTTCCTGAGTTCGTGCCTGCATCCGCCGCACTGGCATCACGATCGTGAAGCGCATCGCCATCATCGGAGCCGGCGGTCACGGCGCCATCGTCGCGGACATTCTGGGAGCGCGAGCGGCTGGCTTCGTGGACGGCGCGGCTGCCCTTCACGGGACGACGGTGCTGGGGCTGCGTGTATTCGCCACGCTGGAGGAGCTTGAGCATGATGGCGTGATCGTCGCGATCGGCGATAACGCCACGCGCCGCAGGCTCACCGAGGTCGCCGTGAGCGCAGGCGAGAGGATGGCAACCGCCATTCATCCATCCGCGTCCATCGCCCGATCCGCGGAGATCGCAGACGGTGTGATGCTTTGCGCGGGCTCCATTGTGCTTCCGCGGGCAACGCTGGGGCATGGCGTGATCGTGAACACGAAGGCATCGATCGATCACGATTGTGTGATCGGCGATTTCGCGCATGTCGCGCCCGCAGCAACGCTGGGCGGAAACGTCTCTGTGGGGATGGAGACTTTTGTCGGACCGGGTGCGACGATCGTTGCCGGCATCCGCATCGGGTCACGCACGGTGATCGGCGCTGGTGCCGTGGTGCTGCGGAATGTACCCGACGATGTGACGGCGTGGGGAGTGCCGGCGCGCGTTACATCCGATCGCCGTTCTGAAACGTCCAGGCGCTGACGTCAGACGGCGGAAACGTCGAACAGAAGCCGTCGGTCCATTCGCATGGGATCGAGGGCTGTCGCATCGAAAACCAGAACAGGCGCCTTGCCTCTGCATGAACGCGCGCAGCGAGCAGAGGGAGATACGCCTCATCGGAAACGGCATGGACTCGATCGAACTCCGCGGCCCTCTCGACGATTGCTGCCCACTCTCCGCGCCGGCCAACGCATTCGATCGCAGCATGCGGCCGCTCAATGAACTGCCTCCGCCACTCCTCGGTTGTATAGCGAAAGAATGAGGGGAAAACGTAGAGGCTGGGATCGAGAGGATCGAGCGATACCGGCGGTCTTTCCGGTGCAGATTGTGGCCCGGAGCGGCAGTAGAACGTGGCGTGCATCTCCGCGCCGGCCGCTTTGAGGCGCTGGCGGCTGATGTTTTCCATTCGGCCGAAGCCAATCGTGATGGCCTGACGCTCGCGCGCCACCATGTGTGTTGCCTCGATCAATCGCGCGAATGCGCCGGTGCCACGCGCGGCGGGCGATGTCCACGATCCGCTGATGATGACCATTTCCCGGCCGTCGATGAGTGTACGGTAGCTGATGCCCGAGGCGGCTACAGGTTTTCCACCCTCATCGTCCCAAAAGAGAATCTCGCCGCCGCGGAATGCCCATCGAAACGTCAGCTCATCGCCCCAGTTTCCGAAGGCGCGATTCGCGCCGATCAGGTAGTCGGCCGGATCAGCATCGCTGGCGAGTACGCGCCGGAGTCTCATGATGCGATCTCTCCCATCGACGTCCACCACAAGCCGTCGCCGAACCGATCCTCGATTGTGCTGAGGATTCGGTGAAGGTAGTCGCGGTACTCCGGCGTGAGTCCGTCGAGTGCGCGATAGGAGCCCGATTGCGCAAGTAGATGGGCCTTGATCGAGAGCAGGCCACCGGCATCGAGAATTGCCAGGGCGCGATCGATTGGGGACGTGGCCTGAAAATTCGTGGGGAAATGCCAGAGGCCTGGCTCGATGCGTTCTGGTCGTATCAGCGAAACGCCACGCAGTCCGCTGCCGTTCGTCACCGCATTGCTTGTGACGCGCGTTTCGAGATCGCGTGCTGAGGCGATGAACGTGAGGCCGGTATCGACCATGGCTTCGAGAAGCGGTTGCGGTGCATCCCATCCGGGCGGCGACATGCCGGGCACCAGGGGCACGTGTGCGTCGTCGAAGATTCCCATCGACTCGCTCAGAATGTTG
The DNA here is from genome assembly GCA_034665065.1 of Thermoanaerobaculia bacterium. GTDB lineage: Bacteria > Acidobacteriota > Thermoanaerobaculia > Gp7-AA8 > Gp7-AA8 > JADGNZ01. The sequence goes on along the minus strand of JAXDGL010000009.1, from coordinate 56,046 downwards.
CGACAGGCGTCGCGCGCGCGTCCGGCAAACTCGAGAACCGGCTGCATTCCTTTCCGCACGTGATGCAATCCGTGCAACCCAACCTCTGCACCCTGCCAGCTGCGAAGGAGCGTACAGAATTGCTCGTGACGGTCGAGCCGGTAGGTGCCGGCTGGATGGACGGCGACGGTGAATACATGGTCCCGCACGAATGGAAGACGGCGAAGAACCCGTCCCGTCGGATAGGGATCGAGTGTCCGCCAGTCGGGAGTGGTGAAAAGAGTAACGCGCAACTGTGGATGTCTTTGCTGCAGCCATTGCACGTGCGCGAGAGCTTCGGCCGCGGACGGCGCGGGATGAACGTCGTCGACGGAGAAGCAGACTGCAGGCCGATTCCAGTTCATGAAGGATGTTGTGCTGCCGCATATTGAGCGACAACATCTTTCGGGTCGCCGATGGCGCGGATGCGGCCCTGATCGAGCCAGACGATGCGATCGCAGCTATCGCGCAGTCTGGACACGTCATGGGAGGCGATGACGAACGTGACTCCCCGTGCCCGATGCTCGGCCATGCGCGCCGCGCACTTGGTCTGAAATTCGGCGTCGCCGACGGCAAGGGCTTCGTCGATGAGCAGAATGTCGGCGTCGACGCTGGCCGTGACCGCGAAGGCGAGGCGAACGACCATGCCGGCCGAATAGGTTCGCAAAAGCGCGTCGAAGAACGGGCCGATATCCGCAAACGCGGCGATGGAATCGATCCGCTCGTCCATGCGCGCGCGGCTGACGCCGAGGAAGGCCCCGCGGAGATAACTGTTCTCTCGGCCCGTCAGCTCGGGATGGAATCCGCCCAGCAGGTCAATGATCGAAGAGACTGCCCCTCGCAGGCGCAGGCGGCCGGATGTCGGGTGAAGCACGCGTGCCATGACGTTGAGGAGCGTGGTCTTGCCCGCGCCGTTCCGCCCGATGACGCCGAGCATCTCGCCACAGGGGATCGAGAGCCCGATGTCGTCGAGGGCCACGTGCTCGACGAATCCACGTCGCCGGCCGCGGACAATCGACTCCTTCAGTGTGACGTGACGGTCCAGCGTGAGTCGATAGCGCACGGTGACACCGTCCAACTGCACAGCGTTCTTGTCAGGCACGGTAGGCAATGTCATCGGAGGAATGCGTGAAGAGCAGCCAGCCAAGTGCCAGAGTCACCAACGCGACCGCGAGCATCAACATGAAGGTTACGGCATCCGGCATCGAGTTGGTGTAGAGCGGTGCGCGGAACGCCTCGATGTACAACGTCATTGGATTGAGGTGAAGCACCGGCTTCAGTATCGGCGGAACGATCCCCTCCGGGTAGATGACAGGTGCGGTGAACATGAGCGCCGGCAGCACCATGGTCCATGCGGGCATCACATCGGCGAATCGTAACGCGCCCGTTGCCAGGATCAACGACGCACCGAGCACGAAGATCGCTGTGAGTGCCGCTGTAAGCGGGAGTGTCAACAGCGCCAGTCCGAGCGGGCGGTGTGCCAGAGCAAGGACCGCGATGAGAGGGATGAGCGCCAGCACCAGGTTGATCATTCCCGTGAGCAGCGTGGAGATCGCCAGCGCGGTCTTCGGAAAGCGCAGCCGCTTCCAGATGTCGCTGCCGGCCATCTCCTCGCCGGACATCGTCGTCGTCTGCGCGAAAAGGTTCCACAGCAATAAGCCGGGAAAGACGTATGCCGGATAGGCCGGTGCAGTTGCGGCGAATGCGCGGGTAAACGCGAACGACAACACGATGAGCATCAACGCCGGACTGGCCATCGTCCAGAGAAAGCCGAATGCCGAGCGCTTGTAGCGGACTTTGATGTTCCGTGCGACCAGCTCGCGCAGGAGGGGGGCGTGCGCGCGGAGCTCGATGATCTCTTCCAGTGCGCGAGGCCGCCGGTTCGCAGAATCGTATTCGATCATGCGGCGGCTCCCTTATTCAGCAGCCGGGTATAGAGCGCTGCTACGTCATCCGCGGTTCTCGCCTCCGTGAATCGTTCCAGCATTAGTTTGCGTCCTGCTCGACCGAAGGCGCCCGCTTTCTCCCGCTCTTCCAGCAGCTGCACGATTGCCGACGCCAGAGCCGTGGGATCCGACGGAGGCACGAGGAGACCGGTCTCGCCGTCGCGGACTGATTCGGGCATGCCGCCGACGCGCGTGGCCACGACCGGCCGCGCCATGAGCAGCGCCTCGATCGTTCCTCCGAGATTCTCGGTGAGGGAACACTGCACGGCCACGTCCGCGGCGGCCAGAAGCGAGGGCACATCAGCGATGTGGCCGGGGAAGATCATGCGATCGCTGCCCCAGGTCTCCGCCAATTGTCTCCGGTAGTTTTCTCCCGCTTCGGTGATGCCATGTCCGGCCAGTACGAAGTGCACGCCGGGAATGCGCCTGGCCACGATCCGCGCTGCGGCCAGAAAATCTTCGTGTCCCTTCAGTCCTCGTCCTTCTGTATGCGATGGTGTCTGCGCGCCATGCGTGGGAGGATAATAGTGCGCCACGAGCACGACGAGCGGCGCGTCAGCGGGAACGCCGTACAGACCGCGCGCTGCAGCGGGATCGGCGCGTGCCGGATCGAAACGCTCCGCGTCGGCTCCGTAGTAGATGCAGGCCATGCGGCTGTTGTTCGCACCGAGTGCCGCATAGAGATCGTGCGTGTATTGGCAACCGGCTACGGTGGCGTCGTCCATCCACCATGTCTTTCGATCGACCTCGCGGGTCAGCGTTGCCTCCAGGTGGCGCGGTCCGGCGATGCCTGCCACGTGGCGGACCCGCGCGAGGATGCTGGCCAGACGCGCCACGATGACGGACGCGAAGACGTGCGAATGCACAATGTCGATCCGCTCGCCCCGGAGGATACGCGCGAGACGAATCGCAGCCAGCGGGATCCGCATGATGTAGATGGGGAGACGTGCTCGATCCAGGCCCGTCGCGAAGGTCATCGCCAGACGATGGTAGCGGATGCCGTACTCCTCCAGGCGCGATGCGATATCGCCACGATGGACGTCGATGATGGCGATCACTTCGTAGCCGCGCGCTTTCAGATGGCGACAAAGCCCGGTGAACCATGCGCAATCGCTCCAGATCGCCGCCACCTGCGCCACGCGTACCTGCCCGCGCTGCGCCGGCGCGGGTTTGAGCAGTCTGCGCAACGCCGATTTCCCCCGTACGGCGAGCGTTGGAAGTGGGTTGTATCGATTATGCACGCGCCGGATTTCGCGCAGAACTGGCAGAAGCTGGCGCGGCATGGCCAGGGATCGGCGCAGCGTGGTCGCGAGCCTGTAGTGACTCTCCGCGCGCGCGGGTTGACCCGCGAGAATCGCTTCCAGCTTCTCGATCGACCGTTGCAGTGTGAAGCTCTCCAGCATCCGTCTGCGGCCGTTCTCGCCGAGACGGCTGGCGAGTTTGCGGTCGCGCAGAAGACGCACGACGGCATCAGCCAAAGCGCCGGCATCCCCGGCGGGTACGACGAGTCCGGTGTTTTCGTGCAGGACGCTGTCTTCGTAGCCGCGGATGTTGGACACGACCATCGGACGTGCCATGAGCAATGATTCGATCGTGCCGCCGAGGTTGTCGTTGAGCGATGGATGCACGGAGACGTCGAACGCGGACAGTGTGTCGGTCACGTCGCTCCGCTCGCCGGGGAAGAGCACCGCGTCACCAAATATGCTGGCGCGCTCTTTCAGCGATCGCAGATACGTCGCACCCTCTTCGCCCCAGCCGCGGCCGACGAGTACGAATCGCGCCTCCGGCACTTGGGCCAGTATCCGCGGCACGGCATCCAGCAGCACTTCGTGCCCTTTCACGCCTCGTCCGACGAGATCGGGCCCGTACACCGCAATCGATTGCGAAGGAGCGTAAAAGTACGCGACGATGCCGACCAGTGGCGTATCGTCAGCGATGCCAAGCTCCCGTCGTACGCGTGCTCCGTCTGCCATGGCTGGATCGAAGCGCACCGCATCCGGCCCGTAGTAGACGAGATCGCATTGCGATGGCGGAATGCCGTAGCGCGCAAAGAGCTCGACTGTGTACGAACACGATGCGATCGTGCGCGTATCGAACCGCGCCGTCCCGATCTCCGCGGGCCTCAGCAGCTCCGACTCGAGCGTGAGCGGGCCCGCATTCGCGCCGATGCGGATCGGCACATCGGCGATCCACGCAGCGATGCGCGACGTGACGACGGAGCTGATGAGGTGGCTGTGTACGACGTCGGGCCGCAGCCGCCGCAGCCGCCTGACCAGCGTCAGGATCACGGCTGCCCGACGAAAGTTGCTGCGCACGTCCAGCACGTCACACGGTGCGATGTGGTACGGAATGGCCAACGCCTCTAACGCCTCGGCGATGCTGCCGCTGCGCGATGGAAGGATGACCGAGACGTCGTGCCCGAGGCGGCGCTGCTCCCGCGCCATGCCAATCATCCAGGGCGCGCCATTGATCGCGGCGGTTAGATGAATGATGCGGAGAGGGCGGGACATGGGCGCGCAGCTTACCTGACGCGGATCGAGTCATTGCGCTCGTGCACGGAAGATTCATCGTTGTCCGAGAAAGGACACAGCTTGCCATCCGCATGCGTCACCTTGGGTCTCCGCGAGACGATGCACGCGAGTAGAAACTTCGGCGCGCTTTGCGGCCGATTGAACGTCATCACCCCTTGATCATGAGCGCGATAACCGCTCGCCAATGCATGAGCTTGTGCGCATTGTGGCGTCGAGCGAGCGGGAACATCGAAACAGGTTTTCTTCGCGAGAAAACTCTTTTTCGAGGAGCGCTGTCCCCGTGGCAGCATGGTTGCGAAGGAGCCGTATCACGACGCTTGCCGCAAGACATTCTGATTGGAGATCGCCACATGACTCGCTGGTTCTCAACCCTCGGATTTGCCTCCCTCTTTCTTGTTGCCTGCACCACGACGCAACCGTCGCTCGAGAAAATCGCTGTCGATCCGATCAGCGGCGCACGCATCACGGGCAACGTCGATCCGGTCACCGATCCGACCATCATCGGCTCGGTGGACGAAGCAGCACGCGAGGCAAGGATCGAGAGTGAGGCGGCGGCTCGCAAGGGACGACAGATCGGCAGCGTCGTCGGCGTACTCGCCGCGGTGCTTGGCGGGCCGCGTCATGACACCTGGGAGGATGCGGTTGCCCGCTACGTCATCGTCCGCGATCTGAGCGAGGCGACGGGCGCGATCATCGGAGCGTCGAAGGGTGCCAGGATCGGTGCGCAGCGCGGTCTGGAGCTCGACAAGCAATTCGCGGAGTTGCACAACATCGAGGGAATCGAAGTCACGCGGCCTACTCCTGATCGCATCGACATTCGCACTCCCGGCATTCCGAGCAATCAGACACTCGCGAACATCGTCAAAGTCTTTAATGGACGCGAGGAGCGATCGATCGACATCGAAGCGGCCGATCCCATTCCTCTCGACATTCGCGATTCTCTGATCGAGCTCGGACTTCCCGCGGCCAGCATCAGCGTGCAACGCAACGACAAACTCGACGACGTCATCATCCGCATCCGCTATCGATATTGAGTTGCGTTTGGGCGTTTGCTCCTTTGATGCCGGTGTCGTGGTGATGACATGATGAGCAAGCATGTCAACCGATGCGCGATCTGATAACGCCAACGTCCTGTCGCCCACTGAGCTGGATCTCATGCACGCGTGGTGGCGTGCAGCGAACTACCTCTCGGTCGGCCAGATCTATCTGCTCGACAATCCCCTTCTTCGCGAGCCGCTCCAACTCGCTCACACGAAGCCGCGGCTCCTCGGCCATTGGGGAACGACGCCCGGGCTTAACTTCATCTACGTGCATCTCAATCGCCTCATCAACGCACGCGATCTGAGCATGATCTACATCGCCGGTCCGGGACATGGCGGACCGGGGCTCGTGGCGAATACGTATCTCGAAAGAACGTACAGCGAGATCTATTCGAACATCGGTGAGGATGCCGACGGACTGCGGCGGCTGTTCAAACAATTCTCCTTTCCCGGCGGGATTCCCAGTCACGTTGCACCGGAGACGCCGGGATCCATTCATGAAGGTGGCGAGCTGGGATACGCGCTCGTCCATGCCTTCGGTGCGGTGTTCGACAATCCCGACCTGATCGCCGCGTGCGTGGTCGGTGACGGCGAGGCGGAGACCGGACCGCTCGCGGCGAGCTGGCACTCGAACAAGTTTCTCAATCCTGCGCGCGATGGCGCCGTGCTCCCGATCCTCCATCTCAACGGCTACAAGATCGCCAATCCAACGGTGCTGGCACGCATCAGCGACGAGGAACTGCGCGATCTCTTCCGCGGCTACGGCTACGAGCCACTGCTGGTCGAAGGCGACGATCCTGCGGCGATGCATCAACTCATGGCCGCGGCGATGGACGCTGCATTCGATCGCATCCGATCGATTCAGACCGCGGCGCGCACGACCGGAGTTTCGGAGAGACCGATCTGGCCGATGATCATCCTTCGCAGTCCGAAGGGCTGGACGGGACCGAAAGAGGTCGACGGCAAGCCGACGGAGAACTCCTGGCGATCGCATCAGGTGCCATTCTCCGAGCTGGCGAAAAACCCGTCGCATCTCGCGCTACTCGAGCAGTGGCTCAAGAGCTACAAGCCGGAGGAGCTCTTCACCGAAGAAGGGAAGCTGCGGCCGGAGATCGCGGCGCTCGCTCCCAAAGGCGAGCGGCGGATGAGCGCGAATCCGCACGCGAACGGCGGCCTGCTGCTACGCGATCTGCGCATGCCCGACTTCCGCGACTACGCGGTCAGGGTCGGCACGCCCTGCACAGAGCTGGCGGAGGCGACGCGCGTTTCCGGCGCGTTCCTGCGCGACATCATCCGCAAGAACCCCGACAACTTTCGGCTGGTCGGACCGGATGAGACGGCGTCCAACCGGCTCAGTGCAGTCTTCGAGGCGACGAACCGCGTCTTCACCGGAACGATTCTGCCGACCGATGAAGCGATCGCCGTCGACGGCCGCGTGATGGAAGTGCTGAGCGAGCATCTCTGCCAGGGTTGGCTGGAAGGCTACCTGCTCACGGGCCGCCACGGACTCTTCTCCTGCTACGAAGCCTTCATCCACATCATCGACTCGATGTTCAATCAGCACGCGAAGTGGCTGAAGACCACGCGGCACATTCCGTGGCGGCGGCCGATCGCGTCGCTCAACTATCTGTTGACGTCACACGTTTGGCGGCAGGATCACAACGGCTTCAGTCATCAGGATCCGGGATTCATCGATCACGTCACGAACAAGAAGGCGGAAGTCGTCCGCATCTATCTCCCGCCCGACGCGAACACGCTGCTCTCCGTGATGGACCACTGCCTGCGCAGCCGCAACTACGTCAACGTGATCATCGCCGGCAAGCAACCGGCGCTGCAGTATCTCGACATGGATGCGGCGATCAAACATTGCACCGCCGGCGTAGGAATCTGGGAGTGGGCCAGCACGGACGAGAACGCCGAGCCCGACGTGGTGATGGCGTGCGCGGGCGATGTTCCGACGCTGGAGATTCTGGCCGCCGTCGACATCCTGCGCCGGCGCATTCCCGAGCTGAAAACCCGCGTCGTCAATATCGTCGATCTGATGGCTTTGCAGCCGCCGTCCGAACATCCGCACGGCCTCTCCGACGCCGATTTCGATTCGATCTTCACCCGCAATCGCCCCGTCATCTTCGCCTTCCACGGCTATCCGTGGCTCATTCATCGCCTCACCTACCGCCGTAAGAATCACGAGAATCTCCACGTTCGTGGCTACAAAGAAGAAGGAACAACCACCACGCCGTTCGACATGACGGTCCTCAACGATCTGGATCGTTTCCATCTCGTGATCGACGTGATCGATCGCGTGCCCGGACTCGCCGATCGCTGCGCGCACGTCAAGCAGGACATGCGCGACATGCTCGTCGAGCATCATGAGTACGTCTGCAAACATGGCGACGACATGCCGTCCGTGCGCGACTGGACATGGCCGTACAAACAAGCGTGAACATCCTCGCCATCAACCCCGGCAGTTCCTCGCTGAAGTTCGGCCTGTACGAATTCTCCGAGCCGCTCCGCAAGCGCTGTCATCCTGAGACCGCCGAAGGACACGAAGTGCCGGAGGACGTCGAAGGACCCCCTGAATATTTACAGGATGGAAGTTCGCATGGTCACCCCCTCCGTTCCGCCACAGAAGCAGGGGGTCCTTCGACCGTCCTCAGCCCCTCCGGGGCTTCGGCGGCTCAGGATGACAGACGTGCATCGGCGGCTCAGGATGAGAGTCGCCCTCTCCTCTCCGGCAACCTCCCCGTCGCGGCGGACAAGATGGAAGACGCCGTGCGCGAGGTCCTCGCGCGAGCGAACAGTAGGGACATCCACGCCGTCGGATGCCGCGTCGTTCACGGTGGCGCCGAGTTCTCCGCTCCAACAATCGTCGATGACAACGTGCTCGCGAAGATCAGCGCGCTCGCAGAGCTCGCTCCTCTCCACAATCCGATTGCCGTCAGCGCCATCAACGCAGTGCGCCATGCGCTTCCGAGCATCCCCATCGTCGCCGTCTTCGACACAGCGTTTCACCGATCACTCCCTCCCGTTGCCTGGCACTACGCGATTCCCGACGATCTCAATATCCGCCGCTACGGTTTTCACGGAATCTCGTACGCCTGGGTGTCGCGCCGTCTCACCGCGCACATCGGTCCTGGCAAACGCGCCGTCATCGCCCACCTCGGCAACGGCGCAAGCGTCTGCGCGCTCCACGACGGTGTCAGCATCGACACGAGCATGGGCCTGACGCCGGCCGAAGGGCTGGTCATGGGCACGCGCAGCGGCGATCTCGATCCCGGCGCGATTCTCTACCTCCTGCGCAACGGAAAGAGCAGCGCAGAAATCGACGACCTTCTCAATCACAGATCCGGGTTAGCCGCTCTTTCCGGCGGCACGAGCGACATGAAGAAAATCGTGGAGGCGGCGTACCCGAAGAGCGCGAGCAGCGATGCCGAAGCCGGCGATCCGCGCGCCATTCTCGCGCTCGACGTCTTCTGCTACCGCATATCGAAGTACATCGGCGCCTACGCCGCCGCCCTCGGCGGACTCGACGCCCTCGTCTTCACCGCCGGCATCGGCGAGCACGCCCCGCTCGTCCGCGAGCGCATCTGCGCCAATCTCAACTTCCTCGGCATCGACATCGACGAGGCCTTGAACCGCGCCACGAGATCCGACGAGCGCCCCATCAGCCGCGGCCCCGTCTCCATCTTCGTGATCCCCACTAACGAAGAGCTGCAGCTCGCAAACGAGACGTACCAGCTGGTGTAGCGGAACGCCGCCGTCCCGGCGGCTGGCCCGGCGGCGTCCTCGCCGCCGCTACTTTACTCACCAACCACGCGACGTACGTACTGATGTCCGTCCGCGCCCCGGAACGAATTCACGTACCTTACCAAAAACAAGCGTTTTTGCGGAGGGGTGGCGTGCTCATTGTCGATGCCTGCGAAGCCTTCATTCAAAACTGCGGAAACGTTCGGAAACTCTCCGAGCACACCACGCGCGCCTACCGCCTCGACCTGAACCGATTCGCCGGTTTCGCCGGCGCGGGTGCGAAAATCGACTCCTGCGAGCGCGCCACACTCCAGCAGTACATCGAGCATCTCTTCACCCATCACAATCTCAAAGAGACCTCGGCGAAGCGCCACGTCGCCTCGTTGCGATCGCTCTTTCGCTGGCTCGAGGATGAAGGGCACGTAGCCGAGGATCCGTTTCGCGGAGCGAGAATCCGGATACGATTGCCGAAGCGATTGCCGCGCGTGCTCTCGCGGGGCGAAGTCGCCGCGCTGCTCGATCAGTCGCCGATGAATGGCGACTTCATGCAACTGGCCACGAGAGTGGCGGCCGAGCTGCTCTTCGCCACCGGCATCCGCGTCGCCGAACTGGCTTCACTGCGCGACGAAGACATCGACCTGGTGGCCGGCGTCATCAACATCACGGGAAAAGGCGACCGCCAGCGCCGCGTCTACATCCCCGACGCCGAGATCCGCGACCTCCTCGTTGCCTACCGAACGGCGCGCACCGAACAGGGCCACTCCGGCCCGTCGCTTCTGGTGAATTCCCGCGGCGGCCCCGCCTCCCCGCAATTCATCCGCCGCCTGATCCGCAAACTCGGCGAGCACGTCGCCCTGACCCGCCGCGTAACCCCCCACATGTTCCGCCACTCCATCGCCACCTACCTGCTGGAAGAAGGCGTCGACATCCGCTACGTCCAACGCCTCCTCGGCCACCGCAGCATCGTCACCACGGAGATCTACACGCACGTGGCCGATGCGGCGTTGAAGTCGCGGGTGGTGGAGCGGCATCCGAGGAAGACGATCGTGAGGAGGAGGTAGAAGTGAAGCGAGACTTAGGTTCTACAGTCAACGAATCCGTCCCACGAGGAGGGCTGATAACTCGAAATTATCATCCGTTCTGCTATGCGACCGACCATGTGCAGCATCGTTGTCCCGGTTTATCAGGATCCGGCCATACTCGATCTGTTTCTCGAGTCATTGTGGGCGACCGTGGAGCTGCAGTCTCACCTCATCCTCATCAACGATGGTTCCGGCGCGGAGACGCAGCGCACACTGGAATCGTGGGCGTCGCGACCACATTCGTTGCTTTCCGTCGAGATCGCGGAGCATCAGACATCCTTGGGCGCGGCCGTTGCGCGGAACGAGGCTCTGCGCCATACGCGCGGTGACCTCATTTTCTTTGCCGACTCCGATCTGGTGCTACTCAGAGGGTGGCAGAACGCGCTCATCGATGGCGTCATTGACGAACCACGGGTAGGTTGTGTGGGAGCCGTACTTCTGTATCCCCAAAGTGGCGGAATTCAGCATTGCGGAATCGTATTTTCTAGTGACATCGGCCGTCACCTATATCTCAATGCGCGGCCCGAGATTCTCGATAACCATTGCTTCGACGTTCAGGCGGTCGCTTTCGCGCTGTGCGCGATCACACGTGAGGCCATCGAAGCGGTCGGCGACATCGACGAGTTGTTCTTCAATGCTTACGAGGATTTCGATTATGTGCTGCGCCTTCGCAGTCACGGATTCCGAGTCGTCGTACAACCGCGCGCTTGCGCGTATCACTGGGAGCGCAGGAACGGTCGTCACCGCAACGCAAATCAAAAACGTCATTTAGGCCGTTTCTGGCGGACGTGGGGCAACGACATCGAACCGGACCTGCCGCGGTTCCTGTCGCGGCGCATTCAGACGGTCGCGATGTCGTTGCCGCCAACGGCGATTATCGGCTTCGATCTTTGCGAGGACCGGGGCGACTGCGCTCTGCTGTGGGAGACATTCGCACGCAACGGTCTAGGTATTAGCAGCGTACAAGACCTTTCCTATTGTGTGAACGGCTCCGATCTCTGGCTGCCGCCGATCCTCGGCCGCGATGCACACCGGCGGCCGGAACGGTTCGTGTTCGCCGTCGACAACTTCGTTCAACTCCTCGGCAATCACTATTGGGGTGAGCTCCGGCGGCAACACCGGGACGACGATCTCGTTGTCGATCTATACGGCAATGTCGTTTTGTTCCGCGACATCGCTTGTCGTGCGTGGCCGGGGTCGAAGGTGCGGTGAATGCGAATCGATCACGCCTTGTCCCTGATCCCGGGCGGCAGCAGCACGATGGCGAAGTCGTGCCTGCGGAGCTTTCCTCCTCAGACGCCTTCTTTCGCAGTCTCAGCCGCCGGAGCGACCTTCATCGACGATCAGGGCCGCCAGTGGATCGACTGCGACATGGCTCTTGGCGCTGTGATCTGGGGATTCGCGTGCATCGAGGTCAACGAGGCGATCGTGAGCCAGCTTTCCCGCGGTCAGATCTTTTCCGTCCCGGCGGTGATCGAGATCGAGCTGGCCGAGCGAATTCTCCACCGCCTGCGCGACTTCGAATCCATTCGATTCTGCAAGAACGGTGCGGATGCCGTCGCGGCCGCGGTTCGAATTGCACGATCCGTTACCGGATGCGAGCTCGTCGCCTGCGGCACCTATCACGGATGGCTGGATTGGTCGGCCTTTCACCATTACGGCGCGAGCGCCGCTCTCGGTATTCCCGGCACCGTTGGCCGACTCACGACCTGGCTGCAGGAGGAGACGTTCGCCGCCTGCAGCATGCTCGACGCGAAGTCGTACGCAGCGATCGTCGTCTGCCCCGAGCATTGGACGGAAACCGATCTGCACTCGCTGCGCGAGTCATGCACACGGCATGGAATTCTCTTGATCTTCGATGAAGTGAAGTCGGGCATGCGCTACGGAAAACGCGGCGTGTTCGGCAACATCGGCGTGCTGCCGGATCTCCTGTGTATCAGCAAAGGAATGGCAAACGGTCTTCCGCTCGCTGCGTTGATCGGATCGCGCGAGTTGATGCGCTACGCGGAGGCGGTGCGGTTCAGCAGCACGCATGCCGGCGAGTGTGTATCGATCGCTGCGGCGCTCGCAGGTGAAACGATGCTCGCGCGGAAGACAGACTGGCCGTCGTGGCAAGACGAGGCTGCCGCGATGATCAGCGGCTTGACGGCACTGGCGGCTTCGCGCGGTTTGACGTTCGCCGGTGGACCGGGACTCTTCGCCCTTCGCCCTACCGAGAAGTCGCTTTCGGCTGCATTTCGCGAACATTTCGTGAAGACGCTTGCATCAAGCAGTGTTTTCACCACCGGCGGTATTGCCCTCTCAGATGCACACACGACAAATCAGATCGAGGACATCCGCGCCGCAACAGAGCGCGCGATCTCGGCGTGGGAGTCGCACGATGAATGAGATTCTCAAAGAGATCCTGACGACCGGCAGTGTGGAAGTGAACGGCTCCCGCCGCCCGGTGCACTCGTCCGTGTCGTTGCGCGTCGGAATATTTCTGCAGCAACTGATCCGAACGGTCGCGCCGTCTGTCTCGCTCGAAGTCGGCCTGGGTTTCGGCGTATCGGCGATGTTCATCTGCGAAACGCTTACTGAAATCGCGAAGGGACGACACATCGCCATCGATCCCGACCAATTTTCGGGGACGTGGGGCGATGGCTGGAGCGGTGCGGGATTAGCTCTTCTTGAGCGTTGTGGCCTTCGTGCTCTCGTCGACTTCCATTGTCTGCCGTCGTGTCGCGCCCTGCCCGCGATCGAGGAAAGCGGCTTGCACATCGATTTCGCATTCGTCGACGGCTGGCACACCTTCGACTACTGTTTGATGGATGCGGTGCTGATCGATCGCATACTCAACGTGAATGGAATCATCGTTCTGCACGACGCGCATTGGCCGAGCATTCACAAAGTCTGCCGTTATCTCCTGACCAACCGCTCGTATCGCGTCCACTCCGCAGTCACGACACCGCATAACCCGGCGTTACGCCCAATGCGCCGCAACGCGTGTGTACCTTTGGTGCCCGAGGAACTCCGCCGGCATCTAAAACCCGAGGTGCGGCAGCCTGACGAGGAACTCGACCTGCCGGGAAGTAGCCCGTGCGTGGCATTGCAGAAAATGCGCGACGACGACCGCCGATGGGACTTCCACGAGGAGTTTTGATCAGTTCATCAGAAAGTAGTCGTAGACGCTACGGCGAACGTGAATCACCTGCTGGCTATCGCTGCGCCGCGAGATGAACGACGGCCGTGCCATCCAATCGTCCATCCATTGCGGTCGCGCGGACGGCAGGTAGAGTGCAATTTCGGCGCGCGGGGCACCCATTCGCAGGGCGTGAGCGAGCGGCAACGCCATCAGCGCACGCCGCGCACTGCGTTTTGACGGGTTGACGTCAAGTCCCCGCCGCATGATCGCCACCGCCTCAGTCGCATTGAGCGCGGCCTCCTCTATTCGTCCGAGCTCTCGCTCGACCTGTGCGAGATTAAGCCGAGCCTTCCACGCTTCGTCCAGGAGCTGCGCTTGCGTGGCTACTGCCGAGGCAGTGCGAAACCAGACGTGCGCTTCGTCGAGGCGGCGCAGCCAAGCGGATGCTGCACCGGCGTCGAGCGCGGCAAGCACTCCATCAAAGAGCATCGCGTAATGCATCGACGCGTGGTGCAAAGTTCGCGCTTCATCGAGACACGCCGTCATGACACCCGCATCGCGATCGAGACCGGCAGCAACGATTCGGCCCATGAGCCATTGTGCGTGGTCGTTGTAAATCTCACCCCCGGAATGGCCGATGGACTTCGCTTTCACGACGCTTTTCTCCATCAGACGCACGCCGAGACGGAGATTCCGATGGAAGGCCAGCGTGCCGATCTCACGCAGCGCGACAACGTTTTCACGATCGTCCTGCCGCGCTCGAGTCAATACGAACGCTTTGCGCTGCAACGGAGCCGCCTCGACGACGCGGCCGTCGAACCACAGCGCCACGGCCTTGCGGTGCCACGCCTTCGCTAGCTGCGTTTCGAGTTGGCGCTGGATCTGCGGCATGGCCGAAAGGACGATCGGTACTTCCTGAATCGCATCGTCGGCGGCTGCGACGGCGCCCTCCGGGCTCTGTAGGGAAACGCTGATACTGGACATCTCCGCCTTCGCAGAGATCCAGTGAAGCGCCGCAGCGGACCGATGGCGGTGCGGCTCCGTCAGCGCTACGACGTTCTCGAGTTCGCGATAGGCCTCTTCCCAGCTCCCCACCTGTGTGAGCGACGCGGCCAGTTCGAATCGGACGGTGGCATCGTCGAATCTCGTGGTCCGCCGATAGCCTTCCGGGATTCGCAGCAGGTGCCGGAGAAGCTGCTCGGTTATGACGCCCGTTTCGGCGGCCACGCTTTCGCCCAGCGCCGAAGAAATGATCTCGATGATCTTCGGATAGTCGGGCGCCCGTTGAAGAAACAACAGGCGGCAGAAATCGGCCGTCTCTCCTGGCGTCAACTGACGCGAATCGAACCAGCTCGTCGCGCGCGCCAGTAGTGGAGAATCCGGCGGGATGTTTTCGTTGCTCAGCGCATTGAAATAGTTCTCATGAACGAACTCCACGCTCTCGTCGTCGCGACGGGGAATCGTGATCACTTCGAGCTGTTCGAGCACCGTACGCGCGTTCGGTGTATCAAGAACGTCGTAGACCGAGTCGTAAAGCGCCCTTGAGACCGTGCGGCCCAGCTTCGCAAACAGCACCACCATGTCGATAACGGCCGCCGCAGTCGCGCGAAACAACGCCACGCGTGCGCGGATCAGCTCCAGGACATCGCTTGGCGTGGCGAGATCCTGCGGAAGCGCGGTCGCCACGTAGAGAAAGCCATTCGAATGAATTCGCACGATGCCGAGCTTGTGCATCAACCGGAGTTGCTCCATGAGATGCATCGGGTTGCCTTTGGCATGACGGATCACGTATTCGATGAGCTCCGCATCGAGCGGGATCCGCTCTGGGTCGATCGGTCGCGTCGCATCGGTCCGCGCGCGCATCGCCATCCGCAGATAGGCGACGCACTGCTGCTCCGACCATGGCTCGACCGCGCGATTGGGCAGTCCGGCAGCGGCGAGAAATCGAAGCCATTCATCAGGCGGCCTGAATTCTCCCGTCGCACTGCGAAGCGCTTCGCGATTTCGTCCCTCGAGCAGAACGACGAGCCCATTTTGCAGCCGCTGTTCGTTGAGCCGGAGCTGATCGAGCATGAGATGCAGAATTGTGAACAGCTCCGCTCCAGCCCAGTGCAGATCGTGAAGATGCAGAATAAGAGGTCGGTGGTGTAGGGTCGGGACGATCAGCGCAGTTAGCGCGGCTGCGATGGCTTGCGGGTTGACGTCCGTCTGATCGTCCGTGAGGTACGTTCGCAGAGCGGCGATGAATTCGCCGGAGATCGGCTCGACTGTGCGCCGGATCTGATCGATGATCGTTTCGATACTCGTGATCTCCGATCTTACCGGACACAGCGTCGACATGACACGACGCAACAACTGCCGGCCGCGTGTCGCCGCACTCTCTTGACGCAGCGATACCCAGGCGAAGCCGAGATCGGCGGCGTAATCGACGATCTCCTCGCACAAACGTGATTTGCCGGCGCCGCCGACGCCAGTGATCGAAAACGCCGAAAGTTTTCGATTCACCGCCTCGGCGATCTGTCCGACGGCGAACTCAAAATGCCGCAGGTTCGGTTCCCGGTAGTACGGCGGCTCGAACGAGGCCTCGACGTCGACGGTTCCGAGATCGACCGTGGACGTCACCGAACCGGTCTTATGGTCAAGGATTTCAATCGATCCCAGATGGCGTCGGCCGGCTACGTAGCATCGCAGCCAGATCTCGACGGTACTAAAGTCGGTGCCAGTGATCAGGGCCGGAATGCCCGCTGGACTGGCCATTCTGGTGGGGCGGACGACCTGAATGGGATCGCTGTCGGACATATATGGGCGATAACGGATGGAGTAACGCGTCACTGGAAGTGGATTGACCGAGTGGATTTCGAGCGAACACCGGATCGCCTTACCCGCGAGTGCCCACCGCGGCACGTCGGCGGTTACGGCGAGCTGCGGATCGAAGTCGAGATCGATCGTGCACAGCTCCGCAACGAGATCCTCGAGTTCCGCGGGAGTCACTGCTCCGCCAACCGTCGAACGGAACCAGTCGAGATCGGCGGCCCAGTACGCGAGGAGACGATCGGCGTCGATGACGTATTTGGGTCCCGTGTAGTGGATGGATTCGTACGGATCAGCGAGATTCTTCTGCAGCTCCGCGAGGTACGACTTGCGGTCGGTGCTGATGACGAAGATGACGCCGGAAATCGGAGACGTCGTCAGATCATTGGGAAGCAGCGCGCTAGACGGACGTGAGGTCGACCACCTGCCGAGCTTCTTTAGTTCATCGCCGAAATTACCCTCGGGCGGACGCCGACGGCGCTTGACCTGACCGACGATGATCCAGTGCAGCCGCAGGTTCAGTGCGGCGATCGAGACGTGAGCGCCGACGCCAAGAAAGTCGGCGCCCTTGTCGCCCCATACCGGCGACGCTTCCCATTCGAACTCCGGACAAAGCATTCGGAACGTCTCGACCGTGAGTACCTCGAATGGTTGATAGTTGCGGTTCCGGCGGTCATCGGGAATACAGACCGTGTCTGGAAAGGACGTCCCAACGCGAGGTTTGATGAGCTTTTTCCAGAACGCGTTCGAGGCGAGTGGGCGGTACGCAGCCTTTCCAGACCGTAGCATGCGGATAATTTCGAGTTATCACGCAGAGCAGAAGCCAAGCCTCCACGCATCATATTAAGGAGTGACGGTCGTAGGCGATTCCCTACCCCGACCTAGGCCGATTGAGGAAGAAAAGTGTCGCAACGCGATGTCGATACATAGCCAAGTCTTCTGACGAGCCCCGGCCCGACGCTTTCTCACGACCACGAACCCCTCCTCAGCGTCTCAACCCCTCCTCAATCCTCTCGATTCCTCCACCCGAGGACGATTCCAGGCTGTGTCCCTCCCGCTCGACCAATATGGCGAGAGACGATTTAAGGCCACATCGTTTGCGGCGGCGCGCTCGGCGAGATCGCGTTCGAAAGCGCGGCTGCGCGAGCGGAGGACAGCCGCGATGTGGATGCCTGTCACGGCGGGGATCAGGCGGACCAGTCGGCGAAATCGCTTTTGGAGCGTGCGCAGGATGAGGGCGCGGCGCTCGGCGTAGATCCTCCGCACCTTGCGGAGATGCGGGCGAGGAGGCCGTTGTCGATGAATGTCGCGAGGGCGGCTTGGGCGGGCCATTGCGGGAACCAGGCGGCGACGTGGCTGGCGGCGCGGAGGGCTTGCAGAGGGAGCGGAGCGCGATGAGGAAGCCGAGGCGGAGAGAGGGGAGGAGGGACTGGGAGAAGGAGCTGGCGTAGATCACGCGGCCGCGGACGATCGAGCGATTGCAACGTATCGAGCGGGCGGCCGCCGAAACGGAACTCGCTGTCGTAGTCGTCTTCGATGATCACGGGCCAAGCCACGCCCGGCCATCGAGACGGATGCGGAGATCCATACGGCCAGTGAACTGGCCCAGTGAACTTTGTCAAATCTGGATCTTTGATCGGACCATTTGATGATGGATCATGAGTGCACTAAAGGAGATGACATGACTGACCAGACGCTGACCTCACTCCCTTTCGATCCCTCCACGATCCCGTGGATTCCGCTCGGCCCCGGCGAATCGTTCAAGCCGTTGCGCTTCATGCCGAACGGACGCGCGCTGCTGCTTCGTC
This sequence comes from Thermoanaerobaculia bacterium, assembly GCA_034665065.1. GTDB lineage: Bacteria > Acidobacteriota > Thermoanaerobaculia > Gp7-AA8 > Gp7-AA8 > JADGNZ01. The sequence continues at coordinate 37,939 of JAXDGL010000009.1, read as the reverse complement.
TCGATCCGGGAACGATCGTCTCGCGACATCGTCATCTTGGCGCGGTGCATGGCTTCAATCTTTCCGGATCGCGACGGCTGATCGAGACCGATGAAATCGTCGGGCCGGGCGTTTACGTCTACGAGCCACCGGGCAATGTCGACTCATGGATGGCGGTCGGTGACGAGCCGGTCGTCGTTCACATCATCTCCTTCGGTGCTATGGAGTACCTCGGCGACGATGACGAAGTGCTACGCCGCGACACGCCGTCGTCGCTGCGCGAGGTCTATCTCCGATTTTGCAAAGAGAACGGGATCGCGCCGCTGGAGTTGCAATGAGCAAGGCGCGATGGGCGATGATCTACGCGCGCGTGGCGCTCGGCTGCGCATTTCTGTCCGCGGTGGCGGCGCGGTTTGGAATGTGGCGCGATCGCGGTCCTCATCCGTTCGAAGCGTTCATCCGCTACACCGGCGAGGTGAACTCGTTCCTGCCGCCGGCGGCGTGGCCGTATCTCGCGGTCGCGGCGACGATCGCGTAGCTGACTCTTGGAATCGCGCTGATTGCGTTGCCACGCTTGCGATGGCCTCCGTTTGCGAGCGGGATTCTGCTGGCGATGTTCGGAGTGGCGATGACAATCTCCGGCGGCATCAAGTCCGCGCTCGACGCGTCGGTCTTTTCCGCGTCGGCGTGTGCGTTTCTGTTGAGAGTCATGCAACAAGATGTGGGCATGACGTCGTTCTTCAGGCCGGATCAAACCTGACTAAGGGTGTGACGAAAGTTCGTCGGAAACGGCCTGTAGCTGCAGCGTCACCGCGACAGACAAACGCCCCCTCATCCGCCTTCGGCACCTTCTCCCCCACTGAAAAGCGTGGGGGAGAAGGCCGCTCGATGAAAGGGCAGCGGGGCGACTGGATTGCACGCCGTGGCCTTCGAAGGGCGCTCGATGAAAGGGCGCTCGACGAAAGGGCGGTCGATGAAAGGGGGCTCGACGAAAGGGTGCTCGATGAAAGGGTGCTCGATGAAAGGGCGCTCGACGAAAGGACGCTCGATGAAAGGGCGGTCGATGAAAGGGTGCTCGATGAAAGGGTGCTCGATGAAAGGGTGCTCGATGAAAGGGTGCTCGACGAAAGGGTGCTCGATGAAAGGCGCTCGACGAAAGGATTATCGATGGAAGGGTGCTCGATGAAAGGCGCTCGACGAAAGGACTATCGATGGAAGGGCGCTCGATGAAAGGGTGCTCGATGAAAGGGCGCTCGATGAAAGTGCAGCTTGGGGGCAACTCAATTGCGCGCCGTGATTGAGCTTCTTCTCAATCTGATTCGCAACCTCACAATCGAGCGCCTTCTCCCCTCGTGCTTTTCGAGGGGAGAAGGTGGCGAAGCCGGATGAGGGGTGTGGTGGAGATCGACACAGTCATGTTCGTTGCGATGAATCGCGCAGTCGCTCGTGCAACCATTCGAGAGAGCAATTCTATTTTCTCGCCGTAGACCCATGCGTTGCTCGTCGGGACTATGATTGCAGGCTCGGGTTGGGAACCATGAAACGCACGCTCATCATCGCCGCATGGATCACCGGCAGCATCGTGCCGCTGCTGGCGTCCGTGGTGTTCGTTTTCGGCTGCTGCGTGCTTCCGTTTCACCGTTACGTCCACCGCGTGATGCCGCTCTGTCGGCTGGCCGTCGATTTCATCGCGCCGCATGGCCACGATGATGCGCGAAAGAGTCTTCCGGCGCGGGAGAAGCAGGAGCCGGTGCGGCGCATCGCCACGAGTCTGCCGCGGGTGTTTCAGCTTGCAGCGATCACGAATGTGCAGCGGGCCACCGCCATCGATGCGACGATCTATCGGAGCTTCATCTCGCTCGGCGCGGTTCGCTGCGATCAGGATGTCGGGCTCTATCTGCTCGACGGCACTCTTCTGATCTGATCCCTCCTCCGCACGCACCGCATTCGGTCAGCGCTTCGCGCGTTGTCCGATCGACGGCCGCCGTGCTTTTGCACACTTCCATTCACCGAAGTGAGTCGCCTCGCGCGCGAGGGTCTTGATTGGATCGGCGCGCTTACAACACGGAGAGCCCATATGAAGTATCTCAATCGCGCGTTCCCGCGCGGCGCGCTGTTCGTTGCCGCGCTGGCGACGATGCTGGTCGCCTGCGGCGGCCGCCAGACGACAGCGTCGAAGAGCGCTGCTGCCTACGACGAAGCCAAAAAGAGCGGTGTGCCGATCGCCGCGGGCGAGCACTCAGGACACGACAACGAAGCTGCTCACGATGCGATGCCGAGGATGGATCACCGCGCGATGACCGCGACCGATGCGAATGCGTCACACGACATGGCAGGCATGGATCACTCCGCGATGGCGGGCATGGACCATTCGAAGATGACGGGTATGGAACACGGAGCGTCGGTGTCGGGCGTGCACGACATGGCAGGGATGAATCACTCGGCGATGCCGGGGACGGATCATTCGAAGATGCCAGGCATGCAGCACCCTGGAACCGCAACCAGCGCTCACGACATGGCCGGAATGGATCACGGTGCAATGCCCGGCATGCAGCCCGCCGGCTCGATGAGCTCCACTGGGGTGCAGCATTCCGCGGTCAAGCCGCCGGTCGTTATTCCGCCGCCGGTGACGAATGCGGCGATCGCGATGACGCGGCCTAACGCAACGCTGCACTCCGATGAGTTTGACGCGCCGTCGCCGAACGCGGTTCAGGAAGCCGCGCGCGCGTCATCAGGGATGAATCATCCGATGACGCACGACGCACCGGCGCAGCCGCAACCGAAACCGGCACCGCCGCAACCGCCGGGCGGTCATCAGCATCATGAGAACGGGGAGGGATTATGAAGAGCGCTTCTCTTCTCGTAGTGGTTCTTCTCGCATCCGCGTGTGCATCCGTTCCGCACGATGCGGGCGTGAGCGATGTTCGTCAGGCCGTTTCCGCGCGTACGAATCAGAACGTCGAGTTTCGAGCCGAACCTTCGAGCGGCGACGATCCTCGTGTTCGTGATCTGTTGTCCGGCGAGCTGACGGCGGACAAGGCGGTCGCTGTGGCGATGGTCAACAATCCGCGCTTGCAGGCTACGCTCGCGGAGCTGGGGATCGCACGCGCCGAACTGCTCCAGGCAACTGTCATTCGCAATCCACTTTTCGAGGCCGAGATCCGCTTCCCCAGAGATCCGTTCCGGCCGTTCGAGCTGCGGCTCGCGCAGACGCTCGTCGATCTCATTCAGTTGCCGCGGCGCAAGGCGCTCGGCCGCGCAGCATTTGACGCCGCGACATTGCGCGTGACGGCCGAGGTCGTGCGCTTTGCCGGCGAGGTTCGCGGACAGCATGCCGATCTACTGGCTGCGTCGCAGCGCGTGGCCCTCAGCCGCGAGAATCTCGAAGCGGCGAAGGCCTCCGCGGAACTTGCGCAACGCCAGCACGATGCGCAAAACATCACCGATCTCGAGCTCGAAAACGAGCAGGCGCAGTACGAACAAGCCAAACTCGATCTGGCGCGCGAGGAGCAGCGGCTGCTCGTTGCGCGCGAAGTGCTCCTGCGCGCGATGGGACTGCGTGACGCCTCGACCGCCTGGCAGCTCCCGGCGGCGTTTCCTCCGCTCCCGGCTTCGGAGCAGGATCAGCAAACCCTCGAACATCTCGCTGCCAATCGGCGCCTCGACATCGAGATCGCCCGGCGCGAGCTCGCCGTCGCCCGGCAGCAAATTCCGATGGCCCGTCTCGCCGCCCTCGGCGACATCACCGTCGACGGCCACCTGCAGCGCGACGCCAGCGGCGCGAAGACGTTCGGGCCCGGCATCGAGCTTCCTGTACCGATCTTCAACAACGGCGCGCCGGCGCGATCACACGCCGAGGCGGAGTACGTGCGCGCGGCGCACACGCTCAACGCACTTCTCGCCGAGTCGGCGTCGAGGCTTCGCGAAGCACGGAGCGTGGTCGCCGAGGCGCGGGCGAGAGTGGAGTACTTTCGCGATGTCATCGTGCCGCGGCGCGAGCGGATCGTGAGGCTGACGACACTCGAACACAACGCCATGCTCGTGGGCGTCTTCCAACTCCTGCAGGCGAAGGAAAGCGAGACGCGGGCGCGCCTCGACTACATCGACGCCCAGCACGACTACGCGAGCGCACGGAATGCGCTCGACCGCGCGCTCAACGGCGTCGACGGCGACGAGATGACGCGCGTGCCGGCGGCGGATTCGTCGTCCGGCAAACACACCAGCACCACGTCGCCCGAAGGAGGCCATTGATGTTTTCCCGCCGCAAACTGCTCTTCTCATCCGCTGGTGGCGCGCTCGGTAGTCTCCTCTTCGGACAGCGCGCGTCGGCGCGGACGCGGATCGCCGATCCGACACATACGCATCTCGATCCTGCACGCCGAACGAGTGGCGAACGGACGCCGGTGATCACGCCGAACGGAGCGTCGCTTCCGCATCGGATGGAGAACGGCGTCAAGGTTTTTCATCTCACCGCTGAACCGTTGAAGCGCGAGTTCGTCGATGGCTTCACTGTGAATTGCTGGGGCTACAACGGGATGACTCCTGGCCCGACGATCGAAGCGTTCGAGGGCGATCGGGTGCGCATCTACGTCACCAACAAACTGCCGGAAGGAACGTCGATTCATTGGCACGGCTTCATTCTGCCGAACGGGATGGATGGCGTGACCGGACTGACGCAGCCGAAGATCGCGCCGGGGGAGACGTTCGCGTACGAGTTCACGCTCAAGCAGACCGGCACGCTGATGTATCACCCGCACTTCGACGAGATGACGCAGATCGCCCTCGGGATGCACGGCTTCTTCATCATCCATCCGCGCGATGCCGCGGCGCGGCGCGTCGATCGCGACTTCGCCATCTTCCTCAACGAATGGTTCATCAAGCCGGGAACGGCCACGCCCGATCCGACGGTGATGCTCGACTTCAACGTCTTCACGTTCAACAGCCGCGTCTTTCCCGGCACCGATCCGATGCTCGTCCGCATCGGCGACCGCGTGCGCATCCGTCTTGCGAATCTGACGATGGATTCGCATCCGATGCACATTCACGGACATCGTTTCTTCGTCACCGGAACGGATGCGGGACCGATCCAGCAATCAGCGTGGATTCCGGAGAACACGACGAACGTGCCGGTGGGCGCAACGCGCGACATCGAGTTCGTGGCCGACAATCCGGGCGACTGGGCGTTCCACTGCCACAAGTCGCATCACACGATGAATCAGATGGGCCATGGATTGCCCAATCTTCTCGGTGTCGACGCGGCGAACACGGAGAAGCGTCTCGATGCGCTCACGCCGGGCACGATGGTGATGGGAACGACCGGCATGGGCGACATGTCGGAGATGCAGCAGATGATGGCCACGCCGCGCAACAGCATCGCCATGCGCGGCGGGCCGGGACCGTACGGCGCGATCGATATGGGCGGCATGTTCACGGTGGTGAAGATTCGCGAGCGCATCGATTACAACCGCGATCCCGGCTGGTATCAGCAACCGAAGGGGACGTCGGCGACGCGCGTTGGTGAACCGGCGGCGGCAAACCACGAAGGACATGACAAGTGAAGCGTCGCTCGCTGATTGCTGCCGGTGTGTTGATCGTGCTCATCGCTGCCGGCATGATCATTCTCGTTTCGACGCTCCGTTACGGATTCAGTGCGCACGACGAACCGACACGGATCGAAATCGTCATCGCGCGGACGATGCGGCATTGGGCCTCGCCTGCCGATCTGCGCGATCGTTCGAATCCCGTGCCGTTGACGCCGCCGGTTTTGGAGGAGGCGCGCGCGCACTTCGCCGATCACTGCGCGACGTGCCACGGCAACGACGGCAAAGGACGGGCGGGGATGGGGATGGCGATGTATCCGAGGACACCCGATCTGACACGTGCGGAGACGCAGGCGTTGTCCGACGGCGAGCTGTTCTCGATCATCGAAAACGGCGTGCGTCTCACCGGCATGCCGGGCTTCGGCGATGGCACTGCCGGATCGGCAGCCGGCAGTTGGACACTCGTGCACTTCATCAGGCATCTGCCGAAGATCACGCCCGAAGAGACCGCTGCGATGGAGAAGCTGAATCCGAAGTCGCCGGAGGAGTGGAAGGAGATGCACCAGGAGGAATCATTCCTCGCCGGCGGTGAGCAAACGGCGACGACATCGTCCGCGCAGGAATCACAAACGCATCAGCATCATTAGTAGGGATGACTATGAAGAAACTCATCGGGATCTCTCTCTTTTTCCTGCTCGCTGTCACTGGCGCGTTTGCGCACGCGGGCCATCTGCACACCTACATGGGCAGCGTGACGATGCTGGATGGCGACAACGCCTTCATGATGAAGACGACGGACGGGAAAGACCTCACGGTGGCGACGTCGAAGTCGACGAGCTGGCTGCGCGCGGACAATCGCGCGGCAAAACAATCGGAGCTCACGGTCGGCGCGCGCGTGGTGGTGAAGATGTCGACCGACGGAAAGACCGCGGCCAGCGTGAAGATGGCAGCTCCTCCGGCGACGAAGTAGCGCTCCTTCTCCTGCCAACGCCTATCCTTATCCGATGGATCAGCGCGAGTGGCTCGAGACCAACGGCGTCGGCGGGTACGCAAGCTCCACAGTCTGCGGCATCAACACGCGGCGATACCACGGGCTGCTCGTCGCGGCGACGAATCCGCCGGTGGGGCGCGTGGTTCTTCTTTCGAAGCTCGATGAACGAATCACGATCGGTGCGAAGTCGTTTGATCTTGCAGCGAATCAGTTTCCCGGCGCCGTGCATCCGCAGGGGTTTCAGTACCTCCGCTCCTTCCAGCGTGGTTTGTTTCCTGTCTTCGATTACGTCGCCGGCGCGGTGCGGATTCGAAAGACGATCGCCGCGATTCACGGCGAGAACACGACGGTCGTCATTTACGAGTTGATCGAGGCGAGCGACGAGGTGACGCTGGAACTGCGGCCATTCATCGCCGGACGCGACTATCACTCGCTCGTGCATGCGAACGACGCCATTCATCGCGAGGCCACGTTCGATGACGGAGTCTTCGCGCTGCGACCGTACTCCGATCTGCCTACGCTCTTCATCGGCACTCCGAATAGCGCCTTTCATGCGGCGCCCGACTGGCATTTTCGTTTCGAGTACGCAGTCGAACAGGAGCGTGGACTCGATGCGAACGAGGATCTCTATACGCCGGGCACGATTTCGTGCGTGCTGCCGAAGGGATCGAAGCTTGCCGTGATTGCCTCGGTCGAGAATCCACGTGATCGCGACGGCGTGCTGCTCTTCGAAGCGGAGCAGCGGCGCCGCGAAGCAATCGTCGATGCGACGCCGATCCCCAGCCGGTTCGGACGCGCGCTGGCACTGGCCGCCGATCAGTTCATCGTGCGCCGAGGGATCGATCGCAAAACGATCATCGCCGGGTATCACTGGTTCACTGACTGGGGGCGCGACACGATGATCGCCCTGCCGGGACTCTGTCTGACCACCGGACGTTTCGACGACGCGCGCAGCGTCCTGCTCGCGTTCGCCGAGTGCGTGAGCGAAGGGATGCTGCCCAATCGGTTCCCCGATGACGGCGAAGCGCCCGAGTACAACACCGTCGATGCCACGCTCTGGTTTTTCATCGCCGCGCAGCGCTATCTCGACGCCAGCGGTGACGAGGCGTTCGTGCGCGACACGCTGCTCCCCGTTCTGCGCGACATCGTTGCGTGGCACCAGCGGTCCACGCGGCACAACATCCATGTCGATGACGACGGCTTGCTCGTCGCCGGCAGCGAAGGCGATCAGCTCACATGGATGGATGTGAGGATCGGCGATTGGGTCGTGACGCCGCGTCACGGCAAAGCGGTCGAGATCAATGCGCTCTGGTTCAACGCGCTGACGATTCTCTCGGGCTTCGAGGAGCGATGGGGATCAGCCGCTGCGTCGAGCACGCATGCATCCGCTGCGGCGCGCGTTCGTGCGCGCTTTCGCGAAGTTTTCTGGAATGACGATCGCGATTGCCTCTTCGATGTGATTCGCGGCCAGGAGCGCGACGCCAGCATTCGCCCAAATCAGATCTTCGCGATCAGCCTTCCGCATCGGCTGCTCGATGGTGACGATGCGGAACGAGTACTTCGCGTTGTCGAAGAGCATCTCCTCACACCCCGTGGATTGCGATCGCTATCGCCGGACGACGCGCGTTTCATCGGCATCTACACCGGCGGCCCGCGCGAGCGCGATTCTGCTTATCATCAGGGAACAGTTTGGTCGTGGCTTCTCGGCCCTTACATCACCGCCCTCGTGCGCGTTCGCGGCGACGCCGGAGTCGCGGAAGGCCGACGCATCCTCAAAGCATTCGAGCCGCATCTCGACGAAGCATGCATCGGCACGATCTCCGAGATCTTCGACGGCTCGTATCCGCATGCCCCGCGCGGCTGCGCCGCGCAAGCCTGGAGCGTGGGCGAGATTCTGCGCGTGGCGGTGGAGGAACTGGGAATGGATTCGCGTTCGCGAAACAGGTGAGGACGATCAGGACAATCGTGTTGCAACGATTGTCCTGTCGTCCTCACGTAACGACTAATGCGTTCCCGTGGGAGGAGCGGCAGCGGGTTGAACGTACGTGACTTTCAGGTCATAGGTTCCCGTTGCGTAGCCGCGCACCATCACAAAGGCCTGGCTCTTGTTGGCGGGCACCGTGAGCGTGCAGACTTCGGTGGGGCCGTTGGTGTAAGGACGGCAGTCATATATGGAGGCCGTCGGTACGGCGCTGAAACGTACATACAGGTCAGGATCTCCTGAGGCCGTTGGTCCACCCATCACGGCTTCAATCTGCGAACCGGCGGCGACTGAGAATGGGCCGTACTGTTTCTGCGCGTCTTTGGCGACCGACTGTGCGCTGAACGATTCCGTCTTCGGCTGACTCCCGGACGGAGGCGGCGGCTGATCGACCGTGCACTTCGTTGCGTCGAGGACAAGGGCTGGATCAATCGTGAACGGAGGTTTGGCCCCGTAGACACACGCGATCCCGCTCTTATCCCTGGGGGTGAGGTTTAAGCTCCAGTCGCCCTTCCCGTTGCACTGCGGGTAGTGCATGACGGAAAAAGCGTCGTAACTCGTGAGCGGTCGCCAGTTCTTGTCTTCGAAGCACTTCCCCGACTCCGGTCGGGTGTGCTCGTGGCGTGCGCCGATCGTGTGCCCGAGCTCGTGACGCAGGATTCCGGCGAGCTGTAGTTTCTCGGGTGGAGGAGCGAGTGCAAAGCTGCTATCGTCGATCAGTACGTTGCGCGAGGCACGAGGCTCGTTCGGAAAGAAGGCCCGGGCCAGATACTCTCCGTTTACGTTGACTGGCCGCACGTCGAATACGACTGCCGCATTTGTGGGTCCGCAGTTTGCGTCCTGGGTAGCGTCGTGAATGTAATGAATGTCGGCAACCTTTTCCCACTCGCCGGTTGCATTCGCCATCTGTTGAACCACTTCATCATGCCGGGAGCCGAAGGTGGTGCTGACACAGTACGAAAGCTGCCGTTTCTGCTGCTGGTTCCACCGATCGTCAAGCCCGTTGACGGTGTTGATAGCGAACATCGTAACGATCTGCGGCTTGAACTTGACCTCTTTCTCAAAGAACTCGCGAAGCTGCTTTTCGTTCAGAACAGGCGTATCGCCGTTGACGATGTATTTCCCCCCTTCGAAGGGCTCGTGGTAGACCGTTGCTTCAAAATCCTCGAAGGTGAGACACGCGCGCATGCGGCGGTCTCGATCGGCTGCAGCTTTCAGGTCATCCTCGGCCTTCTTGACGGCTTCGGGTGTGGCCTCGATCTTCGGAACGGCCGGCGTTGGCGTGCTCGTGGACGTAGAACCCGTCGTCCCTGTCGTCGACGTTGTGTCTGTCGGTGGGACCGTCTCCTTCTTCGGGCAGGCGGTCAAGGTCAGCCCCAGAAATACGACACAAAACATCTTGGAACGGAATCTCATGATGCCTTTCTCCTCTCGTTACTGCGTTTCGGTTTAGGGCCGGGCCTTCACGCACGGCTCCACGACCAGGTTGATCAGGTCCACACCCTTCACAATGACGCTGGCGCGCTGGAACGCCTCTGTGCCGGCGCGAGAATCTTTGTAGTCGGCGCACAACTTCGTCTCTCCTTCAATGCCGATCCGAGCCGTCGTGAAGGTGACTTTCACGCCGCGCTTCCGGTCTGCTTCCACGAGATCCTGAACCTTGCGTATCGCCGCGCGAGCCGCGGGAGGAACGCCTTTCCCGCGTGACTGAGCGTAGACAGCAAAGCTCTTGACGGACGGTTTGATTTTATTCCGCCCATCGGCGCGTGAACGCACACTGTGGCTCAGGAGAAAAAAAGCCATCGACCCCACGAAAAGACCCCTAAGCAGCCTCATTCGAGCTCTCCTTCCGGCATCAGGTCTTTTGAATCACACGTCACCACGCGGATTCGCGCCGCGATCGACCCCACGTATCCCTTTTGACTAGGAGGGGCGCGAGTGAAGGATTTCCCTACCCCCTGCTGCGGGTGTGTGTGCAAAGTCGCGTGAGAGGAATGGATCCTTGAGGTAGGGAAAAACTGTAGCGCGACCCTCCATAGTAGTGGGAGGAATTCGCCATGGCTGATATTCGCGACAGCATCAAGGGAGCAATCGATCGGGCATTGCAGGCGATTGAGAACAAGCCGCCGGCAGTGAAGGCATTGATGACGTCGATGCCGATCGACGACGCTCCTGATTTTCCTCCAGACGCTGATTCTCTTCCAGACGACGTGCAATCGATCCTGCAGCGTGCGCGGGAGAAGCTGCCCGACATCGAAGACCACCAGGTGATCGGGGACTTCGTGCATACGGACGACGGGGACGTCGCCCTGCTCCTGAGTGCACTCGAACAGGCGACGCCACCGTCGAACATGAAGGGTGTGATCTTCGGGACGCACAAGTACGATCAGACAGATCCGGGCCAGTTACTTCCTGCACTCAACATGCTCATTAAGAAGAAGGTGCCATTCATCGGGCATCAGGCCCTGACGGATTTTCGTGTGCAGATGCCCGAGGGAGATGTGTCGATTGCGATCGCGGGTGATTGGGGAACGGGTCTGTTTACGTCGAACCAGATTGCCCTGAAAATGGCTGCCGGGAACCCGATGATCACGCTTCACCTCGGCGACGTCTACTACTCCGGCACCGACGGTGAGATCTTTGACAAGTTCCTGGGCCATTTCCCTCACGGCAGCTTTGCCTCGCTTGCGCTCAATTCGAACCACGAGATGTACAGCGGCGGTCATGGCTACTTCAATCTGATCCTCAAGGATCCCAACTTTGCCGCGCGTCAGAAGGCCAGCTACTTCTGCCTCTTCAACTCGAAGTGGCAGATCATCGGCCTCGACTCAGCCTACGACGCGCAAGGGGGAATTCACTTCTACGACAGCGGTAATTTGCGCCAGACACAACTCCAATGGCTGACCGCTCAGTTGCAGAACGGCAAGGCAAACGGTCGCCGTTCACTCATCTTCACCCACCACAACCCGATTGGTATCCGAGGCAAGTTCGACCAGCACTTCCTCGATCAGATCATCGCGGCGGCGCAGGGGAATCCTTTCGACTACTGGTACTGGGGCCACGAGCATGATGCGGCCGTCTACCGCGCTTTTCCAACCGCGGCGAATTTCTCCTTCTCCGGCCGCTGCGTCGGGCACGGCGGCGTTCCGTATTCTCCTGAACTGGAGGGTGACAAGGGAAACAAGGTGTTCGTCGAGTGGAGTGAGCAGGAGAAATACACACCGCCTGCGGGCGATGCGAGAGCGGGGTTGAATGGTTTCGCAGTGATCACGCTGCTGGCGGACGGAAGCGCGGTGCGCGAAGTGTTCTACGACGACCGCGGCGAGCAGCGCTATCCGCCGATCGCGGTGGCGCACGGCGTAGTGGTGGCGGCACCGGCGCAGGCGCCGGACAAAGTGATTGTCACCAACCGGAAGCGGCTCGAGGAGAAGTACGGAAAGCGGGTGGCCGAGGTCGACGCCGCGCTGACAGCGCTTGTGGCCGGCGACCAGAAGCGAGGCCTGGTCACGAAAGTCATTGCTGTCGACGACCCGGCGGCGATGGTTTCCGTCCAGGGTTTTGCGGTAGCCGACGCCGCGTCACCGCAGCAGAACAAAGATGCGGTGGACGCGATCTACAAAGCGATGACTCCCGACTACATCGTACTGCTCGGCGGACCCGACGTGATTCCTCACCAGGAGCTGCGCAATCCGATGCACGGCGGACCCGACGTCGATGTCTTCGCACTCAGCGATCTTCCGTACGCGTGCGACACGCCCTACAGCAACCAGATCGAGGACTTCACCGGCGCGACGCGCGTCGTCGGCCGCATCGGAGACCTGCCGGCGACCGCCGCACCGGGCGAAGGCGACCCGTCGCTGCTCGTGAAAGGGCTGGAGACCGCCACGAACTGGAAATCGAAACCTGCCTCAGCGTACGCCGCCAGCTTCGGCTTGAGCACTGTCGAATGGCAGCAGTCGACGAAGCTCAGCCTCTCCGCCGTCTTCGGCGCGCCGCCGACGCTGCTGCTTTCGCCAATGGAAGACGTCGGTTGGATCGAGAAGGGAATCGGAACTGCTGCCCACTTCATCAACTGTCATGGTGCGCAGTCAGACTCACACTTCTATGGCCAGGAGGGGAAGAACTTCCCCATTTCCACTGACTCCAGCGTGATCCGCGATCTCGTCATTGCTGGAAAGAGATTCGACGGCACCCTGGTAGCGGCCGAGTGTTGTTATGGCAGCGAGTTGTACGCACCGGCGAAACCAAATCAGGAATGGGCGATCTGCGCCCGCTACATCGAAGGCGGCGCCTATGCGTTCTTCGGTTCCACAACGATCGCCTATGGCCCGGCAAACAGCAACGGGCAGGCCGACATCCTCTGCCAGCGCTTTCTGAGAAAAGCCATCAGCGGCGCGTCGACCGGTCGCGCGCTGCTCGAGGCAAGGCAGGAGTACGTGTCGAACACGACGGAGCTCGGACCGCAGGACCTGAAGACCCTGGCGCAGTTCTACCTGCTGGGGGACCCTTCGATCACGCCGGTGGAACTGCCCGCTGCGCATGCGATGTTCGCACCGGACGCATCGCCGGCGGTGGCTCGCGGGGAACGGCGGCGCGCCCTGGCCGTTCGCGGCGAGTTCCTGAGCGAACATCGCGCTGTGGCACGACTGGGCAGCGCGGCGGTCGGCGACATTCGCGCTCAGCTGATGAAGCTGGCCGCGAGTTACGACACCGATGCGGACAAGATCATGTCGTACTCGATCGAGAGAAGCGGAGCGAATGCTGACGTCGCAACCCGTTTCGCCGCCAAGGCGGGCGGGCCCAATGGACCGCTCGTTGCAACGAATTTCCATCTGATGATCGCAAAGAGACGGATGATCGCGGAAGGCCGTGAGCACCTGCCGAACGTCGTGGCGGTCGTGGCCAAAGAGAGCAACGGTCAGATCATTTCGCACATGGAGCTCCAGAGCAAATGAAGGAACTGCAGGGTGAAGTCGTCCGCCAGGTCGTCGGCGAGGGGTCGAAGAGCGAGCACGCTGCCGTCGTTCTCGTTTCCGACAGCGGCCAATTCATCCTGCGCCGCAACGGCGGCAATGCGTTCATGGACGCGGAGCTCGACAAGCTCGTGGGGAAACGCATCCGTGGCGCCGGTCTGGTCGCCGGCGCCACGTTCATCATGGACGAGTGGAAAGAGGAGTAGGTCCTCCGCCGTCAATTCCTACAGCGCACCAGACAACGTTAACGGCACGAATCAACGTACGCTCGTTCGTGAAGCCACCGCTGCTGCCGTTGCCGGAACGGGCAGCAACTCCTCAACCTCTGGCGACAACATCCTCTTCACGCGGAGCAACACCTCGGTGAGAACGAACGGTTTGCTGAGAAAGCCGTTTGCGCCAGAGGCCATCGCGCGGGCTTGTTGTGTTGGATCGGCGGAGAGGACGAGGACCGCGACGGGCTGCTCGGCCGCGAGCGCTGCCAGGACTTCGTATCCGTTCATGCGCGGCATTTGGAGATCGAGCAGGATCAGGTCGTAGAGATGCTCGCGATGAAAGGCGCAGACATCCGTACCTTTTGTCGTCGAGGTCACCGCGAGGTAGCCGCCGCGGCGGAGCGCGAATTCGAGCAAACGCGCGTTCGATTCCTGATCGTCGACGATCAGTATTCGCGACTGGAACGGATCAATGGACGAGGACATGTCCCTCCTCGGCGAATTCCATCGCTGCGTTCAGGGCATCGGTGAAGTCGCTGACCTTGATTGGCTTCGTCAGGTAGCGGAAGAAGCCCGCTTCCAGACCTTTCTCGATGTCGCGCGGAATGGCGTTGGCGCTCAGCGCGACGACAGGAATGTGTGATGTGCTCTTGTCCTCGCGCAGGATTCGCAGCGCTTCGATTCCGCTGATACCGGGAAGGTTGATGTCCATCAGGATCACGTCCGGCTGGCAGGTCCGCGCCAGCTCGACGCCGCGGATGCCATCGATCGCGCTCAGCAGCCGCAGGTCGTGACGCCGGGCCACGAGCTTCTCGATCAGCTTGAGGTTCGCCGGATTGTCTTCGACGTAGAGCAAGGTTCGCGTCCGCGCGCCGGCGGCGACCATGGGAATTGCGATGGTGGCGATCTCGATGCGCGGCGGCATCAACAGCGGAGCCGTCGAGAGAAGGTCGACCCAGAAGACGCTGCCCGTGCCGACGGTGCTCTCCACGCCGATCATTCCGCTCATCAGCTCGACCAGACGTTTGCTGACGACGAGCCCGATGCCGGTTCCTTCCTCGGTGTTGCCTTCCTGTCCGAGCCGGTTGAACGGCTGAAAAAGCTGGGAGAGTTTTTCGGGAGAAAGGCCTGCGCCGGTGTCCGTCACCGTCACGCGAACGTGGCCGGGAATCTCCGATGTGCAGCAATCGACCACGACGGATCCGCCGATCTCGTTGTACTTGATTGCATTCGTGAGCAGGTTGATCAGAACCTGCTTGATGCGCGTGCGGTCGGCCTGTACCGAGTGAGGCTTGTCGAAGGTGGGGAAGGTCATGTGGATGCCTCGCCGCTGCGCCAGAGGTTCGATCATCGACTGGCATTCGAGCATCACCTCGGTCAGCGAGACTGGCTCGAGAGACATGGAGAGCTTGCCCGATTCGATCATGGCCAGGTCGAGGATCTCGTTGATCAGATCGAGCAGATACCAACCGGCGTGCAGGATCTGGCTGATGCTTTCCTTCTGCGACTGTGTGGGCGGCGGGGCATCGGACTCCATCAACTGGGCGAAGCCGAGGATGGCGTTGAGAGGGGAGCGGAGCTCGTGGCTCATGCTGGAGAGAAAGTCGGATTTGGCCAGGTTCGCTTTTTCGGCGACGGACTTTGCGCTCTCGAGCTCGACGTTTTTTTCCTGGAGCACCTGATCGAGCCGCCGGCGCTCGGTTACATCGCGGGCGGCGGCGAATACGCCTTGCAGTCTTCGATCGCGGTCGTAGAACGTGGTGGCATTGTAGGAGACGACCGTTTCCTTGCCGTCCCGGTTACATGCGGTGAGCTCGTAGTTGGTGACCTTCGTCTGGCTCAGCACGAGCTTGATGCCAGCCTCGGCTCGCTCCGGATCGGTGAAGTAATTCTTGAACGGCGCCCCGATCAGCTCATCGCGCGTGCAGCCGGTGAGGGCTTCCATCTGTTTGTTGACGTCGGTGATGATGCCGGACGGATCGGTGGTCATCAGCGCGTCGATATTCGACTCGATGAGCGAGCGTGTGTAGAACTGCTGATCGCGTAACCGCTGATCGAGACGCTTCTGCTCCGCTTCGACCTGTTTGCGCGCGGTGTTGTCGGTTCCGATGAGGAGATAGCCGATGATTGCGTTCTGCACGTCGCGCAGCGCGGTCACGGAGACGATGGCGGGGAAGCGGCTCCCGTCTTTGCGAATGTAGGTCAACTCATAGATGTCTTCAATGCCTCGCGACGCCTTGAAGACCAGCGCTTCGAATCCCGGCGTGATGGCTGTCTCCAGCTCGCGGCTCAGCGCGGCGGCGCGGGCGATCACTTCCTGTGGATCCGAGATGTCGGCTGGCGTGATCTTGTCCATTACCTCGGCGGCTGTATATCCGAGCATCCGTTCAGCGCCGACGTTGAAAATCTGGATGACGCCTTTGGCATCGGTAGCGATACTCGAGAAGTTCGCGCTGTTGAAGATTGCGCTCTGCAATGCGCCCGCTTTCAGAAGCGCTTCCTCGGCCTGTTTGCGCGCGGTGTTGTCGGTGCCGATGAGGAGATAGCCGATGATGGCGTCCTGCTCGTCGCGCAAGGCGGTTACCGAGACGACGGCAGGGAAGCGGCTTCCATCTTTGCGAAAGTACGTCAGCTCGTAAATGTCTTCGATGCCGCGGGATGCCTTGAAGACCAGAGCTTCGAACCCTGGTGTGATCGGCGTTCCAAGCTCGACGCTCAGCGCCGTGGCGCGGGCGATCACTTCCTGCGGGTCGGAGATATCGGCCGGCGTGATCTTGTTCATTACTTCGGCGGCGGTGTAGCCGAGCATTCGCTCCGCACCAACATTGAAGATCTGGATGACGCCCTTGGCATCGGTGGCGATGCTGGAGAAGTTCGCGCTGTTGAAAATCGCGCTCTGCAATGCGCCGGCCTTGAGGAGCGCTTCTTCGGCTTGTTTGCGCGCCGTGTTGTCGGTGCCGATCAGGAGGTAGCCGATGATGCCGGCAACCTCATCGCGCAGGGCCGTTACCGAGACGATGGCAGGAAAGCGGCTCCCGTCTTTGCGGATGTAGGTCAGCTCGTAGATGTCTTCGATGCCGCGCGAGGCCTTGAAGGCGAGGGCATTGAATCCCGGCGTAATCGTGGTGCCGAGCTCAAGGCTCAGGGCGGCTGCGCGTGCGATCACTTCCTGCGGATCGGAAATGTCGGCGGGCGTGATCTGATCGACGACCTCGGAAGCTGCGTATCCCAGCATACGCTCGGCGCCGACGTTGAAAAGCTGGATGACGCCCTTGTCGTCGGTGGCGATACTGGAGAAGTTGGCGCTGTTGAGGATGGCGTTCTGCAGCGCGCCTGTCTTCAGCAATGCCTTCTTTCGACGCATCTCGGTGGCTGCGGCATCGCTGGCGTCTTTCGACCGCGTCTTCTGCGAGCGCCGGCTATTCGCTGTTTTTTCCAGTCCACTCATCAGGTCTCTTTTCTGCTCCCTTCTGACAGCGGACAGGCGACGTCCCGCCGGTGGCCGCGCCACCAGACGTATCGAGCGTGCTCTCCTATAGGGGGGAACTGGGATTGATCAAGCAACGCGTGTGCCGTCGGAGAGTAACAAGGTCGGTCAGTCAATCAGACCAAGCTTCTGCGCAGGGGTGCGTGGCCTCACTTTCCGCGCAGGTTTTGAGGGGTAAACGCCGTATTTCATGATTTTTTCCTTTGCTCCCCGGAGACGAATGCCTTAAGCTGGACGTTGGGTGCCGTCGCGCCCGGTCCATTCCGCCCAACAATTCGAGCTTCGGAGACGTGCTGTCCAGCGGCCGTCTGTGAGGCGTGTTCGTTATAACCGGTTCAACAAAGGGTCCTCCATGTCCGTCATTCGTCGCTTTCGCTCTGCGTTCTTCGTTCTCAGCGGTCTGTTTCTCGCGCTTCCCGCCTTCGCCACGCTGACGATCGCCCCCGCTCCGGTGACATGGAACATCATCGGCCTCGACAGCAACGGCCCGGCGACCGGACCTCACCTCTTTCCGGTGGGAACACGCGTATGCAGCAGCGTGGCCACGACCGCCACAGTCAACTTCGTCTTCGACCCTCCCGCGAACGCGTTTATCAACCTTCGCGCCGGCTCGCTGAGCACGCTGTCGATTCCCATCGGCGCAGGCCAATGCAAGGACGCGTACTTCGAGATCGACGTAACGCAAACCGCCGCTGCGTTCGACACGACCCAGCACTATCACATCACCGCCACCGATGGGTCGGGATCCGTATCTACGGTGACGCCGAGGGAGTTGTATGTCGAGCATTTGATCTCGCAGAGCCGCAACTCGATCACCGATGTGAAATTCGGACCGCTCGGTTGCGGCGTATCCAACACGTGCACCTCCGTCGCACCGGGCGGATCGATGAACCTCGTCGTCGGCAACAGCTACGACATCCAGCTCCTGGGCGGCACGGCCACGCAGGGCTACAACCAGTTCGAAGCGTTCATCAACTTTTCCAACACGATCTTTCAGATCCAGAGCGTCGTCACGACGTACTCGGCGGACAATTCGCCGTACGTACCAAACCCTAATGACAAGCTCTACGCCGATGCCTGTCTGTGGGAGAACGATCCGAATAGCCCGGCGTACCGCTCGTGTGTCGGCGGTGATTTCAAAGCCGGCGGCAACAACGTCGTCACCACGTACAGCATCAAGATCGTCAGCGGCGGGGGAACGAGCCAGCCGCTCAACACGCTGCTCTACGATTTCTCGGGCAGCAGCTTTCACTACAACGCCGACTTCGGGGTCGGCGCGCGCATTGCGAACGTGATCGATCCGACAGCAGCGGGAATCAGCAAATCATTCAGTCCCAATCCGACGAACCTCAACGGCATCTCCGCGTTGAAGATCACTCTGACGAATCCGAATGCGGCGCCGGTCGGCGGCTACAACTTCGTCGACAACCTTCCGGCGAACCTCGTCGTAGCCACGCCACCGGGTGCAACGACCTCCGGTTGCGGCGCGCCGACGCTGACAGCGGTGGCCGGATCGAGCTCGATCAGTTTTTCGAATGGAACGGTCGCCGCGCTCGGCAACTGCGTCATCAGCGTGAATGTCACGCCGACGGCGACGGGGAGTCTCGCCAACACGACGAACCATCTCTTCATCGACACGAACGACACGGGCAAGTTTGGTACGGCCACGCTCACCGTCAACAACGCACCACCGCCGGGAACGGGACTCTGCGGTGTCTCTTTGGCCACCTGGCTTTTCCCGAGCGGCTTCAACATCAACGCTCCGGCATTCAGCACGAAGAGCGTTGCGACGGCGACCGCGGCGCCGGGCTCCGGTGTCATCCCGCTCTCGAGCTCAAACACGACGCCTGCAGATGGGACGCAATCGTGGGGCTCCAACGGTGGGATCGATAACAGCGGGACGACGCTCAACACGACGTTTCATGACTATTTCGAATTCGCCATCGACACGACCGGACTCTCGTCGGTGACGCTGGCCTTTTCGGCTCTCCATAAAACGCCCAATGGTCCGCAGGGGATCGCTGTTTTCTACGGCACGACCCAACCCGCCGCCGGGGCGACGCCGGATCCAGGGACTGTCGGCCTCGCTCCGAACGCCACCGCGATTCCGAGTGCCTCGACGTTCTTCAACTTCAGCACCGGCGCGATCACGACAGGCCTCAATCCTTCCGGCGTTACCTTCTTCAGAATCTACGCGTTCAACGCGGGCAATCAGAACTCCGGATCCGACCTCAATCTCGACAACATCGCTTTCACCGGCTGCGCCGCAGCCGTCAAGCCGGCGATCACAAAATCGTTCACGCCCAACCCGATCGCGGTGAACGCTGTATCGACGCTGACGTTCACCTTGACCAACACGAACACCACGCAGCTCACAGGTGCCACGTTCACGGACTCGCTGCCGGCCGGTCTCGAAGTCGCGCCGACGCCATCCGCGAGCACGACTTGCACAGGCGCTCCGACGTGGGCTCCCGCCGCCGCGGCAACCTCGCTGACGTTCGGCTCACCCACTGGCGGCAACATTCCGGCCAGCGGCTCGTGTACGGTCAGCGTCAATGTCAGAGCCACGTCCGCAGGCCCGCACACGAACACGAGCGGATTCCTGTCGACGGCCGAGGGCGGAACGAACACGTCGAGCGTCGCGTCCGCGCCGTTGACGGCGGTCTCTCCTCCTTCGATGGCAAAAGCGTTTGCGCCGTCGCCCATCCTGGCGAATGGCATCTCGCGGCTGACGTTCACGATCACGAATCCGAATCCGAACGATGCCATCAGCGGCGTTGCCTTCGGCGATACATTCCCCGTGGCGCCGGGCGCGATGAAAGTCGCCGCCGTGCCGAATCCGTCGACATCCGGTTGCGGGGCTCCGACGTTTGCACCGGTCGCGAATGCGGGATCGATCACATTCAGCGGCGGAACGATCGCCGCTGGAGGAACATGCACCGTTGCCCTCGACATCACGGCACCGGTCAACGGTACCTACAACAACACCAGCGGCAACGTCTCGCACATCATCAATGCTCAGACAGTGAATGGCAACACCGCTGCCGCATCGCTGGTCGTCAATCCGCCGCATCCATCGATCGGCCTGCAAAAACAGGTCGCCACCACCGCGAGCGGTCCCTGGAAGTCGTTCCTGGCCATTGCATCAGGATCGGTTTTTTATCGCTTCACCGTTGAGAACAGCGGCGACGTGCCGCTTACGCTCGGCCCCTCGACGATCACCGATAACACGCTGAATGTGTCGGCGTGTAACGCAGGGTTCAATGGCTCGGTCCTTCCCGTGGCCGTCGCCGCGAACGACAACAACATCGTGTCGTGCGTTGTCGGACCAGTTGCGTCTTCGCCCGGCACGCACACGAACACGGCCAGCGCTACTGCCACTTTCAGCGCGACCCCGGTCAATTCACCCAACGACTCCGCGACGTACGCGACCACCGGCCTGACTCTGGTCAAGAGCGCCACGCAGCCGACGTTCACCAACGCCGGCGACACCATCAACTACAGCTACCTCGTTACGAACAGCGGCTTCGCGCCGCTGCAAGGACCGGTCACCGTTGCCGACAATAAGACCACGGTGACGTGCCCGGCGGTTAGTACCGTCGGCGATCTCGACAACTTCCTCGATCCGGGTGAGTCGATTACTTGCACGGCGTCTTACATTACGACCCCCACGGATGTCAGCAATCTTGCCGTGACCAATACGGCGACTGCATCGGCCGACGGCGTCTCCTCGAACAGCAGCAGCAAGACCGTGCCGATCTCCACCTCCGCGGATGTTTCGCTAGTCAAGGATCTGAACACCGCCGGCCCGTACACCGCCGGGCAGTCGGTCACCTACACACTCACCGTCGCGAATGCCGGCCCGGCGACTGCGACGAGTGTTCAGGTCACCGACACCGCGTCCAATTTGACGATTACGAATGTTTCGGGTGGGTGTGTTGCGTTGCCTTGCACGATTCCGAGCCTCGCGTCGGGCGCGAACACGACGATCACCGTGACGGCGACGATCACCGCTCCGGGCGTGTTCGACAACAGCGCCAACGCCACGGCCACCCAACCCGATCCGAATACGGGGAACAACACGGACAATACGGGCAACAACGGATCGACGGGCGCCTCAGCCGATGTCTCGCTCATCAAGACGCTCGACACGCTCGGTCCCTACATCATCGGGCAGACGGTGAGCTACACGGTTACCGTCCACAACGGCGGGCCATCCACCGCGACCAGCATTCAGGTCACCGACACCCCGACGAACCTTTCGATCACGAGCGTGACCGGCGCGTGCGCTTTGTTCCCGTGCACGATCGCCAGCCTTGCCTCGGGATCGGATGCAACGATCAACGTGACCGCCACGATCAGCGCGGCCGGCTCGTTCGACAACTCGGCGAATGCCACCGCCGCAGAATTTGACCCTGACACGACGAACAACACCGACAACACCGGCAACGGCGGAACCGCCGCCGCATCCGCCGACGTCTCGCTCGTGAAGACCCTCACGACCTCGAGTCCGTTCACGGTCGGCCAGCAGATCACCTACACGCTCGTCGTGCACAACGCGGGGCCGTCGACGGCGACGAACATTCAGGTATCGGATACGCCCTCGAACCTCACCATCAACACGGTCTCCGGTGGATGCACAGCGCTCCCCTGCACCATCGCCAGCCTGGCATCGGGCGCGGACGCCACGACGATCACCGTCACCGCCACGATCACGGCGGCAGGGACGTTTGACAACGCGGCGACTGCCACGGCGACGGAATTTGATCCGAACACGTCGAACAACACGGACAGTACCGGCAATGACGGGACCGCCGTTGCATCCGCCGACGTCTCGGTAAATAAAACGCTCATCACCGCCGGTCCCTACGTCAATGGGGAGTCCATTCAGTACACGATCGTCGTCGCCAACGCCGGTCCCTCGACGGCCACGAACGTGCAGATCACGGACACGCCCTTCCACCTGAGCATCACCAACGTGAGCGGCGGTGGTTGCTCGGCGCTGCCATGTACGCTCGGCTCGCTGGCCAGCTTAGCGAACGTGACCATCACCGTCACGGCTACAATCACCCAGATTGGCATCTTCGACAACAGCGCCACCGCTACAGCGACGGAATTCGACCCCAACACGACGAACAATACCGACAACACCAACAACTTCGGCGGAGCCTCGAACAGCGCCGACCTCCAGGTCACCAAGACCCTGGTCACTTCCGGCCCCTTCGTCGCAGGTCAGTCGATCACGTACACGATCGCCGTGCACAACAACGGTCCGGATGCGGCGCTCCTTGTGTCGATTACCGACACGCCCTCGAACCTGACCATCACCAACGTGACCGGTTCCGGCTGCTCGGCATTTCCCTGCACGCCGGTTCCTCCGAACCTGTCAGCCACGTTGACGGACACGGTCACAGTCACGGCTACGATCAACGCCGCCGGGGCCTTCGACAACAGCGCCACCGCGACATCGAACTCCTTCGATCCCAATACTTCCAACAACACCGACAACACCGGCAATGGCGGCACCGCGGCCGCGTCGGCCGACGTTTCGCTCGTCAAGACGCTTCTCACATCGGGGCCCTTCACCGCCGGTCAGACCATCAGCTATTCGCTCGTCGTCGCCAACGCCGGACCTTCGACCGCGACGAGTATTCAAGTGACGGACACGCCGGCGAACCTGACGATCACGAATGTCTCGGGTAGCGGCTGCTCATCACTGCCGTGCACCATTGCCAGCCTCGCGTCCGGCGCCAACACCACGATCAACGTCACCGCGACGATCATCGCCGCGGGCGCGTTCGACAACAGCGCTTCGGGCAACGGGACTGAGTTCGATCCCAACTCTGGCAACAACACCGACAGCACCGGCAATGGCGGCACGGCTGCGGCCTCGGCGGATGTCTCGCTCGTGAAGACGCTCACTACCGCAGGCCCGTTCACGGTCGGTCAGGCGATTACGTACACGCTCGTTGTTGCCAACGCCGGCCCCTCGACGGCGACGAGCATTCAAGTGACCGACACGCCAACGAACCTGACGATCACGAATGTCAGCGGCAGTGGCTGCGCTGCACTTCCGTGTTCGATTGCCAGCCTGGCGTCAGGAGCCAACACCACCATCACCGTTACGGCCACAATCGTGACCGGAGGCGCGTTCGACAACAGCGCCACTGCGACGGGCGTCGAGTTCGATCCGGTCCCCGGCAACAACACCGACAACACCGGAAACGCAGGATCGACCGCGGTGGCCGACGTCTCGATCGTCAAGACTCTCGTAACCGGCGGGCCGTACTACGCCGGTCAAAGCGTCAGCTACACGCTCGTCATCCATAACGCCGGTCCTTCGACTGCCACCGGTATCCAGGTGACCGATTCACCGACGAACCAGACCATTACCGCCGTCTCGGGCAGCGGCTGCTCGGCGTTGCCGTGCACGATCGCGAGCCTCGCCGTCAACGCCAGCACGACGATCAACGTCACGGCGAAGATCACCGCGGCGGGCACGTTCACCAACAGTGCGACCGCGACGCCGATCGAGTTCGATCCCAACATGTCCGACAACACCGGCGCGGCGGGCAACGGCGGTCTTGCACTCGCCTCGACTGATGTTTCCCTCGTCAAGACGCTCGTCACCGCCGGTCCGTTCTCGGCCGGACAGACGATCAGCTACACGCTCGTCGTCGCCAACGCCGGTCCGTCGCCTGCGACGAATATTCAGATCACCGACACGCCGGTGAACATCTCGATAACGACGGTGAGCGGAAGCGGTTGCTCCGCGCTGCCATGTACGATCGCAAGCCTCGCCTCGGGCGCCAGTACAACCATCAACGTCACCGCCACGATCACGGCGGCCGGCACGTTCGACAATAGCGCGACAGCGACGCCTGCGGAGTTCGATTCCAACATTGCGAACAACACCGACAACACCGGCAACGGCGGTGTCACTGGGGTTGTGAGCGCCGACATGATGGTCACCAAGACGGCATCGATCGCAGTCGCGGTTCCAGGCCAGACCTTCGACTACACGCTCGTCGTTCACAACAACGGTCCGTCGACGGCGACGAATGTCGTCGTATCTGACGCGCTTCCCGCATCGTTCAGTTTGATCTCCGCCTCATCGACGCAGGGCACATGCAGCGGCACGACGACGGTCACATGCAACGTCGGCACGATGCTGAACGGGGCGACCGTAACGATCACGCTTCACGGAACGGCTGCGTCGGGCGGCACTCTTTCCAACACGGCCACAGTCTCGGCAAACGAGACCGACCCGGTCCCGGCGAACAACTCGTCTTCGGTCAATCTTCTCTTCGTCGCCGGCGGTCCGACCCTGAGCACCATCGGACTGATCGTGATGGGCCTGCTGCTGGCTCTGGCCGGCGCGATGTTCATCCGGATGGGCGAGTAAGAAAACCAGTGCGGAGGGCAGACGCTCGCGTCTGTCCTCCGCATGACGTCTGCGGCAGACCTCTCGACCCGCAGCAGGTTCCGAAATGCTTCTAATGACACAACATTGAAAAAACACTTCTTTTCTCACAGGAGTGAGTGTCACCACTGACTCACCGGGGCTTGCGTCGTTTGCCCGCTCAGGATGACAGGAACGATGCGCAGCGCTGCACTGAACAGCGCGATAGTGCGGAGGACGCGACGCGCCTACTCCACGCCTTCGTAGATTCGCGCCATCGGCAGATCGACGCCGACCTCGGAGAGGTGGACGATCTGATCGCGCGATTCGGTGATCTCGTGAGACAACGAGCCATCCTGCTCGATACGACGATGCTCGACGTGCATGAACGATTGCTCGATCAACAAGTAGTGCCGCAGCGTCGGAATCGAACGATAGAGCTCGAACTTCTCGCCGCGGTCGTAGTTGCGAGTCGAGTCGGAAAGGACCTCGACGATGACGACGGCATTGCTGATCGTTTCGGTGTCTCCTTTGACTTTTGGGCCGCACACGATGGATACGTCCGGGTAAGTGTAGAGCCCGGATGGCGCGCTCACCCTCATGTCACTCCCGAAGGCCTCGCAGGAGGCGGGAAGACCGCCTAGGGCTCTCAGGACGTTGATGCAGATCCGGTTATGGTTTGCGGAAGCGCCCGACATGACGTAGATGTCGCCATTGAAGTACTCGAGTTTGAGATCGGTGCCTCGTTGGAACGAGAAGTAGTCGTCGAGCGTGTACTGTCTATGCGTCTGCTGCACCAGATGATTCTACTCCCGCCGGAGCGCGCCGTCGGCTCGCTCACAGGCTGCTGTGTCGCGCGTCACACGGCACTGGATCGGCCGAAGTATTTTGATGACCGACATCACACGTCGCCGTGATGATCAGCATCAGTGCCCATCGGATGGCAGCTTCTAATCGCGGCATCTGAAACCGGTGGAGTTGGAGATCGAGTTGTTCTGTCGCGGAATGCGCATCTACGAGTCGTGTCACACTTCCGATAACGGCCGCCGCATTACGCGCACACGCGCTGGTCTAGGCTCCGGTCTCGAGATCATCATTCCCGGCAAGCCAAAACCGATATGGGTGAATGTTCCCGTCGTGGAGCCATTCGCGCAAAACTCTGTCTTCGCGCTTCGCGAATTCGACGATCGCGATTGCATCATCGACGCGCGAACCAATGAGGGATACGAGGTCACGATTCCGCCCGAGCCGGCATGGTATTCGCGTAACACGAGCGCCGACGTTCCGATGAGCTGCGTCGGCGTCCTCCAGGGCAACTACCTCGGCATCTACATCTCGAATCGATGTCTGTATTGCAGTTGGTCACCCCCGCTCGCCCGCAAGTTCTGCACGACGGGGAAGAACGTCGGGGCAGCCGAGGAGTCGCGCAAAAGGGGTGACGGATGTGGTCGAAGTTGCGCTCGCCGCGCGCGATGAGTCCCGCTGCATCTTCACGCATTTCAATACCGGCTATCACTATGAAGACCGCGCCGACCGCGAAGTCATTCACGGTCTTCGTCAGGCGGATTCATCGGCGTCCAGGCCGTTCCCGTTCCGCGCGCGAACTGCAACGAGTATGACGATCTGATCGCGGCCGGCGCCGACCACTTCTCCTTTTGCTACGAGTTCGAAGATCCGGAAGTCTTCGCGCGCCTTTGTCCGGGCAAGGCCGCAGACGACCGGCCAGCATGCGTTCTCCGAAGCGATGGAGTACACCTCGCGCAAGCTCGGACGTGGCCGTGTGTCGGGGGAGATCATCGCCGGTGTCGAGACGATCGCGGCGACGAAGCGTGGGATCGACCGCATCGTGAGCACAGGCGCGTTTCCCACTGTCTGCATCTTCCGCCCGACGATCGGCAGCGAGATGGAGAACGTCCCGGCGCCCGACCCGGAAGCGATGAAAGAGGTCTTCGCCTACCTTCACGAGAGCTGCCGCCGCGCGGGACTGCCGGTGGGCATTCTTCCGATCGAGGTATCGCTGGTGGTGCAGCCGGAGGAAACGGCGGATCTCGTCACGCCGAACTTCGCCAGCGATCTCTACGCGATGAAAAACAACGCACTGCGCCAACTCGCACGCCCCTACATTGCGTGGAAGCGGCGCCCGCACGGATCACGAGCACGGGCGATGAGGTAGAGAGAGCTATGGTTCGCAGGCCGCCACACTCACGATTCCCGACATGGGACGGCTTCTTTGGCCAGATACTGGCTCGCCTGCTGCTGTTTTCGACCAATGCGGCGACGGCGCAGGAGCCGGTTGATCGGGTTCTTGTGCGGCAGAAGCGCGATGCCCATAGAGTAGGATCGGGATCGTTGCGCGCAAGGGGAAGGTCGCACTCCGAGTCTTGGTTGTTCGCGGCGTGACAATAATCACAACGCCGGTCCGAGGTAGCAGGTTAGGGTCGAGCAAATGAGAATCGCCCGCGCAACGCTGCTCCTCGTTATCTGTGTGTCGTGCATTCTCTTTGGTGGCGTCGCGACGCTTGAGGCTGCGGGACCGAGCGTGCTGAGTGTCAAGAATTATGGCGCCAAAGGCGACGGGGTGGCGGACGACTATCCCGCCATGAAAGCCGCGGCCGCTGCGCTCTGCGCCTCCCCGTCGGGCAGCCGGTTGGTCTATCCGCCGGGAACCTATCGCATTAATCAATACCGTATCATCGACGGTCCGGAAGCGAATGGCGTTGCCGATGTCACGTACCAGAATTGCAAAGGCGTGACGATCAGCGGGTACGGGGCCACGATCTCCGTGAAAGGCGATTTCTTTCAGAGCGCCGACTACACGCTCGACGATATTCCGTTCTCGTGGCGGAAACCGGTGACGCCTTTTTTCATGCTCGACTCCTCTGATTTCACCATCGAGGGATTCGAGCTCTACGGCGGTACGGATCGTATGAGCAAAGATCCGACGATTCGCGACGACGCCAGCGCCGGCATCGCCACGAGACGCTGCTCGCGCTATCTATTGCACGACCTCGATATTCACCATTTCACTCTCGACGCCATTCTGCTCGGGTGGATCGATTACGATGGACTCGCCGCCGATCGTGACGCGCGTCTCGAAAACATCTACGCGCATAACAATGCCCGACAGGGAATGTCGATCATTCAGGTGCGCGGTGCGTGGATCGTCAACTGCACGTTCAGCGATACCGGATTGACCGGCGGAAACTACGGCAGCTTCAACCCCGAGGGGGGCGTCGATGTCGAGCCGGATTTCACTCTCGCGGACGGCATGGACGTCGAGACGGGCGAGATCTATTTCATCAACTCAACGTTCTCCGGTACGAACGGCCCCGAATTCATCTCGGCGATCCCCGAGAACGTCGATTCAGTCGCTGTGTTTGGCTCGACCATCGTCTCGGCGCCGAATCCGAACGCGGCGTACGCGTTCGTTGTCGCGCCGAAGACGGCGTTCATCGAGAATTCGTCGTTCACTCTGCGGGACGGCAAGGCGGTGCTGTTCGGCACTTGGGACAACGGAGCGCTCTCGTCGATCAGCAGCGTCGTTTACGCGAACAACATTTTCACGTTGGACAGGAACCGCCAGCTCGTGTCCGAAGGCGTCGTGCCGTTCGAGCTCACCAACAATGACATTCACGTCAACGCTGGCGCGGCCGACGCTTCTTTCATGGATCTCAGGGGCTTGACCAAGGTCGCCGGAAACAGATTCTTCATCGATGCGTCAGGGAATGACTCGCCCTTCGGACAAACAGCGATCCTCACGAACGGCACGCAGATGGTCACCAGCAACGAATACCGCACGAATCTGAACATCGGCGGACGTTCCTTCGCCACTCAGTATGGTTCCAACAGTGCGGTGACGGGGGAGATGTTTCCGAATGCCCCGTACTTCACCCCCGCGGGAGTCAATTGGAGCGCGACGGCGCCTTACCCCGTGCCGGCGCCCGCGCCAACCGTTACCGCTCCGCCGGTCATTAGTAACCTCGCCGCGGTCCAGTTTTCGACGAGCACTCTGATCTCGTGGATGACCGATCAGCCCGCTGACGCCATTGTGGAATATGGGCCGACGATCAGCTACGGAAACGTTGAACGCCTCACGGCTAACACTCGCTATCATCCGGTGTTTCTCTCGAATCTGCAGCTCGGTACGACCTATCACTACCGCGTCACCTCCACCAACTCGTCAGCCAAATCGACCGCATCCTCGGATGCCACGTTCTCCATCCCCTCCGTCCGGCCCCCGGTCGTCAGCACCGCGGCTGCGACAGGAGTCGGCCAGCTCTCGGCGACGTTGAGGGGCACGGTCAATCCGAACGGTGCCTCGACAACGACCTCTTTTGAATTCGGGACGGACCCGTCATACGGATCGTCCGTCGCGGCGCAGACGCGGACGGGAACGACCACGCAGTCGATCTCGGCGTCGCCGTCGCTGACATGCGGAACGCTCTATCACTTCCGTGCGAAGGCAACAAACTCCGCGGGGACTCGGTATGGATCCGACCAGACGTTGACGACATCGGCGTGTCCCTGCACGGCATTCTCCATCAGCCCGAGCGCGTCGAATTCTTCGCCAGCCTCCGGATCGCAGCTTGTCGTGGTTACCGGATCGTCCAGCGGTTGTGCGGGAGGAAGCTGGTCGGCGTCCGGCAATGGTTCGTGGCTCACGGTTTCATCAGCGAGCGGCAGCGGCTCCGGATCGACAACCGTCTCCTGGACTCAGAACACATCCACCTCGGCGCGATCCGGTCTTGCGACGATCGCCGGACAGAGTTTTACAGCCAATCAGGCCGGCGCACCACTGTGTGCGTACGCGCTCAGCCCGCAGTCTGCAACCGGCGCAGGAACCGGCGGCTCCGGCAACATCCAGGTGAGCGGCGGCCCATCGAGCTGCGTCGGAAGCTGGAATTCGAGCGCGACGTCCTTCCTGACGCTGACGGGACTGACAAGCGGAAGCGGCGCAGGCACGTGGCAAGTGCCGTACTCGTATGCCGCCAACCCAAGCAGCAACGCTGCGCGACAGGCCACGGTCACGTTCACTGGCTCGTTTCCGTCCGGCGGAACTTTCACGCTGACGCAGGCTCCGCTTCCGTCTCCGAGTGCGACGAAAGCGCCCGCCGACTTCAACGCCGACCATAAGAGCGACATCCTCTGGCACCACGCCACAACCGGCGAAAACTATTTATGGACGATGGACGGCTACACGGTCCTTTCGGCGGGCTCGATCAATGTCGTCTCCGATGCGAACTGGAAAGTGGCCGGAGTCGCCGACTTCGACGGAGACGGTAAGGCCGACGTGCTCTGGCGTCATGCGGTGAGCGGCGCGAACTACATGTACCTCATGAACGGCGCCGCGATCATCGGCGCTGGCGCGGTAGGCCAACCCAGCAGTGTGAGTTGGAAAATTGCCGGTACGGGCGACTATAACGGCGACGGCAAGGCCGATATCCTCTGGCGCAATGCGTCGACGGGGGATGACTATCTGTATCTCATGAATGGGATCTCCGTCCTCGCCGCCGGGCCGCTCAACGCAGTGGCCGATACCAATTGGAAAGTCGTCGCTTCCGGCGATCTGGACGGCGACGGAAAGTGCGACATCATCTGGCGCCACTCCACGACCGGCGAGATCTACGCGTGGCTGATGAACGGCTTCACAGTGGCCGGCGCAGGTGTGATCGAAACGATTCCCGATCAGAACTGGACCATTGCGGGCGTGGGCGATTTCGACGGTGACGGCAAAGCCGATCTGTTCTGGCGTGACGTTGCCACCGGTGAGAATTACCTCTATCGGATGAATGGAATCGCGATCCTGGAGCGCGGTCCGATCAACGACGTCGATGACCTGAACTGGAAAGTCGCGGCCACCGGCGACTACGACGGCGACGGCAAGACCGACATTCTCTGGCGCCACGCCATCACCGGCGATACTTACCTCTACCTCATGAACGGTTTCACAGTCGTCAGTGGCAGCGAGCTGCCGCCGGTTCCCGACCTGGGATGGACGATCGTTCGCTGATTTCGTGCCCCCGCCGAAAGACTTGATACGCCGCTTAAGAGCCAGGTTGCCTTTGGCGCTTTCGGCCGGTATAACGAAACCCATCGACCCCTGCTAGGGGATGATCTTCCAGCTCAAATCAGTGACTTCCGGGAGCGCAGTTCCCGAGAGGATCTGGTAGCCGTACATACGATAGATATAATTCTCGCCTGTCCGTTCATTCCGCCATACGATGCCGGCTTGCGCGGTGTTGGCGAAATCTCCCACGGCGGCGACCTTCCAGTCGAAGTCGCTGACCGTGTTGATGGTGCTCGCAAATCCCCTTTCCAATGAGACGCGGTTTTCGCCGGTTACTTGATTGCGCAGAAAAATGTCCGCCGTGCCGTTGCCGTCCGAAGTCGGCGATCCCTGCGACCGTCCAATCGATACCGCTGATACCGGCATCGAGGAAGCCTGCGTTGACGACCTTCAACTCGCGCATCGCCCAGTCGTAAAGCTGGCCGTTCGACTCATTGCGCCAGACAATGTCGGCAATTCCGGCGTGGGTCACGTCTCCGACGCCCGCGATTTTCCAGACAGTGTCCACCTGCGGTAAGTACCACGCCAGGGCAATCGACATTCCGTCCATGAAATACATGTAGTTTTCGCCGGTCTGCCCATGCCGCCACAAGATGTCATCTTTTCCGTCGCCGTTGAAGTCGGCTACACCTGCCACTTGCCAGTCGAGGTCCGAAACGACATTCACGGAACCCGCCGAGACGATGGTCGTCTCGTTCATCAGGTACATGTAGACCTCGCCGGTCAAATCGTTGTGCCACAGGATGTCGGTCCTGCCATCGCCATTGAAGTCACCGAGCCCGGCGATTTTCCAGTGAAGGTCGGGTACGGTATTGATCGACACTGCGGAGCGTACCGAGGGCCAGGGGGAGGACATACTCCAGAGATAGTTTTCGCCGCTGACAGCGTGGCGCCAGAGAAGGTCGGCGTATCCATCGCCATCCAGATCTCCGCGGACCTTCCGCTTCCGTAACGCCGTCAGCGTGACGTCATTGCCGTCTCCTCCGACGTAGGAAATGCGGAAAAACTGCCCGTTCCCCGACGCGAATTCGGCTCCTTCCGGTAGGCCGGCGAATGTTCCTGCGACCGGATCGGTGCCGTCGTTGTCGATGATCTTGAAGACGCCGAACCCGGATGGAAACCGCGGATCGGGATAGGAATCGCTGGAGCGGGGCAATGCCGTCAGCGCCAGACGCGCGCCGCCCAGGTTCACCGTTCCGTCCGACCCAGCGGAGGAGGAGATGAGCACATTCAGTCGGTTCTGGATCGTGACCTGAAATGCGGCGCCGGGCGAGAGCGACAACCTGCCACAGGATGAGGGGTCGCGCGACATCAGCTTCAGGAACCCGCTGGAGATGTCGATCGGTCCGACCGATGACGCCAGCAACCCCAGCCCGCCGTCGCAATCACCCGCCGTGTTGCAACTGCCTGCGGCGTGGATTGCGACGCTTTCCCCGATTCCGTTCGTCACATCGACCGTTCCTCCTTGCACGTCGATCGAGCCGTTGAACGTGAAGTAGGACCCGCCAAATGCGATCCACGACTCGCCCGATGTCGATACGATCCTTCCGCTTCCACGGACGTACATGGCGAAACCTCTGGCAGTTGAGAGCCTGAGCGTGTCGTTCAGAGCGACGTCATCGAAGCGCCCGTCGATTTCGGGGTCCTGCGGCTCGCTCGTCCACGTCTGCGCCCCGACGACCGTGACTGGGACCTGCACGTGCGGCGAATAGTAGGGGTATGACTGTGGTCCGACGGTAATGCCGTTCGTGACCGCGAAGCCATTGCCCTTCACAATCGTGTCGGATCGATTGAAAACGATCGATGAAAACACGGTCCCTTCCGGGAGGTCGTTGGTGCCCGTACCGAACGTCGCGCCCTGCGTCGCCGGGGGGAAAACGATGCGGTCACCCGCCTGAGGCACGATCCCTTCCGCCCAATTGGCGGGGTTGCTCCAGAGATCGGGTGTTGTTCGGCCATTCCATGTACGCGTCGCGCCGTACGCAGCGGAGGCAATGAAAAGGACGGAAGCTGAAAATACCGCAAAGGTCCGCGTCATCATGACGTCGAAGCCTCCAAGCAGCGTGCCTGATCGATCCCTTAGCGTTCCCATTAGCAGCATTCTACGCGTGCTAAATCCTCATGCCTCTCAACCGCAACGCGTTGGCGATCACCGACACGGAGCTGAAGCTCATGGCCGCGGCAGCGATCATCGGACTCAGCAGGATTCCGAAGAACGGGTAGAGGATTCCGGCGGCGATGGGGACGCCGAGGGCGTTGTAGAGGAAGGCGAAGAAGAGGTTTTGGCGGATGTTGCGCATCGTGGCCCGGCTGAGGCGGCGGGCGCGGATGATGCCGCGGAGGTCGCCTTTGATCAGGGTGATTCCGGAGCTTTCCATCGCCACGTCGGTTCCGGTTCCCATCGCGATTCCGACTTCGGCCTGCGCGAGCGCAGGCGCGTCGTTGATGCCGTCGCCGGCCATTGCCACAATGCGGCCTTGCTGCTGCAATCGTTTCACCGCATCCGCCTTCTGATCCGGAAGCACCTCGGCGATCACTTCGTCGATGCCGAGTTTCTTCGCTACCGCCTCGGCGGTCGTTTTGCTGTCGCCCGTCAGCATGACGATGCGCAATCCCTCGGCATGCAGGCCGCGAATCGCTTCGAGCGCGGTTTCTTTCACAGGATCGGCGACGGCGACGAGTCCGGCCGGCTTGTTGTCGACAACGACGAACATCACGGTCTGTCCGTCGCGGCGCAACTCCTCCGCCTTCATCGCGAGATCTTTCGGATCGACATGAATCTCATCGAGCAGCGCGCGGTTGCCGAGGAAGACGCGATGCGTATCGACGACGCCGAAGACTCCCTTTCCGGTGATCGACTCGAACTGCGATGCGGCAGTGACGCGAATGCCGCGCTGTTCCGCGCCTGCGATGATCGCCGCGGCGAGCGGATGTTCGCTGGCGCGCTCCACATTCGCGGCGAGGCGCAGTAACTCGTTCTCGTCGATCCCGATTGCGACAACCGACGCGAGTTGCGGGTTGCCTTGGGTGAGCGTGCCGGTCTTGTCGATGACGAGCGTGTCGACCGTGCGCAGCACTTCGATCGCTTCGGCGTTGCGGAAGAGCACGCCGGCGCTCGCGCCCTTTCCGGCGGCGACCATGATCGACATCGGCGTGGCCAAGCCAAGGGCGCAGGGGCAGGCGATGATGAGGACGGCGACGGCGTTGACGATGGCGTAGACGAGGCGCGGCTGCGGTCCGATGAGCGCCCAGATCGCGAACGTGATCACGGAGATTGCGATCACCGTCGGAACGAACCAGGCAGAGACGCGGTCGGCGAGTTTCTGGATCGGCGCGCGGCTGCGCTGTGCCTGCGCCACCATGTTCACGATCTGCGCGAGAAGTGTATCGGCGCCGACGCGCTCGGCGCGCATCAGCACGGAGCCGGCCGTGTTGACGGTGGCACCGATGAGGCGATCGCCTTTTTGTTTTTCGACCGGCAGCGGCTCGCCGGTGACCATCGACTCGTCGATGTTCGTCGTTCCTTCGACGACGGCGCCATCGACCGGCACTTTCTCGCCGGGACGGATGCGCAGTAAATCGCCGGCGACAACTTGGTCGAGCGCGATGTCGTGCTCGCTGCCATCCACATTGACGCGTCGCGCCGTTTTTGGAGCGAGCCCGAGGAGTGCGCGGATCGCGGCGCCGGTGCGGCTGCGGGCGCGTAGCTCCATCAGCTGTCCGAGGAGGACGAGCGTGACGATGGCAGCCGCGGCTTCGTAATAGACGCCCACGTTTCCGGCGTGGTCTCGGAAGGACGGCGGAAAGAGCTGCGGCGCGATCGTCGCGGCGAGGCTGTAGACGAAGGCCACCGTCACGCCGAGGCCGATGAGCGTGAACATGTTGAGGTGCCGGCTGATGATCGATGCCCATGCGCGCTCGAAGAATGGCAATCCGCCCCACAACACGACCGGAGCTGCGAGCGCGAGCTCGATCCACGACGCCCAGTGCAGCAGAGTGTGAGGGAACAAGGTGGGCCCGGGGAGATGGCGCAGCATCGCGAAGATGACCAGCGGTGCGGTGAAGGCCACGCTGATCCAGAAGCGCCGCGTCATGTCGCGCAACTCGGGATTGTCGTCGTCCAGCGTGACGCTGCGCGGCTCGAGCGCCATGCCGCAGATCGGGCAGGAGCCGGGCGCGTCGCGGACGATTTCGGGATGCATCGGGCAGGTCCACTCGGTTTTCATCGCCGGTGTCTCCGGATCGAGTGCCATGCCGCACTTCGGGCATGTGCCTGGATGGTCCTGGCGAACTTCGGGATCCATCGGGCAGACGAACGTCGCGTCATGCGCTGCGTTCTCTTGCGGGCCGGCCGAGTACTCCGCCGGATTGATATCGAACTTCGTCTTGCAATGCAGCGAGCAGAAGTAGATCGTTTCCCCGCGGTAAGTGGACGAGCCGGCCGCGTGCGACGGATCGATGGTCATACCGCAGACGGGATCGAGAACGGCGGGTGCTGTTTTGTCATTCATCAGCATCTCCGCTCATTAGAACAGTTTCGGATTCCAGGTTTTGTGGCAAGGCTTACCGCCGCGGATGAGGAGCGGTAGAAGACAAAACCAGTTGACGCCGAGCGCCCAAGCGAGCTCGGCCCGAAGTGGACACTGAATTGCACCGCCGTCGATATGGTTCCGCCAAACGTTCCCTCCGGGCAGTCAGCTTTGGAAGCTTCCGAGGCTCGCTATCGCAGGCTTTTCGAGACTGCCCAGGATGCCATTCTCATTCTTGACGCCGAGGAGCTACGCGGGAAGATCATGGACGCCAATCCCTTCGTGATCGACATGCTCGGGTACTCGCTCGACGAATTGATCGGCAAGGAGCTTTGGGAGATTGGCCTCTTCTCCGACAAGGAGGAAAGCAAAGCGGCGATGGAGCAGCTCCAGAGTGAGGGCTACATCCGTTACGAGGACATTCCCCTCGAGACCAAGCAGGGGAAGCGTGTCGACGTGGAGTTCGTAAGCAACACCTACTCGGTCGACGGTCGAAACGTCATTCAGTGCAACATCCGCGATATCACCGAGCGTGCCGAAGCTGCCCATGTCCTTGCATCGTCGGAAGCACGGTACCGGCGGCTCTTCGAGACGGCGCAGGACGCGATCCTGATTCTCGAGGAAGAGAGTGGAAAGATCATCGATGCCAACCCTTTCGTCATCGATTTGCTCGGGTACTCGCTCGACGAATTGATCGGCAAGGAGCTTTGGGAAATCGGCCTCTTCTCCGACAAGGAGGAGAGTAAAGCGGCGATGGAGGAACTGAAGACGAAGGGCTACATCCGCTACGAGGACATGCCGCTCGAGACCAAGCAAGGGAAGAGCGTGGAAGTGGAGTTCGTCAGCAACTCCTACATGGTCGGCGACCTGAAGGTCATTCAGTGCAACATCCGCGACATCACCGACAGGAAATGGGCGGAGCGGGCAGCTCTCGTCAGCTCAGAGCGTTTCCGTTTCCTCGCCGAGTCGATGCCCCTCATGATCTTTACGGCGACGCCCACCGGCGATATTGACTACGTAAACCGTCAGTTGACGGACTTCACCGGGCTCGCAGGCGAAGAAGTCTGCAAGTCCGGCCGTATGGGATTCGCCCACGAGGATGAGGTCGAAGAGCACACACGGCGGTGGCGCCACTCGATCGAGAGCGGCGAGCCGTTCCAGCACGAGTGCCGCTTCCGCGGCAGCGATGGAACCTATCGATGGTTCCTCACCCGCGCCTCCGCGATGCGTGATGCCGGCGGAAAGATCACGATCTGGGTGGGCTCGAGCACTGATATCGACGACCGAAAAAGTATCGAAGAGAATCTCGTTCGGCAGTACCAGGAGTCCGAAACGCTCTCGCGCTCCAAAGACGAGTTTCTCGCAACAAGCTCCCATGAGCTTCGAACACCGCTCACTTCGATCCTCGGATGGTCGGAGCTCCTGATGAGCGGTGAGCTGGACGCTGAGACCCAACTGCTTGCCATCGACTCCATCCGGCAATCCGCACGTGCGCAGTCACGGCTCATCGACGATATGCTCGATGTGTCGCGCCTCCTGACCGGAAAGCTCGAGCTGACCAGCAATATGGTCGATGTGGCGGCCACGTTGCTCCTCGCCATCCGGGCCATCACGCCTGCCGCGGAGAACAAGAGCATCCGCGTTGAAAAATCGTTCGCGCGCGACGCGTCGCGTGTCTACGGCGACGCCACCCGCCTCCAGCAGATTTTCTGGAACATCCTGTCCAATGCCGTGAAGTTCACACCGGCAGGAGGCAGCATTGGGATCCGCCTTTCTTCTGTGAACTCCCAGATCGAAGTCGAGGTGAGCGATACCGGCCAGGGAATCGCCCCCGGCTTCCTGCCCAGGGTATTTGACAGCTTGAGCCAGGAGGGAGCGAGCAGCACGCGCCAGCACGGCGGACTCGGTCTGGGACTCTCGATCGTCAAGCAGCTCGTAGAGATGCACGGTGGCACCGTGCGCGCTGAAAGCAATGGGCCGGGAGAAGGGGCCACATTCACAGTGACGCTTCCCGTTCGCGACAGCGCTCCGGCCGCGCCGAGGAAGGGGTTGCATTCAAACGCTGCGTCCGGCGAGCCCACCATTGACGCGCGGTTTTCTTTGGCGGGGATGCGCGTGCTCGTCGTCGACGATGAGCCGGAGATGCGGACGATGATCGCTACTGTTCTGCGCGGACGGGGCGCCTCCGTGGTTTCGGCGAGCAATGCCGCGGAAGCGTTCGAGCAGATGTCCGGACAGTCCTTCGATGTGCTCGTTAGTGACATCGCCATGCCCACCGAGGATGGCCACTCGCTCGTTCGCCGTGTTCGTGCCAATGGTGGCGAGCAGCGCCGGATCCCCGCGGTCGCCCTGACCGCGTATGGAGGTCCGTTACAACGCGAGCTTGCACTCGCTGCAGGCTTCAACGACTACGTGAAGAAGCCGTTCGCCCCGCAGGATCTGCTACGGGCCGTGGCTGGCGTAATGGGACGCGCGATCACATCTGGTGATGCCATCCCATCCCTCCCGTAAATTCACGGCCTTCGGGCCATTCGCCGAAGCAGCGCGCGGAGATGTCGGCGAGGCGCGCGCAAAAGGCGCGCTCCGTGTAGGCGCGATCGACGAATCGGACGACATCCCGAACATAGGTGTTATGCGAAGGCGCGTATCCCGTCGCTCTGATCACTCAGTGCTTTGTTCTGGTCGTCGGAAAGCGGTGGCTGGCGCCACGCGCGCTCCAAAGCGCTTCGCGCAAAACATGGCCAGAATCTCGCGCGAAGCGCTATGGAGTGCGGT
>JAXDGL010000008.1:0-452731 GCA_034665065.1 Thermoanaerobaculia bacterium | reverse complement strand
CCTCATCGTCACTACCCTCGCGGCCTCAAACACAAGGCAAGCAGCTATCCCATCTTCAACCGCTTCCAACGAAAAGCTCTCGCCTTCACCGAACAGCCGGATCTCGCGTTAAGTTAAGGCCATTGGGATGACAGCATCGCGCTCACGCGAGTTCCTCCCCCTCCGCTGCCGCAGCCTCGTCCTGCTTTTCCTTCAACCGCGCAATCTGGATTTCCAGAAACTCGTGCAACGGATCGCGCTGCTCCGGCTCCATCTCGGCAAACGAGATCGCCGTGCGGAACACATACTCCGGACGGCCGCCGGCGGCGCGGCGCACCTGCACGAGCGAGCGCAGGACGTGGCAGGGAATGTAGATGCCGCCGTAGCTCGGAAACACGAGCGTTGCGGACGATCCGGCCGGAATGGGCGAGCGATGGATGACCGCGGCCCCGCTCTGACTCAGATCGATCAACTCGGCATCGATGTCGGAGAGCTGCACCGGAATCGATGCCGTCGGAAAACGTTCGGATCGGCGGCGGTCACGGCCGGAGGGCATGTCCGTATTCTGACACGGCTACTTCAACCGTGACTGTATCGCTTCGAGAAAATCATGCGTGATCTTCGCCCCCGCGAACTCCGCCGGCCCGGCATCCTCGGCGATCACGCCGAACGCGATCTTTGGCGATTCGACAGGCGCGAATGCAAGGATGACCGCCTCCAGCCCGCTTTTTCGCTCGCCGGCAGTCCCGGTCTTCATGGCCAGCGACATGCCCGGTACCGGCGCGCGTCGTCCGGTTCCCTTCGGATCCGATACGACCGCCTGCATCGAATGAATGATCGCCTCGGCCGCGGCCGGCGAAGCCAAACGTAACGTCGTTTGTTGCGGCGCAGCGGCCACGACGTCGCCGAGGATCGAGCGGCGTTGCAGGAGCAGCCGGGGAGTCGTCAGCACGCCGCGATTGGCCATCATCGAGGCGATCATCGCGATGTGGAGCGCGTTCATCGACTCGTGCTCGAGTCCGATCGCGAAGAACGCCGTTTCGAAGTGATTGAAGACAGGGCCGATCGTTTTTCCCAGCGGCACCTGAAAAATTCCGAGATTGACGGCGCTGTCGAAACCGGCCGACGCCATGAAGCGCTTCAAACGGTCGGTGCCGAGTCGAAGACCGGCGTCGGCGAAGAAGACGTTGCAGGAAACGGCGAGCGCATCATCGATCGAGTGCAATGTTCCGTGACCGGCGGCGAGCCAGTCGCCGAAATGGCGTCCGTCGATCTCGAGAAATCCTTTGCATTCGTACGGAAACATCGAGGCGAGATCGACGCCGCCGCTCTCCGCGTTCAAACCGGTCAACACCTTGACTACCGAGCCCGGCTCGTACTGATGCTCGATGGCGAGGTTCGCGAGCGGACCCTTTCCGCGGCTGCTGACGATAGCCAGAATCTCGTTCGTGCGGGGATCGATCGCCACGAGCGACCCGCGAAAGTCTCCGAGCGCTTTGAGCGCAGCTCTCTGGACGAAGGGATCGAGAGTCGTTTCGATCGATGCGTTTTCACCGAGTTGGCCGAGCTTCGCGCCGATGGTCAACGCTCCCGCTTCACGCGAAATGATCGGCGCGAAATCATCGTCGGACGCGACGGCGCCATGCCCGCGAAGAACCGCGATCGTGCCGCCATTGCGATCGAAGACATACGGCGCGGTGCCGCCGGCGCGCGCGGCGATCGCCCCGGTCAACGCGGCGTAGCGCGACGCGTTGACGCGCGATCGATCAATCGACGCGAACGCCTTCTGCGCGTCCGCGAGCCGGTTCGTCGCCAGCATCGCTGCCGCGCGATAGAGCGCGACGTCCGCACTCTCGCCGGTTTCGCGCGATGCTGCGTCGTACGAGAGAAACGCGTCGTAATGCTCGCGCGCGAACAGCCGGCGCGCCAGCTCATCCTTCGGAATGATCGAGAATCGAATGTCGCCGATGGTGCCGAGGTGCGCCGTGGCGGCTGCGTCGTTGCCGGCGGCGAGGTAGGACGCGGCCAGGAGTTGATGATAGTGCGCAGGCCAGAGTCCGAGGCGTGACCACCTCTCGCCGATCGCGATCGCTTCCGCGTTGCGACCGCGCATCCAGGCATCACGTCCCTGTCGCAGCGGCAGCCATGCAACGACGAACAGCAGCGCGACGAGAATGACGAGTGCAATGAGGAGCGGCAATACGAATCGCCGCACGCCGCGGCGTTGCACCTGCACCTCACGCGACTGGATGTAATCCGCTGTCATGCTGGAACGATCGTGACGCGATCCCCGCGGCGGAGGTGCAAGAGAGTTGCCGCGCTGCCGTTGGCGACGGAGATCTCGACGCAGCCGGTCGATCCAACGATCGCAAACACTCCTTCGCCGCCGTACGTCGTGCGGATGGTTTCGATGCGCGTGCCGCCGATGACGATTGCGTACGGCACAGCCAGAGGAACAATGTCAGTGACGCAGTTCCCGAAGCGATCGATGCGAACGATCGCGCCCGGCTCGTAGTCGAGCAGGATCGGATCGTCGACGCGCGGTCCGAGCGCGTCGAGCGCGGTGCCGTTCGAGATTGCCGCCGCGACCGGCGCAAAGCGATCCCGCCCATGAAACGTTGTCGAACCGCGTGGCAGAAAAAGCGCGTCGTTGGTGACGGAAAACGCCGCAGCGTCACCCATAGTCGCTGTCATTCCCGGCGGGCGGGGGCGAGCGGGAGCGAGGAATCCCCCGCCCACGAAGCGATACTCCTGCAAAACAAAATGCAGCAACCCACTGTCCGGCGCCAGAAAGAATCGTCCTTCCGATTCCACCGCCAGGATCCGACGATCCGTCCCCACCCCCGGATCGACGACGCAGACGAAAATCGTTCCCTCCGGCCAATAGGCCACGACATCGCGCAGAAAAAACGCCGCCTCCCACGCGTCGAACGGCGCGATCTCGTGCGTCAAGTCGACGATGCGCGCATCGCATCCCGCCGCGATCACGCCCTTCATCGCCGCCACGTACGGATCGCGCGTGCCGAAGTCGGTGAGGAGTGCGATCGTGCGCATCGAGCGCGAAACTATACTTCGGCGGTGTTTCCGACCGTTCCACCGCCGCCGCAGCGTCTCCTCGTCTTCGCGCGGCTTCCCGAAGCTGGCCGCGTAAAAACGCGGCTGGCGCAATCGATCGGCGACCAGCGCGCGCTCACCGTCTACGAGGCGATGCTGCGCGACCTTCTCGCATCCGTCGGCAACGCCTCGGCAGAAACGGAAATCGAGATCCTCTGGGCTCCCAGCGAGAACGCCAACGGCGAATTGCTCACGCGCGCCTTCGGCGATTTCCCCACCGCCATGCAGACCGGCGCGGCCCTCGGCGATCGTCTCTCGATGTCGTTCTCCGAGCGTTTCTTCTTTCACGCCACGCAGAAAATCATCGCCATCGGCGTCGACGATCCACTCCTTCCCCGTGCGCTGATCGATCAGGCCTTCGGCCTCCTCGATTCCTGCGAATGGGTCATCGGCCCCGCCTCGGACGGCGGCTATTACCTCATCGGCTGCCGCGCCGCCGCATTCGACGCCGGCGTCTTTCAGAACATCGAATGGGGCTCGTCGTCCGTCTTTGCCTCGACAATGGGAAAGATCCGCGAATGGGAAAACTGCGTCTCTGTGCTGCCGATGCGGCATGACATCGATGTCGCCGAAGATCTGGATCGATACGCAGCCGAAAATAACGAAGGGCATCTGGCGACACTGCTGGAGAAGCTCGACGGAGAGAGAGACGGGTTCACGCGGAGACGCGGAGGCGCGGAGTAAGAGCGGTTCTCTCTCCGCATCTCCGCGTCTCCGCTTGAAACAGAAAAGCGGACCGGCCTCCTAAGAGCGATATTGTTCGCGCAACGCCATGCACATCCTCACCTCCGATCAGATGAAGTCGATCGACCGGCGCACAACCGAACGATTCGGCATCCCGTCAATCGTGTTGATGGAGAACGCAGCCATCGCCGTCGTCGACGCGATTGGGGATCACTATCCCGACTGTGACCGCGCCGCGATCTTCTGCGGACTCGGCGCGAACGGCGGCGACGGTTTCGCCATCGCGCGCCATCTGGAGCAGCGCGGCGTCGTGCCGTCCGTGTTCATCGTCGGCGATCGCACGAAGATCAGCGGCGACGCGGCCACGAACCTCGCCATCTGCGAGCGTCTGGCGTTGCCCATGTTCAACATCGTCGACGACGAGTCGCTCAACGAAGCGCTCGTGCATGCATCCGACGCCGATCTAGTCGTCGACGCCATTTTCGGCACCGGCCTCAATCGCGCGCCGGAGGGAATCGTCGCGGAGACGATCGTGTCGATGATGGAGCTGGGGCTTCCGATCGTCGCCGTCGATCTTCCCAGCGGCGCAAACGCATCGAGCGCCGAGACCTTCGAGCCATGCGTGCAGGCGGCGCTCACGGTGACATTCGCCGCGCCGAAGATCTGCCACGTGTTCGAGCCCGCCGCGATCCATTTCGGCGAGGTGATCGTCGCCGACATCGCCATTCCCAGCGCTGCGATCGAGGACGAGAATATCACGCTGGCGCTGACGACGCCTTCCGATGTTCGCCCGCACTTCGCGCCGCGGCTGGCGTCGACGCACAAGGGAACCTACGGACACGTCGCCATCATCGCCGGCTCGCCGGGCCGCAGCGGTGCGGCGGTTCTGGCCGCGCGAGGCGCGATTCGCAG
Organism: Thermoanaerobaculia bacterium; assembly: GCA_034665065.1. Lineage (GTDB taxonomy): Bacteria > Acidobacteriota > Thermoanaerobaculia > Gp7-AA8 > Gp7-AA8 > JADGNZ01. The sequence continues at coordinate 448,042 of JAXDGL010000008.1, read as the reverse complement.
CGGCGCGGGGCTCGTGACGGTTGCTACGGATGCGGACACCGCGCGGCTCGTCAACGCGGGGTCGATCGAGTCGATGACGTACTCGGGCGGCGATGTTGCGTCGTTCGCCGCGAGCAAGGACGCCGTCCTGATCGGTCCGGGACTTCCCGACGACGATGCCAGCTACGCGCGCGTGCGCGCGCTCGTCGCTGCGATCGAGCGTCCGCTCGTGATCGACGCCTCCGCGCTCAACGCGTTCGCGTCACACCCGGGCGAGATCAATCCGTCGCAACGTCCGCGCGTTCTTACGCCGCATCCCGGCGAGCTTGCACGGCTTCTCAACACGACGTCGAAAGAGATCAATGCGCATCGGATCGACGCCGCGCGCGAAGCCGCACGCCTCTTGCGATGCGTCGTCGTCCTCAAAGGCTTCCAGACGCTGATCGCAGAGCTCGGAGGCTACATCAACGTCAATCCCACCGGCAACCCCGGCATGGCCACCGGCGGCATGGGCGACGTCCTCGGCGGCATGATCGCAGCGCTTCTCGCACGCGGCATCGATCCATTCGACGCCGCGATCGCTGCCGTTTACCTTCACGGCTTCACCGGAGACATGTTGAAAGATGAGATGGGCGACACCGGCCTGACCGCGGGCGATCTCGCGGAGCGAATTCCACTGGCGATCAAGCGTTTGCGGGAGACGTAAGTGCAATGCTGTCATCCTGAGTCGCCGAAGGACACGAAGTGCCGGAGGACGATCGAAGGACCCCCTAATTCATTGCGGGTTTTCAAAGGGCCACACGTACAGAAGTGGGGGGTCCTTCGACCGTCCTTCGCCGCCGATGTCCGTCGGTTGTTCGCGTCGTGAATTTTGCGGCGGCTTCGGCGGCTCAGGATGACAGCGGCTCACGCCTCGCGCAACGTCTCGACAAGCGCGCCACGCTCGAGCCAGTGCGCGACGAGCCGGCGGATGCGGAATGAGTCGGTTGCGATCTGTCGCTCGCACTCCGCAATGCTGGTTCCCGACGAGGCTTTCATCCACACCTCGCGCGCCAGAGCCGGATCGTCCTCGTCTTCGTGCGTTGTCGGTTTGAAATTCGTCTTCGTCAGAGTCATGTCATCAGGCACGATGGCGATGAGGCGCTGCATCTCATCGTTGCGGCGCATCCCCTCCAGGACCAGCCCCATGATCTCTTTCGGCACGACGTCGCTCGACAACTTCTCCGCGGGATAGGGAACGAACGCAAACGTTCCGGCCATCGGACGCTCGAGCATCTGGTAGAGAACCTCCTCTCCCCGCAGATTCCCCATCTGCGCATTGAGGAACTCTCCATCGACGAAGATGAACTTGGCCACGGCCGCTTTCTGTTTGTTCGCGATCGTGAGCATTCCGGTGGCGTTCATCTCGCCAAGTGTCTGCATCACAGCCGGCAACCCGAAGAACTCGAGCTCACCCGCGAATGTCGCGGTCGCTTCGGGACGCGTCACAACATCTTCAGGCGACCACTTCGCAAGCACCTGTGCCGCCGCGCGGCCCACATCATGGTCAGGAAACCGCCTCGCAATATCCCGAAACACACCCTCGACTTCCTCGGATCGAGTGCCGGAGAGCGCTTCCATCAGGCGCACAGTGGAATCCTGTTTTCTGGGAAGGAGACGGCCCAGAAGCTTGCCTGGGATTTCCTCGCGCAGCGCTTTGAGGAGCACATCGACGGTGCTCTCATCGAACGAAAGGTCGTATTGCGCGAGGACGCTGAGCCGGGCGCGCGCATCGCCCAGTAGCGGACTCGCCTTCATGCCATGTCTGGCGATTGTGAGCAACGCAGCAGACGTACCGATCCGCGCCAGCGCGCTGATGATCCGATCGAGCAGCTTCCGCATCTCGCCGGCCGGATACGACGACGTTTCCTCCCGAACCAGCTTCGCTTCGAATTGAGCCAACCTCGTAGTCAGCAGTTTCGCGGACTCTTCGGTCTTGATCAGCCCGAGCGCTGTGGCGGCTTCCTTGATGGCGTAGATGAGCTGGCCCGGCTCGGAGGCTTTGGTCAGAGCGTCAAACTCGCGCGGAGTAACCTCCGGCGACTCGCGCGGGATCCGGTGGAGGAGATAGATGAGGTTGCGGAGGAAATACGTGGCGTGCTCGGGTCTGCGCAATTCGAATTCGAGCTCGTCGAGCGCGGCATCGCGGCCGAGCGTTCCATACGCTTCGATGAAGCCGAGGATCGAGCGTCTCCGTTCGGCGCGCGGCTCACGGCGAAGATTTTGTAAAAGCGTTTGCAGTCGAAGCGCCGGAAAGAACTCCAGCGCGAACTTGACGGCGGCGTGTTTCGATTTCGTCTCTGCGTACTTCCGCAACTGCGCGGCGTTGATCATCTCCACAGCCTCGGCGCGAAACTGATCGACCGATGCCATATCGAGCTTCTTCTCCGAGATGGAGTCTTCGGCGAGATCGAGCATCCACAGCGCCGCTCCGAGCGCGTTCTGATTGAACTTCTCGATCGCCGCGGTGACCAGCTCGCGAAATCGCTTCATCGCAACCTCGGAGCTCTCCGCAAGACCGATGATCTTCTCCATCGCGCTAACCTGCGACGGCGGCCTCACCGAGGATCCGGGAAGCAGGCTCGCCGCCTCCCACGACGGCATCCCACCACCGAGGATGACGAAGACATTTCCCTCGCCACTGCCGGCGAGAGGCCGGAGCTGTTCGAGATACTGATTCAGTTGCTGCGCGTTCTGCGATCGCGTGGCGGCAATCGCCAGAAGTTGCGCGATCGCCTGCGGATCGGCTGGCGCTCCTTTCGATCCGGCGTCCGTTTTTTCCCGCGTCAGTCGATCGAAGATCAGCGAAAACTGCTTCGCCACCTGCGCCTCGGCCTCCACGCTCGGCGACGGAACGCTCAGGGTTGGCATCGTCGCTGGCGCCACCGTCTCTTGCAGCGACGCTGTGGTCGCGCGCGACATCCGCATCGCTGAAATGTCATCCCGCAACGGATGCCGGTCGGGCTCGGGGCAAAGACGTATCGCGACGCCAGTGGCGCGGTCCAGATAGTTCGCCACCGCCTCGCGATCGAGGAGGTTCAGCTCTCCCGTAACATAGATCTTCTTGAGCGCGAGGAGAAGCAGTACGCGAACCGGGAGCGAACGGGACGCGCTCCGCTCCGCAGCCCACGTCGCCACTCGCTGCATCAGGACATCGGGCGGCTGCGCCATCAGCGTGGCCAGCGCGTACGAAGCCGCAGCCGGCAGAATCTCATCGTCGAGATACCGCTGAAACATCGACAGAGCCGCCGCAACCGTTTCGCTCATTCCGTCCGTCACGTCCGCCTGATTGTCCGCGGAGTGTAGCGCCAACCTACAATGGCCATCATGCCGCAGCGTTATCTCTGCAACAACGAATCCGAATCCGAAGCCGCGGGCCGCGCGATCGCACGCACGCTTGTGCCTAATGCCGTCGTCCACCTCGTCGGCGACCTCGGCGCGGGCAAGACGTTTCTCGCCCGCGCCATCGCTGCGGAGCTCGGCGCGAACCCGCGAGAGGTCGCGTCGCCTTCGTTCGCGATCATCCATGAGTATCCAATCGCCAACGGCGCACCAATCATCCACATCGACGGCTACCGTCTATCCGAGAATCGCCGCGAATGGCTGGAGATCGGAATCCCGGAGCTGCTGCAAGGCCCGGGAGTGAAGTTGATCGAATGGCCGAAAGGTGCATTCACGGAGTTCGAAGACGGGCATGTGGAGGTTGCGATTCGAGTGCTCGATGATGGCGCGCGGGAAATCGATGTGATGAGCAACCCATGATGCCAGACGGCGTAGAACCAGATTGCTTTCAACCGTCATTGGCGCGGAATTAGGACGACTGACCTTGCCCTGAGTTTGTGAGCAGAGCGACCAGCGATCAAAGAAAATAGCCCCTTCGCATCAAAACGGATGTATGCTCTGACGCCGTAACGGAGCCTTTGTCTAAATCGTGGTCGCAGGCGCATGGCCTCCTATCTTACGATCTCGGCATCGACTCCCCTTCATGCGAGAGGTCGCCCCCCTTCCTCTCAATTAGGAGTGATATGTCGAAGCAGTCTGCCCGCCGGACCTCTCCCCTCACTATCGACAACATGGGCTTCATGCTCGATCGCCTTGGTCGAGACTGCGCTCCTCTTCAGTTCCTTCGGGAACTTACGCAGAACAGCATCGAAGCGATCCTGAAGAACCCCACGAAAACTGGCGAGATTCGATGGGATGTCGATTGGAACCACTTCGACTTGAAGCGGGACGGCGTCTATAAACTGGCGGTGATCGATACCGGCACGGGAATGAGCGGCCCGGACATGGTGAAATACATCAACCAATTGTCGTCCTCTAGCAGCCGCCAATCACACGAAGGAAACTTTGGCGTGGGCGCGAAAATCGCCGCGGCAACGCGGAATCATGCCGGGTTGATTTACCTTTCCTGGGTAAACGGCAATGGCGCAATGATCCACCTCTGGCGCGATCCGGGAAGCGGTCAGTACGGCCTTAGAAGATTCGAACAGGCCGATGGCACGTACAACGATTGGCTACCCATCGAAAACTCGGTGAAGCCCGATCTTATTGACGACCACGGAACGATGGTTGTGCTTTTGGGTCGCGATGATACCGAACAGACAATGAGGGCACCAACCGGTGCGGCCAGTCCGTCGCGATGGATTGCAAAGTACTTGAATACGCGTTATTTCCACTTCCCGGCCGGTATTGTTGTGAAGGCGCGAGAAGGCTGGGAGAGCCCGCGAAGCGATTCTGACCGAAATATTCTGCGAGGAGTGACTGGCCAAAAAGCATACCTTGATGAACGTGCTGTATCGAGAGGGAGTGTTCCTATCACCGACGCTACAGCGCACTGGTGGGTTCTAGAGGACGAACCCGCACTCAGCCAAAACTCTGGCTTTGTCAATTCCAATGGGCATACTGCGGCCTTGTACAGAGGAGAGCTGTACGAGATTGAAACATCGCGCGCGGGAGTTGCCCGACTTCAGCAGTTTGGCGTCATCCTTGGATACAATAGGGTCGTCATCTACGTTGAGCCAAAGCCGGTCCGCGGGCGCGAGCTCACAACGAACACAGCTCGAACGCAGCTTCTGGTGCAAAGCGAGCCCCTCCCGTGGGCGGACTGGGCGGCAGAATTCAGGGAGAACATTCCGCAGGAAATTCGCGCTTTGATTGAAGCCGCGGCTGCCGCCGGAGCGAACCGGGATCATGCACAGACGATTCGCGAGCGACTGAAGCAGATTGCAGATCTGTTCAAACTCAGCCGCTACAGGCCGTCACCCGTGGGTGATTTTCTGGTGGACAGTGATGTCCCGCGACGAGGCGGAAAACCTCGGACTGAGGCGTCCGAAGGTCAGTCTAGTGGTGGGGCAAGTGGAGGGGCAGGCGGCCGCGGCGGTAATGTGTATGCCGTATTTGCGACGCAAAGCGGTGATCCAGCACTGAAAGTAAAAGCCGACCCATTTCCTCACGTGATGTGGGTTCGCCTGCAAGATGGCACTCGGACCCCCGGATTTCTCGATGACCGTGCTGCGACTTATTTAAAGGAGCAGAATCTACTTCAAATCAACGGAGACTTTCGCGTCTTTCACGACATGATCGAACGTTTCTGCAAGATATGTGGAGACGCACCGGGGGCTCGCGCGACAGTTCAGGAAGTCGTAACCGAATGGTTTGAGCAGAGTCTCGTTGAGGCCGTGATGGGTGTTCAATCTCTCGAGGGCGCTAGTGAATGGACACGCGAGCACATTGACCGGGCACTCTCCGAAGAGGCCCTGACTGCAGCGATCATGCCGCGGTATCACCTCGATGTTGCAATTCGCCGCTCCGTCGGATCGAAGCTAGGTGCACTTAAACCTCGTCCTTCATCTGCTGCTTCTCTCTAACTTGCTCCAAAGCCCCGCCGCAGGGCCAGCGAATGACCGCTGTCATCAGCCGCCCCGCACCCAAACCGACCGGAGGTACCCGTGGCCGCATCCTTGAAGACCTTAGCTGATCAGATCCGAAAGACGCGCGAAAAGCGTTCCATGTCCCGACAGGACTTTCTCAGTGTGGTTACCGGCATGAGCGATTCGGATTTGGATCGCCTTGAGTCTGGCGAAAAGCTTCCGCGGCGCGAGACTGTGGAGGCTGTCTGTAAGTTCCTGGCGATCAACGACAAGCATTGGAAGCCCCTATTCTCGACGCAGTCCACGAAGCGAAAGCGCTTTGAAGACACAATTGAGGAACTCATCGGCGTGCCTGTTTCCCTAGAACGCCTGGATCAGGCGGCCGCGGACGCCGCTGACCGCGTGCTTGATGAGCTAATGGGCGGCACCGCCACAGCGGACCAAGCTCTTAGTTTGTTGAATCGCCTTCTGACCTTCTACGGGATCTCTCACATGTCGAAGGAGTTCTTTGACCACTACATCTCACCGCGAGCATTTGCATCCGATTCCCGACTGCGAGAGGCGGTCGAGCACTATCAGATCGATGCAATCCGTTTATTCAGCAGCTTTACTGAAGCATATGAGACGCTAAACCACGTTCTGTCGCTACTCGCCATCCTCGCACCGCTTTCGAGTATGGGTGACAGTAATTTTCGCGAACGCCGACCGTGGCAGTCAATCAATAACATCGACGAAGACCGGCTCGCGGATCTCGGTTACATATCGGCTGCCCAATTCAGGAAGGAGCGAGGCGAGCGAACAGCACTAAGCGAGTTCCTGAGAGACTTGGCGGAAAAGCATGAAGAAAAAGGTCCAAAAGAGGCGCTTGGCTCGTTCTCGCAAGACAAGCTTAGGCGCATGGATGCGCTTCTCAGAACGTTTTCGTCGACAATCCCCCACGGTTTCTTGTCGCCACTGTTTGTTCCCGATGCGGACGCACTTAGGCGGGAGGCTGAACGGCTTGGACCGAAGGAAGAGCAGGATCTCTCCCGTATGGAGCGCACTCAGTCCGCTGCCCTACAAAACCTCTCTAACTACTTAACGGCTGACTACATGGATGTCTATGTTGCTACATCGATGCGGACTGCGGCCGACTTCGTCTCGGTCAATCGTTTCGTCACTGCGTTATTTTCATATCCGGACATCGCCCCTCTTAATCTTCGATACTTTAATCCAACACAGTCATGGATCGAAGATCGCGTCGCGAAGGGCTTGGTAGAGGCCCTAATGCTTCGGCGTGCATTTGTAACTATCTACATGGCACAAAAAGAAGATACCTTCGGAAAGGACTCCGAAGCATCCGTTGCTTTGGGGCAGGGCAAACCTGTGATTGTCTATGTGCCGCGCCTCTATGTACCTGACCTTGAGATTGACTCGTCCGCCTTAGGCTTAATGCCGCGCAATGACCTGGCCGCTCTCGTTGCGAACGAAGGTTCTCTAGCGAGCGACAAAGAAATCGATGCCACATTCGATCGTGAGGCGCTGCACGGACGTATTTTGACAATACGCCTAGAGAAGGGCGGGCCAGATCATTTTGCGGAAATCGCTCGCACTCACTGGGCCGATTTCGACTTATACGGCGAGACGGATCGGTTTACAGACGAAGCGCAACGGCGTATGTTCCGTGGCTGGCTTGACGCAGTCGTCAAGCTACAAACCTCACCCACCCTTCCAGCCAGTCTCATTGAACCTTTTCGAAAGATGGTGGTTGCCATCACCATGAGGTTCGAGCGGCGTGCAGAGATTTTTCGGGAAGTGCATCCTCTAGCCCTTCAGGTTATCTTAAGTACGGGCGTCTTGAACGGTATTCTCGTTGTTAGGTCAGTCGAGAGCTGCGCGGAATTACTCTCAAACGTCATCCGCAACGAACTTAACCTCGAGTTAAAGTTGGATGAAAGCAACTACAGAGTTGTAGAGACTCGAACGAAATCAACGATTCGTGTGATTTCGCGCAACCGCTTGCTGTCAAATGCCTTTCGAGCATTTTATCGCAGTTAAATGAGCTCACGAGGTTCAGCCACCCCTCTACTGCGAGAGACATCCCGGACGTGGTGCTAGTCGCTAAGTCGATCAACGCGTTACAACCGCGCGAAGGTGGCTCGTTCCCCGGTCGAGATCATCGAGCACATCGTTAATCGTTCGAGCTTCGAGCGGAACGCGCCGAGTGATTGCGGACGAGAGGTCGAGGTCGCGGCGGCGGGCGAGGTCCATCAGCTCGGGAAGCTCGGTTAGGAGGTGATCGGAGCAGCCGATGATGCGGCGCTCGCGCGTGAGAACGTCGGCGTAGGGATCGAAGGTGAAGGGCTCAGGGCCGAGGGCGATGAGGACGAGGCGGCCGCCGGGAGCGAGCGATTGGAGAGCGGCGAGGCGGGGTGATGCGCGGCCAGCGAGATCGAGGACCACGTCGACACCGTGGCCGCCGGCGATGCGTGTGATCTCACTGGCAAGATCATCGCGTCGGGCGTCGATGCCGACTGCGCCGAGCTTCGTTGCTGCGGCGAGTTTCTCCGGCACGACGTCGATCGCGGCGATCGAGCTGGCGGCGAATGCTCGGGCCAGTTGAAGCGCGGAGACGCCGAGGCCGCCGAATCCGATGATGGCCACCGATTCGCCGGCTTGAAGGGACGCCAAACGCAGCGCGTGGTAGACGGTCGCGGTCGAGCACATCATCACCGCGGCCTCATCGAACGGAATGGCCTGCGGAATGGGAACGGCGTTGCGCGCCGGGATGGCGATGCGCGCGGCGAAACCGCCGTCGCGCTCCTTTCCGAACATCTCGCCGTGCTCGCAAAACTGTTCGCCGCCGCGAGAACAGTTGACGCATGTTCCGCAGGAGACGAGGTAGTGTGCGGCCACGCGGTCACCGGCGGAGACGCCGGTCACGTCCTTGCCGGTCTCGATGACGACGCCGGCGATCTCGTGGCCGAGCGTCAGCGGCAGCGCGACCCGGCCACGTCCGGCGCGGTAGTGCGCATCGCTGTGGCAGATTCCTGCCGCGCGGATCTCGATGATGACTTCGTCCGGCGCCGGCTCGGGATCGGGGACGTCGCAGTCAACGAGGGGCTGGCCGTATTCGATCAAGCGGACGGATTGCATGGAGAATCATTCTACCGGGCATGAAGCACGTGGCTTGCTCCGTAGGCGGGGGATTCCTCTCCGTGCTTCACCGCTCACACCGACCCTTCCGCCCCCGCGGTTCCGCCGGATCGGAATGACAGGCCAGCGCTCTCCGCGTCTCCGCGTCTCCGCGTGAGCGTCTTCGCGTGAGCGTCTTCGCGTGAGCGTCTCCGCCTGAAAGCCTTTATCCCGTGAACTTGTAGCCGAGCCCGTGCACCGTCACGATGTACTCCGGCTTCGATGGATTCTCTTCCAGCTTCTGGCGCAGTGACGCCACATGCACGTCGACCGTGCGCGTGACCGGCGTCGCGTCGTAGCCCCACACTTTGTCGAGCAGCTCATCGCGTCCGACGACGGCGCCGCGGTGCTCGACGAAATAGCGGAGCAGTTTGATCTCCAGCGTCGACAGCTCCACCGGCGTTCCTTCTCTTCGCACCTCGGCGCTGCGGAAGTCGACGTGAATCGGACCGAAGGCGTAGGAGTCCGAGGCGTTCTGCGCCATCGTTCGCGATCGGCGCAACAGCGCTTCCACCCGTGCCAGCAGTTCCATCATCTCGAACGGTTTGGTGAGGTAGTCGTCGGCGCCGAGCTTGAGTCCGATCACGCGATCGACGACCTGCCCACGCGCGGTGAGCATCAGGATCGGCGTCTGGATCCCGCGCTGGCGGAGATCGCGGCAGACATCGAAGCCGTTCTTCTTCGGGAGCGCCACATCGAGCACGATGAGATCGAACGGACTGCGCGTGCCCGCCGCCAGTGCGGACTCGCCGTCACTCATCACGGTCACTGCGTATCCCTCCGATTCGAAGCGGTCGCGCAGCGTGAGGATGAGGCTTTCTTCGTCTTCGACCAGCAGGATGCGGCGCTGCAGATCAGGCATGCTGCGCCATCTCCGGAACCGCCGACGCCTGCGGTCGTGCGGGAAGTGTCAGCGTGAACGCCGCACCCTGCTCGCGCTTTCGCTCGGCGGAAACGCTTCCGCCGTGCATCGCCGCGATCTGCTTGACGATGGTGAGGCCGAGGCCCGTGCCTTTGACGCGATCGGAACCGCGCCCGCGGTAGAAGGGTTCGAACAGATGCGGCAGATCGCGCGCGGCGATTCCGGGGCCACGGTCCTCGATGCGAATGACGATGCTGCCGTTGTCCGCGGTCGCGTTGATCGAAACCCACTTGCCTTCGGCACCATGGCGAATGGCATTGGCGAGAAGATTCTGCACGGCGCGCGCGAGCGAAGCCGCATCACCGTCGACGAGCGGAAGATCGCGATCGACATGCGTCTCGACGGCGACGCCCTGCTCCTCGGCCATCCAGCGGCACGATGCGAGCGCTTCGTCGATCACCGCGTTGACATCGACCGGTGCGAACGACACTTTGCGCCGCGCCTGCATCCCGCCGTACGCCAGTACCTGGCCGATCATTTCGGTGAGACGCCGCGACTCTTTGACGATGGCCGATCCGTACCGCACCACCTGCGAAGGCTCGGTGATGATGCCGTCTGCCAGATTCTGGCCGGCCGCGGTGAGCGCGGCGACCGGCGTGTTCAATTCGTGCGTCACGCCTGCAACGAACTCGAGCTGCTGGAGGCGCAAGCGCTCCGCGCTTCGCAGCATCGCCACGAGCGCGATCATGGTTCCGGCGAGGACGGCCAGGATGCCCGCGGTGAGCGCCAGATTGCGCCGGCGCGTCGCGCCGACGATATCCTCGAGCGTGCCCGCATGATGCCGCACGAGCAGGCGCCACTCCCCCGGATGGAGCGGCGGCTCGCGCAGCACTGCGCCATCGAAAGGCTCACGCCGGAACACGCGCACGCTGAAAACCGGCACCACGAGGTCGGAGCGAAACGGTGACGATCCTTCGTCAGACCGGTACAGCACCTCGCCGTTGTCTGTCGCCACGATGGCCACGTCGTACTGCCGTCCCGCCGGCGTGTCGAAATAGCGGCGCGTCAGGTCCGGAAGCATGACGCGAGTGATGTAGTCGCGATCGAGTTGAACGATCGTATACGACGGGGTTGGTGGGCCAGTGTTTCCACCGAGAAGCCCTGTGGCACCCGGACTGCCGCCATGCATCATCATCATCTGCGCGTGAATACGCTCCATCTTCATGCGCGGTAACTCGCCGCATGGCACGATCAGAGCTGAGGCTTGCGGAACGATGGGTGGGACGGGACGTCCGGAGGCAAACGAGTCCGCGAGCAGCGAGCGCACGCCGAGGAGCGAGAGCTGCCACTGGGCCGGCCGCACGTGGCGGGAGCCCGTGTCGACGAGCAGAGGGTGATCGACGTCGTTCGGCGGTACGAAGTAGATGGCCTTGATGATGCGCGGGTCGCGCGTTGAGGCCATCCATTCGTCATAGCGGCGAAACAGGTGTTCGGGGCGCGCTTCGACCATTGGCATTTGAAAGGAGAAGAAAGCTCGCGTCAACTCGTGATCGAAGTCGTCGCTGAAGTGGTGCGCGGCGAAGTCGATGCCGGCGCGCATGCGCTGCCGTTCGGCGTCCGCCATCTCGCCGATCCAGCGGTATTGCAGCGTGCCGAGCACGACGAGGGCCGTCGTGAGAACCGCGAGCGAGATGAGCACGGCGATCGCGCTGCGGCTCCCTTTCATGCGGCCGAGTCTAGCATCGGCATTTGCGCGAAAATCGTTGCTGCAGGCGGGTTTTACGTTTCTTACAAACAGCTTGCGTGCTGTTGATCACTTCCGGGCGTACGATGCGTACATTGCTCCCCGAAAGGAAACACGAAAAATGAAAAAGACCGTCGCTCTCCTCGTCGCTACACTGTCCATGCTCGTCATCGCAACCGTCGCATCCGCGCAGGAACCGGAACGCCATGTCTTCATGCGTCATCCAGGAGGCGGGGGAGACCACATCGCCTCGGCGCTCAATCTCTCCACCGATCAGAAGGTGCAGTGGGATGCCATCCACCAGCAGCTCGAGGCGTCGGTGAAGCCACTGTTCGAGCAGCATCACGCCGCCGAGCAGCAGTTGAATGCCGCGGTCGACGCGTCCAATCCTGACGCCACCGAAGTCGGCAGGGCCTACCTGGCGATGCGCGCCATCGATAAACAGATCAAAGCCGCGCACGAATCGACCAGGGCGAAAGTCTCCGCCATCCTGACGCCCGATCAGAAGACGAAGTTCGACGCCATGCACTCCGAGATGCGCCACGGCGAGCCCGGAATGACGATGTTCAAGATGCATCATCCCGAAGGCGCCGACCACTGACGCTGTCTCCGCACGGAGGGGAGGACCGGCCGTCCCCTCCGTTGTCTTTCTCGCCGCGCGCTGAGAGAAGTAACGTGTCATCCTGAGCCTGCCGGAGGCGCATGCGCTGCTGTTACCTTTTGCGCGGCGTGGAGTTCGCCGGAGGACGGCGAAGGATCTCCGAATGCGCGGCGCGTGGCATGTGCGGCGTAGTTTGAGATCCTTCGACGTCCTACGCCGCCACTCCACGCCGCGCAATTTGATGGAGCTCGGAGGCGGCTCCGGCAGTCTCAGGATGACACATCAATCAAGGACTCGTCGTTTGGTAGGCGTTCCATTTCAGCATCGGAATGACAGCGCGCGCCGATTAGAATCAACGGCATGAACGAGCCTCGCATCACACCTGAGCTCATCGCGTCGCATGGCCTCAGCGCCGACGAGTACGCCCGCGTCGAGCAAATCCTCGGCCGCGCGCCGAACTACACCGAGCTCGGCATCTTCAGCGTGATGTGGTCCGAGCACTGCTCGTACAAATCGTCGCGCGTTCATCTCCGCAAGTTTCCGACGACCGGCCCGCGCGTGATCCAGGGTCCCGGCGAGAACGCCGGCGTGATCGACATCGGCGACGGCTGGGTGGCGGCGTTCAAGATGGAATCGCACAACCATCCGTCGTTCATCGAGCCGTACCAGGGCGCGGCCACCGGAGTCGGCGGAATCCTGCGCGACATCTTCACGATGGGCGCGCGTCCCATCGCCTGCCTCGACTCGCTCCGCTTCGGAACCATTTCTTCTGGCAGCGATGCACCGCGGATGAAGTACCTCGTCGACGGCGTCGTGCGCGGCATCAGCGGCTACGGCAACTGCATCGGCATCCCTACGGTCGGCGGCGAGACGTCATTCCACGCCTCCTACAACGGCAACATCCTCGTCAACGTCTTCGCCCTCGGCGTCACCACGCGCGACCGGATCTTCACCGGCACCGCCAGCGGCGTCGGCAATCCGGTGATTTACGTCGGATCGAAAACGGGACGCGATGGCATCCATGGAGCAACGATGGCGTCGGCGGAGTTCGACGAAGCGTCGGAAGAAAAACGTCCGACCGTGCAGGTCGGCGATCCGTTCACAGAGAAGCTTCTGCTCGAAGCATGTCTCGAGATCATGGAGTCGGACGCCGTCGTCGGCATTCAGGACATGGGCGCCGCGGGACTCACATCATCGTCCTTCGAGATGGCGGGCCGCGCGGGGACGGGCGTGCGAATGCATCTCGATCGCGTTCCGATCCGCGAGAGCGGCATGACGCCGTACGAGATCATGCTCAGCGAATCGCAGGAGCGGATGCTGATCGTGGCCAAACGCGGGCGCGAAGAGGAAGTCGTGCGCGTGTTCGAGAAGTGGGACCTCAACGCCGCGGTCGTCGGCGAAGTGACCGACGATGGCTTCGTGCGCCTGTTCTGGAGCGGCGAAGAAGTCGCAGCGATTCCTGTCGATCCGAGCTCGACCGAGGCGCCGGTGTACGAGCGCCCGATGACGAAGCCGGATCGAATTCTCCCGGCAACTCTCGAACGCGTCCGCGTCGAAGACGGCGATCTCACCGACGAGTTGCTTCACCTCATCGCCTCGCCGAATCTCTGCTCGAAGCATTGGATCTGGGAGCAATACGACACGACCGTGCGCACGAACACGATCGCCGGACCGGAGCGGCGCGATGCGGCCATCGTTCGCGTGAAAGGCACCGGCCGCGCGCTGGCGATCACGAGCGACGTCAATCCGCTCTACTGCTTCCTCGATCCGTACGAAGGCGGCAAACAAGCCGTGGCCGAAGCCGCGCGCAACATCGCAGTGAGCGGCGGGAAGCCGGTCGCAATCACCGACTGCCTCAACTTCGGATCGCCCGAGCGTCCCGAGATCATGTGGCAATTCGCCGAGTGCATTCGCGGCATCAGCGAGGCCTGCGTCGCACTCGACACACCGGTGGTGAGCGGCAACGTGTCGTTCTACAACGAGACCGAGGGGCGCGCGGTGCTGCCGACGCCAACGGTTGGGATGGTCGGAATCCTCGAGAACGAGAATGACGGTTGCGGCATCGCGTTCCCCGAGGCGGGCCTCGACATCGTGCTGATCGGCGAGACGCGCGAGGAGATGGGCGGATCGGAGTGGCAGCAGACGCGCCTTCCTGATGCGCTGGCGTTACCGCCGCGCGTCGATCTCGATCGCGAGAAGTCGCTCGTCGCCTTCTTCCTCGCCGCGTACGAGCACCGCCTCCTGCGCAGCGCGCACGATCTATCGAATGGCGGACTTGCCATCGCGCTGGCCGAGTGCGCCATGAGTGGCATCGGCTGCCACATCGAGCTCGGCGATCACGCCGGCGATGTCGATGCGATCGCACTGCTGTTCGGCGAGTCGCAAGGACGCGCGATCGTGACTACGGATCACGTCGACGAAGTTCTCCACCTCGCGAAGCAACACGGTCTGCCCGCGATGCACATCGGACGCACCGAGGTCGCGACCTTCCTCATCGAACGCAACGGTGTTCCACTGATCCGCACGAGCACCCCAGAGCTCGCGCGCATCTGGCGCTCATCCTTCGGGCTGCTCCTCGGTGGCGACAATGTCGATGACGTCATCCGCGGCGTTGGCGAAGAAGCGGCGCTGATCGCTAAATGAACGCTTCCTACAACAGTTCCATTCGCGTACCGCATGTGTTAGGAATGGTTCCTTCTCCAAGCGAGTGCGAGTCGAGTCCGAGGCACGATGATGGCTTCCGTACGCAATCGCGTCACCCAAATAGGGAGTCTTGCCTTAGTGTCGATCGCCGTGTTAGCAGCGATTGGTTACGACCGGACGCAGATAGACCGTCTTCAGAGCGTCTCTGCGTCGCTCCCCCATCGCCCGGTTCGCGGGCGTCTATCGGGATTCTCACATGCGCCGCCTTGGAGTTCACTGAATGACCGGCCGGCTGCAACTGAGTTCGCGCCTTTGCGCGTTGTCGCTTCGCGAGTTTCACCTCTGCCGACAGACAATCCTGAGAAACTCCACACGCGGGGGATCGCACGTCTATTGATTGGCGATGTTAAAGGCGCTGTGGATGACCTTGGTATGGCAAGTACCGAGCAACCGCGCGAAGCGAGGACGTGGAGTGATCTGTCGGTCGCGCTCTTGGAGAAGGCGCTGCGCGAAGACAACGCCGAACTAGTGATCGAGGCGTTGACAGCAGCAGATCGCGCAGTAGGTCTTGACGCGAAACTCCCGGAAGCGTTGTTCAACCGGGCGATGGCGCTCGAGGCGATCGGCCTCGGGCCTGTGGCCGTCAGAGCATTCAAACACTACATCGACCTTGACCCATCCTCACCATGGACGGATGAGGCTCGAACACACATATCAAGTAGAAAGAAGACTGCCGCCCTGCGATGGGATGCTGCAGTGGGCTCTCTGGAACAATCCGCCGGGGATGGTCACCAGTCTCAGGTGCTAGCCATCGTCAAGCGTTTTCCGCAGGAAACGCGTACATGGGGGGAGGCCGAGTACCTGGCGCGGTGGGCCGAGGCCGTAGAACGACACGACGAACCTGGCGCGAAGCGTTGGATCATTGTCGCGCAACACATGGGCGACGCGCTTCAAGCGTTTTCTGGCGAAAGTCTTCTGAAGGACGCCACCGCAGTCGCCGCCGCCGCACGCGGGGATCGCTTGGCGCATCTGACACGCGCCCACCTCATCTATCGCCAGGCACGCATTCTTTATGGCCAGCGCAAAGTGGCCGAAGCCGGGCCGCAGTTCGAGAGCGCAGCGCGAGAGTTTGCGAGCTCGGGTAGTCCAATGACAAAGGTCGTCGACTACTACCTTGCAAACGTTGCGTACGATCGCAGTGACGCGGCAGGCTGTCTGAAGAGACTAGCAGCCGTTGACGAGCGGACACCCGTGGTCTACTCGGCGCTCAAGGCCGAAATCCAATGGACGCGCGCCTCTGCTTTTGCGCGCTTGAATCGGTTGTACGAGTCCGTCGAAGCATTGCGTTCCGCACTCAGCCTTTTCGAACGTCTCGGCGAGCGTGACAACCTCACGAGCGTCCAGTCATCGACTGCTGGCGTGTTGTCTCACCTCGGCCAGGATTTCGAAGCGTGGAAACTTCGCAGAATCGTCTTTCAGGCAGCGAGCGATTCGGGCCGTGCATACGTTCTCGAGTTGGCCATTGCCAGTGCGGCAAGGACCTCCGTTCGGCGAGGCCGCAGTGATGTTGCGCGCGCACTTCTCAGTGCCCAGCTCGAACTTCCCGCTGACTCCTCGCGTGTCCGCTTTGACGCGGTCCTCTGGCATGCCTTCGCGGTTGTCAGAGGAGATAACAGACCATTCACGGTTGCTGAGCGAGAGGCGATCGTCCGAGCCGCTTCCGCCATATCCGATCCAGATTTACGCCGAGACGCCCTTGACGAGAGCCGGCTTGCTGACGCAACCGCCCTCCGCGAATACGACCCCGCCAGAGCCCTGGCACTACTCGACGCGACCTTAGCTGAACGGCTGAGCCGGCACCGGTCGATTGAGGTCCCTCGAATCATGCTCGAACGCGCGCGCTCTCTCCGCGATATGGGTCGACGGAGTGAGGCAGCAACGGCGTTCCAGCAAAGCATCAATCTCATTGAAGAACAACAGGCGAGTATCCCCCAACTTGACCTTCGTGATTCCTTTCTCGGCTCGGCCGACGCAGCCTTCACGGAACTGGCAGAACTACTGTTCGCGGACCATGACATTGCAGACGGTTTCAATGCCGTCGAGCGGGCGCGAGGAAGAGCCATCACCGAACGGCTAGCCATCGGAGACCACCTGCTTCCTGTTAGCCTCGAGTGTGTCGCCAGCCGGTTGGCGCAAGGCGTGGCACTCGTGGAATGGGTCGTAGTACGAAACAGAACATGGGCAGTCATGGTGACACGCAATGGCTGGCGATGGGCAGGAATCCAGTCGCCAGAAGCCGACCTCCGCCAGCGAGCGGCTCACCTACGCGAGGCGATCGAATCCGGAGACGACGTTGCAGCCAACAGAGACGGGCAAGCCCTCTACTCGATCCTTTTCGCACACGTTTTGCGCTCGCAGGAACGTTTCGAGACACTGGTAATCGTGCCTGACCCCGCCATGGACTCCATTCCATTTGCGTCGTTGCGTGATCCCGCTACTGGGCGCCTGTTGATAGAGGATGTAGCGATCCTCAACGCACCGAGCGCCACGGTTTACTTGACGTCGCGCGACCGGACTCCGGCCTCGCAGGGAACGCCCAGAACAGCGGTGCTCGCGGGGGACCCGGAAATCGCGCTCATGCAGTTCGGATCGTTGCCCCGCCTGCCCGAGGCGGCGAACGAGATCAGGATGATTTCCAGGATGTACCCTGAAGCATTCGCGAGGACTGGTTTGACGGCATCACGCCAGTGGTTTATGCAAAAGAGCGTAAGCAGCGATGTGGTTCACGTCGCAGCCCATACAGTTCTGAATACCGAGGTCCCTTGGTTTTCGGTCCTCCCCTTGGCCGCGGACAGCAGCAGTGATGGGTTGTTGTACGTCCGGGACGTCGCAAATATGCGGTTCCAGAGGTCTCCCATCGTTGTCCTGGCTGGCTGCAAGACCGGTGCTGCGGTAAGCCCTCATGCTGCGCTTCACAACCTGGCGCTCGCTTTCCTCGCCGCAGGAGCGAGGAGCGTGGTCGGGACCCTCTGGGATGTCGATGATCGAGTCGCACGTGTTTTTTCTCTTACGCTGCATCGCCAGCTTTCGCGAGGCATCAGGCCGGCGGTGGCACTCCGGGAAACGCAACTAAACATGCTTCGCTCAACAGATCCCGTGCTGCGTAGCCCGAAAAGCTGGAGCGGATTCCAGCTCTATGGTTCCGAGAAGTGAGCAAGCAGGGAGGTTGCCTAACTCTCGAGGAAAAAAGCTCCCGAGACCGTCTAAGATCGAGGAGAGTCCAAGGCGCATCGCGGAAACGCTTGCCGATGCACTCGAAAAGGAGCTGCGAATGTCTACCTATGAGATCTACTTCTTCGGATTGATTTGCCACGTAAGCCCCGACAGGAACAGTCCCATGAAGAAATCGCACGCAACGATCGTCAAAGCCAAGAAGCACGGCGCGATGATCGCGATTGACGGAGGCGCCAGCGCAGCACTCACGAGCAAAGAAATCAGTTTTTCAGCGAACGCTACGTACATCGACGCCAGCCAGGATGCATCCGACCATCTTCCCCACCTCAAGCCACCATTGATTTACGCCGGAACGCCCGATCTGAAACCCGAGGTGAAGCAGAAGAAGCCTCACAAAAACGTTCTCACCTACGTCCACTATCCGGACAGCACTTCTGCGAAGATTCTTCAAATCGCCCACATGTACGCCTATCAAGCGAAGTATTCGACCGCGAACGTTCCGGTCATGGACCTCTGTCTGGCTCGCCTCCTCGTTCTCTCGGTCGAGCAGGCGAGCCCCCTCACCGTCGACTACGGAAGCGGCGCCGTTCCCATCACCAAGTGGGCTCTGATCTTCAACTCGGCTACCAAGAAGTCAGCCAAGGATTTTAAGTCCTACAAAGACATTACCGACGCGAGCGGCATTTGCGATGTCGGCGAGGATTCCACGCACAACTGCCTCAACACCGTCACCGAGTACGGCCTCTACAAGGAAGACGTAAAGAAATACATTGACGACTTGGCGACAAAGAAGCTCGTGCTCGACTCGACCGATCTAGAGTGCGCCAATTCGCATTGGCCTTAGATAAGCGAGGCGTCGTCCAAAACTGGCAACTCCATCGCCACCGCTGCCGCACTCATCACCGCGGCGATGCGGATTGCTTCCACGACGTGATCCTCGCTCATCCCTCCGGCGAGGACTCCGGCTTCGTGGGAGCGGATGCACATCTCGCAGGCGTTGATGGCGCTGACGGCGAGGCAGAAGAGCTCGAAGTCGGGTTTGTTCGTCGAGGGTTTGGCGATGCGCTGCATGCGCAGGCGCGCCGGCTTCTGCTCGTACGACTCTTTCGCGATCATGTGCTTGAAGCGGTAGTAGACGTTGTTCATCGCCATCAGCGAGGCGGCGGCGAAGGCGTCTTCGATCACGGCGTCGGGGTTTTCTCCGAGCTCGGCGCGGGCATCGCTCACGATGGCGTCGAGCAGCTCGCGGTTACGGGCGGCGGCCGCCGAAGCGACCGCCGTCCCCCACCGCTGCGCCGCCGTGAGCGTGCCGGGTTGCAGCACGCTCTGCAGATTGAGCTTCGTGTCGCGCGCGTGCTCGGGCAGACGCGCGCGCAAGTCTTCGACGGCGCTCATGACTTACGCTGCTCCGAGCGTTTCCTGGCCCGGGCGCCAGTTGCATGGGCAAAGCTCGTCGCTCTGCAGGGCGTCGAGCGCGCGGATCACTTCGTCCACATTGCGGCCGACCGAGAGATCGTTGGCGTTGACCCAGCGGATGATGCCGTTCGGATCGACGACGAAGGTCACGCGAAGCGCCGCGCCCGCTTCCGGATGGAGGATGCCGAGCTGCATGGCAAAGGCGGGCGTGATGTAGACGAGCGGCGTCACGACGTCTTTCAGGTCGGGATGCGAGACGCGCCAGGCCAGATGTGAGTGCTCGTTGTCGGTGCTGCCACCGAGAACGACGGCGTCACGGTCGGTGAAGTCGCTGTTCTTCTTGCTGAACTCGACGATCTCCGTCGGGCAGATGAAGGTGAAATCTTTCGGGTAGGCGTAGAAAACGAGCCACTTCCCCTCGTTGTCTTTGCTGCTGATGGTCGTGAACTCTTTTCCCTTCTCCGTTCCGACCGACGCGGTCATTTTGTATTCCGGGAACTTGTCACCTACGGTAAGCATGGGCATTTGTCTTTTCTCCTTTATATTTGGACGATGTCGCGATCTGGACATCGTCTAGCGAATTGCCAAAATTTTTTCACGCTCTGCGCCGCGCGCCCTTGCGGACGCCGCGCATCACCACCTGGTAGTCGTGAATCTCGAATCCCTTCAATCCTTCGATGTTGCAGACCTGCACCTTGTCCCACGCCACATCGTGAATGGCCCCTGTGCGCTCATCGACGAAGTGATGGTGCCGCTCCATCTTCGGATCGAACACAACACTATCCTCGGCCAGCGCGAGCGCCTGCAGCAGCCCCTTCTCCACGAAGAGGTTGAGTGTGTTGTAGACCGTGGCGCGGGAGATGTACGGCACGCGGGCTTTGACGCGATTCCAGACGAGGTCCGCCGAGGGATGCTCGATCGTCTGGAGCACGTAATCGGCCACGGCCACCCGCTGCGCCGAGGGCTGGATTCCATGCTCCTGAAGAATGGTCACGCTATCCTGCACGTGATTAGACTAAGTCTAAAGTTCGATGATGTCAAGTGCCTGTTCCGCTTTCGGGCGCCGAGGTACACTGATCGCCATGAGAAGCGCACAGGTAAGCGAGCTGAAGGAGCGTCTGGACGAAGTCCTCGATGCGGTGAGGAACGGGGAGACGGTTGAGATCAAGGAGGGGATTGTGCCTCTCGCGCAGGTAGTTCCCGAGGTCCCGAGTACAGTTCCGCGGTATCGCAGACCTGATCAGAGCGCTCTTGAAGCGCATCTCGATGAGCTAGTCCGCCAGGGAAAAGCACGCAGGGGGACCGGAACGTTGCCGGATGATTTCTTCACCCGCTTGCGGCCAAAGTTCGAAGACAGCGTTCTAGCTCAGTTGCTTCGCGACCGAGAGGAAGGTTGGTGAGATTCTGGGACACCTCGGCACTCGTTCCGCTGGTGGTGGACGAATTGTCGACCAGGCAGATGGCCGAGCTGCTGTCGGATGATCCGAATATCACTGTGTGGATATGCACTTCCGTGGAACTAGCCAGCGCTGTTTGGCGACGGGCGCGATCGCATGATCGACTCGAGCTGCGAGATGCGGAGGCACTCATTGCGTCACTTGAATCGATCTGGACGGCGATCGATGAGTCTGTGGCGACAATCGATCGAGGGCGGAATCTGCTGACGAAGCACACCCTTCGCGCCATGGACGCGCTGCAACTCGCGGCCGCTCTGGTCGCCTGTCGCGATGATCCTCAGAGCCTCCCTTTCGTCACCCTCGACAAAAACCTCGCCCGCGCCGCCCGCGCCGAGGGATTTGACGTCCTGCCGTAAGCGCCGTTCGCTCGTCACTGCTCCGACGACGGAATTCGTCTAGAATCCGATCACCGCCAAGACAAGTATTGGTTTCGGGTGGGTACGCTGCGCACTGCATGAATTGGGAGAGTTTTTTCCTCGACAACCTTCCACTGGTCGACCGCGCCACCGCGTTCGTCTGCCGGAAGTACGGCCTCATTGGCGCCGACGCCGAGGATTTCGCTTCGGTGGTCCGGATCAAGCTGATCGAAGACGAGTACGCCGTCCTACGCAAGTTCGAGAAGAAGTGCACGCTCTCCACCTATCTGACCATCGTCATCCAGCGCCATTACGTCGACCAGAAGATCCACGAATGGGGCAAGTGGAGGCCCTCGATGCGGGCGCGTCAGGGGGGCGACGCCGCCATCCTTTTGGAGCGTCTGCTCAGCCGCGACGGGCTCAGCCTTGGGGAAGCTTCGACAATCGTCCGTCAAAAATACACAGAGCTCGACGAACGCGCGATCGAAACGCTCGCCTCGTCGATAGTGACGCGGCGCGCACAACGTGCAGCGGAAGTCGAGCGGACGGAGGAGATGCCCGAGCCCGCATCCGGTGTATCGGCCGAGGACGAGCTGTTGGCGAGCGAGCGCGACGCGGCCGCTCGCCGCACCAGCGCGGTCCTCAGCCGTGAGCTCGGTCGCCTTCCGGCTGAGGACAGATTGATCATGAAACTACGCTTCATCGACTCGATGAAAGTCTCTTCGATGGCCAGGCTGCTGCAGGCAGACCAGAAGCAGCTTTACCGCCGGATCGACCGACTCGTGGCGGCATTAAAGGAAGCCCTCCTTGCCGCCGGCGTCGCCATGAGCGACATTGGCGACATGCTCATCAACGGTGCCGATGCGCTCAGTATCGAATTTGGACCGGGCAACGGCAGACCGCAGGCACCACAATGACCACGACCCTCGCTCACCCACCCGCCGAAGAGCTCGGCCGCTTCATCGAAGGCACGCTCGACGATGCCGGACGCGCCGTCGTCGTCGAGCACATCGCCGACTGCGATGAGTGCCGGATCGTGGTCGTCGACTCGACGGAATTCAGCGAACAGTCGGTACCGGCGGTGCCCGCACGGCGCGTCGCGAACGGACGATGGATGGCGATCGCCGCGTCGATCATCGTCGTCGTAGGCGCAGGGTTACTTGTCATCAAGGAGCGGCAGTATCCTCTGGCCGGGGCTATCAAGGCAGCGTCCGGCGTCTCATCGCGACCGATCGAGGCGCGTTTGAACGGATTCCCATATGCCCCTAAAATTACGAACCGAGGCGAGGCAGAAACGGATCCCACTACGTTGCCGCTGGAAATTGAAGTCTTAAAATTACTTGATCTGCGCGGTAGCGATGCCAAGACGCTGCACGCCGTCGGCGTCGCCAACCTGATCGAGGTTTCCTTCGTGAGAGTGGACGCACAAGCGAACGAAGAAGCGCGAAAGGAAGCCTCGGACCGCATCAAGTGGTATCGAGCCAAGGCCCTTCAGAATCTTCGCGCCGCATCTGCGGCTGCGCCCGACAACTACCAGTACAAAAGCGATCTCGCTGCGGCACTGATCGAGATACCGGACAGCGGAAATCTCGACCTCGCCATTGCCCAATGCGATCAAGCCATCCACATCAATCGCAACTTCCCGGATGCCTGGTTCAATAGGGCCAAAGCGTTGGAATTGCTCGGGCGGACCTCCGACGCAATCAAGGCCTACGATTCTTACCTCGCTATCGACAGCTCATCGCCGTGGGCCACCGAGGCGCTGGATCACCGCAAGCGTCTTCAGGAGCTCTCACCCCCCTGATTTTTCTCTGCGCTACACTTCCCCTGGCGCAGTCTCCAATGTTCGACAAGTTCCACGACGAGTGCGGTGTCTTTGGCGTTCTCAATCATGAGAACGCGGCGAACATCACATATCTCGGTCTCTATGCGCTGCAGCACCGCGGGCAAGAGAGTGCGGGAATCGCCTCGGTGTCGTCGGACCGCCGGCGATCGGAAACGAACATCGGCGATGCCATTGGATCGAATGGCACCGGCGAGCAGATCATCGCGCCGGGATCGTGGCAGATTCATTCCGAGAAGGAGATGGGTCACGTCGCCGAGATCTTCACCGAGGAGCGGTTGCGGCGATTGCCGGGCGACATTGCCATCGGCCATGTGCGCTACTCCACGGCCGGCGGCTCGATGCTTTGCAACGCGCAGCCGCTCGTCGCATCTACCAGCAAAGGGCCGATCGGTCTGGCGCACAACGGCAATCTGGTCAACGGCGCGGACATCCGGCGGCGGCTCGAAGCCGACGGTGCGATCTTCAACACGATGTCGGATACGGAAGTGATCGTGCATCTCATCGCGCGGTCGAAGGCTGTCGATCTCGAGCACGCGCTCGTCGATGCGCTCTCGCAAGTGAAGGGCGCCTACTCGATCGTGCTGATGGCGCCGGGACGGATCTACGCCGCGCGCGATCCCTACGGTTTCCGGCCGCTGGTCCTCGGCCGGCTCGGTAACTCGATCGTCGTCTCTTCCGAAACGTGCGCCTTCGATCTGATCGAGGCGACGACGATCCGCGAGGTGCGCGCCGGCGAGGTCGTGGTCATCGAATGCGCCGAGCCCTCGCCACGCGTGCGCGTCGTTCACGAATTCACGGGGCCGCGGGAAGCTCGCTGCATTTTCGAGCACGTCTACTTCGCGCGGCCCGACTCCGTCATCTTCGGCAACAACGTCGCCGAAGTGCGCAAGCGATTCGGTGCACAGCTCGCGCGCGAGCATCCCATCGCCGCCGACGTCGTTGTTCCCGTTCCCGACTCCGGCGTCTTCGCCGCGCTCGGATACGCGCACGAGTCGGGCATCCCCTTCGAGTTTGCCCTCGTCCGCAATCACTACGTCGGCCGGACCTTCATCGAGCCGAAGCAGTCGATCCGCAGCTTCGGCGTGAAAATCAAACTGAATCCTGTGCGCGAAATCGTGGAAGGAAAGCGCATCGTCCTGATCGACGACTCGATCGTCCGCGGGACGACGTCGAAAAAGATCGTTCGGATGCTGAAAGACTTCGGCGCGAAAGAAGTGCACATGCGCATTTCCTCGCCGCCGACGACGGGGCCTTGTTACTACGGGATCGACACACCCCAGCGCCGCGATCTGATCGCCAGCGCGCAGTCGATCGAATCGATCTGCGAGTTCATCGAAGCCGATTCGCTCGGCTACTTGTCGGAGGATGGAATGCTCGCCGCCGTTCGCAACGACGACGACCCGCGCCGCCTCTACTGCACGGCATGCTTCACCGGCAAGTATCCGGTGTTGCATGAAGAGACCGAAACGGCGACCGTCTCCGCGTAGCGCGTCTCGCTACAAATGCATCCGCAACGGACTCTCGTCGAAGCGATGATTGTTCAAGC
The DNA here is from genome assembly GCA_034665065.1 of Thermoanaerobaculia bacterium. Classification (GTDB taxonomy): domain Bacteria; phylum Acidobacteriota; class Thermoanaerobaculia; order Gp7-AA8; family Gp7-AA8; genus JADGNZ01. The sequence continues at coordinate 423,275 of JAXDGL010000008.1, read as the reverse complement.
GGTCGGGCAGCGCCGCCGCGGAAACGGGACGGCTGAAAAGATATCCTTGTGCGGCGTCACAGCTGCGGCGGCGGAGGAAGGTCAACTGTTCCTCGGTCTCGACACCCTCTGCGATCACGCGCAATTTCAGCGCACGAGCGATGCCGACGACTGCGGAGACAATCGCAGCGTCGCCTTCGCTCGTGGCGAGATCGCGGATGAATGCGCGATCGATCTTCACCGCCGTGATCGGAAAGCGTTTCAGATAGTTCAGTGACGAGTAGCCCGTGCCGAAATCGTCGATGGCGATCGAGACGCCGAGCTGGCGAAGTGCCTGGAGCACATCCACCGTCGTCTCCGCATTCTGCATCGCCGCGGTCTCCGTGATCTCCAGTTCCAGCGAGCTTGCATCGAGACCGGTGTCCGCGAGCACGCGCCGTACGGTTTGCACGATGTCGTTCTGCTGGAACTGACGCAACGAGAGATTCACCGACATCAGCGGCAGATCGAGACCCTGACTATGCCACGTCTGCATCTGCGCGCAGGCGGTGTGAAGAACCCACTCGCCGAGCGGGAGAATGAGCCGGCTTTCTTCGGCAAGAGGAATGAATGCAGACGGATGCACGAGCCCGCGCTCGGGATCGTTCCATCGCACGAGCGCTTCCACGCCGATCGCCGCGCCGCTCGACAGGCTGATCTGCGGCTGATAGTGCAGAACGAGCTGTCCTTCGGTGATGGCGCGGCGGAGGCGTGTCTCCAGCGACAGCCGCTCGACCGCGCGGCGCTTCATGTCATCCGTACACAACTGATACGTGTTGCGTCCCGCTTCTTTGGCGCGGTACATGGCGCTGTCGGCGTTGCGCAGCAGCGACTCCGCGTCCGCGCCGTCGTCAGGATAGATCGCGATGCCGATACTTGCGGAGACTTCGATCGACGTTCCCGAGATCGACAGCGGCCGTTCGACCGCTTTGATCAGTTTCTCCGCGACATTGATCGCATCCTCGGGATGCCGGAGCTCGGCCAGAATGATGGTGAACTCGTCGCCGCCGAGGCGCGCGACGGTGTCGTCGTCACGGATGTTTTCGCGAAGACGCCGCGCCATCTGCAGCAGCAGCTCGTCGCCTGACTCGTGGCCCAGCGTGTCGTTGATCGACTTGAAATGATCGAGGTCGACGAACATCACCGCCAGCGATTTTCCGGAACGGCGGGCGCGGGAAAGACTATGCGTGAGGCGGTCGGTGAAGAGCTTTCGATTGGGCAGGTTCGTGAGAACGTCGTGATACGCGTGAAACTCGATCTGTTCTTCTGCGCGTTTCCGGTCGCTGATATCGACAACGGTGGCGTGGATGCGCTCGTCGACGAGCGTAAGGTTCATGAGCGCCCACATCGACTGCTCATCCTGCTTCTTCAGCTCGACCTCAACGCTGTTGAGCGTCGTCGAGTCTCGCAGCATCTCCACGAGATCATCACGGTCGGACCTGCGGACATAGAGCTCATTCGCGTTGCGTCCGATCAGCGAAGCGCGTGCGTAGCCGAGCATCATGGCAAACGTCAGATTGCAGTCCAGGATCGTTCCACTAGTTTCCGTGACGCAAACTCCAGCAGCGTTCTGTTCGAATAGAAGGCGATACCGCAACTCCGACTCGCGTAACGCGGCCTCGGCGGCGAACCGCGCCGTGACATCGCGGAAGCTCCAGACACGAACGTTGGCCACACCCGCGACGGTCCGCCCGATCGAGTAGCGCTCGAAGCGGCGTCCATCTTTGAACTCGAGCAGCTCGAAGCTCTCCGCTTCCGGCTGCGAGTAGAGGATGTCGACCGTGCGCAGGAAGTGTTCGGGGTCGACGAGCTGATCGAGAACACATTCGATGAGGCCGCGGTCATCGCGCATTTGCAGCAGATCCGGCGGAATGTGCCACATCTCGACGAAGCGCCGGTTGTGAGTCAGAACGCGGCCACCGTCACCGATGACGAGAATGCCATCGGCCGTCGAGTCGAGCGTCGACTCGAGGAGCGTGACGGCCTTGCGCACTTCGCGTTCCGCGTCCTTCTGTTCGCGCATGTCGCGGCCAAGGATGACGATGCCCGCAGGCTCGCCATGCTGCAGAACGGGAGCGAGCGACATCATCAGATCGACCTCACGGCCATCGCTTCCCGTAAAACGGCGCTCCATGTTGCGAATGCTGTTGCGGCGGAACGACTCGGCGAACGCCTCGTCGTCGCCGGCCGCAAGAAGCTCCTGGAACTGGCGGCCTACCAGACGCTCCACTCGAAATCCAAGCACTCGCTCGGCTGCGGCGTTGGCAAACTCGATGCGGCCATCGCGGTCGCAAACGAAGAGGACGTCAGCCATCGTGCCGATAATCTCGCGAGCCGCAAGCGACGGAGTGATTGCCACGAGGTCGTACTTGCGAAAGGCGACAGCGACGATGACGACGAAGCCGAGCAGTGCGGCGTAGCCAAACGGATAGACGCTGATGCCGAACTTCGGCAGATAGTCGACGCAACCGAGGTAGGCGACGCCGAAGGCGATGATGAGCAAGCGAATGCGTTTTTTCTCGACGCCTCGCGATTTCGGATAGGCGCGGAGAAACTCGACGAGCGACGCGATGAGATACCCGAAGAAAAATAGCAGGAACGGCGGCGCAACGATCGCGCTGTATCGCGGATAGTAGCCCCACCAGAAAAGTTGCACGCGCTCAACGAGCAGCCCGGTGACAGCGACCGCGGAGAAGACAGCAGACATCCCCCATGCCGCGCCGATTGCCGCGCGCCGCTCCCTGCCGATGCGGAGCATCTCAACAGTGAAGTGATAGATCGCGGGCGCGAGGAACGGGACGCCGAGGTAGGCGGCGCGCGACCAGAACAACGCGGTGGCCGCGTCTTTCGCGCAATACATGAATGTGAATGCGATGAGCCACAACGAAGCCGCCGCCGTCATGGCGAAGAATGCGCCCGCCACCCGCGACATCCGGCGCGCCAGCACACTCGCCCCAAAGATCAGCATCAACGCCGCAGTTACGAGCGTCGGCACGGCAAACGGCGAGAAGCCGTAGCGGCTGGAATCGAGGATATGAGACACCGAACCTCTCGTTTTTCCGGAAGCCACTAGTTTGACCGACGCGCGTGCGTTTGTCGAACCTCAAAGGCGATAATCTGGCCTCATGCCTTCGATTGTTATTATTGGGGCAGGCGTAATCGGATCCAGTATCGCCTACCACCTCTCTGTTAGCGGCCTTAATGAAATCCTTGTGCTCGATCGGGGCGGCGATTTCGGTGCGGGCAGTACGCCGCGTGCGACCGGCGGGTTCCGCGCCCAATTCGCAACGGCGACCGACGTTGCGCTCTCGCTACTGGCGCGCGAAAAGCTGATCCGCTTCGAAGAGGAGATCGGTGTCGACTCCGGATACCGTCCGTTCGGCTACCTCTTCCTCGCACGAAGTGAATCGGCAATGGAGCAATTGCGCGCCGCCAATGCCCTGCAACGTTCGTGTGGTTTGCAGGAAGCGCGCGTGATCAGCGCGGACGAGGCGCGCGCGATCAATCCAGCAGTCCAGGACGACGAGATCGTCGGCGGAACGTTCTGTCCCACGGACGGATTCATCCGCGCGATGAAGATTCTCAACGGGTACTCAGCCGCGGCGAAGCGCAATGGAGTCCGCTTCGAATTCGGCGTGACGGTGGACAACCTGCGCGTCGAGAATGATCGCATCACTGTTCTGGAGACGTCGAAAGGGAAAATGGAAGCCGATGTTTTCGTGAATGCGGCCGGCGCCTGGGCGTCGACGCTCGGCATCGAATTACCGGTGACGCCGATGCGCCGCCAGGTGGCGGCGACGGTCGAACAGGATGCGTTCCCCGAGTCGATGCCGATGACGGTGTGGGCCGATGACGGATTTCATTTTCGTGTGCGCGACGGGAGAGTGCTCCTTCTCTGGCCGGACGCTCCGCCTCCTGGCTTTGACCATACGTTCGACGGCACGACGTGGCTTCCGCGCGTTGTGGACTTTGCGCGCGAACGAGCGCCGCGTCTACTCGACATCCCGATCGATCCGGCGGCGTGCTGGGCAGGGCTGTACGAGATGTCGCCCGATCATCACGCCATCGTCGGCCGTGCGCCGGCAATCACGAATCTCTATCTCGCCAATGGCTTCTCCGGACACGGCGTCATGCACGCGCCGGCGATCGGCCAACTTGTCGCCGAGTTGATCGTCGACGGAAACACGTCGATCGACATCGATGCACTCCGGCCCTCGCGATTCGCGGAGGGGAATGCGATCAATGCAACGTCCCTCCTGTAATGCAGACCAGGCCGCGCGTGTAAAAAAGATTGGTGATGTTCACCATTCGCTGACGAACTGAGAGGGACGCTGTGCGTACATTGGCGCATTCGAAAGGAGCGACTAATGAAACACCGTTTCCTCATTGCGGCAGCTATGAGTGTCATGGCCCTCGCCGCGAGCGCACAGGTACTCACTCTTCCTCCCTCGGGCGGCAACGAACGCGCCACCGTCATCCAGCACATCGGTCTCGTCACGGTCTCAATCGACTACAGCAGTCCGCACGTTCACAGTCCGCAGGGTCAGGACCGCCGCGGAAAGATCTGGGGAACGCTCGTTCCGTGGGGACTGGCCAACCTCGGCTTCGGCACGTGCAAAGAATGTCCGTGGCGCGTCGGCGCGAACGTGAACACGATCTTCACGACATCGCATGACATCCAGGTCAACGGCTCGACGTTGCCGGCGGGCTCCTATGCCTTGTTCGCAATCCCGCAGCAGGATGAATGGACGTGGATCTTTTCAAAGAACCACACATCGTGGGGCAGCTTCTTCTATGACCCGGCCGAAGATGCGTTGCGCGTGAAAGCGAAACCGGAGAAGAGCGAATACCACGAAGTGCTGACGTTTGATTTCACCGAGCGGCGCGATGATCACGCTACCGTGGCCATGAAGTGGGAAGAGCTTGCGGTGCCGATCGACATCAACGTGCCCAACGCAGCCGATCTCTACATCGCCAACTTGCGGAATGAGCTCCGCAACTCCAACGGCTTTTCTGATATCGCATGGCAGGAAGCCGCGCGCTATGCGCTCGACAACAAGCATCCAGTCGAGGCACTGACGTGGGCCGAGGCGGCGAACAATGGCGGAGGGGGGATCGGACGAAAGAACTTCACGAACCTCATGACGCTCGCGGAAGCGCACGAAGTAAACGGCAAGACTGCCGAGGCAGCGAAGGCACGCGACGAGGCGATGAGTCATCCCAGCGCTACGCCGTTCGATCTGCACGGATACGCACGCCAGCTCCTCGCCAAAGGAAAGAAGGCGGAGGCGCTGCAGGTGTGGGAGCTCAACGCCAAGCGGTTCCCCGGCATGTGGCCAGTCAATGTCGGACTGGCTCGCGGTTACTCCGCTATGGGCAAGTATCCGGAAGCGCTCAAGTACGCGAAGCTCGCGTTGGCGCAGGCGCCTGATGAGCAGAACAAGAAGAACCTCGAGGGGATGGTGAAGAAACTCGAGGCCGGTCAGGACGTGAATTAGTCAAAACGTAAGCAGCGAACGGCTTCACGAAACAGGCCCGCCCTCCTACAGGGGCGGGCCTTTTTGTGTTCTGGATCACAACGAAAATAGCTACGGGCCTGAGATTCGCATTGCCGACCGCGAACGGCCAACAACCGGAAATTCAAACCCTACTTTGGAGAGAGTATTCAATGAAGGACTGCGCACGTTTCGTTCTCGTTATCCTGCTGGCTACGTTTTCTTCCGTAGCCCTCTTCGGCCAGACAACGTATTTCTTCAAAGGCGATCCCGCCGATCAGGCCAACAAGGTCGCCAATGACACGGTCAGCAATACGATCGGTACGGCAACCTTCGACACGAGCCCGCCAACAGGAACCGTTCCCGTTGTGCAAACCGGTCCGCCGTCCGTCGTCAACGCGGACTACGTGGGCAACCCTCTGTCCACGTACTGGTCCGGACCCTACTCCGGTGGCCTTACCGGCACGCTCCACTTCAAATGGTACTGGTCGACGACCAACCCCGACGCCATCGTGCAGGGCGCAGCGATCCAGGTGAGCGTGTTTGCCGATCCCGATTACGCCGCGGACCGCGCACAGCCGCAGAAGCTGATCGGGCGCGTCATCGTTCCTCTGACTGGAATTGGCGCGGCACCGACGCTCATCGAGAGCGACGTACCGGTCAACGGAAACGTTTCCAGCACGCTTCTCATCCAGGTGATTCCGCAGTTCGTCAATACCGGCGGCGGGATCTTCGCTCACTACAACTCCGTGAGCACGCCTTCGAGCTTCGTTCTCACCAACGCGCAACGCATTCCCTTCCCGTCCGCGACACCTGCAAGTGGTCAGGCACCGCGCTTCAGCCTCTTCACGCCTTCAGCCGCGCAGCTTGCATCCGGCCTCGGCACCGACGCTGGTGAGCCGTCGATCGGCGCGAACTGGATCAGTGGTAACGTTCTCTTCCAATCCTTCGTCACGACGTTCCGCGTTTCGTTCGACGACTCCTGCCCCACAAGCCCAACCTCGACGTGGGTTGCCAAGCAATCGCCGATCACAGGGACCGAGAGCATGGATCCGATTCTCTGGACCGACTCGAAGACCGGCCGGACGATCGTCTCTCAATTGATTCTTGCCAGCACGGAGAGTTTGTCCGCCGTCACTGATAACGACGGCGACCTCTGGCTGCCGTCGCAGGGGGCCGGCATCGCATCGGGTATCGATCACCAGACCGTCGGCGGCGGACCGTTTCACGCACCGCTGCTGGCAGGTGCGTTCTATCCGAACGCGGTCTACTACTGTTCGCAGGACACCGCGCTCGCGAATTGCGCGCTCTCGCTCGACGGCGGACTGACCTACGGCCCGGCCGTTCCGATCTACACGTCGCAGTGCGGCGGACTTCACGGTCACGTCAAAGTCGGACCGGACGGCGTCGCCTATGTTCCGAACAAGGACTGCGGCGGCAAGCAGGGTCTCGCGGTCTCCGAAGACAACGGCATGACCTGGAACGTTCGCACGGTTCCGAACAGCCTCCCTGCCGGCAGCGATCCTTCGCTCGGCGTCTCGAAGAACGGCCGCGTCTATTTCGGCTTTGCCGACAACGACAACCATCCCGTCATTGCCATCTCCGACGATCACGGCCAGACGTGGCACGACGTCAAAGACGTCGGCGCCGCCGCCGGCATCAACAACGTCGTCTTCTCCGAAGTCGTGGCCGGCGATGACAACCGCGCCGCCTACGCCTTCCTCGGCGCAAAAAGCATCGGCGCGCTCGATTCACGCCCCTATCCTGGCGTCTGGTACATGTACGTCGCCACGACCTACGACGGCGGCTCTACGTGGCACCTCACGAATGCCACACCGAACGATCCCGTGCAACGCGGTCCGATCTGGCTCAACGGCGGATCAGAGATCTCGCGCAATCTTCTCGACTTCAACGACATGACCGTCGACAAACAGGGCCGCATGCTCGTCGGCTACGCGGACGGCTGCGTCGATGCATGCATCCAGGCGCCGGAAACGTCGCGCGGCAACTCGTACACCGCGGTCGCATCGATCCTTCGCCAGACCGGCGGTCGTCGGATGTTCGCGGAATTCGATCCGGCGGAACCGACAGCTCCTGGCGCACCAACACTCACCGTGACGCGCAACGGATCGCTGGCGAAACTGTCGTGGTCCGAAGCGAACAACGGCGGATCTGTGATTACGAATTACTCGGTGCGCCGTAATGGCGTCGCGATCGCCAGCACCACGGCAACGTCGTACACCGATCCGAGCGCGAGTCCCTCGCAGACCTACACCTATTCTGTCGTCGCAACGAATGCAGTCGGTTCGTCGTGCGGCAGCAACGCCGTGACTTCCAACGGTGGCGGAGGCAGCTCCTGCACGCTGCCTGGAATCGCTGTCATGACCGACCCGACCGCCGACGGTGCGGCCGCGGCGCACGCAGCACTCGACATCCAGTCGGTCTCGATCGCCGAGCCGTACTACAGCGATGGATCGAAGAAGCTCGTCTTCACGATGAAAGTTGCGTCGCTCGCGAGCGTGCCAGCCGGATCGGAGTGGCGCATGCTCTGGAACTTCCCGACGACGGACAGCGGAACGTACTACGTCGAGATGAATACCGATCCGTCGGGCGTCGTCAGCTATGAATACGGAACGATCGATCTCACCGACGCAGTCGTTACGGCGGTCGGCCAGCCGCATCCGCTGGGCACGTGCGACGCCGAATCGACCTATTCTCCCGACGGCACCATCCGCCTCGTGATCTCCACATCGAACGTTGGCAACGCAGTCGCCGGCGATGTCATCGGCGGTCTTCTGGCCCGCACCTTTGTGACGACGGGCAGCGTTCTCACCACCAGCCGCACCGCTATCGATACGGCATCGACGACGAATACGTACCTCATGGTCGGCAACGGATTCTGCGCGCCGCCAACGTTGACGACGATCGAAGACGATGACTCCCGCATCGCCTACTCGAACGGCTGGCACCTTCTCAGCGATGGCAACGCCAGCGCCGGACACTTCCGCATGGGCAGCGGAAAAGCAACGGCAAGCCTCGCCTTCACCGTGCCCGCAAATCAGTTCGGATCGATCACGTTCAGCTACGCGAAGAGCACGAAAGGCGGCACCGCCGAAATGTTCCTCGACGGCGTCTCGAAGGGAACCATCAGCTTCAGCGGTCCCCTCGGCACGCTCAAGAATCCGCAATTCGGTTTCAGTCAGAGCTACGCTCCGCTGCAACCCGGCTCTCACACTCTCGAGATTCGCGGCAACGGCACGACGTATCTCGACAACTTTGTGCTGCAAAGCTCGTCGTCGAACGCGCAGCCGTCGACGGGACCGGGAACGACTACAGCCAGCACGTCGAACCTCACGCTCGGTCAGGAGCTGATCACGCAGATCACACTTCCGGCAAACGCGCAGGCGATCTCGATCATCGTCGAGGCGCCGGCAGGGATGCTCGTTCGCGCCGGCCTGGCCGATGCTACAGGCCTTTCACTGGCAACGGCGGACACGTCATCGTCAGGAGTGGCCGTCATCAATCAACCGGTGACTCACGGCGGCATCTATCTCATCAAGACCATCAATCTCAGCGCCGGGCCGGTCAGCGTCTGGACCGTGACCACTCCGCTGCTGACTCGATGATCGACATATTGTCAGCACTACTCTTCATGATGGGAACCGCGGCGGCCACGCCGCCGCGGTCTCCCAATGCCTGCCAGCTCTTCACCGCCCGCGAGATTGCGCGCGTGCAGGGCGAGGCTTTTCGCACAGTCAAACTCACCGAGACCGATGCCGGCGGACTGCGCGTCTCGCAATGCTTCTACGCCCTCCCTTCCTTCACCAACTCGGTGAGCGTCGATGTGATGCGCGGCAACGCGAGCAAGTTCTGGAGCACGCATTTCGCGAGCGCCCGCGCCGAGCGCGATGACGATCACGATCGCAAAACCGCGAGCAAACCGGACTTACGCGCGCGCGAAGAAGAAGAAGAGCATCACAGCAGCGCGCGAAAAATCTCCGGCATCGGCGACGCCGCCGTCTGGAGCGGCAACCGCATGTCCGGCGCTCTCTACGTCCTCAAAGGCAACACCATCGTGCGCATCAGCGTCGGCGGCGCCGGCAGCGAGGAACAAAAAATTGCGCGGTCGAGAAAACTTGCCGAGATCGCGCTGCGCAAGTTGTAAGCAGGGAGGCGTAGGCCATCAGGATTGATCAGCGCCGTCCAGGGCCTCGTGCCTCGATCGCCTCGGCAGTCAAGATGGCAAAGCGACACTCGGCCCTTCGGAGCAGTCGGGAAAGCGCTCTGCGAGCCGCAGCATTGCGTATAGGACGGCGAATTCGACGCGTCTCAATCTCCGCATGGCTGGTAACAAGTCCTCCGCACATCAGGAACCGCCGTGGCGTCGCTGAAGATTGCGCCGAGTGGTGATCTCGACGCTAGACGATCACGGTCAAGCTGAGGAAGCCGAGAGTGATCGAAATCGTCGACGTCCTGGATCCCCATTTCCGCGTCTGTCGTGGGGCATGCGCGGATGGATGTTTCCCTCGCTCAGTATCGTCGTCTCCTGAACACCATTAACCGGTCCGTGCTCTCGTAGCCTGAGCCCTGCGGCGCCAGCTCGCCGGCAGCAGCGTGCAGGTTCACAAACGAAGGTTATTCGTATGAGATCAAACCACCGACCTACCATGTCATTATATGCTACAGTATCGCTAGCGCTATTTACTGATGTCGAGACAGATGGCATTCAGATGTAGCCGTACTCTTTTTCTTGTGGGCAGCTTTGCACTGTGCGCGTGATTGACGATTCCGCCGAACCGACGCTCCAGCTTTCGATCCATGCGACCAAGTTCAGCGCGAATGCAGCGGAGGAAGTAACCATGACTTCAGCAACACCGTCGTGCCAACGGTTTGGATACGACGCGACGCGCGCGTTGATGATTCTTCTCTTCGCAATCTTTCCTTGCGCCCCGATGGCAATGGCGCAGAACCGGAGCTGTTTCATGCCGCCGGCCGGCACCGCGGCCTGGTGGCCGCTGGACAGCATTGACAGCAGCTCGACCGAAGACGTCGCAGGCTTCCACGCCGCGCGCGTGATCGGCACGATGAGCGTCGGGCCGGGACGAACGGCGAATGCGATGACATTTCCCGGCGCGGGCGCACGGCTCGAGGCCGTCGATAGCGATGACCTCGACGTCGGCAGCAGCGACTTTTCGATTCAGTTCTGGGTTCGCACCAGCGACACGTCATCGCTTCTTACCCTCATCGACAAGCGAACACTCAATCCTGTGCGCGGGTACAGCGTGTTCCTCAGCAAAGGATGGTCGGCGTGCAACTCGCGGATGCCCGCGGCCCGTCCGCGAATTGTTCGTCCGATCGAACTCGCACCGCGTGCACGAACTTTGGCTCGGGAGCGTTAGTCGCTGACGGCCAATGGCATCAGGTGGTGGTCGCCGTCAACCGGCGCGATCCAAGAGGAGGACGCTTCTTCGTGGATGGGCGTGTGGCGGGAAGTTTCGATCCGAGGGTGCGAAGCGGATCGCTGAGCAACTCCGCGTCGCTCATGATCGGCGCCTCCCATGATGCGATCGGCAACTCGTATCGTGGCGCTCTGGACGAAACCATGCTCGTTCATCGCGCCCTCGACGAAGCCGAGGTTCGCACGATGCAAACCGCGACCGCGGCGATCTGCCATCCGAACGTGCTGTCCATCGCCGATTCGCCGGTGAAAGTGGCCCTCATCGGCACGTCGTACCGCGTGAGCCTCGACGGCAAGAGTTTCGGCCGTCCCCTGCCGCTGAAGCCGAGCATCGAGCTGCGCTACCGTCCTTTCGACCCGCTCGCCGGCGCTCCACCCGATGTTCCCATCGCGCTTCGGCAGGACGATGCTGAAGTGTCGATCGTGCAGTTCGTCACTGCGCCCCTGGAAGCATACCGAGTCGCCATCAAGTCTCTAGGCGGCACGACGTACACGTTTCTTCCCGACCAGGCCTTGATCACGCGGCTGACGCCGCAGGCGCGTGACGCCTTTCGCCGGCAGCCCTATGTCCGTTGGATTGGTCCCTTCCACGCCGCGTACAAGCTGGAAGACCCACTGCGGGTGCGTCTGAGCAGCGGTGCAGGAACCAGCGGCAGGTCTGCGCGATACTCGATTCAGCTTCTCGACCGCGGCAACTTCTCCGCTCCGGTAATCGAGAAGATCAAGAGTCTTGGCGGCCGCATGGAAATGACCAACAGCCGAGGCTTTCGTATCGAAGCGACGCTAACGGATGCGCAGCTCCTCGCTGTTGCCCGGTTGTGGCAAGTCCTCTTCATCGATCAATGGAGTCCGCCGCAGCCGGATATGGACATCGTGCGGCAGGTCGGCGGTGCCAATGAATTGACCAACGTCGCCGGCTACTCGGGGCAGGGTGTGCGGGGTGAAGTCCTCGACAGCGGATTGCTGACCACACATCACGACTTCGCAGCCATTCCACCGTTGATCCACAACGGTAACTCGACGGATATCACTCATGGAACATCGGTGTATGGCATCGTCTTTGGCGACGGCGCCAGCGATAGCCAAGCCCGCGGCCTGCTCCCGCTCGGACAGGGGATCTTATCCAGCTACCACAATCTGACGGACCGTTACGCGCATACCGCGGAGCTGATCGACGGCACGAAGCCGTATCGCACGTCGTTTCAGACCAATAGTTGGGGAAACGGCCTGACGAACGCGTACACCACCTTCTCCTCAGAATTGGACGATATCCTCTTTCTGAATGACATCCTCGTCACCCAATCGCAGAGCAACGCCGGGACGACACAGTCACGGCCGCAAGCCTGGGCGAAGAACGTGCTATCCGTCGGCGGATTCAATCACTTCAATACGCCAACGCCCCTTGACGACAGCTGGGGCGGCACCGGGAGTATTGGCCCTGCCGCGGACGGCCGCATCAAACCCGACCTGAGCAACTTCTACGATCGCACGTGGACAGCGTACCCGTCGAACGATACAGGGCATGCCGACTTCGGCGGCACGAGCGGCGCGACACCGATCACCGCCGGTCACTTCGGACTATTTTTCGAGATGTGGGCCGACGGCGTTTTCGCGGGATTCCCGGGGACGGGCCTCGACGTCTTCAATGCGCGCCCTCACGCCACGACAGCGAAGGCGATCATGATCAACACGGCGTGGCAGCATCCGTTCACCGGCACGGGCGCGGACTTCACGCGCGTCCACCAGGGTTGGGGCAGAGCGGACGTTGGCAATATGTACGAGCTGGCGCGGAAGGATCGCTGGCGGCTGCCGCTCGTCGTCGATCAAACCAACGTCCTCGCTCCGTTCCAGACCCATTCGTACACCGTGCAGGTCCCCGGAAATCTCGCCGATACGCTGTGGCTCAAAGCCACGCTCGTCTATTCGGATCCTGCAGGCAATCCGGCCGCGTCGAAACACCGCGTCAACGATCTGTCTCTCCGCGTGACTGCGCCCGACGGCACCGTCTATTGGGGCAACAACGGTCTCAATGCGGCGGTCTGGTCGACGCCCGGTGGATCTTCGAACGATCTCGATACCGTCGAGAACGTATTCATCCCGGATGGTCCTTCGGGCGCCTACAACGTCGAGGTGCTCGGCGATGCCATCGTGCAGGACGCTTTCCCCGCCTCGCCGAACATTGACGCCGTCTACTCCCTCGTGGTAACGCGCGCCCTCGGCAGCTGCACGGCCGCGCCCCCGAACATGGTCGGGTGGTGGCCGATGGATAGTGCGACCACGACGTCAGTCGTCGATCCCATCCCGGAGATTCAGAACGGTCTCAATGGCCACGCTATCGGAACGGTGGCGCTGAAGCCGGGCGAAGTGAAGAACGCCGCGGTCTTCGGCGACTCTTACATTGAGGTGCCGGACAACCCGGCTCTCAATTTCGGCAATGCCGCGAACGGCAATTTCACGATCGACGCCTGGTACAACCAGACGGGCGAGGGGCTGGGCTCCGACTCGGACGGCCGCGTGGTGGCGCAGAAGCTCGATGTCAATACCACTACCGGTTCGGAACGCGGATACTCGCTTTTCATCCAGCAGTCCGACGGCATCGATCCGACGAATTTCAAATTGGAGATCGCGGACGGAACGCCGACAGTCTTCGCGTCGTTAGTCGACGCAGGGTTGCCTGGCTGGCACCACATTGCCGTCACGGTCGATCGCAACTCCACGACCGGCGGCCGCTGGTATCTCGACGGCGCGGAGCTCATCGGTTCGCGCTTCGATCCGACGCCACGCCCAGGAACGCTCACCAACACCGCCACACTGAAAATGGGCCAACTTGGCAGTGAAATGCCGTGGGCACTCGATGAAGTCGAGATTTTCAACCGCGCGCTGAACGCCGGAGAGATTCAGACAATCTATGAAGCCGGAGGCCAAGGCAAGTGCAAGGTCGACGTATGGGTCGAAGACACGCCGTGGAACGACACATCGTTAGCGCCCGATACCGGCGAGGAACCCGACGCCAACATGATCGGCAAACCGATCTGGGCCAGCCGTTCGATGTGGGTCAAGAGCGACGGCTCGCCGTGCGTTCCCGGAACGTTTGCCGATCACCAGAATCCTGAATTCGGATCTCCAAACAAGATCTGCGTCACTGTGGCCAACCGCGGCGAACGTACCGCGGCGTCGACAAACGTCCAAGTCTACTGGGCGAATGCGTCGCTCGGACTGGCCTGGGCGCCGGGCGGCGGGCAATGGACGCTCGCGAACAGCGCAATGGCAACGAACATCGCTCCGCATACGCAGCAGGTGATCGAGCTACCCTGGAATACCGTGCCCGACCCCAGCACGTCGACGGCGGGACACTTCTGCCTCCTGGCTCGCCTCGTCAATGTCGAAGACCCGATGACCACGCCCGAGACCGCGGACATCGGCGCGAACGTCGTCGGCAACAACAACGTCGCCTGGAGGAATGTCACGGTCGTCGATATGCAACACAAGACCAGCGGCGGGGCGAACGTAAATGTCCGCAATATCAAGCGTGGACCCGAGCTGATCAACCTCGGTTTCCGCGGCCGCAATGAATTCATCGCCGACGGCGGGACGCTCATCATCGATCTCCGGCAACTCTTCAACACCTGGAAAAACGGCGGCGGAAAAGGGCGCAACATTGCACCTCTCGATGGCACCCGGGTACGCGTCCAGGCGCTGCCGGCCACAATCGAGGGGATTCTCATGCAGCCTGGAGAGGAGCGGGTAATCGCTCTGGCCGTCGAGACCAAGCCACCAGTGCCCCACGAAGGAGCAACCTACCGCTACATCGTCGAAGCGACGGAGTCGATTCGCGGAAAAGACATCGGAGGCGTCAGCTACGTCCTCGTTGCCCAGGCCAAAGGGATGGAACAGGCCTGTCCGCCAGGCTCACCGACTAACGTCATTCGTGGTCTCCACTATCCTATCAAGGACTTCCCGACCTGCGCCGCCGCAATCGCAGATGCGGAGTCGCCGGCAAGCCTGATCAGCCCTCTCTATCGTGCTGCATGCGCGGCCAGCGGCACTCCACCGCCGGCTGCAAAGAGAGCGAAGGTGGTGTCGTGCGTTGTCGCGCCGCCACTGTCGAAAGACTTCATCGTCGTCGATGTTGAAGTCTGCTGCCCACCGGAGGTGAAGAAGTAGCAGAACGAACGACGGGGTCCGGAGTCAGTTTGGTGGAGCCGAACGGGATCGAACCGTCGACCTCCTGAATGCCATTTTCGCTTCTGTCTCGGGATAGCTCATGACACCTCCAGATTAGGTTTGTCTGCACTTGTCCGGACATTGCCGGACGTATCCGCAGGGCACAAAATAGCCGCTTTTTAGCCTCTCAGATTCAGATTCGGGACGTTTCTGCTGGCGACACTCCAAGCACCAAGCCTTAGCGCCTCGCGCACGCAGTGAGTGCCGGGGTGCCGGGAAGCGCGCTTCGCTGTCCTCGGCGGCGGGACACAGCCACCAATATTGAGGGTATGGATTGCCGGACTTGCGCACTCTCCTCAGTAGAAACGGCCGCTCGGCTTCCTAATCATCCACTAGCGTCATGACGACAGTACCCGAGCCGATGAACACTCAAGAGTCCAGAAAGCCCGAAGAGTCAAAGGATCAGCGCTTTTCGCCGGCGGCGGTCTCACTGCCGAAAGGCGGTGGAGCAATCAAGGGAATCGGTGAGAAGTTCGGGGCCAACCCGGTGACAGGGACCGGTTCAATGACCATCCCTCTTCCGCTCAGCCCTGGCCGCTCGGGGTTTACACCCGCGCTGGCCCTCTCCTACGATTCCGGCGCGGGAAATGGCGCGTACGGCTTTGGGTGGAACGTCGGCTATCCAGGCATCACACGGCGCACCGATCGAGGACTTCCACGGTATCTCGATCACCAGGAATCTGATGTCTTCATTCTTTCCGGTGCCGAAGATCTGGTTCCCGTCGTCAATACGGACGGCTCCGGGTTCGAAGAGCAGCGTGATGGATTTCGCATCGCGCGCTATCGGCCGCGAATCGAAGGCCTCTTTGCGCGCATCGAACGCTGGACCCGGCTGAGCGATCCCGGAGATATGCACTGGCGCTCGCTTTCCCGCGACAACGTCACCACGTTCTACGGAAAGACGGCCGGGAGCCGAATTGCCGATCCGGCCGATCCGACACGAATCTTCACCTGGTTGCTGTGTGAATCCTTTGACGATCAGGGCAACGCCGCCGTCTATGAATATGTCGCGGAAGACGACCGCAAGGTGGACATCAGCCTGGCCAGCGAATCCAACCGAACCGCAGCGAATCGATCCGCCAACCGCTACCTGAAGCGCGTCAAGTACACGAACCTCCCCGCGAGACTGGTCCAGCCTGATCTGGCGAAAATGGAGTGGCTATTCGAGCTGGTCATGGACTACGGCGACCATGAGGGCGACAGTCCGGGCATCGACCCGACCAAAAGCTGGCCAGTGCGTCCCGATCCTTTCTCGACCTGCCGGGCCGGCTTCGAAGTCCGGACCTACCGCCGCTGTCAACGCTTCCTCATGTTCCACCGGTTCCAGGAGCTCGGGACGGAGCCGAAACTGGTTCGCTCACTCGCACTCGACTATGACGACTATCCGTATCCTCCGGACTCTGACACCGAGGCCGAGCTTCAACATGAGGGCAGTACGCGTATCGGCTCATTCCTCCGGCGCGCCACGGTCACCGGGTATGCCGATACCGGTTTCCGCAAGTCGATGCCACCGCTCGAGCTCACCTACTCGCATCCTCTCATCAGCAAGGAAACAAGCACGCTCGATGAAGCCAGCTATGCCAACCTTCCCGGCGGCGTTGACGGCGTCCGGTACCAGTGGCTCGACCTGAACAGCGAAGGCATCGCAGGTGTTCTCAGTGAACAAGCCGACGTCTGGTGGTACAAGCCCAATCTCGGCGACGGCCACCTCGGCCCTCCGCAACTGGTCGCGCAGAAACCTTCGATCGGCCTGGAAACGCGCGCTCAATTTCTCGATCTCGCGGGCGATGGCCTGCTCGACCTCGTCCAGCTCCATCGCCCCAATGCCGGGTTCTTCGAACACGATGATCGCGATGGCTGGTCGCAGTTCACACCTTTCAGGAGCCAGCCCAATCTCGAATGGGACGACCCCAACCTGCGCTTCGTCGATCTCACCGGTGACGGCCACGCGGACGTCCTAATCACGGAGGACGACGTCATCTGTTGGTACCCATCCCTGGCCGAGGATGGCTTCGGACCTCGTGAGTCGCTGCGAATGGCTGCGGAAGAATCGTCCGGGCCCAGGCTCGTCTTTCACGACACCACCGAAACAATCTTCCTGGCCGACATGTCGGGAGACGGTCTCTCCGATCTCGTCCGAATCCGCAACGGTGAAGTCTGCTACTGGCCCAACATCGGATACGGACAGTTCGGCCGGAGAATCACCATGGACGACTCCCCGGTCCTCGATGCGCCCGACTCGTTCGATCCGGGCCGAATTCGTCTGGCGGATATCGACGGATCGGGCGTCGCGGACATCATCTATCTGGCGGGCGATGGGGTGCGGCTCTACTTCAACCGCTCGGGGAATGGCTGGAGCGTTTCGCACAAGTTGGCCAGCTTCCCGCCGATCGACAATGTGGCCAGCGTCAGCGTCACGGACCTTCTGGGAAACGGAACCGCTTGCCTCGTCTGGTCGAGCCCACTGCCGCGGGAAACGCGCACTCCTCTGCAGTACGTCGACTTGATGGGCAACCAGAAGCCGCACCTGCTCGTCGGCGTCGAGAACAATCTGGGAGCCAGAACCCAAATCGAATACGCCGCTTCCACGCGCTTCTACCTCGAGGATCAGCTCGCGGACCGGCCCTGGATCACGCGGCTTCCGTTTCCGGTGCACGTGGTCGAGCGCACCGAGGTCTATGACGACATCAGCCGCAATCGGTTCTCTACTCGCTTCGCCTACCACCACGGGTACTTCGATGGCGTCGAGCGCGAGTTCCGCGGCTTCGGCATGGTGGAGCAGAGGGATACGGAGGAATTCGCCACCCTGAACGCCGATCAACAGTTCTCGGCCGCGACGAACATCGACGCGTCGTCGCACGTGCCCCCCGTGCTCACGCGGACATGGTTCCATACGGGAGCTCACCTCGGCCGCGATCATGTGTCCAACTTCTTCGCCGGCTTCCTGGACGACAAGGACAGCGGCGAATACTACCGGGAGCCGGGCTTGAACGATGAGCAGGCCCGCAAGCTATTGCTCGACGATACCGTTCTTCCTCCGGGCCTGACCCTCGAGGAGGAGCGCGAGGCCTGCCGCGCCTTGAAGGGCGCCATGCTTCGGCACGAAATCTATGCACTG
Organism: Thermoanaerobaculia bacterium; assembly: GCA_034665065.1. Lineage (GTDB taxonomy): Bacteria > Acidobacteriota > Thermoanaerobaculia > Gp7-AA8 > Gp7-AA8 > JADGNZ01. Next base: position 404,962 of record JAXDGL010000008.1, on the reverse strand, counting down.
AATGGTACGGACCGTCAGTCGCATCCCTATTCGGTGACCGAGCAGAACTTCACGATTCGGCGCGTGCAACCGCAAGGCAACAACCCTCACGCCGTATTCTTCACGCATCCACGCGAGTCCGTCAGCTACCACTATGAGCGCATCCCCGCCGATCCGCGGGTCGCTCACAGCCTGACTCTCGAGGTCGATGATTTCGGCAATGTCCTGAAGACCGCCGCAGTTGCCTATGGGCGACGCCAGGCCGACGCGGCACTCGAAGGGCGCGATCAACAGAATCAGAGCGCTCTGCACGTCACGTATGCGGAGAACAGCGTCACCAATTCTGTCGAGGCGCCTGACCAGTATCGTGTTCCGCTTCCCTGCGAAGCCCGGACTTACGAAGTCACCGGCCTATCGCTGCCGGCGGGCACCCCACGCTTCACTCTCGACGAGCTGCGGAACGCCACGTCAGCCGCTCCGATCATCGGCTACGAACAAAGCGCCACCCCCGGCACTCTGCAAAAGCGGCTGATCGAGCACGCGCGCACACTGTATCGGCGCAACGACCTCGGGGCAGCGCTGCCGCTGCGCGTTCTTGAATCGCGTGCGCTGCCATTCGAAACCTACAAGCTGGCATTCACTCCGGCGTTGCTCACTGTTGTCTATGGCGATCGCGTGACGGACGCGATGCCGGCCAACGATGGACGCTATGTCCACACCGAGGGTGACGACCAATGGTGGATCCCCTCGGGGCGGATTCTCTATTCGCCCGGCGCCACGGACGACGCAGCCTCCGAGCTGGCCCACGCAGTACAGCACTTCTTCCGGCCGCGCCGTTATCGGGATCCGTTCGGGCACGACACGGCCATCCTTTATGACCAATTCGATCTGCTGCTGCTCGAATCGGAAGACGCACTCGGCAATCGGATTACGGCCGGAGAACGGGATGACGCGCTCTCGCCCGATGATCCCGATCGAATCGAAAACAAAAACGACTATCGCGTCCTTCAGCCGCGCCTGGTGACTGACCCGAACGGCAATCGTTCGGCCGTGAGCTTCGACGCCATGGGGATGGTCGTGGGAACGGCCGTCATGGGCAAGCGCGATGAGGCGGTACGCCGCGGCGACCTGCTCGACGGCTTCGTGCCCGATCTGCCCGACGCGGAAATCGCCGCCCATCTGGCGGCGCCTCTTGCCGATCCTCACTCGATCCTCGGCCGCGCCACGACCCGTCTCATCTATGACCTGTTCGCCTATCTGCGCACGAAACCGTTGCCGGAGCCGGCGCCGGCGGTGGTCTACGCCATGGTCCGCGAGACTCATGATGCCGATCTCGAAGCGGGAGAGCAGACAAAGATTCAGCACAGCTTCTCCTACTCCGACGGTTTCGGACGCGAGATCCAGAAGAAGGTGCAGGCGGAGCCCGGGCCGGTCCCGCGCCGAGACGCACAAGGGACGATCATCGTCGCGCCGGACGGTCAGCCCGAGATGACGGCCGATGCGGTCCGGCCGCGCTGGGTGGGCAGCGGCTGGACGATCTTCAACAACAAGGGCAAGCCGGTTCGGCAGTTCGAGCCGTTCTTCACCGATACGCACCGCTTCGAGTCGGACGTCCGCATCGGCGTCAGTCCCTTCCTTTTCTACGATCCCACCGAACGCGCCGTGGCCACGCTTCATCCGAATCACACCTGGGAGAAGATCGTATTCGACCCCTGGCGGCAGGAGAGCTGGGACGTCAATGACACCGCGCTGATCGTCGATCCCAGGACCGATTCCGACGTCGGCGAATTCTTCCAGCGTCTGCCCGGCTCCGACTATCTCCCCACCTGGCATGAGCAGCGCAAAACCGGCGCCCTCGGCGCGGAGGAACAGAGCGCTGCCGCCAAGACCGCGGTCCACGCCGGGACGCCCACCGTCGCGCATGCCGACTCCCTGGGACGAACCTTCCTCACGATCGCGCACAACCGGTTCAAGCGCTTCGATGCGTCTCCGGACGATCCACCGGCGGACGAGCTCTATGCGACACGCGTCATCTTCGACATCGAAGGCAACCAGCGCGAAGTGATCGACGCGAAAGACCGCGTGGTGATGCGCTACGACTACGACATGCTCGGCAATCGAATTCACCAGGCCAGCATGGACGCCGGGGAACGCTGGATGCTGAACGACGCAGCCGGCAAGCCTCTCTACGCCTGGGACAGCCGCAACCACCGCTTCCGCACCCTCTACGACGCGTTACAGCGGCCGACGGACTCACTGCTGCGCGAGGGAACCACGGCGGAGACTGTCATCGGGCGCAGCATCTATGGGGAAAGCCGCCCAAATGCCGAATCGACCAATCTGCGCGGAAAGGTGGTTAAACTCTTCGATCAGGCGGGCGTCGTCACCAGCGACGAGTATGACTTTAAGGGCAACCTGCTGCGCAGTCAGCGTCAGCTTGCCGCGGAGTACAAGACTGCCCTGGACTGGTCGAAAGCGCCGCCGCCTTCGTTAGAAACTGAGATCTTCACCAGCCTTACGCGCTACGACGCACTGAACCGGCCGGCAACACTTACGTCGCCAGACAACAGCGTCGTCCGGCCTCGCTACAACGAGGCCAACCTGCTCGAGCGTCTTGACGCCAACCTCCGGGGCGTCGTCATCAATGGTCAACTAGTGTGGACGCCATTCGTAAAGAATATCGACTACGACGCCAAAGGACGACGCCAGCGCATCGACTACGGAAACAACGTCAGTACCTTCTATCGATACGACCGATTGACATCCCGTTTGACTCACCTGCTTACCGACCGCGGAACCGGCTTCGCGAACGACTGGCCCCAGCCTCCCGACCCTCCGCGCGGTGGAATCCAGAATCTCGAGTACTTCTACGATCCGGCCGGCAACATCACACGGATCCGCGACGACGCACAACAGACCATCTTCTTTGACGGCCAGAGAGTCGAGCCTTCGTCCGACTACGATTACGACGCAATCTACCGGCTCATTGCGGCCACAGGGCGGGAGCACATCGGCCAGCATGCATCGCCTCAGGTCGACGACGACGACGCGCCGCGAATGAACCAGCCTCTGCCCTCCGACTCCGCAGCTGTGCGCAACTACACCGAAGGTTACGTTTATGACCCGGCCGGGAACATTTCGCGGATGATTCACCAGGCCGGCTCTAATGGATCGTGGACGCGGCGCTATGACTACGAGTCCGCCAACAACCGCCTTAGCGCGACGAGCCTCCCCGGCGATGGGAATGGAGTGTTTTCTGCCACATACGAACACGACGTGCACGGCAACATGAACCGCATGCCTCATCTGCCCACGATGCAGTGGGACAACAGCGACCAACTCCAGGCCACATCCAGACAAGTGGTCAACGCTGGCACGCCCGAGACGACCTGGTACATCTATGACGCCGGCGGCCAGCGCGTACGCAAAGTGACCGAACGCGCCGCCGTTGCCGGGCGGAATCCGGCGAGAAGGGCCGAGCGCATCTACCTGGGTGCCTTCGAGGTTTTCCGCGAATACCAAAACGACGGGACCATTCAGAAACTAGAACGCCAGACTTGCCCCATCATGAACGACAAGCAGCGCATTGCCTTAGTGGAGATGCGTACCCTCGATATCGACGGTGGCGACCTCGCCCATTTGCAGCTCATTCGTTACCAGTTCGGCAACCACCTAGGCTCGTCCGTCCTTGAACTCGATCACCTTGGTAAGGTGATTTCGTATGAGGAGTATCACCCACATGGTAGTTCCTCGTACCAAGCATTGGACAGCATCATCACCTCTGCCGCCAAGCGCTATCGCTACACCGGTATGGAGCGCGACACAGAGAACGCAATGAGCTATCACGCGACGCGCTATTACTCTCCATGGCTTGCCAGATGGACAAGCTGTGACCCAGCGGAACTCGTCGAAGGCTCTAATTTGTACGCCTATGTTGGTGGTAATCCTATCACCAAGGTGGATGTGCAAGGTTTGAATGGAAAAGATCCTTATGAAGAATATGCTGGAGTGGAAGGTGAAAGCGTTGTCACAGACCAAGGTAACGTCGCGGTCTGGTCGGAGGGAGCGTTTCAGCTCTCGGCTGTCGAGACTATCGAAATCTACGACACGTTTGACGATGTTGACAGGGCGGTCGCTGCCGGCACCGTCGACAGACTATCGCGTGGTGAATTCGAAAAGCGGCGAAATCGTGACTTTTTTAAACGGTCCAACTATTGGACCGAAGAACTCCGAGATGCATACTGGGAAGAATTTCCCGAGGAAGCCTACACGGCTTATGAAGCCCAGCTGAGCGCTGACTACCAAGGATACAAGGACCCAATTGCAGCCGAAACGAGGAAGAATTGGCGGCGCATTGATGCCGCGGCTGGCGTCGTAAATGTCATAGCTGCGTTCACTGTGGTGGCCGCGGCAGGAATTGGCGTTGCCGCTGCGACAGTTCCCGGCTCTGTAGTTGGTGTGGGGTTAGGAAGCGGTGGCACTGCCGCTGCGCCTGGCGCCGTCAGCAGTGCGCTAATCGCTCAAGCCACAACCGCGACGCAGGCAGCAGGAGGTGCTGGCGCAATTGCCGCTGTTAGCACAAGAATCCAAAGCGTGAAAGACTATCTCGCAACATTGAGCACAACACCGGCCGAGGCAGCAGAGTTTTTCGGATGGGGTAACAGAACTACAATTACTAAGACGCTATCAGACTTCACGCGAGAAGGCCTGGTAAATGCCGGCTGGACGAAGGAACGATTGATTGGTTTGGCGTCAACATACGGTGACATGCTTCAAAAAGCCATATCTCAGGGCCAGAGCGGTCGTGGCAATCCTGCCGCTGCCGTTAGGCAAGAACAAATACGAGAACTTGTGAGACATTTTTTCGGTGATTGACGAATTGTATGGTCGCTAGCGCGAAGAGATGGGAGGCGCGGAATGCAACTCACAATCTTCAAAACCCAACTTTCCTTCGGTATGCAGGGCGACGATGTTGCTCGTCTCCAGAGTGCGATGCTTGCGCTAGGCGTCAACATACCGCTCGGCGAGAGGAACCAGGATCGTGGGCCGGTTATGGGCGAGGGCACGGTTGCCGCTTTGAAAGGGCTTCAGGCGGAGCTCGGGTTGGCGGCGACCGGGGTCGCCGATGGAGCGACCGTCAGGGCCATTAACGAGAAGCTGGCCACACAAGCGACCGCTCCCGGGATGGTTCGCGGATCGGTCCGAGACGCTGACGGCGATCCAGCCCACAGCGTCACTGTGGAGATCTTCATCCAGGGTCCCGCCGGCGAGCAGCACCTCGGAGTATCCAGGGTCGATGCCGGCGACGGGTCTTATGCTGTCTCTTACAGGCCTCCCTCCAACAGAAGCGCGCCCAATGGCCGGATCGACCTGCGCATCGAGGTCCAGAACAGCAGAGGGCCGGTCGAGACCGTTCCCAGCGGTGCGAGCATTCTCACGGATGCGGGTTTGCTGGAGGTCGTCGACTTCGTCCTCAGCGGCAAGGCAAACCCGCCCAGCACGGAGCTCGACCTCATCGTCCGTGACCTCTCTCCTCTTCTGGGAGGTCGAAACTTCGCAGACCTGCAGGAAGACGAAACCCGGCATGACGTCAGCCTTCTGGCCAGCCAGAGCGGCTACTCGCCCGAGCAGGTCGCGGCGCTCGTCCTTGCGCACAAGCTCGCAAAGGGTTCGCAAACACCGGTTCCGTTGTTTTACGGCCTCTTTCGGAACGGCCAGCCCGCGAACCTTCTCGCCCTGCAAGCGCTGCATCCCCGGACGCGGCTGCAGGCTCTCCAGGCGGCGGTGCGACAGGGTGTTGTCCCCGCGGAGATTGGCGGCAGGAAGATCGAGGAGTTTCTTCCCGGCCTGGCTTCCCCTTCGGCCAGCCGGTTGGAGCGGCTATTCGGCCGCATCCTCGACGCGAACGACCTCGACAACTTCCTCGTTCAGTACCTCCAGAGCAGCCAGGATCCCACGGCATTCTGGGAGCGGCTCGCGTCGGACCCGGTATTCACGACCCGCGCGCCCAGGCTGAGGCTCGCGGCGCAGGCCGAAGCATTGACGGGCCACCAACCTCTGAGCGATCTGCTCCTGTCCATGCCCGGCGTCAAGGAAGCCTCTGACCTGACCCGGCTCACCGAAGAGAACTGGAAGGCGCTCATTCAAACGCAGGGCGTGGGAGTTCCGGCCGGCACTCCGGGGACCAATGACGCCGAAAAGGCCAGAACCTACGCGCGACAGCTTGTGCACCAGGTCGAGGCTGCATTCCCCACGCAGTTTCTTGCCCACCGCCTCGGTCCTACGCCGATCGGGACCTTCCTCGATAGCCAGCGCTCCTTCAACGTGCGGACAACGTATCTCGACCAGTATTTGAAGAAAAACCCGGATGCCGCCCAGCGATTGACGCCGCAGGACCGTAACGAATTGCGCACCTTGCAGCGGCTCAGCCGCCTCACGAACAGTGCGCGGGAGACCACGGGCGACATTAGCAGCGCGGAAGAGATCACCGCTCTCGCGCGCCAGGGCTTGCGTTCGGCGTCGCAGATCGCCCAAATGGACCGGGGAGCCTTCGCCCGGCAGACCGGGGAGATCTTCTCCGAGGCCCGCGCGAAGGAAGTTCATGAGCGGGCCCGAAGAACCCATGCCACCGCACTGGCCCTCTTTGGCGAGCATGGCGCAAGCCTGAACCGCACAGGCTTGCAAGCACTACCGAAGCTCAACACTGCGCTGCAGGCCATCGAGGCAGGCGACGACAGCGCTGAGAAGGGGATCCCCGACTGGGAGACGTTGTTCGGCGGTTTCGATCTCTGCGCCTGTCAGGAATGCAGCTCCGTACACGGCCCGGCAGCCTACTTCGTCGATATCCTGAGCTTCCTCGGCGAACGGAGAGCAGACGAGACCTCCGACCGGCGCGTCAGAGGCGTTCTCTTTGACCGCCGCCCGGATCTGGGCGACATCGAGCTGAGTTGCGAGAACACGAATACCGTCCTGCCGCTCATCGACCTGGTCAATGAAGTGCTGGAGAATGCCGTTTCTCCTCCTCCTCCTTTCGCGCCTCTCACCCTTTCGCCGGCGCTCGAAGCCGATCTCGGCCAGAGGGTCGCGACACCGGAGTTGGCCGCCGCCTTCAATCCGCCGCTCCGGTCCGCTTCCGCAGTGGAAACGCTGGAAACCGGAAAGCGCTGGCGGATCCGGGATGAACCGTTCGCCTACAGCGTCGTCAAAGAGGACGACGTTCTTCTCGCAGTGGGCCGCAGCCGCCAGACAGCCGGATCCGCACAGGAGCGGCGCGCAACGCCCCAATATCGAAACAGCGCGGCATACGATGAGCTCAGCCGGGCCGTCCACCCCTGGGGTCTTCCCTTCGACTTACCGGCTGCGGAAGCAAATCTCTTCCTCACACACCTCGGCGTTGCGCGGCGGGACTTGATCGAAGCGCTTCGGCCCACACCGGAGCCCTTCGATCCGACGTTCCCAGTAGTCGTCAGACTGGCATCCGAGCGGCTCGGTCTCACCGATACGGAGCGGAGGATCATCGTCGATGCGTCACTGGTCACGCCTCATTTGCCGGAAGATTTCTGGGGAGGGGCGTCGGTCACGGCCCTCAGCACGGTTCAGGAACTGCTCGATAAATCCGCTCTCACCTACGTGGAGCTCGAGGCGCTGATCGCGACGTGGTTCATCAACCCCACCGCGACGCTTGTGATCTCGGCACGGCCGGGAGAGCCGGTCGCGACCTGTGCCCTGGCGAAGCTGCAGATCGACGGCCTGACGCAGGACGGACTGAGCCGGATCCACCGCTTCGTGCGGCTATGGCGCAAGCTCGGCTGGTCCATGGGGGAAGTGGACCAGTCCATCCGCGCATTCGCACCCGAAACCGATGCTCCCTCTCTGACCGACGAGATCCTCGTCCGGCTCGACCATCTCAGCGCCGCCCGTTCTCGATTGCGCCTTTCGATTGCGCAGACACTGTCGTTGTGGAAGCCGATCGACACCTCCGGGCCCGGATCGCTCTATGCGCGCTTGTTTTACAACCCCGCCGTCTTCAAGCCACAGGACGAAGCCTTCCGGCTCGGTTCCGATGGGAAGAAGCTCGTTCATTCGGATGAATTGCTCACGGCCCATGCGGCCGCTCTCCAGGCGGTCTTCCGCCTCAACTCTCCGAGTTTTGCGCTGCTGGCCGGCAAGACGGACGGCAAGCTCACGCTCGCCAACCTGTCGCTCCTCCATCGCCACGCCATTCTGGCCAGGCAGATCGGCCTGTCGGTAGAGGATCTCCTGACTGCCATCGATCTGACCGGAATCGATCCCTTCCTCGCGGATCGAACGCAGGACACCCTCCGCTTCGTGGATGTGGTGACAGCCATCGGAAAATCGGAGCTCGATCTTCCGCAGCTCGACTACCTGGTCCGTCATCGCTTCAACCGGGCCTCAGCATTCGTCCCGGCCGAATCGATTCTTGCCCAGACACTCACGGATCTTCGCGCGGAGCTCCTCCGGATCAAGGCAGAGTCGGACCTCAAAGAGAAGCACCTGCGCGAAACGGTCGCTGAGGATGATCTGCCTGCGGCGCTCGCAGCGTTAACCGGCGAACAGAACAAGCTGCGGAAAAGCGCAGCCATCGATCGTGTCTCCGGGGCGCTGGCGATTCCTGCCGATGTGACCGGCGATTTGCTCCAACGAGTTTCTCACGGGAGCGAGAGTGCTCTGCAGCGATTCCTGGCCCTCTCCGGCATCCCGGATGATGCTCTGCCTCTGTCTCGCAACGTCAACGCGGGACACCAATTCGAGTCGCTCGAGAAGCTGCTGAAGATCGCCATGATCCTTCGCACGCTCAAACTTCCGGGCAGTCAATTGCCATGGCTGTTCCGTGAGACGGCCGCTTCCGATGACTCCTGGCTCGCTGGCCCAACCGACCCGCCGGCATCGGCCGTGGCCTTCGCGAGCTGGTTCCCCCTCGTGCAGCTTCAGCAGATCCGCCGGGATCTCAGCCTCGAGGATGCTGCGCTGGAGGCAATCCTTGGGGCCACCAACGCCATTGCCGCCGCAGCAGACGACTCATCCCGGCTGGCTGCCAGAAGCACCTTTCTGAATGCGCTCTCGCGCTGGCTGGGCTGGCCGCAAGGTGATCTGGAGACTCTCATCGGCAAGGCGGATGTGCCGGACGATCGAGGCCTGCTGAAGGCCCGTTTCCCCGAAGACTATCGCCTCGATCTCATCGTCCGGTTGGAGCGGGCCATGCGTCTGCTGAAACGACTCGGCGTCACCGCTGCCGAGGCCAGTGAGTGGTGCGAAGCCGTCGTGACCGACATCGACGCCAAAGCGATCCGCCGCGCCGCCAAGGCCAAGTACGACGACGCGTCGTGGCTGAAGATCGCCACGCCATTGCAGGACTCGCTGCGCGACGAGCAGCGAGCAGCTCTGGTGACCTATCTGGCGGCCCGGCCGGCGCAATGGACCACCAACCTCGCCAAAGCCGATGCGAACGACCTCTATTCGTATTTCCTGATCGACGTCGAGATGAGCTCCTGCCAACTCACCTCCCGAATCAAACAGGCGATCGGCTCCGTTCAGCTCTTCGCCCAGCGTTGTCTCATGGGACTGGAACCGGATGTCCGCATTACGGACGGCAAATGGGAGCAGTGGGAATGGATGAAGAATTTTCGCGTATGGGAGGCAAACCGCAAGATCTGGCTCTATCCGGAGAACTGGATCGAGCCCGAGTTGCGCGACGACAAGAGTCCGTTCTTCCAGGACCTGGAAAACGAGTTGCTGCAGTCAGACCTGGATGACGCGGCGGCCGAGCAGGCCTTGCAGCACTATCTGGAAAAACTGGACGAGGTTGCAAACCTGCAGATTGTCGGCGTCTATGAGGACGATCGAGACAAATCACTGCACGTCTTCGGCAGAACCCATCACACGCCGCATATCTACTACTACCGGTGCCGGGACACGACGAAGACCTGGAAGCCATGGCAGAAAGTCGACCTCGACATCGAGGGGGATCACCTGATTCCTGTCGTCTGGAACGACGTGCTCACCTTGATCTGGGTGATCTTCAATGAAAAGGCGGAGGAGAAGGAGGTCCAGATGCCGGCGCCGCGTGAAACGCTCCGGTCGGCCGACCGCCATTGGGAGTTTCAACTGGCGTGGAGCGAGTACCAGCACGGAAAATGGTCCGGGAAGAACTTGTCCGAGTCCATTACCCTCCAAGCCTACCAGGATGAAGACAATGTTCTCTTCGGTCGTCGCCGGAACCCAGGAAACAGCGTCGCAATCGCCGCTTTGGCCGTCAGCGGATCGCAAGGCGCGGATGGAGGGAATGGTGGTGGCTCGGGCGGGACGATCAGTTTTCCGGAACGCCCCGCATCCCGCGGCCCCAGAAAACCGGTGCCAGAGGAGCAGATCCGGTTCCAGGCCTTCGCGTTGGATGCGGTACTGAAGCTCCGGGGATCGCTGCGGCGGGACTATCGATCGGCGCCCGAGACCGGTGATTCACAGATCGGTTGTGTCTTCGGCGAGATCCGGTTTTCCGGATGCCGGAAGATCATGAGCATTGTTGATCGCTCACAAATCGCCCGGCTGGATTTCGCCCTCGCGCCGAGTGGGACGAAGTTCGATGGCATGGGTTTTACAGGAACGGACTCGGGGCTTGTCCTTTTCGACGGTCGATTCCAAGCCGCGCCGGCACCCGACCAGCTCGTAATCGGCATCCACGGCAACGAGCCCGCGTCAATCGCAGGCAACCCCAAGCCCACCACGGAGGAGAAGCACTCCATCCATGTCCTGAGCCGCGGCCCATCGACGTTCCAGCTCCTGGTCCCTCATCAGGATGTGCAGTTCGTCGCCAACCGTCCCTTCTTCTATATGGACAGCTCGCGGACTTTTATGGTCACCTCGACCGGCTCGTCGGGCACGAGGAGCCGGCCCGATGTCGCTGCCTGGGTGCAGGGGAACCTCGCCACGACCCGGTCAGCGGATTTCTCTCTGCCGCCTGAACTACTACCCTCCGATGAAACGGTCAGCACGGCGAATGCGTCTCTGACTATCCTCGCACCCGGCCCCGGAGGCCGGCGAACCTCTATCCCGATGGTTCCCGTCCGCTTGACGTCAGAGTTCAGGTCAGCGGTTCCCGTACCGACCTTCTACACGACTCGCCAGTATCGTTTCTCGACCTTCCACCATCCGTTCCTGTGCGCGTTCGAGACGACTCTCCACCGCGAGGGAGTCGGCGCGCTCCTCTCACTCCAAACGCAAAGAATGCTGGAGTCGCAATCGTTCGAGTCCCTCTACGGACCAGAAGCTCCCGTGCTGAAAGAGTATCCGCAAGACGAAGTCGAGTTTCGATCGGGCGGCGCATACGAGCTCTACAACTGGGAGCTGTTCTTCCATATCCCCCTGTTGATTGCGGACCGCCTGAGAGCGAACCAGCGTTTCAATGAGGCGCAGCGTTGGTTTCACTACATCTTCGATCCGACGGGAGTTTCCGGAGGAGCCATTCCGCAGCGCTATTGGAACTTCAAGCCCGCTAACGAACGGCAGGCCGCCGATTACGAAGCGCAGTCCGTCAAGACGATCGAGGAGATGCTCGCCAAAGGCGTCTCGGAGGAATTGACGGTCGCCGTCGACACATGGCGCGCCAATCCATTCAATCCGCACGCGGTTGCCAGGCTTCGGACGACGGCCTATCAGAAGACGGTCGTAATGAAGTACATCGACAACCTGATCGACTGGGGCGACCAGTTGTTCCGCCGCGAAACGTTGGAATCGATCAATGAAGCGACACAGCTCTATGTCCTGGCCGCCGAAATTCTCGGGCGGCGGCCCGAAGTCATTGAGCGGGATCTGAATCCGCCTGCCAGGACATTCAACACTCTGAAGCTGGCGCCCGGAGGGTTGAGTAACGCATTGGAGCAGATTGAGCTGCTGGTTCGGGATGTCGGGGATCCTCCCGCCGAGGCTGCGAGCTCGCCGCCACCGCCCGATCCGCCGTCCGACACCGTGCTCTATTTCTGCGTACCCGAAAACGACCAGCTCCTCGGATACTGGACCACAGTCGCGGACCGGCTCTTCAAGATTCGCCATTGTATGAACATCGAAGGTCAGGTCCGGCAGCTTGCCTTGTTCGAACCGCCGATCGATCCGGCCTTGCTCGTTCGGGCCCGGGCCGCAGGGCTCAGCATCAGTGAGGTCTTGAGTGACATCGCCGACGTCTCTCTGCCGAACTACCGTTTCTCCTTCATGGTGCAGAAAGCGAACGAGGTCGTGGCCGAGCTCCGAAACCTCGGTGCGGGCTTGCTCTCGGTTCTCGAAAAGCGAGATGCAGAGGCGCTGTCGACCCTGCGCGCGGGGCAGGAGTTGCGGTTGCTGCAGGCCGTACGGGATATTCGAACAAAACAGATCGCCGAGGCCGAGGCGAATATCGAGGCACTACAGAAAGGCCGCGAGATGGCCCAGGCTCGGAAGGACTATTACGAGAGCCGAGAATTCATCAGCCCTCTCGAGACAATCGCCTTGACTCTGTCTTACCTCGCACAGGTACCCATGGGCACCAAGGCAGAATCTGAAGGTCTTTCCGTGGTGGTAAACCTCTTTCCCGACGTAAAAACCGGTGCACCTACATCAGTGGGCGTCACGATCGGCGGCTCGAACAAAGGCGCCAGCGGCGAAGCGCACGGAAGACTGATGGAAACAGTAGCCGCGATTATGAACATGGAGTCGCTGGCCATAGGCAGGATGGCTGAGTACACACGAAGGCAGGATGAATGGAGTCTTCAGTCGCAACTCGCGACAAAAGAGCTGAAGCAGATCGATCAACAACTGGCGGCCGCCGAGATCCGGCTGGCCATGGCGGAACAGGAGTTGCGCAACCACGATCAGCAGATTGACAACGCCCGGGAAACCGATCAATTCCTTCGGGGCAAGTTCACCAATCAGGATCTCTATCAGTACATGATCGGCCGGGTTTCCGGCCTTTACTTCCAGAGCTACCAGCTCGCATACGATCTGGCCAAACGAGCCGAGCGCTGCATGCAGCATGAGCTCGGGCTCCGGTACGGTGAGACCAGCTTCATCCGCTTCGGGTATTGGGACTCGCTCAAGAAAGGACTCCTGGCCGGAGATCACCTCGCTCATGATCTGAAGCGCCTGGAGATCGCCTACCTCGATGGCAACGTACGCGAGTACGAGCTGACGCGGCATGTCTCTCTCGTATCCCTGGAGCCGGAACAGTTTCTTGAGTTGAAGAAAAAGGGCGTCTGTGAATTCGAGGTCCCAGAATGGCTCTTCGATCTCGATACTCCTGGACATTTCATGCGCCGCCTGAAGAACGTGAGCCTGACGATTCCGTGCGTAACCGGTCCGTACACGGGCGTCCACTGTACGCTGCGGTTGATCGAGAGCTCTTACCGGCGGAACACAGGCCTGGAGCCGGCTTACGACCGCCGGCCGGCGGATGATACGGGTGGTTCTGATGATCGCTTCGTCGATGATCGGCGTGTGCTCGATGCGATCGTGACCAGTACGGGTCAGAACGACGCAGGTCTTTTCGAACCATCCATGAGAGACGAACGCTATCTGCCCTTCGAAGGCGCTGGAGCGAGAAGCCGATGGCAGCTCGAATTGCCGGTGACCTTCCAGACCTTCGACTACAGCACCATCTCCGATGTGATCCTTCATTTGCGGTATACGGCGCGGGATGGCGGCAACGCCCTGAGCAAAGCTGCCACCGATGCGCTGAAAGCTCGACTCAATACAGAGGACCCCCAACCGCTCATGCGGCTCTTCAGCCTGCGCCACGAGTTCCCTTCAGAGTGGCACCGGTTCATCAGCTCCCCAATGTCCCCGGTGAACCGCATGACGGTGGAGCTGGCTGCTACCAGATTCCCGCACTTCGTACAGAGTCGGACGATTACCGTTGGGCGAGCTGCGGTGATTGCGACCACAAAACCAGGGACGGCTCAGGCGGCTGTGGCACCCGGAGAGGCGCCGCCACCTGACCTGACGCAGAGCATGTGGACCGGGCAGGGCAGCCCGGGAAGATGGACCATTGCAACCGACTCCGACCCGAAGTTGCTCGAGGACATCATCTTGATTCTTGCCTACAGAGCGGGTTGAGGGCTTGGTGGATCGACGATCGAGGGCCGGGACGTCGCGCCGCCCCTGAGGAGAAGCCGCTGGCTGTCGCGGCAACGGATATCCACCGCCAACACTGATGGAAGGCGCGCGTGATATCGGTCAACTCCAACTCGCCGTTGCAAGAGGACGGCATCGTCCGCGTCGAATAGCACTGGCTCGGCTCGCGGCGACGACGTCGAATCCAGGAGAGGCGCCCCGACGCGCGATCACGGCTGGACCGCGAGAGAGATGCCGACGACACGCCACCGGCGCATGCACAGTGGTAGACACTGTCGAACCTACGACCTCCTGAATCTGGCCGCAATGAGCCGACGTAAGTTATTGAAACGGCTGAGGGGAGGATGCGAGACGGCGAGAAAAATAGCCGCGACGTAGCCGCTGTCCCCAGTTATTCGCTGCGATCGACGAGCGCTAAACCGTTGAATTGGTTGGTGGAGCCGAACGGGATCGAACCGTCGACCTCCTGAATGCCATTCAGGCGCTCTCCCAATTGAGCTACGGCCCCACTTTTGCCTCACGCTGCCGGGATCCGGCGGCGAGGTACGGGAACTAACGCGGCGGGCACGTCAAAATTTCCGTGGCGGCGGATTCTAGCGGAGGAGTGTGGGGAACAGCAATTGGAGGAAGTGCGCCGTCGGGAGGGCCATCGCTGAGGTGAATGAAAGAACACCACCGGGGCGGGGACGCCCCGGTGGCCGCGGGCGAGACGCCCGCACTCCTCAGAACATCGCCGCTAGCGCATCGAGGCGTTCGCTCCAGAAGGCGCGCATGCGGTCGGCGTCGGCTTTCGTCGGCAGCTTGCGATGCTCGAGAGCAACCTGGCTCTTGGACTCGCTCTTCGCCAGGAAACCGACGTCGATCGCGGCGCCGTCTTCCCAGCGGAGGCGAATCGACTTGTTCGGTGTGGCGCCGCGAACGGTGACCTTCACGCCCGACAGCCACTTCGCGCGCTGGCGTGCATTGCGGAACGCTGCGTACAACTTCGCCAGCGGCACGGCGATCGTCTTGCTCTTGGTCACCGACCAGTCGCCGCTGCGCATCTGTCCTTGCGCGCGCAGACCGCGGATGCGCTCGTAGCCGACGGCAACCATCTGCGTCCACCAACCCGGCGTCTTCTTGTATTTCTCACGGATGTGCGCAACCAGTTCGGGATGCGTCATCTCTTTGCCGCCGGCTTTGTCGAGCACGAACACCCACTTCGACCAATCGCAGCCAGTCGCCTTCTTCACCGATTCGTCGCTGAGCTTCGCAAGTGCGGCGAAATCCGCGGCAGGAGCGACAGGCTCCGTGGGTAATTGTTTCTTGACGAGATGAAGACGTGCGGTGGTGTACGACTCGCCGGTCTTCTGCATGCGCGTACGGACGACGCGCTTGAAGTCTTTCTGCTGGGTCATCGCGAAATTCTCCTTCGTTCACGTTCGCGAGCACCGCTCCCAGCAGCGAAGCCCTCGAACGAAGGTTCGCAAGTTCCCGGCTCGGGAGTACGCCCCCCTTTGCCTCCGCGTCGGGCCTTCGCTGGGGAAGGTCTCAGGAGGTTTGGCGCGAGTCATCGCCGGGACATATTGTAGCGACAAATGGCGGAGATGTCCTCCAGATGAAAGAAAAAATGGATCGCGCATTGGCCCTGCACTCAGCATGCGGCGCGCGTAAACTCAGCATGAACGAGCGCGCCACGAAACGCCTTAGAGGAGATCTGAATGTTCCGACGAATCGCAAATTTGTTCCGCGGGTTTCTGAGCCTCTTCATCGGCAGCGTCGAGCGGCAGAATCCCGAAGCTCTGCTCGAGGTGGAGAAACAGAACATCCGCAAGCAGATCGCGAACTACAACCAGGGGCTGGCCGCGCATGCCGGACTTTGCGAACGGCTGATGTCGCAAATCAAGAAGATGGAGCAGGAGGAGCGCGAGCTGCGCGCGAAGACGACCGCGAACTTGCGCGCCGGCAACCGCGATCTCGCCAGCCAGCAGGCGTTGCGACTTCAGACCGTGCAGCGCGAACTGGTGGAGAGCCGCTCGCAGCTCGAATCGGCCGAAGGAACATACAAAGAGTTGCTGCGCGCGCGCGACGTGTCGGTGAAAGCAGCGCAGGCGAAGATCGAGTCGCTCAAGACCAGCCTCAACGATCTCAAGATCAAGCGCGCCACCGCGGAGTTGAATGAGATGGCCTCAGGGATGATCTCGCAGATCGGCGGCTCCGGCGACACGCTCGACCGCCTCCACACGATGATCGAAGAAGAACGCGAGAAAGCAGCCGGCCGCGCCCGCGTCGCCCGCGACACGCTGCACGCCACCGACTTCGATATCCAGGAGCATGAGCAAAAAGCGCTCGCCGATCAGGCGCTGGCCGACTTCGAAGCGAACGAAGGTCTGGCGTTAGAGCCGGCCAAGCCGCTGAAAGCAATCGCCGCGGCGGAGCAGAAAAGTTTGGGGCCAAGGTCGGACTAACGTCAAAACCGTTTCACGCGGAGACGCGGGGGACGCGGAGAAAACCTTCGAGGCGGCCTCGGGGGCGCTCAGAGGCGCGATAACCGAGAGTCGGCACCCTACTTGGCATCATCTCTGAAGAGCACAGCCGTATCCGTAAGAGGTAGCCGCTATGTTTGATGACGTCCTGATCGAATCCGCTGGCAAGGACAAGAAAAAAGGTGGTTGGAAGACGGCGCTCATTTCCGGCTTCCTGCACATGGTCATCATCGGCGCCGTCGTCGCCGCGGGCTACTACGTCAAGAAAAATCCCGAGGTGATCACGAAGCCGATTCAGGCGTTCGTCGTCTCTGCTCCACCTCCACCGCCTCCTCCGCCACCGCCGGCATCGAGCGCATCGTCCACGCCTCATGTGCAACAGGTCGAGACCCCGAAGACGCAGCCGACGTTCCACCAGCCGACGACCACTCCCCGCGAAGTACCGCAAGTCGATGTTCCCACGGATACGACCGGCGGCCAGGAAGGTGGCGTGGTCGGCGGTCAGGCCGGCGGCGTGGTGGGCGGCGTAGTGGGTGGCGTAATCGGTGGCACCCTCGGCGGCACACTGGGAGGCCAGCTCGGCGGTCAGATCGGCGGGCAGGGCGACAAGCCGATGCGCGTCGGAGGCGACGTGAACGCACCCACAGCAACCAGGCGGGTCGAACCGATCTACACCGACGCGGCGCTGAAGGCTAAGATCGAAGGGATCGTCATCGTCGAGACCATCATCGATAGGGATGGCAACGTGACCGACGTAAGAGTGCTCAAGGGTCTCCCGCTGGGGCTCGATCGGGCAGCCATCGACGCTGTCAAACGATGGAAGTTCACACCAGGCACGCTGAACGGACAACCGATCCCCGTCATCTTCACACTCACGGTAAATTTTCAAGTAGCCAAGAGATAAGTGACCAGCGGGCGGCAGCAAGCGTCAGAGAACAGGTCCTGACCGCTTGCCACTGGCCGCTGATCACTGGAAAAAGGAGAAGTAATGGACAACAACAGTTTCAGTCTCCTCGGAATGTTCGCCACGATGAACTGGGTGGCACGCGGGGTCGTCTTCGTGCTGGCGGCGATGTCGATCTGGTCGCTTACGATCGCCATCGAGCGGATCATCCGCTTCCAGCGCGCCAAGCGCGAGTCTCTCGGCATCGCCCTCGGCGTCACGCCACTTCTCAAGCAGCACAAACTCGAAGAAGCGATCACCATGACCGGCGACAAGAAATACAAGCACTCGCACCTCGCGCGCGTGCTGCGCGCAGGGCTGACCGAGTTTCAGTACGAGTCGACGCAATCGCTGCCCGATGATTTCGACATCGTCGCCTCCGGGCAGCGCGCCATCGAGCGCGAGACGCTGATGACGACGGCCGAAATGAAGAAGGGCCTCGGCAATCTTGCCACGATCTCGACGACGGCACCGTTCGTCGGACTCTTCGGCACGGTCGCCGGAATCATCCACGCCTTCCAGGGCATGGCCATCAGCGGCTCGGGCGGACTCGGCGCGGTGTCGGCCGGTATCGCCGAAGCACTCGTCACGACCGCATTCGGACTCTTCGTGGCCATCCCCGCAGTCTGGCTCTACAACTACTTCCTCAACAAGGTCGAGCGTTTTCAGGTGGAGATGTCGAACTCGTCGTCGCAGCTCATCGACTACTTCATCAAGAACGAAGCACGCGTACGCGCCCATTCGGCGACGGTCCGCTAGGAGTCGAGCATGGCATTCGGCGCTGGGGGCGGAAGCCCCGACGAAGTCAAAGGAGACATCAACGTCACGCCACTGGTCGACGTCTGTCTCGTCCTGCTCATCATCTTCATGGTGGTGACGCCGATGCTGCAGTCGGGCGTCGACGTGGCGTTGCCGCAGGGGCCGCACTCGGAAAAAAAACCAGGAAAAGAATCCGACATGATCGTCTCGATCAAGCAGGATGGGACGGTGTTCATCGGACAGGATTGGATTCCCGACCGCGATCTCGTCCGCTACATGAAGGCCGAGCACGACAAGGAAGCGGGCCGCAACGTCATGATCAAAGCCGATAAGCGCATCAACTTCGGCAAAGTACGAATGGTGATGAAGGCAGCGAACGATGCCGACTTCACCTCAGTGTCCTTCCTGACCGAGAACCAGATGGCGGGCGGGAAGATCGCGCAGGAACACGGGATGTGAGGATTCGGGCGTCGTTTGCCGGGGGTCGGGAGTCGTAGTTAGAAGCAAGCTCTGACACCCGACTCCCGACACAAGACCCCCACGGAGAAGACCATGTCAATGTCTGCTGGCTCCGGCCAGGGAGTCCGATCGGAAATCAACATCACGCCGCTGGTCGACGTGGTTCTGGTGTTGCTCATCATCTTCATGGTGGCAACACCCATCCTGCAGATGGGCCTCGACGTCGAGGTGCCGCCGAAGGTCGAGGTGACCGGCGCGCCGCCGCCATCCGAGCAGAATCAGCTCGTCGTCACGGTTCGCGCGGACGGCATCTATCTCAATTCACTGAAGCTCGCCAATGCCAAAGCTCTGCGCGATGCATTAGCGCCGCAGATGCTTTCGCGCGCGGCCGCCGAGCGCGTCGTCTTCGTCAACGCCGAGGATGCCGTGCTCTTCGATCGCGCGATCGAAGCGATGGATGCCGCGCATGAAGCGGGCGCGAAGAAGGTTGGGTTCCTGACGGATACGCCGGGGAAATGACGACCTGCGTAACGCAAAGCATCACTTCGTCGCTTCCCGCATCAATTTACTGATATGATGCGTCAATGGCACGCACGACACTTGAAATCGAAGATGATGCGTTGAAGGTGGCTCGCGCGCATGCCACTCGTCATCGCACCACCTTGGGCCAGGCTGTCAGCGAACTGCTACGGCAATCGGTGGACCGCCCGCTCGTGACCGATGTACGGAATGGACTGCATGTCGTGAGGCTCAGCCGCCGCTCCCCCAAAGTGACGACCGCTCTCGTGAACAAGCTACGAGACGAGTTTCCGTGAAACCAGCGCTGCTCGACCTCAACATTCTTCTCGCGTTGTTCTGGCCAGCACACGAGCATCATGGCGCAGCACTGGGTTGGTTCGAATCGCGGCGTCAGGAACCTTGGGCAACCTGCCCCCTCACACAGCTCGGATTCATCCGGATCGTCACCAACCCCTCATTCTCGAGTGAGGCTCTCTCCATCGAACATGCCACGCTTCTTCTTGAAGCCAACACGTCATTGCCGGAACACAGGCTCTGGACCGACGACCTCTCCGTCTTCGATGCGTTGGAGGAGTGTCCTCGGGCGCTGCAAGGCCATAGACAGGTTACGGATGCGTATTTACTCGCGCTGGCGAACCGGCACCGTGGAACCCTGGCGACGTTCGATCGCGGAATCGCGGCAATGGCGGCCGGTTGGCGCGAATCAGCGGTCGAGTTGGTCAGCACTCGCATCGCGTAGTTCGTTGCTCGTCATTCGATTTTCTTCGCGAATTGAACGCTCGGGTCCTGCGTGATGTTGTCCGTCGTCGAGCCGTAGATGAAGGCGCTCCCGCTCGTGATCGCGATCGTGATCGTTTCTTCTCCGGTCAGTGCGTAGCCGTCGAGCATTGTGGCCGCGCCCGGCTGGACGAAATAGCTCGCGGGGTAGCTCCTCGTCGTCGTCTTCACGACGACACCGGACTTGTCGCGAACCGTCAGCGTCATCGCTACTCCCTGATCGAGCGTACGTACGCCAATGTTGAGCCGGAATCGTTGTACATCGGCCGGCGCGATGAGTGCTGCCGCATCGCCCGATTTCAGAGCGTCCGATGACTGCATCACCTCCTCGGCGAGCCCGGTCGTTCCGGCGGCGCCTGCGTCATTGAAGACACGCACGAGAGCGATCGGAAACGGCACACCGGCGTCAGCGACGACATCCGCGCTGCCGATTCCCGAGGCGACACCCATGGCCGGAAGGAGATCGGGATAGAACAACGATTTCCCCGCCGCGATGGCATAGACGAGTGAGGGATCGCCCGATGCTCCCGATGCGGCCTGCGGGTGAAACACGATCTTGCCCGAGATCGTGGCGCTCTTCGGATTGAAGAGCTGGACCGATGTCTTGAAGTATGCGCCGTTGCTCCCCGCAGTCGAACCGACGACAGGCAGGAAGCGCGTTTGCGGCAGCGGCGTCACCGAGATCAGCACTGAGACCGCGGACGAGAACAACGATGTCGTGTTGCACCCATTCGCTGTGTTGCGCGCCCGGATCCGATAGTAGTAACGGTTGGCGCTTGGGTGTGTGAACGATGCGGTCGTACCGGTTACCGTCGACGAAGCAACGCCGATGAAATTCACATCCGTCGATTCGTCGAGCACGTAGTCGGTGGCACGCGCGACAGCGGCCCAACTGACCGAATAGGTCTTTCCTGCCTCGGCACTCACCGGAGCGTTGAGCTGCGGAATGGCCGGCGTATCGCACGGCACAGGCGGCTCGGTCACCGAGATATGAGCGGCCGCCGTGGCCCCGCCGCTTGCCGGCGGCAAACTTGCGGTAATTGTCGTGGAGCCGATCCCGACTCCGGTGACCGTAAACTGGGCTGAGCGTGCACCCGTCGGGATCACCACGGAAGGTGGCACAGTGGCCACGCCGGGATTCGACGAGTTGAGTGTCACTGTCGTGGCACTGGAGACATTCGCGCTCGTCTGCGCGGTCAGCGTGGCAGTGCTGTCAGAAAAAATCGAGATGTTGGATGGAAGAAGATCCAGCGTCAACTGCGGGACGTTGATCGCGCCGTTGCTCAGCGCGAGCGAGCCTCCCGATTCGGATGCCGTTCCTCCCTGATTCGAGAGCTGGGTAGACGAATCGAGCGTGAGCGTGATCGTCGAGCCAGGAGCAGCCGACGACGAGAGCGTGACGATCAGATGCGCGACATGGTCGCCGGGAGGTGGCGCGTTGAGCGCGAAAGGAATGAGGTTGCTCGACTCCTGGAACGTCTCGAGCAGTGTGACCGACCCTGGGCTGGACGGACTGCTCTCGAAGGCCGGATTCAACGACGATGTGATTCCCGCTCGCGAGAAACTGACCGCCTGTACCGCCGACGACGGAGAATAGTTCACCGTGATGCTGAACGACTGGATACGCGACCCCGCCGGCTGATCGAGGCCCAACGGCGTGCCTGAAGCGTCGCGGATGTAGACCGGAACATCGACCGTGTTGCCGCTCGCGGTGACCGTGCCGATCGTCACCGCGTCCTGCGCTGATGCCGGCAAGGCAGCGAACGCCGTGATCAGTACCAGAAAAATCAACAGCAACAGCACCGCGGGGGATTGCTTCGAGGTCATGAGGTGTCCTGGGAATTGGTGACATACGACGATGTGCGGCACGGACGAGAATCCGGGCCGCACACGCAAAGTGGGATGACTAGAAGCGGATGATACGCGATCCGATGAATGCCAGAGAAACAGCCAGCAACAGAAGGAGGGTGTGCGACATCGCCGGAACCGAAGGGACGACCGTGATCGCGCCATTGACGAGAGTGAGCGTGGCCGCCGTTGTCGACTCCGACGTCGTGCCGCTGTCGTTAGAGAGCTGGGTGAGCGTGGGGTCGAGCGTCAGCGTGATGACCGTGCCTGGCGTAGCGGAAGGAGCGAGCGTGACCAGCAGATGAGCCACCTGGTTTCCCGGTGCGGCTGCATTGAGTGTGAACGGAATGGGATTGGTCGACTCCTGAAAAGAATCGAGCAGCGAGATCGATCCAGCGCTGGAAGGACTGCTTTCAAATGCTGGTGTCAGCGGCGTCGTAATGCCCGCTCTCGAAAAGCTGATCGATTGCACCGCCGACGCCGGCGAATAGTTCACGGTAAGGCTGTATGCCTGGATGCGCGACCCCGGTGGTTGGTCCAGACCCAGAGGAGTTCCTGAGAGATCGCGAATGTACACAGGCACGTCGACCTGCGAGTACTGCGGGCCGTTGACGGTTGCCACCGTGACCGAATCGGGTGTGAGCACCGCCGGCCATGCGGCAGGAGCGCATAGCAGAGCGGCCACGGCGACAAGGATGGCTGCACGACGAATCTTCATTGCAATGACGTGATCGTTCATTTCTTTCCTCTTGCCGTCTTAATTCACTTCGTTTCCATGCGCATTCGGTTTCATGAGGGTCTTGCCAATCGATGCGCCCTTGACCTGAAGCTTTCCATTCGCAACCGTCGCCGATTCCTGGCCGGCTTGATCGCCGATCATTGTCAACTGCGGATCGATGCTGAGACCTACGGCTCCGTCCACCGAATCGATCTCGATTTCGGCGACGACCGCCGAACGGCTTTGTCCAAGATTCAGCCCGCCATAGGAAACAAGGTAAGACAGATCGTTGTCCACGTTGCGCGCGATCTCAAACGGCACTGCAAGATCATTCGCCGCACCTGCTTTACGAACGGACACAGTACCGACGTTTCCTTCCCCGTCGAAGTGAACGCGCAACGCCATCGACTGCGGGGTGATCGAGCCCGGGACGATCGACATCACGACCGGGACGACGTAGCGGCCGTTGCGCTGCAACGGTTTGCCAAGCGTGATCGAGCCCTCGATCGCGCCCGTCTCCGTCGTGCCCGCCGAAAGAGCGGAAGGCGTCAGAGTCGGAACCGCGTTAGGCCGCGGGCCGCCGAGGAAGAGATAGTTCACGAGGTAGAAAATATCGGACGCGTTGACAACTCCATCGCCGTTCGCATCACCTGACAACACACCCGCCGCAGCGCTCGGCGCGGGACCGCCAAGGAAGAGGTAGTTCACAAGATAGAAAATGTCCGACGAGGTGATCGTGCCGTCGTTGTTCGGATCAAATTGCTGGGCCTTGTAGAGATAGCCGGCGACGAGCGTGCCGCTCGTCGTATCGACGTTCGTCACCGTCACGTTGACGGCGCCAAGCGCGTGGGCTGGAGTCCTGGCCGTGATCTTGATGGCGCTGACAACAGCGACATTCGTCGCCGTCGCTCCTCCGAAGGTGACACTCGCACCGCTGGCGAAGCCTGTCCCGTTGATCGTCACTGCCGAGCCGCCTGCGATCGTGCCGCCGGTCGGCGACACCGAGGTTACGGTCACGGGTGGAACGACGACGTTGACGTTGGCCGATTTGGCGTCGCTGCAACCGGCGCTCGTAGTCACGGTGACGTTGAGCGTCAACGTTCCCACCGCGCCGGCAGTGAAGGTGATGCTGTTGGTGCCCGTGCCCGCCGTGATCGTGCCGTTGGTGATGCTCCAGTTATAGGTGGCGCCGACTCCGGCGTTGGCGACGGAGGCGATGTTGCCGGTCGACCCTGTTGCCGCGCTGGCCGGCGCCGTGATCGTGGCGTTGGGGTTGGGATTGACAGTTACATTCGTGGCCGCCGATGGAGCGCTGCTGCATCCGCTTGCCGTCACGACGACCTTGTAGCTGCCTGAGGCGGTGGCGGAGTACGTTGTATTCGTGGCACCGCCGATCGGGTTGCCGTTCAGATACCACTGATTGCCGGACGCGCTACTAGAGGTCAGCGTCACGCTGCCACCGGCGCAGAACGTCGTCGGGCCTCCGGGTGTAATCGTCGGTGTGGCCGGAAGCGGGTTGACCGTCACGGTCGTGACCGAAGACGGAGCGCTGGTGCAGCCGCTCGTCGTCACGGTGACCGTGTAGTTGCCGCTGGCCGTCGCGTTGTACGTCGTGTTCGTGGCACCGCCGATCGGATTGCCGTTGAGCCGCCACTGATTGCCGCTTGCGCTGCTCGACGTCAGCGTCACGCTTCCGCCGGCGCAGAACGTCGTCGCTCCTCCGGGAGTGATCGTGGGCGTGGCCGGGATCGGGTTCACGGTCACGGTCGTTGCCGATGATGGCGCGCTGGTGCAGCCGCTCGTCGTCACGGTGACCGTGTAGTTGCCGCTGGCCGTCGCGTTGTACGTCGTGTTCGTGGCACCGCCGATCGGATTGCCGTTGAGCAGCCACTGATTGCCGCTTGCGCTGCTCGACGTCAGCGTCACGCTTCCGCCGGCGCAGAACGTCGTCGCTCCTCCGGGAGTGATCGTGGGCGTGGCCGGGATCGGGTTGACGGTCACAGCGATGGAATTCGAGGCCGCGCTACTGCAGCCGAGCGCTGTGACAACGGTCGTGTAGTTACCCGATGCGGTGGCGACATAGGTGTTGTTCGTGGCGCCGCCGATCGGGTTTCCGTTGAGGTACCACTGGTTACCCGAAGCGCTGCTCGATGTGAGCGTGACGCTGCCGGGGCTGCAGAATGCCGTCGGCCCGCCCGCGGTGATCGTTGGTGTGGCCGGTATAGGGTTGATCGTAACCGGCGTCGAGCCGGAGATGATGCATCCGTTTGCTGCCGTGACGGTGAGATTCAACGTGACGCTACCAGACGCACCGGCCGTATAGGTGATGCTCTGCATGTTCGTCGCGGAGGTGATCGTGCCGTTGGCAATGCCCCATGCGTAAGAGATCATGCCAGCCGGACCAGCGGCGGTATTGCCGGTCGAGTTTGTGCAGACCGCTGCCGGTGTTGGCGTGATCGTAGCCGCCGTACTGCTGCAATCGACGTCGTTGAAGCAGGTGGTGGCGTCGCTGAGCGTGGGCGTGACGTTGGGATCGGTGGTGGCAAGGAATGCCTTGTACTCGAGGAACCGGAAGTTGTAGAACTGGGGCGAGAGCTGCGCCGGTGAGGTCGTGAAGAATGTTCCCGCGGTGCCGTCCGGTCCGACGAAGTTGAACGGTCCGTTGACGTTATTCGATCCGGCGAGCTGGAACTGCAACGATGTATTCGCGGGAGTGGAACCGTTCCATGAGAACGTCGACCAGATCGGCGTCAGTCCGCCTCCCGGATTGGAATCCTTGGGAGACGACACGAAGTTGCCTGCTGCTGCATAGCCGACCTGAACGTACGTTCTGAAGTTGTAATCGCGCGTGGTATCGGCGGACCATGTGCCGCCGCTGTCGGCCGACAGAACACGCGAACCGTTGGTGTACGTGCTCGGCGAAGAGCGAATCCAGAAATAGCCGGAGCCCGCCGGAGCGGAGACCGGCCGCAGGACCAGAGCGTATTGCGTTCCGGAAGTGATCGAGACCGGCGAGCCGAAGGTCGCCGTGAAGAGGACGGACGCACCGCTGGCAAACTGCGCACCGAGGACCGTCGCGGTGGCGAGATCAGCGCCTGTCGGCAAACCAGCCGAAGTCGCGCGGAGGGAAAGCGTGAGGTCCGGAGGTGTCGCGCCGCAACCGTTGCAGAAGAGCTGGCCATCGGCTTTCACGAGTAGACCGCTGACTCCCGCGATGAAGGTCTGACCGGTCCAGGCAGGGGTGCCAAAGCCGGTTCCGGTTGTCGTGCCGGCGGTGTTCGCCTGGTCAGAGGTCGGTGCATTGGACAATGTGACGTCGCCGGGAGATGTGTTGATGTCGACGGTTGCGGAAGTAACGCCAGTCAAGAAATCGGACTGTGTGGTGTCGGTGAGGCAGGAGCTCGACGCAGCAGCGGCCAGCGAAAAGTTCTGCGTCGTGGTGCCGGCGTCAGTGACGACGATCGACGACGCGGATCCTGAGACGAATCCTGGTTTGCTCGCGGTTATCGTCGGGTAGGTGCCCGCGGGAATGCTGGTGAACGAGTAATTGCCCGAGCCGTCAGTGGTCGTCGAACGCCCCGCGCCCAACTGCACCGTGACGCCGCTGATTGGCGCGCCGCCGGCCGCGGCGGTCACCGTACCGGAAACCGTACCACCCGCTCCAACCGGGGTGCATCCGGGGAATGCTCCGATCGAGCCGAACTTGGTCAGCCAGCGATGATTAAAGGTCTGGTCCGCCGGATTTGCATACTCGGTCGTGTACCAGAACGTACAACCGTCCGGGTCGAGCGTCATAGCGCTGTAGTCACCCCATCGAGTCGTACCTGTTTGTGAAGCGGTGCCGGTAAAGAACGTCTGCTCGGTCTGGCTGAAGGTATTGACCGCATCGGCTGCCAGCCGGCCCGCATACATGATCGAGGGAAAGACCGTCCCACTCGAGGTGCTGTAGCCCATGGCCATGTTCCCGGCCCGGTCAAGCGCCAGACTGGGCATGAAGCGATTGACGACGTTGGCATTGTCCGGATCCCACGTCGCCGCTTGTGGGATAGCAGGGTTGACCGCGCCGCCGGTGACGTTCACCTGGTACCAGCGCGGCGCAGCGAATCCACTCGTATTTCCTCGGCGAACCGTATGAGGGATCCACAACGACTCGGTGCCGCCGAAGTTCGTGTACTGGTTCTGCACCATGGCGCGGATCTGAAGGACATCGAGGAGCGTAGCCGTACCCGGCTGCGCGGCGTTCGCGACGGCAGCGTTCGGCCAGCTCGTAGCGGCAATGGGTGTATCCGGGCCCGTGAACGTCGACTGCGAAATGCTGTTCCAGTCAACGTGGAACTGATAGACGGTCAGAGCGTTCGTAAAGAGCCAGCTGGAGGTGAACAGATTGGGACGCCCGGGTGGCGGCGTGCCTGTCTGCAAGCGTGCGTTGCTGGGGATGACCGTGAAATCGCCGCCGGGAATGTTGAAGGAGACCACCTTCACGGTCGGGCTTCCGGCATACATCTGCGCCTTGTTGAAGGCCCAGGCGCGGGCGCTCGTGAACGCGGAGCCGGCGCCGAAGGTGAACATGTTCGCGGACATGTAAAGACCGTCCGGCCAGATGCCCAACTTCGGATAATCGTTGAGAGCATCCGAGATCTGGATGGAGTAGAAGTTCCACCCGCCGGCGACCGGATCGCCAGTCATCGAGGCAGCGAAACATTGGTAGGCAGGAGCGACCACATTGCCGCCGCCGTCGAGCACAAACGCGAAGTCCGTGATGATCCAGCGGTCTTCGAATGTGTCGTAGAGGACGACCGGATCGCCGAAATTGTTGGTGTCACACAGATTGCCGAAGTTGCCCTGGCTCATGAACGTGTTGAACGTGAATGCCGCCTGCTGGAAGCCGTCGGACTTCCGGTACACGCCAATCGAGGAGTTGACGGTCTGAATGTAGTTGTTCGGACCGACGTCACCATTCGTATCGGGAGGACTGCCGGCTCCCCAATTGAAACGATCGAGCCCCTCGTAGACTGCGATCGGCGGTGGCGCCGGAGCCGATGGAAGAGGCACAGCGGGCAGATTGGCCGTCGGCGGAACACCAGTCGCCTGGACGGTGACAGGGTGGAACGCCGGCTCCGGAAGCTCCGCGCGCTCCTGTTGTACCGGCTGCGTCCTTGGGAGGGAGCGCAGATCGAACTTGCGGCTGTCAGCGCGCTTCAGTTGCAGCTCAATCGGGGGTCCAAACGGAATCGGCACCGGCTTGGCTACGATGGTACCCGTATCCTCATTCGACTTCCTCTCCCTCTCGCCAACGGCGGCACGAAGCGCCTTGCCTGCCTCCACCTCCGCCTCCACCGTAACCTCGGACTGCGCCACTTTCTTGTGGCGGCGACCTGGCGCGGCATCGAGCGATCCGACGAGAAGAAGCGACAAAAGAAGAAAGGGAAGAGCTCGTTTCATTCGGGTTCCTTTTGTGGGTAGCGCCAGATGCAGGCGCGATGACCTTTTACAGGGGTTTCGTGAGTTATTTGGATTGGACCTAAGCCGATCGTGTCGACTTTGGGGAGGGCACTGTAGCAGTTCGTTTAAAAAGTGCAAGTCCTTTATTTTCATATAGATACGTGCGTTATTACGGCAGCAGTATCAGAATGAACTTAAGGACTAGTTTCCAAAAATACTATATAAAAATGGACACACAACCACACATCGGTCATAGTGAGGCCGTTTGCGGACCATGGGGATTAAGTTTTGGCGAACGGAAGGTTATTTTGCGATTAAGCGCTCGCAGCGAAGGCAGCGCCGAGCCTCAGGTGACGTCGAGGGAGACTAGGGTTCTGACGACTTGGGAGCGAGGGTTTTAGATGGCGGAGGCGCGTCGGAATCGAACCGACCCTTCGACGCTTCCGCGCCGAAACAACGGTTTTGAAGACCGCGGGAGCCACCAGACCCCATTCGCCTCCTCGAGGAGAGAGCGCGACGATAACAGAATGCAGTGGGTTGCGGTCTCGCGCGGTTGCTGAGTTGTTGGTTGCTGAGGTGCTGAGGTGCCGGGTTGCTGGGTTGCTGGGTTGCTGCGAAGGATCTACTCAGAAACCTCGCAACTCCGTAACCTCACAACCGCGCAACCGCGCAACCGCGCAACCGCGCAACCGCAAGATCCAACCATTCATCACCCGAAACCAACCATTCACCGGCCTCGCCTTGCAGGTCGGAACCTTCTCGTCATAATCAACTCGAATGCCGCCCCACAACGTCGCCGCACTGGTGCACCTGATTGGCTTCCTGACCGGCGCAGCGCTCTACGCGATGCTCTTCGCGCTGGTCGTGCGGCGGCGCGTGGGCGACGATCGCCTTCCGCTCGTCACAGCAATCCTCGGACTCATCTGGAACGTCAGCGGCCTCGCCGCATTCGGAATTCGCGACTTCGCGGGCGGCGACGCATCCCCTTTTCTGATCGCGACGGCGTACAGCGCCCTCGGGTTTCTGCCTGCTGTCGTCGTCCACACCGTCCTCCGATCGCAGTCGGAGGCGCGTCATCGCCGAACCGCGGCCGCGATCGTCTGGGGTTCGTATGCGATCAGCACCGTTGCCGAAACGCTCATGTTCCGAGCGGCTTCCAGCGGCGCGCCAGTGCCTTCGGTTGTCGCTCTGCAGACACTCACCTGGTTCTACCTCGCGCTGACGATTCCGCTCTTTCTGCTGACACGCCGCCGAACCGGTTCGGCGCGCGGCTGGTCGATCGTCGCGCTGGCGGTCTTCGCTGTCTCTGCCTTGCATCTCAGTCACCGCGAAGGTGCAACGGAATCGTGGTTCATCGAGCTGGCGGGACATCACGCATCGATCCCATTGATTTTCGCGATCCTCTACCAGGACTTCCGATTCGCGCTGGCGGATCTTTTTCTGAAGCGCGCCATCGCCCTCTTCGCGCTCGTCGCCATCGCCTCGGGGCTGTACGTCGGCGTGGAAGTGCCACTCCTCGCGCAGCATGACTTCCGCAGCGATCCGGTCGCGGTCGGCGTCTCCGTAATTCTCTGGGCCGGGCTGGCCCTCCTCTATCCACCGTTGTGCCGAGGAGCCGCGTGGATCGTCGATCGCGTCGTCTTGCATCGCGTCGACTACAAACGCCTTCGCGAGGATTTCGATCAATCCCTGGGTGCGCTGGAAGAGCCGCCTGCGGTGATGAATGCTCTCGCCGATGCATTGCGGTCGCCGCTGGCAGCCGATGAGATGCGATGGATCGAAGAGGGTCTCGATGCCGGTGACGACGTGATGTCCATTCGGACGACGGAGCCGCCGCGTTATGCGCTCGTGATTGGTCCGCTTGCCGGGGGCCGTCGTTTGCTCTCCGACGATCTGGCCATGCTCGAGAATATGGCACTGCTGGCGGCGCGCCGCATCGACACCATCCGGCTCGAGCGCGAGCGCTATCAACAAAGCAGGCTGGCCACGGAAGCCGAGTTGCGAGCGCTTCGCGCGCAGGTGAATCCGCACTTCCTCTTCAACGCCATGAACACGATCGGCTACCTCATCCAGACTTCGCCAACGCGCGCCCACGGAACGCTGATGAAGCTGACGGCGTTGCTGCGCGGTGTCCTCCGTTCCGCGGATGCCGCCACCACGCTCGGCGACGAGATCGACCTGGTCAGCGCCTATCTCGAGATCGAGCGCGCACGCTTCGAAGAAAGACTGCGCATCGACATCGACGTCCCCGGCGAGCTGCGGGGAATCCGCGTGCCGGCGCTCATGATCCAGCCGCTCGTCGAGAACGCCATCAAGCACGGCATCGCCAACTGCAGAAGCGGCGGGCGCGTCAGCATCGAGAGCCGCTCCGACGGCGACATCCTGGCGATTACTGTCCGCAACAGCGGCGCTCGGGCGACCGAGTCGGACATCATCCGCGGCCGGCAGCAGGGCGTAGGGCTCTCGAACCTCGATGCGCGCCTGCGCCATCAGTACGGCGATGCCGCCAGTCTGACGCTCGTCGCTACGGCTGACGAAACGCGCGCCGAGATCCTCCTCCCGATCGCGAGGCGCGCATGAGAGACCGGTTGCGCGTGATCGTCGCCGATGATGAGAGGCCGGCGCGATCTCTGTTGCTGTCGATGCTGCGGCGCTTCCACGACGTCGAGATCGTCGGAGAGGCCACGGACGGAGCGGCTGCGGTCGAGTTGATCGAGCGCGAGAAACCCGATCTGGCGCTACTCGATCTGCAGATGCCGGAAGTCGACGGCATCGGCGTGGTGCGCCTCATCAAGCGCGGCTTGATGCCGATGATCGCGTTCGTAACAGCCTACGACGAATACGCCGTGCGCGCCTTCGAGCTGAATGCTGTCGATTATCTCCTCAAGCCCGTCGATGCCGCGCGCCTGCGCGAAACGGTGAGCCGCGCCATCGACCGCCTCGATCGCGATGATGCCCGCGCAGCGGCCGTGAAGAATGTCCGCACAGCCGCAAGCGCGTTCGAGGCCACGAGCGCGGGTCCGTTACGGCGCATTCCGGTCCGCCGCAAGAACGAGATCGTGCTCGTGCCGGTCAATGAGGTCGCCTCCGTGATCGCCGACGGCGAGCTGCTGCATCTGACGACCATTCGCGGCGTGAAGCACACGATCTCCTATCGTTTGAAGGATCTCGAAGCGCGGCTCGATCGCGAAGAGTTCATCCGCCTGAGCCGCGGCACGCTGGCGAACATCAACACGATCACCAAAGCCACGCCGATGCCCGGCGGAACCTTCGTGCTGCTGCTATCCAACGGACAGGAGCTGCAAACGAGCCGCTTTCATTCGCGGCTGCTGCGCGAGCGGCTGCTGCGGCTGTGATGCCCGACGAAAGCCGGTAGTTTGAGCACAAAGTCCCCATCGCGCCGGGTTTGATTTGTCAGAATGCCGGCGTGATAAAAGCCGCTCGAAGAAGTCGAGAACGAGACCGCCGAGATTTCCATCGCTTCGATCGGATGCTGATTCGCCAGGCGTTGAATCACGGCTCACGATTGTTACTGCGACGATTGTTCCGAGCTACCCCGCTCCGATCCTGAGACCCACCGGAAGTTGAGTCCGCGCGCGATCCCTTATCGCTCCGCGACGAAATCGCCCCACGCTCGCTGGATCTCCACCTTCGCGCGGCGCAACGCGCGAATGCCCTCTTCGTTGACCGCGAAATAACGTCTTGGCCGGCCGCCGCGGTCGGGCATCGCGCCCTTCCGCGACGTGATCAACTGCTTCTGTTCCAGCCGTTGCAACGTGCTGTGTACCGAGCCGGAGTGCACGTTGCGTTGCAGCCGCTCGCGCACCGCGGCAACGATCGTTGCACCCGACGACTCGCGGTCCAGGGTCGCCACCGCGATCAACACGGCTTGCTCGAAGACGCCCTGGACCTCGGCCATCGCTCAGAACGTGAGTCGATATGACAACGTGATGTCGCGGCCCGGCAGCGGCACTGCGTCCTTGAGCGGATTGACGTGGTTGCGGGCCAGCTTGTCGGTCAGATTGCTTCCGCGCAACATGACATCGCTGACGGTATTGCCGGCGAAGAACCGGTAGCCGATCGCCGCGTTCAGGAGCGTGTACCCGGGGGTGGTCGTCTCGAAGTCCGCTACGCGATCCTGTTTCGCCGCATGCCGCGCCTCGGCCAGCAAATAGAGCGCTTCTCCCTGAAATCGCAGGCCGACGCCGAGGTGAGCAGGCGGAATGAACGGGATCGGACCTCCGCCATTCGACAGGCCGGCGTGAACGTAGTCGCCGGTGATCTCCAGCGCCAGATGATTCGGATCCGTGTGATAGAGCGAGATGTCGGCGTGACCTTCCGCACCGTTGAACTTCGCATCGCGCTGCGCGAAGACAAATACCGGAAAGCCTTCCTCTTCGTCGCCGGTGGGATCCTGGAAGATGTAGCCGTTGTAGCGATTCGCGTAGACGCTGACCGTCCCCGTCACCATGCCGGTACGCTTGTGAAAGGAAAGATCGAGGCCGTTCGACGTTTCTTTGCGAAGGTTCGGATCGCCGATCTCAAACTGGAACGTCGCCTCATGCGCGCCGCGGAAATACAGCTCCTCCGCTACCGGGGCGCGAACCGAGTGCGACAGCGCCAACGACGCCGAGTAGCCGGCGTTCGGCACGTATACAAGCGCGCCCGAGCCTGACAGACCGTTGAACCTGCGGTCCGGCAGTTCGTCCGACGCAACATTCACCTTCTGATTCTCGAAGCGCCCGCCGAACTGCAAACGCCACGTGCCCTTCCCCGCCTCCTCGAAGATGAAGGCTGCCATGTTCTTCGTCAGGGTCGGCGGAAGAAGCTCTTCGCCGGTGGTAAAGAAATCGCGTTTCGAGAATTGCACACCCATCGAGCCTGTGAGCGCGCCAAACGCCTGCTGCGTCGCCTCGAGGCGGCCTTCATTGAACTTGTTGTGAAACGTGATGTTCGTATTGCCGTCGGCGACCTCGGAGTGCGTGTAATCCGACCGTCCGAAGCGGAAGCGGTAGCGGCTGAACGGACCACCGCCGCCTTCGAGCTCGGAGCGCAGGTCCCACTTCCGGTTTCGCATGTCGATGCGCACGACTTCCTCGGGCTCAACGCCCGGTCCGGCATTCGAGACGCCGTAGTTCGTGTCGTAACCGCTGTAGGCGAGCCCAAGAAAGCCTTTGGCGCCGACGAGCGACGCGCCGAGGGCACCGTTCTTCGCGTCGATATCGCTGTTGAACAGCTTGCCGATCGGCGTGTCGTAGTCTCCGGTCTTCCGCTGTCCGTAATTGCCGTGCCAGGCGAACATGCCGCTGCCGCCGTCCAACGAGATCTCGCCGTTGCGCTCATGCGCATTCGAGGTGCCGCGCAGGTCTACCGAGCCGTTGATCCCTTTCGCCGCGCTGGTGGGAACGCGATCATCGAGAACGTTGACGATGCCGCCGATGGCATTGCTCCCGTAGAGAAGCGTGGCCGGTCCGCGCACGATCTCGATGCTGCGGGCGTTGACCGGATCGATCGTGACGTTGTGATCCTGGCTGACGTTCGACGCGTCGCCGGTGCCGATGCCATCCTCCAGAATGCGGATGCGGTCGCCGCCGAGGCCACGGATGAGCGGACGGCTGGAGCCTGGGACGAATCCGGTTGAGGAAACGCCAGGCTCATTGGCCAGCGTTTCGCCGAGGGTCGGCTGCTGTCGCGCCTGAAGGTCGGTGCCGGAGATGACGTCCACCGGTTGCGCAGCTTCCGAGGCCATCTGTGGACCGCCGGTGGCACTGACGACGATTTCCTCGCGGTGAACGGCGAGGTCGAGGACGACGTCAAGCGTTGTGTTCGCGCCAGAGGTATCGATCTGGCGCACCGAAGTGCCGGCGCGTGCGCTGACCACCTGCACGAGGTGCCGGCCGGGCGGAACGGCGTCGAATCGATACGCGCCGGATGTGTCAGCCGTCGTGCTGCGTCGCAGATCGACGAGCTGAACGTCCACACTGGCGACCGGTGCGCCGGCGCCCGTCGTAACTTTGCCGGTCAGAGTCCCGGAGGTCTGCGCAAAAAGTGATCCGGCGAGAAGAAAGGTGAGAAGAGTGAGAGGGAGGAAACGTCGCGTCGATTGGTACATCCGCGCACGATGCCCGCGCCGTCCGCGTGGTAAGAGCGTTTTTCAATGAATGGAACCATTCACCCGGTGAACGGCAATCACACCGGAACGACTGCCACTCGGGCCGCGGTACTTCGCTGTAGCATCGTGCTGCATGCAGTATCACGTCCGTCTTGCGAGACCAGCGGCTAAGCGGACGGAGCCGGGAGCTTGCTCGTACCGCTGATTGAACCGGAACGACCTCTCATCGATGCTTTTTGCGCACAGGCAGAGAATCGCTGGCGAAGACGAGCGCTGGTCCAATACCGTCTGCCACTCGAATCCGGAGGTGGACTGAGTGCAAACATCGCAGACGAGGATCGACCGCGCCGGAGCTGCAGTATCCATCCTCTGCGCCATTCACTGTCTGGCCACGCCGTTGATTCTCGTTTCGCTTCCGGCGGCCGCGAAGCACAGCGAAACCGCCGAGACATGGATCGCCGGCATTTCCCTGCTCATCGGCCTCTCCGCCATACGCGCGTCGTTCCGCCGCAATGGCGCATTGCTTCCGCGGATCGGCATCGGCGCCGGGCTGGCCGCGATCATCGGAAGCAGGTTGCTTCTGCACGGGCCGGCGGAGACCGTTCTCGTGTTCACCGGAGCGGGGAGTCTCGTGACCGCGCATCTATTCAACTGCGGCGAGTGCCGCCATCGTTGTGTCAGCCGCCCGCGTGAGAGAAGCAGGCAATCTTCATCGCTCGTGCTGATGCTGGTTTTATTTCTGGCGTGCGGTGTGACGACGACTGCATCAGCGCAATCGACCGGAGCCGCGCCGGCCACGACGATGGTCGTCGAGATGGCCAGAACGTTTGCCGGCTTCCCGTACCGGCTCGGCGGCGATTCGCCGAAGGGACTCGATTGTTCAGCGCTCGTGCAGCGCGCATTTCGCGTCGTCGGTGTCGCGTTGCCGAGAACGGCGGCGCGCCAATTCAAGCAGGGATGCGCCGTCGCACGCGAGGAGCTGATAGCGGGCGATCTCGTCTTCTTTCACGGAGGCCGCCTTCGAGGAATTTCGCATGTCGGCATTTACATCGGCGGCGGGCATTTCGTTCACGCCGCGCGGCACGGCGTCGCCATCGCCTCGCTGAATGCCACGCATTGGGCGCGGCGCTTCGCCGGCGCACGCCGGCTGATCGAGGAAGCACCGGCTGCCGTCACCACCAACACGAACCTCTGCATCGACGCCGAGTGAGCCCGAAATGCGCCCGGACGTTCTCGAACGGCTTGACGGCCAATAGGTGAGTCGCCGCTCAGGCCGTCCGGCGGCGCAGAAAAACGCGCCGGATGAGCGCGTCGAGCGAGAAGAGTCCGGGACCAAACGCGAGCACGATCAGCGAAACGAGCAGGTAAAGAAATGGCGCCGCGCTCGTGAACGCTTCCTGATCTTTGAAAAACCCCACAAGCGCCTCGTGATCGGCGGTGAGGTACGCAACGATGAAGTTGATCGTCAGAGGAATCGCGATCAGTCGCGAAGCCAGGCCGATGAGCAGAAGCAAACCGCCGGCGCATTCGAGTGTCGCCACGAAGTGCGCGTTGAAACCCGGCATTGGAATGTGAAGATGTGTGAGGAAGTCGGTGAAACGGTCGATGTTCTCCAGCTTGCCCTTACCGGTCTGGAAGAGTCCCCAACCGAAGATCAAACGAAGCGCGAGCAGCAGAGGACTGCGGAGCTTGTCGAATCCGCGCGACATGACCACGTCGTACCACTGCACCAGCTTGCCGATCATCGCGTTCTCCTATCCGGTGGCGTCGATTGCTGCAAAGAGTCCCGCCTCGCTCCAGTCGCGGAACCAGCCGAAAAGCTCCTGCTGTTCTGGCATCCGCCGAAACCGGCGGCGAAACATCATGATCGCACCACCGATCGTCTCGCCAGAAATGAGTGCGTCGAGAAATGCGAACGCCTCCTTCGAGAGCGGCATGCGAAAGACGGCGTAGTTGCGTCGATGAACGGCAAGCCACGATTTCCCGCGCACCGGTGTGACGACGCGTTCTTCGCGCCACGACTGAAACGCGTCGTTGATCTGGTACCCGAATTCCAGAAGCCGGAGTCCGGGAATCGGCGTGAAGCGAAGCGTCTCGATCTTGTCCGGCGGCACCGCACCGATCGCGTCCGCCGGCAGTGCTTCGGCTTCCTCCGCCTCGAACACATGCGTCATCGCCAGCTCCAGCCGCGCCATCTCGGAGAGAAACACACGCCGCTTCATCGTCGAGCCGGCGATGAACTCGGGGAGATGATCGCCGAGCCGGTTCAACGTCCAGCTTCGGGATGGAAAGCGCTGTACGTAGTCGGACACGAGATGCCCGAACGCGTGCCCGCCGATGAAATGCGCGAGCGCGGCGTAATCGATCTCAAGCGCTTCGATCATCCGCAGCAAATACATGCTGTGATAGATGCCAACGCGCTGCAGCGGCTGCAACGTTTTCGACGGCAGCACAATCGAGTCGATATCGATCGCCGCCGCTTTGGCAGCGTCGTGCACGTCACCGGGATGCGTCACGACGGCCTGCATCCATTCCTGCAACGGCGCCAGCGCGAGATCAGATGGCAAGGGGAGCCTCTGTTGCGGGAGTCGCATGTCGGTGGTCGGGTTTCGGGGATAAGAGGACCGGAGTTTCGGCGGGCGCTGAGTCTTCTACTTGCGACTCGGCGATCGCAGCTTGGAGCGTATCGCCTTTTCTCCCACTCCCCACTCCCCACCCCCCACTCCCCGATTCACGAAACGCCTCCGCCTTCCGCGCCTCGGCATGCACCGTCTCGAAATCGGGGATATCCGCATCCCACTCCATCAGCGTCGAGACATTGCCGATGCGTGCGCTAGCGCGTGCGTAGAGCTGCCACACCTCGTCGATCACGAAGTTGTCGTGCGTGTCGATGATGTGCGTACCGTGATTGGCGTGGCCGGCGAGATGAACCTGTACGACGCGGTCGGCGGGGATCGCGTCGACGTAGGTATTCGGATCGAAACTGTGATTGAACGAGCTGACGTAGATGTTGTTCACGTCGAGGAGCAAGCCGCAATCACTCTGCTCGCCCAGCGCGGCGAGAAAATCCCACTCCGTCATCGTCGATGCTTTGAACTCGACGTACGACGATGGATTCTCGACGACGAGCGGCGTCTCCAGAAATTCGGAAACGGTCCGCACGCGCTCCGCGGTGTGACGAAGCGACTCTTCGTTGTAAGGCATCGGTAGCAGATCGTGTACGTTGCGGCCGCTGACTCCAGTCCAGCAGAGATGATCGGAGATCCAGCGCGCATTGACGGAACGTGCCAGCGCTTTCAGTTTGCGAAGGTAGTCGAAGTCGAGCGGATCGGTTCCGCCGATCGACATCGACACGCCGTGCAGAACGATCGGATAGCGCTCCGCGATTTTCTCGAGCACGTAACGCGGACGGCCACCAGTATCGAGATAGTTCTCAGAGAGCGCTTCGAACCAGTCGATGGCCGGATCGTTGTCGAGGATGTGCGCGTAATGCACGGTCCTCAGGCCGATGCCGATACCAAGGTCAGGAAGTTGGAATCGATTCATGGTTTTGTGGGGGTGAGGAGTAGGGGTGAAGTGTGAAGAGTGAAGTGTGAAGTGTGAAGAGGGATTAGTTGTCTTACTTTCACTCTTCACCCTTCACTCTTCACTCTTCACTCTTCACCCTTCTAACTTCACCCCCACTCCCCACCCCAAAGGACGGGCATTCGCCCGTCCCCGGGAGCGGAACTACTACGACGCCTTCGGCGGAACGGCGCAGCCGCCCTTGCCTTTGCACTCGTTCTTGCCGCCAGCGCCCTGGCCCTTGCAGGCGTTCTGGCCGGCGCAGTCGTGCTTGTACTCCTTCGACGCGCAGGAACCCTGGCCTTTGCATTCATTCTTGCCGTCGGCGCCCTGGCCCTTACAGCCGTTGAGGCCTTTACAGGCGTGCTTGTCAGCAGCCTTCGCAGTGTCGGCCATCTTCACGGCCTGCGACGACTGGTTGAGCGAAAGCGCGGACGACTTCGTCTGGCCGGCACGCAGATTGGTTCCGGCGGTCAGGCCGGCGACGACACCACCGAGTACGAGATAACGGGCAAGATCACGGCTATTCATAGAAATCTCCTCTTCAAGTTGTTTTGCGTACCGGCAGACTTACGATCGACGATGAACGATTGGATGCAATGGTGCCAGATTCATCGAAAAAATGTCCGGGCTCGATTCGCAGCTGCACGGAACCGGCGTGATGAAACGGCAACGATTGGTCTCGCGCCTCGGTCGGCAGCGATGGTAGGCGCCGGCTACAACCAGTTGTCAAGCCTCAGTCCCGGCACGCGCCCGAAATGCTTCCCATTGTTCGTAACGAGTGTCAGATCAAGGCTCATCGCATGTGCAGCAATCAGGGTATCGAGCTCGCCGATTGGTGAACCGGCATCTGCAAGATGGCTGGCGATGCGTCCGAATTCCAGAGCACTGGGGTCATCAAATGGCACGACTTCCACGTTGCGCGTAAATGTGCCGATCAGCTCATGCAGCTTTGCCGACTTGCGCCGCGTCGCGCCGTAACGCAACTCGGCCACAGTGATAACACTCACGCAGAGATCAGAAGGACGGTGCTTGAGGATAGCGGTGCCGACCCGCCCTTGTCCGCGCAAGGCGAAACTCACGGTATCGGTGTCGAGCATGAACGCCAGGCTCATTCAAATGGATCTCTCAGTTTTGAAATGCTCCGAGAACGGGGCCTCTCGATCGACTCTTTCCATGCGCCGAGCGCCGCGATAAAGTCGTCGGTCCACTCATCGGCCACTTCCAGGATGACACGGCGGCCAACACGCTTGGCGAGCACCTCATGCTGGCCGTCATCAAAGCGGCAGGACTTCGGAAGCCTGATTGCCTGGCTTCCTCCGTTTTGGAAAATCTTTGCCCTCTCCTTCATGAACAAATAGTATAGACAAAGGTATCGACATTAGTCCAGGACTCCAGGAACCGAGGCGGGGTGAGGATGAACGCATACTAACGATCATGTAGCCTCGTCGTTCATCCTTCACCCTCGTCGTTCATCGTTCATCGCCCATCGCTAGTCCTTGTGTTTCACTGTTTCCCGCATGATCCGCCAAACCAGACAGGTGAGCATCTGGACCGGAGCGCTGGGATCGCTCGCTCTCGTCACCGCCGCTGGCAGCGCCCTCGGGCTGAACCCAAGCACGATCGGCTTCGCCTACCTCATCGTCGTCCTGTTGATCTCCGTGTGGGGCGGACTGCTGGCCGGAACGGTTTCTTCGGTCATCGCCACCCTCTGCTACAACTTTTTCTTTTTTCCGCCGCTTTACACATTCACGATCGAGAACCCGGCCAACTGGTTCGCGCTTGCGTCATTTCTCATCGCATCCGTCACCGTGAACCGCCTTGTCGTCGCGGCGCGTGTCCAGGCGGAGAAGGCGGAGCAGCGGCGCATGGAGCTGGAGACGCTCTACGGATTGAGCATCGACCTTTTCACTGCTTCCAACCGCGTCGGCGCGCTCGGCGAAGCCGCCGGCCGTGCCCTGCAACTCCTCGGCGCGCGCGGCGGAGGACTCGTCCTCTTCGATGGCAGCCCCTTCCGGCAGAACGTCATCTCCTGGATCGGCGACAAGCCGGAGGAGATCGAAGACCTGATCGCCGGCGTGGGCCGGCACAAGGAGCCTTTGGAGTTTCCGTCGCCTCTGGGCCGCGATGTCTATCTCCCGCTCATCGTCGGCGGCAAGACCACCGGAGCGCTGGTCGCCCGCGGAACCGAAGCATCGAAGCAGGCACTGGAATCCGCATCGCGCCTTGTGGCCCTGGCAGTCGAGCGTGAACGGTTCATCGAAGAGAACGCGCACGTCCAGGCCTTGCGCGAAAGCGAAGCGCTCAAGACATCACTTCTTCGAGCCATTTCGCATGATCTCACCACGCCGATCACTGCCGTGACGATCCGCACCGAGTCGATTCGCCGCCGTGCCGGTGCCGATCCGGAGCTCCTCGAAGATGCCGCGGCAATTGCGGAAGAGACCGCGCGCCTGCGGCGGCGCATCGACAACCTGCTGGCGATGGCGAGGCTCGAAGCTGGAAAAGCAAAACCGCGGCGCGAGCCGACACCTCCCGCCGATCTCTTTCGCGCCGTGCGCGAAAACCTGCCGATCGTCTTCAGCGCACGCCCGATCACGCTGCACGTCGAGCCTGACTGCGCCGACGCCAACGTCGATCCCTCACTGGCGCTGGAGATTCTGGTCAACCTCCTCGAAAACGCCCACCGCGTTTCTCCTGCCGCGGCACCGATCGAGCTCGTGGCGCGCAATCATCCACTCGATCACGAGAAAGTGCGCATCGAGATTCTCGATCGCGGACCTGGGCTCCCGCCAGGCGTCGTCGACGCTGATGGCAACGTGGCAACGGAGACCGCCGACGTTGCCCAGCGCGGACTGGGGCTGGAGATCGCGCGCAGCCTTGCCGCGGCAAACGGCGGCAGCATTGGACTGGCACCGCGGCCGGGCGGCGGTACCATCGCGCGCATCGATCTTCCCGCAGCATTACTCACAGGCGAGGAATCTTCATGACCATCTCGAACGTGATTCTCATCGCCGACGACGATCCCGCCATTCGCGAATCGCTGTCGAAAGAACTCCGCGCAGCCGGCTACACGACATCGACCGCGGCCGACGGAAGCGAAGCGATAGGCGCGTTTCAATCGCAGGCGCCCGATCTCGTACTGACCGATCTTGCCATGCCGCGCTCGGACGGATTCGATTTGATCGCCGGCATTCGCGCAACATCGCGAATACCCATCATCGTGCTCTCCGTCCGCGGCGCCGATGCCGACAAAGTCCGAGCCCTCGACCTCGGCGCCGACGACTTCGTGACCAAGCCCTTCTCCATGGCCGAGCTCCTGGCCCGCGTCCGCGCCCATCTCCGCCGGACCACGACGCCCACCGCGACCACTCTCGCGTTTCCGGACCTGACCATCGACCTCGAACGCCGCCGAGTTGTGCAGGACGACCGCGAAGTGCGCCTCACCCCGACCGAATTCTCACTGCTGGAGCTGCTCGCCACAAACGCGGGGAAGCCGATGTTCATCGAGCAGATCATCGCCCGCGTCTGGCGCTCCGCTCCAAGCACGAGCGCCGACACCGTGCGCGTTCACATGAGCTCACTGCGTAAGAAAATCGAGCCCAATCCCTCCGAGCCGCAATACATCGTGACCGAGCCATGGGTTGGCTACCGGTTCATCGCCGAACCAGTTTGATCCGCAGATGACGCAGATGTTCGCAGATAAGCCCTTCCTCTGCATACACCTGTGTCGCGGACCAACATCGGCGCAGATGAAACCGTCCATTTGCACACATCTGGGTAGTGGTCTAGTTTGAAGTGGAAGTTGTAACATGGGGTAGGGAACGGGGGCCAGCGACCCCTCCACAATCATGCAATCCAAATTGACGGCCATCGCGAAACCTATTGTCGAGGGTGAATTCGGCGTAACCGCGCTATGGAGCATCGTTGGCAGCCAAACGAATAACGAATGGCACGTGCATATCCTCCGTGATCCGTTGGTGGAGTTCGTCGTAGACCATGGGAAGTCTGATGACGAAATAGCGGATCAGATACGGCGTGAGCTGCGCAAGCGGCTGCGCTAGGCTGCCGCTTCCGCCGCGCTCCACATCTCCAGCGACAGCAGATCCGCCGCCGTCCAACGATACTCGGTAAGTCCCGCCGCCATCGCGGGCGTCCGGCCCTTCAGTGACTGATGCTTCCGGCAGAAGTTGTAGTAAACCATCGTCATTGCAAGCATGTGGCAATGGTTCTCGAACTTCTTTGAGAAGCCATTCGTCAGGCGCGTGAAGCGCCGGTTCTGCATGCGGAGCGTGAGGTTGAACCGCTCCATGAACGAGGTCGAAACGTGCTTCATGTCCGGCGTGCCGAGAGGTGCAGTTTTCTCGATCGAGAGCAGGCGTCCCGGTGAATACCTACTCGCCGCACTGTTCGGATTCATGCCCGGCTGCGGACTACTGGTTTCGTAGGTTTTCACGACTTGACCAAGGTTCGCTTCACCGGGTGCGAAGCTCTGCCGGACCGCATCGATGTACTACGCCAGTCCATCCGAGAAGATTTGGATTTCGTTCGATGCCGACGTGCGGGACTTGAGGTCAGCGAGGAGCGCGTTCGCAGCTTCCGCACTACGGTTACTCGCCAGCCAAGAAATCATCAGCTTCGTGTCCGCATCAAGCGCCGTCCACGTCCAGATCGAGCCGATGCCGACCGTCTCTTGCAAGTCGGCAGGGACGTTCTTCTGCTTCATGCCGCAGAACGACCATACTTCGTCGGCCTGCACGC
Organism: Thermoanaerobaculia bacterium; assembly: GCA_034665065.1. Classification (GTDB taxonomy): domain Bacteria; phylum Acidobacteriota; class Thermoanaerobaculia; order Gp7-AA8; family Gp7-AA8; genus JADGNZ01. Next base: position 362,501 of record JAXDGL010000008.1, on the reverse strand, counting down.
GCTCCGTTGCGAGGTCGCGCACAACCGCGTCATGGAACGCGGCGCATGCGGTGCCGACTTCGCGGATGAGACTCAGCACCGTCATCTTTGCCGCGCCCGTCATCCGGCACGTAGACGCGATCGAGTTGCCTTCGATCAGAGCCATGATGATGCGGGCGCGGGCGTCACTGGAGAGTTTGTTCATGTAAGAAAATATATGCTTGAGGGGTCAGAACGTCAATGCTTGAGGGGTGAAGATTGAAGATGTAACAATATCGAGCTACCGCTGGACCGGCAGCCCGCGTGCGAATAGAATTGGCGCTCCCGGTGGGACTCGGACCCACACCGTCGGTTTAGTAGACCGCCGCTCTGTCCAGATTGAGCTACGGGAGCATCGCAGGATCACCACCCGCCGTCTCGGTTGCCGGTCAAGCAACTACCCGAGACGGCGTTCGTGTTTCTGGCCGCTCTCCGCGTCGGTGACCAGAACGCGGACGGCTTGCAGTCTTCTCATGCACATCAACTCCTTTCCCCCCGCCGCAAACAGGCTTCGGCTTGTGGAGCTGAGTGAAGCACGCCATTTCTGCGCGAGCAATATCGGATAGAAGATTCTTTGCTTTCGATGGGGGCAAGAATTGTGCGGGCGGGATTAGATGGGGCGATGAATTACTCTCCTCTATTTCTTCGGGGGAGCGATCCGCCTACCGCGCCTCATAGCAGTTTCATAGGTAGCTTCTTTGCGTAGCTTGGGGAATTCGTTCTGCACGGTAGCCTTCGCCGCCGTCCACGCGAGTCGGTCGCTCTTGCCGCTCGCTTTCTCACGAGCAAATACTTCCTCGCGCCGCTGAAAGGCGTGAAGGTCGCGCGTTGCGGTACCTTTTGCCCCTGGAGAGCTTTTAAGCTTCCCGAGGATCTTCCGGATTTCACTCTCTGTGTCTCGCAAGATTCCCTCGCGCCACTCGATCTTTCTCTCTTTGGGAAACGTGAAACGTATTCTCTCGCCGGTCTTAATGTCCCGAGGCTGATACCCCTGCGCGGCTTCAGCCGCAATCGGCTCTGCTGCGGCGACGGCAACGGTGACAGCGAGGCTCAGCAACTGTGGAATCAACTGCTCAAATGCTCTGGCCGCCTCGGAGGTGAAAATTTGGACAGCGGCTGCGTGCAGCTTTAGGCGGGCTGTGCGCGCTTCGCTCTCCGAGAGGTCGGGGCGGCGACTCATTAACTCGCGGAGTGATGCTTCGAACTCGGAACCGCGTGGCGAAGTGCTAAGAATGTCGTCAAATCCGACCATTAAGCCGGCAACTAACGCGCGAGTGCTGAAGGAGGCTTGGACCGTCCTTGACACTTGCAGAGTAACGATGTCTTCGGCGGGCGGGTCGCTCCATCCTGATCGCTCATTGCATAGCTGCGAGGAGATAAAGTCGATATCTGCGAAGGGATCGGTGCTTTGTAAATCGGCGAGAGACTCGTCTGCGCGCGCACTCTTCCGCCGTCGTTTCACGCTCACGCTCGCGCTCCTGCCCACGCTAGGAACGCACTTCGGGCGGACCGGGCGCGAGCTGTCCGGCGTCGGAACGATGATCAGTCGCCACTACCGCCCGACAGGATCGTAACACACGGCGGCTGCTGTCGGTGCGTCACGCCACGCTCTCGCAGGTGGCTGGACCGGCCTTGGACCAACAGGGACCAACGCACACCGAAAGCGGAATCGATATGGGAGGGACAGGACGTGGATAGCGAGCTACTAAACAAGTTTGAAATCGGTGTAATCGATGATCTCAGCCGATCGTGAGGCGCGCTTCAATTTCCCGGTAATAGAAACCGCCGTCATTCTACCGTGCGCGTCGTAAGCTTTCATATAGTCATCGTGGCTCAGACTCACCCGAGCGCGGACCGGCTCGTCATCCGTCAAGATGTAAAGTGTCACTGGACCGGACAGCTCGCCATCGTGCTCCTGTCCGGCCAACGTAATGACCTTGCCTACGAAAGGTGCATCCTTTGGTTCCTTTGAAGGACGAAGCGCAGTCGCGATCTCCGCAATGGGACCGAAGTATTCTTTTGGTATTACAACATAAGCAGCGGTATCGGCCGGTGGAATCAATACACGCGCCCAGCTTGAGGCGACTGTCAATTGACCGTCCTGTACCGGCTCCATCCTTAACAACGCTTCACATAGATTCGCGCTAACCGGCCCTGTCGAGGCAATCAAATCAGCCACGGTATCATTTGCAATGGCGTTAGCGACGATAGCGACAGCCTGCATGAGTGTCCGCGTGACTTTGCGCGCGAATGGTTCTCTAGCAGTCGGCGCGTGTGCTAAATCAGCGAAGAGATCAGGCTGCACGTCGATTTCAGGCAGCGCCTCAACAGGACACACAAACGTGGCGGTAAAACTGCCGAACTCCGTCTGTCCAAGTCGGCACTGCGACACAAAGTCGTCCGAATCCTTTAGGCGCTCGAAATATTTCTCGGGATGTTCGGCGGCTCTCGCAGAACTTAGCATTGCTGTGCGAATACCGGCGTACAAATCCATGCCGCTGTCGAATTGCACGGTACCGCTAGACGTGTCCGTCGCTTGAACACTGAAACGCAATATATCGCTGGGCGGCAACAGTAGATCAGCCATCAACCGTACCGGGGGAATCTGTTCGATTTCCGACACCGCTAGGATCAGATCTCCTATGCGCATCGAATAGTCAGAGAACATCTTCGACAGAGGCAAGAGTACTTCAGCATCTGGATCGCTCGGAGAGCGAAACAATGCCGTGCCTGTGCCGTTACCGATCCTGGTCCAGCCACGGCTCTTGATGTAATTGCGCACGGCAATGTAATTGACATGCTTCAGGGAGTCGACCGGCAGACCTTTATAAAGCATCGCCAATCTCCTGCCGCCGTCCGGCGATCCTCATCAAATCGGTTAGCGAAGCCGCCGTGAGTGTGTTGGCGCGTTTGACGTGTAGGACGCGAGACTCTGCCTCGATAGGCGGCGCGCCCTTAATGTTGCCCCAATAGGCGCAGTGGCGTGTGATCAGTTCGGCGGCAGTAGCGCTCAGCCATTGCTCGGGGTTCGGCGGCATTATGAAGACAGCCAGCAACAAAGGTGCGCAGCGCCTATCATCCCGAAGGTCATCATACAGAGACCTTTCGACCTGGAATCCGAATTCGCCGCCATCAGCAAGGGGGATCGTGGTTGTTGCTCGGACCTGAAAATCGATGCGCGCTGCACTCCAGCCGTCCGGCTCTAATCGACCGCACGAGTCGATTTGCAAGTCATCATGTTGGCGGTCAGGGTACGGATGATTGACGCGGAACCCAGCCCTTGCGGCGATGGCCCGCATGTAGGTAAAGCTCAACAGCTCTTTGATATCACTTTCGGCGAGCGGCATTGGGAACCCGTACGCTGCAATCGGTTGACTTGATGATCCTGGACTGCTTTGACAAGCAAACATCGGCATGGCAAGATCTCCACGCTCGATTGCCCCTCACGTAACTTCGCACGACCGACCTGCCAGCCGGTTTTCGTGTCTTTGCTCGCCTACACTTTAGCACTCACCCTAACGACTCCGGTAACCTCGCTTGCCTTGATCCGAGCGGGCTACCTTTGCCAACGCGCACGCGCAGCTTTCTTGGCGATCTCGGAGCGCCGCTTCGCGCTCATGCTCGCCGCTCGCGCCGGTCCGCCAATCTTTCCGCCCATGCGCCCGAACGCGGCGGCAGCGGCGCGCATGGCGTCAGTGATCTCAACCGGTGCATCATCGAGCGCGTCCGCCTCAGACCTCGCGGCGATCGTGTTCATGACGCGGACGGCGGCCTGCGCTTCGTCCTCGCGCTTCTTCGGGCGCTTGCTTGACCCCTTTGGCATAAAGGGAGTATCGGTTCGCTACCGCCGTTTGTCAAATGGCCGGAAGAGTTCCGATGGCGAGACGTTCAACCCCTCGGCCAGCTTGATGATGTTATCGAAGCATGGATTCCGGCGACCGCGTTCCACGTCGCCGACGTAGTTCCGATTGAGCCCGGCCAGCTCCGCGAGCTTCGTCTGCGAGAGTCCACGCTTCTCGCGCAACTCGCGAAGGTGCGCGGCGAACTTCTCGACCGGACGAACAGCCATGCTTTGAGTGTGCGTCCATGTTCCTGTTGCTAGTCATGCTATGAGTGTGACATGCTATCGGTGTGCAAAGGAAAACGTGGCCGATGCCAGAGCGCCGGGAGCGCCGCATAAAGGAACGCCGTGCGACGCGGTTCGATGCGTTTCATGCGGGCGTGTGGTGTCAGGGGTTCTGTGTTCGCGAAGCGCGCCGGGATCAGCCCTTCGCAGTTTCGGCGGTTGCGCGGGGGTGAGTGTGAGCCAACACGCCGCCTCATGATCGCCCTTGCGGAAACCGCTTCCGAAATGCTCTCTCGTCCCGTCTACATCGTGGAACTGTTTGAGCTGTCGCGAGCTGACGAAGCGGTCTATGTCGCCGTTCTGGAGAGCAGGGAGACGGAATGAGCTTGGATATCGTCGATGTGATCACGCGCGAGCACGGCGAGAGATTCGCGGACGAATGGTTTCGTCTTTCGGCAAATGTTGGAGCGATGACTGACGCCTGCTCTGAAACCGGAATCATGAACTGGCCGGGGCGATGACGAAGAACAGCAGGGGCTCTACCACGACATCGAAGGCCAGATCGTGCAGCGCGTCGCGGATCAACTGCGGAGTGTCGTAGTCGAGACGTTCGTCAGACTCGCGAACGAAGAGCTTTCCCGTGAATTGAGGTAGTGATGGCGTACCCGCAAACATGTTACAAACCTTCGGTCAAACTAGACCACTACCCAGATTGACGCAGATTGGAATCAATCTTCATCTGCGAACATCTGCGTAATCTGCGGACGCGCGCCCCTTTCGAAACTCTTAACCCACTCTTAACGAGTTATCCGTACCCTGCTTCGCACTTCCTTACGAGGCCCCGGTACGCCTTCTGTTGCGTACGTCAGGAGGCCGGTATGACGACCTTGACTCGCTCGGAGGCGCGCGTTACACCGCGAAAACTGAATGCGGCACTGAGGGCGGTGCTCGTATTCGTATTCTGGATCATCGCAGCAGTGCTGGTCGCCAGCATCCACCAGTCGACGAGCGCGACCATGCCGGTGGCATGCGTCGTCCTCGAGGTACTTGCGATCGTTGCAGCCGCAGCAACGTACATTCGATTTGCCACACACGAGGCCACACTCGATCACGCCCTTCTTACGGGGACAGCATGGCTCCTGTTCGGGATCGCCACAGAGATCATCATGAGAATGAGCTCCGGGCATCAATGGTTCGCGCTCCTCGGCTCGCCCGATCACGGAGGATTGCGTTGCGTGCTGCTGATCGCGTGGGTGGTCGCACCCGCGCTTTTCGCTAATCGCCGCGATTGATAATCGCTCCACGCTGTTTTCTCAAAAAAAACGCCACACCCGATCAGCGTAGCCTTCAGTTCGCAGCCATACAGGGAGTGCTGTCTATGCGAGTGCTGTCGTGATCGAGAGCTCCCAAACGTGATCGTCGAAGTTGCCCGTTATCGCGGGATCCTACGACTGTACCGGTCCGACCAGCACCGTCGGCACGAGCGTTCCGGCCTCGATTGCGGTGACCCCGGTCTCCACGATCACGAGGCCGTTTGCCTGCACCATCGATGTCGAGACGCCGGAGCCTTGTGACGTCATCGGCTGCGCGACGAGCTCGCCGTCACGCGCGGCGACGCGTACGCGCATGTAGTTGCGCCGGTCGCCGCGCGATTTCAGCGATGCCAGCACGCGCGTCCGCACAATCGGCGGAAGCAGATTCTCCTTCTGCCCCATCGCCTTCCGAATCGCCGGCGCGATGAACAAAAGAAAGGAGACCATGCAGGAGACCGGATTTCCGGGCAGGCCGAAGTAGAGCCGGCCGCGAAGCCGCGAGAGCACGACCGGCTTGCCGGGCTTCATCGCCACCTGCCAGAACTTCGTCTCGGCGCCGAGTGCGTCGAGCGCGTCTTTCACGAAGTCGTAGGCACCGACGGAAACGCCGCCCGACGAGATGATGAAATCCGATTCGAGCGCCGACTCGATGGCGGCGATGGTGGCCTCGCGCGTGTCGCGCACGATGCCGATCATTCGGGGAATCGCGCCCGCCTCCCGCGCCAGCGCCGCGAGCGAGTACGAGTTCGAATTCACGACTTTGCCCGGAGTGACGGCGTCGCCGATGTCGATGATCTCGTCGCCCGTCGAAAGAATCGCTACGGTCGGACGACGCCCCACGCGCACACTCGCCCTCTGCACGCTCGCCAGGACGCCGACTTCCGCTGCGTGGATCGGCGTGCCGTCGCACAGCACGACATCGCCGGTGTGCATGTCCTCGCCGCGCTTGCGGATGTTCACGCCACGCCGCATCGGACGAAAGACTCGGACGACATCGCTGCCTGCATCGGTGATCTCGACGTGCGCGACCGTGTCGGCGCCGTCAGGCATCAGCGCGCCGGTCATGATGCGAATGGCGGTGCCCGGTTTGACGATTTGCGTGGCCACAGTTCCTGCGGGGAGATCTTCGATGACTTTGAGCGACACCGGCGCGTCGGCCGTCGCCGCCGCGATGTCGTCCGCGCGCACCGCGTAGCCATCCATTGCCGTGTTGTCCTTCTGCGGAATGTCGTACGTGGCGTGAACATCTTCGCGGAGCACGCGGCCATGAGCGTCGATGAACGCCACGTCATCAACGCTCAGCGTCTCCACTTCCGCGAGCACGCGCTCCTGCGCCTCTTCGACCGCGATCATCCGCTCGCCGTCGCGTGGAGTCTGGAAGGTGGTCATCGCTGTGAAGTTTATCTGGGGCGAGGCGGTTCAGGCCAAAACCGTTTCACGCGGAGACGCGGAGGGCGCGGAGCGAGGTTACCCGCCTGCGAAGGCAACGACGATCTCCACTTCGTCACCGTTCTTCAGCACGACGTTTTTCTCGCCGTGCAGAATCAGCTCGCCATTCACGGCAAAGTTGAAGAGCTCATCGCGGTCGCCGGCAAGATCGAGCCGGGCGATGATCTCGTCGATGGATGCGGCATTCATCGTCATCACTTCGCTGCGGCCTTCGCGAAGCGGCTCCGGCAGTCGGACAGTGATCATGACGCCAGAACCTCTTCGAGCTCTTCGCGCCATTCCGGCTTCGGCAGGCCTTCCGCGGTCAGGTTCGAGATCTCGTAAAAGCGCGAGAGCATCTTGTCGAACTCGCCGCGATCGATTTTCTCGCCCTTGTACGGACCGACCCCGATTGCTTCTTCGAACCAGCGTTTCGGCAGCGTGTCATCCGCGCGCGTCACGCCGATCTTCTGATTGATGAGACGCTCGACGCCCATGACGTTTAATCCGATGTGGTCGATCTGTTCGTTCGTCAGCTCGATGCCGGTGACGTTCGCCACCTGATCGACGAACTCCGGATAGCCCGGCAACGACGGCGAGTTGAAGAGCTTCGTCGTGAATCGGCACATGCCCACCGAATCGCCGACCGCGTAGATGTTCTCGCAGCGGCGGACAGCGATCTCTTTGCCTTCGTAGCTGTTCGGCTCCGCGGACACGGCGCCGCCATACAACTCCGCTTTGAAATCCGGCGAGTCGTTGATTTTGGCGTTGATCTCCAGCGTGACGCGGTTGCGAAGATGATCCATCCCGCGCGTGGCAACGGCGAGTCCGAGCGCGAACGCCTTGAGAATGCGCGCGTCGTGAGGATCGCTCTGTGTCAGTCCTTTCACCGCCATCAGATAGTCGAGCGCTTCAGCGGGATACTTGCCGTTGGCCACGGCCTGCGACGAATCAGCGATGGCGTCACCGATCCCCTCGCGTTTCGCGATCATGAACAACAACTGCTCGATCACGTCGTAGTTGCCCCACGTCAAATCGAGCTTCGTCTGCTCGATTGTGATGATGCCACGCTGATACAGCTCCATCGCCCATGCGATCGCAGATCCAGCGGACGCGGTATCGAGCCCGAGGTCGTTACAGATGTTGTTGAGACGAAGAACCTGCGTGACTTCGCTGATGCCGATGTTCGGTCCGAACTTGCCGAGCGTGACGTACTCGGGGCCGTCGCCTTTGATGTATTTGTCTGGCGCGGGAGTCGGTTTTCGGGAGTCGAGGGTCGGAGCGGAATGCAGCGCGTCAACATTCTCACGCTCTCCGCTCTCTAGTTCTGCTTTCTGTTCACGCACTGAGTGGACGAAGGTTTCTCTCTCCGACTCCCGACTCCCGACTCCCGACTCCCGCACAGAAGACTCCCCACTCCCCACTCCCCACTCCCCACCCCCACTCATGTCATTCAGCGGACGGCAATTCACCGGACAGGCGAAGCAACCCTCCATCCCGGGACGGTACGGGTCGATGTTCTCGGCGTCGAGCTTATCGGTCCACGTCGTCTCCTGGTTGTTCTTCGTTCCCATCGCGCCGAGCATGCGCGAGGGTTTGTAGAGGAATGGCGTACCGCGTTTCTTCAGCGCGTTCTTGACGACGGATGTCGAGAGGAGCTTGAGCGCGACGTCGCGATTGCGCAGTTTGTGCGGACGCGCGGTGGTGAGATCGGCGGCACGCCCCTGAATCAAAACTGCTTTTAGATTCAGTCCGCCCATCTTTGCGCCCGGACCGCCGCGCGCGTAGATGGCTTTCGGACCGGCCATGATGCCGGAGCAGAGGACGAGATTCTCGCCCGCGGTCGTGATCGCAGCGAGTCCGTAGTCCTTCCCTTCGACCCCGTGAAAATCTGCGGCGATCCGTTCGCGAAGATCGATGTTGTCGAGACCGACCCACGGCGCGGCGTCGATGAACTTCGGCTCGTTCCCCTCGAAATGAAGCAGCGTCCACTTCGCAGCTTTGCCGTAGAGCACGAGGTGATCGATCGCATTGAGCTTCATGAACGACGGGAAGTAATCGCCGGCGTTCGAATCCATCAGGACGCGCGACTCAGGAGACCACGACGTCACATTGCCGCGCGACGCCGACGGCACCATCGAGGTCAGGATGCCGGTGCCGAAGATCAGCGGAATGTGAGGATGAATCGGATCGAGCGTCTCATCGAGCAGGTTGTGGAGGAGGTACATGTTCACGCCGCGACCGCCGAGGAGCGATTCGACGACGCGGAGGGGGATGTAGGCGCGCCGCACTTCCTGACGCTCGAGGTCGACGAAAATCGTCTGACCCTGCGTGGGAAACTGCGGCGTGGAAGCGAGCCGCCCGAGGAGCGCGTCGACACGCGCGTGAATGGACATGAGTCGGAGTTTAGAACAGGGAGGGAGAGGCGAGGTGTTCCACCAAGAGCGCGGCCATTCGACACTGTCATCCTGAGCAGCCGAGCCGCGCCTCCACTCTGCTCATGCACCGGCAGGCATCGCGGCGAAGGTCGGTCGAAGGACCCCCCAATTGCTCTAAACGCGACGCAACAAGACCGTCGCGGCGAAGCAGGGGGTCCTTCGATCGTCCTCCGGCACTTCGTGTCCTTCGGCGACTCAGGATGACAGTTTGGATGTGTGAAAACCCAACAACGCGTCCGTCTATTAATGCGATGGACTAACGCGCGCCATCGTTTTGAACCTATCCTTCGCGCGGACAGTCATCATTGCAGGTGCCCATGCAACGAGAGGAGAAGTCGGAGCGCAGCCGGCGGCAGGTGCTCGACGCCGCGCTGCAGTTGTTCTCCCATCAGGGATTTCGCGCCACAACCGTGCGCGAGATCGCCGAGAAAGCGAGAATCTCTACCGGGAATGTCTACCATCACTTCCCCGACAAAGAGTCGATCTTCCGCTCGCTGCTCGACGAGTTCTGGAGCATCACGGAAACGAAGCGTTATCCCTACACGCGCGCGTTATCGATCGGACAGTTTCCCGACAATATCGAGCAGCTCGGACTAGCCGCGCGCGACTCCATCCGCGAGTTCAAGCCCTACTTCGCACTGATCTTCGTCGACGTCATCGAATTCGAAGGAACACACATCCGCAGGTTCTACGGCGGCCTCGGCCAGCGCTTCGGTGCCTTCGTCGGCGAAGAAGCACTCGGCACCATCAAGCAACGCCTTCGCCCGTCGGTCACGCCGATTGCCGCTCTCCTGATCACCTCGCGCGTCTTCTTCAACTACTTCACGATCGAGATTCTCTTCAACGTCCCCGAGCCCTTCGGAAAGCCCGCTGCGCAGATCATCAAGGATCTCTCAGATTTCGTGAGGAATGGCATATTGATGTAAGTCATGATCTGCGGGCGTTCGGACGACGGCAACGATTCCTTTCGATGCGGGCTGTAACTCGATAAGCTCTGTCTCGCGTCGCGGACCGCACCCCAGCACCGAAGCCGCGGCCGCAGTCCCTTCGCTACTCCCGCAGCCGCAAAAAGGAGTCTCCTTGAAACGCTTCGCACTCGCGATTCTCTTCGCCACAACGGCCGTTGCGCAGCAACAGAACGACGCCGACTACACGCGGCAGATCAAGCAGTTCACGACCGGACCGCAGTTCACGACCGAGATGGTCGATCACCTGCCGGCTTCGTCGCGCGTGCCGACACCGTTGAAATTCTTCGGCTACATCGCGGGAGCGGACGGCCACCTCACCTACTCGCAGGATGTGAACCGCTATATGCGCGCGCTCGAGTCGGCGTCACCGCGCGTGAAAGTGTTCTCGATCGGCAAGAGTGAAGAAGGACGCGAGATGATCGCCGTCGCTGTCGCCTCCGACGAGACGATCGCGCATCTCGATCGCTATCGTGACGTCACCAAACGACTCGCCGATCCGCGCACGCTGACGGATGACGACGCATCGAAGCTCATCGCCACCGGCAAGCCGATCTACTACATGACCGGCTCGATTCACTCGCCGGAAACTGGCAGCCCCGAGATGCTGATGGAGCTCGCGTATCGTCTCGCCGTCGAAGACTCGCCGCTGATTCGCAAGATCCGCGACAACGTCATCGTCCTCATCACGCCCGTCGTCGAAGTCGATGGCCGCGACCGTCAGGTCGATCTCGCCCGCTGGCGCGACGCCAATCCGAATCGTCCCGTTCCTCCACTCGTCTACTGGGGCCACTACGTTGCCCACGACAACAATCGCGACAACCTCGGCCTCGCCCTCGCGCTCAGCCGCAACGTGCTGCATACGTTCTTCGAGTTCCACCCGCAGGTCATCCACGATCTTCACGAGTCGGTGCCGTTTCTCTACATCTCGACGGGCACCGGTCCGTACAACCCATCGCTCGATCCGCTCGTCATCGATGAGTGGCAGCGCATGGCGTGGCATGAAGTGCAGGAGCTGACCAAACGCGGACTGCCTGGCGTCTGGACGTACGGCTTCTATGACGGCTGGGCCCCGAACTACATGATGTGGGCCGGCCAGGGACACAACGCCATCGGCCGTTTCTACGAGACGTTCGGCAATCGCTTTCCGATCACGGCCGACCGCGTCGTGCGCGGACAGAGCGACCGCGCCTGGTTCCGACCCAATCCGCCCCTCAGCACCGTGAAGTGGTCGCTGCGCAACAACATCAACTATCAGCAGAGCGGACTGCTGCTCGCGCTCTCCGACTTCGCCGATCGACGTCAGCATTTCCTCGATCAGTTCTACCTGCTCGGCAAGCGCTCGATGGCCAAAGCGGCGAACGAAGGTCCCGCAGCATGGGTCTTCGACGGCGCGCAGAAACGACAAGGTCAGCTCACCGATCTGATGAATCTTCTACGCACGCACGGAGTCGAAGTACAGCAGTCTGATGCGCCATTCAGTGTGGCTGCGAATTGGCCGCCGCCAGCGCCCAAACCTGAAGCCTCCGCGGAACGTAGGTCGGACTCTCCAGTCCGACAGACTTCTGAAGCGACGCCGGAAAAGAGTCGGACTGGAGAGTCCGACCTACGTGCACCCAAGCCCGATCCAAACGCCCCAATCACCTTCGCAAAGGGCAGCTTCATCGTCCGCATGGATCAGCCCTACTCGCGCCTCGCCGACGCGATGCTCGATATTCAATACGTCCGCAGCGACGAGAAGGTGTACGACGATACCGGCTGGACGCTCGGCTATCTCAAGAACGTCGACTTCAAACGCGTCGCGAATCCCGACGTGCTCAAAGTTCCGATGCATGCGTGGAGCGGATCAACGCCCGAGAGCTCATCGCCGCTGATTCTCGAAAACGCCGCGGACACCAGCGTTGCGCGCGCTGTTTGGGCTGCACCCAAGGCTCGCTGGCTCATCGCGGACGAGGCATTCACATCGGGAACAAGGAAGTACGCCGCGGGCTCGGTCGTCGCGACCGCAGCGGCCGCCGCCGCAACGAAGACGCACGAGCTCCACCTTCCCCGCATCGCCATCCTTCACACCTGGCTTCGCACGCAGGACGAAGGATGGTTCCGCCTCGGACTCGAATCGCTGGGCATCCCCTTCACCTACATCTCGACGCAGGAAGTGGCGAAGGCGGCGAATCTCCGCGAGAAGTTCGACGTCATCCTCTTCGCGCCGACAGGCGGTTCCAACTCATCCGCAGAGATCGTGAACGGCCTTCCACCCGGCCCTCCTCTTCCGTGGCACAAGACCGAGATCACGCCAAACCTCGGCGGCATCGACGAAACCGACGACATGCGTCCCGGCCTCGGCCTCTCCGGCGTCGATCACCTGACGCGCTTCGTCGAAGAGGGCGGCCTGCTGATCACCGCGCGCGACACGTCGGTCTGGGCCGTGCAGTACGGACTGGCGCGATGGGTCCGCGTGATCGAGCCGCAGAAACTGCGCGCGCCGGGCACGATCCTTCTCGCATCGATCACCGACAAAAAGAGTCCGATCGCCGCCGGCTACGACGACACGATGCCGGTCTACTACGCCGGATCGCCAATTTTCCAGGTCGGTCAGAATGCGCCACCACCGGAGTCACGTCCGAGTGGGCGCGGCGGCAAGAACGATCCCGACATCGCGCAAGGCCGCACCTTCACGCCGATGCCGGAACGTCCGAAGCCGGCGCCAGGCGAGGAAGGATTTCAAACGCCCGAAGACGCGCCATGGAACTCCGACTACGCACAGATCCGCGCCGAGGATCGGCCGCGCGTCATCGTGTCGTTCGCGAAGCAAGCGGACCAACTCTTGATGTCCGGCATGCTCGAAGGCGGGGACGAGATCGCCGGCAAACCGCTCGTCATCGATTGTCCGCGCGGCAAAGGCCACATCCTCCTCTTCGCCAACAATCCGATGTGGCGTCAGAACACGCAAGGCAGCTACGCGCTGGTCACGAACGCGATCATGAATTGGGATCACTTGAGGTGAGCTGGGATCCAACGCAATACGAACGATTCAAAGACGAGCGCGCGCTGCCGTTTCACGATCTTGTCGCGCTGATCGAGCGGCGGCCACGCATGCGCGTCGTCGACCTCGGTTGCGGCACGGGCGAGCTGACGCGCGCGCTGCACGAAAATCTCGCCGCCGAGGAGACGATCGGGATCGACAGCTCGGAGACGATGCTATTGAAATCGAATTCGTTCGACTCCGAAGTGCTGCACTTCCAGCGTGGCAAGATCGAGGGCTTCGTCGCTGATCGTCCATTCGATCTCGTCTTCTCTAACGCTGCGCTGCACTGGATCGGCGATCACGTGCGTCTCTTCACAAGGCTCGCCGCTCTTCTCGCGCCGCATGGACAGATCGCCGTGCAGATGCCTGCGAATCACGATCATCCTTCGCATCGCATCGCCGCCGAGCTCGCGGCGTCGTTCGGCATCGAGCCGCGCACAGTCAACGTGCTGCTACCCGAGCGCTATGCCTCGCTGCTGCATCACATCGGTTTCGCGCGGCAACACGTGCGGCTTCAGGTCTACGGCCACGTGCTGCCGTCAACGCGTGATGTCGTCGAATGGACGAAGGGCTCGACATTGACGCCGTATCGCGAAGCGCTCGCAGACGAACGCTACGAAGAGTTTCTCGCTCAGTACACCGAGCGACTGGTCAAACAGCTCGGTGAGCACCGGCCGTATTTCTACACGTTCAAGCGCGTACTGCTGTGGGCGACGTTCTGACGGGCAGCGTCGCCTCTATGTGGATCAGCCACCGCCTGTCATTTCGAAAGGGCCGATCAAACACGGCTGTCATTTCGAATCGGCGGAACCGCGGGGGTGGGAGGGCGGGTGTGAGCGGCGGAGCACGATGAGAAATCCCCCGCCTACGAAGCGAAGCCATGGCCAGCGTCAGGGGATTCCTCTCCGTGCTCCACCGCTCCCACCGCCCTGTCCGCCCCCGCGGTTTCGCCGTTTCGGAATGACAAACGCGCGAGGAGTCAGCGTTGCTCGCGTCTCACGATTCACGTTCACTCCTCCGCCAGAATCGTGTGCATGGCCACACCGACGGTCGCTGACGCCAGGGCGATGACGGCGATGAGCACGCTGATCGAGATCGACGCGCTCGCTTGCGCACCGGTCGCGCCGAGGATCATGTGGCCGGGGGAGAGGTGGTCGATCCAGGCCTGAAGCGCGCTCGATTTCCACGTCAGGATCGCGGCCCAGCCGGCGGCGATGATCAGATACGCCGCGATCTGAAGCCGCGTGATCGGCAGCGACGCCCGCTCGACCGCCGAGCTGGTACGAAGCAACTTCGCTTTCAGCCACAACACTGCGGGATCGGGAAGAATGTGCTCGCGCTCGTCGATTCCCGCGAATTGCGTCAACCATGGACCCACCGTGGCCGCCGCCGCGCAGTCATCGCACGACGCGACGTGCGCGCGCAGTGATTCCGTCCACGAACCGTTTGCGACCGCGTCGAGGACGTTCGCTTCGAATGCGCATTCCGCCGTCATCGCGTCACCTCCGGTGCCAGACCTTTCTTCGTCAACATCTCGCCGAGCCGTTTTCGTGCACGAAAAAGCATCACCTTAATACTCTTCGATTTTACGCCGATCGCTTCGGCGATCTCCTCGTGCGAATTTCCTTCCACATGCGCCAGCCACAACAGCGCGCGCTCCTGCGGCTTCAGATCGGCGAAGACGCGCGCCATGTCATTCCGCAAATCGCTCCGATCCGGCCGCGCCTCGGCAGGAATCCAATCGAGCGCGCGCGTCCGTTCCCGCTTCGTCTCGCGGAAATGATCGAAGACGAGATTCGTCGCAGTCCTGTAGACGTAGCGGCGAAGGTGATCCTCATCCGTGATCCCCGGATTGCTGCGGATGAACTTGAAGAACGTTTTCTGCAGCAGATCGTCCGCCATCGCCGCGTCGCCCGTCATCCGATAGATGTACGACCAGATACCTCCGGCCGTCTTGCGATAGAAGGCCTCGAATGCTGGTTCGTCCATCGGTCGTTGAGGCCGTTGCGGAGCCGCCGTTTGCACGGAGGCTCCGAACGGCGAGGTCAGGGCATTTTCCACGAACACGTCCGCCTCACGCCTGCGTTTCCGTCGCATCACGGCGGTCGAGCCTTTGGTTCACGATCTCGCGCGGCGTCGGCGTATCGTCGCCGATCAGTCCGAATCTCTGCGACATTTTGAGCGAGACCAGCGTCGAGATGAAGAACCCGATGCCGAGTCCCATGAGGATGAAGCCGGGGTACATGAAGTCGATGTTGCTGTCGGCGATCCAGATGGCGATGAAGGCCGCGCCGAGGAGCATGATGATCACGCCGCGGGAAACGCCGCCGATGATGCGGTCGCGCGCCATCAGTTGCGGCATCTTGTCGACGCCGGTCAGGAACTGCTTGCCTGTATCCGAGTTGAGAAAATCGACGAACTCCGGCGCGTTGCTGAACCTATCGATGAGACGCGTCTGGACATCTGCCTGGAGCGCCGCGCGCCGGTTCTTCGCGCTCGTCGCGGCCCAAACGATGAATGCCACCATCGCAAAGAAGCCGATGGAGATGACGATTGGAATCAGAATGAATACTTCGTTCATGGAACCCTCCGAATTGAAAACTCGGGAGCTAATACGGTGTGGGTGTTCGTTGGTTAACACAACCGCAAAGGCTTTCACGCGGAGACGCGGAGCACTTCCCTCCGCGTCTCCGCGTCTCCGCGTGACCGTTCCTCTTTTGTGAGAGATATCATCACCACATGAAAGCCACCGTCATCGTCGAGCTCAAGCCATCCGTCCTCGACCCGCAGGGAAAGGCGATCCAGCATTCGCTGAGCACGCTTGGATTCGCAGGGGTGGAAGATGTGCGCGCCGGCAAGCTGTTTCGGGTCACGCTTGCAGACAGTGGTCAGCCTCGCGAAGAAATCGAACGCCAGCTTCGCCAGATGTGCGAGCGGCTGCTCGCCAACACCGTCATCGAGAATTTTTCGTACACGATTGACGAGTAGCGTCGCGCTGCTTCTCGCGCTGGCGATTCCTCTCGCCGCGCAACCGCTCACGTCCGTCGTCACGCGCGACCAGAAAATCGTCAAGCGCTGGGAGCTTCCCGGCGATCCGCACGGCGTCGCGGTGGGCAACGACGGCACGATCTACGCCGGCGTGGCCAAACCGCAGGCAGTCGTGGCCATCGATCCGAAAACGGGCGCCGTCAAACAGCGACTCGTGCTCGACTCCGTTGACATCGCCTCGACCAAAGAGCTGGTAACGATGCGCATCAACGCCGCCGGCACGCGCCTCTACATCGCCAACGGCAGCGACGAGAGCACGACGATCCTCTCGCTTCCCGATCTCGCCGTGCGCCGCGAGATCACGACCGAGGGAGAACCAATCCGCGACGCGCTTCCCGATCCGAAGGGACGGTATCTCTACACGCTCGGCCGCCACGTTCATGTCTACGACGCCGAGGGTGAAAAAGAGCTGCACACGATCAACCTCGACGATCCGATGGCGATCGCCGCGAGCGCGAACGGTTCGTTGCTCGCCGTCGTCGCGACCGAGGACTTCGGCAACACGAAGGCAACCTCGGTCGCGCTTTACGACACGACAACGTTCGCCGAGCTTGCGCGCGAGCCGCTGCAAACCGATAAGACGATCGAGGAAGCGCTCTTCGCCGCGAATGACCAGGCGCTGGTCGCGCTCAGCCGCGGATCGCTGTTCGAGAAAGCGATCAGCGTCGGGAAGCCGGTGAAGCAGATGGCCGCGGGAACCAACGGTCAGATGCGCATGGCCATCGACTTCGGCGATCTCACCAGCAGCGACTCGATCTGCCTCCCCGAAGGCAGCGGCGCGCAGATCGCCGCACTCGCGTCATCCGACCTGCTCCTCTTCGCCGAGCGCCGTTGCGCCGCGAATGGCGGTTTTGCCGGCGGCAACCGCCGCGTGACTCCCGCCTCGCTCTACGGCGTTGCTGCTTACGCCATGGCCTACGACCGCAAGAGCAACACGGTGATCGTCACCGACCGCGCCGGATTCCTGACGATTTATAAAGCGCCGCGCGCGGCAGTAGCGAAGTAAGTACTCAGGACTTTCCGCCGCGCCGCCCACCGATGCTGTCATCCTGAGCCGCCGAAGCCGCCCGCTCAACTCTTTGCTCTCGCGCCGTACGTGCCCGGCGGCGAAGGACGGTCGAAGGACCCCCTAATTGGTTGAAGGGGCGGCGGCGGAAAGAATCATGGCACGAAGAAGGGGTCCTTCGACCGTCCTCAGCCCCTGCCGGGACATCGGCGGCTCAGGATGACAGGGAACTGCGCACCCGTCCTCCCCGCCGCGCATGACACGTCATCACCCTCCGCATAGAATCAACGCTGCATGAAATTCGGCGTCGTCCTCCTGCCCGGCTCGAACTGCGATCACGATGCGGTTCATGTCACGCGCGACCTCCTCGGCGCGGACGTCGACGTGCTCTGGCACAAGGAGACCGGCCTTCGCGGCGCCGACTGCGTGATCGTTCCCGGTGGCTTCGCGTACGGCGATTACCTTCGCGCCGGCGCGCTGGCGAAGTTCGCGCCGGTGATGGAGCCGATTCGCGCGCACGCCGATCGTGGCGGTCTCGTGTTCGGCATCTGCAACGGATTTCAGGTGCTCACCGAGGCGGGACTGCTGCCGGGAGCGTTGATGCGCAACGAGCATCTCCGCTTTCTCGGACGCGAAGTTTTTTTGCGCGTCGAAGAGACCGACACTCCGTTCACCTGCGAGCTCGAGCGCGGCGCAATCCTGCGCATGCCGATCGCGCACGGCGAAGGGAACTACTTCGCGGATAACGCCACGCTCGATGCGCTCGAACGCAATCGTCAGGTGATCTTTCGCTATTGCGACGCCGAGGGACGCCTCACGCGTGAAGCGAATCCGAACGGATCGTCGCGGAACATCGCAGGCATCTGCAACGAGGGCCGCAACGTGCTGGGGATGATGCCGCATCCGGAACGCTGCGCCGAGGCGCTGCTCGGCAACAGCGACGGGCTTGGCATTTTTCAGTCGATCGCCGCGTCGATGGCCGGAGTGTGATGCTGAACCGCATCCTCGCCACGGCTTTGATCGCGATTGCGATGCTCGCACCGGCAGCGCGCGCGCAGGAAATGCCCGAAGTCGCGCGCAGTCTGATGGAAGACGCCGATCGCGCGCGCGACGCCAAGCGCTTCGATGACGCCATCGCGGCCTACTGGCGCGTCATCGAGGTCGCGCCGTCCTTGTCGTCGGCCTACATGAACCTCGGCGCGATCTATTTCGAGCGTGGAAAGACGACCGAGGCGTACGAAGTGTTCCTTCACGGAATCGCCAACGGTGCGTCCGACCGCGCGCTTTTTTCGAACGCAGCCGCGGCCGCACAGCAGCTCGGCAAACATGCAGACGCGCTGAAGTACGTGGACTCGGCGATCGAGAAGAGCCCGCGCGACGCCGCGTCGCATGCCCTGCGCTCCACGATTCTCCGCTCGTTGAATCGCAACGACGATGCGCTCGCCGCGATCAACCAGGCGACGCAACTCGCACCCGACGACGCCAGATACCAGTTCAGCCGCGGCAATCTGCTCGTCGCGCTCTCCCGAAACGACGAGGCCATCGCCGCGTTCCGAAAAGCCCTCGATCTCGACAAGAAGATGCTGCGCGCTTACTACAACCTCGGCGCCGTTCTGTTCGAGGCCGGCCGCTACGACGAAGCGCTCGACGCCTATCACATGGCGCTGGCTCCGATCGATCAGGCCTTCGCGAAGCATCAACCGGTCGAGGCCATCCACGCCCGCGCCTACGCGAACCTCGGCGCGATTTATCTCAAACAGAGCAAGTGGAACGAGGCCATCGACGCCTATCAGAAATCCGCCGGCCTCGAGAACACCACCGCCGCGCACTACAACCTCGGTTTTCTTTTCTTCACCACAGGGAAGAACGATCGCGCGCAGGAGGAGTACAAGAAAGCGCTCGCCAGCGACGCGACGCTGCCGCTGGCCTATCTGCACCTCGGGACGATTTCGTTTCGCGCTGCGAGACACGACGAGGCGATCAAGTGGTTGCACGACGGGATGCCGCATTTCGACGCCGATTCGAAGCGCGCCGCGCTGCGGATCCTCGGACGTGCGCAGCTCGCGCGCGGCGATCAATCGGGAGCTCGTGCGTCACTCGAAGACGCTCTGAAACTCGACGCCAACGACGCCGAATCGCTGCTCCTCCTCGGCCGGATGGCGCGACATGACAAACGCCTCGACGACGCGAAATCGCTCCTCGATCGCGCGCAAGCGGCGGCGCCTTCAAATAAGGTCGTGACCCTCGAGCGCGCGCTGGTTGCACGCGACGCCAACGATCTCGCCGGAGAGCGCGCCGCGATCGAATCGCTTCTGGCGCGCGAACCGAGACGCGAAGTGCTGCGCAACGAGCTGGCGATCATCAATGCTCGTCAGAATCCGAATGCATCGACGCTTCGCGCGCTGCACGCCACGAGTCCGGACGTTACCGCCGTTCTCGAGGCGCTGGATGGGAAACGTGAGACTGCGGCGCGAACGCTCGCGCAGAGTGCGTCGCCGGTTGCGCGTGGCGATGCAGGCATCCTGCTGTGGCAAGTGGGACGAAATCCTGAAGCGTCACCGCACCTTGCGGCCGCGCACAAGGCATTTGCTGACTGGAACGAAGTTGCGCTCGCAGCAGGCGAAGTGGCAATGGCGGACAAGCGATATGACGATACAGCGGATTTGCTGTCGGCGATCCGTTGCGATAGGCCATCGGGGTGGGGAAACTCTCGCGGTCCGTCACTCGAGCTCGTTCTGGGCCCGGCGGCCGACGTCTGCGCCCGCGCCCGTCAATCGCTGACGATCGCGCTTCTGTCGCAGGCGGCGGCCGATCTCGATCAAGCAGTCGCACGGCAGGACGAAGCGGCCGCGCGACGCGCGCGGCAAATCGCCGATCGCATCAACGCCACGGGCGATCGACAGCGATCGATCGCACTGTTTCTGCGCGGCACCGCCGATCTCGTCGCAGGTTCGGAGGCTCCCGCGCGCGATGCGCTGACGCGCGCAATCGCAGGCGATCTTCCCGCTCCACTCGCAGCGATGGCGAAAAAGAATCTGGAGGCGGCGCAGCCAGTCGAGGAGTCATCCCTGCCGATTGACGCGAGCGCGCCGCAGCAGCGGCTCACAGTCGTCGTGTTCCTTCCCGACTCACCGGCGGAGAACGAGAAGAAGCTCGCCGAGGGGGCCACAGCGATCGTCAACAGCTTGGCCGCGGCCTCGTCCCTCCCGCTGAAGACGGAGCTCTTCCGCCGCGCCGACGATGCGCGGGCGTTCATCAAAGCGAACAGCGAGAGTGTCGGTGTCGTGATCGCCAATCCGGAGTTTCTCTATGGTGGATTCACGCCGCGCTACACCCTCAGCCGCGATGGCCGGACGACCTACCGCCGCGTCGTCGTCGTTCCTGTCCGCAGCATTGCCAAATCTCTTCCCGACCTTCGCGGCAAGATGATCAGCGCCGTCGACTCCCTCGGCGATGACGGCGTCACCGTAACGAATCGCGTCGCCGACGATCTCACCGCGCTCGCGAACGCGCTCTACGGCCGGACGGACGCCGCGCTCGTTTCTGAATCAAACCCATTGCTCGCCGATCATGCGAAAGACTTACGCATCGTACACACGACGTCGCCGCATCCGATGCCGGTCGCTGCGTTCGGCGCGATGCCGTCCTCGCAACGACGCGCGCTCGACGACGCGTTCCATGCGCTGTCGCGCGCCACCCTCGTGCCCTTGCAGATGAGCAGCGCCATCCGGATCGGCACCGAGCCGCGAATCGCAGTCAAGCGAGAGATTCAGACGCCGTCTGTCTCGGCGCTCGGCCTGAAGGTCGAGCCACCCATCGCGCTCCCGCTGCGCGTTTCCGTAGAGCTGCCGCGCGTTGAGATCCCGGAGGATCTGTTCGGGCCGCCGTGACGTTTCGAGAGAGTCAAAACCGTTTCACGCGGAGACGCGGAGGACGCGAAGAAAACTCGGATGGCGTCCGAGATGGAGCGGCACTCCGCTTAACTCCCAGCGGCAGACGAACGTGCAGCGGTCAAGCGCATCGATCGTGTCGGGCGATCCGCGATTCGGTACGTCCCACACGCAGTATCCGCCAACGAGGACCTACTTCATCGCAAACGCGATTTTTCCGCCGATGGAGATCGAGTCTGTGCCCGTGCCGACGGACTCGATGGTGAAGGGGAGATCGGCGGGCATCTGCAGGAGCGTTACGTCGCTGTAGCTCTTCATCAGAAACGGCGCGGCAAAATCGACCAACATGCCGAAGACGCCCTCGCATCGCGGCTCGACCTGAAGATTGCTCAGGCGCAGACTGCGGCTTGGCGTGTCGACCACCAGCGCTGCTTTCCCTTCCGCGTTGCAGATCTGCTGAAAAAGAAACCCTTTCTTCTTTGGCTTTTCGGCGGTCAGCACGACATCGAGAAGGAAGCAATCGCGCCCGCAGGGACCGAAACGCTTCGGCTCGATCACGAAGTCGACTTCGCGAATAGCCGGCGCGATGTCTTTCCGCCATCGCGCGCGCAGCACTTCGAACGCAGCCTTCTCGACCGGCGCCCACGGCATCGTGAACTGATAGGCACCGGTGACTTCCCCTTCATCGCCTCCTGCATCCTTGAAATGGAAATCAGCGGCGAAGGATCCTTGAAGCTCCAGCGGTACCTGCCGTTCGCCTAATTCCTGGACCGGGTAACGGACGACGAGCTTGTGGTCGAGGCGGTACTGGAAGGCAACCGTCACGTCGCCGGTCGCTTTCCCGTCGGCGATCGTCGCTCCGTGCGTGCGCAACTCGATGTCCCTTGCGGACACGATCGTTCCCGCGCGCTCGATGGCTCCGACCTTTCCGAACAACGCGGCGTCGACGATACCGGAGTAGCGTCCATCGGGACGCACGTGAAGCGATCGAACGGCGAAGTGCGACGGCGCGTCCACGCCGATCTTCGGTCCGCCCGGCCACCGGAATTCTCCCGAGGTGAGATCGAGAGTGAGAGCGGTGGCGGAAAAGGATGTTTCCGGCTTGCCGTCCTTGCTCGATGACGCATGGAATGCGCCTTCCTTCAGCTCACCGTGCGAGAACGTGCAGCGGCTGCCGACGAAGGCTACCGAGCCATTCTCGATCTCGCCGTCGATGCGGCCATCGGCTTCGAATTGGGCCGGTTGTCCATCGCGCGCGGGGCGGAACGTCGCCTTGTCGATCGCCGCACGGAGCGCCGTTCCCGAGCTGGGATGCGCAGCCGTTCGCAAATCGATCGTCTCTCCGATGCCGAGCGGATAGCCGGCGAATGCCACGAACTCTGTGTTGTTGATGTGCACCTCGCGGACAAGCCCGAGAAATGAGTCGGTGCTTCCGCTCGAGCTTTTCTTCGACGTGAAGAGATCGCCGCGAAGAATCGATTTGATGTCGGTAGGGATCTCCAGATGGCGCAGCGCCGGTCCAGCCAGTGTCCGGAAAAGCCCAATGACCGGCCTCCATATCCCTCGGCCGCGAAAACGTGCCTCCGTGATTCCTTTTCCCTCTTCGAAGCGAAAGCCTTCGATTGAAAGTTGAGGCCGCAGACCTCTGCCCTCGATCAGCAACTCGCCGCCGGTCACCGCGATGTCGACGCGCCGTACCCGCCCCTGATCCGCTTCGATGGCGAGGCTGGCCTGCGGCGTTCCGGCGACTTCAAGCGTCCATTCAGGAGTGATCGCGGCGCGCCCGGCCTGCAGATCGACCTGCACATTGACCTTGCCGCGGTCGACCAGTCCCGCGATCTGATCGAGGAGAACATCCGTCGGCGGAGTCTGTGCACGCAACGGAAGCGCGGCGAGGATGGCGATGGCGAACCATGCAGCTTTGTACCCGTCTTTTCGAAGCGCAACGGCCAGATCAGTTGTCATCATCGGATTCTTCCGCGGTACCCGCAGTTCATCGACGTATTTACTGAAAGACTACAACTAACTACTGAACGAATCCATCAACTGCTTCATCGCATTGCGAATGATCGCGCTGCGGCTGGGGTCATGAAGAACTGCTGATGCAAAATTCTTCGCCTGCTCGAACGTGATGTGCGGCGGCAGCGGAGGAATGTCCGGATCGGTGCGGAAATCGAGGATGCAAGGCCGGTCCGCGGACAGCGCCTCGTCCCACGCTGCGCCAACACGCTCCGGATCTTCGACACGAACGCCGCGCAATCCGATCGACTCGGCGAACTTCGCGTAGTTGAATTCCGGCACGTTCTGCGACGCTTCGAACTTCTTATCTCCGGCAAGTACGCGTTCTTCCCACGTCACCATGTTGAGGTCGTGGTTGTTGAGGACACAGACGACGAGCCGCGGATTCGACCACTCCTTCCAATACTTCGCCACCGTGAGCAACTCGGCCAGCCCGTTCATCTGCATCGCGCCGTCGCCGCAGCAGGCGATGGCCACGCGCTCCGGAAACGCGAACTTTGCGGCGATCGCGTACGGCACGCCGGGTCCCATCGTGGCAAGATTGCCGGAGAGCGATCCCATCATGCCGCGGCGGAAGCGAAGATGTTGCGCGTACCAGCTCGCGGTGGTGCCGGAGTCGGCGGAGAGGATGCAGTTGTCAGGCAGCCGCCGCGACAGCTCGTGAAACACGCGCCGCGGGTTGATGCCATTCACGGCGTCGTCCATCGCGCGCGCGTCCATCACTTCCCACCATTCGCGAATGGCATCTTCAAGCATTTGTCGCCAACTACGATCGCTCTTTCGCTGCAGAAGCGGGATGAGTGCGCGCAACGTTTCTTTGCTGTCGCCGATGAGGTTGACCTCCATCGGATAGCGAATCGAGAGCTGCCGTCCGTCGATGTCGATCTGCACCGCGCGCGCCTTCCCATCCTCGGGCAAGAATTCGGGATACGGAAAACTCGACCCGACCATCAGCAGCGTGTCGCAGCCCGACATCATCGTCCAACTCGGCTTCGTGCCGAGGAGGCCGATGGATCCGGTGACGAATGGGAGATCATCGGGGAGTGCGGCCTTGCCGAGGAGCGCTTTGGCGACGCCGCAGCCGAGAAGATCGGCGACTTCGATCACTTCGTCCATCGCGCGAAAGGTCCCGGCGCCGATGAGCATCGCCACCTTGCTGCCGGCGTTCAAAACATCGGCGGCGCGGTGCAGGTCTTCGTTAGCCGGAATGATGCGCGGACTCGAGTAACCAACGCCGGAGTGAATCGTGGAATGCTCGTGCGGCGGATCCTCCCACGGCTCTTCCTGCACGTCGTTGGGAATGATGATGCAGGTGACGGAGCGCTCGGCCAGCGCGATGCGGATGGCGCGATCGACGAGGTGCCGCACCGCGCCGGGCGCCATCGCAGTCTGGCAATACTCGCTCGCCACATCTTTGAAGAGCGTTTGCAGATCGACTTCCTGCTGATAGCTCCCACCCATCGCCAGCCGCGACGATTGCCCGACGATCGCCACGACCGGCTGATGATCGAGCTTGGCATCGTACAAACCATTGAGCAGATGAATCGCGCCCGGCCCCGACGTGGCGATGCAGACGCCCACTTCCCCGGTGAACTTGGCGTGCGCGCAAGCCATGAACGCCGCCATCTCTTCATGCCGCACCTGGACGAAGTCGATAGCGCCATCCGCGCGATCAAGCGCGCCGAGGATGCCGTTGATGCCATCGCCGGGATAGCCATAAACGCGCTTGACGCCCCAGGCGTTGAGACGTTCGATCAGGAAGTCAGAGGTGTTTTTCGCCATGGCGAGGGATGGCGAAGCACGATTTGTGCGCGAACGGCTAGCATGGCGAACGTTTCTTTCGCTCAGCCGCCGCGTTCCTTCATGCGGCAGTGCAGAGTAGCGCGCCGGCTGCTGCGCAAGGCGGCTCGGGCGCCGGGCCAACGAAAGCACGCGACCGGATGCTCCGAGGAGTTAGCCCGACCTCGGCAAGAACGCGGGAGTGGCGACGGGTCTGACGCGGAAAAGGTGATGTACAAATCCGGAACCGAGGTTATGAACGGTGTCGTGGAAGTTTTCGGCGAGCGTGGGCAGCCGCGTGCCTTGAAGATACGCGCGCCAGCTCTTCGGTCTATCGCGGCCGCCGAACACGGCGACGAGTTGACTGAGGCAACGGTGGGCGAATTCGGCGGCCCCACCACTTGGTACCGTGAACGTTTGATGGATATGTGTTCGTGTATGCCTATGTTCGGAGTAATTTGGAAAGCACGCGAGGAGCGGCAAAATGCCTGGTGCAGATTGAACTTCGTTACCAGCCACGTTGGTCACGTACGATCGTTCAACCTGAAGATGCCAGCCTTGGGGACCGGTGTTCTTTAACTTGCGCCAGTGCAGATGCCACGCGACCCCGGGATGAAGGGCAAAGGAAAAGTCGCCCGCCAGGACACTCATTAACGTGTGAGGCATGACATCTAAGAATCTGGCGTGGAGATTGGTATGAGCGAGCCGGAAGTGACACGGCTCGAACAAGCACCACAGCGACGCGAACTTCCACGCGATTAAGAGAGGGATTCCGACGGCTTCGGAATACGACTGGAGGCTCTCAAGATATTGGCGCTTCCACTTTAGCTTGTCTCGCTTCGTACGCTTGACTTCGATCAGCACAGGAACTGTATGACCGCCGTAATCGAAAAAAGCGAGCAGGTCGGGAACTCGCCATTGCGCACGAGACGTTGCAGGGTATTGCGTCTGATCTAACTTGTGTACTAGTTTGCAGCGTCCCAGCCAGTGTAGGATGACGGACAATTCATCTTCCGCCGGAATCCCGCGTTGAAGGCCTTTAACTCTCTGAACAATGCTTGGTGCATCGGACCAGCCGGCCTGTTCGGCGGCCTCCAGCAGGATGCGCGCCTTATCTTCGAGGGTGTCCATCACAACATGGATTATCGCGGAAAGCGACGCGTCGTGCGAGCCAGCTATGAGTTCGGCAGCGGCTAATCATTATTGGTGGGACGGTGAACGGCAACAAGAGTGATCATCTCGGAAGGATCGCCGGCAGGTCGGTCTTGTCGAAGATCGACACTAACTTTACCTTGCAGCCAAGGGCCACAGCGAGGCGGAGGATCGTGGTGAGACTGGGTACCTTCAGGCCTCTCTCCATGTTGCTGATGTATCCCTCGGTGAGTCCCGTCGCGAAGGAGAGCTGTCGCTGTGTCACGCAGTACTTCTGGCGCAGCTCGCGGAGACGGCGTCAGCGGCGTGCTGGCCCCCGAGCTGGACGGGATCGCCGGCACCTGCATCGACGAAGTTGTCGGCCGCGTTGCCAGGACTCGCGGAGGCGATGGCATGGCCAGCGTGAGCCTGGGAACGCGGGCGTCTCGCCCGCTGTGACACCTACCGCGAACGCAAGTTTACGCGGCGGAACGCTGGCGTCCCCGCCGGCTGGATCGGCTGCGTCTCGCTGCCGAATCTCTCGCTGGTAACACAACGCCGGCGCAAACTTCACCATTCGGCGGCGAGGACGCGCGCCGGGCCAGCCGGCGAGACGCCAGCGTTCCGCGGCGATGCGTTCATGCAGGCCGTATATGTCACTCGGCGGGCGGGACGCCCGCGTTCCCAGGGTTCCATCTGCGTAAATCTGCGTTCATCTGCGGATAAAAGCTGTTCCGCAGATGTCGCAGATAAACGCAGATTAGAACTTCACGCCGATGATCACTCTTCGCCCCGGCGATGCGTAGCCGACGACTTCCTGGTACGCCGTGTTGCGCAGGTTCTCGATCTTTACGAATGGGGAGACGTGCGCCATGTGGTATTGCACGTTGACGTCGATCGTCGTGTAGGACTTGTTGGTTACGCGGCCGAATGGAAGAACGGCTTGCGAGTCGTCGCGCTCGCCGGTGCGGAGGATGGCGATGTTCGTGTCGATCGCGCCGTTGCGATAGCCGGTCGCCAGTGATCCGGAGTGCTTCGGGCGGCGGAGCAGGCGCAGGCCGGTCTTCTCATCTTCGTCGCGATGCAGGTACGTGTAGCTGAAGGCGGTGTAGACGTTCGCGCTCACCTGATTGGTGATCCCGACCTCGACGCCGTCGGCGCGCACGCGTCCGATGTTCTGCGAGATGAACGTGACGGGATCGAAGGTGATGAGATTGCGGTAACGGCTGTTGAAGTATGTCAGCGAGAAGAGTCCGTCGCGTCCCATCGGCGCGTCGTAGCCGATCTCATAGCTTCGATTGGACTCCGCTTTCAGCGCGGCGTTACCGAAGAACGGGTAGTACAACTCGCCGAGGGAGGGAGCGCGGAAGCCGGTGCCATAGGCGGCGCGCCATTTCGTCGTTCCTCGAACGATGGCCGCGGCGACGCGCGGTGACGTCTGTCCACCGAACGTATCGAAGCGGTCGCGCCGGACGCCGGCACTGAGCTCGAAGTGCGTGGTCTGGCTGATGGGATGCGAATAGCGGTCTTCGATGAAGAGGGAGTGATCGGTGCGCCGCTTGGCGAGAAAATTCGGACCGTAGTTGGTGACGTCGCTGACGAGGTCGCGCTCGTACTCGCCGCCGGCGACGATCGTACCTACCGATGTAACAAACCGCGTCGTCAAGCGTGCGCGGCGCGTCTTCGCATCGGTCGACGTCGATGTCGTGAACGGATCGGCAGGATCGGAGAAATCATCGCGGCGATGATTGTCGGAGAGCGTCAGATCGCTGATGAAGCGGCCGAGCGTCAGACTAACCGGAATGGCGATCTGCGTCTCCGTCCCGCTCTGACGGCGATCGAGGCTCGGCACGAGTGCGGTGCCTGCGGCATTTGTGTTGAAGGGGATGCCGAGGTCGTAGGAAGTGTGGCGGCCGGAAGCGCCGATGGAAAAGGAGTCGGACGGAATCCATTTCGCGTTCGCGCCGGCGCTGTTCTGGCGGAAATCGTCATTGGCGTTGAAACCATCATCGGCGCGATGCTCGTAGCTGCCGGCGGCCTGGATCGTTTCCGCGGCGTACGTCGCGTTGAGCGCGGCATTGCGCAAGCCATGGCTACCGCTCTCGAAGTCGCCATGAACGGCGCTCGTGCGCGGCGCGGTCAATACGTTGATCACTCCCGCCATCGCTTCTGAACCGTACAGCGCGGAGTAGGGTCCGCGTACGACTTCGATCTGTTCGACGCCGGCGGTCGAAAAACGTCCCCAGTCGTAGCCGGAAAAATAGGGATTGTTCAACGCGATCCCGTTCCAGAGGACGAGCGTCTGCGTCGACGCCGCGCCGCGCGTGAAGAGCGAGGTCGCTTTGCCGGGCGAGCCGCTGCGCGCGAGCACGAGGCCGGGAACTTCGCGAAGAACGTCGGCGACATCGCGCGCGGCGCGCGCGGCGATGTCGGCACGCGTGATGACCTTGACAGCGGCAGGAGTGACCTGCAAGGTCTCCGGTAACGACGAGGCAGTGACGACGATCTGGTCGTTGATGGTTACGGGTTGTGGGGTGGATTGAGCGAACGAGGAAACAGCAAAAAGCAGAGACGCAGCGAGAACACGCTTCATGACGACTCCTTCCCTCCGAAGAAGAGAATCAAAAGTGGGTTCCGAGCCAGCCGGTCTCCTGGCTTCCGGGTCATCCTCGTCGCGCCGCCTTCCCGCATCGGTAGATGCAGTGGCTATCGTGGAGCGAGTTGTCGCCGGTCACAGTGGCGGGGGCCGCGCCGGCATCACACCGGCTTCCCGTTCACTGACTCAGAGAAATTGGGAAAGAACTGGGCGGACTATACACGCGATCAGGCGAATCTCTCACCGTACGATATCAGGACACTCTGTCTGATTTCGCGACGTTCAAATCGCGCACGATTTACTAAGTCGTTGATTCTACTGAGATTCTTGCATGGTACCGCCCTTGGAGTATGTCCAGGGCATGAACATCCTGCACGCAATCACCCTCGCCGCCCTCCTCCACCACGCGCCAGTCGCCGCCCCGGTCTGCCACAAAGGAACCGTCTCGTACAAGTTCGTGGGAACGCCCGGCGCGATGTTCACCTACGCCGGCGAGCGCTTCGCGATCCCTGCGAATGGCTCGATCGAATTGCTCACGAGCGAGACGGTCTACCTCGCCGCCAACGGACGCACGCTGCCGCTCGATGTGTGGCCGATCGACGCGTTCGGCACTCGCACGGTTCCCATCCAACAGGCGCAAACCTCGGAGCCAGAGCAGACCGCTCCGGTCAATCCACTCAACACCGTCAACAACTGAGCATGAGATGTGCAAAACCGCGAGCCCGGAGAACGTCAGATGACCCAGATCAAGCAGTTCGTTAGCGAAACATCGTTCGATCTACGCAGCGGCCGGCAATCGTGGCGTGTATTCACGATCCTCTGGACCGCGTCGCTCATCATCTCGGCGACAGCGGCGATGATCTATCGCTGACGACACGATCTCTCACACGCAGCGCGCCGAATTTTGCGCTGTCATTCTCGCTGTCATTCCGAGCGGGCGGAGCGGCGGGTGGCGAGGAATCTCCGCCCACGAAGCGACAATCAAGTGATCAGTGATCAGTGACCAGATCAGGAATCGCTATCCAGCGTCCTGACTTTCTGACCACCGATCACTGATCACTGATCACTGGTGACCGCCGAGAGGCTTCACGGCCTCGCCTTGAATTTCTCGTAGAGCAACGTTTGGTTCGTCTCCAGCGAGATCTCCTCCCCGCCGATGAACAGCCGCTTCACGTGCGTAACGATCTCCAGCGGATCGCCGTCCGTGACGATGATGTTCGCCAGCTTCCCCGCCTCCAGCGATCCGATTCGATCGGCCATCCCGAAAATCTGCGCGGGCGCGATCGTCACCGCGCGCAACGCTTCCTCTTTCGGCAACCCGAACGCCGCGCACGCAGCGGCCTGATACGGTAGATTGCGCGCGTTGTGCGCATCGAGCGACTGAATCGCGAACGGAATGCCCGCGTCGAACAGCGTCCTGGCGTTGCCGTAGACGAGATCGTACGGATCGTCTTCGCGCGGCGGCATCGAGAGGATCGGCCCGAGAATCACCGGGATCTTGTGCGACTTCAGTTCGGGAATGACCTTCGCCACATCTTCGGCGTCAGCGAGAATCACTTTCAATTTGAATTCATCGGCAAACTTGATCGCCGCACGGATATCGCGCTCCAGGTTCGCGTGCATCACCACCGGTTCGCGTCCTTCGACGACCGGAACGAGCGCTTCGAGCATCAAATCGCGATCGACGCGCTTGATCTCTGGATGATTCGTGCGCGCCGCGGATGCCCGCCCGTATGCCTGCGCGTCGCGCAACGTGTCGCGCAGCTTGTCGATCTGTTTCGTGTAATTCTTCGCCGCTTCTTTCGTGGCCTCTTCATCCTGCGGAACTTCGTCGAACGCATTGGTCCGCAAGCGCGGGAAGTGGATGTGCATCGCCAGCGGCGCCTTGAGCGTCATCTCCTGCGGCGTCCATCCGGCGAGTTGGATCATCGCCGACGAGCCGGAGATGATGCCTCCCTCAGGCTCGCTGACGACAGTTGTGATTCCGTTCACGCGCGTCACCGGTATCACGTTGCTATGCGGATTCACCGCAACCTCGGCGCGCGCATTCGGATTGATATCGCCCAACTCCGCGGTGTCGACGGTGCCGGGAACGGCGCTGATCTCTTCGAGTCCGACATGCGAGCCGCTGTCGATGAGACCGGGATAGACGAAGAGGCCCGTTCCGTCGATGACGGTCGCGTTCGCGGGAACGGTGACGTTGGCGCCGACGGCCGTGATGACGCCGTTGGCGAAGACGATCGTGCCGTTCGCGATCGGCGGCGAAGTCACCGGAACGATCGTGGCGTTGCGGATGGCGAAGGTCGGTTTCTTGCCGGGACTGTTCGGGATGACCGATTGCGCGTAAGCCGATGTGGCGAGGAGAAGCGCGACTATCAATCTCAGCACTGGAGGCGTCGAATGCGGGCGGGACGCCCGCGGTCCCAGGTTAATCATTGGTTGCCTCCGGCTTCGTCTCTTCGTCGCTCTTGCCGGGCTTCGATGGCTTCTTGTTCTTTGCTTCGTCGTCCGCTTCTTTCTTCAAACGATCCTTCTTTTCCGCGGCTAATTGCGCGCGCATGGCCAGATCGCGCTGGCGGTCAAACACGATCTCGCCATCGACGAGCGTCGTCTCGACGCGCGAGTACGCCGACAGCGGATGGCCGTTCCAGATCACGAGATCGGCGTCCTTGCCCACGTCGACCGATCCGATTCGATGATCGAGCCGGAGCTGTTTCGCGCCGTTGAGTGTGCAGAGCTTCAGCGCTTCTTCTTCCGACAGTCCACCGTACTTCATCGCTTTCGCGGCGTCCTGATTGAGATGCCGCGCCAGCTCGCCTGAGTCTGAGTTCACGGACGTCAGCACGCCGGCGCGATCCATCAGCGCCACGTTGTACGGAATCGCGTCATAGGCCTCGGCCTTGAATCCCCACCAGTCGATGAACGTGCCGCCCCCGACTCCGTGCGCGGCGATCTCCTTCGCCACTTTGTAGCCTTCCAGCACATGCTGCAGCTCGCGAATCTTGAAGCCCTGCTCGTCGGAGACATTGAGCAGCATCATGATCTCGTCGGCGCGGTAGCAGTGCGAGTGGACGTCAATCTTGCCGCGTAGGATGTCGGCCATGGTCTCCATCAGGAGATCGCGCCGCGGCGGAATGGGATTCTCGCCACGCTTCTTGCGCGCGTCGAAGTCGTCCCATCGCGCCAGATAATCCTTCGCATCGGTGAACGACTGGCGGATGACTTCCTCAACGCCCATGCGCGTCTGCGGGTATTGCGCAGGGATCCCCGGCGGCGGCCGGAAGTTCGACGACTTCGGATTCTCGCCGAGGGCGAACTTGATCGTGCGAGGGGCATCGGAGACCGGCCATTCGGAGATGGGATGTCCCCACTTCCACTTCACGATCTGCGACTGGCCGCCGATCGGATTCGCCGAGCCGTGCAGGACGAGCGCCGTCGTCGTCCCGCCGGCGAGCTGGCGATAGACGTCGATGTCTTCGTTGGTGAGAACGTCGCCGATGCGCACCATCCCGGTGTTCGGCAGCGAGACTTCGTTGACGCTTCCTTCGACCGCGGAGTGGCTGTGCGTGTCGATGATGCCGGGCATCACGAACTTGCCGGCAGCGTCGATGACCGTCGCATTCGCCGGCGCCGTCACGCGATCATTCCCGCCGACCGCGGCGATCTTCCCGCCATGCACGAGGATCGATCCATGCTCGATCTTGCCATGCGTAATCGTGAGGATCGTCGCGTCGCGGATGAGGATGTCGTTGGTTGGAGGAGTTGTCTGCGCAAACGCTGCAACTGCGAGGAGCAGCGGCATCGCTGTCATTCCGAGCCGGCGAAACCCCGGAGGGGTGGAGCGCGGCGAGGAATCCCCTTCTTGAAACGAAGGGCGGGCGGCGGTAGAGGCGAACGGCAGGGGATTCCTCGCCGTACTTTGCCCCTCCGGGGCGCCGCCGGGCTCGGAATGGCAGACAACTGACAACCGAAAACCGACAACGTCTTTTATGATTTTCATTTCTTACTCCCCGTGAACGGGAACGTGCCGAGCGTCGTCGCTACAGTTCCCTCCATGTTCGCGCCGTGCAGCGTGCCGTGGAACAGCCAGTCGCCCGCCTCTTCCTTGCCGCGGCCGGCGATCGAAAACTCGACCGTCGTGCCGTCGAACGTTCCGTTGCCGATGCTGCCGGAGCCGCGGTCGCCGGAGAACGTGCCGCTGATCTGGCCATTCTCGACGCGCAGAGTCGCGGAGATGTTCGCGTCGCCGGCGGTGGTCTTGACGATGAAGCTCCAACTGCCGTCGATGCTCGACGCCGATGCTCCCGCCGTCGCCGTCCCGCCACTCGGTTTCTTTTTCTCATCCTCGACAGCTACTTTCGATTCGCGGCCGTCGATGAAGATCCGTTTCACCTTCGCTTCCTTGTCGAAGATCGGCTTGTCGGTGATGACGATGTTCGCGATCTTGCCGCGATCGAGCGATCCGAGCTGCCGGTCGATGCCGGCGATCTTCGCTGCGTTGATCGTCGTGGCGCGCAACGCGTCGTCCGCAGACAACCCGTTCTCGATCGCTTTGCGTATCCCGGGAATGAAGTCGCCGGTCTTCCCGGCACCGCTGACGAGCGCGAAGAGCACGTCGCTCTTTGCCAGCACCGCGGGAGTGGTCGGCGCGAGCTGACGGTCGCGGATGACGCGCAGCGGTTGCTCGTCGCGATCCTCCTTCTCCGCCGGCGCGACGGGCCATTTCGTCGAGACCAGCACGGGCGCGCCGATCGATTTCAACTCATCGGCGATCTTGTAGCCCTGCCGCGCGCCGGCGATGATCAGCCGCACGTTGAACTCTTTGGCGATTGCTTCGGCGCGACGGATCATCAACTCGCTGTCGGCGACGAAGAGGAGCGGCACGTCGCGGCGCAGCACGGAGCCGAGGGCGTCGAGCGATGGACTCTCGTCAGGACGTTTGTAGCCGGCCGGATTCTTGTCGTAAATCGACTTCGCAACCGCGTGCTGCTGCGCGTCGAGCAGCGTCTGTTTGATGTACGAGATCACGCCCATCAGCGAATCGGGATACGTCCACGCGGGCCGCGGATTGAACGAGATCTGCTGCCATGCGGGATTGCGAACGACGCGCGATTCCATCGTCCCGCCGCCGAGGTTCAGCGCGACGGCCTGGCCGTTAAAAATGCCGAACGAAGGTGCGGTGACGATCGTCAGCACGCCGGTGGCGCGCTTGGCGTCGACGTCATCGTCGGAGAGCTTCGCCTCGCGAAAGGCGAGAAACGACGGCCCCGTTTCGGGCAACGGATCGGCTGCCGGCGCGCGCGCCGCTGCTCCCCCACCACCGCGTCGTCGTGGCGCGCTCGCACTTGGAAAACCGAGCGACGTCATCGCATCGATGAGGCCGGGGTAGATGTGGCCCCCTTTCACGTCGATGACCGTGGCGTCGAGCGGGATGGCCACCGCGTAGCCCACCGATTCGATCAGACCGTCGCGAATGATCACCGCGCCGTTCGCAATCTCCGGCCCGCTGGCCGGGTGGATCGTGCCACCCGTGATTGCGTACACGCCCGGCGAGTCGGCAAGAGCCGGAAGCGAAACGAGAAGAAGTAAGAACGAGAAACAGAGGAGACGTCTGGACATTCGACCTCCGCGGCGCGACATGATACGGGATGGGTGTGGGGAGCGGGGGTTCGTCGTTCCGTTGCCGGCGCCGAAGCGTCTTCCAGGCCGGCTGTACCTTGGATGCTGAGAATCTTCGCGCAGAACGATGATTCTGGTTCAGCGAACATTTGAATGTTGAATGTTGAATGTTAAATGTTGAGTGTTAAATGGCGGATGTTAATATTGTATGTTAAATGATGGATATTAAATGTTGGATTCATTAAATTGTAAATGATGAGTATTGAGTGTTGAACGAACGGAGGATGGCGGCGCACGATCAACACTCAACATTCAACATTCAACATTCAACATTCAACATTTTCGACGCGGAAGCCGCTTGAGTTGCGGTCTTCCTGTGAGTCGTCGGCGATCAGTTGCGCCCGCTAGATTGCCTCGGCCAGCGTGTCGCGCAGCCTGCCGAACACCATCACGCCGATCGCCAGCGATCCGAATGCGTACGTGAGGATCAGCAGAATGTCGGCGATGCCCGGCAGATGTCCGAAGAAAAGCACGTCCTGATACGAGACGACGAAGGGCGTCATCGGGTTGAGCCGCAGCAGCGCACGGAGAGGGCGCGACTGAACGCGGTCGACCAGAAAGAGGATCGGCGTCACGAAGAATCCGAGCTGCATCAGGTTCGTGAGGATGTCGCGCAGATCGCGAAAGAGCACTGACGCGGACGACACGGTCATGGCGATGCCGGCGACGAAGAGCGTCTGCAGAATCATGAGCAGCGGCACCAGTAGGATGTTCATGGTGATCGTAATGTCGCCATGCAGCGCGAAGCCAAGCGTGGCCAGCAAAAGGACGGGCATGGCGAGAACGAAGTGAACCAGATGCGATGCCACCGTCACCAAGGGCAGCGCCTCCGCGGGAAACATCACCTTTTTGATCAGCCCCGCGTTCGAAGAGATCGCCGACGTCGACTCGAGTACCGCCGCCGAGAAAAAGGTCCACGGCAGGATTCCGGAGAAGAGAAACAACGGATAGGGATGAATGAGACTCGACGGAAAAAAGAAGGTGAAGACGATCGTATAGACGGCCAGAAGGAGCAGCGGATTGGCCAGCGACCAAAAAAAGCCAAGGATCGAGCCGCGGTACCGCGCCTTCAGATCGCGCGCGGTGAGCGCCGCGATGAGCTGGCGATAGCGATAGAGCGTGCGGAGTGCGTCCACGCGGAGAGTGTATCGGTATTGCGCTGCGCTTGTTGCGCTTCGCGCGTTGTCGGTTGTCGGTTGATTGCGCTTCGCGCGTTGTCTTATTGCGCTGCGCGCGTTGTCGGTTGTCGGTTGATTGCGCTTCGCGCGTTGTCTGCGCCAGTGTCGAATTCGGGAGCTGATCGAACTCTTCATGCTTGGAATACTCGCCGCCCAAGACGGGGCAGGATCGTTCTAGAAAAGGCGCGAAGCGCCGACAACCGACAACGCGCGAAGCGCAACCAACCGACAACCGACAACGCGCGAAGCGCAATCAATCACCCATCGTCCGTCATGATCAGCATCAGCGTCGTGCCGCCGATCTGGAACTCCGCCTTGTCCTGAAGCTCGACCGGCTGGATGATCCTCTCGCCGTCGATCAGCGTTCCATTCGTCGACTTCAGATCCTCGACGGTGATGACCGTGTCGCGCACTTCGATCGCGGCATGCTGGCGCGACGCCTCGCCGTCGTTGATGGTCAAGTCGGCGCCGGCGCGTCCGATCGTGATGCGCGGCTTCTCTACTCGATACACCATCCCGGCGTCCGTCCCGGCGATGACGGCGATCGAAATGCGCCTGCCCGTTGGCAACTGTGGTTGTGCTGGCCGCGGACCGGTGCCGCGATCCGGGAGGCGCGACTCCTCGGTCGTCTCCTTCGTCTCTTTCGGTTCGGGCGCGCGCGTGCGGGTCTCCTCGCGCCGCGCGAACGTCGACTCACCGGTGGACGGCTCCGGTTTCTCGGCGAACGCAGGATTCTGGATCTCGAACACCGTGCTGCATTTGGCGCACTTGATCTTCTTCACCGGCTTCCGGTCGAAGCGGTCCTCGTCGTACTGATACCGCGCGTGACAGCTCGTGCACTCGATGATCAATAGAGAACCTCGGCTGGAAGTGGCCTGACGATAGCAGAGCGTTCGGCTCACGTACAATCCCGCGTTCTGAAGGAGAGTGTGATGAAACGACTGATCCTCCTCATTGCTGCCGCCGCCACGGCGTGCCAGACAGCAACCACTCCGACGTCAACCGCTCCGGCGGCAACACCATCAACGGCGGCTGCGTCATCCCCGATCGCGCCCGATACGGCGCAGCGCATGGCCCAGCTTCCGCGCACGGTCATCGACTACGACCACGCGCTGCTCAATGACAATGAGCGTCAGGTCGTGGCCAAGCTGATCGAGGCGTCGAAGCAAATCGAGGAGATCTACTGGCGACAGGTCAGCGAAGAGAATCCGCTGCTTCTGAAAAAGCTCGGCGATGCCAGCGCTGGAGGGCCACTCCAGAAAGCGGCTCTCGACTACTTCATCGCCAACAAAGGCCGCTGGGACCGATTGAAGAGCGACGAGCCGTTCATCGCGCCTTTCGGAACCGCAGGCGCGAAGCCGCCGGGCGCCGCGTTTTATCCGTCCGACATCACGAAGGATGAATTCGAGCGCTACGTTGCCGCGCATCCATCGCAGAAGGAGGAGCTGGAGGGACTCTTCGCCGTCGTCCGGCGCGATGGTACGAACCTCGTCGGCATTCCGTACGCCGCCTACTACGCTGACTACCTGAAGCCGGCTGCGCAAAATCTTCGCGAGGCCGCGGCGATCACGACCGATGCAACGCTGAAGCGCTTTCTCTCCGCCCGCGCCGACGCGCTGCTCTCCGACAACTATCGAGAGAGTGACATGGCCTGGATGGACCTCGCCGGCAACATCGAAGTCGTCATCGGTCCGTACGAAGTCTACGAAGACAATCTCTTCAACTACAAAGCGTCGTACGAGTCGTTCGTGACCGTCGTCGATAAACCCGAAAGCGCGAAGCTCGCCGCGTATGCGAAGGCGCTTCCGGACATGGAGAAGAATCTGCCGGAGCCGGAGCAGTACAAGAATCCCAACCGCGGCAGCGAGTCGCCGATCAAAGTCGTGCAGGAGCTCTACACCGCCGGCGACGCGCGCAACGGCGTGCAGACTGCGGCGTTCAATCTGCCGAACGACGAAGTGGTGCGCGAGAAGAAAGGTTCGAAGAAAGTCCTGCTCAAGAACGTGATGGATGCCAAGTTCCGGCAGAGCGGCAAGCCGATCGCCGCGCGCGTGCTCGATTCGTCGCTGCAAAGTCTCGTCTCGTTCGATGCGTTCTTCAATCACGTTCTCTTCCACGAGCTCTCCCACGGCCTCGGGCCAGGATTCCTGACGCAAGCGGACGGCAAACGCGTCGAGGTACGCATCCCGCTCAAAGAGCTTTTCTCGACCGTCGAAGAGTGCAAGGCCGACGTTCTCGGCGTCTGGAATCTTCTCTATGCACAGCAGCACGGACTCGTCACTGCCTTCAATGAACGCCAACTGCTGGCGACCTACGCCGGCCTCATGTTCCGCTCGACACGATTCGGAGTCGGAGAAGCGCACGGACGCGGTACCGCGATTCAGTGGAACTGGCTGCGCGAGAAAGGCGCGGTCACGCCGATCGCGGGCGGCCGCTTCACCGTCGACTTCGCGAAATCGCGCGACGCAGTCCGCGATCTCGCCACGGAACTGTTGACGATCGAAGCGACGGGTGACTATCCGCGCGCGAAAGCGCTGCTCGATCGCTACGGAAAGGAAACGCCGGAGATGGCCGCAGTCAACGCGACGCTGAAGGACATCCCCGTCGACATCACACCCGTCTTTCCCGCGGCCGGAGAAAAGTGATGGAAGGGCAGACGCTCCTTCGATGCCGCGACTGCGGCCGAACCGCGAGCGTTCGCGGTGAGATGCCTGAGGAGTACACGGCCTGTTTCCTCGAAGTCGTGCAGCGTGACGGCTTCGTTCCCGCACCCGGCGACAACAACAGCGACATGTTGTGCGGCGACTGTCTGGCGACGTACAAGGGAAGCGAGACGGCGGATGACGAAGAAAAGATTCGGGATTAAACGGTGTAAGCGAACAGCTCACGGCATAATTTGTCGAACGAAGGGCACCGTCTGCGACAGGCGATGAGATCCATCCGAGCAGTGAACCTCGGCTGGTCGATCGTTTCGCTGTATCGCCCTGACTTCGTTCGTTGCTCGACCCAACCTTTGCGGCACCGCTCTGTCTCAGGTGAATCGGGAACATGAGCTGGCACATCGATGAAGTCGCTCAGCGACTCTGCGGCACCGACGAACCACGTCTCGTATTCCAGATTGGCCACCACGATGCTGACGTCGATTCCAGGGTCAGGCAGAAGCAAGCGAACCTGGGGCGCAATCCTGCACGGCAAATCATTGTCTGCGTCGAAAAGTACAAGGACCAGTCGGCGATCCGTGAGCTCGGATTGCAACTTCCGGCGGCCGAGCTCTACAGCCCGGCGAATCTCGGCGCTCTTCGTGATTTTCGACCGAGGAATGCGCAAAGGACGCGAGACAACTACGTAGTCCTGATGGAGAAGTTCCGTCCAGATGCGCGTAACCAGAGTGCGAATCGACTCGACTTCGCCGTGCCCTTCGACGATCGGGAAGACGGCCAAGCGGCTCATTGGGCCGCGGTGCCGGTTGAGAACAACTCCAGCTGATCCTGTTCTTCGAGACTTGTAGGATCGGGGACAAGTTGATCCGCTCGCAGCAGTTCACCGACTGAGTAGAGATGCTCACGAACAACGTTGATACTAGCTTCATCCGCCGGGGCGATTCTGGTGACGCCGTCTGTCGACACGACAACCAGCAGCCCGTCACGATCGATATCGACTTGATCAAGCAGATCGGCACTATGCGTGGTCACAATCACCTGAGTGTGTTTCGTCGCCTCCCTTAAGGCATCCATAAGCGCTCCAGCGGCGGCAGGATGAAGTGCGGTTTCAGGTTCCTCTATACCAACTAGTCGCACCGTCTGTGCGCCTTCCGCAAATTGTGTAACCGCGACAAGCGCGCCGAGAGCCCGAAGCGTGCCGTCCGACATACTGGAGGCATAGAAACGCCACGGGTACTTAGAGCCTTTTACCTTCTGCAAAAACTGCAACGTCTCGCGCGGTCCAAGAGGTGCTCGCTCTAGACTTTCGACGGCAGGAACAATGTGCCGGAGGTAGTCACTGATCCGAGCTAAAACGTCCGACGGATGTGCCGACAAACGTCCCACTACGCTGGCAATGTTACTTCCATCGTGATGCAACAACTCTCCAGCGTCGGGTGCCTGCGGCTCCCGCATCGCTTCGGGATCAAGGTTATAGAAACCCATCGCAACGAGGGCATCATATGCGGGCCTAAATTCCGGAAGGCCAGCGGCGTTGACGAGAAAGAGGCGGTCGTCGAGCACAGGAGGCATTGTTGTATGGCTCTCGGAAGAAACCCTCCTTTCCTCGCGGTGATAATTTGCCGTTTTCGAGCCGCTCGGCGAAACTACATTAAGCTCTTCGTTCTTTACGGCGAACGATCCTCCGGGACGAGAGGCAATCTCGAATGTGAAGTCCGCCCTATGAAGGTTTGGAAGAAGAAGCTCCAGACGTATCCCAAAGTTTCGGGGATGGCCGGTGCTTCGACGGCGCACATCGTCGATACCTCCTCGGCTTCGGATCGCGTGATCGAGTGACGTCTGAAGCGCGTCGGCAACAAATTTCAGTGCGTCGAGAAAGTTACTCTTACCAGAACCGTTGCGCCCGACGAGGATCGTCAGCGGAGCGAGATCTACGCGGCACTTTGCGATGCTCTTGAAATTCTCGATGGCTACGCGCCGCAGAAGCGGCGTGGGCGAGCTGAGCATGCGCCGATTATATGCGTTCCACGTTACGCCAGCTTCGCCATCGCCTCTTCGATCTGTTCCGGAGTCGGCATCACAGGCTCTTCGACGACCTGGCCTTTGAACCAGTCGAACTCGCCCTTGAGTAGGTTCATCACGAGCTTGTAGGCCGCGTCATCGTGATCGGTGAAGAGATTGTGGAAGTTCGCGTCGATGCGCATGCGCGCTTCGCGGCAGAAGACGTCGGCGAGGTCGACGGCGTTCTTCTTTTCGGCGCCGCCTTTCTTGGCGAGCATCGTGGCGTAGCTGATTGCTGCAGCCATGGCGAAGAGGTCCGTGCCGATGTCGACGATGCGGAAGAGCACCATCTGCTTGCGCTCGAGCTTCGCCTGAAAGCGCATCATTGCGTGGAAGATCGAGCGCGAGAGATGGCGCGACGTGCGCTCGATGTAGCCCATGTGTCCCGTCAGCTTGCCGAACTCGCTGAACTTCGGGAAACGCGACCAGCCGAGGTAGCGCGACGGATACCAGCCGGCGTAGTGCAGGCCCGCTTTCGCCGCGGCGCTGATCTTTTCGCCGGTCGGGGTTTCGGGTTGGAGGATCTTGAAGCCGCGCTTCATGTGCGGATCGACTGCCTCGCGGGCGATGAAGAGGTGCTGAATCTCGCTCGTGCCCTCGAAGATGCGGTTGATGCGCATGTCGCGCATGATCCGCTCGACCGGATAGGCTTTCTCGCCACGTGCGCGCAGCGACTGCGACGTTTCATATCCGCGTCCGCCGCGGATCTGCACGAGGTGATCGGAGATCGTCCACGCTACTTCGGTGTTGAAGAGTTTCGCCATCGCCGCTTCGAGCCGCAGATCGACGTTGCCGCGATCAGCGAGACCGGACGTCAGCCAGACGATCGCTTCCATCGCGAACGTGTGCGACGCCATCCAGGCGATCTTCGCTGCCACGGCTTCATGCTTGCCGATTGGAGCGCCCCACTGCACGCGCTCATTCGACCAGTCCTTGGCGATGTCGACCATCTTTCGCCCCGCCGCAGCACAACCGGCAGGAATCGTGAGGCGACCTGTGTTCAGCGTGATCAGCGCGAGCTTGAGTCCGAGGCCTTCTCCCCAGAGGAGGTTCTCATTCGGAACGTAGACGTTGTCGAACTTGATCAGGGCGTTGCCGATGCCGCGCAGCCCCATGAACTGGCAGCGATGCTCGATCGAAAACCCTGGACTGTTCGTCTCGACGATGAACGCTGTGATCTGTTTCTTCTCTTTGCCGTTGACGATCTTCGGAGCGGTACGCGTCATGACCACGAGAAGCTCGGCCTTCGTGGCGTTTGTGCACCAGAGCTTGTGGCCGTTGATGATCCAGCCCTTGCCGTCGGGTGACTTGGTTGCTGTCGTCTCCATCTTAGCCGGATCCGATCCGACGCCCGGCTCGGTCAAGGCAAACGCGGAGATCGCTCCGTTGGCGAGACGCGGCAGATACTTTTTCTTCTGCTCGGGTGTACCGAAGAGTTTGAGCGGCTGCGGAACGCCGATCGACTGATGCGCGGAAAGCCAGGCCACCGTCGATCCGCACCACGTCGCGACGAGTCCGATGGCGCGGTTGTAGTTCGTGGCGCTGAATCCAAGGCCGCCATATTCTTTCGGGATCTTCATGCCCCAGGCGCCGAGTTGATTCAGTCCGTCGAAGAGCGAGTAGTCGTATTCGCCCTGTTCATCGATCTTCTCTGCATCGACGTTCTCCGCGAGGAATCGCTCCATGCGCGCAAGAAAATCATCGGCCTCTGCGCGATCCGCTTCCGGCTGCTCGGGGAACGGATGAATCAGATCGAGATTGAGTTTGCCGAGAAAAAGATCCCCAACAAACGACGGCTTTTCCCACTCGGTCTCGCGCGCACCCTCGGCGACATCCATCGCATCGACGGCACCCTGTGATTTGACTTCGGCCATTTGAAAACTCCTTCGGCTGGGGCTGATTACACGATTCATTCCGCCGCGGTAAGACAGCGCGAAAGAGAGTATGAATGAACGCTCATTCAGTTGTCAATTACTACTTTAACAAACTTAGGCTTGTAAAACGATATATCACGTAAACTCTCTCACGATATGAAGAGCCAACTCCCTACAGATCTCATCATCGAGCCAGAGGTTGAAGCGATCGTCGAGGATCGCTTGCTGGCGATGCCGCGGCCTTCCGTCGATCGCGAGCGGCTACAACATCACCTTCGCGAAGCGCTCAAACTTCTGCACGTCGACATGGAAGACGAGAACATTCGCGACACGCCGCGGCGATGGGCGGAGTCGCTCGTGACGATGACGAGCGGCTACGACTACACCGACATCAAGAAACTGACGACGCTTTTTCGCAAAGCATGTTCGGCGGCAGACGAGCAGTGCCAGAACCTCGTCGTGATCGGCGGAACGTACAAGACGCTCTGCGCGCATCACATCCTGCCGTTCTTCGGCCATTTCATCGTCGGCTACATTCCGGAGACGATGATCATCGGCGCGTCGAAGATTCCGCGCATCGTCGAAGTGCACATGCGGCGCTTGCAGTCGCAGGAGCATCTCGCCCACGACGTGGCCGATACGATCGAGCGGATTCTGGAGCCACGCGGCATCGCCGTCTGGATGGGCGGCATTCACATGTGTATGGTCATGCGCGGCGTGGAGCAGGAATCGTCGTTCATGGAGACCAACGTGCTGCGCGGCGAGTTCCGCAGCGATGAACGAACGCGCCAGGAGTTCATGTCGATCGTGGCGCGGAGAGGGCAACAACGCCCGTAGGCGCACCTACATGGAGCACGAAGTGGTCAGGCGCCGTTTGGCCAGGTGGCTCGACGAATGATCGTGCACTGACGAAACCCACCTCTCCAGAGCGCGCCGATGAAGCGCTGTCATTCCGAGCCGGCGAACCCGCGGCGTGGCGTGGGTGGGCGGGAGCGGTGGAGCACCGTCGAGGAATCCCCTGACGACATCGAAAGACTCGCTTCGAAGGCGGGGGATTTCTCATCGCGCTTCACCGCTCCACCCGCCCATCCACCCCCGCGGTCCCGCCGATTCGAAATGACAGTCAGTTCTCTTCCGCGTGGTCATCCGTCCCCAAACAAAAAGCGCCGCCGGATTCGCATCCGGCGGCGCCAAGGAAGGAGGGGAACGACGGA
Organism: Thermoanaerobaculia bacterium; assembly: GCA_034665065.1. GTDB lineage: Bacteria > Acidobacteriota > Thermoanaerobaculia > Gp7-AA8 > Gp7-AA8 > JADGNZ01. The sequence goes on along the minus strand of JAXDGL010000008.1, from coordinate 319,113 downwards.
GCTCAGCGCAGCCGCTGCTCGCGCTGGCTCTTCCACTGCTCGAGCTGCGTGCGCTGCTCGGGCGTGAGGATGTTCAGGAATGCTGTGTGCTGCTCTTCGCGCGCCGCTTTGAGCTGCGGTCGAAGCGCGTCGAGCTGCGCTTTCACATCGCTCGCTTTCGGATCATTCGCGCGCGTGAGCGCACGAAGCTCCTGCCGCTTGGCGCGTGCGTCGGCGAAAAGCTGCTGATTCTTCGCCTGATTCGTTTCGCGAAGCTGGCGAAGCTGGGACTTCTGTTCATCGGTCAGGTTGAGCTTCGTTGCTGCGGCCTGGCGCAAACCGCGCCCTTCGTGGCGGCCGAAGCTTCTCGCTCCCTGATTGTCGCCGAAGCCGCGTGACTGCCGTGCTTCCTTCAGTTGTGCGCGCTGATCGGGTGTCAGAACCTCGAGCATGGCATGGCGAGTTGTCTTGTGCGCGGCCTCAACCTGCGGCTTCATCGACTCGATCTGCGCTTTCGCGGCATCCGCGCCGGGATCGTTCGCACGTTTCAGCGCACGAAACTGCTGCAACTTCGCCCGGAAATCGGCGTAGAGCTGCTGATTGCTCTGGCGATCCGAGGAACGGATATCCTTCATCTGCTGCTTCTGGGCGTCGGTGAGATTGAGCGCGGCCAGTTGACGCAGTCCACCGCGATGTCCGTGCCGGTGAAAATTTCCGGCTCCGGGCGTCTGGGCGAACGCAACCGCCGACGTCGCCGCAACCATCAATGCAATGACAATCCTTTTCATGACGTTCAAGTCCTCCGTGGGTTTGTTTGCTGTTCACTACTACGATGGAACATCGCGGGCGTTGAAAGCCTTGATGTTCCCCTCTGACAATCATCTCTGCCTGGGCAGACCCAGGAATGAGACTCGCTCGACGAAAAAGTGCGTACGCATTCATGGATAAGAAAAAAGTCTTTTACGAAGCACGCGTCTTCCTCCTGATGTTGCTGGTCATCAGCTCTCTCCGCTCGGCCCTGGCCGACTGGAACGACGTGCCGACCGGATCGATGAAACCGACGATCGAAGAGGGCGACCGCGTCGTCGTCAACAAGCTCGCCTACGATCTGAAGTTGCCCTTCACGATGATCGAGTTGATCAAGTGGAGCGATCCCAAGCGCGGCGACATCGTCGTACTCTTCTCACCCGCAGATGGCGTCCGCCTCGTGAAGCGCGTCGTGGGGCTGCCCGGAGACAAGATCGAGATGCGCGAGAACCAGCTTTTCGTCAATGGCAATGCTGCGATCTGGAAGCCGGCCGGCCAGCGCGAAGACGAGGAGCAGGGATCCTCGCTCATCGTCGAGGAAACGCTCGAAGGCAAAACGCACGCGGTGCTGTTCATGCTGCAGAATCCCTCACCCATGCGCACCTTTGGTCCTCTGATGGTTCCGGCCGGGCACTATTTCGTGATGGGTGACAACCGCGACAACAGCAACGACAGCCGCTACATCGGCATGATCGAGCGCCGGCGCATCGTCGGAAAAGCGCTGGCGGTGGCGTTCTCGGTGGACCGGAACCATTGGTACCGTCCGCGGCTGCAGCGCTTCTTCAAGAAAATTCAGTAGAAACAAAAGGCCCGGCTGCTCTTCGCGGCCGGGCCTCACTCGATCGATCACTCGATCCTATTTCTTGATCGCCGTTCCTTCGGTGGGCAGCTTCGCTCCTACCCAACCGTTCCAGCCGTCGCGGAGCGCGGCCGTGTTCTTGACACCATGAGCATTGAGGTCCAGCACCGCACGGGCGCTTGTGTGCTCATTCTGTCAAGCACAGTACGTGATGATGAACTTGCCCGGCGGGATCTCCCGGATGCGCGTGATGATGTCGCTGACCGGAATGTTGATCGCGCCCTTGATGTGCCCTTCGTCGTAGGAAACCTTCGAACGGACGTCGACCCAAATCGCTTTCTTTGCATTGACGAGCTTGATCGCTTCCTCGCGGGTCATGCGGCGCGCTGACTCCAGCGGCGCCTCTGGAACCGGAACCGGCTTGACGACTTGCGTTGTCGCCGGCTTGCTTCCCGGTGGTACAGCCGACTTCATCTGTGCCTCGGCCATCCCCGTCGCGAGAAAGGCGACCACGGTGGTTGCGACTGCAAACTGACGCATCGTGGTGAGCCTCCTTGATTTCGATTTGATTTGTAACCGGACTGCCAAAACGTGCTCGAAGGTTAGCATGTTCCCACCGCAACCCTGCGCGCGCTGCTCCGTAAGATCCTTCACTATGAGAGACCACGTACGCATTCTTGCCTGGTGCTTCATCGCCTACAGTTCCATCATCGTCCTCGTCGGCATGTGTATCGGAGGCATCGTCCTTTTCGGAGGAGCGATCTCTGGTGATCAGGAGGCAATCTTCATCACCGGCGCGGTCGGAGCGGGCATCGCGCTCTTCCTGATCATCATTTCGCTGCCAGGGATTCTTGCGGGAATCGGTCTGCTCAAGATGCAACCGTGGGGGCGGATCGTGGCCATCGTGGTCGGCGTACTGCACATTCTCAGCTTCCCGTTTGGCACTGCGCTCGGCGTCTACACGTTGTGGGTGCTGCTCAATGCCGAGACCGAGGGGCTCTTTCGAGGGCAGCAACTCGCGGTGGCGTGAAAGGCTCATGCTTTAGAACCGTTTCACGCGGAGACGCGGAGGACACGGAGTGGGTTTGCTCCGCGGTCTCCGCGTCTCCGCGTGAAACCTAAGAACGTGCGGCGGCAGATCAGTAGCCCACGGGGCGCGTGACGATCGGCCTGAACTTGTTCTCCGCGCCGAAGTGCTTCGCCAGGTACGCCACCATGACCGTCTTGTCGCTCTCTTTGACGACCGCGCCCCAGCGGATCATCTTGTCGACGGCAGCCGTCCATTGCTTCTCGTTCAGACGCTGCTGCACCAGCATATCGGCGGAGTGACAGGGGAAGCAGCTTCCTTCGACGAGACTCTTTCCTTTGCCCGCCGGCAGCGAATGAAACTTTGTTCCCAACACCGGCAGATTCGGATCGAAACGAGGACGCGGTTTTGAGGCTGCGATGATGAGCGACGCCGCGAGAAGAACAGCGCAGAAGGCGAGCGTGCGTTTCACGCCGTCACCTGCACATCGGCGAAGTGCCAGGAGTTGTGGAGGTAGCCGCTCTGATTCCACACCGCTTCACGAGGCTGCACGTTTCCGCGGCTGTCGGTTGCGCGCGCGAAGACGCGCATCGCACCGACGCGTGAGGGCGTCCAGCGATAGGACCACAATCGCCAAGCGTAGGGATCGTGACGCGGATCGAGCGCCGCTTGCTGCCACGTCGCCCCATCGTCGTCGCTGATCTCGACCTTGGCGATGTCAGGTGCTCCTGAAAATGCGAAGCCGCGAATGTCGTGCACGTGTCCGCGTCGCGCCGACTTCGGCGCCGTCGTGATGTTCGACTTCACGAACAACTCCGTCACCGGCGCCATCTCCTCCGGTTTGAACGCCACACCGGGAACGCCCGGAATCAGCGGATAGCGATACGCCGTCTCCATGTAGAAGCCTTTCTGCGGTTCCGGTTGCGCAGAGAGGCGAACGACCCACTTCATCCAGTGATCGCCCGCCCATCCCGGCACGATGAGACGGAGCGGCGCGCCATGAGCGACCGGCAGCGGATCGCCGTTCATCGCGAATGCAAGAATCCCGTCGGCGAGAACCTTCTCGATCTCGACGCTGCGATGAAATGGCGGCACTCTCCCGGGAGGATCGTCGCTGCCAAACGTGTGCAGATGCTTCGCGCCCGTCTTCAGGCCTGCACGTTCGAGAACATCGCGCACGCGCACGCCGCTCCAGCGCGCGTTGCCGACCGCTCCATAGCGCCACTGCACGCCCGGCAGCACCGGCGAGTAGAGCCCGCGGCCGTTTCCCGCGCATTGCAACACGCACGTCGCTTCCGCGCGGGGAAGCTTTTTCAGATCGGATAGCGTAAGCTGTAGCGGACGCTCGACCTCACCGTCGATCGTCAGCTTCCATCCCTTCGGGTCGGGCGTGCGCGGGATCCAATGGCTTCGAACGAAGAACAACTCGTTCGGCGTCAGGTAATCGGTCAGCAGATCGAGTGGCGTCTCGGCATTCACTGCATAGCCATTCATCTGCAGTAGCGCTTCCCGGGCGTGAGGGGCGGCGGCCTTCTGCGCCGCGAGCAATGGTGCCGCGGCAAGCAGGAAGAACCGGCGGCGATCCATGCGATCGAACGACATAGCGAAAGTGTAACTCACTACGAATGCACGACTTGATCCGAAGGGCGTCCGAGATGGTCCGGGTTTTGCCATCGCGACCCCTCATGACGCCGAAAACAATGGCATCGACCTACACATGGACACCGCAGCGCGACTTTCGCGAGATCTGCGCCTGTCAGCGCCACGCGCGGCAGGAGCGAACGCTCTGGCGCCGCGCGCTGCGCATAGCGAGACGCCGCGGCGTGGCGTTGCTCGTCACCGTCCCTCTCGCGTTCGGCGCGATCGGTATCGAAGCCATGAACCTCTCACTTCCAGCGCTTGCCAAACAGGCGATGAACTTTGGCGATGGGCAGAACTTCCCCATTCTCACGCGCAAGGTTCGCGAGACGTTTCTGCATCCGGAGCGAGCCCAGACGACACTCACACTCGATCTCACAAAAGAAGAGTTCTTCCGCACCGAGGTTCCGTTCGGCACGATCATCTACAACGAAGCGCGGAAGAACAACCTGCCTCCCGAGCTGGTCGCGGCAATGGTCGAATCGGAATCGGACTTCGATCCGCAGCTCGTATCGAAAAAGAACGCCAAGGGCTTGATGCAAATCATTCCGGAGACGGGACGCCTGATGGGTTGCAACGATCTATTCAATCCGCACGCGAACGTCGCCGCCGGCACCAAGTACTTCCGCTACCTCCTGAATCGTTTCGGCGATGAGCGCATCGCGCTGGCCGCGTACAATGCGGGCGAAGGTGCGGTCGAGCGTTTCGGCGGAGTCCCTGAATACCGCGAGACTATTGATTACGTGCATCGCGTGGCATCGCGCACCGCTCTGTACCAAAAACGCGTGCACCAACGCTACAACGTCGCGATGCAGATGCAGGCGAGTCTCGTGGAACGCTAGTTCTTCGCTCATCGGACAGCGGTCGGATTCTGGCCGAGCCGCAGGCTACTCCCCGAAAGGGGGTCTGCGAGAGCAAGCCGGACTTAGAAATCGGCAATTTGATAATGTATTGACAGTTTCGAATGATGGCGATAGCCTGAAATCGCAATTCGCAAGGACGATCGAAAGGATCGTATGGCGAAATCTTCGAAGGGCTTCAAGGTGACCTTGCTGCTTCCTCTCCGAGACAACGACGGGAACGCGATCGATCGCGATACCTGGAGTTGGTGGCACGACAGGTTAACTGCTCTTGTCGCCGGATTCACGGATTTGGGAGTGGTGAGCGGCTGGTGGCGTGGCTATACGGATCAGAACCGGCGCATCACGATCGTCGTTCGGTCAATGCACGAGGTTGAAGCAATTCGCAAGCTATTGCGCGAAGCGCGTGTCCGCTTCCGGCAAGAGGCTATGTATCTTGAATATCACGCTGTCAGTTTTGAAGAAGTTGTGTAATTCGCCGTCAGGAGAATAGTTCCCATGCGACTGAAGCGCCGACTTAGTGAAAGCGCAGACGAGTTGACGTCCGAAGAGCGCGAGTTTCTTCGGCAGGCGGAGCGAAAATATCGGGCGAATGCAGACTGGTTCGAATTCGAAGACTTCGCCTTCGGTATGCGCTCGCCGGTTTTTTCTCGCAACCGTTCACACCTTGATGTGCTGACCAACCCGCTTTATCTCGCGCTCAAAGAAATGTGGCTGAATTTAGGCGTCAAGCAGGAGCGCGTAGCACCTTCTAAATCAGCGGAGGAGAACGATGTCACGAGGCGGCAAGCGCGCAGGAGCGGGACGTCCGCTCAAAAGCGGGACGGTACGAAGGAGCGTGACGTGGCGGCTTCCCGTCCACCTTCTGGCGGGCGCTTATCGAAGAGCAGAGCTTGAAGGCGTCACCGTGAGCCAATGGATTGAAGATGCAATTCATGCAAAGTTGTCCGCAAGAAGGGCCTAGCGGTGCGTTTACGACGTCTTCCGCGCATCTGCGATGACAAGCGGAACGGAAACGGGTGGCCGCTATGGCGTCGTAGATGCCGTCGTCCGCGTGGAGCCCTCGGCTTGAACTTGTTTAACCACCGGCAGCGTGAAAAAGAATTTCGTTCCGGCGCCTGGCTCGCTCTCCACCCAGATCCGCCCACCGTGCGATTCGACGATTCCCTTCGCGATCGGCAAACCCAGTCCCGCCCCAAGCCGCGCGGTGCGCTTGGCTTGCCAGTAGGGATTGAAAATATCGCTCAGGTTTTCCTTCGGGATCCCCGGGCCGCTGTCGGCGACGGTGATCTGTACCGCGTTCGCATCCCGCGGCTCGGCGCGATAGGTGATGATGCCGCCGGCCGGCGTGAACTTCATGGCGTTGCCGATCAGATTTGAGAGCACCTGCAGCACGCGATGACGATCCGCATAAACGCTTTCCACGCCCGCGGCGACGTTGTATTGCAACGTGATCGCACTCGTCGCCGCCTGTGATTTGAACAACTCGTAGGTCTCGCTGAAAAGCGACGCGACATCGAGCGGCGCCGGCTCGATCGGCAATTGCTTGCCTCCCTCGAGCCGCGTCACATCGAGGAGATCCTCGATCAGGCGCTGCATCCGTTTGGCGGAGAGTTCGATGATCTCGAGCTGCTCGCGATCATCGTCGGCGATCTTCTCTGACGCTTGCAGCATCGAGGCGCCAAGCATCACCGTGTGCAGCGGATTGCGCAGATCGTGCGAGACGATGGCCAGCATTTCTTCGCGAGCGCGCAACGCCTGTTGCGATTCGAGATAGAGCCGCGCGTTGTCGATCGCCAGGGAGCCGTGCCGCGACAGCTCGCCGGCCAGCGCCGCATCTTCCTGCGTGAAGAGCGTTCCTTGCGCGGCGGCGGCCAGGATGACGCCGAGAGTCTGACCGCGGCTGACGAGAGGAACCGCGAGTAGAGAACGCTGCTCCTCCGCAGGCACGCCGACAAACGAGAGGAGCGACGAGTGATAGCCGATGACGCGCGGCTCCCGCTCATTGATCACGCGCATCAGCGCTTCCGGAACCTCGGGCTCGATCTGGCCGACCGAAGCGGCCAGCGCGCGCTCCTGCTCGGGATCGCGATGAGCCACGGCGACGCGGCGAAGCGCGCTCTGTTCCGCGAGATCGATCACGCAGACGTCGGCGATGTTCGGGACGATCAATCGCGCCAGCGTGGTGATGGCGTGCTCGTAATCGAGCGTCGTCGCCAGTTCACGGCCCGCGGTCGCCAGGAACGCCGCTCTTCGCTCCTCGCGCTCGGACGCCGTGCGCGAACGTTTCGCCTCCGCGGCCTCACGCTCCGCTTCGTGCCGTCGTGCCATCGCCTCGCGCGCGAGCAGCCGCATCTGCCGTCCCAGTCCGGCAACGAGAAGCGCCGAAGTCAGGGCCAGTAGCGTGAGGATGATCGCCAGCGACGCGCTGAGCTTCTCGGCATCGCGAATTCTCGTGCGGCGGTCGTCGATCGCTTCCTGGATCGAGATCTCGAGTCTGCCAGCCGCCTGCAATGCCTCGTCGTACGACGTGTACTTCTCGAACAGCCGCGTCATGAAGACCTCGGCCACCATCTGCCGCGAAAGAAACTCGCTCGACCCGGCATCCCCGTGCCATTCATCGCTCTCTTTTATGAGCGAAGAAAGGTCACGCTGCACGTCAGGACCGAGCTTTGAACCGAGGCGGCGGAGCAGGCCATAACGCACTTTCTGATCGTCGCGATACTTCTGATATTCGTCGACATACTGACGCTGGGCGGTTACCTGGAAGGCGATGATCTTGTCGAGCTCCGTGGAGAGGTCGGTCTGAATCCGGCTCGCAGCGAGACGCGACGGTTCAGCGACTTCCGTGATCTCGTTTCGCATCTGGGACGTGCGCCGCCCGAAGAAAATCGGCAGCAGCACGAGCGTCAGCAGCGACGCGATAATGAACACGACAGGAATCACCGTCGTCCACGTGCTGTCGGGACCAACGCGCCAGATACTTCGCCGTTCCGTTTGACGCTCTACCACGATCCTCCTTGGACGCTGCCGCCGAAATGCAGCAATATGCTTGCCTTTGCCCCTGACCTATGCACGCCAATGACCGCAGAATCTTCCAGCGCCTCCGCCTGGCCCGGCCAATTCTCGGCACATTCAATCATCAGAATGCCCTCGTTCTCGATCTCGGGATCAACGGCGCGTTCATCGAGCACTACGGTGTTGCGACGAGCCGGTTGAACTGCCGGTTACAGTTTCCGTGGAAAACCGGCACGATCGAATTCATCGGCGAGGTGGCGCGAACGTTCGTTGCGCGCGTTTCCGGCAGCGAGGTCGTCTCGCACACCGGTATCCGATTCACCGAAGCGATCGGTGACTCCGAAGATCATCTTCGCGATCTGATAGCCACGTACGTCGGCGCCGTCCTGGCGGCGCAGAAAGCGAACAAGAACGGCGTCCGCCTCGATGAGGATCATCTGACGCTGATGGAAGTTGGAGGGGCGCGCCGCCAGCGCGTGCGCGGGCTGAAACGCTACCGCATGGACGGAGACGGAGTGTGGAGTCAGGCGTCAACGACCGATCCGAGGCAGCCTGCCGATGGCTTCACCGTAGCCGCGTACGAATACGAGGAGGACCTTGAAACGCTTTGCGAGGCGTATGAGATCGCAGACGAGGAAGGGAGGCGGCTGATTCGCCTCGTCGCTGAGCTAAGCGTCCGAACGGTCGTGGTGCCGTGAATAGCATCGACCCCGAGTTCCGTCAGATCCTGCTGCGCGTGGTCCTCGTCGGCAGCTCGATGATGCTCGTCGGCGCCGCCGGACTGTACTTTGCCTTTCGCGCGTTCGCGTCGCCAAAAAAAGGGCGCGACTTCCGCGCCGTCGTCGGCATCATCTCCGTCCTGGCCGTGGTGATGATGGGATGTCTGATCCTTCTGATTTTCTCGTACGGAAGACGATAGCCCGGATTATTCACGACCGCGTGCTGTCATTTCGAATCGGCGGAACCGCGGGGGTGGCGGGCGGGGTGAGCGGTGAAGCACGATGAGAAATCCCCTGTCCACGAAGCGAAGCGTAGCGAAATAAGGGAGGGGATTCCTCTCCGCGCTCCACCGCTCACGCACACCCGCCGCCCCCGCGGTTCCGCCGTGTCGGAATGACAGAGTGTTACGCGTCCGCCTGTGCACGTTAATAATGCGGTTAGGGAGAAACAGTTTTCAGACTTAGATCGCGCCGCTCTTCCTCATGGCCGCGATCGCACCCCGGTCGAAACCGAGCTCGCCAAGAACCGCCGCGGTGTGCTGACCAAGCGCCGGTGGCGCCGTGCCGATCGCGATTCGTTGACCGTTGACGCGTACCGGATTGCGCACGGCGTCGTACGAACCAATCTCCGGATGGTCGACCCTTTCCACGAGCGCGCGTCCGGCCGGCGTGCGAAGCGCCTCGCGCACGCCGCGCACGAGGGATACCGGAATGGCGGCGCGACGGCAGCGCGCAACCCACTGGCTGGCCGTGCGTCGTTGAAACTCGCGTTCGAGAATCGCCACGAGGAGATCGCGATGCTTCACCCGCTGCGCGTTCGTGGCGAAGCGGACGTCGCGCGGCAACTCCGGCAGACGCAGCACGCGATCGCAAAGCTGCGTGAAGTGACGGTCGGTTCCAGCGCCGATCGCGAATGCGCGATCGCTTCCATGAAACACCTGATACGGCACGATCGACGGATGCGCATTGCCGAACCGCTGCGCCTCGGCGCCCGTGACGAGCACGTTCTGCGCGACATTGACGAGCGATGCCATCGTCGCGCTGAGGAGCGAGACCTCGATCGACGCTCCCTCGCCTGTGTGCTCACGTCCGCGCAGCGCAGCGCAGATCGAGCCGAAGGCATAGTGCGCAGTGAGCACGTCGGCGAGCGCGACGCCGATCTTCATCGGCTCGCCGTCTGCCTCGCCGGTGATCGACATCAGACCCGAGCCAGCCTGCGCCAGAAGGTCGTAGCCGGGCGTGTTCGCGTCGGCGCTATCGCTGTCAAACCCGCTGATCGTGCAGTGAACCGCGCGTGCGTTGACGTCGCGTGGAGCAAATCGCAACGACTCTTTCTGCGGCGGCAGGAAGTTGTCGACGACAACATCAGCGCGCTCGATCAGCCGGCGTGCCGCTTCCCATCCATCCTCGGACTTCAGATTCAGCGTGATCGATTCCTTGCCGCGGTTGACGGATAAAAAGTACGCGCTCACGTCACCGATGAATGGCGGACCCCAACGCCGGGTCTCATCGCCACGTCCAGGCTCCTCGACTTTGATCACGCGCGCTCCGGAATCTGCGAGAAGCTGCGTGGCCAGCGGCCCGGCGAGCACGCGGGAGAAATCGGCGACGAGTACGCCGTCGAGTGGAGGCCTGCTTTTGCTGTGCATCCTGGTCTCCTCGCGTGCAGAGTTTTTCTGTTCTTCGCGCCTTCGCGTCTTCGCGTGCAGAGTTTTTCTGTCCTTCGCGCCTTCGCGTCTTCGCGTGCAGAGTTTTTCTGTCCTTCGCGCCTTCGCGTCTTCGCGTGCAGAGTTCTTCTGTTCTTCGCGCCTTCGCGTCTTCGCGTGATCAGAGTCTTGCTGTCTTTTCTTCGCGTGATCAAATTCGCATCAGCTTCGCGTACTTGGCGATGAATTTCTTCGAGCCGATGCGGTCGAAGTAGACCGTGAGCTTGGCCTCCGGGCCGGAGCCTTCCATCGTCAGGATCGTTCCGTCGCCAAACTGCTCGTGGCGCACGCGCTGCCCACGTTTGAGGTCCGCCTTCGGTACGTTCTGCGGCGTGGCCGGACGCAGCGCGGCGGGATCGAGCTGCACGGGCGATTCTTTGAAAAACGAGAGCACGCCGTTGACCGAGTCGTTCTTGCGCGGTTGCGGCGGCGGCGCCGAAGGAATCGCGCGCGGTGGTGACACCGGACGTGCCGGCGCGCTCGGGCGTCCATACGATTGCGGACGCCGGTTCTCGCCGCCGTAACGATCACCATATCGATCGTAGGCCCCCATCGGACGCTCTCTCCACGACTGCGCCTCCGGCACGTACCGCGCCCGCGCAAGACGCACTTCCTCGCGGACGTTCTCAGGAATCTCCGTGATGAACGGCGATGGATTCTGCTCGCGGAACTGGCCGTGAAGACGACGCTCCAGGCAGTGCACGCACCAGAGCTGCTCGCGCGCCCGCGTCATCCCGACGTAACAGAGCCGGCGCTCTTCTTCCAGATCGTCGTTCGAGTCTTTCGACTGCGAATGCGGAAGGATCCCCTCTTCCATCCCGGTCAGAAAGACGACCTTGTATTCCAATCCCTTGGCTGAATGAAGCGTCATCAACGTGACGCCCTTTTGCGATTCGTACTTGTCGAGATCCGACATCAACGTCAGCGAGTCGAGATAGTCGGCCAGGCTGGCACCGGGATTCTGCTCCGAATACTCGCGCGCGGAGTTCATCATTTCGTCGATGTTCTGCAAGCGCGATTCGTCCTGCACATCGCGCGACTCCTGCAACATCCGCCGGTAGCCGGTGCGCAGCAACAGGTAGTCGTACAACTCCGGCAGCGGATTGTTCGCGACGCGATTCAGGTCATGAACGATGTCGCGAAACTCTCTCACCGCCTTCGAAGCGCGTGGAGGGAGAAACGAGAGATCGCCTTCGATGATCGTCCAGAGGGTGACGTTCTGCGCGGCCGCATGATCGTTGAGCGCTTTCGTCGTCGTATCGCCGATCCCGCGCGACGGCACGTTGATCACGCGCTCGATCGACGGCGTGTCGTGCGGCCGGATCGTCAGCCTCAAAAAACAGAGCACGTCCTTGATCTCGGCGCGCTCGTAGAACTTCACGCCGCCGACGACGGAGTACGGGATGTTCGCGCGGAGCAGCTCTTCTTCAAATGGCCGCGACTGGGCGTTCGTCCGGAAGAGAATCGCGTAGTCCGACAGCTTGTACTTCCCGCGCGCGCCGGTGATCTTCTCGATCACGAACTGCGCCTCCTCACGCTCGTTGCCGCACGTCACGACACGCACCGGCTCGCCGCTGCCCGAGTCGGTGAAGAGCGTCTTCCCTTTGCGCGCGATGTTGTTCGACACCACGCCGGTCGCGGCGTCGAGGATGTTACCGGTGGAGCGATAGTTCTGCTCCAGCTTGATGATTCGTGCGCCGGGAAAATCGCGCTCGAAATTCAGGATGTTGTTGATGTCGGCGCCCCGGAACTTGTAGATCGACTGATCCTCATCGCCGACTGCGACGATGTTCTGCCGCTTGCCGGCCAGCGCCTTGATCAGCATGTACTGCGCACGGTTCGTGTCCTGGTACTCGTCGATGAGCAGGTGCTGGAAGCGGTTGTGGATCTCATCGGCGATGTCGGCGTTCTTCTCGATGAGCTGAACGTAGTTTCCGATGAGATCGTCGAAGTCCATCGCATCGAATTCTTTCAGTCTTTTTTGGTACAGCCGGTACACCTCGGCCACCCGCGATCCGAAAAAATCGAGCGTGTCCTTTTCGTACTCCGCGGGCCCGATCAGCTCGTTCTTGGCGTTCGAGATTCGCGTCAGGATCGAGCGCGGCGGGAACGCTTCGTCGTTCATCTGCAGCTCGCGCATGCAGCGGCGGATCAACGTGAGCTGATCGGATGTGTCGTAGACCACGAAGGACTTGGTGTAGCCGAGGCGCTCGGCGTGACGGCGGAGCATGCGGAGGGAGGTCGAGTGAAACGTGCCGATCCAGAGATTGCCGTGCGCGCGCGCTCCGCTGTTCGGCGCGAGAAGGCCGACGCGGCTGATCATCTCGTTGGCCGCTTTGTTCGTAAACGTTACGGCCAGGATGTTCGTCGGATGGACACCGAGCTCGCCGATCAGCCACGCGATGCGGTACGTGATCACGCGCGTCTTTCCCGACCCGGCGCCGGCCAGGACGAGAAGCGGCCCTTCGCCATGGGTTACGGCGTCGCGTTGCTGGGGATTGAGTCCGGCGAGGTCGATCATTCGGGCGCATGGTAACAGCGGCAACGGGATGCGAAATCCTTGAGCCCATGTGTGCTGTTCACGAGTGCGAAAAACGAATCCGTACTACACTTTGTGGAATCCAACGCGGGGAACCAGGGGCCGCCGCGGCAACTACTTCGGAGGCTATCGAAACATGTTCGGTTCACTCGGATTACCTGAGCTTCTCGTCATTTTCGCCATCATTCTGGTCGTCTTCGGCGCCGGAAAACTGCCGCAGCTCGGCAAGGGCCTCGGCGAAGGCATTTCCAACTTCCGCGACGGCCTGAAGAATCGCGACGAAAAGAAGCCGCTCGAAGAGAAGAAGAGCGCCTGAGATCCTGCATCGTGAGGTACCCGTGACGTTGCGCTGGCTCGTCACCGGAGCGGGCGGGATGGCCGGCCACGACGTGCGCGCGGCGCTGGAGCTGCGCGACGAGTCCGTCGTGGCGTTGTCGCGGAGTGAGCTCGACATTACCGATGTCGCTGCCGTACGCGATGCCGTCGCGTCGTCGCGTCCCGATGTCATCGTCAACTGCGCCGCGTACACGAGAGTCGACGACGCCGAGGCCAACGAGCATCTGGCCACCGCGATCAACGGCTCGGCGGTCGAGTTTCTCGCCGACGCCGCGAACCGCGCGAACGCGCTTCTCGTCCAGATCTCAACCGACTTCGTCTTCGACGGCGCCAAGCGGACGCCGTACGAAGTCAACGATCCAACCGCGCCGCTGTCGGCTTACGGAAGGTCGAAACTCGCCGGCGAACATGCCGCCCAAGGCGCGAAGAAACATGTGGTGCTCCGAACATCGTGGCTGTTCGGCGTGTATGGTCCGAATTTCGTCGAGGCCATCCGCAATCAGGTGCGGAAGGGGACGAATCCGCTCCGTGTCGTCGACGATCAGCGCGGGAAGCCGACGTACACGCCGCATCTCGCGGACGCGATCGTGCGAATTGCGCGGATTGCCGCTGACTCGCCCGACGCGCGCGGCATCATCCACTATGGTGATGAGGCCGAGTGCACGTGGTTCGATTTCGCGCGCGCGATTGTCGGAGACGGCGCCGTCGTCAATCCCGTCACGAGCGACGCCTTCCCGCGACCCGCGATCCGTCCGGCGTATTCGGTGCTTTCCACCGAGCGCTACGAACGGCTCACCGGTGTCGCGCCCGACTCATGGGAAGAGGGCTTGCGCGAGTATCTTCAGCTGCGGCCGTAGACAGCGTGCATCAAGTACTCGACGTTTCCTTCCGCCCCTTTGATCGGGCTCTCGATCACGCCCTTCACATCGAAACCACTCTCGCGCGCAAAGGTGACGACTGCATCGATGGCAGCAGCGCGCTTCGCATCGTCGCGCACGATTCCTCCCTTGCCCACTTCGCCCTTGCCCACTTCGAACTGCGGCTTGATGAGCGCGACGAGATCGCCGCGGAGAAACGTAGCCACGGCGGGAAGGATGAGCTTCAGCGGAATGAACGAGACGTCGATCGAGACGAAGCTGACGGGGTCGGCGAAGTCGAGCTCGGTGAGATAGCGAGCGTTGACCTTCTCGCGATTGACGACGCGCGGATCATTGCGCAGCGATGCGTCGAGTTGACCGTAGCCGACATCGATCGCGTAGACCTTTGCCGCGCCATTCTTCAGCATCACGTCGGTGAATCCGCCGGTTGATGCGCCAATGTCGGCGCAGATTTTTCCTTCGACGCTGATCGCAAACTCGTGCAAGGCATGGGCGAGCTTCATCCCGCCGCGTCCGACCCAGGGATGTTCGAGCGCTTCGATCTGAAGCTCATCATCCTCCGCCACCATCGCCCCCGCCTTGTCGACGTGCTGCCCGTTGACGAGAATCCGCCGGGCCATGATCAGCGACTGCGCCTTCGACCGCGTGTCGCAGAGCCCGCGCTCGACGAGGGCGACGTCGAGGCGCGACTTTCTCATTCGTTGACGACGGTGAATCCTTCCTGGCGGAAGTGATGGTCGTTGGTGAGAACGTGGGTGATCTTCTGCTGATTCATGAGCACCATCGACATGCAATCGACGAGCGAGTATGCCTTGTCGAGACGGCTCTCGTACAAACTCAGGGCATTGAGAAAGAGAGCACGACCTGAGGGAATTGCGATCTTCGTTTCCACTAAGTCGCGGATTACCCGAGAAGCCGCTGTTCGTGAACTTCGGCCGTATCCGGAAAAGAACGTGAGCACCTCCGTGAGCACGGCATCGTGAGTGACGATCGTTGCAAATCGGAGGCGACCATCCAGTTGTTTGGCGCGCGCGTGATGAGAATCCGAGCGATCGAGCCGCGCCACAAAAAACCAAGTGTCAGCGAAATACTCGGTCATCACTTCGCGACACGTTGGGGAATCCCGTACACAACTTCGTCGATGTGGTCGGAATCAATGCCTCGCTCATGCGCCCGCTTCAGTTCTTCGAACGGAATGCGCTGGCCCGCATCGTCCAGGATTGCACCGAGCTCGCCGAGCGTCATTGAGCTATTTCCCCCCACGAACTCCCTCACCCTCTTCACGATCCCTTCGACACCGAGGTCGTACTGCGCGCGAAGAGCATCCTGCGAACCATGGTGCACGTACTCGTCGGGAATCCCGATGCGATGGAACGCAACGTTGGCGATTCCCAACTGCTGCACGCGCTCCATGATTGCCGAACCGTAGCCGCCGGCAAGTGAACCTTCCTCGACCGTGATGATTCGTGCGAATGGCTTGCAATACTTCGTGATCAACTCATCGTCGAGCGGCTTGATGAATCGCCCGTTGATGACCGCCACTTCGATCCCTTCCTTCGCCAGGATCCCGGCCGCTTCCATCGACGGCCACACTTCGTTGCCGATGGCGAAGATCGTGGCCGCCGCACCTTCGCGCAGAACCTCGCCCTTGCCGATCGGAAGCGACTGGAGCTCCGGATCCATCGTCACGCCGAATCCGCTTCCGCGCGGATAGCGCAACGAGGTCGGATGCCCCGTCTCGAACGACGTCTTGAGCATGTGCCGCAGCTCGTTCTCATCTTTCGGCGCCATGCAGATCATGTTGGGAAAGATCCGCAGATAGGCCATGTCGTAGATGCCGTGGTGCGTTGGGCCGTCAGCGCCAGCGATGCCGCCACGATCGAGCGCGAAGACCACCGGCAGATCCATGATCGCCACGTCATGGAACACCTGATCGAACGCGCGCTGCAGGAACGTCGAGTAGATCGCGGCGATCGGCTTCATCCCCTGCGTGGCCAGTCCGCCGCAGAACGTCACCGCATGCTCCTCCGCGATGCCGACGTCGAACGTGCGATCGGGATGTGCTTTGCCGAACTTGTCGAGTCCCGTGCCGTCGGGCATCGCAGCGGTGATGGCGACGATCTTCGGGTCGCGGTTGGCCAGCTCGATCAGCGTCTCCGCGAAGACAGCGGTGTAGCTCGGCGGCGCAGGCTTCGACTTCACCACCTCGCCGGAGACGATGTCGAACGGCGTAACGCCATGCGACCAGATCGGCTTGTTCTCCGCGGGAACGTAGCCCTTCCCCTTCTTCGTGATGACGTGAACGAGGAGCGGACCGTCGTAATCCTTGTTCTTCTCGAAGAGGTCGATGAGGAAATCGAGATCGTGACCGTCGTAGGGCCCGAGGTACTTGAAGCCGAGCTCCTCGAAGAGAGTGCCCGGCACGATCATGTGTTTGAGCAGTTGTTCGACGTCGCTGGCGATGCCGTGGATCTTGTCGCCGACGAGAGGGATTCGCCCCATGATCCCTTTGGCGAGATCCTTGGCCTGATTGTAGGTCTGTCCTTTGATGATTCCGTTTAGATATCCCGACATCGCGCCGACATTGGTTGAGATCGACATGTCGTTGTCGTTCAGGATGATCATCAGCTTGCGCTTCAGATGTCCCGCCTGGTTGAGACCTTCCAACGCCAGTCCGCCGGAGAGCGCACCGTCGCCGATGACGGCGACGACGCGATAGTCATCTTTCTTGATGTCGCGGGCCACCGCGATGCCGAGCGCGGCGGAAATCGACGTCGAGGCGTGGCCGGCGTTGAAGACGTCGTACTCCGACTCCTCCCGCTTGCAGAAGCCGGAGATGCCGCCATGCATGCGAATCGTTTCGAACGTATCGCGCCTGCCGGTGATCAGCTTGTGCGGATAGGTCTGATGACCGGTATCGAAGACGATTTGATCGCGCGGCGTATTGAACACGTAGTGCAGCGCCAGCGTCAGTTCGACGATGCCGAGGTTGCCACCGAAATGGCCGCCGATACGGGAGACCACGTCGATGATGCGATGGCGGATCTCGCCGGCGAGCTCATGGAGCTGGCGGCGGCTGAGCGACCGCAGGTCTTGCGGCGAGTCGATGGTGTCGAGGAGCGTCATTGGCTGCGGCGCCTCACGATCGCCGTTCGCAGATGAAACGCGCGATGGGTGCGAGATAGTTCACAGAGTTGCTGATCATACCAGCGTTATGGATTGCCTCCACCAGTAAGGCATCAACCGCGGCGCGTGCCGCATCCGTACCAAAGAGCGCAGGATAGGTCAGTTTGCCCTGCGCCAGATCCTTACCGGCGGTCTTTCCGAGCGTTGCGGCATCCTCTTCCTGGTCGAGAAGATCGTCGACGATCTGGAAGGCAAGACCGATCGCGTTGCCATAGTCTCGCAGCGCTTCGATCTGCGCACGGCTCGCGTTCGCCAGCAATCCTCCCAGAACGACGGACGCCGTCAAGAGCTTGCCGGTCTTGTTGCGATGAATGAAATCGAGCTGTTCCGCGGTCGCCTCGCTCGTTCCGGTGGCGATGATGTCGGCGACCTGCCCGCCGATCATCCCTTTCGAGTCGACTGCCATCGCCAATTCGCGAACAGCACGCAACTGATGCGCCGGCTCGACGCTACCGATCGGCTCCGCGACCCACGAAAACGCCTCGGTCAGCAATGCGTCGCCCGTCAGGATCGCCATCGCCTCGCCAAAAACGACGTGCGTCGTCTTCCGGCCGCGGCGGAGATCATCATTATCGAGCGCCGGAAGATCGTCGTGAACGAGCGAGTACGTGTGGATCAGCTCCAGCGCCGCAATCGGTACGAGCAACTCGTCAACGTTCGCACCGCACGCTTCCGCTGCTGCGATCGCCAGAATCGGCCGGATGCGCTTGCCACCGCCGAGGACCGCGTATCGCATCGCTTCGTGAATGATGGCGGGCGGTGTGTCCGCGGCAGGAAGGCGCGCATCGAGCACGCGATCGATGATGTGGCGTTTTTCGCTGAGCCAGGCGTCGATCGCGCTCACTCGTCGCCGGCCTCGTCACGCTCGTCGTCATCGCCGGACTCTTCGGACTCTTCGCCTTCGAAGGGCTCGACACGCGGCTGCCCCTTTGCGTCGGAGAGAATCAGCTCGATCTTCTTCTCGACCTCTTCGAGCTTCTGATTGCAGAAACGGGAGAGACGAATGCCCTCTTCGAAGAGCTGCAGCGATTCATCGAGCGGCATCTCCTCCGACTCCAGGCGCTTGACGATCGTCTCGAGCTGCTGAAAGGCTTTCTCGAATTCGTTGGATTTGCGGGCCATCAGTCGTTGCTCAGTTCCTTGCCCGTTGTGGGCCACACAGTCTCAAGCCCCATCGTCTTCGCGTCAACCGTGCATTCGATGCGGCCCTTCTTCAATTGCACTTCGATCGGCTCACCGACGGCGACGGCGTTGGAATCGAGAATCGGTTTGCGGCGTCCCCGCTTCGTTCGCGAGAAGGCGATGGCGTAACCGCGCGACAGGACAGACAACGGCGAAACGGCGTCGAGTGTCGCTGCCGTCGCACGCAAATGCTGGCGCTCACGCGCGATCTTGGCGGGGAATCGAAGCAACGGCTCGTTGATGGCGAGCAGACGCGCCCGCATCGAGCGGGCTCTCGCTTCGAGCATCCGGAAGAGCGTGACTCGGCTTCGGTTGAGACGCTCGCGACGCATCGCGATCCGCCGCGGGAGCAGTCCCAATCGATCGGACGACACCAGATGCCGCAGCTCGTGACGGTAATTGCGGACACGCGTCTCGACCACTTGCCGCACACGATTGGCCATGTGATCGAGCTGCGTGCAGATCTCGCTCTTGGCGCGAATCACGATCTCCGCCGCGGCGGACGGCGTCGGTGCACGGAGGTCGGCCACGAAGTCGCAGATCGTGAAATCGGTCTCGTGTCCGATCGCGGAGATCGTCGGGATCGCGCAGGCAGCGACGGCGCGGGCGACGGCTTCTTCGTTGAACGCCCACAAGTCCTCGAGCGATCCTCCGCCGCGGCAGATCAGGACGACGTCGTGAAGATGCCAGCGCGAAAGATGCCGGATGGCTGCGGCGATCTCGCGCGCGGCTTCGCGTCCCTGAACGCGAACGGGATAAATCTGCACATGCAGTCCCGCGAAGCGGCGCCCGAGGACGTTGATGACATCGCGAATGGCGGCGCCGGTGGGACTGGTGACGATGGCGATGCGCTGCGGCAGCATCGGAATCTCTTTCTTGCGCGCGGGATCAAACAAGCCTTCTTCGGCGAGCTGCTTCTTGAGCTGCTCGAACGCCAATTGCAACGCGCCGAGCCCCGCCGGCTCGACGCTGACGGCATTGAGTTGGAACTCTCCTTTTTGCTCGTAAAGAGCCAGACGGCCCCGCACCACGAGCTGCAATCCGTTCTCGATTCGGAAACGAAGGAAGCGCGCATTCATCGCAAACAGCACCACACGCATCTGCGCGCGTGCGTCTTTGATCGAGAAATAGATGTGGCCCGCCGCCGAGCGCACGACGTTCGTCGCTTCCCCTTCGACGCTGATGTCGTTGTAACGAAAGAGATCCGCGTTGATTTGCCGGATCAGCTCGCTGACTTGCCAGATGCGCTCTGCCACGGCGTGCATGGTAGTGAATTCAATTTAGGCAAGCTAGTTGCTCTACCAGACGGTGCCGCGAGGCATTAGACGAGCTGTCATCCGAAGGCAGCAAGGAGTCAGGAAAAATGAGAAAAGAATCGATTCTGAAGAAAGTAGTGGCGGGCATCGGCTCAGCCGCGCTCGCAATCGCACTCACCGCATGCGCCCATCACGATGCAGTAGCGGACAACGGCTACGGCCAGATCCGCACCGAGGCACCGGCAACGGCGGACAGCAGCACGCCGATTGTAGGAACGGCTCCCGCGCCGAACAATGCGGAAGGCGTTAGCACGTCGTCCACGCCCGCCGTTATCTCGGGCCCGGCAGCGGTCGACAACACCGGCCGCGCGTATACCAGCAGTTCTGCCGGTGGTACGGGCAACGCGTCGAACGTCGGCACGAACACCAATGTCAACATCATCCCGAAGAAAGCGAAGTCCGACGTCATCGTTACGCAGTCGCCGATCGTCGACGAAACGACGACCACGACCACCGTCGTCAGCAACTCGCCCGCGCCGATCGTTCCGATGACTGAGACACCGGTCGTCGTCGAGACGCCGGCACCCGCTCCGATCGTCGTCGAAACGCCGATGACCTCGAGCACGGTCGAAGACACGAAAACGACCACCACAACCACTACCGAGAAAACTGAGAAGCATCATCACCGGAAGATGCACAAAGACTAATCCCCGATTAACGTAGTACGGCAGGGCGCGGGCGACCGCGCCCTTTTTGTTTGTCACCCCGCCATCTCCGTCAGCTCGATGAAACCCGGATCATCTTTCTTCGCGTCTCCGCGTCTCCGCGTCTCCGCGTGAACCCGTTCTCTCTCCGGCGCGTCCAATCCTGACTCACTCAGTCTGACCGACATCGGCGGCACCTCGATGACCATAAATCCCGAGGTCTACAAAAGTCTTCAAAGCCGCAAACGTAGCGAACAGCACCGTGGGGCGATCAAACAACACAAGCCCAAACATGCCGAAGACGATCGTCAGATGCACGACTAAGACCCGGCGCACATAGACGTTTGCCGATTGCTGGACCCGCGAGAACGATATGCGTCTCCAACTGAATGCCCATACAACGAGCTCAATCGCAAGGAGGAGCGCAATCAAAGAAATCCCTTCGCGAAAGGACACGCTTTGAAACCGTTGCGCAGGCGCCATTCGCGAAACGACGAACCCGAGGATCACAACCAGAAATAATAAATGCGCGGCATTGAAGGCCAGGCCATATCCAAGGAATTGTTTGATGGTGAAATTCTGAAAAATATGGGCCGTGTCGTCGGCGCCACTCTTACGCGAAAATCGCCACGCAAGAAGGAGAGCCAGAATCACAACGCCACGAAGCACGTTTTCCGCCCAATACAAAGCGATCGCCGTTCCAACTGGCCAGTCCAAGCCAAAAACGCCCCCGATCGACACGGCGTTGATGGCGAGAGCCTGTATGGTTCCTCCGATCCGGCTGAGATTCATAAATTGTGAAGCGATTTTATGGCAATTCGCCTCCACGCTTGATCGCCAACGAAACGCGATCGGGCGATCGAGCAACCCACCAGCGCCACGTCGCAAAAGCGGGCGCTACCTGTTGTCATTCCGAGCTCGGCGGAACCGCGGGGGTGGAGGCGCGGGTGGGAGCGGTGAAGCACGACGAGGAATCCCCTGCTTGATAACGAGTAGCGCTTCGGATGCGGGGGATTCCTCGCCCCCCCGCCCACCGCCCGCTCGGAATGACGGCGAGGCCTACTTGCCGACCCTCGTATGACGGCTAGACGCGCGGCCACGCGTAGCGAAAACTACCGCGCCATCTTCGTCAGCTCGATGAACCCTGGATCGTCCTTCATCGTCGCGAATACGTAGTCGACGCGGGCTTCCCACATTTCCATGGCCCGGACGTCGTTGAAGCGCTCGTATTGGTAGAAGTGGCGCTTGAGAAGCTGCATCGCTTTTCCCTTGTTGCCGAGGAGGGAGTAGATCGCGGCGAGGTTGTAGGAGGCGGCGAGATCGTCTTCGTGCGCTTTGGCGATGCGCAGCGCTTCTTCCTTGCGATCGGTGTCGGCGAGGTAGGTCGCGGCAAAGATCAGGTTGTAGGAGTCGTTCGGATCGAGAGCCAGCGCTTTCTGCACATACACGTCCGCCTTGGCGCGCTGGCGTTCGGAGTTCCAGTAGACGGCCATGTTGCGATAGGTGAGCGCGAGCGGATAGGCGTCGATCGACTGCTCGAAGAGCGCCAGGCCCTTCGCGGAGTCGCCCATGTGGATCGTCATCTTGCCGAGGCCGTGAAGTGCGACGGCGCGGGAGAGGGGATCGGGCTGGATCGTGAGGAGATGTGCGAACGTCGCGCGGGCCAAGGTCCACTCACCGGTGTGATGGCGATAGAGCTCGCCGAGAAAGCGCGGCGGGACGGGATCGGCAGGATCGATGGCCACGGCGGCGCGATAGAGCGCGCGCGCCTTCGGGTAGTCGCCGCGCAGTTCCGCGAGCAGCGCGCCGGTCATCGCCTTTGTCATGCGCGCATTCATTGCCGCGGAGATATTCGGATCGATCGTCCGCAGATCTTCAGCCTTCACGACGACGCCGAGGCGCTTGAGTGCCTTCTGCGCTTCGCGGCCCTGCTTCGGCGCGAGACAATGCTGCTCCCACACTTTCTGATAGCCGGCGATCGCGGCGTCTTTGTTCGTGGCGCTCTCGCTCTTCGCCTTCTCCAGCAGCGCATCGAGCGCCGACTCGCGGCGGAAGAGCTCGTGATGGATCATGTTCTCGACGCTGCTCGACGTGATGAAGCGTCCGTCGGGATTGACGTGATCGACGACTTTGCCGTCGGAGACGAGCAGCACGGTCGGCCGCTTCGTGACGACGTCGAACTTCGCGATCGTGTTGGCATCGTCAGGCTTGACGAGCTGCATCCCGACGCATTGCGCCGAGTACAACACGAGCATCCGCGAAGCATTCAACTCGGGCGACTCGAGCTCACTGGCGTCGGCCGGAAACCACATTACGACAACGGGCGTCGTCAACGGTTTGTCATTCGCGCCGATCGTCTTCCACGGCACGAGATACGGATCGACGCGCGGCTGCGCCGTCGATCCAAACGAGCTCATTGAATTGCGCGGCATCGTTCCGCCCATTCCGCCGCCACCACCGCCGCCGCATGTGGCAAGCAGAGGATGAGCGGAGATGACGAGGAGTGCGATGACGAGAAGAAGTTTGCGCATGAGTAATGGCGTCCTTGTGATCTTGCTCATTAACGCGCGGGAAACGCTGCGTTCTTCCGATGTTGCCTGTCGTCACCGTGTTGTAGCGTCCGTGTCGATGAGTGTGAGGCTGCATTTTAACCATCGAGGCATCTAACGTCTGGGTGAACGCGTCATGACGGAACGCTGGCGTCCTCGCCGGCTGGCACGGCGCGCGTCCTCGCCGCCGAACGTGAGGCTTGCGCTGACGTTGCGTTACCAGCGAGATTTGAGGGTTTGGAGGTTCGGCAGCGAGACGCAGCCGATCCAGCCGGCGGGGACGCCAGCGTTCCGCCGCGCAAACTTGCGTTCGCGGTAGACGCCACAGCGGGCGAGACGCCTGACGAGACGCCCGCACCCTTTTCACTTGCGGGGGAGCTTGACCTGCGGGATCGGGATCGGCACATCGATTCCCGCGGGCACAAGATCACATCCGGTGCTCGCCGAATTGCACGAGAGTGCGATGCTCTTTCCGACCGCTCCAGAGAATCCCCCGATGCCGTCGGGGCCGCTGCAGTCGCCCTGTCCGCCTGGTCCGCCGTCGCCCGCATTGCCGGATGTGCCGGCGAAGAAGTGGACGTCCGTTTCATCGACAGTCGAGCTGGCGAGGCCGAGCATGATCGAAGGTCCGGCGTTGCCTCCGCCGCCGCCCGATCCGGCACCTCCGCCGCCGCCGTTTCCGCCGTGACCGCCGATCGCGCCGTTAGGGTCGGCCGTCAACGGAGGCGCTCCCTGTCCGCCGCCCCCGCCTGGCCCGCCTGATCCTCCGCGGCCGCCGCTTCCACTCAGCCCTCCGTAGACGAAGCAGTGCGTCATCTTCACCTTCGATTTGACGAGAATCATCGCAACTGATGCGCCGCCGCTTTGTCCCCCTTTTCCGCCTGCGCCGCCGAGTCCACCACCACCGCCGCCGCCACCGGAGTTGCCGATGGTCATGCCGATCGCGCCGCCACCGCCGCCGCCACCTTCCTGACCGGGAAAGCCGTTGAATGCTGCCACCGGCCGCCATTCGAGCGTGGCGCAACAGAACGTGCCGCCAGCCGGCAGCGGAAGTCCGAAATCTTCAGGGCACACGCCGTGAGGTCCCTGTTGGCCGTCGGGGCCGTAGTAGACGCCCATGCGATCGGGTTGACCGCCGCCTCCGGCTCGGTCGCTCGGTCCTGATTGGGTGCTGCCCGGCTGTCCCCAGCACTGATCCGGATTGTTTGCGCAGTCGCGCGGCGCGTTCGATTCGCCGCCGTGTCCTCCGCTTTGTTTGGTTCCGGATAAACCGCCCGATGTGCCGTTGGCATTGTCGCCAGCTTTTCCGGCCGGACCATCCACTCCCCACGCGCCGTTGCCGCCGCGCCCTGCGACGATGGAGACGTCCTGAAATCGCAGCGCTTGCGATCGAGCGATGGCGACGGCGATGCTGGCGTGGCCGGTGCCGTCGGTGCCATCAGAACCGATCAACTCGAAGTTCTGCACGAGCGCTCCTTGATTGATGTTCTCTGCGCGCAGCACCGGAGCGCCATCAGGTGGAGCAGTGATCGACGAGTAGAGATCCTTCGCCTGCAACGTGTTTGCGTCGACGCAGCCGCCGTACACGTTGACGCCATCGCGCAGTTTGATTGGCTCGGAGAGGTGATACTGATCCCAGGCGACCAGCACGCCGCAGTTCGATGGAGCGCAATGCTGCATGGCAAACGCGATCGATCCGCACGCGGCATCCATGCTCGCGCCGCATGACGCGTTGTCGGTGCCGCTGTTCGTCACGAACACGCGGCTCGTCAGCGCCGAAAGGTCTGAGGATCCACACACGATTCCGCTGCTCGTTGCCAGCACCAACGGCGCGCTCTTTCGTCCGGCAGCACCTCCGCCCCGCGGACCGAAGATCACGCCGGTCCGATCAGCGTCCGAGAAGTTGGTTCCCGTCAATGCCGCAAACTGGAGATTCGCGCCGGCGAGCGATGCGTGTGCGAACGACGCGCCGGTGAGATTCGCGCGCGAGAAATTCGATCGCTTGACGCTGGCCTGATCGAAGCGCGTGCCGGTGAGATTCGCGCCGTTGAAACTCGCGCTGTCCAGTCTCGCATTCGTGAGGTTCGCATTCGACAGATCGGCACCGGTAAGGTTGATCTCCGTGAGGTCTTTTCCCGACAGGTCGGCGCCGCGCAGATCGCACCGCGGACACGAGCGCGCCGCTCCCGGCTTCGGCGAGAGCACGCGCGCAAGCGAAGTCTTCGCATCGAGCAACGGCTGCGCGTTCGCAGAAGCGGCCAGTATCGACAACGCAAACAGCCAGATGTTTCGCGTCATATCCGCTCCTACGATTGCGACTTCAGTATCGGCGGCAACCACTCGCTGATCGACGGCACCGTGCGGCCGGCCGGCCCCGTGTCCTGACTCACAGGACCCGAGGGAACGCCCGCGGCATTCGTCGTCATTGCGTAGTTGAGCGCATACAACGAGTGCCACATGTCGACGCAGATTTTGGCCGCGGCGAAGCCCGGCGTCGTGACCAGCGGTTGCTGCGGCGGCACGCGCGAACCGCGCGTGTAAATCGTCATGTGATAGTCCGACGCCTGCAGTCCGTCGTTCTGATAGGAGAGCAGGTAGATGTAGGTCGTGACCTCATTGCCGACGGCGACGAGATCGAGCACGGTCGTTGCGCCGTCGCCAACCATCAGGACCGGAGTGGGAGCACCGGCGTCGTCGGTGAAACAGGGAACAGGATTGCCGATCAGGTCGAACGCCTGGATGCGCGCCATCTGACCCGCGGAGATCCTTCCGATGTTTTCCAGAATGAAGATCGTCCCGTCGTACGAGCAGGTGACCGCGATCGGATTGAAGAGCAGCCCGTGCCGCTTTTCGTGAAGCGCTTCGCCCGCGTAGACGTCGCCGATGATCGACTCGACATCGGACGTTGGTTCGTCAGCGATGGGCACAATCTGAATCTTCTTGTGCTTCGAGCTCACGCCGACGAGGAAGCCGGCAGGGTGCAACGCAAACGAATCGGCTCCGAACTCGAAGCGCCCGTAGCTCTGCGTGCTGGCAAGATCGAATGGCGTCGATGCGTCGAGCGTCACGCGGCGCAGGTGATATCCGCCGCCGCGCGAGAGCGGGAGATCGGCCGGCCGCGGATCGAGATAGTAATCGCCGAGGCGCACGTCATGCGGGTCGGGCAGCGGATTGTGGTCGGGACCGAGAACCCAGTTGCCGTCCTGCATCTGGAATTTCGCCGGATAGGGGTCGTACATCAACTGCGTCATCCCATCGAAGCCGATATTCGGGAACTTCGTCGAGACCATCGGCCGCCCCGGAATGTCGACGTTCTGAAACGCAGCGAGTTGCTGGCCCGGCGGATCGTTCGGCCGGTCCGGCAGCGTGCGCAGACCCATGCCGTTCGCCCTCCACGCGAATCCGAGCATGGCGCAGCGTTGACTGAGCGAGATTCCGAACAACTCCGAGATTCCGTTTGGTCCGCGCTGGTCGCGACTTCCGACCGTCGCCGTCGGAGCGGCCGGCGTCGGCTGCCACGCATATTGACCGTTGTCGTAAATGAGAATCGCGCTGTGGATGTAAACCGACGTGTGATCGAGCGGCTTCGGATTCTCGACGAGGAACAGATCGACTTGCGTCGCATGCGGCTCGTCGTTGGCGATCCACCCTGAGTTTGCCGAGCCGGCAAGCCACGAGTCGATGTGATAGTCGGCTTCGAAACGCACCGTGCCGCCGAGCGTGTTGTTCGGGAACGCGGCGGGAAGCGTCGTTGGCGTCGACGCCGGAATGTTCGTGGAGAAAGTGATCGTCGGACGCGTATCGCCGTGGTCTCCCTTGACGAGCATGCGCACGGTGTAGGACGCCTGTGTTCCCGCCGGCGCTTGCGGAAAGGCCATGTGCCGCGGATCGGGATGAACCGTCACCGTCGACGTGATGGCGGTGGCGACGATGTTCTCGATGTTCCATCGCGACGACGAGACTTCCATGATCGTCTCGGCGAGCTGCGCGAGGCCGGTGGCGATGTCGAGCGCCATCAGAACCCAGCCGGCGAATGGAATCGCCTCGAGAACTTCCTGCGCCACCATCTGCTCTTCAACCGCCAGCAGGATCTGCGTCGCTCCTTCGTTGAAGAGCAGCTTCGACATGCCGATCAGCACGCGGAAGTTCGGGTGTCCGTCACGCGCGGTGGCGAGGAAGTAGACCATTCCAGCCATCAGCACCTTCTGGCGCAACTCGCTCTTCTTCATCATGCTGCCGGCTTCGTTGTAGATGGCTTTGTTCGCCACGGCAGCCACCGAAGAAGCCAGCATGTATCCGGGAATGCCGAGGTTGATGAAGCCGGTGAGAATGCCGCCGATGACCGGAGTATTGGGCCACTCATTGCTGCCGCGGCCGAGTCCGGAGCCGTAGATCGACGCGCGCACGGCGTTCTCCGGAAACTGCACGGTGACTTCGAGCTCGCCCGGCATGTCGTCGATCGGAATGGCGAAAACATTCGCGATCGGCGAGATGAAGCCCATGTAGTGACAGTCGATGTACTGGATGCCGAGCTCCTTGACGACGTCGACGTCTTCATCGGCGCCTTCCGGTTTCCATCCCGGCAGTGGAATCGCAGTACCGTTTGCGTCGAAGAAGCGGATGTACGCGCCGAGGTAGCGGATGAAGTAGTTCTTCATCTTAACCGTGACCTTTCGCTGCGCGGCGTTTTTCACATCGAACTCGATCGACGTGGTGAGCCCGTGGATCTTGCGGTCGTCGGCCAGCGCCGGCCGCCACGTGTCGGTCGTCCGCGCCTCGATGTTCGCCACGTTCGTCATCGCATGCGGCGACGCATGCGCCGGGCTCACGCTCTTGCCGCTTTCCTGATGCCACTTCTTTCCCTTCAGCCGCGGATCATTCTTCGTGACCTTCAGCAGCAGAGTCATCACCGGACCGAGCGCTTCCTTCACCTCCGGGATCGGATGCTTTTCGTACCTGGTGACGGTGCCGTCGATCCCTGTTTTCGGATTCGGGTTCTTCGGCGGCGTGAACGGAACGAGATGCGCCCATCCGCGATCCGGCCGCGGCGGTCCTTTCCTTCGCATCAACTCAGCGACGGCCTCGATCATCGTCTTGATCTCTTGATTGCCGTCGATGTGCTCGCGGATGATGCGGGCGACCTCGGGATCCTGCGTGATGAGATCGGGGTGATGGAAGAGCACCGTCTTTGCCGTCGACACGTAGTCGATGACGAGATTCACGGCCGCACCAGGCACGGCAGGAGGAACGTAGATGGCGACATTGCCCGGCGCGGAATCCGCCGCCGCGTTGTCGAACGTCTTCGTTGTGTGGACGAGGTGGACGCGCAGAGCCCTCTCGTCTGGCAGATCCGGAACCTCTGCGAAGTGCGTAAGCATCT
Source organism: Thermoanaerobaculia bacterium (assembly GCA_034665065.1). Lineage (GTDB taxonomy): Bacteria > Acidobacteriota > Thermoanaerobaculia > Gp7-AA8 > Gp7-AA8 > JADGNZ01. Next base: position 290,550 of record JAXDGL010000008.1, on the reverse strand, counting down.
CATCCAGCACGTCCGGCTCGGCGGCGCGTGCCAAGGCCCGCGTCTTCTCCGTGTGCGGCTGAAGCGGGTAGCGCTCGCCGTTGGCCCAGAGGTGATACTCCTCTTCCGCGTGGCCGTGGGAGAGATTGGCGTGAATCGTCGCGCGCGTCGTACCCGGCATTGTTCAAGCTCTCCTTACCGTTAATGTATATCGTTAATCGTTGATGTTTATGGACACTGCGGGTTCCCACGCACAGCCCACGTGTTGCTCTGTTTGTTCAGGACCGCGCAGTTGCTGTTCTGGATCACCGGCGAGGAAGGATCGACGCTGCCAAGGCTGTGACAATCGAATCCCGGATTGCAGCCGAGAAAGAGCGACGTAAGCGCCTTGTTGCTGTCTTTCACGTTGCCGATCGTCGTCAGCGTGTTGTTCGAGACATCGAGATACGCGAGATTCGGCGCGCGGCTCAGATCGGGGTTGTCGGAGTCGAGGATCGACGTGAGGTGATTCCCGGAGAGGTTCGCGTATGTCAGCGCGCTCTGCACCGCCAGATCGAGGTTGGTGAACTGATTCTGCGAGAGATCGAGGACTTGCGGAGAGAGAACTCCGAGTCCACCTACGGAGATCAGAAGATTGTTCGAAGCGTCGAGATAACTGAGGCCCGTCATCGATGCGACGTTGAGTGTCGTGAGCTTGTTGCCCGCGATCCTCAGATCGCGAACGAGCGGAAGCGAGACGTCAAACTGCGTGAGGTTGTTGTACGACAGGTTCAACGCCACGAGATTCGTGAACGCGTCGAGGCCGCCAAGATGCTCGATGCCTCGTCCCGGGCAGCGAAGATCGCTGATCATCGCGGCGATGTTCTTCGTGATGACGGAAGTTCCTCCCGCGGCATCGCTGACGCATTTGTGCAGGTTCTCATCATCGAACTGGACGATCCCGGTTGGCGTCGTGCCGCCGCAATCGGGCTTCGACCAGATGACGCGCGCGGTGCGATTGGAGATCGGCACGTTGCACAGATCGGTCTTCCAGCCGGGAACTCTCCATGTGGTGCACGGGGCATGTTCGCCGTTCGGGCACGTCACCTTGTCGTTCGCCGCCGTCAATGGTGGAAATCGCGTCGGGCCATACGCAATCTTCGTGAGCGCGATCGTTCCGCAATACGGGTTGTCGGTCCCGGGGCAGCAATCTTCCGGCGCCGGCATCACGGCCGAAGTGAATCGCGCTTGCTTGACATCGGCAGCGGTGAAGTTCGCGCCTCCGAGGTCCGCGCACGTGAACATCACCTCGGCGCTGTTCGGTCCGGTCTGAATGACGGCTTCCTGAAAGTTCGCCGATTGCAGAACGGCGTACTTGAAGTTGATGCCCTGCAATCGCGCTTGGGCAAATGACGCGCCCGGCGCGATCGCGTTTTCGAACGATGTTCCCTGGAGCGTCGTGCCGCTGAAATCCGCGCCCGGAAGAATCGTCCCGTCGAACGAAACCTGATCGAGATGCGCGCCCGAGAATTTCGCCTCGGACAGATCGGTGCCCACGAACGATGTCGTCAGGTACTTGTCATCGGCGACGAATGACACGTTGATGAAGCTCGCACCGGTCGCGGTGGCGCGGTCGAGGATCCCGCCGCGCATTTGCGCGTAATTGAACGTGGCGTGTTCGAGATGGCTGCGGCGAAGCTGCACGTTCGTCAGGTCCGCGGGAGCGAGCAGTTGCGACGATTCGGGATTCGCCTGGCACGCGCCGTTGGGATTCTCGTTCGCATCACCCTTTGATCCGCGGAAACGCGCGCAGCGCAAGTGAGCGACGCTGAGATTCGTGCCGATGAGCTGCGCGCCGTTCAGCGTCGCGTCGTCGAGCACGGCGTTGACCAACTCCGCGTGCGAGAGGTCCGCGGCAGTGAGATTCGCGGCGGTCATGTCGATGCCCGGCAGGACGGTGTAGGCGAGCATGACGCCGGTCAGCGGAAGTCCCTTCAGCGTGAAATTCGACGGTGTGTAGTTCTTGAACTTCGCGTGCGTGAAATCGACAAATGGCCAGTGATCGGGCGTGATGGCGTGAACGTCGAGGGTCGTGCCGATGAAGCGCGTGCGGCAATCGGTCGCATGATCGAGCCACTGCCTCGGCCCGAACTGCGCGTCGACCATGGACGTGTTCGAGAAGTCGGCGCAGTGGATCGTGGCGAACTCGAATTGCGCATCGTTGAGATTCGCGCGGGCGAAGCAGGTGTGATCGAGCTTTGTATGTGTGAAGACCGCCGGCCCGTTTGCTGATGCGCCGAGGATCGCATCCTTGAAACTCGCGCCAGTCAGGTCCTGTCCGTCAAAGTTAGCGCCGCGAAGATCAGATTTGTCAAACTTCGCACCGACCAGAGTTCCCGGATAGGCGTGGAAGTTGGTGTCATGAAGATCGCGATTCGAGAAATCCTGTCCGGTTCCCGCTGCGGCGCAGATGTCGATCGAAGGAGGCGGCGGATGTAGCGCGGGAGTTGCGCTCAGCGCCCGCGGACCTACCATCAGCACGATTCCGGCAGCATGAATGTACCTCCACCGCGACCCTGTCGACATGATCGGCTCCTGAAGTGGAAGGGAGGAAGAAAGCGCTTGATGTTACGCCCCATCCACCGGAAATGGGAAGTAAGGATTGGCGAGGTTTTATCGGTTGAATCGAAATTGCTTTTGTGGCGAGAGGTTCGTTCGCACGGGAGATTGTTCACGCGGAGACGCGGAGCACGCGGAGAAAGCGGAGATGCGTGGAGCGCGAGTCGCGGGTGGTTTCGCGCGTCAGAAGCGGAGATGCGGCGACCCAACGGCTGTCATTCTGAATCGGCGAAACCGCGTGGGCGGAAGGGTGGGTGTGAGCGGTGGAGCACGATGAAGAATCCCCCGCCTATGGAGCGTTCAGCATCCAATCGGCTGCGTGAGATTGATCACACCGCGATCGACATCACGCGCTATCCTTCCCACACTCCGTGAATCGTCCCACCGCTCCATTCGCGATCTTCTATCGCTCGGCGACGAGTGAGTCGTGCTTCGCCTGTCATGCCTGCGAGACGCGCCGGCACGATACCTTCGCCTCGGTGCGCGATGCGTTTGCCGTCGCGGCGCAGCATCTCAACCTCTGCCGCGGAGCACTGCTGCATCGTCCGTTGGAAGGAATGGCGGTGATCGACGGTCGCGAGCACGGCGTCGTGCTGCGCGAAGGATTCATGATCCTCGCGCTGCCGAGCGTGTTCGAGACGAGTCCGCGGCCAGTGCGCGTGGTGGCGTAAGGCGACCGGCTATCGCGGCACGTTCGCCGGTCCCACGAACCTTCTTCGCGCGAACAGCATCCACACTCCAATCAACACGATCGCTACGGCGAGCATCGTCCAGAGCACCAGCTCGTTCGGCGGGAGCATGAAGACGATCGTGATGATGATGATCCAGATCACGGCGATGATGTTGATCGGCGATGACCAGCGGCCGAGGGACCAGTGCGCGATCGACGGCGTCATTCGCTCGCCGCTTCCACGAAGTCGATTGCGCAGATTGAGCAGGATGGGAATCCCGTAGGCGAGGTAGAGGCAGATTGTGCTGATCGACGTTACGACGAACCAGGCGGCGGCGTAGAGGCAGATGACGACGCTGAGCACGGACGTGACCACGATCGCCACGGCCGGCGTGCGATGCGTTCCGTTCACGCGCTTGAGCCAGCGCGAGCCGGGCATACCGTCGTCGCGGGCGAAGGCGTACCACATTCTTCCCATCGAGGTGACCGAGGCGACGCCGCAGAGCCACATGGCAACGCCGATCACGACGGCGATGACATTGGCCAAGAACGGCGTGAGATTCTTCGAGACGATGTAGAGCACCGGATAGGGATCGTTCGCCGTTTTGGCGACGTCGCCGGACGGGATGCACCACGTCAGGATCATCAACATTACGTAACCGGCGATCGCAGAAACGCCGACGGACATCACGATGCCCCACGCCGTGTTCTTGCGCGCCATCACGGTCTCTTCCGCCAGATGGGCCGACGCGTCGTAGCCGGTGAAGGTCCATTGCGCTTGCAGCATCGCCAGGGCGAAGAAGAGGAGCGGCGGCGCGGCGGTGTAAAGACTCGCCAGCGACGGCAAGAGGCGGAAGAGCGGCGATCGAATCGACAGCTCGCCGATGACCAGAGGCGCCTTCGCGATGTCGACGCCGCTCATCACCGGCTTCCAGGCGAAGAGAAACGACGCGGGATTGTGATGCGTGCCGAAGATCGTCAAAGCCAGTGCGATCAACAGCACGCCCCCGATGTGCCACCAGACGCTGATGTCGGAGAGGCGCGCGGTGAGGCGGATGCCCCAGAGATTGATGGCGACTTGTGGGATGAGGATCAACACCATGACGCCGACCTGGAACCACCAGCTCTTCGGCTCGCGCGTGAAGATGCCGATGATGTAGATGGCCGCGGCGACGTTGATTCCGGCAGTGATCGAGACCTGCCCGATCATGTTCAGCCATGCGGTGACCCACGCCCATGTGCGGCCACCGAGTCGGAACGCCCAGAAGTAGAGGCCGCCGGCGGTGGGATAGGCCGATGCGATCTCGGCCATCGACATGGCCACGGTCATCGTGAGCACGCTGACGATCGGCCAGCCGACCGAGTTTGCGAACGGGCCGGCGAATTTCAGTCCGTAGCCGAACAGCAGCACGGCGCCGGTGAGAATCGAGATGATGGAGAAGGAGACGGCGAAGTTGGAGAAGCCGCCCATCTCGCGAAAGAGCTGTTGCGTGTATCCGAGACTGGCGAGATCGCGGGCGTCGGCATCGGAAACTTCCTGGGCGATGTCCTGACGGGTTTTCACACCGGTAAGTGTCTCAGAATCCAGTCCTTTCACAGACTTCTTTCTCTTCTCGGCCCGCTCCTTCCTTCTCGTGACGATCAGCATTGAGTGACTATTCGAAGGGAGGGGATTTCTCATCGTGCTCCACCGCTCCACGCACCCGGCCGCCCCGCGGTTTCGCCGATTCGAAATGACAGCCGGGCGATGATGTTCCAGAGCTTCGTAGCCCCAAGGTGTAGAAAACTGCCGCCGGCGACACTCCTAAGATGAGGTCTCGTCCCATGACACGGCACATCGTCATCGTTCCTGGTTACTACGGTTCTCGTTTGCGCGACCGCGTTTCGAACACGCTCTTCTGGCTCAGCCCGTTCACGCTGCAGAAGCCGGAGCACACACTCGCGGGCATCCGGCTGCCCAACTCCGAGGGCCGCGTGTTCGAGGATGGCCTTCTCGACAACGTCGATATCGCTTCGGTTTTGAAGATCCCGATCTACCATCCGCTCATCGATTTCCTCGTTCACGGAGTGGGCTTCGCGCCGAACGAAGTGCATCCGATCGGCGTCGACTGGAGGCGATCCATCACCGACCTGGCCGATGACCTGAAGATTGCGATCGATGATGCCGTCGCGATGGGTGGCGAGCCGGTCGATCTGATCGGACACAGTCACGGAGGTCTCGTCGCCCGCGCCTATCTCGAGAAGTTCGGGCCCGCCAACGTCGCGAAGCTGATCGCCCTCGGCGTCCCGCACACAGGCATGGTGGAGACGTTTCAGGCGCTCTGCGAAGGGATTCCGCTTCTGCGCTTCAAGCCGTCGCAGTTGATGGATGTGGCGCGGGGGTTTCCATCGGCCTACGAGCTTCTCCCGCTCGACGAGGGATACTTCACCTGGAACGACCTGCCGGCGATTCCGTTCGATGTCGACGACTGGTGCGCGACCGACGCGATGAAAGCGATGCTCGCGGATGCAAAGGCAGTCACTCCCGCCCTCTCGCGCAACGTGCCGGTTCCGTTGTTTGCGATTCATGGGACGCGCACGAAGACCGCGGTGTCGGCCGTCGGTCCAACGAACGGCACAACCGGCGTGGCGTTCGGCTCGGCCGACAGCGGCGACGGCACGGTGCCGCTGGCGTCGGGCGCGGCGCGCGGCATCACCGCGGACGGTGGCGTCATGCGCTTCGCTGTTCCGTTCGGCGGCCACACGTTTCTCTTCAACGACCGCAACACGCAGGAAGTCATCCGCCACATCATCCGCGGCGATGCACCGCCTGCCGCCTATTTCGTCGCGGCGTGGCAGGATCGGATCTACCTCCCGAACGCGAAGAACAAGGTGGTCGTGGTGCTCGATGATCTCAGCGGCGATCCGATTCCGAACGCGAAGGTGACCGTGACCTTGCCATCGCTCGGGATCAACGCGCGAACAATTCCATTTGACGAGGCGAATGGCGACTACATCCTCACCGTGAAGATGCCTGGTCCCGGCACGAACGTGCCGTTCGTGATCAAGGCATCGTCGACGGCGTTGGCGGAGGGGTTTGAATCGAGCGGGATGCTGGTCGCTGCGGCGAACTGACGCGTCCTCCGAGCAGCGCTACAATCCCGCCCATGTCCGATCTTGACGAAACCATCAGCGAGGCCGTCGATCACGCCTCGGAATCGCGGCTCAACTCGATCATCGCCCTGCTCGTGGCCATCGCGGCGACGTTCATGGCGGTCTGCAACGTCAAAGACGGCAACATCGTCCAGGCGATGGCGCAGGCGCAGGCGAATGCGCTCGATCAATGGTCGTACTACCAGGCCAAAGGGATGAAGCTCAATCTGGCGGAGTCGGGGCTCGATCAGCTCACACTCCAGCGGATGATTCTGACTGATCAGAAATTCGCGCCGATCATCGACAAGAAGATCCTGTCGTATCAGGCGCAGGTGAAGAAATACGAGAAAGAGAAAGCGGACATCAAGAAACAGGCCGAAGGGTTTCAGAAGGAGTACGACGCATTGAACGTGCATGACGACCAGTTCGACATGTGCGAGGCCTGCATTTCGGTCGCTATCGCCCTCTTCGGCATCACCGCGCTCACACGAAAAAAATGGCTGCTAGGCGTGGCGTCCGTCTTCGTGTTCTTCGGCGTGCTGTTCGGACTGGCGGGATTCCTGGGCTGGAGCATTCACCCTGATTTTTTGGCGAGGATGTTGTCGTAGTTGCTGCTTCGAAACGTGACTTGACTGCCATTCATACTTTGGTCATACTTTGCCCATGAAAGCAGCAGTTTCGATTCCCGATCCCGTTTTCAAAGCGGCCGATAAGCTGGCGCGACACATGGGCGTTTCCCGCAGCCGCCTTTACAGCATCGCTCTTGAGCACTTTGTGCAGGAACACGATGACAAGGCGATTACCGCGAAAGTCAATGAGATATGTGCTCTCGAGTCGACAGCACTCGATCCAGTTCTTCAGAGCATTCAGTTTCGGTCGATTGAGAAGAACAGGTGGAAATAGTCCGCGGCGACGTGTGGTGGGCGGATCTGCCAGAGCCGGTTGCGTCTGACCCGGGTGGCACGAGACCGATCTTGATTGTCCAGGCAAATCCGTTCAATCGCAGTCAGATGGCAACTGTGCTCGCCGTGATTCTAACGACCAACGAGCGCCTGGCTTTTTTTCCGGGCAACGTAGTCCTCGCGACACGCGACACAGGGCTGAAACAGACGTCCGTCGCCAACGTTTCGCAGATCATCACAGCAGATCGCACATTCCTCAGGCAGAAGACCGGGCGTCTTCGGCCCCAAACGCTGGCCAAGGTTGAAGCGGGCTTGAAACTCCTTTTGGGTCTTACATAGAATCAACTTCTACCCGCGATCGCGGTTTTGATGCCGAGCAGCTAACTCTACAAACACTTCTTAGGACGGAATGGTTCGCGCCGTGCCGGCCTTGATTTCCAGGTAGTGGAACACAACGATGGGCATATGAGGATCGCCCGAAGTGAATATTTTGAATATTAGCGATGAGTCCCATTGATACGGGAAATCATCCTATCCCGTCACCGCCGCATCCGTAATCTCCAATCCCCGATCGATCAATGTAAACGCTTCCCGTAATTGTTCCTCTGTAATGCACAGCGGCGGGTTCGTAAAGAGGTTGTTCCAATTGATGAACGCGTACATACCGTTCTCTTTGAGGAACGCGCCGAGCTTCTGCATTTCCGGGCTTGTGCCATTAAAGGGGGCCATCGGCTCCTTTGTTGTGCGATTGCGCACGAGCTCCAGAACGCCGAATAGACCGATCGATCGAACGTCGCCCACTGACGGATGCTTATCCTTCATCTCGCCGTGAAGATCGCGCAGAACGCGGCCCATCTTCTGCGTATGCACCATTGTGTCGTCGTCGATCATCGCTTGCAGGCACGCTTCTGCCGCGGCGAGGCTCATCGGATGAGCGTTGTAGGTCAGACCGCCAAAGAATGTGTTCTTATCGAAATAGCTGGCGATGCGATCGCTCATCGCCAGCGCACCGAGCGGCAGATACGCGGACGTCAATCCCTTGGCCATTGTGATCATGTCGGGGACGACGTTCCAATGATCGGCAGCGAACCACTTGCCGGTTCTGCCGAGGCCGCACATCACTTCGTCGCAGACGAGGAGGATGCCGTAGCGATCGCAGATCTGGCGCAGGCCCTGGAGGTAACCATCAGGCGGAACGATGATGCCGTTCGTGCCGGTGACCGTCTCGATGAAGATCGCCGCGATCGTGTGCGCTCCTTCGTACATCAACGTCTCTTCGATCTCGTCGAGACAGCGGCGGGTGAACATCTCGTCGCTGTCGCCTTCGCGGAAGAGATGGCTGCGGTATTTGTAGGGATCGAAAAAGCGGACGACGCCGGGAAGGCCGGGCTCATTGGCCCAGCGGCGCGGATCGCCGGTGAGTGAGATCGCGCCCGACGTGGCGCCGTGATACGAACGGTAACGCGCCATGATCTTTTGCCGTCCGGTGACCATGCGCGCCACACGGATGGCGTTCTCGTTCGCTTCGGCGCCGCCGAGGGTGAAGAAAAAGCGATTGAGATCGCCGGGAGTGAGCTCGGCCAGCATCTTGCCGACGCGGGCGCGCACCGGCGTCGCCATTCCCGGACCGGCATACACCAGCTCCTCGGCCTGACGCTTGATGGCATCGATGACGCGGCGGTCGCCGTGACCGATGTTCACGCACATCAGCTGCGAATTCATGTCCATGTAGCGTTTGCCGTTGGCGTCCCAGAAGTAGATCCCTTCGCCGCGGACCATGGGGATTGGATTCACAGCTCCTTGGGCGGACCAGGAAAAAATCGTGTGGCGTTTCGTCAGGGCGACGATCTCTTCGGCGGTCATCGCTGCGCTGGTGTCTGTCGTTACCGTCATCTCGAATGCTCCTGAGGGTGGAGTAATACGCTGGGTGGGATTTGAATGCAAGGTTGCGTGGAGTCGTTGGGGGAACGGGTCACGCGGAGGCGCGGAGACGCGGAGAGACAGCGGAGCGGCTAGTGTGAGTGTTCGGCCGCACAGGCCAGCACTTCGTCGATGAATTCGTTGATGTCGAATGGCTTGCGGAGGACGCGGCGCACGAGCCCGCTGTCGCTGAAGTCGCGCAGAGCGAGATTGGAGACGGCGGTAACGACGATCGTCCGTTTCAGCAGGCTGGGTGAACTGGATTTCAACTCGCGCACGACCTCGAAGCCGTTCACCTTGGGCAGCATCAGGTCGAGCACGATGGTGTGGTAGCTCTTCTCGCGCAGTTTGCGGAGCGCGGCATCGCCGTCGGAGGCGCTATCGACATCGACTTCGCGGCGCAGCAGCAACGCCTTCATCAGGGCCTGAATGCCGTCGTCATCGTCGACGATCAACACTCGTGGTACGGGCCGTGCCGTGGTGGTAGACATGAGCGTCCCGGATTTTCGGACGATTTTTTGATGGACCGAAAATAAACCTTACGGCACATCATTCTTCAGGTCGGTACGACATCGTACAAAGTGCCGAGACCGCATTGAGCGAGGATGCGCCCCCCTTCGGTGATCGCTGCGGAATCTGGAAGGGGAGACACTCGTTCACGTCGATGCACCAGTACGGTCGGTTCGCCGATCCTTCGGTATTTGGCCTGGACGTTAACAAGCGAACGTCTCCTCCCGATCTCGTCGCGGTTCCTGTAACCCGTCGCTTCCGGAGGATCCATTGCCGTCCCCATCACGTAGTCTTCTTCTCGATACCCTTGCGCCTGATGCCCGCGCTTCCTTGCGCGCACAGGAGGAAGAGCATCGACTCTCGGATGTTCTCATCAAAGCCGATGAGCGTTCCGAGTCGATTTTCTTTCCCCACAACGGTGCGCTGGTATCGATCATCCGTTCGACCGAGAGCGGATCGATGGTCGAGGTCGGAGTCATCGGCGGCGAGGGCATCTTCAACGTCCACACGCTCCTCACCGACTCGCCGCCAACCGGCAGCGAGTCGCTCGTTCAGGGTGAAGGACGTTTCTCTCGCGTCAAAGCGTCGCGCATCAAAGAAGTGTTTCGCGGCAATGAGCCCTTTCGGGACCTTGTGCTCGAGTACACGAGCATCTTTCTCGATCAGGTGACGCAGAACGCGGTGTGCAACCGCCTGCATCCGATCGAACAGCGGCTGGCAAAATGGACGCTGATCGTGCGAGAGCGCGTCGGCAGCGACGATCTGCAGCTCACTCACGACTTTCTCTCGCACATGCTCGGCGTACACCGGCCGGGCGTTTCCATCGCCGTGAACGCATTGGCGCAGGACGATGTAATCGAGAGCCGCCGCAACCACATCATCGTTCGCGACCTCGAGGGACTGAGGGCTCGTGCGTGCGAATGTCACGCGCCGATCAACGATCGTCTGAATGCGTTCACCGCGAAACTGAAGAAGCGAGCCGTGAGCGGCGGATAGCGAACACGCTACGGCGCCCGTTTACAATGCGCGCATGGGATGCGATCCGCAGCTTCTTTCCGGCGTCAAACTTTTCGAGTTGTTGAGTGAGGAAGACCGCGCGGCGCTTGCCGCGGTGGTCGACAACGTCAGCGTCACTGCCGGGCAGACGCTTTTCGAAGCCGGGCATCCCGGCGAGTCCCTCTTCGTCGTCCGCACCGGCGAGATCGAGCTCTTCATCAAAGACAACACCGGCCAGAAGATCGTGCTGATGAATGCGATCGAAGGCGGCCTGTTCGGCGAGCTGGCGCTGCTCGATCAGGGAGCGCGCACGGCAACGGCAGTCGCGCTCGAAGATAGCGAGCTGCTCGAGCTCGACCGCGACGATCTCCTGCTCCTTTTTCAGCGTCACCCAGACAGCGCGGTCAGCATGCTCGCCGCGCTGACAGGCATGATGCGCAAGGCGGATGAGCTGCTGCGCACGCGCGTGGCGCGCAACGTCAACGAAGAGGTCGAGGAGAAGCTGACGCCTCTGCAGAAGATCGCCGACTGGATCGCCTGGTTCAGCGGAAGCATGCCCTTCCTGATGATGAACGGCATCTGGTTCATCGCCTGGATCATCGTCAATACGATGAACGTCGGCATTCCGCGTTTCGATCCCTATCCATTCGGTCTGCTGACGATGATCGTGTCGCTCGAGGCCATCTTCCTCTCCTGCTTCGTGCTCGTCAGCCAGAACCGGCAGGCGGAGAAGGATCACGTCCGCTCCGACGTCGAGTATGAGATTAACGTGAAGGCGGAGCTCGAGGTCGCGCATCTTCACGAGAAGACCGACCGGATGTACGAACAAATGCTGGCGCGGTTCGCGAGACTGGAACAAAGGAGTGCAGGCGTCTCGCCTGCGGCCGATGGGCGTCTCGCCCAGCGGTGATGCTGCGCAAACAGTCTGCTTCACGTTTGTGACCGCCCTGGTTTTGTTGAACGCGCCAAAACGGCGAGGCGAAATGGTAGAGGCATGGGGTCAGGTCTGAAGTAAGAAGTGACGGAATGACAGCTCGGCTCCTTGCGACAATCCCCATCCGTCACTTCTTACTTCAGACCTGACCCCATGCCCCGTCTATACTCCGCCTCTTCATGAAGCAGGCTCGTCCCGAGGTGTTCAAGTTTGGCGGTGTGGCGGTCGGCAATGCGGATGCGATTCGCGTTGCGCTCGCGCACGTCAGCCGCGCCGGTTCCGGCCTCGCTGTCGTCGTCTCAGCGATGAACGGCATCACCGATCTGCTGCTCGAAACGGGAGAAGCGGCACTGCGCCGCGATCGCGTGCGATGCGATGCGGCCGCCGCGCAATTCGAGGAGCGGCATCGCGCACTCGTCCGCGAGTTGATCTCGTCTGACGATCGAGCGAAAGCGCTCGGCGACATCATCACCGAATCCGTCCGCGAGCTGCGCGCGATGACCGAGAGCATTTCCGTCTTCGAAGAGCTGACGCCGCGCGCGCAGGCAGCACTCGTCGCCCGCGGCGAGCGCCTCGTCGCGGCGATCTTCGCCAAGGCGGCCGAGGAGATCGGAATCGATGCGGTGTACATCGACGCGCCCGAGGTGATTCACACCGAGCAGCGCCTGGGCACACTCTGGCCGAACCTGCTCAAATGCGAGCGCGCGGCGAAGAAGACGATTCTTCCGCTGCTCGCCGCAGGCAAAGTCGTCGTGCTGCCCGGTTTCATCGCCAGTGGTCCCGACGGCTCCGTCGTCACCTTGGGCCGCGGCGGCAGCGACTTCTCGGCGGCGATCGTGGCGCGTAGCATCGGCGCGCATGCACTCACGCTTTACAAAGAAGTCGACGGACTGATGACCGCCGATCCGAAGAGCGTTCCGGCCGCGCGCGTCATCGCCGATCTGCATTATCGCGAAGCGGCGGAGCTGGCCTACTACGGCGCGAAAGTCCTTCATCCGCGCACGATGATCCCGCTCGTCGACCGGCGCATTCCGCTGTATGTGCGCAACAGTTTTCGCGAGACCTCGCCCGGAACGCGCATCGCCGGTGACGTCAAGCCGGGCGCATATCCGGTCAAAGCGCTGACGGCGATTCATCGCCAGGCGCTGCTCTCGATCGAAGGAAACGGGATGATCGGCGTGCCGGGTGTTGCCGGCCGCGCGTTCACCGCGCTCTCGCAGGCTGGCCACTCCGTCTCGATGATCAGCCAGGCGTCGAGCGAGTCGAGCATCTGCTTCGTGGTCCCTGAGTCGGAAGCCGATCATGCGGTGTCCGCACTCGAAGCGGCGTTCGAAGCGGAGCGCAAACTCCATCTCATCGATCGCATCAATGCCGAGAAACGCGTCGCAATGATCGCCGTGGTCGGATTGGGGATGCGCGGAACTTCCGGCATCGCGGCGCGCACGTTCTCCGCGATCGCTGCCGCGGGCGTGAACATCGTGGCCATCGCGCAGGGTTCATCGGAGCTCAACATCACCGTCGCCGTTTCGGAGAGCGATGCGACGCGTGCGCTCCTCGCCCTTCACTCCGAATACCAGCTTCACAAGATCCGCCCGCTTGCCGACACCACCGGCCGCGAAGCGAAGCTCACGCTCCTCGGGCTCGGACAGATCGGCCGCGAGCTGGCCCGCCAGCTCATCGCCCAGCAACCGCACCTCCGCCGCGACCTCGGCATCGATCTGAAAGTCGTCGGCGTCGCCGACCGATCCGGAATCCGCATCGACGACAAAGGCTTCAGTCCCGCCGCACTGCAGCGATTCGCGAAACGGAAAGAATCAGGCGCGCGCCTCTTCGAGCGCGGCTCGCCGCTGACGCTGCGCGAGCTGGAGGCGATGATGCGCGAAGAGCTCTGGATGCTGCCGTCGTATCGCCCGGTGCTCGTCGATCTGACATCGGAGGAGACGGGGCCGCTGCTCCAGGAGGCGCTGGAGTACGGATTCCACGTCGTTTGCGCGAACAAGAAGCCGCTGGCCGGGCCGCAACTCGAGTTCGATCGCCTGATGGAGACGGCGAAGGAGCGCGGGCTGTCGGTGCGCTACGAAGCGACCGCCGGCGCGGGACTGCCTGTCCTCGACACGATCGCCAAGCTGCAGGAGTCCGGGGACAAGATCGAGATGATTCTCGGCTGCTTTTCGGGAACGCTCGGCTATCTGATGACGGCGCTGGAAGATGGTGTGCCGTTTTCTGAAGCGGTGAAGAAAGCGTGGGAACTTGGATACACCGAGCCCGATCCGCGCGACGATCTCTCCGGCATGGATGTGGCGCGCAAGGCGCTGATCCTGGCGCGCACGCTCGGTTATCGCGCCGAGCCGGACGAGATCAAACTCGAGCCGCTCGTTCGCAGCGACGGCAACAACACCGATGCGAAGACCTTCATCGCCGGACTGGGAGCGCTCGATGACGAGTATCGCGAACGCGTCGAGCGCGCGAAGCGCGGCGGCAAAGTACTGCGCTACGTGGCCACGATCCGCAAACGCGCGATCTCAGTGGGCGTCGAAGCGGTCCCGAGTTCATCGCCGCTGGCGCATCTGCGCGGCACCGCGAATCAGGTGGCGATCTATTCGAAGCGCTACAAGAACAATCCGCTCGTCGTCTCCGGTCCCGGCGCCGGCGCGACTGTCACCGCCGCGGGCGTACTCAATGACATCGTGGCCATCGCCATGGAAGAGCGGCGGAGAAAAGGACGATGAAGGCGGCCGCCTTCGCTCCCGGCTCGATCGGCAACGTCGGACCCGGCTTCGACGTTCTCGGACTGGCCATCGAAGGGATCGGCGATCGCGTGACGGTCGAGCTGACGGATGGCGGCGCGCGCGTCGATGACATCACCGGCGTCGATGCCACCCTCGTTCCGCGCGATCCCCAACGCAACGCTGCATCGATCGCGGCCATCGCCTGGCTGCGCGCGCATGGCGACGCGCGCAATCCGATCATGATCATCGATAAAGGCTTGCCGCTCTCAGGTGGATTGGGCGGCAGCGCGGCCAGCAGTGTCGCCGGTGCGTTCGCTGCCGCGCTGGCGATGGGCAGCGACACGACGCCGATCGCGCTCGCCGCCGCCGCATTGGCGGGCGAGATGACCGTCGCCGGCGAGCACCTCGACAACATCGCCCCGTCAATCCTGGGTGGCCTGGCACTCTCGCGATCGGTCAGGCCGATCGACATCATCGCGCTGAAGGTCGCAGCCGATTGGCGGCTCGCACTCGTGACGCCGGATGTGCGCATTCAGACGAAAGCGGCGCGCGAAGTGCTGCCGTCCACTTCGGGACGCGCCGTCTGGGTGCAGCAGATGGCGAACACCGCCGGCGTCGTCCACGCGTTTGCAACCGGCGACGGCGAGCTGCTGCGGCGTGCCCTCGACGATCGCTACGCCGAGCCGCGGCGCGCCGCGCTCATCCCACACTTCAACGCTGTCAAGCGCGCCGCGATCGACGCCGGCGCGTTCGCCTGCACGATCAGCGGATCGGGTCCGACGCTCGTGGCCATCTGCGCGGATGATGACATCGCGCATCGTGTGACCGGAGCGATGCAGGCGGCATTCGAACAAGTCCGCTCGATCGCGCGCGTCTCGCCGATCGCAAAACAAGGAGTGCGCGCCGTATGAGCGAATGGCTGCAATGCATCGCCTGCAAACGCCAATACGGCGTGATGGAGATTCGCTACACGTGCGATTGCGGCGATCTGCTCAATGTCGCTCGCGATGCGTTTCCCGATCGCGCGATCTTCGAGTCGCGTCGTACGAGCCGCCGCGCGATCGATCAAAGCGGCGTCTGGCGATTCCGCGAAGCGGTGCTCGATGTCGCGGAGAACGAGATCGTCACGCATCCGGAGGGTGGGACGAGGTTGTACTCGCGGGAGTGGGGAGTAGGGGGAGGGAACGTAGGTCGGACTCTCCAGTCCGACTCTTTGCGCGAAGTCGTCGGACTAGAGAGTCCGACCTACGTTTCCGCCCCGACACCCGACAGCCGACAGCCGACAGCCGACACCCTATTTTTCAAACACGAAGGCGAGAATCCCACCGGCTCGTTCAAAGACCGCGGCATGACCGTGGCGATGACGCAGGCGAAACGACTCGGCACTCGCGCGGTGGCGTGCGCATCCACCGGCAACACGAGCGCATCGCTTGCCGCCTACGCAGCGCAGGCCGGCATCCGCGCGCTGGTCTTCATCCCCGCGGGAAAAGTGGCGACGGGCAAACTCGCGCAGACACTCGCCTACGGCGCGACCGCGCTGCACGTGCGCGGTGACTTCGACGCCGCGATGACGCTCGTCCGCGAAGCATGCGACAAGCTCGGCATCTACCTCGTCAACTCGATCAATCCATTTCGCATCGAAGGGCAGAAGACGATCGTCTGGGAGCTTTTGCAGGATCTCGACTGGAACGCTCCCGACTGGATCGTCGTCCCCGCCGGCAACCTCGGCAACACCAGCGCGTTCGGCAAAGCGTTGCGCGAAGCGTTCGAAGCCGGCTGGATCAAGACGATGCCGCGCATCGCATCGATTCAAGCCAGCGGCGCGAATCCCTTCTTTCGCAGCTATCGCGAATCGTTCGCCACGCGTTACAAAATCAGCGCGGAGACGATCGCAAGCGCCATCCGCATCGGCGATCCCGTCAGCCACGCCAAGGCAGTCACGGCGATCCAGCAGACGAACGGCATCGTCGAAGAAGTGACTGACGACGAGTTGATGGCCGCGAAGCGCGAGATCGACGAGATGGGCATCGGCTGCGAGCCGGCATCGGCGACGACGCTGGCCGGCGTGAAAAAGCTGCGCGCCGCCGGCGTGATGCGCGACGGCGAGCGCATTGTCTGCGTGTTGACAGGCCACCTGCTCAAAGACACCGACGCCATCCTGCACAACGTACCGAAAGAGCGCGCGATCGAGATCGATCCGACGATCGAAGCGGTCGAGCGAGCGTTGACCCGGCGCTGAGATCTGGCAGTTTTTTTGCTGATCGTGAAATCTGCACTTACCGAAGCTGCACAAAATTGCAATATCAAGAAAGGAGAACTGACGAATGCACCGAGCCGTGTTCTTCTTAACTCTCGCTCTGTCATCGTCGATCGCGATGGGGCAGCAATCCGGCGCGTCATTTTGGTTGACGCCGGGAATGACGCTGCGCGACGCAAAGGGCAACATTACCCATATGGAGATTAAGGACCCCAAGACCTTTTCCATGAAGGTATACGACCGGGGGCGCTGGATCACGTATTACTACGAACCAAACAGCACTACGGTAACTAGGGTGGAGGGACCCGACACATCTGAAGACTACCTATACGAGAACGGCAAGTGGAATGGATTGACGGTACGCGCTCGCGGGCACGCCCACACAATCCAAGCTACGGACGATGCTGTCGTCGCCGATAAGATGCCGCGCGTAACAATCGCGCACGATGCTCGGGGCCGTGACACTGAGATAAGGCGCGGGAATGAGGTCGTGGCGGCAGTGAATTACGATGCCGACGGAAAGGTGCGACGCCTTACGATCGGCGCCATGAAACTCGAGTTCTCCGTGCAATCCGAGGGTGTCCGCGAGGTGTTGACGGCGAACGGGAAGACTCTTATCACGACCGTGGCAAAGAGCCAGGGAAAACGTCAGTTCCCGGTTTCGTTCGATCCTCTGGCGGACAAACTGGGCCTTTCCGGCGAGTGGCGCAACAGCGTTCATTTCAGCCAGAGTGCGACCGGATCCCTGATCTCCGTCTCCGACGAATTGCACCGTCCCCTCGCAGAGATCGTTCAACTCGGCGGAATGGGCGCCGCGTTCGACACGAATGGAGCGCCACTCTTTTACGACGTGCGATTGAAATACACTGCAATGCCAATTCTTGCTGATCACGGCGACGCATTTGCTGATCCGAATACCGTCCTAAGAGGAATCATGCCCGACGGCCTGATTATCCCGGTCTCTGGCGACGCCTCCGCATACGTATCAAGGCCGGGCGACGGCGCAATCTCAAGTCTTTGGACGGCCACGAAAGACGGGACACCTTTCTACCACTTCATTGTCTACCACGAGGCGGCCAATCAGCGAGCCGCGAACCTGTCCTTTCCTTCCGTAACGTCCTTGAAGACAACGGGCAACGTCACCGCGCGCAGACGATCGTGGACGGTGTCACCGCTCATGATGTGGGAATGCGGCATGGAGGAGCACTGGGCATGCGATTCGTCGGGAAGTTCCGGTTATTGCTATAACTACTACACTCCGGTGTACTGCGATAGTGGAGGCGGAGGCGGATACAACCCACCTCCTGACGATAGTGGAGGAGGTGGAAGTAATGCCGGCGGTGGGAATCACGTGACGGGAGACCCAGTGCTCATGATGGCAGTCAACAACGCCCTGAGCAGTGCTGGCGGTAAGTTCGGAGATACTCGTTGTAGCCAGGATCTCTTCAAGAATACAAAACTGTCAGATGGAACCTCTCTGGCAGATGTGCTGTCGCAACGCGGAACCAGTGCTGCGAGCTGGTTGACCGACTCGCTTCGGTACGTGAACGGATACACGAACGGTGCGTGTGCAGGACACCCAGCTTGGACATTAGTGAATGACACGACCGTCAACGTATGCACGTCGTTCAAGAACATGGGCGCCAGCCAAGGAGCCGTCGTCCTGATTCACGAAGAACTTCACACCCTTGGGCTCACCGAGAAACCGGGCTATCCGGACGCTGCGATGGACTCCGCCCAGATCACTCAGTTGGTCATGGACTACTGCGGCGGTTAACTCTGAGCTCTCCGCGGTGTCTCATCATTCATTGCGAAGAGACGTGCTCACAGTGGAATTCTGCCGACGGCTCCCTCCCCCACGCCGAACGCGGACCGACTCATTCCGGCAGCGTCACGACGAACGTCGCCCCTCTTCCCGGCTCGCTCTCCACTTCGATGTTTCCGCGGTGCTGGAGGATGAGGTGCTTGGTGATGGCGAGGCCGAGGCCGGTGCCGGCGATTTGCTGCGAGCGGCTCTTGTCGATGCGGTAGAAGCGGCGGAAGATCCGATCGCGCTCCTCAGCGGGAATCCCTTCGCCGTGATCGGTGATCCGGACGACGCCGCTACCCGCTCTTGAAGTCACTTCGAGGTCGATCGACGTTCCCTCGCCCCCGTACTTGATGGCGTTGTCGAGCAGATTCGAGAAAGCCTGCTGGATGCGCATGGCGTCGCCGTGAACATGCGCGCCTTCGCCGGTGATGACGAAGTGCAGCTTCTTCTGCGCGGCACGATCGCGAAAATCCTCGCGCAGATCTTCGAGCAGCCGCCGCAGGTCGATCTCCGCCCGCTCCAGACTGAGATCGCCAGCTTCGATGTGGCTGAGCTCCGAGAGATCCTGCGCCAGACGCTCCAGCCGCGAGAGTTGTCGCGTCATGATGCGGCGGAGTTGGCCGTCCTGTTCATCGGAGAGATGTACTCGATCGTGCTCGAATGTCTCGACCGCCGACTTGAGTGCCGCCAGCGGTGTTCGCACTTCATGCGAAAAGTCGGCGATGAACTCGCGGCGCAGCTCTTCGAGGCGCTCGACCTGCGAGACGTCGATGAAGAGCGCAACCGCGGCCAGCTCGTGCGACGGCAGAGCAAAGGCGCGCATCTCGATCGTCCGCTCTTCGATGCCGCTGCGCAGCGAGAAACGGCTGGCCGATTCCGCATTGGAGGCAGCGCGATCGAGCACGCGGTCGAACCCTGAGAGAACTGCCTCGCTGCGAAGGACCGAGGAGATCGGCTGGCCGAGGAATCCAGCGTCAAGGTTGAACATCGAGGCGAAGCGGCGATTCGCCAGCACGACGCGGCGCTGCCGGTCGATGGCCAGCACGCCTTCGCCCATGCCGTTCATGATCTGCTGGAGCAACGCGTTCTGAAACTCCGATGCAGCCAGCCTTCTCGCCAGTTCGCTGCGCGAGCGATAAAAGCGCGAGGCGATCTCGTCGAGTGCGCCGAACGAGTCGACGTCGAGCGACGCCGACGCCTCGGCGTCGTCGCGTCCCAGTCTGTCCGTGAGTCGTCGAATGTCCGCGCGCATTCGCGACCAGATGGTGGCGAAGACGATCGCGCTGGCAAGGGCGGCGAACGCGAAGATGAGCGCGACAGGGAGCATGTCCGTTGGTCAGGGTCATCCGCAGATTACGCAGATTTGCACAGATGGATTAGATACTCTTCTATCTGCGTGAATCTGCGTAATCTGCGGATCACACAGGCGGATCGTAGCGGTATCCGAATCCCACCACCGTCGTGATCCGCTCCGTGCCGATCTTCTTTCGCAGGTTGCGGATGTGCGCGTCGACCGTTCTCGTCTCCACATCATCGCTCATCTGCCACACCTCGGAGAGGATCCGGTCGCGCGAGATGACCGAGCCGCGGTTGCGAATGAGCAGCATCAACAGCTCGAGCTCCTTCCTCGCCAGCTTCACTTCCTCGCCGTGGTGGTAGACGCGAAACGCCTTCTCGTCGATGCGCAGCTCACCGTCGTCGTAACCGGTTGCGATCGTCGATTCGCTTTGCGTTCTGCGCAGGATGGCGGCAACGCGCGCGACGAGCTCGCGGTTGCTGAACGGCTTGACGAGATAGTCATCTGCGCCGAGCTCGAGTCCGGTGACACGATCGCGCTCCGAGCCGCGCGCGGTCAGCATCAGGATGGGGATCGCCTTCGTTCCAGGATCGCGCCGCAGCTCACGGCAGATCGTCAGTCCGTCGACATCGGGAAGGTTGAGATCGAGGATGACGAAGTCGAACCCGCCGGCCTGCACGGCGAGCAGTCCCTCGTGACCGCCGGCGTAGTGCGCAACGCGATACGTTTCGCGCTCGAGGTTCAAACGCACCGTGAAGGCGATGTCGGCATCGTCTTCGATGAGCGCGATCTTCGTCATCGCTCCGCCGCTGCCGTCGCTGCGTGTTTGATCATTTTCCCTTCCACGAGGTAGACCACCATCTCGCAGATGTTCGTCGCGCCGTCGGCCATCCGCTCGAAGTACTTACCGATGAACGTGAGACGAATGGCCGAGGAGATGTTGCGCGGATCTTCGAGCATGTAGGTCAGAAGACTGCGGAACGAGCTTTCGGTAAGCGCATCCACATTGTCATCCTGCGTGATGACGCGGCGGGCCAGTTTCGAGTCCCCGCGAACGAAAGCATTGAGAGCGTCGCGGACCATGGCCTGCGCATCGTAGGCCAGTTGCGGCAAGGACACGAGCGGGCGAAGAAGCGGCTCGCGATTGAGCTCGATGGCGCGCTCGCAGACGTCCTGCGCCAGATCGGCGATCCGCTCCAGCTCCGGCGTGATCTTCATGATGGTTGCTACGAAGCGAAGGTCGCTGGCTGCCGGTTGCATCATGGCGATCAGCTCGATCGTCTTTTGATCGATGAGAACTTCCATCCGATCGATCTCGTCGTCGTTGGCGATGACTTCGTTCGCCAGCTCCGTGTTCCGTTCCAGGAGCGCCTGGATCGATCGAGCCATGGAATCCTCGACCATCGCTCCCATGCGGAGGAGCAGGTGTTTCAGTTCCTCAATGTCTTTGTCGAAATGACGCTGCATGATTGCGCCTCCGGCGCGTTCTCGGTTGATTGCGCTTCGCGCGTTGTCGGCTTATTGCGCTTCGCGCGTTGTCGGTTGATTGCGCCTTCGGCGCGTTGTCGGTTATCGGTTCGTTGCGCTTCGCGCGTTGTCGATACCCGCCGGGGCTGGCGCAGTTGGGTTGTCTCTGACGCGCGAAACGCAATCAACCGACAACCGACAACGCGCGCAGCGCAATAAACCGACAACGCCGAAGGCAGCCTCACCCAAACCTTCCTGTCACGTAATCCTCCGTCATCTTCTGTTTCGGGTTCATGAAGATCGCGTTCGTCTCCGCGTACTCGACCACGCGCCCCATCATGAAGAAAGCCGTGCGGTCGCTGACACGCGCGGCTTGCTGCATGTTGTGCGTGACGATCACGATCGTGTAGTTCTCCTTGAGCTCGTAGATCAACTCCTCGATCTTCGAGGTGGCGATCGGATCGAGCGCCGACGCCGGCTCATCCATCAGCAACACTTGCGGATCGACCGCGAGCGCGCGTGCGATGCAGAGGCGCTGCTGCTGACCGCCGGAGAGCGCCAGCGCGCTGGTGTGCAGCCGGTCTTTCACTTCGTGCCAGAGCGCGGCACGCGTGAGCGAGCGCTCCACGATCTCGTCGAGCTGCCGCTTGTTGCGCATGCCGCCGATGCGCAAGCCGTAAGCGACGTTGTCGTAGATCGACTTCGGGAAGGGATTCGACTTCTGGAAGACCATCCCCACGCGGCGGCGCAACTCGACGACATCGGCATGTCCGCCATATACATCCTGCCCATCGATCAGAATCGTCCCACTCGCCCGCGCCTCGGGGATGATGTCGTTCATCCGGTTGATGGAGCGGATGAACGTCGACTTGCCGCAGCCGGAGGGGCCGATCAGAGCGGTGACTTTGCGATCGGGGATGTCGAGATTGATCCCGTGCAGAACTTTGGCAGCGCCGTAGTAGAAATCGAAATCGCGTACGGAGATTTTGGATTGCGGCGGCGAGGACGCCGCCGGGCCAGGCGCCGAGACGGCAGCGTTCCTCTCGCGAGTGGCAACATCATTGCGCAACGGAACGCTGGCGTCCTCGCCGGCTGGCTCGGCGGCGTCCCGCCGCCGCGTTTCAGTCATCATCATGTTCGGTTCATCCTTTCCAGCCGGCGCACAGCCAGGCGCGCGGCAATCGACAGCAGCAGAATCATCATCACCAGCAGAAGCGCCCCGGCCCAGGCCTGGCGGTGCCAGTCGTCGTAGGGGGAAATGGCGTACGTGAAGACCTGTACCGTCAGCGATGCCATCGGCTGCGTGAGATTCGTCGACCAGAAGCGGTTGTTGAATGCAGTGAAGAGCAGTGGCGCGGTCTCGCCGGCGACGCGCGCAAGTGCGACCAGGATCCCTGTGAGGATGCCCGGCAACGCTGCAGGGAGAATCACGCCGAACACCGCGCGGCTTCGCGTCGCGCCGAGTGCTAGCGCGCCTTCGCGCAAACCGCCGGGAACGAGTCGGATCAATTCTTCAGTCGTCCGCACGACGATCGGGATCATCAGCAATCCAAGCGCGACGCCACCTGCGATCGCGCTGAACCGCTTCACCGGAAGGACCAGGATTCCGTACGCGAAGATGCCGATCACGATCGACGGCACGCCGTTGAGGACATCAGCGGCAAAGCGAACGACGGATGAGAACTTCGTTCCCGGAAACTCGGCGAGATGAATGCCGCAGAGGCATCCGATCGGAACCGCGAAGAGCGCCGCGATGCCGATCAGAATCAGCGTTCCCATGATGGCGTTGGCCATTCCTCCGCCGCTTTCGCCGACCGGCTTGGGCATGCGTGTGAAGAAGTCGACGTTGAGCGCGCCGAAGCCTTCCTTGATCACGTAGAAGAGGATCATCGCCAACGGGATCAAGGCGATGATCACCGCGAGAGCGCAGAGCGTCTCGAAGAATCGCGAGAAGAGTCTGCGCCGCCTGAGATTCGACGTCACGCCGCTACCTCCTCGGCAACCATCGGGGTCACGATCGGGGCGACGGCCCGTCGTTTCGTCGACCAGATCAACATCCGCGACAGCAGGTTGACGCCGACGGTGATGATGAAGAGCAGCAGGCCGATCTCGATGAGCGCGTGGAGATAAAGCTCGTCAGCGGCTTCCGTGAATTCGTTGGCGATGACGGCGGCCATCGTGTACTGCGGTTTGAAGAGCGAGGCCGTCACCTGCGGCGCGTTGCCGATGACCATCGTAACCGCCATGGTCTCGCCGAGCGCGCGGCCGAAGCCGAGCATCACCGCGCCGATGATGCCGCTCTTGCCGAAGCCGACCGCGACCTTGATCGCTTCCCATCGCGTCGCGCCTAACGCGTATGCGGCCTCGCGTTGCGTCGAAGGAACGTTCTTCAGGATCTCGCGCGCCACCGATGACGTGAACGGAATCACCATCACTGCCAGGATCAACGCCGCCGCGAGCATGCCGACACCGAGCGCCGGCTTCGCGCCCATGGCCACCTCGAACTTCCGCACGAGCGGCACGAGAACAAAGATTCCCCAGAGGCCATAGACGATCGAGGGAATTGCTGCGAGCAGTTCCGTGAGATACGCGAGCGGCTGCCGCAGGAAGCGTGGCGAGAGCTCGCTGATGAAGATGGCGATGCCGAGGGCGACGGGGGTGGCGATGAGGAGCGCGAGAATCGACGAATAGAGCGTGCCCCAGATGAACGGGAGCGCACCGAAGTCGCCGGAGACCGGATCCCACGTCGAAGTCGTCCAGAACTTCAGACCGAACTTCGTGATCGACAGCAGCGACTGCCGCGTCAGCTCGAAGGCGATGCCGAGCACGATCAGCAGCACGAGCGCAGCGAACGCGCCCGTGCCGATGCGGAACCTGCGATCGTCCGAGGAGCGTTTCATTGGACGTTCATTGAACAGTGGCGAGCGCCTGCAACTCTTTTTCGACAACGGGTGCGGGCAGCGGTGCGTAACCAAGCGAGGGCGCGAGTTTCTGGCCATCGGCCAGCGCCCACTTCAGAAAGTCGACCATGGTCTTGCCGCGCACTTTGTCCGTTGGATGCTGATAGAGAAGCATCCAGGTGAACGACGCGACCGGATAGGCATTCGCAGCATCAGGATTCGTGATCGAGACGCGGAAGTCGTCCGGCATCGACACACCGGCCGCGGCGGCGGTCACCGATTCCAACGACGCCGTGACGAACTGGCCCGACTTATTCTGCACCGCGCCGAAAGCGATTTTGTTCTGCAGCGCGAAAATCAACTCGACGTAGCCGATCGCGCCGGGCGTCTGCTGCACGAGTCCGGAGATCCCTTCGTTGCCTTTCGCACCAACGCCGGCCGGCCAGCTCACCGACGTGGCAACACCGACCTGCTGCTTGAATTCGGGCGAGACCTTCGAGAGGTAGTCGCAGAAGATGTAGGTCGTCCCCGATCCGTCGGAGCGATGGACGACAGCGATGTCGGTCGCCGGCAGCGTCACGCCCGGATTGAGTTGCGCGATCGCGGCGTCGTTCCATTTGGTGATCTTGCCGAGGTAGATGCTGGCGAGAACGGTGCCGCTGAACCGCAACGGCTGGGTGATGCCGGGAACGTTGTAGACCGGCACGACGCCGCCGAGGACAGTCGGGAAGTGCAGGACCGGACCTGGTGCAGCCTTCAGTTGGGCATCGGTCATCGGTCCGTCGCTGGCTCCGAAGAAGACCGTCTGCGCCGTCAATTGTTTGATTCCGCCACCTGATCCGATGGACTGGTAGTTGATGCGAACGTCGGGATGCGATTTCTGATACTCGTCGAACCACTTCGAGTAGATGGGATAGGGAAACGTGGCGCCGGCCCCATTGATGGCGATGGGGCCGGTTGCGGCTGCCTGGTTGCTGTTTTCCTGAGGCGCGCAGGCCGCAAAGGCGAACAGCGCAAGGTACACGAACAGCGATCGAGTGAATGCCTTGTTCATGGCGGGCATTTTCCGTACGGGCGATGAAGGCCGTTGATGCGGCGTGTAAATTCGGTGTGAAGTAGGGTCCGGCCGCGCACGGCCGGTACCCTGTCGAAACGCGATGCCGATCACTGCCGGATGTTCTTGAGCGTCGCCATCTCCATCGCCACCACTTCTTTCGGCAGCGGCGCGTAGCCGAGCTGAGGCGCATATTGCTGGCCATCGGTCAGCGCCCAGCGGACGAAGTCCACCATGATCCGCGAGCGCACGACGTCGCGCGGCGATTGCTGGAGCAGAAGCCACGTGAACGAGCTGATCGGATAGACGTTGTGACCGGGTGCGTTGGTGATCGAGACGCGAAAATCCTTCGGCATGTTCTTCACCGCTTCCGTCGCGGCATTCGAAACACTTTCGGTCGTTGCCCGCACGAACTCGCCGGCAAGGTTCTGTACCGTGCCATAAGACATCTTGTTCTGCAGCGCATAGATCAATTCGACGTAGCCAATCGATGCCGGCGTCTGCCTGACCAGTCCGGAGACCCCCTCGTTGCCCTTCGCGCCAACGCCGGCAGGCCAGTTGACCGAAGTGGCCACACCAACTGTCTTGCGATACTCAGGCGAGACTTTCGAAAGGTAATCGCACCAGATGTAGCTCGTTCCCGATCCATCGGAACGGTGGACGACCGTGATCTCGCTGTTTGGCAGGCTCACACCAGGATTCGCAGCCTGGATCGCGGAATCGTTCCACTTCGTGATCTTGCCGAGAAAAATGCCCGCAAGGACTGGCCCAGTGAAACGAAGCTCCGCCTTCACTTCGGGAAGGTTGTAGATCGGAACGACCCCGCCGAGCACAGTCGGCAGATGGACGATGCGGAAGCCGGCTGCAAGGATCTGATCGTTCGTCATCGGACCGTCCGACGCGCCGAAGAAAACCGTACCGGCGGAAAGCTGGCGGATGCCGCCACCGGAGCCGATCG
Source organism: Thermoanaerobaculia bacterium (assembly GCA_034665065.1). Taxonomy (GTDB): domain Bacteria; phylum Acidobacteriota; class Thermoanaerobaculia; order Gp7-AA8; family Gp7-AA8; genus JADGNZ01. Next base: position 264,437 of record JAXDGL010000008.1, on the reverse strand, counting down.
ACTGGTAATTGATCTCCGCGTTCGGATGGGTCTTGTGATACTGGTCGAACCACTTCGTATAGATCGGGTTGGGGAACGTCGCACCGGCGCCATTGATCTGAACGTTCTGCGCGGATGCGGCGGTAGCGAGCAGCAGGGCGGCTGCGAAAAAGAGCTTTTTCATCGTGTCTCCTTAATGTATATCTTTAATATCTATCTTTAACCAACGGACAGATCGCCGGCTAGAAGATCAGCAGCATCTTCAGACCGTAGCGGGTGTCATTCGCGCGCACCGGTGTGAAGCCCGACTGCTTCAGTGAGTCGCGGTCGAACATCACCGCGGCGGAAAGCTTGTTGAGGTTCGGAAGCCAGTAGGCGATGCCTGCGATGTCGCGCTTGCGCTTCTGGCTGTTGATGTTCTTGTTCGGTGTGAGCTGATCGTGACGAAGCAGCAGCTCCCATCCGTTCGTGCCGAGCTTCGGCGTCGCCCAGATCGAGTAGCCCTTTGCATCGACCTCCGCCTTGCTGACCGAGGTTCGGTCCTTCGCTGAGAGCAACTCGACCCCGGCGTTGACCAGGGGGTGCTCGAACGTGACCTGCGCCATCTCGCGCTGCCGCTTCGCTCCTTCGACGTAATGATCCTCGTCGATGAAGCCGGTCACACGCAGACCATGCCAGATGCCGCCGAGTGGCAACGGACGCACGCTGGCACGCACTTGAACTGCCTTCTCATTGTTCGCCTCGGCTCTCGAATAACCCTCGCCGTTGTAGTAGCCGGCATGGATGTCGCCGTAACCATTCGGGAAGTTCCAGTGGCCGGAGATTGCCGCATCGGACGATGTGATGAAGCCCTCGCGCTCGGCGAAGATCGTTCCCTGCCAACGATAGCGATAGATGTTCTCGATGAAGTCGACGTAAGGAGTCTGCTGCACGCCGAGGCGGACCCATGAGCCGTGAGTGGTCCAGTCGTCGAGAGCGACCTGCGCGAATGCGTACTTGAGCCGGAACGTCTGCGAGCCGGCGAGAGAACTGCCGGCGCCGGTCTCGCGCGCGATGTCGGGAGTAATGCGAAAGGTGATGAAGTGATTTAGGCTACCCGTGAGGTTGAGGTACGCGCGTGCGATATTGAACGAGCTCGAGTGGATCGTGTTGCCGTCAGCGTCCTTCGTCGTCGGCGACGCGATGTACGTGTAGTCGCCGTAGACGACGGCTCCCACTCTGTACGCTGGCGTATCGTCTGGCGGTGTGAAGCCCTCGGCCGGTGTTACTTGTGCAAAAGCGCCCGTGGCGCTTGCCACGATTGCTGCTGCGGCGATGAAACGGGCTGCCAAGTTGCGAGTATTCATTAACGTCCAAGCCTCCTGTTGTTGGCCGGATGGTAGGGTTGAGGCCTGCACTCTGCTTGCAGCGCGCGTAAACTCAGCGTGAACGGCGCGAAAAAACGGCGCGTGATCGAGCGGCAGAGGAGAGCTGAATGTTCCGACGAATCGCCCACTTGTTCCGCGGGTTCCTGAGCCTCTTCATCGGCAGCGTGGAGCGCCAGAATCCCGAGGCGCTGCTGGAGGTGGAGAAATAGAACATCCGCAAGCAGATCGCGAACTACAACCAGGGACTGGCTGCGCACGCCGGACTCCGCAACGCTTGATGTCGGAAGATCAAACGGATGGAGCAGGAAGAACGCGAGCTGCGCGCGCAAAAGAGTTTTGGACCGAAGTCAGATTAACGACAAAAGCCGTTTCACGCGGGGGACGCGGGAAAACCAATTATGTCTCCGCGTCCTCCGCGTCCTCCGCGTCTCCCGCGTGAACCGTTCCCCCGGTTGCAAGGAGCTACTCCACAACCTCACCCGACAAATCGATCTTCGGATAATTCATCTTCAGCGACTCCAGCGCGCCGGCAATCACCGCCGCTACGACCAGGTTGCGATACCACTTCGCGTTCGCCGGAATCACGTGCCACGGCGCCCACTTCGTCGATGTCTCTTCCAGCATCTCGGCGTATCCGTCCATGTAGTCATCCCACAGTTTTCGTTCGTCGAGATCGCCGTGCTGGAACTTCCAGTGCTTCTTTGGATCGTCGATGCGTTCCTGCAAGCGCTTGCGCTGTTCGTTCTTGCTGATGTTGAGAAAAAACTTGAGCATCACCGTGCCGCTCGCTGCAAGCGTGCGCTCGAACTCATTGATTTGCCTGTAGCGCTTCCGCCAGACCTTCTTGTCAACGAGGTTGTGCACGCGCACGACGAGGACATCCTCGTAGTGACTGCGGTTGAAGATCGCGATCTCGCCACTCCCCGGCGTCTTCGCGTGAACACGCCAGAGAAAATCGTGATCGAGCTCTTCCTCCGTCGGCTTCTTGAACGACACGACTCGCACGCCCGCCGGGCTGACGCCGCTCATCACATGGCGCACCGTGCCATCCTTGCCAGACGTGTCCATCCCCTGAAGGATGACGAGGACTTTGTGCTTGCCCTCGGCGTAGAGCAGTTCCTGCAGCGCGCCGAGCTTGCCTTCGAGCTCGGCGCATCGTTCCCTGGCGAGGGCTCTGTCATCGCAAAGGGGCGTGGCGTCGGGATCGAGATCCTTCATGCGGACCTTGCTGCCAGGGTCGATGCGGTGGACTTTTGTGCGCATTGTGGGATTCTCCTCCCGTAGCAGCATCTCGACGATCACTCTTTACAAGGTCTTCATCGCCGAGAGAGTGTGAGCGAGGATACTGCGTCACAGCATGCCTGAAAAAGCACGGCGGATTGCCGCAATCGACGTCGGTACGAACTCCATCCACATGATCGTGGCGGAAATCCGCGAGCGCGGCTATCGCGTCGTCGACCGCGAGAAAGAGATGGTACAGCTCGGACTGTCCAGCCTCGATGGTGCGCCGCTGACTGAAGACGCAATGGTCCGCGGCGTGGCGTCGATCGGCCGCATGGCGGAGATCGCGGCGAAGTGGAACGTCGACGAGGTCTTCGCAGTGGCCACCAGCGCCGTGCGCGAAGCGCCGAATCGCCGCGATTTTCTCAAGCGCGTGAAAGACGCCACCGGCGTGAAGGTGCGCGTCATCTCCGGCGAGGAGGAGGCGGACTACATCTTCCGCGCCGTGCGGTCTGCGGTTGATGTCGACGGCCAGACGGCGTTTTGCATCGACATCGGAGGCGGAAGCGTTGAGATGATCGTCGGCACAGCCGACGAGACCTACTTCACGCGCAGCGAGCCCCTCGGCGCGCTGCGTCTGGCGCAGCGATTTCGTTTGACGGAGCGTCCGACTCCTCGCGCGCTCGATGAATGCAGGAATCACATCCACGACCGCATCGCCAAGCTTCGCCGCCGCATCCGCCGGCTCGGGGTCGATCTCTGCGCCGGAACTTCGGGAACGATTCAGACTCTCGCGACAATGGCCGCGCCGGCGGACAGCCCATCACCGCCACACGGATTGCGCCGGCTGGAGCGCAGTGCGGTACAGAATCTCGTCCCCATTCTCGCGTCGATGACCGCGAACGAGCGCGCCGAACGATTCGGACTCGACGCTCCCCGCGCAACGAGCATTCTTGCCGGAGCGCTCGTGCTGGCCACACTCCTGGAGACGTTCGATATCGAAGAGTTGCTCGCCTGCCCTCTGGCGATGCGCGAAGGGATGTTAGAGAGCCGCGTCGCCGCGCAGGATGGAAGCGACGAGGACCGCGGGTCGCTCCGGCACGCCTCGGTGCTCGCGCTCGCGCAGCGCACCGATGTCGATCTGAAGCACGGCACCCACGTGGCGAAGCTCGCCGCGCGCATCTTCGATCAAACCAAGGCCCTGCATGCGCTCGAGCCTAAGACGACTGAGCTCCTCGAATCTGCTGCCGTGCTGCACGAAGCGGGGTTGCACGTGAGCGACCGTGCGCATCACAAACACAGCTACTACCTGATCCGCCATGCCGATCTGCGCGGCTACACCGACGAGGAGATTCTGATCATCGCCAACACGGCGCGGTACTACCGGAAGGCGCCGCCCGCGCCGTCGCATGACAACTTCACGGAGTTGACGCACACGCAGCAGCAGGACGTGGAGAAACTCGCGGCCATTCTGCGGATCGCCGAGGCGCTGGATCGCGGACATCGGCGCTCGGTGCGAGATGTCGCCGTGCGCGTGACGCGCGAGCAGGCCACGTTCACTGTTCGCACGCGATCGGATTCATCGGTCGAGATTGCCAGCGCACGAAAGCGTGCGAAATACTTTGCCGATCTGTTCGAAGTCGAAGTTCGCTTCGAAACGATGTGAGGGGGCACTCATGGAGACCCAGGACAAGTTCATCGTGCTACTTCGTCACGGAATCGCAGAGCCGCATGGAGCACGTGAAGACGACGACGCGCGAATTCTCACAAAAACAGGCAATCGGCGGATGAAGCAGATCGGCCGCGGACTCGCAAAATACTTTCCGAAGGCCGAGGCGATCTATTCGAGCCCGCTGATCCGCTGCATCGAAACGGCGGAGTGGGTGGAGAAAGCGTACGGAGCCGCCGTGCACATGAAAACGACGGACGCGCTGAAACCTGGCGCCGATGTCGAAGCGTTCCGTGCGCTGCTCGCGAAAATCAAAGAGAATCACATCATCTTCGCCGGCCACGAACCGGATCTGAGCACGACAATGCTGGCGATCACGAAGATGCACGCAGACAGCACGATCGAGCTGAAGAAAGGCGGCTGCTACGGTCTTCGCCTGACCGCGGACGGCAGCGCGCATCTCGTTTGGATGCTGCCGCCGCGCGTATTGCGGCGGCGGAGATCGTGACGCCTACGATTCCTTTTCTCTCTTTGGCTCCGCACTGGCGCGTTTCCTCTTCGGGGCCTTCGTCTTTGTCGTCGCGGTTTTCGTGTTGGGCTTCGCGGTTTTCGTCTTTGGCTTCGTCTGCGCGGTTTTCGTCTTTGCGGCCTTCACCTTCGCGGCCTTCGCTCGCGCGGCCGCCTTCCGCACTTTCTTCGCGCGTTTTCGGAGGACTTTCTCTGCTTTTTTTACGGTCTTCTTCAAACCGGCTGGAAGCGTAGCGGACGCGATGATCACTTCGACCACCGAGCTGGAAACACGCGCGACGAACTGCTCCTTGTCCGCGGCAGACATTTCCTTCCAATGATCGACGAGTGTTTGCGTCGCGCTGGCCGGGCCGGCGGGCGCAGGCTCCCCTTCCGGCGCGGCAGCGGGCGAAGGCGAATCGATGTGGACGGCCAGGTGATCGAGGGCGCGAACGCCCATCTCCTGAATGTAGTCGGAGAGACGCTTCGGCAAAAGATCTTTTCGTTTCATGCTCATCCCCTTCCCTAATGCTTTTTCTTCTTCTTCGCCTTGCGGCGGATCGAGGCCGGATGGCGGATGCTCTCCTCGTAGGACCCGACGCTCACGGAGTCGGCGCGCGCGATCGAGATGAACGTTTCCTGGCTGCGCACGGCTCGCTGATCGCCGGGCGTTTTGCGGCGGTAGGTTCCGTCGGCGCCGAGGATCCAGCCCTTTACGTTGTCGGCAAGCGAGATCGAGAGAATTTGATCGCTGACGCGCCTGGCGACGGCAGCATCGCGGATCGGGAACGTGGTCTCGATGCGCCGCAGGAAGTTGCGCGGCATCCAATCGCCGCTGGACACCCACACCTCGGGTGCTCCGCCGTTCGCGAAATGGAAGATTCGGGAGTGCTCGAGAAACCGATCAATGATTGAGGTCACGCGGATGTTCTCGCTGAACCCCGGAAGGCCCGGTACGAGACAGCAGATGCCGCGCACGAGCAAATCGATCTGCACGCCGGCCCGGCTGGCGCGGTAGAGCGCTTCGATCACGCTCGGCTCGACCAGGGCGTTCATCTTGGCAACGATGAACGCCGGCTTCCCTTCCTTCGCGTTCTCGGATTCGCGCTCGATCATGCGGACCGTCCAGCGGAGGTAATCCATCGGCGAGACCACGAACTGGCGCCAGCGCAGTGACGAGCCTTTCGCTTCCACCAGCTCCTGCACTCCCGCCACGCTGAATCCGGTGAGAAGATTCATGAGTTGCGCTGCGTCGGCGCCGAACTCCGGATTGCACGTGAATAGGTCGACGTCGGTATAGAGCCGGCCCGTCACGGCGTTGTAGTTGCCGGTCGACAGATGCACGTAGCGGCGAAGCTCGCCCCCCTCGCGGCGGACGATGAGGCAGACCTTGCAGTGTGTTTTGTAGCCGACGATGCCATACACCACCTGCACGCCCGCTTCTTCAAGCGTGCGTGCCCAGGTGATGTTTTTTCGCTCGTCGAAGCGCGCCTGCAGCTCAACGACCGCCGTGACCTGCTTCCCGGCCCGGGCCGCCGCCGAGAGCGCGGCGATGATCGGCGAACCGGGATCGGTGCGATAGAGGGTCTGCTTGATCGCCACGACGTCGGGATCTTCGGTTGCCGTCTGCACGAACTCGATCACGGCTGTGAACGAGTCGTATGGCCGATGAAGAAAGAGATCGCCTCGGCGAATGATCGAGAAAATATCGTCGGTGGTCGCCAGCTCGGCCGGCATGCGCGGATTGAAGGGCGCCTCTTTCAACGACGCATTCGGAATCTGCGTATGGAGCTGCTGCAGATCGCCGAGCTTGAGCGGTCCGGGAGCAAAGAAAATGTCGTCCGGCGATGAGTCGGTGGCACCGGCGAGCAACGCCATCAATGGATCATCGGCACCTTCTTCGATCTCCAGCCATACTACTTCGCGCCGTTCCCGCCGCCGCAGCTCGATCTCGATACTCTTGAGGAGGTCCTGCATATCCTCTTCTTTGATGTCGATGTCGGAATTGCGGATGACGCGAAAGGCGGCGGTACGGAGGACTTTCAAGCCGGGGAAGAAGCGATGCATGTGCGAGGCGATGACGTCTTCAAGAAGCACGAATCGAAGCTTCTCGGGCATCGGAACGAGACGGGGGACGGACTCCGGAATCTTGATGATGACCACATGGCGCTCACCGCGCCCGGACTCGAGTTGCAAGGCGAGATTGAGCGAGAGGTTGGCGATGAACGGAAAGGGGTGTGCGGGATCGATCGCCAGCGGCGTGAGGATCGGCTCGAGATCGCGGCAGAAGTACTCTTCGACGAAATTGCGATCCTTCTTGCCGAGGTCGGCCACGCGCTCGATGCGGATGCCTTCCTTGCGCAGGGCCGGGATCAGCTCCTCGCCGAGACAGCGATAGATTTCGCGGAGAAGCGAGCGGGCACCGTCGCGCACCGCCTGAAGACGCTTCAATCCGCTGCCGCGCGGATCGTCGGGCACATTGGCCGCGATCAGATCGCGGATCTCGCCCACGCGGATCATGAAGAACTCGTCGAGGTTATGAGCGCAGATTGCAAGGAACTTGACGCGCTCCAACAGAGGAACCTGCGCATTGAGCGCTTCTGCAAGAACGCGCTCATTGAAGGCTAACGCACCCAACTCTCGATCAAAGAGCGGGAGGTTCTGTGTTCCGCCCGGAGCAGTTCCTTCCGGCGCGTGCAAACCCTCATCGACAATCCCCAAGTCTGCAAGAATGGACATGGAGCGCGAATCTTATGCGCCGAACGTGTCTGAAAACAGCAGGAAGCGTGTAAATTCTAGCTTCCAGTCAAGCCGCTGGCGCGAACTGCGTCGAGCATGCGTCCCGTCCCAACCTTATTGCTTCAGCGGTTGACTTGCAGGAAGCCGGGAATTAAGCCCGCTCTCAAAACCCACCTCTTTCTTATTCTCGCGGGAGCGTAGTCGCACGAATCGACCCAGTCACATCCGGTCAACCCTACTTCTTCCGGTCGAACTGCGTCGATCGTTTCGCGGCCGCGCGGAGCCGCGCCAGCGCGAACATCTTCGGCGGCTCTTTTCCCGACATCACCGCATCCGCCGTCATCTCGCCGACCGCGGGCGAGAGTTTGAATCCGTGGCCGGAGCCGCCGCCGATCAGCCAGACGTTCTTCGCGCCCGGATGTTTGTCGACGATCAGGTTTCCGTCGGGACTGTTCTCGTATTGGCAGACTTCTGACGAGAGCAGCGGAGCGTTAGCCAGATCGGGGAAGCGCGTGGCCAGGAGTTGCCGCGCGCGCGCCAATCCATTTGCGGTCGGCTTCCGCTCGCCGTTCGTCGGATCGAACAGCGGTCCGCGCGTGTCGTCGGCGACTTTGAATCCGCGGCCGTGAATGTCGGGTAATCCATAGATGATGCGCGCGCCGAAGTCGATCCAGATGGGCATGTGTGCCGGCGCAAAACGCTCCGATCCCGACGGCACGCCGAAGTAGAAAACCTCCTGCCGCGTCGGACGGATCCGGTCGCCGACGACCTCAGGAAACACGTGGCCGAGCCAGGGACCGCATGCGAAGACGTACGCATCCGCTTCGACGTGCGATCCATCCGCGAGACGAAGTCCGTTCATCGCGCCGTTGCGGATCGCTCCAGGTTTCACCGACGCGGTGCGATACGAGCCACCCGCTTTCTCGAACGCGTCCCGCACGGCGACACACGCGCGTCGCGCCGACAATGCGCCTGCCCGTTTCTCCAGCCAGACCGACTTGATCCCCCGAAACGAGATCTGCGGATAGCGCTTCACCGCCTCGCCAACCTCGATCTTCTCGACCGGGAAGCCGAGCGATTCCATCACCGGCAACGACGACCGCACGTAGGCATCGTCGCCGCGATGCATCCAGATGACGCCGGTCTCGAGGTAGATCGGCTCGTCAGACGAAATGCGGATCCCGTCCCATAGCTCGAACGCCCGCTTGACCATCTCGACATACGTGCGGTCGGTGCCATAGATCGCGCGGATGACGCGCGTGTCGCCGCCGGAGCTGGAGCGCGTATTACCCGGACCCCAGGCGTCGATCAGCTCGACCTTCGCCCCGAGACGCGTGAGGTGCAACGCAGTCCATCCTCCGAACGCGCCAGCACCGACGACAGCGATTCGCGGCGGCGGTGACGAGGAGGACGTGCGAGCGTCGAGGCGTGCCGCGATGGGCAGCGCCGCGACGCTCGCGAGAAATGTCCGTCGGGAGATATCGTCCAAACCGTTCCGAAATGAATTAGAAATTGACGCGTGTGCTGACGCCGTACGTGCGCGGCTGATTCGTCAGGAATCCGACACGTGCACGCGTTCCGCGCTCCTGATCGAGCGCCAGCAACGCCCGCTCATCGAAGATGTTGTTGACGAAGAGCGCCACATCCCACTTGTCCTTCAGGACGCCGAACCGGACGTTGACCGTCTGATATGCCGGCAGCTCCGGATTGAACGTGAACGTGTTTTGCGTGTACGGACCTCCGATGTTGTGCGGAGCGAACGACAGGAGATTGACCGTTCCGAACGACGGATCCTGATCGCCGATTTGCGTGAAACGCGAGCCGATGTACTGATACGCACCGGTGGCATACCCGGCCCAATTCGCATTCGTGCGCCAGTGATAGGTCGCGGCGGCAGCAGCCTGATTCTGCGGCACGGTCGGCAACCGGTTGCCTGACTTGATTCCGGCGACGATGCTCTTGACGCCCTTCGAGTCGGTCGACGTCAGCGTCGACTGCAGTTTGGAATCGTTGTGGCTCGCGGAGAGGGCGAAATCGAAAGCGTCCGTCGGTGCCAGCTCCAGCTCGATTTCGGCGCCCATGGCGCGTGACTTCGGCACATTGAAGATGACGCGCGACGAGCACGAGCCTGCGGTGACGGTCGCCTGCAGGTCCTTGATATTCGCGTAGTAGGCCGCGGCGTTGAACGAGCCGCGTCCGTCGGCGATGCGCGACTTCGAGCCGACTTCGTAGTTCCAGAGCTGCTCGTCCTTCCAGCTATCGTGTCCGCCGAAGGTCACGAGATCCTGCGCCGTGCAGAGCGGAACGTTGAGCGGATCGTTGATGCCGCCGAGGCGGAAGCCCTTCGAGATCTGCGCATTCAGCTTCGTCATGTCGCTCAGCTTGTACGCGGCCAGCACGCGCGGCGCGATGCCGTTCGCCTTCGATGAGCCCTTCGTCGTTCCGGGATCGGCGAAGATGCCGTCGAACGTCTGCGTGCGGTTCTCGTTGAAGTCGTACCAGCGAAGACCGCCGGTCAGATCGAGCTTGTCGGTGACGGAGTAGGTCGACTCGCCGAAGAGCGCGAACTGTTTGAAGCTGTATTTCAGGTTCGAGAAGAAGAGCACGTCTTTCGCAGCGCCGAATTTTCCCGCGGTCGGGATGCCGGTGCCGGCTTCGAAGCCGCTGACGAGCAGGCCCTGGCCGTATTTGCGGTCGGTGTGTCCGTAGAAACCGCCGACGAGCCACTGCAGTTTCTTGTCGCCGCCGGAGAGGCGCAGCTCCTGCGTGAACGCCTTCGCGCGCGTCTTGTCGTCGAGCGGAGCGTTGAGCGTGTAGATGGCCGGCGACAGGCCGATCGATCCGCCGGTGATGCTGGCGGTGAGCGCGGTGGCGTCGCGGACGACGAGCACGTCACGGTCGCTGTAAGAGGTGACCGACGTCAGGTTCCTGCCGCCGCCGAGGTCGTAGTTGATGTTGAAATCGCCGAGTGTGAACTTGTCGGTGAACGGCTCTTTGATCTGCGTGAAGAGCTCGCGCTTCCCGAGGGTAACTTTCGGACGCGTCGTCGTGTAGGGATTGGCGAGGATGTTGTAGGCGTCGGCGCGGTTCCAGCCGTTCATCTTCACTTCCTGATACACGATGCGCGGGGTGAGCGTCAGCCTCTTGTCGGGCTCGAAACGGAACGACAGACGCGCGCCGGTGCGGTCACCGTCGTTGACGTCCTTCTTGATGCTGAGGTTGGGCTGCACGGCGTCCATGAATCCGCCGTAGCGCGTGTAGTACGCGGCCACGCGCATCGCCGCGGTGTCGCTGATGGGCGCGTTGACGGCGGCTTTGATGCTCGTGCCGATTCCGCCACCGCTGATCGAACTGACGCTGAAGTCGCCGATCGTTTCCGATTTCCCCATCAGCGGCTGGTTGCTGATGTAGCGCACGGTTCCGGAAAGCGATCCGGAGCCGAAGAGAGTGCCTTGCGGTCCGCGCAGCACTTCGACGCGGTTCATGTCGAAGAGGTCGATGTCGGGAGTGAAGAGCGAGAGGGAGATCACCGACTCGTCGAGATAGACGCCGACCTGCTCCTTGACGCCGGGCTGGTCGCGGACGATCTGTCCGGCCGAAACGCCGCGGATGGCCACCTGGCTCTGTCCGGGGCCGAGGTTCTGGACGGTGAAGCCGGAGACGTTGGCGGCGACGTCTTCCATCGTCTCGGCGCCGCGGTCGCGAAGCTCGGATGCGGTCGGCGCTGCGACGGAGATGGGGACATCCTGAACGGTTTCTTCGCGCTTCCGGGCGGTGACCACCATCTCTTCACTGAGTTTGGCTTTTTCCGCTGCGGCCTTTTTCTCGTCGGCCGCTTTCTTTTCGTCGGCGGCTTTCTGCTCGGCCGTCTGCTGCGCGAAAAGTTGATGACCGGGGTTGGCGATGGCCAGGACTGCGACGCAAAAGATGAATCTCGTCACGAGGCGTTTCATTGTTGCTTCCTCCCGCGTTTTCACGCTGCGAATTGAATTGATGAGGCCGATTGTCCGCCCGAGGCGTTGCGGGGGTCAAGCGTCGCGGAGGTTTGAGGATGCGAAGCGAAATATTAAATGGTAAATATTGATTTTTAAAGAGTTTATAAAATGCACATCTCTATTATCATATTTTAATCATTGATAACTGGTGATGGAACGGCCACCGATCTGCGTGTCCGGTATGGATCAGCTCGCCGATAGGAAAATGTGACCGGGAGCACATCTCCCCAGGACGTGGCAAAATAGAATCATCCGTTCAGCACGTCCTCGGAGGCCCCATGCGCATTGCCGTTCGGTTGTTGATTGTCCTTTTGCTGCTTGCAGCAGCAGGATCGCTTCACGCCATCACCTACATCGTTCCCTCGGACCGCGACCTTGCCCGCCGCGCGGAGGCAATCGTGATCGCCACCGCGGTAGAGTCGCATTCGGAGTTGCGCGGCGAGCGCCTGGTGACCGTGGCCAATCTTCAAGTGGAGCGCGTGATCAAGGGATCGATCGGCGATGACGTGCAGCTCGTCGAGCTGGGCGGGACGGTTGGCGAACGCATGACGCTCATCCCGGGTGCGCCGCGATACGAGAACAGTGCGCGGTATCTGGTTTTTCTACGAAGCAATCAGTTCGGCGAGTGGGTCACCTACGGTTTTGAGCTTGGCCAGTTCAAACTCGTTTCCGATTTGTACGGCCGCGAATTACTGACGCGCGGTATGGGCGATGGGATTTTCGGTCTTGATGAGTCTGACGGCGCACTCCATACCGAGACTCTTCGCGATGCAAATGTGTTTGTTTCGTTTGTCAAGAGCTCGGTGATCTCCGAGGCACCGGCGCGCGCCGATTACTTCGTCAAACCGTCGGATGTGATCTTCGGAACGTTTCCCGAGTTCCAGCCGCACACGAGCGCCTTTGTGCCGCATATCGAAACGACGCGGCCGGACTATTTGTCGTCCGGCAACTTCCGGTGGCAAAACGGTGGCGGCGCGTCGTTTGTCCATTGCTGTTCCGCGCAGACGGGAGGTACGGGTCTGGATGGCCCCTCGGCCGCTTCGGGAGCAATGGCGGCTTGGAACGGCGCGGGAGCAGGAGTCTCTTATTCGTTGAGTGGTCAGGACCTGACTGCGAATAAGGGCTTCACGTCGGATGGTAAGAACGGAATTCTTTTTAATGATCCGAATAATGAGGTTGGTACCAGCGGCGCGGTAGCGATCGGAGGAATTTCAAACGCATCGGTTTCGTACAGCAACCTCGGTGATGGTTTTAGCTATGTTAATACGACGGAGGTCGAAGTCGTAACTGGGAAGAACCTTCCGTCGTTTGTCGGGCAGAGTCTGTTCACCCAGCTCATTACGCACGAGCTGGGGCATACATTGGGCTTTCGCCACTCCGATCAAACAGCGGCGAATAATCCAAACCAAGCCTGTAATCCCAATACGTCGCCTTGCGCAGCGGTTGGCCAGGCAATCATGGCATCGACCCTTCCATCGCCGAATAGCATTGGAAGCCTCGGCCAATGGGACAGTGATGCCGTCAATACAGTCTATGGCCACGGTCCAATCTGCAATGCTCCTGGGATTTCCACTCAGCCTGCAAGTCAAAGCATCAACCTCGGCTCTCAAGCGTCACTATCCGTCGTGGCAACCGGTACATCGCCATTTACCTATCAATGGTTTGTGGGCAGTTCCGGAACGACGACCACTCCCGTCGGCACGAACAGCGCGAACTTCAATCCCTCACCAACGACAACCACCAGCTACTGGGTGCGTGTGACCGGCTGCAACAGCCTGACCGCGAACAGCAACACCGCCGTCGTCACGGTCACCTGCAATGCGCCATCCGCACCCGCGCCGGTCGCGTCGCCCACATCGATCGCAGCCGGACAATCGAGCACGATCAGTGAGTCGCCCACTGGATCGGGTCCCTTCACCTATCAGTGGTACAGCGGCAACTCCGGCCAGACGGGGAATCCGATCGGCGGCGCGACCAGCAACAACTCCATCACCGTGAGTCCGTCGGCGACGACCTCGTACTGGGTCCGCGTGACCGGCCAGTGCGCGCCGCCCGCCGACAGTCCGGCCACGACCGTCACAGTCAACCCCTGCGTTCCTCCCACGGCATCGACGCCGTTCGCGTCGCCCGGCTCAATCAACACCGGCCAGTCGAGCACGATCTCGGTCAGCGCCAGCGGCACCGGACCTTTCACCTATCAGTGGTACAGCGGCAACTCCGGTCAGACCGGGAGCCCGATCGGCGGCGCGACGAGCAACAACTTCATCACCGTCAGTCCCACTGCGGACACCAAGTATTGGGTGCGCGTGACTGGCTTTTGCGCTCCTCCCTCAGACAGTCCCGCAGTCACCGTCACCGTGACCTGCTCGGCGATCAGCTCCCAGGGCGTAACGGCGCAGCCGAGCACGATCACCAACGGCAACTCCTCGTTCCTGTCGTTCACTACCGTCGGAAGCGGCCCATTCACGATCCAGTGGTACACGGGCAATGTTGGCGACACCTCGCGTCCAATCCCCGGCGCCAACAGCACCAGCACCATCGTCTCTCCCACGTCGAACACGATCTACTGGGTCCGCGTGACCGCACCGTGCGGCACCCAGGACGGCAGTACGATCGTCTTCGTCCTCGGAACGCAATGCACTCCGGCATCGATCACGACGCAGCCCGCCAGCTCCACAATCGCCAGCGGTGCTCCGGTCACGCTGACTGTCGTAGCAGCCGGTACCGCGCCGCTCACCTATCAGTGGTACATCGGCGACAAAGGCGATACGTCGAACCTGATCTCCGGAGCGACATCGGCCTCATTGACGCGCAGTCCGACGGCAACGACCAAGTTCTGGGTGCGCGTCTCTGGCTGCAACAGCTCTACGGCGGATAGTAATACCGCCACGATCACGGTATCGACGTGCACCGCGCCGTCCATTACGACGCAGCCCGCCAATGTTTCCGCACCGATCGGTACCGCCGCCACATTAAAAGTCGTCGCCGCCGGAACGGCGCCGCTTCACTATCAGTGGTACGAAGGTGCGAAAGGAAATACGACCAAGACCGTCGGCACGGACTCATCGACGTTTGTCACTGGGGCGATCAACAGCACGATTCAATACTGGGTCCGTATCACCGGCCAATGCGGCACACCAGCGGACAGTAATACCGCCACAATCGCGGCCATCGCACCGCCAAGAACCTACGCAGTGAGGCATTGATTGTTTGGGATTGGGAAGTAGGGGTGGGGTGTGGGAGAGCTGCGCGAAACCTCTCTGTTGATGTCTTCGACAACCTTCAATCGAGCGTCCTTCTCCCCGCGCGTTTCTCAGCGTGGGGAAAAGGTGCCGAAGGCGGATGAGGCTGTTTCTAAAACGTGGCGGTCACGTGTGATCGCCCGCAAGATTCACTCGCGGAGAGCAATCCCCTGCCAATCGTTCCTTCTCGCTTCGTGGGCGGGGGATTTCTCATCGTGCTTCACCGCTCCCCCAACCCGCCGCCCCCGCGGTTCCGCCGATTCGAAATGACAACCCGTGGCTGTTGGTGCCCTGACACAACCATCAATCGAGCGTCCGAGGGCGGATGAGGGGCTGGTCCGGAAAACGTAGCTGGTTTGAGAAGGCGAGTATCTTGACCGCCATCGCATGGAACGAGACCAGCCCAGCCGCACCGCACTGCTGATCGCGCGGACGACGCTCTTCTGGTCGTTCGATGCCGAGGCGGCGAAGCTCATTCCGGCGGAAGCGATCGAGGTCAGCCGGTGGGTCGTCGAAGCAACGGACCCGAATCACGCCGTGACGATCGCGCGAATGCAACGGCCGCTCGTTCGTGCGGCGACGCGCCTCGCGGAACGGATCATCCTTCCGGGAATCGCCATTCATTACATCCTTCGCAAGAAATACATCGCCAAGGTTGCCGCGGCGGCGCTGGCGCGCGGCGTCAGACAGGTTGCGGTCATCGCTGCCGGATTCGACGCGCTCACCTACCGGCTGCACGGCCAATTTCCTGACGTGCTGTTCGTGGAGATCGATCATCCCGCGACACAAGCAGTGAAGCGCCGCGTGCTCGAATCGCGAGGCTCGATTGCTCCCAACCTGACGTTCATCAGCGCTGATCTCTCGACGACAGCGCTCGACGCGGCGATGCTCGACGAGCCGCGCTGGAATCCGTCGGCGCCCACGCTCTGGATCGCGGAAGGTCTGCTCATGTATCTCGAGGAGCCCGAAGTCGCGCGCATCATGAGGACGATTTCGTCGGGCGCGGATGAGGCGAGCGAGTTTTTTTTCACCTTCATGCGCAAGCGGAGCGGACACGTTGCGTTCAAGCGCCGCTCCTGGTTGATCTCGCAGATGCTGCGACGAATCGGCGAGCCTTTTCGATGGGGCATCGCGCCGCGCGCGCTGCCTGCGTTCACTGAGGCCCATGGACTGCGGACGATCGAAATTGTCGAGCCGGAGGAGTTGCGCCAGCGCTATGTGACGCCATCGCTGGAATCGCGTCTTCCTCCCGCCGATGGCGACATTCTCTGCCACGCGCGCGTGATGACGAAGGAGCTTCGATGATTGCCGAGCCGATGACCGCGCTCACCGATCTTCTCCTCTGCCTTCTTACCCTGACCTTCGGACTCCTTCTGCGCAGCGGCGGGAGTTGCAGCCGCTCGCTCTGGAGCGCGGCATTTCTCGCGTCGAGTGTGGGCTCGCTATCGGGCGGCCTCTATCACGCCTTTCAACCTTTGCTCACGCCGTTCGTGCTCGTGATTCTCTGGAAGATCACGGCCGCCGCCATCGGGGCCGCCGGCATGTTTCTTTTTTGCGGAACCACGCATGCACTCGTACCGAAACGGATCGCGCGCGGTCTGTACATCGCCGCCGGCGTCCTGTTCGCCGGCTACCTCGCATGGATGACGACGCACGACGCGTTCGTCTACATCATCGCGTTCTACGGCTTGCTGATGCTCGCAACGCTGGTCACGTGCATCGTCCGCTACGCGGTGGCGCCGCGCGCTTGTGCGCTCATCGCGTCAGGGATCGCGATCGCCGCACTTGCCGCCGGGGTCCAGGTTTCTCATATCCGGCTTTACGCTCACTTCAATCACAACGATCTCTATCACGTCATTCAGATGCTCTCTCTGTTCGTCCTCTTTCGGGGAGCGCGAGCGCTCACATGACTGGTGGTCGAGGAAAATCGCTGCCGAGAGTTTGATCCCTCACCTCGTTGCCCCATGCCCGATCAGAACTCCTCGAGGAATAGGGCGCATTTTTTTGAGACTGGGGGTAGGGAAACGCTCCTCCAATAACTCTCCCAAGATAAGGAGCGACATATGAGCGGAAAAAAGATTGTCCTGGGAATCCTCTCCTCTCTTCTCATCTCGGTCGCGGCGTTTGGCCAGGGGTGCCCGCCGCCGGCCAACATTCCGATCGGCAACTGCTCGCCGAAATCGGGGACCCCTACGAACTTCACCGGTGACACCGGACCGATGCGGACGCGCAAGAGTATCTACGCGCTGAACGCAACGGAGATCGCCGAGCTGCGCCTGGCGTTCCAGCGCCTTCGCGCGCTGCCGGCAACCGATCCGCGCGCCTGGCTGGCGCAGGCTAACGTGCATTGCTGGTACTGCGCGGGCGACATGTCGACGGCCGCGGACGTCCACGTGACCTGGGCGTTCATGCCGTGGCACCGCGATTACCTCTACATGATCGAGAAGATCCTCGGCCAGCTCGTCAACAATCCCAAATTCGCGATTCCGTACTGGGACTGGAACACGCCGGGGGCCTGTCCGACTACCGGCAATCACCAGCAGATGCCGCCGCCGTACACGACGAGCGCGTCGAACTCACTCTTCGATTGTTACCGTCAGGCTACGGCTTCGTCGACGATGAACTCATCGACTGTCGTGACGCAGACGAACAACATCATGAACACCTACAACACCTTCCCGCTGTTCTTTGGTGGCCCGTCGACATCTGCTGCGCTGTGGCCCGGACCGCACGGCTATGTTCATCTCTTCGTCGGCAACCTGGCGGTGGGACCAGCGAAAACGGACATGGGAGTCCTCGAGACTGCATCGCGCGATCCGCTCTTCTGGGCTCATCACGCCAACATCGACCGGCTGTGGGATGTCTGGGTGGCCCGATATGGAACGCCAACCTACCCGGCCAATTTCCTCTCGCAGAGCTGGACGTTCTGGAACCAGAACGCGACGTCGCAATTGATCCGCATCAACGCCAGCGATGCCGCGAATCGTGCGGCGCGCCTGCACTACCAGTACGCGGAGCCATCGTGTACCCCGACTGCAGCGTCCTATCCGCTACAGCTCGCAGAAGCGGCGATGCTTGATCTCGGTCCGGCCCCGCAGACGATCACGACCGAGGCGCGGCCGGCGGCAAAGAAATTCACGCTGGGCGGAAGCACCGGCCATCACGTCGTGCTGCATTTGGAACAGGTGACCGTGCCCAGCGATGAGTCGGCGATCCTGCGCGTCTTCGTCGGACGCCCGAACGCGACGGCGGCCTTGACGGAGGATGATCATCTCGTGCAGGAGCTCTACATCGTCCCCAGCCACGAGCCGGGAACGGTGCACGGCAATGCGGCGCATCAACACTCGTTCAACGTCAACATCGCGTTGCCCGACTTTCTGGCGGGCGAGGTTGAGACGGCGAACGGCCAGATGCCCATAACGATCGTGCCGGTTGGCGGAAACCCTCAGGGACTCCTGACAGCAGCGCCGGCGGCTGTGCACGTTAAGTTACGAAAGCCGTATTTCACCGCGGAAGACTGATTCAGGGAAGAGCGCGGGGCAGGCATCCGTTTTGATCGCTGACTCATCATGCGATCCTCGATGCTTGCCGCCGCGCTCCTCCTCACTGCCGTGCATTGTGCCGCTTCCGATCGGCTTCAGATCACGGCGGCTCCGGTGATGATGCAGACGTCTGCTCCACGCGGTGCAGCGCTCGTTCTTCATCTCGACGACGTTCGTGTCGCCAGCGGCGAGTCGGCAATGCTCCGCTTGTTCATCAACACGCCCAACGCATCGGCGAAGACGAGCACGAGCAATCCAGGATTCCTGCAGGATCTCTACCTCGTGCCGTCGCGCTCGGCGAGAGGCGGCAAGTCGAGCAGCCAGAACTTCACCGTCCCTCTCCCGTCGGGCACGCCGCGCGGCGCGCGCATCAGCGTTCACATTATCCCGATCGAGGCGGGTGCTGGCGGCGAGATGAACGCCGCGGCACGCGTACACGTCAGCCTCAAGCGGCCGTACGTGACTGCGCGGTAGGCGTCACAATCGGGGATCACATGAACATGGCCTCGGCGGTCCTCAACGAATACCTGGCGCCTGGGTATACGGAGCTCTCAGAAGTCGACATTCCGGACCTTCGTTCTGAGTTCGAACAAGCTGAGCACTGGCTTGCCAATCACTTTCTCAACTCTGTATTGCGGGGTCGGTACCGGGAGGGTGCTCGCCATCTCGCCCTTGCTTACCTGCGTCGAACCTCCGGCGCCTTTGATGCCTACCATCGGGCTCGCAAATTGACTCTAGAGTTTCTTGACCTTCGAAAGGCTGGGAAGCAGCCGGTTCGCGGGTACTACGTGATGATCGATGCGTGGGAGAGTTGTTTCCTTCAAGCGGGGATGGCTGTGGACCTCTTTCGGGCGATGATCGATGGCGAGAAGCTGTTCGAGAAAAACGATGGGTCCGCGCAGGAGCGTGCATACACCATCGCGAACCAGATCAAGCACGCGGCGAGCTGTGTAGCCTCTGGGCACGTCACGAAGACCGATACCGTGTCGTTGATCGTTCAGAACCGAGGGTTGTCGTCATACGCAGTGGCAATCACCTTTCATGAATTAGCCGAGATACTCCGTGACTTCTCTAGAGTCGCAGACCGCCTGCAGGATCCGTTGTCTTTTGTATCCGCTAGTTCATGATTTCGCGAGTCATGACGCCTAACTTCACTAACTAACTCGGACGTGGCCGCGTGCGCTAGCACGTTCCGTGGTTCTTCAGGCTCCGTAATGCTTGCACGTCGTGTGGCCGCGCCGGTGAGCGGAATGGCCGAGAGTCAGCCGCTCACGTCGAAAGCAGCACCCTTCACGCGCGCTTGACCAGCCGCCGCGCGAAATACACCGCGCCTCCGGCGCCGACCATCGCCACGAGCACGACCAGCACCGTCGCTGTCGTGGAAAAGAGAAACGGATAGCGTACGCGATTGAGAACCAGGATTCCCGCCACGATCACGAAGAGCGCGACGCGCAGCGCGTAAAGCACGGCCGGTCCGCGAACGGGGCGGATCGTGTCGCTCCAGATCAGCCACAACATCACCGTGAGCGCGGCGATCGCCATTCCCGCGGGCGGAATCATCGGAAGAGCGCGGCTGCCTACGACCGGAATCATTTCTTGCGAATCCACCATGCGTCGGGCGACGCGGCAGGTTTCGGAGGTGCCGGCGGCAACACGGCGTGCGGCGCGAGCTCATCGAGCATCGCCTGCACATCAGGAGTGCAGCTTCCGCCGCAATGACCGGTGGTCGCCGTCGTGCAGGCAGCGATCTGGCTGACCGTACACGATCCCCGGCGGATGGCGCGCTCGATCGTCTTGTATTTGATGTTGTTGCAGAGACAGACGGTTTTCAGGCCGCGGATCGCGGGATGCTGTGCCTGCTCGTCATTTCCGTCCATTGCGAGGGTGGTTAACAGGATCGCGGACTGGAGGCTTCCCGGCGGGAGCGACGCCGAAAAGAGAGCGTCCAGGCTTGCCGATCGACGGACGCGGCCGCGATGCCGTCGTCGCAGCGGCCGACAATGGCATCGACAATCGCGGCAGTCTCCGCGAAAGGGAGAAGGTGTTCACTGAGGCAGCTCGCGGCTTGCCCATGCGGGCCGATCGCATGCGGCAAGTTTACCGCAGAGGACGATCGGGAATCGGGAAACAGAAGGGGAACGGGTCACGCGGAGACGCGGAGGCGCGGAGGAGGTTCTCCGCGTCTCCGTGTGGACCGGTTTTCATCTGATCTGCTCCGGCCCAACAGTAGAATCCACACGGAGGCGACCCTGACCGAGATTCCATCCACGCCAAGCGCAGGCCCGAAGCCGCTCAAGCTTCGCATCCTGCGCATGGTGCCCATCGTCATCATCCTCGGCCTCCTCGTTCATCTGCTCCTGCCACGGCTCGACACGTTCACCGACTCGCTGAAAACGCTCCGCACACTCGCACCGTGGGCGATTGCGATGGGCATTGCGATGGAGTGTCTCAGCTACGCTTCCAATGGCGCGTTGCTGCAATCGATCGTCGGCCTGAACAACGAGCGGATCTCGCTTCGGCGTGCCGCAGCGATCGAGACCGGAGCCGGCGCGGTGGCGCTCGTCGCCGCAGGCGCGCTCGGATTTGGCGCTGCCATCTACAAGTGGACGCGCGATGACGGAGTGTCCGCCGATGCCGCGTTGCTGGCCAGTTGGCTGCCGTCGATGTTCGACGCACTCTCGCTCGTCATCTTCGCGCTTATCGGCGGCATCGAGTTGCTATTCTTTCATCGTCTGTCGGCGCTGACGGTCACCGCCCTGGCGATCGTGGTCTCAGCGCTGGCAATCACGATCGCCGCAACGATCGTCCTTCTCGCGCGCAACGATTGGATGATGGCGTTGGCGGCGCGGGCGTCGGGATTGATCAAACGCTTCCGAGCGGGCTGGGATGACTCTAAGTTGATGAGTGCAGCCGAAGGCGCAGCGAAAACGTGGAAGCGCCTGCAACATGGCGGTTGGATCAAGCCATTCGTCTGCTCGCTGATGATTCTCACGTTCGATCTGCTCTGCCTGCGCTACGCATTCCTCGCCGTGCGACAACCACTTCCTCTTTCGCTGCTTCTCGCCGGATATGGAGTGCCGCTTCTCCTCGGGCGCGCCAGCTTCGTTCCCGGCGGCGTGGCAGTGATCGAAGTGGCGATGGCCGCGCTCTTCGGCGGTCTCGGCGTGCCGGCAAACGCCGCGGTGATCGCCGTGCTCACGTACAGGTTGATCTCGTTCTGGCTGCCGGCGCTGATCGGAATCCCGATCGCGGTGACGCTCCATGCGCAACGGCGTGAATCGCCGTCATAAGAAAAAGGCCGGCCTCGATGGCCGGCCTCTTCTTCGATGCGCTGTAGCGAATCAGTGCACGCTGTCGACGCGGTACGCGGCGAAGACGCCACCGCGCAACCACTGACCGGAGAGCGTCACGAAGTCGCCGCGGTGAAGCCGGCTGCCGAAACCTGCATCGCGCATGTCGACTTCGAACAGACGGCCGGTGGTCTGCTCACGAAGAGCCATCGTTCCGCTGCGATAGTCGACCTGCTGGATGACGCCACGAACATACGACTGGTCATATCCGTAGCCACCATTCACGGGCCAGCTCACTGCATCGATGCCGATCGCGCCGCCGCGGAAGATGCCGCCGAGGGTGATGGCGAGACCGACGCGGAGATCGCGGGCGCGGTTGCCGAAACGCGCTTCAGGAATCCAGTAGCTGCCGTTGTCGATCCGGACGCGATAGCCATTGCGCTCGCGATTGAACGACTGGATGCGGCCGGTGACGTTGACGCGCTGATTCTCGCGATAGCTGTTCGACCGATTGTCGTTCTGTTGATAGCCGTTCGACTGATCGGCACGTCCGCGCGACTGGCTGGCGTTGCCCCACGACTGATCGTTGGTACGAGATCCGTACTGCTGCCGCTGATTGGCGTTGACTCGCGACTCAGCGACAGGCTGCGTAACCACCGGCGCTGGCGCCTGCTGCTGGCCGTAGGTCCGCTGCGCGTTGCCACGGTTGCCGTTGCTGCCGCGCTGGTTCGACTGCACCTGAGCCTGCGTCTGCGCCTGATCGTCCGTACCGTTCTGATCGCGGTTGTGACGAGGGGCAGCGAATGCCGAGGTCGTTGCAAGCAGTACGGACAACGCGCCCGCCCCTGCCCACTTCACTGCTGACTTTCTTGCGTTCATTTTGTTCCTCCTCATTACGCATGGAGAGACAAATCGGCAGGCGCATCTCTTTCGCGAAAACGGCGAACGGCGCGCCCGTGTCACGAGCTGCACGGGCGCGTCATGAAGCGCGTTTCACCCGGACAGAAACGCTGTCATCGCGCGCTCGATCGTCTGAAAGTCCGCCTCAGGGATCTCGAACAATCCGCGGCGGAAGACGAACCCCCAGCTCTTCTTGTTGCGGATGAATCCGAGCGAGTCGATGAGCGGCCGGATGGGCGTCTCCTCACTCGCGGAGAACGTCACTTTCCGCCGCCACGGATGAAAATCGGACGTCATCTCGACCTGGTACGGCTCGTCGTCAGAAATCTCGCCGAGTGCCGTGAAACTCTGCAGCGGCGCGCCGCCGTCGAGCGCGGTGCGCGGTGAATAGAAAACGATGCGATCGCCTTTCGCCATGCTCTTCAGCCCGGTCGCTTTGCCGTGACCGGCCTGCGTGAAGCCGCCGTCCACGCCGCGTTTCACATGATCGCGAGAAACGGTGTTGACCCAGTAGCGCATGGCCGCCTCAGTGTTCCTGCCGCGATCGCTCGCTCTTCGACGCCGGCGACGCCATCATCGCCGCCGCGCAGTCGGGACAATCGGCGATCATCTTCACGAACATCTCCGCCACATCGTCCGGCATGTCGTCGGGGAACATCACCTGTCCTCCCGCGCGCTCGATCTGCTTCCTCAACTTTCTCAGCTTCGCATTCATGACTGCCTCCTTGTACCGAGGCTCCCTCGGAATGCGATGAAGTGCAAATCTTCTACATTGGGTGGAGTACTGCTTAGTGAATTCCGGCGAGAGGCCAGATGACCGCCCGCAGAAAGGGCAGATGAAAGACGAGGAGAATTGGTGCGATCAACGCTGCGAACATGATCGTTCGCGATTTCGTGTTTCGCACGACCAGCGCTCCCTGAAGCGCGAAGTAAAGGGTCGGGAGGCCATAGCCACCGCGTGCGGGAACACTGATCGCCATCTCATGTAAGAGCCCCGAAACGAGAAAGGACGCGAAGATGGAGGCCCGTCGTCCGGCAACGGCTTTGATCGGGCGCTGGACGACGACGGCGGTCATTTCGCTGAACGCGATGTTCCATCGGCGGCTCCAGAAGTCAGCCAGCGAGCGCGCGTGGAGAGGATCACGAAAAAGCCGCTCGGCGGGCACTCCCCATGCTCTCCACAATGCCGCGCCCAGGTTCAGCAACCCGAAGTGCAGCATCAGACTCAGTCCCACGAGGAGTAGAGGCGTAGCCAATATCTTCGCCGCGGTCGCCGGCACGCAGAGGGTCAGCAGGCGAGCCAGGACCAGCAGAACTGCTCCCGCGGCGAGCCGCGCCGCGCCCTCACGCGCCAACGTTGGAGCACCCTCGCGCGCTGGCGCACCGAGCAAGGTAAAGATCGCCGGCCGCATTCCGGCCCAGAGCGTGAATGCGATCCACTGCCGAAACGTCACCCTCGTAGTTCCGTGGCTCGCCGCGATCACCTTCATGGCAAGGAGCAGCGTGGCGACGATGGCCAGCATCCGAGCGCCGGCCGGTTCGTGGCTGACGAAATGAAACGTCGAGGCTAGAGCAACCACGGCCAGAGTCCATGCCGCAATCCGCGAGCGGGCGCGAATCGCGAAGTAGCCCGCACAAAGCATCAGGACGTACACCAGCGCGACATCACGGATTGCTTCCGCGCCTGGCAAATACGCCCGCGAAACTTGTCCCAGCCAACTCATTTGATGACCAACCGCAGGTTGTGGATCGCCGCCAGGCCAAACACCACGGTCACGTAAACAAAGGCCGAGACGTAAGCGACCTCGGCGGCCTTGAACAAAAGCCGGTCATCCGAAAGCGCCGAGTGAAACCAGACGAACTGGATGACGACGCGCGCCAGCCAGTAGAGAGTGATGAATCCCGTGACCAGTGCCGCCAGCGGTGTACCGGCCAGTAGTTGTTCGGGCCATCCGATGGCAAGAACGGAGAACCAGAGGTGGTTACCGAGGATGTAGCAGGCGTATGTCCAGAAGACATAGCGGGTGAGAGGGCGTAGCAGAGCTGTTTCCTTCGGCCAATCGAGCAACCGAGGAATGGCGATGCTCGAAGCGGCGATGGCGAGCTGCGTGAAACCAGCAAGAACCAACAGTGTTTTGAACATGTTCATAACATGGAGCCAGTTATCGACGAAGTCAAGACTTTTTGAGCGCGTTCAACTATCTCCTTGACAAGGTCCGGGCAGGGCACTACCTTGTTATTGAACATGTTCAAATACGACAGGAGACGCCATGATCATCATTAGTTACAGCATCTACCTCGTACTCAGCATCTCGGTCACCATCTGGGTGGGCAGGACACTCCACCGCAACGGCCGGGTCTTCCTCCTCGATTCATTTCTCGGCAACGAGACCCTCGCCGACTCGGTCAACCACCTGCTGCTCGCCGGCTTCTATCTGATCAATGCCGGATACGTCTCGCTGGCGTTGAAGTATGGCCACAAGCCCGAGACTGCCGCGGAGGCCATCGAATATCTCAGCACGAAAATCGGCGTCGTGCTTCTCGTCCTCGGCTTGATGCACTTCATCAACGTCAAAGTATTCGCGTCGATGCGGCGCCGGGCTCTGGACGGCGATCAACCGCCAGTCCAGCCGCAACAGTACGTTGCTCCTCCAGTAGGAGCGTGAGGCGGCCATGAAAATCGTGATCGCAGGTGGTACAGGGCATCTCGGATCACTCCTGACGGAGGCACTTCGCGCCCGCGGGGATGACGTTGTCGTCCTCAGCCGCAACACCGAGGCGCACGCTGTGCGCTGGGACGGCAAGACTCTCGGCCCGTGGGCATCCGCGATCGACGGCGCGGATGTGGTCATCAACCTCGCCGGGCGAAGTGTCGACTGCCGCTACAGCGAGCGGCATCGCAGGGAAATCATGCGCTCGCGCATCGACTCCACACGCATCATCGGCGAAGCCATCGCACGCGCTGCGTCGCCGCCGGCAACGTGGCTGCAGATGAGCACCGCGACGATCTATTCGCATCGCTTCGATGCAGCGAACGACGAGCGTAGCGGCGTCATCGGCGGAGCGGAGCCGGACACGCCGCCTTCGTGGAAGTTCAGCATCGATGTCGCGCGAGCGTGGGAAGAGGCCATCGACACAGCGCCCGCACCACACACGCGCAAAGTGAAGATGCGTACGGCGATGGTGATGGCCATCGGACCAGGCGGCCCGTTCGCCGCGCTTCGCCGCCACGTCATGCTCGGCTGCGGCCGGCTCGGCAACGGCCGGCAATACATGTCGTGGATTCATGAGCGCGACTTCGTCCGGGCAGTGGAATGGCTGATCGGCCACGAGGAGATCGAGGGAGCAATCAACCTCGCCGCGCCTGAGCCACTCCCCAATTCTGAATTCATCTCCGTCCTCGGCAACGCGTGCGGGGCGTCGTTCGCCATGCCCGTCAGCGAATGGATGGTGGATGCCGGCGCGTTTCTGATGCGCACCGAGCCGGAGCTGGTGCTCAAGAGCCGCCGCGTCGTGCCCACGCGTCTGCTCGAGTCGGGATTCCAGTTCGATTATCCGCAATGGCCGGCCGCGGCGCGCGACCTTTGCGCGCGCCGTGCGGCCCCGGCAGAAGGGAGAGTCTGGTGATCCGGCGCCTCTATGTTCTCTACGACTCACGCTGCGGGATCTGCTCGCGCCTTCGCGTCTGGATTCAGAATCAGAGGGCGTTCGTCACCTACGACTTCGTGCCTGCCGGCTCGGAGCGTGCCCGCCGAATCTTCCCCGCGCTGGAACATGACGCGAACGTCTCTGAGCTCATCGTGGTCACGGACAGCGGCGCCGTCTACGCCGATGACGCGGCGTGGATCCTCTGCCTCTGGGGACTTCGCGAGTATCGGTCCTGGTCGCATCGCTTCGCTCATGGTCCGCTGCGTCCGCTCGCGCGGGCTGCATGGGACTTTCTGTCGGCGAATCGCTCGCAACTGGCGGAGATGTTGTCCATGCGCAGTGATGAGGAGATTGCGCGCGAGCTCGCGCAACGGCCCGGTGTCTGCGACGTAACGTAACCGGACGTCACCGGCTTCGGTGCCGTTGCAACGAGCGATGCTTGTATCCTGCGTCGAGCATTGCGGGCCCGAAGATCGATGGCGATCGAGCGAAGAACGGTAACGACGGCGAAGGCGGAGGAGACGCGCGCGCGCATTCTCGATGCCGCGCTGACGCTGTTTCGCAAGCACGGCTTCGAGAAGACGACGATGCGCGACATCGCCGCCGAAGCGGAAGTTGCGACCGGCGCCGCCTACTACTACTACCGGACGAAGGAGGACCTGGTCATGGCCTTCTATCTCCGGACGGACGAAGAAGCAGGCGCCGAATTCGCGAAGGTCATCGCCTCGACGAAAGATCTCAAGAAACGGATCCGCGGCATCGTCGAGGCGAAGTTCGCGCAGTTCGCATCCCACCGCGCTCTGCTGACCGCGCTGCTGCGGGCAGGAATCGATCCGCGCGACCGGCTCTCCCCTTTCGGCGAGGAGACGAAAGTCGTGCGCGACGACAACATCTCCTGGTACGCGCGCGCGATCGAAGGCTCCGACGTGACGATCCCCAAAGACCTTGCGCCGGAGCTTCCGCGCCTGCTCTGGCTCTACCACATGGGCCTCATCTACTACTGGATCGTCGACGACTCACCCGGGCAGCGGAAGACGAAGCGTTTGCTCGACGCAACGCTCGATCTCGTCGTACCGCTTCTTCGCGCCTCGTCTCTTCCGTTCATGGGGCCGTTGCGGAAGAAAGCGATTCGAGTCATTCACGCGGCCGACGAGGATTAGTCACAAAATTCATGAACCACAGAGACATTGAGGGGCACAGAGGTTTCTCCGTGCTCTCTGAGCCTCTGTGGTTAGTGTTT
This sequence comes from Thermoanaerobaculia bacterium, assembly GCA_034665065.1. GTDB lineage: Bacteria > Acidobacteriota > Thermoanaerobaculia > Gp7-AA8 > Gp7-AA8 > JADGNZ01. The sequence goes on along the minus strand of JAXDGL010000008.1, from coordinate 237,098 downwards.
TTTCTCGAGAAAACACTACTCATACCGCAGCGCCTGAATCGGATTCAGCGCTGCTGCTTTGCGCGCTGGATAGAACCCGAAGAAGACGCCGACGGCGCCGGAGAAGCCGACCGACACGATCATGATCAGAGGCGAGATCACCGTCTCCCAGCCGGTGAAATGACCAAGCACCTTCGCACCGATCACACCGGCGAGCAGACCGATCACGCCGCCGATGATCCCCATGACAATGCTCTCGACCAGAAACTGCGTCAGAACGTCCGAGCCGCGTGCGCCGATGGCCAGCCGAATGCCGATCTCGCGCGTCCGTTCCGTGACCGAGACGAGCATGATGTTCATGATGCCGATGCCTCCGACGAGCAGCGAGATCGAGGCAATCGCCGCCATCAGCATCGTCATGACGTTCGTGCTGCTCGCCGCAGCGTCGGCAAGCTCAGTCTGATTCTTCACCGTGAAATCATCCTCATCGTTCTGCGACAGACGATGCGCTTCGCGCACAAGGCCGCGGATCTCTTCCTGCGCCGCGGGGATATCCTGCGCCGAGGACGCGCTGGCGAGAATCTGAGGAATGCGCACCCGTCCCGAGAGACGCGACGCCGCTGTCGTGTACGGCACGAGGATCACATCATCGGAATCGCTTCCGGATGCTGTTTGCCCCTTCGGCGCGAGCACGCCGACGACGGTGAACGGCACCTTGCCAATCTGCACCTCTTTCCCCACCGGCTCACTGTCTGCGAAGAGGCGCGTGGCCACGGTGCGACCGAGCACCGCGACCGAGTGCGCACTGCGTACGTCGTCAGCACCGAAGAACGCGCCGTCGGCCGTGGTCCAGTCGCGGATGGTCTGGTAGTCGGTATCGACTCCGTTGATCGTCGTCCGCCAGTTCCCCGCCGATGCGACAACCTGCATCCTGCTGACGACTACCGGCGAGATCGCCGTGACGTATTGCGCCTCGGCGCGGATCTTGGCCGCGTCGTCTACTGTGAGAGTCGCGAATGCCTGGGCACCCTGACTCACGCCACCGGTCGCCGACGCGCCGGGCGTGATCACGATCATGTTCGTGCCGAGGTTGCTGATCTGCTGTTTGATGCGCGAGCGGGCGCCGTAGCCGACCGCGACCATCACGATCACGGCAGCGACGCCGATGATGATGCCGAGCATGGTCAGAGTCGCCCGCATCTTGTTTTTGCGGATGGCCTGGATGGCGAGTTTCACGAGTGTCATGAGTTTCATGCTGCCACTCCTTTCGCGTACGTTGCGAGATCAGCGTCGTCGTCCGGCAGCAGCTCCGCGGCGGCCAGATCTTCGGCTGCGTTGCGTCGATTGGTTACCGGCGCATCACGGCGGATCCGTCCATCGCGCACGTCAACGATTCGCTTTGCGTAGACGGCGACATCCGGCTCGTGCGTGACGAGCACGATCGTGATCCCCTGATCGTTCAGTTCCTGAAAGAGCGCCATGACTTCGATCGACGTGCGCGAGTCGAGGTTGCCGGTCGGCTCATCGGCGAGGATGAGCGCCGGCTCGGTGACAAGCGCGCGGGCGATGGCGACGCGCTGCTGCTGTCCGCCCGAGAGCTCGCTCGGCTGGTGATCGAGACGCTCCTCCAGCCCGACGCGGCCGAGGGCGGCGACGGCCATCGCCTTCGTATCGCGCTTCTTCCCGCTGCGGTCGTACAGCAACGGCAGCTCGACGTTCTCGACGGCGCTCGTTCTGGCCAGAAGATTGAAGCCTTGAAACACGAAGCCGATCTTCTGGTTGCGGATCGCCGCGAGCGCATTCTTGTCGAGCGACTCGACGTGTACGTCGTCGAGCAGATAGTTGCCCGACGTCGGCGTGTCGAGACAGCCGAGAACATTCATAAGCGTCGACTTGCCGGAGCCCGAGGTGCCCATCACGGCGATGAACTCGCCGCGATGGACCGTGAGATCGATTCCGCGAAGTGCATGCACGGAGTTGGTGCCGCTCTCATACGTCTTGGTGATGGCGTTAGTCTGGATGACGATCTCGTTCATCAGAAGCCTCCCTGACGTCCGCCGCCCTGGGCCGGACCGCCGCCGCTGAAGGGACTGGTGGTGGTCTTCGCAGCAGTCGCGGGCGCGGCCTGCGCACCCGAGGAGATCCCTGCGATGACTTTCATCCCTGCCTGGAGATTGCGTCCCTGGATCTGCGTCGACGTGCCGTCGCTGATGCCGGTGCGAACCTTCGTCGTCGCCACGTGACCATCGGTGTCGAGGTAGTAGAGCGTTGCCACCATTGGACGCGCACCACCGCCCGCTGCACGGGCTGCGCGCCGCGCTGCACGATCGGCGTCGGACATCGTCGACGTCGCTGCCGTGGTCGTCTTCGCGGGAGTGGCCGCCTTCGTCACGCCGAGTTGCGCGAGTTGGTCATCAGTGGGTTGAAAGCGCAGCGCTGCGTTAGAGACTTTCAGCACGTCGGTGGCCGACTGCGTCAGGAAGTCGACGCGTGCTGTCATGCCGGGCAGCAGCTTGTTCTGCGCATTGTCGACGGCGATGACGACCGTGTAGTTCACGACGTTGTCCGCGGTCGTCGACTGCAGACGGACCTGCTGCACCGTCCCATTGAAGGTCTGGTTCGGCAGCGCCTGCACGGTGAACTTCACCGTCTGGCCCTGCTTGATCTGGGCGATGTCGCCTTCACCGACCTGCGCCAGGATCTGCATGTGCGCGAGGTCGTTGGCGATCAGAAAGAGCTGCGGCGCGGAAAGGCTCGCCGCCACGGTCTGTCCCTGCTGTACGTTGCGCTCGACGACTACCCCATCGATCGGTGCGTAGATCGACGTGAACGACAGATTCTGTTTCGCCCGATCCATCGCCACCTGCGCGGAGCGGACCTGCGCCTGCGCCACCATCATCGACGACTGGCTCTGCTCATACGCGCTCTTGGCGATCAGCCCTTCTTTGCTGAGATCCTGGTTGCGCTTGTAGTCGCGCTGCATCTGCAGCAGCTCCGCCTGCGCCTTGTCGACACTTGCCTGGGCTTCGACAACCGCGGATTGGGCGAGCGTCGGGTCGATGCGTGCCAGGAGCTGCCCTTTCTTCACGACGTCGTTGTAGTCGACGAGGAGCGAGGCCACCTGACCGGAGACCTGCGTCCCGACGCTGACGGCAGTGACGGCGCCGAGCGTTCCGGTGGCCGACACTTTCGACTGCATGTTTCCCTTCTCGATCGTGACAAAGCGGAAGGCGGGTGCGTCCTTCGCCAATCCATCACGGTAGATGAACAATCCAACCGCGGCGATGACCGCGATCAAAAGAGCGGCGATGATCGATTTCTTTCTCATGACATTTCCTTCCTCGGATGCAATTAACGAGGGAGGATGGGCGCATGTTGCGTGTTTTCAGCGAGATGCACCGGCGTGTCACGAAGTGCACGTAGAGGGCACGGACTGTCGTCGCGAGTACTCGAAAAGGCGCGTTGAGCGCGGGTGGACGGCGTGGGCACCGTCGGCGGGCCGCCGGCGCAGGCACTCCGAAAGAGTGCACGAGGGTGGCCGGTGGCTGCGTCGGAGGCGCCGCCACCGGATTCGAGCGCACAACCGCCCGCACCCCGGCAGGGGTGCGCGAACCACAAGACGTAACCGATCATCGAATTCGGTTTTGATTAAACGTCACGCGACGAGATTTGCATCAATCCGTTGTTGTGAGTCGGTGTGCTTCACGCACCCCTGCCGGGGTGCACTCTCGGGCGCGCGAATTACCAAAGGTATCGATGTTCGAGATCGACCTCGTTCACGGTTGAGGAGACTCTTTCACCGTGTGGACGCGAACCTGCTTCGCGCACCCCTGCGGGGTGCCGGACTAGCCCTGGACGACGCCATGCGAAAACAAACAGGAGGCGTTTCCGCCTCCCGTTCATTACGTCACCACTGCGAGGAACTTACTGTTCGTGATGCTCGTGACCTTCACCACGCGCGGCGCGCTCGGCCTTCATCTTCTGGAACTGCGCCTGCTGATCGGCGTTGAGGATCGCCAACAGCTTCGGCTCCATCGCGGCGCGGAGCTGCTTCATCTGCGCGTGCTGCGACTTCGCCGTGGCCTTCAGCGACTCGACTTTCGCCGTGTCGCCGGCCGCTTTCGCGGCGTGGATCGCTTCGCGCGTCTGCTTCGACTGCTCGAAGAACGCGGCGTTTTCCTGGCGGAAGCTCTGCTCGACCGCCTGCCACTGCTGCTTCTGCGCGTCGGTAAGATTCAGCTTCTCGGCCATGCGTCCACCGCGCTCGTGACCACCGCGGCCTTCATGCTTCCACGCGCCCTCTCCGGCATTGGTGCCGGCGATGGCGAGCGTCGCGGTGAGGACGATCGCGCCCGCTGCTGCTGCAAACCATTTCTTGTTCTTCATTCGATTCTCCTTTGGTCTTTGTCCGGCGATCGTGCCGGATGCGGATGAGGACATTTCCGGCCAGTCAATCCTTTCGCCGAAAACCGAAGCGCACGCGGATGTAACGAAGCGCATGAACGCGGCACGAACGGCGAGGACGAGCCGCTAAGATGATTCCCGGAGTTTGTGAGGCCGCGGCCTTGCATCGACATCAAACGAATGACTGCCTTCGACAATCAACCGTCACGCACCCGCTGGAACCTGACGGCGCGCGAGATCTTCCTGATCTTCCTCTTCTGGACGTCGCTGGCAGCGCTGTCATCGGTCAACCGGCTGCTCGATCGCCCGGATCAGGGATTTCGCGTGATCTCGCCGGCGGGACCGATCGCCGTCAGTTTCATCGAGTCGACGATCTGGGCGGCGATGACGATCGTGATCTTCTGGCTGAGCAACCGCTTCAGCGGGCAGCGGCAATGGATCGTGCGCATCTCCGTTCTTCTCATCGTCGGCGTTGTCATCGCCATCGGCGTCTATCTCCTCGTCGACCTGGCCCGCGACCTTCTCATCATCTCCCCTCGCCCTCGCCGCGGCAGCAACCTCACGCCATGGCGTGAAGTGGCCCGGTTCCGCTTTCTCAATCAGTTCCTCATCTATCTGGCCGTTCTTGCCGCGGGGTTCGCACGCGAGTATTTCCTCCGCGATCAGCAGCGCGCACGCGAAGCGATCGAACTGGCGCGGGAGACGGCGGCGTTGCAGGCGCAGCTCGCCGACGCGCGGCTCGACGCGCTGCGCATGCAGCTCAATCCGCACTTCCTCTTCAACACGCTGCATGCCGTGTCGGCGCTGGTCGAGCGCGATCCGGGGGGCGTGCGAAAGATGATCGCCCGGCTCAGCGAGTTGCTGCGACACACGATGGACAGCGACGCGCCGAACGAAGTGGCGCTGCGCGACGAGCTGGCCATTCTGCGCCGCTACATCGAGATCATGGAGATCCGCTTCCAGGGACGCCTGACCGTGACGACGGCGATCGACGGCGCCACGCTCGACGCGCTCGTCCCTAACTTAGTGCTGCAGCCGATCGTCGAGAACGCGCTCGAGCATGGCGCCGCGCGCGCGTCTGCGGATGGCCGCATCGAGATCGCTGCGATGCTCGATGACGATCACCTCATCCTGACCGTGCGCGACAACGGACCGGGCGTCGAGCGCAACGCCGGCGCCGGCGTCGGCCTCGCGAACACGCGTGCCCGGCTAACGCAGCTCTACGGCGACGACGCATCACTCTCGCTGACATCGGTGCCGGGCGGCGGCGCCGTCTCCCGGATTTCGCTCCCCTTCCACACGGCATCTGATCTGCGAACGGAAGAGTTTCGTCATGACAGCTGAGAATGAGAAACCGCTGCGCGTGCTGATTGCCGACGACGAGTTGCTGGCCCGGCAGCGCATCGAAGACTTGCTCGCCAAAGAGCACGCAATCGAGATCGCCGGCACCGCGTCGACCGGAACCGAGGCGGTGGAGAAGATTCGATCGCTGAGGCCTGATCTGCTCTTTCTCGACGTGCAGATGCCAGGGCTGACCGGACTGCAAGTCGCCGAGACGATCGGCGCGGAGTCGATGCCGGCGACGATCTTCGTCACCGCCTTCGATCAGTTCGCGCTGAAAGCCTTCGATGTCGCCGCGATCGACTACCTCGTCAAACCATTCGACGACGAACGCTTCGCCCAGGCGCTCAAGCGCGCGCGAAAGATGATCGAGCTCGAAGAAGTGCAGAAGATGACGAAACGTTTGCTGTCGCTGCTGCACGTTCCGGAGGGCGCTACTGCCCAACCAGCAGATTCACCGCCCAAACCGAATTACCTCGAGCGCATCACCGTCGAGATGCGCGGCCAGCTCCGCGTGGTCCCCGTGTCGAAAGTCGATTACGTCAGCGCCAGCGGCCCCTACGCGGAGCTGCACGTCGGCGAGCGCACCTTCGCCGTGCGCGAGCGTATGCAAACACTCGAAGAGCAACTCGATCCCGGCGTCTTCTTCCGCATCCACCGCTCCGCCATCGTCCGCCTCGACCGCATCGACACGTTGTTACGTGCGTCGGGCGGCGACTACGCCGTCCGCCTGAAAGACGGAACAGAGCTGAGCCTCAGCCGCAACCGTCGCGAGGAGCTGGAGCGAAGATTGGGAGTGGCATAGGTACCCGACGCACCGCCGCGCCATTCCGTAAAAACGCAACTGACGGCTCTATCCCTGTTAAACTTCGCTCCTCCCCGGACAAGGAAAGGAGTCTCATGCGCGTCAAAGTCCTCGCGTGCCTCATCCTGGTCTCATTTGCGCTGCCGCTCGCCGCAGATGTTCCCGCAGCTTGCAACCTTTCCTCGGTTCTCCCTCCCAGCAAGAACACAATGACGTTCGAGACTGCCTTGCGTGCCTTCCTGACCGCGCGCTGTTTCGAGACCCTCGGCTGGACGCACGATCCGTTCGTCCGCGACACCGGTCCGTACATCGACGGAAACTACTACGGGACGCATCCCGCTGTGCGCGTCTGGTATTCGCCCGACGTTGCGACCTGGATGGGGTATCCGCCCGCAAAGCGCGCGACGACGTCGATTGCGGAGAACGCCATCATCGTCAAGGAGATGTTCAGTCCTCCCGCCGCTGATTACAGTGTGCCGCCGAAGCCGTCGGACTCCGAGGGATATACGGTGATGGTGCGGGACACGGGTGGATCGTTCGACGGCTGGTATTGGAGCGGGTACTTCCTGCCGAGCGGGAGCTACAAAGGAACTCCGATGCCGGGCAGTAGTGTCGGAACTACGGACTACCCGCCTGCCGGCTACGGCAACTACTGCGTCAACTGTCACTCCTCAGCGGCCACGAACAACACGTACGCCACGATGCGCAACGTCGACGGCACGAACGTCATGACGTACATCAACGTGACGCCGACGATGGACAACCCGAAGAGCATTCATCCCGACAGCCACATGGCGAAGTCGGAGCGGAAAGCGAGCGGACCGCTACTCTCCGGTGCCATCTTCGACACGGCAATGCTGAAGATCCTCGCGCCATGGTGGACGCCGGCGGACAAGCTCACCTATCGTCCGCTCCCCGGCGAGACGTGGGATCACGTGATGTCGATGAAGAAAGGGCCGGAGCAGTTCATCACCTCCGACCAATGCATCGGCTGTCACGATGCCACCGGCAACATCGCGCCGTATCCGGCGAACATGCTGTATCCCGCGTCCGGATCGCCGGCGCCCGCGTACAACGTCTCGCCTTACGGCGAATGGCGCGCGTCGCTCATGGGACTGTCGGGCCGCGATCCTGTCTTCTTCTCGCAGATCGCCAGCGAATTGACGATCCACAAGAACGCCAAGCTGAAAGACCAGACCATCCCGAACATCTGCTTTCGCTGTCATGGAGCGATGGGGCAAAGGCAGCTCGCGATCGACACCAACAAGCAGAAGTACTTCGACCCTGAGTTGATCTACGCCTGGGAACCGACACTCGCGCAACAGACCGGCGACGCCAAGTACGGCGCGCTCGCGCGCGACTCGATCTCCTGCGCGGTCTGTCATCACATCTCCGACAAAGAGCTCGGCCAGCCATCGACGTACACGGGCCAGTTCAATACAACCGATCCGCAAACGATCGTCGGCCCGTTCAAGGACCCGCAGCCGAAGCCGATGAACCACGCACTCGACATGCAGCCGATGCACGTGACGTATGTGAAGGAATCAAAGCTCTGCGGCTCCTGCCACACGATCCTGTTGCCGGTACTGGACAAGAACGGCGTCGTGGTCAAAGAAGACTTCGAACAGACGACGTATTTCGAGTGGCAGAACAGCATTTTCCAGGATGAGAAGCAGCCGGTCTCGAAAGAGTCGCTGACCTGCCAGGACTGCCACATGCCGTCCACCTTCAAGCTCAAGGACTTCCACAGCCAGGAACTGACCTACCGCATCGCCAACATCGAAGACAACACGTATCCGTACGTCGACGATCGCCTGCCCGATCCCGACATCACGCTGCAGGTCCGCGGACGGCAAAAAACGAACGGCAAGCTCACCGGCGATCCATTCGTGCGCCACACGCTCGTCGGAATCAACCTCTTCGTCCAGGAGATGTTCCTGCAATTCTCCACCTCCCTCGGCATCCGTACGACCGACCCGATGCTGATGAATCCAGGCTCCACGGTGCAGGGTCTCGCACTCGCCGAGCAGGCTACGATCGATCTCGCCCGTCAGGAAACCGCGACCGTCGACGTGGTGTCGATGAAGAAGACCGCCAGCGATCTCGAAGTGACCGTTCGTGTGACGAACAAGGCCGGCCACAGCTTCCCGTCGGGCGTTTCGTTCCGCCGCGCGTTCGTCGACTTTGGCGTGTTCGATTCAGCCGGCAAGCCGCTGTGGGAGTCGGGCGCAACGAATCAATACGGGATGATCACCGACGGTCCGCGTGGCGCGATCCTTCCGACGGAGTTTTTCGAGGGCGGGGCCTATCAGGACCATCACAGGGAGATTCACGACGAGTCTCAGGTCCAGATCTACGAGGAGCTGGTCAAGGACACCGAGGGGCATTTCACGACGAGCTTCCTGAGCTTGTTCAATAACATCAAGAAGAACCGGCTGTTGCCGAAGGGATGGCGACCCGACGGTCCCCATGCGAAGGAGACCGCGCCGCATGGATCGGCGGCAAAGGATCCTGATTATTCGAGCGGCTGCGGCTGCGACACGATCGTCTACAAGATTCCGCTTTCGAAGATCGCCGGCGCGGCGTCCGTGCAGGCCAATCTTTACTACCAGACGATTCCTCCGTACTACCTGCGCCAGCGCTTCAACGATACGTACGATCCTGCGAAGCACAACGCGGCAGAAAACACGCAACGCCTGATGGACTTCGTCGCAACGTTGAACATCGGCGCAACCGGCGCGGGCAGCACGAATGGTGCGTCCGTTCCGCCCGGCCAAAACGGGATTCAGAACTGGAAGTTGTTCGTGGCGGGCAAATCCGCGCCGATCACCAATTGAACCAATGCTGCCGCGAGCTCGCCGTTCTCGAACAGAGACGGCGGGTTCGCGGCGAGTGCGTCGACGACCGGCAGAAGACCGCCGGCGAACGGCGGCAGATCCTGATAGGCATCGCGTCCCGTCACGCGGTGATAGTTGACGCCCTCGGACAGCATCTCGCGCAGCTCGACGTCGATCAGTCCGGCAGTCGTTGGATTCCATCCTCCGATGCCGTCGATGAACATGACATGAACCGGACCGCGCTGCGACAACTCACTCGCCTCCGCCTCCACGCTCGACGCGATGACGCGTGAGGTGTGCGGATACTTGATCGCCAGCAGCCGCTCGGCAGTGCCGTTGTCCTGGGCGTCGAGCAGCTCACGGAAGCGATCGAATTTCATCCGCTCCGATCCGGCGATGGCGAGAACGTTGAAACGATCGCGAGCAATGATGCGCACTTTGCCATGCTCGACGCGGCAAGAGACTGGCGAGTTGAAGTAGGGACGCTCCTCGCCCGGTGGCGTCATCGACGCAAAGACGCCAATGAGCCGGTCGTGAAATCCCGTATTGGAGCCGCCGCTCTCCTTCCGCACCAGATCGTTCTCGATCATCGCCCGCCCTTCTGCGCCGTGAAGCCAGTGCCGCGGATCTTCATCCGGGCGCGAGATGGTTCGGATGTCGATCGACTCGAAGGCGTCGCCGGCGACGATAGCGATCGCGCGCTGCGCTATGGCGAGATCGAGATCGAGATACGGCTTGCCCGCGTGATCCTCGATCAATTGTTCGAGCTCATCGAGACTCGCCACATCGAACATCGGATGCTTCACATCGCGCAACGCCGCCAACAGTTCGCGATTCACCCCACCGACGTGCGCGAGCAACGGTGAGTAGAAAAGACGATCTTCGATCTCGATGCCGCCCGCGGTGGTCGCTTCCACGGTAAAGGGCAGCATCGCCCGCAAGGAGCGGACGAGGTCATAGCGCGCTTCACGTGGGTCGGACGATGTCGTGATGCGATTCTTGAATCCCTCGACATCGATCCTGGCGTGGCAGAGGATCGAATACTCCTCGATCGACTGCCCGGCATCGGTGATGAGGCGCATCCGGACGTCGGCGCCGCCGCGCACAAGCTCGCGCGCCAGCCAGGCCGCCTGCACGAGATTCACGCACGCATCTTCCCGGCAATGCACCGACTGCCCGCGGGCCTCAACGAGAAGAATTGCGCTGGTCGCGCTTTTGGTCAGGGAGCCGGACACGCGTGCGCCTCCTCCCAGGAAACCAGGCGAAGACGAACGGTGTCGCCACCTTGCCCGAGGTCGTCGTTACATGAAGGCAGCGGAGCGCTGCCTTCCCGGCGGCTGGCCCGGGGGCGTCCCGCCGCCGCATCGTCAACGACGTAGTACCTGCAAGGCCTCAAATCATCGTCATAGTACGGCGCAAACAAATCGAGAAACGCCGCCGCCTCGATCGCCGTCACCGTGTGCAGCGTTCCCGGCGCCTTGCGCAAAACCAGCGCGTCATCGGCATCGCCGATGATGATCACTCCACATTCGCGCGCCAGCAGGTTCGTTTCATCGATCCACTCGTACGTCCGCACACGGACGCGGCCGCGGAGCACTTTCGTGATCACGTCGAGCGACGGATGATCGTGTAGCGGAATCGTCTCGCCAGCGTTCATCGCGAACACGCTGGCATGAAACGCCGGATCCGTCGTGAGCACTTCTTCGCGGAAGCCGTGATCGGCGATCGGAAGCGCGAGCAATCGCTGCAGCTCCAATTCATCAGCACGCAATGGCAACGTCGCGGCAGCCAGCATCGCAACATCGGAGTCGTTCCAGCCTCGCCGCGCGGCCGCTTCCGCCTCGCTCACCACACGCCGCATTTCAGGATTCATATTTTCGAAGGAGTGACGCCGAATGTTACTTTGTTTTGAGTAACCGCCGCCTCATCTCCTGCGCGCGCGCGTGGATCTCATCATAGGAATCGCCGGCGATCTCGATCTGCCCGAGGACGACACCGAACTCCGAGAGGGAGCGGACGCGCTCGTCCGCGCGGCGGAACACCGAAAACTCAGGGATCTCCTTCGCCACATTGTAATCGAGCAGGTTTCCGGCGAGGTCATCCTCAAACGCGATCACGTTGAATTGCCCCGCGACCCGCCCGCTCACTTGCGGGACTGCTCGCGGCGCTGCGCCGCAAGCGACATCGGCGACCGCGGCGAAAATGTCCGAACCCAACCCCAGTTCGTAAATCCCGCCGAAGCACGCTGCCGACCGGCCGTTCACTTCCGTCAGCCGGACGCCATCATCGGTCAGCCAGAATTCAATGTTGAAGAAGCCGCCGTCGAAACCGAACGCGCGAATCGTCTCGATCGTCTTCGCGCGCAATGTTGCCGCCATCGCCTCATCGACGCGCGACGGCGTCGAGAAGTTGTCGATCACCCGCGTTCCCGGAAAGGTGTTCGTATCGGTCATCGCCCAGATTTGAATCTCGCCGTTCAGCGACCATCCCTCGACCGTCACCTGCCGCCCGTCGACGAACTCCTCGACCAGCATCAGATCGGTCGTCGCCAGCGGATACTTCGCCAGATCGATCGCAGCGGCGAACAGCGGGTAGTACTGCTTCGTCCACGCCGGCAACTCGCGACGCGCCAAATCCAACGCCGCGCGCGCATCGTCATCCGAGTTGAGCCTGAATCCAAGCAGCCCCAGTTTCAGCCAGGGCGCTTTCATGTACGCCGGATAGTTCAACGGCGGCAGCGGCTCGTCGAGCAACACAGGCTGACAACCTATCGGATCGATCTCCGCACGCCGCCCGTAGAGCTTGTGCAGACAAAGAAACACCGCTTCCGGCGACGGGCCCGGCAACCCCGCTTCCTTCGTCAACACCGCCGTTATGAGATCGCCGAGGTCGTGGGTGGAGACGACAGCATCGACCGACTCGCGCCGCATGACCTCGCGGCAGCGATCGAGATACGCAACCAGATCAAACTCCGGCGTCGCCTCCCAATGACTGATCCCCGCATCGACAAAATGAAAGCGATGCCCATCGACGCGCGCAAACGCCCAGCGGTCATAGGAATCGGGGCAGATGATGAGGATGTGCATGCGTGGCGAAGAGTATCTGAGGCTTGTGGAGTTGGTCGGCGAGCGAGACGACCGAAACAATACTCACAGCCGGAACGCCTACTGGGCTGGGGCGGGCAGGAGCGCGGAGAACTTGGCGACGATGTCAGCCAAGATCAGTCCTGGCATCGCGCAGATAAATTTTGCCTGCCGCGCACGCCAGTCCGCGCTCTTAATCTGGTCGGCGAGCGCGACACCCGCTACAGGCAGACCATGAGGAAGCAACACTTCAAACGGATAGCCTTTGATTTGACTCGTAACGGGACAGACGAGAACGAGGCCTGTCTTTCGATTGTAGGCGGCAGGTGTCAGAACGATCGCCGGCCGCCGGCCAGCTTGCTCGTGTCCCGCTTGCGGGTCGAAAGTAAGCCAGATTGCATGACCCTGATCTGGTACATAGGCCATAACAACTACCAGATCTCCTTTCCGGTCGGTGGACCCCAATCGGTCTCCTTGTGAAGATTGGAAGGCCGCACTGCTGACAGAAGCTGGTCGAGGCTGTATGACGGAAGTGCGGGAGGCAGGACGACAAGACGCCCTGCTTCGACGGAAAGCTCAACTTCGCCATCCTGCTCCAAACCGACCTCGAGCGCGAACGCCTTCGGTATTCTCAGCGCAAGGCTGTTTCCCCACTTTTGTACGCGCGTTCGCATCACGACCTCCGTAGATCCAATGAGTCTACGGCTGTGTAGGAGAACGGTCAAGCGGACGACCCAGTTAAGTTGCCTTGATCACACTCTGTCCAGTCCTACCTATGAATCCAATCCGTATGCACGAACGGCGTGTCCGCTCCCTTGTCATTCCGCTGGTACGTGTGTGAGCCGAAGTAATCGCGCTGCGCTTGCGTCAGGTTCTGCGGCAGCTCGGCGCTTCGATACGCGTCGAAGTAGCTGAGCGACGCCGACATCGACGGCACGGCGATGCCGTTCGCCTGTGCGTAGGCCACTGCACGGCGCCACGCGGGTTGTGATTTCTGCGCGTCCGCGGAAAACTCGTCGTCGAGCAGCAGGTTTAGCAAGTCGGCTTTGCGCTCGTAGGCGCGCATGATCGAGTCGAGGAAACGTGCCCGGATGATACAGCCGGCCTTCCAGATCCTGGCCATCTCGCGCATGTCGATCGACCAGTTCCACTCTTTCGATCCCGCCTGAATCAGCGCCATGCCTTGCGCGTACGAACAGATCTTCGAAACGTACAACGCGTCGTGCACGTCGCTGATGAACTGCTTGCGGTCGCTGACCGACGCGGTTTCGGACGGCCCGCGCAGCACCTTCGACGCGGCGACCCGCTCGTCTTTCATCGACGACAGCACGCGCGCATCGATGGCCGCTGCGATCGTCGGGATCGGCACTGCCAGATCGAGCGCGATCTGCGCCGTCCACTTGCCGGTGCCTTTCTGCCCTGCCTTGTCGAGCACTTTGTCGACGAGTGGCGCGCCGGATTCGGGATCCCTCACGCGGAAGATGTGCGCGGTGATCTCGATGAGGAACGACTCCAGCGGGCCCTTGTTCCACTCATCGAAGATGCCCGCCAGTTCCTCGGCATCAGCACCCAGTCCTCTTCGCAGAATCTCATACGCCTCGGCGATGAGCTGCATGTCGCCGTACTCGATTCCGTTGTGCACCATCTTGACGTAGTGGCCCGCGCCGTCGGGGCCGACATGCGTCACGCACGGTCCGGAATCGCTCTTGGCCGCGATCGCCTCGAACACCGGACGAATCGCTTCCCACGATTCCTTCGAGCCGCCCGGCATCAGCGACGGACCGAAACGCGCGCCTTCCTCGCCGCCCGACACGCCCGATCCGACGAAGTGAAGCTTTTTTGCTTCCATCCGCTTCGTCCGTTCCTGCGTGTCTTTGAACCAGGAGTTGCCGCCGTCGATGACGACGTCGCCTTCATCGAGCAACGGCGCCAGCGCGTCGATGGTCATATCGACCGGTGCGCCGGCCTTGATCATCATCACGATGCGGCGCGGCCGCTCGATCGCTTGCACCAGCTCTTCGAGTGATTTCGTTGCGGTGAACTTCTTTCCGGGATTCCTGGCGATGAACCGGTCGGTCACGGTCGGCTCGCGATTCCACACCGCGACCGGGAATCCGTGATCTTCGATGTTGAGGGCAAGGTTCTCCCCCATCACCGCCAGACCGATCACACCGAATTGTGCCTGCGCCATTGAATGCTCCTTCGATCAAGCTTTTACTTTGGATAGAGCGTTCTTCACGGTCTTCGCCAGCGTCGCCAGTCCGGCGTCGATGTCGTCGCCGAGGTCGATGCTGATGGCGCGTCGCTTCCGGCTGGTGAGCGATTGCAGGTCGCCGATTGCCTGCGCGCGCACGAGAACGCCGAAGCCGAACTTCTCGTTGGGGATCGGTACATCCGCGTGACTGCCGCCGGTGAGTTGCATGAAGACGCCGGTGTCGGGTCCGCCTTTGTGGAGCTGACCGGTTGAGTGGAGGAAGCGTGGTCCGTAGCCGGTCGTCGTCGCCACATGCAGCTCGCGGCCAATCACTTCACGAAGAGATGCGATCGCTTTGTCGCGCTCCGGCGACTCGACGAAGTACTCGGTGAGCGCGACGTAATCGCCGGCCTTCACGCTGCCGAGCAGCGTGCCGATCGCAGCTGCGTCGTCCGGCTTCACCTGCACATCATCGGTATGCATCGTGCCGCTCGACTTGAACTCTTCGAGCAGGCGCTTCGTGTTGTCCTTCGACTCCTGGACGTTGGGCTGATCGAAGGCATCGATGCCGAGAACCGCACCGGCAATTGCCGTGGCAAACTCCCAGGTGAAGAACGTCTCGCCCATGTCGATCGGATCGTCGAGCACCATGTCGACGACGGGATGGCCAGCGTCCGCAAGAGATTTCAGCGTCGCCGTCACGTCCGCGTTGCGCATGCGCACGCAGACGAACAACCGGTCGTTGCCGTAGTCGCCAGGATCGAGCAACGGCTCGCCAGCGATGGGAAGAACGCCCTTCCCCTCTTTGCCGGTCGACTCCGCGACGAGCTGTTCGATCCAGAGTCCGAGCGTGTCGAGCGGCGCGGGCGTGATCAGCGTGAGTTTGTTGCGACCTTGCAGCGCGAGCGATCCGATGACGGCACCCAACATCGCTGCCGGATTCTTCTTCGCGCCCGGCGTTCGCGCGATGTGACCTGCATGCACGGCGCGGTCGAGCAGTGTTGCGACATCAACACCTGCAATCGCCGCAGGCACCATCCCGAAATACGAGAGCGCCGAGTAGCGGCCGCCGATGTCCGCACGATTGACGAAGATGCGCCGGAAGTTGTCCGCCTTCGCATCCTTGCCGAGCTGCGTATCGGGATCGGTGACCGCGACAAAGTTCTCGCCCGCCTTGTCGCCCTTTACCGACTTCACACGATCGTAGAAGTAGCGATGAAACATCGCCGGCTCCGTTGTCGTGCCGGACTTCGACGCGACGACGAACAGCGTCCGCTTCAGATCAAGATTGCTCTCCAATCCGTGAACTGCATCAGGAACCGTCGAGTCGAGCACGTTCAGCCGCGGATATCCGCTCCTTGCGCCGAACAGTCTTCGCGTCACCTCGGAACAGAGACTCGATCCGCCCATGCCGAGCACGACGACGTCATCGAAATCGCCTTTGACCGACTCCGCGAATTGCGTCAGCTCCGGCGCCGCCTTCACCATCTCCTCGGCCACGACCAGCCATCCGAGCGCGTTGGCGATGATCTTCTTGTGCGCGTCGTCGTTCTTCCAGAGCGTCGCGTCCTTGGCCCAGATGCGCTCGACGAATTTCTCCTTCTCGATCCGCTGCGCGGTCTGATCGACCGCGGCCTGCGCGGCGCCGAGGTGGAGCGACTGACGGCGGGAGAGTCCGCGAATCGCTTCGTCGCGGCGCGCTTCGATCGTGGCCATCAACGACACGAACGAGTCGTCGAACGAATTCACCCCATCCTCGGTGAGCTTGTCGGTGATCGACTTCAGGCTGAATTCCTTCTCCGCAAATGTCCTCATGACGCGGCGCGCGTCATCGAGATCCGCTTCCAGCGTCATCGCAACGCGACCGTGATCTTTGAACGCTTTGTACGTCGCCGGCGGAACCGTATTGACGGTGTCAGCGCCGATGAGCGACTCGATGTAGAGGACGTCACTGTAGGCCGGATTCTTCGTGCCCGTCGATGCCCACAGCGGACGCTGCACGTTGGCGCCGTGATGACGAAGCTTCTCCCAGCGCTCGCCGCTGAAGGTTTCTTTGAAGAGCTGATAGGCGAGCTTGGCGTTGGCGATGGCGATCTTGCCGAGGAGCGCGCGAAGCTCCGGATCTTCCTTCTCTTTGAGCCGCGCCTCGATTTGTTTCTCGGCCAGCGCGTCGATGCGGCTGACGAAGAAGCTGGCCACCGAGGCGATCTCGTTGACGGGGAGATTCTGCGCGACGCGGCGCTCCAGGCCGCGGATGTAGGCCTCCATCACGTTGGCGTAGACGTCGTTGGAGAAGATCAGCGTGACGTTGATGTTGATGCCCGCGCCGATCGACTCTTCGATTGCCGGGATGCCTTCCGGCGTGGCAGGAATCTTGATCATCACGTTCGGGCGATTGAGGATTGCGAAGAGGCGCTTCGCTTCGGCGGCTGTTCCCGCCGTATCGCGCGCCAGGACTGGGGATACTTCGAGGCTGCAGAAGCCGTCGCCGCCGTTGCAGCGATCGTAGACGGGACGGAAGACATCCGCTGCGTTGCCGATGTCTTCGATCGTGATGGCGTCGTAGATCTCGTCGCGCGACTTGTTCTGCGCAGCGAGGGCGCGAAGTTGTTCGTCATAGTCCGCGCTGCCACCGATGGCCTTCTCGAAGATGGTCGGGTTCGAGGTCAGGCCGCGCAGGTCATCCTCATCGATCATTCGCTGCAACTCACCGCTGGAAACGAGCCGCCGTTCCATCTGATCGAACCAGACACTCTGGCCGGCCTTCGCCAGATCTCTCAATGGATTGCTCATCACAACCTCCGCGGGCGAAGCATATCGCTTGTGTGGGGAGTGGGGAGTAGGGGGTGGGGAGTGGTAGAGAAGGCAATTCGACGAGCTCGGTTACGCGTCCGCGCCGCCGCTCTCGTCAACGCCGGCTCGCTTGATCGCGCGGTTGGCGATTCTTCCGATCAGGATGCTGACGATGATGGCTACGATGCCGCCTGCGATGTAGACGGCTCTCGTGATCGAGCTGCTGGACGTCGTCGCATTCGTTGCGGCAGTTCCTGCGAAAACAAAGGCGGCAGTGGCGGGGAGGATGCCAAAGAAGGTGGCCGCAACGTAGCGCCAGAAAGGGATCGCCGTGAGTCCGCAGGCATAGTTGATCCATGTGAATGGAAAAACGACCGCGAGGCGCAGCAAGAAGACGATCTTCACTCCTTCCTTTTCGATGGCGCGGTCCAGCGCGCGAAACTTTGGATTCTTCGCAGTCATCGCTTCCACGCGCTTGCGCATGACCGTGCGCGCGAGGAGAAATGCGAGCGCCGCCCCGAGCGTCGCACCGATGACGACGACGATCGTGCCGCCTACGAATCCGAAGATCGCACCGGCACCAACGGTCAGGATCGACGCCGGAATGAATGCGACGACGCAAACGGCGTAGACGGCGATGTAGAGAACGTAGCCGAGCGCGCCGAGTCCTCTCACATATGTTTGAAATGCGCGAAGCCAGTCGGCGACCGGGAGGATACGAAAGACGATGACGATTGCCGCAATGATGAGCAACGCGGCGGCGATCTTCACGACCTGCTTCGACATCGAAGAATCATTGAACCACAGAGGTCGCGGAGGCAGACGCCTGAGCCGCAGCAATGGCGGCATCCGTCACTTCGAGCTATGCACCGCCACGTTTCGATTCGCGCTCGCTCGTTCAGCACCCACCTCTTCCGAGGGCGTCGCGCTCTCATCTGGGTGATGCAATGCGCCCTCGGTCTCCGCCGCATTATTCGTTTCTGCGTATCGACTTGCCTGAGTCATCTCTTGCAACAACTCGCTGGACCGAGCCTTCACCCGTTCCTGCGCTTCCGGTTTCATCTTCGAGAACAGCTCGTTGAAGTTGCGCTTCATTCGATCTTCCCTTCGCTTCTCAGCTTTTCGAGATGGCTCTCATAGAGGTTGTCGGCTTCTGGAATGTGCTTCTCGTACCAGCGGTCATCGCCTGCTTTTGTCCCTCCCAGCAGAAGGATCGCCACTCGACGCGGATCGAAGGCATACAACACTCGGTACGGTTTGCCAGTGTGCTGAATTCGAAGTTCGCGCATCCGCCCGTGTCGACTCCCTCGAACATCCGACGAGTAAGGAAAAGGAAGTGCCGGACCTGTCGCCTGCAACAACTGAACGATGGTCGCGACCGACTCCTGTTCCTCTTCGTCGAGCGTCTCCCACCACGCGTAGAACTCATCCGTGACTTCTACCTCCCACGACACTTAGGCAATATATCCTGAAGTCATCGTAAGCAAGATCCCCTATCAGCCTGAAATTCCGGCAGGCGGAGTCTTTCGGGCTGGTGGAGTCTCCTAAAACAACTCGCTCTGTTTCCTCGTCGCGCCCATGGCGTAGCCGAGGTGGTCGTAGGCTAGTTTGCTGGCGACGCGGCCGCGGGGGGTGCGCTGCAGGAAGCCGATCTGGATCAAATACGGCTCGTAGAGGTCCTCGATCGTTCCGCGGTCTTCGGCAATCGACGATGACAACGCGCCGACGCCGACCGGGCCGCCGCTGAAGCGCTCGATGATCGTCACCAGGAGCTTGCGATCGATCTCGTCGAGACCGAACTCGTCGACCTCCAGCATTTCCAGCGCATCGCGCGCGATCGTCACATCGATCTTTCCTTCTCGTTTCACCTCGGCGAAATCGCGCACGCGGCGCAGGAGGCGGTTGGCAATTCGCGGCGTGCCACGCGAGCGGCGCGCGATCTCGTGCGAGCCGTCGGCGGTGACTTCGATGCCGAGGATGTCCGATGAGCGGCGGACGATAATCTCGAGCGATTCGACGTCGTAGAAATCGAGCCGGTGCACGATGCCGAAGCGGGCGCGTAACGGCGCGCTCAGCAAGCCCGCGCGCGTGGTCGCACCGATGAGCGTGAAGTGCGGCAGCTCCATCTTCAGCGTACGCGCCGCCGGTCCCTGACCGATCACGACGTCGATGTAGAAATCCTCCATCGCCGAGTAGAGAACTTCTTCAACGGGAGCAGGCAAACGATGAATCTCGTCGATGAAGAGCGTGTCGCCCTTCTCCAGGTTCGTCAGCGTGGCGACGAGATCGCCGGCCTTCTCGAGGACGGGTCCTGACGTCGAGCGGACGGCTGCATCCATCTCGTTGGCGATGATGTTGGCCAGCGTGGTCTTGCCGAGTCCGGGCGGCCCGAATAGCAGAACATGATCGAGCGGCTCGTGCCGTTTGCGTGCGGCCGCGATCGAGATCTCCAGGTTCGCCTTGACCTTCTGTTGCCCGATGTACTCGCGCAACCGACGCGGCCGCAGCGACAGCTCGACCGTCGCGTCGTCTTCGACAGGAACGGCGGAGAGAATTCGGTCGTCGGCCATGGGGCAAGTTTACATCTGCGTCCATCTGCGAAATCTGCGGATGAAACGTTTATCCGCAGATGACGCAGATGTTCGCAGATAGAACCGGCTAGTACATCCCCAACTGTAGCTTCGCCGCCTCGGACATCATGCTGCGGTCCCACATCGGATCGAAAACGACTTCGACATCGGCCTGCTTCACGCCGGGGAGCGCTTCGACTTTCGACTTCACGTCGGACGCGAGCACCGGTCCCATGCCGCAGCCGGGCGCCGTGAGCGTCATCTTGATCTTGACGTTCTTCGCGCCGTCGGAGTCTTCGAGCTCGCAGAGGTAGACGAGGCCGAGGTCGACGATGTTGACCGGGATCTCGGGGTCGTAGCAGGTCTTGAGCTGGTCCCACACCATCTCTTCCAGTTTGGCAGGAGCGACCTCTTCGCCGGCAACGTCGGAGCCGGGTACAACCTGAGGGGCTTTGCCGATGGCTTCGACTTCTTTGCCGGAGATGCGAACCATCAGTCCGCGCTCGGTGATGAGCGTGTAGGAGCCGCCGAGGGATTGCGTGATCGTGGCGCGCGCACCTTCGGGGACGAGAACTTTCTCGCCGCTCGGGATCATGACGGCTTCGGCGCTGCGGGAGAGGGTGACTTCTTCGCGAATGTTCATAGTTGTTTTCCGGGAGTCGGTGATTGGAGATCGGTGATCGGTGATCAGTGATCAGTGATCAGGAAAGCAAAAGCTGATCGTCAGCCCCTTGTCACTGATAACTTGTCACTGATCACTTATCTCTGATCACTGATCTCCGTCACTCCGTCGATACCACTTCCTTGTCGCCTTCGATGGCGCTGTTCAGCGTGTGCCACGGCAGCGATGCGCACTTCACGCGTGCCGGAAACTCCGACACGCCGGAGAACGCGGCGAGGCGTCCCAATTCGTCCGTGCTGAGGCTGCCGGGCTCGCCGATCACGAGCTTGTGGAAGACATCAAAGAGTTGATGCGCCTCCTCGGTCGTCTTCCCCTTCAGCGTCGAGCTCATCACGGAGGCGGATGCTTTCGAGATCGCGCAGCCGTTGCCGGTAAAGCCGATGTCTTTGATCGTCTGGCCATCCATCTCCACGAAGATCGTGTAGTGATCGCCGCAGAGCGGGTTGTAGCCATCCACGGTCCGCGTCGGATGCGCGAGCTCGTGAAAATTGCGCGGGTTCTTGTTGTGGTCGAGGATGACCTGCTGGTAGAGCTCACGAAGATCGGACATGACTAGCGAAACACCTCGATCACTTTTTCCAGTCCAGCCACGAGCGCATCTGCTTCATCGCGCGTGTTGTACATGGCGAATGACGCGCGGCCAGTCGCCGGGACCTTGAAGCGCATCATCAATGGTTGCGCGCAGTGGTGGCCGGTGCGGATGGCGATGCCTTCCTGATCGAGGATCGTGCCGATGTCGTGCGGATGGACGCCTTCGAGCACGAAGGAGATGACGCTGGCTTTCTCCGCGGCGGTGCCGATGATGCGCAGGCCGTCGATTGCCAGAAGGCGCTTCGTCGCGTAGTGCAGCAGATCCTGCTCATGCGCGGCGATCTGTTCGATGCCGATCGCATCCATGTAGTCGATCGCGGCAGCCATGCCGATGACGCCGGCGATGTTCGGCGTGCCCGCTTCGAACTTGTAGGGCAGCGCGTTGTACGTCGTCTTCTCGAAGCTGACCGAGAGGATCATGTCGCCGCCACCCTGCCACGGAGGCATGGCGTCGAGGATCGCTTCCTTGCCGTAAAGCACACCGGTTCCCGTCGGGCCGTAGATCTTGTGGCTGGAGAACGCGTAGAAATCGCAATCAAGGTCGCGGACGTCGACGTGCAGGTGAGGAACACCCTGCGCACCGTCGATAAGCACGACCGCGCCAGCGGCGTGCGCCAGCGCGATCATCTTGCGGATCGGGTTGATCGTGCCGAGCGCATTCGAGGCATGACCGAACGCCACGATTTTCGTGCGCGAGGTCAGCAGCTTCTCGAATTCGTCGACGACGATTTCGCCCTCGTCGTTAACGGGCGCCACGCGCAACGTTGCGCCTTTCTCATCGCAGAGCATCTGCCACGGGACGATGTTCGAGTGATGCTCGATCGCGGTGATCAGCATCTCGTCACCGGCGCCAACGTTCTTCCTTCCCCACGTCTGCGCGACCAGGTTGATCCCCTCGGTCGTCCCGCGCGTGAAGACGATTTCTTTCTCGTCGCGCGCGCCGATGAAGCGCTTCACGGTCGTACGGGCGCCCTCGTATGCCGCCGTCGCGACCTCACTCAAGTAGTGCACACCGCGATGGACGTTCGAGTTTTCTTCGCTGTAATAGCGGACGATGCGATCGATGACCTGCTGCGGTTTCTGCGTCGTAGCGGCGTTGTCGAGATAGACGAGCGGCTGCCCGTCGCGCACCCTCCGGTGAAGGATCGGAAAGTCGCGGCGGATGGCTGCTACGTCAGGGACGAGGGACGAGGGACGAGGGAGAGCCTGTGCGGCGCTGCTCATCGCTCTTCCTCCCGCCGTTCCGGCAAACGCCCGCGCATCCTTGAGAAAAGCGCCCGCCCCACGCCTTCGCGCACGGCGTCGATCTTGATGCGCTCTACGATCTCACTGGCGAAGGCGTAGACGAGCAGGTTGCGTGCTTCCACTTCGTCGATGCCGCGCGAGCGGAGATAGAAGAGCGCTTCCTCATCGAGCTGCCCGATCGTCGAGCCGTGATTGCACTTTACGTCGTCGTTGTGAATCTCCAGCGTCGGCTTCGAGTCGATGATCGCCGTCTCGGACAGCAGCAGGTTGCGATTGGTCTGGCGCGAGTTGGTCTTGACCGCGTTCGGCTCGACGATGATGCGGCCGTCGAATATGCCGCGGGCGTTGTCATCGAGAATGCCCTTGAACAGCTCGACGCTGTCGCAATGCGGCGAGACGTGATCGATGACGGTGTGGTTATCGACATGCTCTTTGCCGTTCAGCACGAACAGTCCTTCCATCGAGAGGCTCGCGCCCTCACCGGTCAGCGCGACATTGACTTCGTTGCGAACGAGTGCACCGCCGAGGGCGAAGGTCCGTGACGTGACGTTCGAGGAGCGCTCCTGGTGAATCTGCACAGTGCCGATGTGGAAGGCGTCGAGCGACTCGTACTCGAATTTGTGATGATCGACGACCGCGCCGTCGCCGGCCACGATCTCCGTGACCGTGTTCGTAAAGTACGTCCCCTTGCCAAAGAACGACTCGACCACCGTAAGCTGACTGCCGCGTCCCGCGACGATGAGATTTCGGATCTGCGATGCGACTGGATTCGCTGCGGCGCCGCCGCCGAGGTAGAAGAGATGGATGAAACCCTCGAGTTGCGTACCGGGCGCGAGCTCGATGAATGCACCATCCTGCCAGAGCGCCGTGTTCATCGCGGTCAGCGCGTGCGTCTCGTAGTCGGCGTAGCGCGCGAAGTGTTGCGTGAATGCGTCGCTCTCCATCGCTTTGCTGAGCGGTTTGATGCGGATTCCTGGATGTTCGTTGGCCAGCGAAGAGCGATCGGCGTGCAGGACACCGTTGACGAACATCAACTCCGCGACGGACTTGTCGCCGAACGGTGAAGCCGCATCGGCCGGAACTTCGTGATGGCGTTGATCGGATTTCCAGTCGAGCCGCGTCAGCGGCGCGAGCGACGTGTACTTCCACTCCTCGAGTCGTGTGGTCGGCCAGCCGAGGGTGTTGAAACGCGCAGCAGCCTGGGCGCGAATCTGGCGCACACGATCCGGCTCACCGTCGATGGGTCGCGGCTCGACGGTTGCGGTGGGGACTTCGCGATCGAGGACGCTGCTCATCGTGCCGCCGCAACCTCTTTACCCGAAGAAGCAGCCATCTCTTCTTCGATCCACTCGTAGCCCTTCTGCTCGAGCTCTTCCGCCAGCTCCTTGCCGCCCGACTTCACGATCTTTCCGTCCGCGAGAACGTGGACGAAGTCGGGGACGAGATAGCGCAGCAGACGCTGGTAGTGCGTGATGACGAGGACGGAGTGCTTTTCGCTGCGAAGCGCGTTGACGCCTTCCGCAACGATGCGCAACGCGTCGATGTCGAGACCGGAGTCGGTCTCATCGAGGATGGCCAGTTTCGGATCGAGCACGGCCATCTGAAAGATCTCGTTGCGCTTCTTCTCGCCGCCGGAGAATCCTTCGTTGACACCGCGGCTCATGAACGCTTCGTCGAGCTCGACGAGCTTCATCTTTTCGCGGGCGAGTTGCAGGAACTCCATGGCGTCGAGCTCCTCTTCGCCGCGATGCTTCTTGACGGCGTTGAGCGCGGCTTTGAGGAAGTAGATGTTGTTCACGCCGGGAATCTCGACCGGATACTGCATGGCCAGGAAGACCCCTTCGCGCGAGCGCTCTTCGGTCGGCAGGGCGAGAAGATCCTTCCCCTCGAACGTCACCGTTCCCGATTGGACTTCATATTTCGGTCGCCCCGCCAGAACGTTGGCGAGCGTCGATTTGCCGGAGCCGTTCGGCCCCATGATCGCGTGGACCTCGCCGACGCCAACGTGAAGCGTGAGGCCCTTGAGAATTTCTTTGCGGTCGATTCCGGCGTGCAGGTTCTTGATGTCGAGCATAAGTTTCAATTCATCCTGAGCGAAGCGGAGGATCTCTGGTAATCCCGCACTTCATTGACTTCTGGCTGAGGAGTCGCGGGCGCACCGGAGATGCTTCGTCGCTGGCGCTTCTCAGCATAGATTCGCGTTATCCAACGCTTCCTTCGAGCGACACTCCCAGCAACTTCTGCGCTTCCACGGCGAACTCCATCGGCAGCTCTTTGAACACCTCGCGGCAGAAGCCGTTCACGATCATCGAGACGGCGTCTTCGGCCGAGATGCCACGCTGCTGGCAGTAGAAGAGCTGGTCTTCGCCGATCTTCGACGTCGATGCTTCGTGCTCCATCTTCGCCGTCGAGTTGCGGACTTCGATGTACGGAAATGTGTGCGCGCCACATTTGTCGCCGAGGAGGAGCGAGTCGCACTGGGAGTAATTGCGCGCCCCCTCAGCCGACTTCATGATCTTGACCTCTCCCCGGTAAGTCTGCTGTCCGCGGCCGGCGGAGATTCCTTTCGACACGATCGTCGAGCGGGTGTTCTTGCCGATGTGAATCATCTTCGTGCCGGTATCGGCCTGCTGGCGATGATTCGTCAGCGCGACCGAATAGAACTCGCCGACCGAGTTGTCGCCCTGCAAGATGCAGCTCGGATACTTCCAGGTGATCGCCGAGCCGGTCTCCACCTGCGTCCACGAAAGCTTGGCGTTCTTGAACGCTTTGCCGCGCTTGGTGACGAAGTTGTAGATGCCGCCCTTGCCTTCTTTGTCGCCGGGATACCAGTTCTGCACCGTCGAATACTTGATCGACGCGTTGTCGAGCGCCACGAGCTCGACGACCGCGGCGTGGAGCTGGTTCTCGTCGCGCATCGGCGCCGTGCAGCCTTCGAGATAACTGACGGTCGCGCCTTCGTCGGCGACGATCAGTGTCCGCTCGAACTGGCCAGTTCCCGCGCTGTTGATGCGGAAGTAGGTCGAGAGCTCCATCGGACAGCGAACGCCCTTGGGGATGTAGCAGAACGAGCCATCGGTGAAAACTGCTGCATTCAAGGTGGCGAAGAAATTGTCGGTGTAGGGCACGACCGACCCGAGGTATTTGCGAACGAGGTCGGGGTGATTTTGAACGGCGTCGGAGAAGGAACAGAAGATGATGCCGACCTTGGCCAGCTCGGCGCGGAACGTCGTCGCTACGGAGACGGAGTCGAAGACCGCGTCGACCGCAACGCCCGTCAATCGCTTCTGTTCGTCGAGCGAGATGCCGAGCTTCGCGAACGTCGCGCGCATCTCGGGATCGACTTCGTCGAGCGAGTTGAGCTTCTTTTTCTGCTTCGGCGCCGAGTAGTAGACGATCGACTGGTAGTCGATCGGGCCGTAGGTGACGTTAGCCCACGTCGGCTCTTTCATCGTGAACCAATGGCGTAGCGCCTTGAGGCGAAACTCCAGCATCCACTCCGGCTCGTTCTTCTTCGCGGAGATGAGACGGATGATGTCTTCGTTCAGCCCTGGCGGAGCCTGATCGGTTTCGATGTCGGTGACGAAACCGTACTTGTACTCCTGGCTGGCAATCTGTTCGATCGTGCTGGTCATGGTTTCCTGGATGGTTTCCTACAATTCATGATTGGCTCTCAGCTCTCGATAACAACATTGGCTTATCGATCTGTGCAACCGGCATCACGCCGCGGGTGAGGTCGCCGAGCGTGACTTGCTCGAACGCTCCCTTAACCGCACGGTTGATGCCGAACATGAAACGGCGCGACGGGCATGCCACGCGGATCGCGCAGGTGGCGTGACCCTGATCGTCGGTGGTCTCGCATTCGACGAGATCCCACGGGCCCTCGAGCGCGTCGATCAAGTGCCCCAGCGTCACCGACTCGGCGTCTCCGCGAAACAAATATCCGCCGCCGACTCCACGCTGCGACTCGATGACATCGCTGTGGTGAAGTGTCTTCAGCACTTTCGTCACCATCGGAACCGGCAGATGGTAGAACTCGGCGATCTCGCGCGCTGATGCGACTTCGCCGCTATGTCGTGCGAGATAGACGGCGGCGAGGAGTCCGTAATCTGTGAGTTTGGAGATTTTCAGCATCGCGTGATCCCGGCGGGAGCGAAACAGTACCACTACGGTACGGTATGCACAACTCCTGCGTGAACAAGCTTCTTCCCAGCTCTTTCCATGCCTTGAATTGGCACCGAAGACGCTACCAATCGAGAGTAATGATCAGGAAAATCGTCGCGGTGGTCTCGTTCGTCGTTCTCGTAGCGGCATGCAGCAAATCCAGCAAAATGCAGCGAGGCCAGCAGCAATACCAGACCGTGCAGGAAGGATCGGCAAGCGGAGTGACGTCGACGATCAACGGACCGGGCGAGACGCCGGCTCCCATCACCGACACCAACATCGACACGACCACGAACTTCACGCTGCCGACGAATCCCAATCCACTCGGCAATTCCACCGCGGGCACGAGTGTGGCGGATTCGATACCAACGTACCCAGGTACACCGCCCGTTCGCCGTCAACCACAACCGCGCACCGACACACAAGGGATGGTCAGCACGCCGGGGCCGATCATCACCGACACGATCGGAAGACCGACGCCGCCGATGCCGAAGCTGCGCACGACGCCGCAACCGGAAACGGATACCACGACCACATCGGCCGCCGACCCGAACACGACGACGGCCACACAGACGACGACAGCGTCTGACTCGGAGCCGGCGCCCGCGCCAAAGAAGAAGGGCGAGCGAAACAAGTCGCAGGATCAGGAGCAACCTCCTCCGCCGCCACCGCCTACAGATACAACGGGAACTCAGGGGTAACGTCTTTAGAAAACCGTTTCACGCGGAGACGCGGGGAACGCGGAGAAAACCAAATCTCCGCGCCCTCCGCGTCTCCGCGTGAAACGGTTCTCCTGAATGCAATTGCTCGGGAAACGCTAGAATGCGCGCCCGATGGCGCGACTTTCCTTTCAAGATCTGATTCTCCGCCTGCAGAACTTCTGGGCGGAACGTGGCTGCATGATCGAGACACCGCTCGATATCGAAGTCGGTGCCGGCACCATGCATCCCGCAACCTTTCTCCGCGTCCTCGGCCCGGAGCCGTGGAACGTCGGCTACGTGCAGCCGTCGCGGCGTCCCGCGGATGGCCGCTACGGCGACAATCCCTTCCGGCTCGGCAAGCACTATCAGTTTCAGGTGATTCTCAAGCCGTCACCGCTCGACGTGCAGGACCTCTATCTCGATTCGTTACGCGCGATCGGCCTCGACCTAACGCGGCACGACATCCGTTTCGAAGAGGACAACTGGGAGTCCCCGACTCTCGGCGCCTGGGGCGTCGGCTGGCAGATTCTTCTCGACGGAATGGAGATCTCGCAGTTCACCTACTTCCAGCAGGCCGGTGGCATCGACCTCTCGCCGATCTCCGCCGAGCTGACGTACGGGCTGGAACGGCTAACGATGTTCCTGTCGCGTCAGTCGAGCGTCTACGACATCGAGTGGGGCGGCGGATTCGGATACGGCCCGGTGCGCAAGCAGGATGAATTCGAATTCTCCAGGTACTACTTCGAGATCGCGGACATCGAGATGCACTGGCAGCTCTTCAAGCTCTACGAAAAGGAAGCGCACCATTGTCTCGACGAGTCACTCGTCCTTCCTGCGTACGACTGGACGCTGAAGTGCTCGCACGTCTTCAACACGCTCGACGCGCGCGGCGCCGTCTCCGTGACCGAGCGCGTCGGCGTGATCAAACGCGTTCGTGATCTCGCTGTCCGATGCGCACACCAATTTCTCGAGGCACGCGAAGCACTCGGCTTTCCTCTTCTCAATCCGATGACCGGGGAGCGCGCCTAATGGCCGAGTACTTTTTCGAGCTGCTCACCGAGGAGATTCCGGCGTGGATGCACGACGCCGCGCAGGCCGCGCTGCTCCAGCAACTGACGAAACTCACCCACGACCTCGGCGAGCCTGCCGGCGATCGCAATCCCGTCGTCGTCAACAGCACGCCGCGCCGCATCATCTTCTTCCTGTCGCGCATTCCCCTGCGCGAAGCTGATCGCGAGGAAGAAGTGAAAGGCCCGCCGGTCAAAGCCGCGTACGACGCGGAGGGAAAGCCGACGCAGGCATTGAACGGATTCCTGAAGAAGAACAACGCCACGATCGACGACGTCATCGCAGGCGGCGATTACATTCGCGTCCGCCGTCA
The DNA here is from genome assembly GCA_034665065.1 of Thermoanaerobaculia bacterium. GTDB lineage: Bacteria > Acidobacteriota > Thermoanaerobaculia > Gp7-AA8 > Gp7-AA8 > JADGNZ01. Next base: position 208,328 of record JAXDGL010000008.1, on the reverse strand, counting down.
GATCATGGGCCGATCTGCCGGCGAGATTCTGCAGCAGCGCGTCCCGCAGATCATCGAGTCGCTGCGCTGGCCGAAGATGATGCGATGGGGGAAGGGCGAGCATTCGTACATCCGGCCGATTCATTCGATTCTGTCGGTTCTTGATGGCACACATCTTCCGATCACGATCTTCGGCGTCGCGTCAGGCACGACGACGCGCGGCCATCGCACGCTGGCGCCGGAAACGATCGAGGCGCTCACCTACAACGACTACGTCACGCAGCTCGAGTTGAATCGCGTCGTCATCGACGCCGAGCGCCGCCGTCACGTCATGGCCGAGCGCGCGCGGATTCTGGGGAACGAAGCGGGCGGTACGCCTTCCATCGACGCGTCGATCTGGTCGCAGTGGCAATACCTCACCGAGTATCCGGGTGTCGTCCGCGCCGAGTTCGGACGCGAGTACCTGGCGTTGCCGGAAGAAGTGCTCGTCACCGTGATGCGCGTGCATCAGAAACAGCTTCCGATCCGGGATGCCAAAGGGAAGCTGACCAGCTCGTTCCTGGCCGTGCTCGACAACGATGGCGATCCCGACGGCAACGCCGCCTACGGCAACTCCTTCGTCACGAACGCGCGCTTCGCCGACGCGAAGTTTTTCTACGAGACGGATCGCAAACGAACGCTCGAAGAGCGGTTGCCGGAGTTGGAACGACTGCAGTTTCAGGAGAAGCTCGGCAACTATCGGGAGAAGACCCGACGCATCGAGGCCATCGCCGCCTCCATTTCCGACGACGCCGAGACGCTCGCCGCCGCTCGGCTTTGCAAGACCGATCTCGGCACCGAGATGGTCAAAGAATTCACGGAGCTGCAAGGGAACGTCGGCGGCATCTACGCACGCGAAGAAGGACTGCCGGAGAACACCTGGCAGGCCATCTACGATCACTATTTGCCGATCAACATCGACGATGCGCTGCCGCGCACGCGCAGCGGCGCCGTCGTCTCGCTCGCCGACAAAATCGACAACCTCACCGGATTCTTTCTCATCGGCGCGCGTCCGACCGGATCGAAAGATCCGTTCGCGCTGCGCCGCGCCGCGCAGGGCGTCGTGCAGATCCTGCTCAATCGTGACAAGCGCAGCGTCAAGGTTGGGATCGACGCGCTGATCCAGACCGCGCTCGAGGCACATGGCCAAAAGGGCAAAGCGACGGAGCAACTCGGGACAGACCTCATGGCCTTCTTCGCCGAACGCGTGCGCACGCTCCTCGAAGCGTCGGCGTACGGGTTCGCGTACGACGAGATCGCCGCAGCGATGGAGGCCGGTTGGGCGTCGTCGCTCACCGACCTCGTCGACCGCATTGCCGCGGTCAAAGCGATGCGCAACGAGCCGAATTTTCTTTCCATCCTCGACTCCGCGAAGCGCATCGCCAACATTACGGCGGGGCAGCAAACAGCGCCCAACGTCGATCCGTCGAAACTCGAGAACGATGTCGAACGGCGGCTTGCGGATCTCGCCTCCATCGTCAGCGGCCAGCTCGACGAGATGATCGCCGAGCGCGATTACAAGCGCGCCCTCGAAACATTCGCGGCCCTCGCTCCCGAGCTGGAAACGTTTTTCGCAGAAGTGATGGTTATGGTCGAAGACGAAGCAGTGCGCCGCAACCGGATGGCGCTGCTGGGCATGATCGGGAGCGCGGTCAGCAGGATCGCCGACGTCACGAAGATCGTCGTCGACCGCCGTGAGTATCGGGCGTGAAGTGGCGCGCGCTGGCCGCCTTGCTGCTGATCGCGAGCTGCTCGCGGCCGGCAGCGAAGCCTCCTGCCGCCTCGAATGACCCGAACCAGCTTCCGACCGACATCATCAACGAACAATCGAGTCTTCTCGACATCACGCGAGGGGCCACAATCGTTTCGCGTACCGGCGAGAATCTGCTGCTGACCTCCGCGCTGAACACGATCGACGGCGACATCGGCACCTACTGGCAGTCGCCGCCTCACGACTTCCCGCAGTCGATCGTCATCGGACTCGGCGCGCCCAGCAACATCGACCGCGTCGGCATCCGCTCGCTGGCGCAGTACGGTTTCGTTGCCGGCCGCGTGACGTTTGAAACATCGCTCGACGGCAACACATGGAGTCGGCTCACGACGATCACGGCGAGCGAGGTCCGAGAAGGTCAATGGTGGGACGTACCTTCTGCGAAGGCTTCGTATCTGCGCGTGACCATTCCTGCGCCTTCGACCAAGGCGCACGACGTCCGGCTGCATTCGATCTATGCGCACGGCGCGGAGATCGCGCCACGCATCGATCCGCGCATCGACGGTTGCTGGTCGGTCAACGGAAGCGCCGCGGCGTTCGTGCAACACGCTGCGCACGCGACCGGCGTACTCGCGCGCGGAGCGCAGCCGGTTTTTCTCGACGGTGCCACCAACGGACGTCTTTGGCGATTCAACTGGATCCGCGGAAACGATTTCGGTTTCGCGGCGCTCACGATCGCGCAGGACGGCAAGCACCTCAACGCGATCGAATGGCACGAGCAGGCCATCCCGTTGTTCCGGAGCGCCGCATTGTTCGGGGAACGAGCAACCTGCGCCGCTCCCGCTCCGCGCGACGATGTTCCCCTCGCCGTTCTCCATCGCGCCGGGCGCGTCTCCCTCTTCGCGCTACAGTTCGATGCAACGGGCCAGCTCGATGCGAACGCGAGCCGGGAAGCGCTGCAGTCGATCCTCGCCATCGCGCGCGTAGCACCACCGGTCGTGCTCGTCGCGCACGAATTTCGCCAAACCGACGCGCGCCGCAACAAGGAGCTCGCGCAGCGCGAGATCGATTCGCTGAAAGCCGCGCTGATCCCCCTCGGCGCTGACCTCTCCCGCATCTCGTTCCTCGCCGCAGGGAGCGACAACCCTCGCCACATCCCCGAGACCGATGTGGCCCGTGCGATCTACAGCAGCGTGGAGATGGAAGTTCGGAGATAATCGCGGCGCAATGGAGCAGCCCACCTACGTCTACTACTTCGGCGACGGCCAGGCCGCCGGCAACGCCAAAATGAAAGACGTTCTCGGCGGCAAAGGCGCGGGCCTGGCCGAGATGACGAATATCGGCGTTCCTGTGCCTCCCGGCTTCACGATCTCGACCGCCGTCTGCACGTATTTTTACGAGCACAGCAAAACCTATCCGCCTGAACTGAAGAACGCAGTCGGCGAAAACCTGAGCAAGGTCGAAGCGTCGGTCGGACGCAAGTTCGGCGATCGCGAGAAACCACTTCTCGTCTCCGTCCGCTCCGGCGCCCGCGCCTCCATGCCTGGCATGATGGACACGATCCTCAACCTCGGGCTCAACGACGAAACCGTCAAAGGTCTGGCCACGTCGTCGAAGGACGAGCGATTCGCGCTCGACTCGTATCGCCGCTTCATCCAGATGTACTCCGGCGTCGTGCTCGAGATCGACAAGGATCATTTCGAACACGAGCTCTTTTCGCTGCGCGACAAATCGGGCGTCAAGACCGACGCGGAGATTCCTGCCGAGGGGTTGCGTGGACTTGTCGAGACTTACAAAGCGATCGTGCGCGAGAAAGCGGGACGCGACTTTCCGCAGGATGTGCAGGAACAGCTCTGGGGCGCGATCGGCGCGGTATTCAACTCCTGGAACAACCAGCGCGCCATCACCTACCGCAAACTCAATCAGATTCCTGACGACTGGGGCACGGCGGTCAACGTGCAGTCGATGGTCTTCGGCAACATGGGCGACGACTGCGCCACCGGCGTCGCCTTCACGCGCAATCCCGCCAACGGCGAGCATCGCTTCTTCGGCGAGTACCTTCCGAACGCGCAGGGCGAAGATGTCGTCGCCGGGATCCGCACGCCGATGCCGATCTCCAAAGCGCAAGCAGTCGACGGTGAAAAGTCGCTCGAAGAGACGATGCCCGCGGTCTACGCCCAGCTCGAAGATGTCTACAAGAAACTCGAAGCACACTATCGCGACATGCAGGACATCGAGTTTACGATTCAATCGGGGAAGCTCTATCTCCTGCAGACGCGCACCGGAAAGAGAACCGGTTTCGCCGCCGTGAAGATCGCCTGCGACATGGTCGACGAAGGACTCATCGATCAAACGGAAGCCGTTGCGCGCGTCGAGGCGGGCCAGATCATCCAACTCCTCGCGCCGGTCTTCGACGCGCAGGAAAAACAGAAAGCCCTCTCCGGCGGCCGCCTCCTCGGGCGCGGACTTCCGGCAGGACCCGGCGCCGCTGCGGGACGTATCGCGTTCAACGCCGAGCATGCGGTGTCGATGGCCAGCGATGGTCCCGTCGTGCTCGTACGCGTGGAGACGTCGCCCGAAGACATCGCCGGAATGCACAGCGCGGCCGGCATCCTGACCACGCGCGGCGGTCTGACGTCGCACGCCGCGGTCGTTGCGCGCGGCATGGGCCGCCCGTGCGTCGTCGGCGCGGGGTCGATTCGCGTCGACTACGGCAAGGGCGAGCTGCGCAGCGAAGGGCATGAGCCGCTCGAAGAAGGCGACTGGGTCTCGATCGACGGATCGACCGGCGAGATCATCGGCGGCAAGCTCGACACGCGTCCGTCGGAAGTGATCCAGGTTCTGCTCGAAGGGTCGTTGCCTGCGGATCAGTCGGAGACGTACCGCAACTTCGACCGGCTGCTCACCTGGGCCGACAAATTGCGCACGCTCGGCGTCCGCACCAATGCCGACACGCCAAACGACGCGCGCGTGGCCCGCCTCTTCGGCGCATCCGGTATCGGTCTTTGCCGCACCGAGCACATGTTCTTCTCAGAAGACCGCATCCTCCGCGTCCGCGAGATGATCCTGGCGCGCAACGAAGAAGGGCGGCGGAAGTCGCTCGATCAGTTGCTGCCCTTTCAGCAGGCCGATTTCGAAGGGATCTTCCGCGAGCTCGACGGACTTCCGGTCACGGTCCGTCTTCTCGATCCGCCGCTGCACGAGTTCCTGCCGCATAGCGAACAGCAGATCTCCGCCGTCGCGCGCGATATGGGATGGGGATTCGTCGAGCTGCGCGCGAAAGTGAACCAGCTCCACGAATCGAATCCGATGCTCGGACATCGCGGCTGCCGTCTCGCGGTCACCTATCCCGAGATTTACGAGATGCAGGTGCGCGCGATCTATCTCGCCGCGTGCGCGGTCAAGAAGGACGGCATCGACGCGCGCCCCGAGGTCATGATCCCGCTCGTGGGAACGGTTCCGGAGTTGGCGATTCTGAAAGAGATGGTGCAGCGCGTCGCGGCCGGAGTCATCAAAGAGACCGGCGTCGAGGTTCCGGTCATCGTCGGCACGATGATCGAGATTCCGCGCGCGGCGTTGATCGCGGACAAACTGGGCGAAGTCGCCGAGTTCTTCTCCTTCGGCACGAACGATCTGACGCAGATGACGTTCGGCTATTCGCGCGATGACGCCGGCTCATTCCTCCCCGAGTATGTCAACAAGAAGATACTGCCGAAAGACCCGTTCGAGTCGATCGACCAGGAAGGCGTCGGTCAGCTCGTGCGGCTCGGCACCGAGCGCGGACGCAGCACGAATCCAAAGCTCAAAGTCGGCGTCTGCGGCGAGCACGGCGGCGACCCCGACTCGATCCGCTTCTTCCGTTCCTGCGGCCTGAACTACGTCTCCTGCTCTCCCTACCGCGTGCCGGTGGCGCGCTTGGCCGCGGCGCAGGCGGAGCTGGAGTTCAAGCACTTCGAGGGGTGACGCCAATTGCCTCGGCTAAAACTATTGGGGATTGTCTCCGAGCTCGGAGCGCTGGCGTCCCGCCGGCTGGCTCGGCGGCGTCCTCGCCGGCGGATTAGCAAAGACCGTTCTTCGCGTTTGCACGGCAGGCGGCGAGACGCCTCCTGGCCAGCCGCCGAGACGGCAGCGCTCCGTCGCGATCAGTTAGTCTTCTGTCCATGCCATCCCAGTCAATCACCAACTTCGCGGACATCGCACGAACATTCGTCACATGGGCGGAAAGCACGGGGTCCGCGGCGCCAGAGTCAGAGGTCAAGATCGCACGCGCGCTTCTCGCGAAACTCATCGTAGGTGTCACCGAGCTCGCTCCCGGTAGCGTCAGCACAGACCCTCCAGAGATCTCACAGGACGAATACGCGCGCATCTTCCGGCGCTTCGGCTCGCTCCCATTCAATCACTACTCAGAATGTTTTAACCCCCTCATCGTTCCGCCGGAAGAACCCGTCGTGGCCGCCTCGCAGACGACCTCGCTGACATCTGGCGCGACCTCAAAGCCGGGCTGGTCCTGTACGACGGTGGTTTCTTCGAAGACGCAGCTTGGCAATGGTCAAATCACTATTCATTTCACTGGGGCCACCACGCAACGGCAGCGCTCTACGCCATTCAAGCATGGTTCTCTTCCGGGGGCGACGACGCAGAGTTAGAAGCTGACTAACTCGGCGCTGCACCGGACGAGCGCAGCCTGACTTCAGCCCTAGCTCACCTTCGCCGGCTTCAAACTCACCGCAGCATACGACTCGAAGAGGTGCAGCACGTCGCGGGGAATCCAGGCCGTGATGAGCATGGCCCGATCCGTGACCTTCTGCTCGTACACCTCGGCGACGTCGTGAAGCTTGGCGATGACGCGCGCGTCGTTGTGCGGGATCTCGAGTTTGAGGATTTCGCCGTTTTCCAGCTCGCGCTCGCGGACGATGTCGATGAGCCGGTCGATGTTCCGGCCGGTCAGTGCCGAGACGCTGGCGGCGTTCTTCCGGCGCATCTCGAACATGTCGGTGCGGTCGGCTTTGTTGTAGACCTCGATCACGCGGTCCATCACCACGCCGAGCGCGCGCAACACTTCGTCGCCGACATCGCGCTGCTCCTCGAACTGCGGATGGCTGGAGTCGATCACGTGTAGCACGAGATCGGCGGATACTGCTTCCTCCATCGTGGAGCGGAACGACGCCACGAGATGATGCGGCAGTTTGCGAATGAAACCGACCGTGTCGATGACCACCGTCTCGCGCGGCATGTCGAACGCGGCGCGCGCCGACTTGGCGTCGAGCGTCGCGAAGAGCTTATCCGCCGCCTCCGCGGAACCGCTCGTGAGCCTGTTGAACAGCGTCGACTTGCCCGCGTTCGTGTAGCCGACGATCGCCACCGTGAAGACGGCGTTGCGCGACTTCCGCTGCGTCTCGCGGATCCTCTCGATCTTCTCCAGCTCTTCTTTCAATCGGGCGATGCGGTTGCGGATGATGCGGCGGTCGAGCTCGAGCTGCGTCTCGCCGACGCCGCGCGTGCCGATGCCGCCGGCCTGCCGCTCGAGGTGCGTCCATGCGCGCGTCAGGCGCGGCAGCATGTACTCGAGCTGCGCCAGCTCCACCTGCGTACGCGCTTCGCGGCTGCGCGCGCGGCCGGCGAAAATATCGAGAATCAATCCGCTCCGGTCGATCACCTTCACCTCGGTGATCTTCTCGAGGTTGCGCGCCTGCGCCGGCGAGAGGTCGTCATCGAAGACGATCAGCTTCGCGCCCGTTTTCTGCACCAGCGCTTTGATCTGCTCGGCTTTGCCGCTGCCGACGTAGGTCGCGGCGTCGGGACGAGGACGCTTGGCGAAGACGCGATCGACAACCGCACCTCCAGCCGTCTCGATCAGTTTCTCCAGCTCGGCGAGATGCTCTTCTGCGACGCTGCGTGTCAGGTCAGGAAGGATGAGAGCGACGGCGATTGCGTTTTCGGGCACGTTACGTATGGGACTTGAATGATACAGGAGTTGGGCCATCATTGAGCTTCGGGTAGGGATCTCCGCAGGAAACACCTCACCTCAGTATGGACAGCACGATCAGCATCCGCGTTAACGATCGCTCTCTTGAGTCCGTGATCAATGACCTGATCCGTATCGAGCCTCCGCCCGTTCCTGCGACGGTCGAGTACGAAGACACATCTGATGCGAATCACTTAGCTGGACTGTGGGATGGGGTGTGGCTACTGCTGGATCCAGCAATCCTGAAAGGCGTAATCGGCTTCGCCGCTGTCGCGGCGGCGACGAAAACTGGCGAGCTGGTGTTCGAAGATTTCTATGATTGGGTTCGAAACAAGTTCTTGAAGACAATCTCCAACCGATTCAGCCATGCCAACGAGAACTTGTATCCGTTCAGCGCGCGGCGCCGTGGTGTGACCGTTGGCTTCTACGATTCACCCGCCCGAAACACGTGGCTCCGCATTGGGATACTACTCAACGACGAGAAAGACCCCACCGAAGGCATGTCGCTTGATGAAAGAGTCGACTATCGGATTGCAAGGTCATCCGCCTCGCACGAGGTCGACTGGTCAAGGATTGCGGCGCAATTCCACGCCTTCGAGCAGACGGTGAAGCCGTTCGTCTCCTTCGTTGAGAGCATCGCCACCATAGAATCGGTGAGTGTGGACGCAAGTCTGGGTTACACACCTGAGCCACTTTGGGACGTGTACCTGGAGACGACGCGGATGATCAAAGGACACGCGCTGCGTTCTGCGTCCTTGTTTACGATTAACGCAGCCGGCGAATTCATTCGGGCAGAAGAGGGCGATCTACCAATCAGGCAGCGTTTATCGACGATGTATCGAAAGTTTCGCACGCGAAAGCAGAATCTTGATTCGCCCAAGCGGCGCAGAAGAGCTTGAGCCAATTACACGCCGGGAGAGACATCCTTGTCTCGCCGCAAACAAAAAAGGCGCCGCGTGAGCAGCGCCTTTTCACATTTGATTACGAGTGCGTTACTTGTGCTGATCGAAGAACGTCCACTGCGCGACGGGCGTTCCTGCCTTCAAGTGCTGCGACTGCATGTAGCCGTCGATTGCGGCGACGATCGACACGAGGCCGGAGACGGTGCCGCACGTGAAGAAGAGTCCGAGCACCCAGGCGATGACCGCGACGATCCCTTTCATCTTCTGCCCGATCATGAAGTAGCCGAGACAACCGGCCACGACCAGATTCAGCACGGCGATGAGAACTGGATCCTTCGGTGGCTGCTGCGGATAGACGATATCGCCGCCTGGCGCGGCGGGTGGTCCGCCCGCGGAGGGCGGCGGTGGTGGTGGAGGTGTGTAGGAACCGGAACCGCCTGGTGTATCCATCGAGTATCTCCTTTGACTACATCTTCTCGGCCATATCGGTCACGACCGGGATGCGGAAACGCTGACCGCCGGCGCCCTTGACGATGCACATGATGCGCACGACGAGAAAGCCGATCCAGACGGCGCACTGGATGAGGCCCATGCCGCAGGAAAGGGCAGCGAACACTTTGCTCAGGATGATGCCGAGGATCGTGAAGGCGATCCAGCAGACGATCTCTGCGCCGAGAAGTGCCAGGCCGTTCTTGGCGTGCCACTGCACTTCTGGATCGTCTTTCTTCGTCAGCAGCGGAATCAGCGCAAGGATCCAGAGATAGGACAGGACGACCATGACGGTCCTGTCGCCGCCGGGAGCAGCGCCGCCCGGTGGCGGAGGTGGAGGTGGTGTGTAACTGCCACCAGGCGGGGGCGGAGGCGGCGTGTACGAAGACGGTGTCTCGCTCATTGCTTCTCCTTCAGTGATCGGTTTGGGTCGGTTCGGGAAGATTCTAACGGCTTTCCGCAAGCGCTGTTAAACGTTTTTCTGCGGCCATGAGAGGAAACACGCAGAGTGCGATCGAGAGTGTGACCGCAGTCACCAGCGGAACGAGATCGACGGCCATCCCTTCGCTCTCGATTCCGAAGAGCCGCCAGAAGAAATAGCGCATGACCGGTTTGGCCATCAAGGTCATGATGCCGCCCACGTACGCGAGGGCCGCAGCCATGTACGCGAACCCGCCAAGCGACAGTCCGACCTGCAGCGGGTTCTCGGCACCGAAGTTCGGTGAGAGCGAGCCGAAACCGACGCCCATACTGACGAGCGTGACCCCGAGCATCGACGCGCCGAAGAGCGTGAACGCCCAGACGGCGCGGTTGGCGTCAAGCAGCACGTCGGCGAACGTCGTGAGGAGCAGCGAGAGAATTGTCAGCGGCGCCGCGTAGACGATCACTTTCACGAGGAGCAGTCGTCGATACGAGACCGGCGCGCTCTGCATGATCCAGAACGCCTTTCCTTCCGACGAAACCGACGGATAGGCGAAGCGTAGGCAGATCGCGGCGATGACGAAGCCGGCCATGCCGAGGTTGGCGTAGGCGACGATGGTGGCGCGCGCGTCGCCGCCGAGCGGCAGCATGCGGATGTTGTAGAGGTAGAGAAACATCAGCGCCAGCATCAGAAAGAGTTGCGACCACTGCGCGACATCGCGCGTCAGCGTGCGCACTTCCTTGCCGATCATGGCGCGGGTTGGGGCGGAAATGGGCTTCAGCAGGACGTCGACCGTGCGTGTCATGATTCCTGCGCCGAGTGCGGCAGGCGCCATGCTCTCGCGAGCGCGGACGAATGCGGTGAAGTAGATCCGGCGCGCGATGAAAACGAAGATCGCGAAGAGGACGAGAGCGGTGACCGCGATCTTCGGCGGGAGGATCGACGCCGGCCGCCCTTCGGCCATCGCCACCATGAGATCGGCCAGCGCCGTGCCCGGATAGCGATCGATCGATGGCAACTCGATCTTTTGAAGCACCCGCGTGACGTCGTCGGTATTGATCGCAGAGAAGAGCCGCTCCGGCCTGCTCATGCGGAACGCCACGACGGCCACGGTAAGAACGAGGATGGCGATCGTTGCCACGATCTGGCTCACGCGCTGCACCGGAAAAAAGCGCACGAGGATGATGATCACCAGCGCGCCGAGCGTCACCGGAATCGCCAGGAGCAGCGCCAGATTCACAAGCGCGATCGGATAGAGCCGCGCTGCAGTGTCGTAGCGCTGCGCAAACGCCACGAACATCGGCGTGATGAAGATGTAGACCATGACCGCGCTCTGCGCGAACGTCTTCCCCAAACGTGCGATGACGATGCGCGTCTTCGACAGCGGCGCGGCATGAAACGTGTCGAGATCGAGGTCGCTGAAAAACGCCCCGATCGCCGCCGTCATCGACGACGAGAACAGCATGACCACCGCGGTGAGAAAGACGAGCGCCAGCAGATTGCGCAGCAGCCCGAGCGCAAGAAACGGCGACTCCTGCTCCACCTTCGCCATCGCCGCGAAGAGGCGGCGAAAGAGCGCGAAGTCACCGTAGAGAAACGCGAAGAAGAGCAGGACCACGATCGACGTGCGCGTGATCGCCGCCGCGTTGAACGGGCGGAGTCTGGAGAGTGCGATGCGAACCGGCCAAAACATCGCTGTCATTCCGAGCCGGCGACACCCCGGAGGGGTAGAGCACGGCGAGGAATCCCCTGCTGGAACTCCCACTGCTTCTTAAAAAGGAAACTCACACAATCCCCTTCACCTCATCGAACCATTTCATCGCGCTCTCCTGCCTTGCCGCTCGCGCCCGGAAGCGCTCGAGACCGAGCTCGATCAAACGCTCGATGAGGCCCGAATAACGAAGCTCCGTCGCTTCCCACAGCTTCGGATACATCGAGATTTTCGTGAAGCCTGGGATCGTGTTGATCTCATTCACGTACAGCCGGTTCTTGCCGTGCTCGAGAAAGAAGTCGACGCGGGCGAAGCCGGAAGCGCCGATCGCCTTGAACGCGGTGACGGCCATGCGGCGGATCTCCTCCGCTTTTTCCTTCGGCAGCTTTGCGGGGATGATGAGCTGCGTCTTGTCGTCGACGTATTTGTCTTCGTAGTCGTAGAACTCGGCGCCGGCCACGATCTCGCCCGGCACGCTGGCCTGCGGATCGTCGTTGCCAAGGACGGCGACTTCGATCTCGCGGGCATCGATGCCGCGCTCGACGAGTGCTTTCTCATCGAAGCGAAACGCCTTCTCGATCGCAGCGCCGAGGTCGGCGTCGTTTTTTACTTTGGTCACGCCGACCGAGGAGCCGCCGTTCGCCGGCTTCACGAAATACGGCAGACGCAACGCGTTATTGACCGCGCGCATGATCCGCTCGCGCTCGTTGTGCCAGTCGTTCTCCAGCACCTGAACGAAGTCGACCATCGGCAGCTTGGCCGCGGCGAAGGCGTACTTCATGTGCCCCTTGTCCATCCCGATCGCCGACGCCGCCACACCGCTTCCGACGTAGGGCAACGCGAGGATGTCGAGAAAGCCCTGAAGCGTACCGTCTTCGCCGTCGGTGCCGTGGATCAGCGGAAAGACGATGTCGATGGCCGCGCCGCGCACCCACGTTTCGAACGAGAAATCGTCGTCGCCGCGGGCGCTCGATTCTCCGCCGTCAATCACGCGAGCACTTCGCTCGGGCGCAATGAAGCGGCTGTCTTTCGCGATGCAGACCGGAACGATCTCGATGCGAGCCTTCGGCGCCGCCTCGGCCACCGACCGCGCTGAAAGGATCGAGACTTCATGCTCCGCGCTGCGGCCGCCGAATAAAAGGATGGTGCGAATGGGCATGTGGGGAGTTTAACAACGATGAGGACTGCTGCGCGGCGAGTAGACCGCTGTCATCCTGAGACCGCCGGAGCCGCCGCATGATTCACAACACTCTCACCCGGCAGACATCGGCGGAGGAGGACGTCGAAGGACCCCCTGATTCTCTGCAGGTTTGCAACCTCCAGGAAGCCGCATCGTGTCCAGCGGCTCTCTACGCGCGGTGGAAAAACGCAGGACCAATCTCCTCGGAATGGAAAATCTTCTCTCGTTGCAGTGGAGTTTTTGACGAAGCCGATTCCACCGAGGGATGCTTCCTTCCACGAAGGAACATCAATACTCCGTCTACTTTGACTAATCGGTGGCACAACGCTTTGTACATAGGCATCACGAACTCGCTCGCAAAGCGGGTTTGGCAACACAAGGCCAAGGCGATCTCCGGCTTCACGAAGAAATACAACTGCGATCAACTCGTATACTTCGAGATCTACGAACGGATCGAACAAGCAATTGCTCGCGAGAAACAATTGAAGGGCTGGGTTCGTGCGAAAAAGGATGCGCTGGTTGCCAGGATGAATCGCGACTGGAGAGATCTCGCGTTGGAATGGGAAGTGTTCTCCGAAAAATCGCTGCGGACTTGAGCGCTGTCATCCGGCTATCCGGCTTTTTCCACCATACCCACCGGCACAGAATTAGGGGGTCCTTCGACCGTCCTCCGGCACTTCGTGTCCTTCGGCGGCTCAGGATGACAGTTTTTTCGGCGGCTCAGGATGACAGTTTTAATGATGCTTTACTATTGTTGTTTCTAGTGAAATATTTTTAACAACTGTTTACAAAACGATCAAATCCCCTGCGCTCACCGCGACAGTCTCATTGCCGCTTCGCAGCAGCGCGCGGCCATGCTCGTCGATCCCGTCCCACGTCCCCTCGACCGTGCGGTCGACGATCGTGCACTGGATCCGATCGCCCGTCTGATGGACGGTGAGACTTCGCCACTCGGCGAGAATCGCTTCGCGCTCGACCGGACGGCCCAGGCGTTGATCGAGATGCTCGATGAAGGCCTCGGTGGCGATGTCGATCCCGTGAAATTCGCGCGGCGACACTTCGGAGATCGACGTCGCGTTCGGCCGGTCGTCGTCGGCTACGGGCGCGACGTTGATGCCGGTGCCGACGAGCATGTAGGCGCGCTCTTCGTTCATGCGCGCTTCGATCAGGATGCCGGCGATCTTCCGGCCGCCGACGAGGATGTCGTTCGGCCATTTGATGCGCGCGTCGACCGCGAAGACGTCGCGCAGATACGACGCGACGTTGTTCGCCATCTCCAGCGGCACCAGCGGCATTTCTTTCGCCGGCCGCGTGATCAGCGTCGTCGCGTAGATTCCTTTGCCTGGAGGGGACGACCAGCGCCGCTCGTTCCGCCCGCGTCCCGCGAACTGCTCCTCGGCGACGATGATCGCCTTCGGCAGCGACAGCTCGTTCTCGATGCACTCGTTGACGATGCGCCGCGCCACGAGATTCGTCGAAGCGACGCGTGGAATCACCGCCAGCGACTCGATCGTCGTCAAGCGGTCCACGATGCTGCGCGTGTCGAGTTTGATCATGTAGCAGGGACGAGGGATGAGGGACGAGGGACGGGAGAAGGCAGCGCGACCTGGTCGGGGGCGGACAGGAAATGCGCGACGATGCAAACCAACCGAGAACCGAACGAAGGCTCGTCAATCAGAATAGCGCATGTCGTAAACCCGGGCCTTTGATACCGCATCTCCGATCCCTCGTCCCTGCTCCCTCATCCCTGATTCTGCATCAGCTTCTCGATGCGCGCCTGCAATTCCGCCTGGCGCGCGCGCGCGCCTTCGACGATCGCCGGCGGCGCGTTCTTCATGAATTGCTCGTTGACGAGTTTGGCGTCGAGCGAGTCGAGCTCCTTGCGGCTCTTTTCCAGCTCGCGCTCCGCTCGCTCCTGTTGTTCCTTCGTGACGACTTTCTCCGGAAACTCGATGGCGATGGTGAAGCCCTCGACGACGTCGTGATGTGCGTCCTCCGGCGGCGCGGCATTGACGAGCACTTCGTTCAGCCGCGCAAGATCCATCAGCAAATAGCCGTAGGCATCGAAGAACGCCGCGTCGCGCCCTTCGGCACGCACGTACAACTTGAAACGATCCTTCGGCGTGAATCCGCGTTCCGCGCGTGCGTTGCGCACGGCCGTGATCATCGCCTGGACGGCGCGCACCATCCGCTCCGCCTCCCCATCCTCGAGCATTTCTTCGGGTACCGGATACGGCGCCACCATGATCGACGGCTCGACGCCGCCAAGCTTCCGCCAGATCTCGTCGGTAATGAACGGCATGAAGGGATGGAGCAGGCGCAGCGAGCGATCGAGCACTTCGAGCAGGACGCGTTTGGCGCGCTGCTGATCGTCGGGAGTCCCATGCCGGCCGAGGAGCACCGGCTTGACCATCTCGATGTACCAGTCACAGAACTCGTGCCAGAAGAACTGATAGATCGCGTTCGATGCTTCGTCGAATCGATACGCCGACAGCGCCTTGTTGACGTTGCGCGTCGTCTCGTTGAGGCGCGAGAGGATCCAGCGCTCGACCGTCTTCATCGCGTCGCGGTCGATCGGCTTCGCCGACGACAGCTTCGTGTCGATGTGCATCATCGCGAAGCGCGAGGCGTTCCAGATCTTGTTCGCAAACGCGGCGTAGCCCTGCATGCGCGCTTTCGCCAGCGGGATGTCGCGGCCCGACGCGAAGATGGCCAGCGTGAAGCGGACGGCGTCGGCGCCGAACTCGTCGATCACGTCGAGCGGATCGATGACGTTGCCCTTCGTCTTCGACATCTTCGCGCCATGCTCATCGCGCACGAGGCCGTTCAGGAACACTTGCGTGAACGGCGCTTTGCCCGTGAAGCGGAGACCGAACATGATCATCCGCGCCACCCAGAAAAAGAGGATGTCGAAGCCGGTGATCAGCACGTCGGTCGGATAGAAAATCTTCAGATCTTCCGTCTCTTCCGGCCAGCCCATCGTCGAGAACGGCCAGAGTCCGGATGAGAACCAGGTATCGAGAACGTCGGTCTCCTGCGTGATCTCCGCGGAGCCGCACGTAGGACACGTCGCCGGATCTTCCACGGACACCGTCGTGTGACCGTTCGCGCAATGGAACGCGGGGATGCGATGGCCCCACCAGAGCTGACGCGAGATCGTCCAGTCGTGGATGTTCTCCATCCAGTTGAAATACGTCGCTTCCCAGCTCTGCGGAATGATCTGGATCGTGCCGTTGCGCACGGCCTCGATCGCCGGCTTCGCCAGCGGCTCGATCTTCACGAACCACTGCCGCGAGATCATCGGCTCGATCGTCGTCTCGCACTTGCCGTGGAAACCGACCGAGTGCGTGTAATCCTTCACGTCGCGCAATGCGCCCGACTCGCGAAGCATGGCCACGACTTTCTTGCGCGCTTCGAAGCGATCGAGTCCGGCGAACTCCGCGCCCGCGGCGTCGTTCATCTTCCCCGCTTCGTCGATCACCTGGAGTTGTTCGAGTTCGTTGCGCTTGCCCGCTTCGTAGTCATTCTTGTCGTGCGCCGGCGTGACCTTGACGACGCCGGTGCCAAACTGGGGATCGACGAGGATCGGATCGGCGATGATACGGATACGGCGGTTCGCGATCGGCAGAATCGCTTCGCGTCCGATCACGTCCTTGTATCGCTCGTCATCCGGATGCACGGCCAGCGCGGTATCGCCGAGCATCGTCTCCGGACGTGTCGTTGCAATCGTAAGCACGCGATCGGAGTCGGCGACCGGATAATCGATGTAGTAGATCTTCGAAGCGCGCTCTTCGTATTCGACTTCGACATCGGAGATCGCCGTGCGGCAGTGCGGACACCAGTTCACCATGGCGATGCCGCGATAGATGAGGCCATCGTCATAGAGCTTCACGAATGCTGTACGCACGGCGTGTGCGAGACCTTCGTCGAGCGTGAAGCGGAGCCGCGTCCAGTCAGCAGATGATCCGAGGCGTTTAAGCTGGTCGATGATCTGGTGGCCGTACGACTCTTTCCACTCCCACACTTTCTCGACGAACTTTTCGCGGCCGAGGTCGAGACGGGCGATGCCTTCCTTGGCGAGCTCGCGCTCGACGATCATCTGCGTGGCGATGCCGGCGTGATCGGTGCCGGGAAGCCAGAGCGTGTTGAATCCGCTCATCCGCTTCCAGCGCACAACGATGTCCTGCAGCGTGTTGACGAGCGCGTGGCCGATGTGAAGTCGCCCCGTCACGTTCGGCGGCGGAATGACGATCGAGAATTTCGGCCGCTCCGCGTCGAGCAGCGGCGTGAAGAATTCGCCCTTCTCCCAGAATTCGTAGAGCCGCCCCTCGATCTCTTTCGGCTCGTAGCGTGTGCTCAGTTCCTCGGTGGTCGCCATTGGAGCCGCGGATTATAGACTCTGCACATCGGCCAACATGCGAGAACGGTTTCACGCGGAGACGCGGAGACGCGGAGGCGCGGAGCTCGATTCGTGCGAATTGCAAGCGATCCAGATCAAATGACGCCGTCACTGTCTCTTTGTCAAATTCCGGTACTATGTGGGCAATGATCCTTCCTGCCGTGCTTTTCCTCACGGCGGCAGCTTTGCCTGCCGCCACCGCAGTCACGCGCGGCGCCGTGGCTTCTCCGCACGCCACCATGCACGAGTTGGGAATCGTGCAACTCACCGCAACCCTCCGTCCGGAGCGGCATGAGCAACAGCACTCCTATGCTCCGAAGATCGAGATGAACGCGCCCTCCGCGATTCGTGCGGAGTCGCTGATCACGAAGGCCACACTTCCGGCGCCCGCCATTACCGCAGGCTTCACAGCCGGTCACGAGAACGGTCAGTTGCCGTCCGACGCGGCGGGGGCGATCTCCTCGAAGTATGTCTTGCAGGCAACGAATGCCGGATTTCTGGCGCAGGACCGCACCGGGAATGTTCTCAGTAACACGTCTCTCGAAGGTTTCTGGCACGATCCGGCCTATCCTGATGGGACAGTCTACGATTCGCGCGTGCTGTACGACGCTGGCGCAGACCGCTGGATCGTCTCCACGCTGTACGATGTGAAATTCAGAAAGTCGACGCTCCTGCTGGCAGTCTCGGACGGCGGCAACCCATCACTCGGCTGGCATCGCTACCGATTTCTCGTCGACCCGACCGATGTGATGGAGACGGACCTGGCGAGAATGGTTTTCTCGCGTGACGCCATCGTCGTCACTGCGAACATTTACAACGGCGGCGGGACGCAATCCGAAATTTTCTCCATTCGAAAAAGCGATGCATACGCCGGACTCGCGTCGTTACCGGTAACCGTGACGCCCGCGTACATCTTCGACCTCGTTCCCGTTGAAGGGCGCGACGACTCGGCTCTCTACTTTGTAACGAGTGACGTCTACCTTGGTCTAACGATCTACAAACTGAATGGCTCTACGCTCACGGGCGTAGGGAGTGCACAAGCGGTGGCGAACACGACCACTCCGGGAAATACCCTAATTTGTCGTCAGTTGACCCGTTTCCCCGGCGACTGGCTCATCGACTGCGGTTACTATCAAGTAGGTAACGCGGTCCTCAGAGACTCTACTCTCTGGGTCGTAACCCAGCCCTATCGCACGTCTCCCCTTCGCAGCAGCGTCATGTGGTGGCGGATAGCCATGAGCACCCCACTGCACGTCGATACGGGCGTCATCGATGATCCTACCGGCAAGACGATGTACGCATTCCCTTCGATCGCGGTGAACAGGTCTGGAGCCGCCGGCATCGGCTTCTCCGTTTTCAGTGCTTCAATCTATCCCTCTGCAGGGTTTGTCTACGTCGACCCGTTCAATAGCATGAGCGTCCCCGTAACGGTCATCGCAGGAGCCGGCGAAAATTCCTACTCGAGATGGGCAGACTATTCGACCACGCAAGTCGACGCCAATGACATCGACTTCTGGACGACGCAGACGTACTCGCTGGCAAACGGCTACCTTTCGGCAAACCAAGCCCGCGGACCGCTATGGGCGACGTGGTGGAGTCAGATCAAGGCACCCGCGGTTCCGGTCGCCCCACGCCATCGCGCCGCCACGCACTAGTTCCCGAAAATCTTCTTCAGCCTTCCCCACACGCCCTCGACCTGCCGCCGGCTCTGATCGACATCGTTGGCCCATTTGCGGAACTCCTCGAGCGTGATCGCGGGTGGCTCGTCGAAGTTGTCGCGGTCGAAGAAAATGTGGCGCACGATGTTTCCGAAGAACCCGGCGGGACACCTGTGCGTCGGTGCCGTGCCGTTGAGGAAAACCTCCTGAATCGGCGGCGGGCAGCCGTCCTGCCAGAGCATGCCGGTCTCCGAATCGATCTGACGAAACGTCACGCCCGACGGCGCGCGCGGCTCGCTGTGCAGATGCGGGATGGAGCTCATGTACGCGCCCCAGATTGGGATCGCTGCCTCGCCGGATGAGAGACGAAGCGGCGCACCGTGATCGAAACCGACCCAGACGCTGGTGACCATGTCGGGGACGTAGCCGACGAACCACGCGTCGCGATAGTCGCTGGTCGTTCCGGTTTTTCCTGCGACGTAGCCGAGGCCGTATCGCTTCAGGCGCGAGGCAGTGCCGCGTTGCACGACGCCGCGCAACAGAGTGTGCAGGATGTAGGTCGCATCGGCCTTCGCCACGCGCTTCTGCTCGAGCTCGTGCGCATAGAGAGTCTTTCCTTCGCGATTGCGCACTTCGCGCAGCAGGAACGGCTCGACACGGATGCCGAGGTTCGGAAACGGCGTGTACGCAGCCGTCAGCTCGCGCATCGACACCTCGGTCACACCAAGCGGCAGCGCCGGAATCCGCGCAAACTTCTCTTCGAATCCAAACGCCTCCGCCGTGTCGACGACGTGCGATACGCCGATCTCCTCGGTCAGCCGCACCGTCGGAACGTTGAGCGAGTGCTCGAACGCCTCGCGCAACGTGACGCGGCCGCGATAACGGCCATCGTAGTTGTGTGGCTGCCAGCTTTCTTTGTTGCTGACCGCGATCGAGACCGGCGCGTCGACGAGTAGCGAGGCCGTCGTCGCTTTCTTCGAGACGATCGCCGCGAGGTAGGCGAACGTCTTGAACGCCGAGCCGGGCTGTCGGCGCATCGCTGATGTGCGATCGAATGGCGAGACGTCGTAGTCGCTTCCGCCGACGAGCGCGCGAACGCCTCCGTTGCGTGGATCGACCGAAAGTAGCGCGACCTGCAACGGCTCGGTGCGGGCCTGCGCGCGGATCCAGGGATGCGTCGCGCCGAGCTGCGCCGCAGCGCGGCTGGCGACGCGCTCCGCGTTGCGCTGCGCGTCCGCGTCCATCTCGCAGACGATCGTCAGTCCTCCTTCAAGGATCGGAGTGACGCCGATTTCTTTGACGATGTCGGCGCGAAGCGCGCGCAGGTAATACGGATACGGTACGCGCGGAATGTCGCCGCCGGCGAATTCGATTCCGTGACTCTTCGCCGCTCGGAACTGCGCGTCGTTGATCCAATCGTGATCGCGCATCACGGCCAGAATGGCATCGCGCCGCGCGCGCACGACATCGGGCCGCTTCGCGGGCGTGTCGCGGTTCGGCGCGCGAATCATCCCTGCCAGCGCAGCCGCTTCATCGACGCGAAGCTCGGAAGGACGTTTGTCGAAATAGAGGCGCGCTGCTTCGTCGATACCGAGTACCGGCTTGCCGTTGCTGTGGCCGAGGTAAACGTCGTTGAGGTAGACCTCGAGGATTTCGTTCTTCGACATCCGCGCGTCGAGCAGAACGGCGAGGACGATCTCCGTGAACTTGCGGCGCCACGTTCGCTCCTGCGAGAGAAAGCGCGACTTGACGATCTGTTGATCGATCGTCGAGCCGCCGGCGGCGATGCCACGCGCGCGGATGTTGGTGAAGAGCGCGCGCACCATCCCGATCGGATCGATGCCGAGGTGATGATGAAACCGCACATCCTCGGCGGCCAGAAACGCGCGGGAGACGTGATCGGGCACCGATGCGATCGTCACCGGCGGCGTCGTGCGCCAGTCGACTCCGTAGAGCGTCGCGATGCGGACGGGCGTTTGATGTGCAGCGGAAAGGATGATGGTCGGCGCGCGCCAGGAATGGTTCACGAGCTCGCGCGTCAGACGGCGATTGAGGATGAAAATGTAGATCGAGAACGCGCAGAAGAAGACGAAGGCGATGATCGCGATCGCCGCGATCCAGCGCGGAAGCCGTTGCATGCGTGACAATCGCGACATCTTCGTCTACATTGAATTTTGTGCAACGCTGTTGCCACGCAGCAAGAATTTTCACTCAAACGTACGGCTCCCCACCCTACAGGTTTGAATAGGAGAGAATCCATGGCTGCCAGGAAGTCCGCAAAGAAGTCGAGCAAGTCGTCGAAGAAGTCCGCGAAGAAACCGGCGAAGAAGGCCGCGGCAAAGAAACCCGCAGCAAAGAAAGCTTCTGCCAGGAAAGCCGCTCCGAAAAAGGCCGCAGCAAAGAAATCTTCGGCGAAGAAGGCCGCCGCCAAACGGCCCGCTCCGAAAAGGGCTGCGAAGCGTCCGGCCGCAAAGAAAGCCGCCGCGAAGAAAGTAGCTCCGAAGAAGGCCGCAGCAAAGAAACCGGCGGCAAAGAAAGCTGCTCCGAAAAAAGCAGCGGCGAAGAAGCCCGCTCCGAAGAAGCGCCCCGCGAAGAAGAGCTCGGGCATCAAGAGCGTGATCAGCAAGGTCGTCGAGACCGTGAAGGGAACGGCATCGGACATCGGTCACGCCGTCTCGAACGTGATGCCGGGCGGCGGCGACAGCAACAGCAGCTCCTCGGGCAACGGCGGCAACTAGTCCGCAGCGACAACCGTCAGCAAACGCGATCGAAGCGCGGGTGGGGACCGCCGGTCCTTACCCGCGTGCGTCGTCGTGCGAAGGCCGACAGGTTCCGGCGCCTGCGGTGCTTCATCGCTTCTGGATGCTGGTGCAGCGCTGAGTTGGTCCGAAACTTCAGGTGCTACCTGTCATTTCGAATCGGCGAAACCGCGGGGGTGGCCGGGCGGGTGTGAGCGGTGTAGCACGATGAGAAATCCCTCGCCTTCGAAGCGAGTATTTTTCCGATCGTCAGGGGATTCCTCTCCGCGCTCCACCGCCCCCCCCGCCCTGCCGCCCCCGCGGTTCCGCCGGTTCGGAATGACAAACGCGACTCTTTGTCTGTCGCCATGAATGCCGGCGCTCCGGACGCGAACGTCGCAGATGCTTAAGTTAAGGCCATGGTGCTAGATGCGTCCACCCTTCGGAGCAACGAAGTGAAAGTCGATGAGGTAAACGTTCTCGCCTCGCCCATGCTTTGCGACCTTCAGCAGATCGCTGACACCCGCGAAGCCGCATTGGCCGGCGAGACGAGGCGTGATCTGCTCGATCGTGATCGGAACGATGGAGTCGATCTCGATCTCGCCATCTTCGAATGGGTATCGCTTGCCGGCGCGAACCCGCGGCGACATCCAGACGCGCACGCTTCGGGTGATCGCACCACTTCGTACGCCGTCGCGCAGGTATTTCGTGAAGAGCACTGGCAGAGTTTAGCGCGAGCCTTCCTCCGCGCGCGGACTGGCGGCGTTTGGTCGAGTCAGATGCATTTCTCACGCTCCTGAGCGGAATTGTTCATGCTACGTTTTCGATCGAGCGCCTTCTCCCCCGCGCTTATCGTAGTTAATGAGCGAAAGACAACGCGCCGGAGGCGCAGAAGACGGTAGCCGGTGGCAAGCGAGGAACGAGCGCCGCCACCGGAAAACGAGTTTCCTGCACAGCCGCCCCGGCAGGGGCGTTCGAGCGCTCACCACAGCAACCGAGGATCAAGTTTCGATTTCATGTTTTCGAGGAAGGCCGGGTATTCATCGTGGAACGATCGTTTCGGCAAGGCTGGCGGTGCCCACTGACATCGAGCGGTAACGATCGAGACCACGAATAATGCCGCCGAGGGATGCGTGAACACGAGCGCGAATGTCGTCCGCGTCGGGACACGTACTTTTCGTCCTGTAGAGCGGGTGGTGGGTTTCTTTCTGCCGCCCCTGCCGGGGCGGGGTGTCTCTGATCACTCATGATCCGGTGGCGGCGCTCGTTCCTCGTTGCCACCGGCTACCCTCTTTTGCGCCTCCGGCGCGTGACGCACATCCCTAGCCTAGAGTTCCGTGCCGGTTCGGCAACGCTGCGGCGCGTCCGGTGCAGCACTTTGTTAGACTGCGGAGGCCTTGGTTCCGCTGCTCTTCGCGACACCTTCATACCGAAAACAATCGATCGTGTGATCGTTCACCATCCCCACTGCCTGCATGAAGGCGTAGCAGATCGTCGACCCCACGAACTTGAATCCTCGGCGCAACAGATCCCGGCTCAACGCGTCGGACTGCGGTGTCTGCGCAGGGACTTGACCGGGCGCTTTCCAGCGGTTGTTGCGAGGAGTCCCGCCGACGAAGCTCCAGACATAGGCGTCGAAACTCCCGAGCTCGCGCTGGACTGTGAGGAAAGCTTTGGCGTTGCTCACCGTACTGCCGATCTTGAGCCGGTTGCGGACAATGCCGGGATTCTCGAGCAGACGCGTCACTCGGTCCTGACGGAACTTCGCGACCTTCGCCGGATCAAAGCCGGCGAACGCCTAGCGATAGGCCTCCCGTTTCTTGAGAATCGTCTCCCAGCTCAGCCCTGCCTGCGCACCTTCAAGGGTTAGAAACTCGAAGAGGGTAGTGTCGTCGTGAACGGGCACGCCCCACTCGAGATCGTGATACGCCATGCCGAGCGGGCTGCGAGCCCAGCTACATCGCACGGGCTGATCCATGGTCTCGCCCTTTGTTTGGATGGTGACCATCTGATGATTCTCGTGGTGCAGCGCAGCGTTAGTCGCCGTTAGTTCAGTTTGAAGTTGATGTAGAGCTCGAACAATACGGGAATCGCCTTCCCATCCCGAATGGTCGGCGCAAACTTCCATTGACGAACGGCTTCTGCCGCTGCCTCGCTCAGGCCGTCTGGCAGACCTTCAACGATCTCCACGTCGACCACGTCGCCGCTAGTAGAAATCAGAACGTTCATCTTGACTAAGCCACGAACGCGATGGGTACGCGCGATCCCCGGGTACAGCGGCTCGACGTGCCGCAGCACCTTCGGCGCGTGCTCAGGGCCGGTCACCTTCAGCGTCGTTCCAAGCTGCGTCTGAACGATCTCGGCCGTAGACGATACGGGATAATTCGCCGGCGGTGGGACGGTGGCGCAGCGAGCGAGGCCCAAAATTAACGCGAGGATTGCGATCGGCGCATGACGATTCCCCCAAGCTCGGCTAACGGGCCCGTGCAGTTTACGCGCAGGGACCGCGGCGCGTTGGAGTATAGCCCCACGATACGGACGCGCAACGGTTCGGGTTCGGGTGCAACCGCGAGTTAGGGTGACAAACGATTGCGCGGCTCGGCCTCTGTTATCAGGCGTGCTTTGCACAACCTCTCGAATATAGACTTCACCGCTGTTCTCGTCCCAGAGCACACGCCAAGTGTATTTTGGACCCTTGATAGTTCCGCAATCCATAATAGACACTCCGATAGAGGATGGTTATCGCGGCGGCAGGCATCCGAAGGTCGCAACGAGTGTACGGCGCTCAATCATCGCCAAGAACTGACCGTGCAAGTGACCAAGCCATCTTCCAGACGAACGAGAACAGGCCAAAAAAAAGCGTTAGCAGGACGCCTGCCGTGACCCGTCTGTCTGGGACGGCGCTTGGAGCTTCGTTTCTAGCGGAACCGAAGAGACCACCACAATAGGGACAGTGCCGTGAGTCTTGGGGCACAACCTTGTTGCAACCAGAGCACGACCAAACGCTGGGTGGGGCGATTATTTTGCCCCACGCCTCCGTCACTATCTTTGCCGTTTGGCAGTCGCAGGTAGGGTTGGGGCACACTCTGGGGAGTCCACAGTCGCAAGTCGTGGAGGGACAAAATTTCTTGGTAACACAATCGCAGCTGCGTTCGAGGCAACCCTTCTGCAGGTTACAGCTACAGCCGTGTATGCCGCATAGTGCCCAAGGTGCTGCCGTCAACATTGCATGGCCGCGCGGATCCTGCCGCACTACGGTCTGAGCGAAGACGAGTGCGACTGATACCCACCGTTGCCCGAAAGATGAATGAAAGAGGTAGTCTGTTCCGACGATGCTTCCTTTCATGAACAGCCGTAGAGCGTCGGTCCCTGACGGAGCACTACCGACCACCGCGCCATTTCGTGCGATTCTCCACGGCTCTTGGTCCGTGCCGGAATTCGGGGTGGCCGAAGAGCTCCTTGCCTGGTCGCCCTCTCCTCCGGGCTCTTTCGGTGCAGTTTGTTTTCGCAGGGTATCCCAAGCGGTATTAATTCGTTTAGTTTGGGCCTCGAGGGCGAGTCTCTCCTCTTCGGACGCGCTCTTGTCCGGATGCAAGCGCAATAAGAGAATTTTGCGGCGTCGGTCGATTTCGTCCAAGTTAGCGGTCGAACTCAAACCCAGAACTTCCAGAGCATCCATCTTGCCAAGGGTCACCCGGGCCTCCGGCGTTATCTCGGCATGATAGAGGGAGGGGCATCTGAATGGCAAACGGTATCGCGACGGTGTCAGGTGGAAGCGATTGAAACGGACCGGTTGTCGGGCATCCCTTGGGTGGCCGATGGCCTGCCGCCGCCTAACCTTCTGAGCTGAGCGGCTTCGGCCCGCTCGTTGGTCGTGATTCTAGGCTAGCAGAGTAACGAGCCTAAGTCCGTTTCAGCGTGGAGCTAGGTGCGCACGGACTCACCACGGACGTTTGCCGATTTGGATGTTCAGATTAGCAACTGAAGAGATCTCAAATACATATGGAAAGAGCGGCGGTTGGCTTCGATATCTGCGAAGGCACCCTTCGAAATGTGCCGATATGTGCTTCCCAGCAGTCCCTGGCCAAGGTTGGAAGATTGCTTTGGAGATGGCCTTCTGCGTTCCCTGCGGAACGGATGCGGCGTACGTGAAGCGAATGCCGCGCTCGCACGCAGGCCCCATTAGAAGCGCCAAATGCATGCCGTCCGCGCTGATCTCGGTGGTAAACGCGGCTTGACGGTAGAGGAACTGCTTCGGGCTCGCCCATATCTGGCACACGTCGGTCGCGGCAGTCGCCGTCCGAGCGGTATGAGAACCGCACGCGAGTGCGAGCAGGGCAAGGATAACGACGCGTCGAACGTGCATGCGCGCCTACCTACCAACTACCCTGCGCTTTCGAACGCTTTCCGGATCTTTTTCGAGAAGTACCTCGCGGACAGACCACCGTTCCAGCGCTTTAGCTGCTTGGCTTTGCGGAACGACTCCATCGCTTGAGTCTTGTAGTTGTCGTCGGCTTCGAAAGCGTATTGCGAGTATTGCGAGGCGCCGAGGAAGGCCCAGATCCAGGCGTTCCTGGGCATCTCGACGGTGAGTTGCCTGAGCTTGCCCGAGGCCTCGTCGAAATCGCCGCGGAAATAGCTTTCCAGCGCGTCGCGGACGCGCTTGGCCGGATCGGCGAGGACGATTGCGCTCGCTTGCGCGGGACGCGTTGGAGTGACGGGTGGCGGCGGCGCGCCGGGAGCGGGAGCAAGATCGGCGATCTGCGCCGCGTTTCCGGCCGCCGTGATGGCGTTCGTGAGATCTTCGTTCGTTCGCGGGTTGGCGCTTCGCGTCATCGCGTCGGTGAGGAACTGCGTTGCTTGCGCGTATTGCGGCGTGTTGCCCGCTTTTCGCTGCTGCGCTGCAGCAAGGCGCGCTCTGGCCTGATTGATGGCGATCGCCGCCTGCTGGCGGAGCACGGGATCGATCGACGGACCTGACGGTTGCACGGGCATCGGAACCGGCACGGGTACCGGCACCACGCGCAGCTGCGGCGCGACCGGCTGCGGTTGCGGTTCCGGCGTGTTCGCCGCTTCGAGTTTCGACTTCGCGCGGCGCATTAGATCGCCGAGAGGTCCGAGGTCGGCTTCGCCCGGTCCGCTGGTTTTCTCGAAATCGGAAATCGCCTGCTCGTATTTGCCGGTATTCAGATACGCGACGCCGCGATAGTAGTAAGGGTGATAGGTGATGAAGATTGCGCCGTACGTGCGTTCGTGATCGCTCTCTTTCGGATGACCGTTGATTGCCGCGGTCATCTTCTGAATGACGACGGACCATTGGCCCTTGCCGACGGCGGCGATGCCCGCATCGTAATCGTCGTACCACGACGCCAGCGCCGCCGTGGCGAGCAGTAATCCCAGCAATCCGATCGTGACCGTGCGCGTCGATCTCATGGTTTTGCGACTTCCTTTTCCAGATCGTCGAAGTTCACCTTCTCGAGGTTGACCATCTGCCGGCTCTGTTTCCCCGCCTCGATATTGACTGGCACCGTTTGCTTGGTCCCATTCGGTCCAGCGACGGTCACCATGTACTTGCCGGGATCGAGATCGATGCGCGTCGGCGTCGAACGCTTATCCTCGCTCAGATCGACCGGCTTTCCCTTGTCGTCGATGATCTGTTCCAGCTCTCCGTAGGGCGACGCCGAAAGCAGGAGCGCGCCTTGGCCGGGTGCGATCGGCGCGGTCGAAACCGGCGCGGTCGTCGTCACGCTGGTCGTGCTGGCCACTCCGGTCGGCGTCACGGTCTGCTTGCTCTTCCAGACGAAATAGCCGGCGACGCCGAGGATGATCACGATCGCTGCGGCGATCCCGATCATCATCCCGCTGCTCTTCTTCGGCGCGAGCTGGCCTGGCGAGATCTGCCGCTCGATCATCGTGGCTTCGGCGTTTGCGCCGCTCCACTTCTGCTCCGCCGCGGTCGGCGCCGCCTGCGACGTGAAGCGCTCCATCACCGTCGCTTCGTCGCTGCCGGGGCGCGTCGTACCGGGGCCGGACATCGTGCCGCCTGCAAGAGCGGCCGATCCGAGGTTGCGCTCCATCACCGTCGCTTCGTCGCTGCCGATCCTCGTTCCCGTCGGACCGGTGCGCGGCGTTTCCATCGATCGCGCCTGCATCTGCTCGGCCTGCGTCGGCTGGCCGGTCATCGTCTGCTGCGTGGCCTGTTGTCCGCTATACGTCCCGCCCGGCCCTGTCGTGAACTTCGGCAGCTCCGCCAGCGTCTGCGCGCCGGAGAGCGTGATCATCCGTTCGCCGAGTCCGTACTTGGCGTCGGGCGGAACGGTGTTGCGGATCGCTTCGAGTGCGTGCTCGAAGTCGGCCGCGGTTGCGTAGCGGTTGTCGCGGCTCTTTTCGAGCGAGCGCATGATCACCGACTCGACCTGCGAGGGTACCTTCACGGCCGGATTGATCTCGTGAATCGCGAGAGGCTTTTCCGTGACGTGTTTGAGGATGTAGCCGTGCGGATTCGTGGCCTGGAACGGCGCGCGTCCGGCCAGCATCTCGTACATGACGATGCCGAACGAGTAGAGGTCGGAGCGCGGATCGAGATGCTCGCCCTCTTTCAGAAAACCCGCCTGCTCCGGCGACGCATATTTCAGCTTGCCGAGGAACATGCCGGTCTGCGTCAGTCCCTGTCCCCCTTCGCCTTCCGCGAGCTGCTTGGCGATGCCGAAGTCGATGACCTTCACCAGCAGTTTGCCGTGATGATCCTGCGACAGCATGATGTTCTCGGGCGAGATGTCGCGGTGGATGAGACCCATCGAATGAAGATGATCGAGTCCGCTCAGCGCCTGGATGGAAATCTCGATCGCCAGCCGCGCCGGCATCGCGCCGTTCTGCCCGATCCACTTCTGAATGTTCGTCCCGTCGATGAATTCCCAGACCATGTAATACGAGCCATCGTCGAGCTGGGCGAAGTCGTAGAGCATCGCCAGGTTCTTGTGCTTGATCATCGTCGACGTGCGTGCTTCCTGGAGGAAGCGCTGCATGCCCTGATCATCGGCGGCGACGTTCGGCCGCATGATCTTGATGACGCGAAGCTCGTTGAGATGGATGTGGCGGACTTTGAAGATCTCGCCCATGCCGCCGACGCCGAGGCGGTCGAGGATCTGATACTTGCCATCGAGCAACTTCGACGAATAGGTGCGCTGGAACATCGTCACCCGCTCACCACACGCGGGACACTGCTCCAGATTCATATCGATCGGCTGTTTGCAGCGAAGGCAGTTGATTTGGCTCATGGTTGCTCCGGGGTGTTACGCAAGTGATCAGAGAAATCAGTGATCAGTGATCAGGAAGGCACTGAGCAGATTTGATCTGCCTTCCGTTATCTCTATCCCTTATCTCTATTTCTTATCTCTATTTCTTATCTCTATTTCTTATATCTATCTCTTATTTCTGATCGCCAATCTCTCAATCATTGCTAGCTCGGTTTCCCTGATCTCTGATCACTGATTTCTCTGATCACTGATCTCCCTGATCTCTGCTTCACTGACTCCTCAACACATAACTACACGCCGGGTCCGCGCCGAAACGGACGACGTCTCCCGACTTCAATGCGATTTTCTCCACGCGCGTGTTGTTGACGTACGTTCCGTTTGCCGACTTCAGATCTTCGAGTGTGCATGATCCGCCGTTCATCGTGATGCGGGCGTGACGGCGAGAGACCGCCGGATGCGAGAGCACGACGGAACAGGTGCGGTCGCGTCCCACCATAATGCTGTCCCCTTGCAACGCGTGCTTCTCGTTCGCTTCCGGCTTCACGTGAACGAGCTGCCATTGCTGCGGCGCTGGTCCTTTCGGCGCTTGCGCGGCAGGCATCGGGCGGATCGTCGGCGTGTAGCCCGGGCGCAGGTTGTACTCCTCGAGCGCCTCGAAGAACGCGCGCGCTGAGTCGTAACGCTGATCCATACGCGGATGCATAGCGCGCAACACGATCGCCTCGAGCTCGGCGTCGATCTCTGGCCGCAGCGCGCGCGGATTCTGTTTGTCGCCGCGGTAGATGGCGTCGATCAGCTTCGGCAGCGAACGGCTGTTGAATGGCAGCGAGCCGGTGAGCATCTCGTAGAGCACGACGCCGGACGAGTAGACGTCGCTCTTCGCTCCGGCATCTTTCGGCTCGCGGATCTGCTCGGGCGACATGTAGTGCGGGGTGCCGAGGAGGAAGCCGGATTTCGTGAGGACGGTTTGACCGCTGCCGGTGCCGCCCTCTTTGATCTTGGCAATACCGAAGTCGGTCACCTTCACGACGCCGGCGTTTTCGCGGATGAGGTTGGCCGGTTTGATGTCGCGGTGCACGATGCCTTTGCCATGCGCGTAGACGAGCGCCTCCAGCAGGCACTGCGCGGTAACGATGGCATCAGCGATCGGTAACGCGCCACGCTCGGTGAGGAGAACGTCGACCGGCGTACCTTCCACCAGCTCCATCACGAGGACGGCGCTGTCGGCGTTGTTGATGAATTCGTAGAAGCGGGTGATGAAGCGGTGGCGCAGCTTTTCGAGGATGTGAGCCTCTTTCACGAAGCGCTTTCGGGCCGTCACTTCGCCCGCCAGCTCTTCATTGATCACCTTCAGAACGACGACGTATCCCTCCGGGAGAATCTCGGAACGGGCGATCGTACGGCCGACATAGACGTGGCTCATTCCACCTTCGCCGAGCTCGCGCTCGATGCGGTAGTTGCCGACGACGTTGCCGATCATTTCAGCGCGCCCTCTTCATCCCAGAAAAATCCTTCGTCGCAGAGCGGCAGGAAGAGGAACTTGTGCGAGCCGACGCGGACGATGTCTTTCGCCGCCAGATCGCGCCGCGGCTCGATCTCCGCTTCGTTGACGTACGTCCCATTCGTGGAGTTGTGGTCCATCAAAATGAACCGCCGCTCCTCGGGGCGAAAGACGAGATCGGCGTGATGCGACGAGGCCTGATCGTCGTTGACGACGACGTCGGAGCGCCGGTCGCGGCCGAGAACGTTGCGGCCGATGCGCACGGGGAACGATTCGCCGCGCGCAACGCCATTCAATCCGATCAGCCAGCCGACGACGTAGCGCTTCGGTTGCGCGAGAGGATCGAGTTTCTGCACGGCCACCGTGCGGTCCGCCGGCTCCGATTCGACGGCAACCGCGGAGTCGATCCGCGCCATTGTCTTGGGATTGGGAACGGCCGTTGGCCGCCGCGGAGGCTCCGCCGGAACCGACGCCGGCCGGGGAGCGTCGTGCGCTCCGAATCGAGTCGGCCGTACTACGGGGACATCCGGCTCGGAATCCTCCACGGGACAGTACGGACAGAGGTCCCAGCTCTCATCGATGAAGTGCCCGTTCTCACACCGCTTATCAGCCACGTTCAGAGCCTCACGCGTGAAACGCAATCGCGACCGCGTTGCGCCCACCGAAATAGATGATGTCGCCGTCCTTCAGAAACCGTTTGTCGATTTTCTGGTCGTTGACGTATGTCCCATTTGACGAGTTCCGGTCGATCAACAACACCTTGCCGTCGATCGAGACCACTTCCGCATGCAGCCGGGAGACCTTTGGATTCTCCAATACGATCTCACACATCGCCGATTCCCGTCCGATGCGAATGCCGGAACCGCCGAGCCCGAAGCGCTCGCCGGCGCACGGTCCGTTGAGAATCGTGAGCTTGCCGAGCATCTGCGGCGCGCCGGCCGGTGCACTCGCCGGCGAGACGACGCGCTCGGTGGTGACCTTGAGCATGTCCGCGGCGATGCGCGGACGGCGGAAGCGCGGGATCGTGAGCCCGAGGGCCAGCGCCGCCAATACGCCGCCGGCGCCGGCTGTAGCTACGGGATGCTTGCGCCAGAGCGGCATCGATTGCAGCGCGCGCTCGGTGTCGTGGCGAAAACGGATCAGATCGGGCGAGTTGGGAAAGAGCTCGTTCGCGCTGGCGAGCTCGGTCGACGCAATGGTCCACTTGCCGTCCTGCGCGGCGTCGAGCGACGCGCGATAGTGTCGGTCGAACTCTCCCTGCACGTTGACCGGGACGTTCGCTTCCGCAAGAAAGCTCCGCGCCACATTCACCGGCACGAGAAACTTGATCGACTCCGCGTCGCTGCGTCCCCACGTCGAGATGCCGATCACATCGCCATTGCGATTCACAGCCGGGCCGCCCGAGTTGCCGCGATAGATCGCCACGTTCGATTGAAATACCGGCGTGTTCGCGACGTTGCGTTTGATCGCGGTGATGATGCCCGGGCTGAACGTCGCCTCCAGGTCGCTGTCGCGCGACAGCCACCCGCCGATGACGTCGTCCGTGCTGCTGGCCACGGCCGGATAGCCATAGGCCCAGATCGACTCGCCGACGCGCGTCGAGTCGGAATCGCCGAGCGTCAGCACCGGCAGGTTCTTTCGCTTGACGCGAAGCAGGGCGAGGTCGGTGCCGCGCTGCGCCAGCGCCGGCGAGAAACGCTCGATCGTGAACGGGAGCTTCTCTCCGTTCGAGAGATCGACCTCGTTCGTGACGACGCGCGATTCGAGATGGCTTTGTCCGGCCAGCGTGTCGATGTAGCGGTCGAGGGCGTCGGTTCGATGGAGTTTGCGCAGCTCGTCGACGGGGAAATGCTTCAGCAGCGCCGAGATCGCGCCGTTGCGAAGAAGCTCGCGGTCGAGCGCTGCGCTGTCGCGCGTTGGCTCGACGACGTGACCGCTCGTAAGAATGAGGCCGTCGGGATTGATGATGAATCCGCTGCCCGATCCGCCGGCGCCGGTGGGAACGTCCAGAGATTCTTTGCCCACGTTCTGCGCAGGAACATCGAAGCCGTCGCGTTTCAAGGACGCCTGAATGGCCTCGATCGCAGCGGGCGTGTAGCGAAACTGCGCGGTGGCAAACGCGCTGATCCGCACGACAGCCGGCTTCACCTCGTACGCCATCTTCCCCACCTCATCGAGATGCGCGACGTCGCCGCGGCATCCGAGCGCTGTGAGAAGCAGCAGAACGAAAACGAGGCGGGACAAGGGGGCCATTTCGATGTTACCGGTGCGAGGGAGCGGTGGTTCTGGCTGCAGCTCCTTGTTGATGATTCCACAATAGCCATGCGCCGGCAGCACCGAGCGCGAGGATGATGACGAGCACCCATCCGAACAGCGAGCTTCGCGACGCCATCTTCTGTCCGGCGGCGATGGGCGTTTCGATCGTCTTCGCCAGCGCGGGCTCGTCGTCGATGACCGTCTCGATCGTTCTGTCCAACGGGTCGTCCAGGTCGGCCGGCGTCTCCATCGTCGAGGCGGGTTGAGGCGCCACCGCACTCAGACCTGGCGCCGTTACAGGTGGCGGCTCACTCTCCGGAGTCTTGATAGAGAGCTCGTCGATCAACGGCGAGATCGGTGCCGTGTCGCGCTGCGTCTCATCGAACGGATGGTCGGCCAGCGTTTCGTCCGTGTCGACCAGCGTCGACTCGCCGACCTCGTCGACCGGAACGATCTTCGCCACGATCACCGTGACGTTGTCGGGAGCGCCGCGTGCGAGCGCGCGCTTGACGTACTCGGTGGCGGCCTGGTCGATCGGCAGCGCGGCGATCTCTTTCAACTCCGGCTCTTTGACGAGACCATGTAGACCATCGCTGCAGAGGATGAACACGTCGTCCTTCTGCACATCGAAGGGCCCTTTGACGTCGATCTCGACATCCTCGCCGACGCCCATCGAGCGCTGCAGTACATTGCGGCGCGGATGCGTTTCCGCCTCCTTCGCCGTCAGCAATCCTTCGCGCACCATCGAGGCGACGAGCGAGTGGTCTTCGGTGATCTGGCGGATGTCGTCGCCGCGCACGACGTAGATTCGCGAGTCGCCGACATGTGCAAACCAGGCTTGATTGTTTTTGACGACGAGCGCCGAGGTCGTCGTTCCCATCCCGCGCAAATCGGGATTCGCCTGCGCCTCGGTGAAAATCCGCGCATTGGCGCGGGCCAGCGCTTCGTGCAGCGCCTGCGAGATGTCGTAGGTCTCGCTGCCGAGGTATTGCGCTTTGACGGTTTCGCCAGCGAGACGGGAGGCGGTCGCGCCGCCGCGATGACCGCCCATGCCGTCAGCGACGACGAGCAGCCGTCCGCCGGGATGGCTCTGGCTCTCCTCGCGCGGCGTGGTGTAGGTGCCGAAGTCCTGATTCTCCGAGCGCACCAGTCCCACGTCCGTGCGCAGGACTGCCTGAACACCAAGGCGTGGCGTGGGAGTTACCGGCTGTTCCGCCGAAACGAGCTCGCTCATATGCGTGGAGACAGGGGGAGATTATACCGAGTTGCGATCCTCGTGGTGGGCGGGATTGCCAGGAAACCGTTTCACGCGGAGACGCGGAGGACGCGAAGGTCTTTCTCTCCGCGATCTCCGCGTCTCCGCGTGAACCCGTAACCCTCGTCATTTTTTGCGGAGAAGCGCCGAAAGCCCGGAGGCGTTGAGCTCGCTTTCCCGCTCCAGCACCAACTCCAGCTCTTCCAGCCGCCGAGCGTCAAGGTACTCGCCCGCCATCTCCTCGAACAGCAGCTCCACTCCGGCGCGATGGCGGCGAGTCAGCGCGGATGGCACGCTCAGTCCTTGCGCGCGGAGCGCGCGCGCAAGAGCGATCGCCGGCGCGTCCTTTGGTAGCCGTTGGGGAAGAGCGTTGAGGAACGACGTCAGCTCGGAATCAACATCATCGTGCGACATGAGAATCCGCCTCCGCACGCGGTTCTTCGACGCGATCGTCTCGACGACGCGGCTTCGCGCCTCCGGCAGGAAGTAGATTACGCGGACGAAATCGCGCGTCTGGCCTATGCGGTGTGCGCGGCCGTTGCGCTGATCGAGCTTCACCGGATTCCAGGGGATGTCGTAGTGAATCACCACTCCCGCTCTCTGCAGATTCAGTCCCTCGGACGCCAGATCGGTGGCCACGAGCCGGTCGATCGTCCCGCGGCGGAACGCATCGATCGCGCCGCGTCCGTCGCGCGCCGTGGCCAGTCCGCACCGCAAGCGCCGCGCGAGTGCGCGTGCCGTTGCGGCCGAACCGGTGAAGATCAGCGTCGGGTCATCGGTCAGCGCCGTTTCGAGCTGCAACACTTTCACGTCTCCCGAGCGCTCGACAAGCATCCGAATCTCCTCGAGGCATCGCATCTCTTCGCGTATGGCATCGGTATCGATGCCGGACCTCGGCGCGAGCAGATCCCAGAAGAGAATCTGCTGAAACGCGTCGGCGTCGTCTTCGCCGGCGAAGGCGAGGCGATAGTCGCGACGAGAGAGCGGCCGCCCGCTCTCGATGACGCGCTCATAGAAACGAAGCTGCCGCCGCGCCGACTCGATCAGCGCCGCAGGGCTCGACTCCAGCCGGCGGAACAGAAACTGCCGCAGCAGCGGCGCGCTGGCGCTCAGCGGAAAGTGCAATCGATCAATCGGCACGTCGACGACTGGATGCCGGACGACGCGCCGTTCGAGCGAGCCGAAGCGCAGCTCCGGCGGCAACACATCGCTCTCCCTGCGGATGACGAGCTCACGGACGATGACATCGAGCGCGCACGCATCGCGATTCGCAAACGCATCATCGATCGACGCGACGCCGTGATCGCGCAGCGCGTCGTCCGCGGCGATGAGCGAGACGAGCGCGAGCAGATCGTCCGCCGAATTGCAGACCGGCGTGGCGGTGACGAGCATCAATCGCGCGCCGACCGATCGGCGCGCCAGTGCGCACCAGCGTTGCGTCCGCCGATTGCGAAAGGCGTGCGCTTCGTCGACGACCAGGAGGCGTACGCCCTCGCCAAGCCGTGGATCTCCCGCCAGCGCATCGTGCGTGATGATCTGCGCCTCGACGGCGAAGTCGCGCAGGGTCTCCCGCCATTGAACGACGAGCGACGCCGGAACGATCAGTTCCACCTCACTTCCTCGGCGTTGCAATTCGGCGGCAACACTCGCTGCCACAAAGGACTTGCCAAGGCCAACGTCGTCGGCGAGGATGGCTCCGCTGTAACGCTCGATCAATGAGAGCGCGCGGATGACCGCTGTCCGTTGATGCAACGCGAGATCAGGCATCGGCGGCCAGCCGTTTTTTCAGAAAGGCCGCCAACCGCTCGTGCTCGCGTTGGGTAACTCCGTAGAGTGCGGCCACCGTTCGATCGATTTCCTCGATCGCGTGCGGATTCTCCGCGGCGCGCCGGGCCGCGCGAAGAAGGCGCTGCCACGATGCGCTATCCGGAACGACGGCGGGCAGCGGCAGCCGCGCGACGGTTCGCGCGAAGTAGCGGAAGTACGAGTCCTTGGCGCGTTCGGCGATCGCAGCAGCGAGAACGTTGACAATCGTCGAGTTGAGCAAGGCGGCGATGACGTTTGCCTCGTCCAGCGTGGCCGCATCGATCGCGTAGAGCGTTTGATTCGGCACGAGCGGAATGGCGCGCGCACCGACGCGAATCGAATCCTCGAGCACCGCGGCGCAAAAGCCGCGCGAGAGATCCTTCCAGATCACCTTGATCCCGACGTGCTCCGGGCGGACGTACGACAACTGCAGCGACTTCGCATCGACGCCGCGCGCGTGTGCGAACCGCTCGAGCCATTGCGGCGGATTCGGCCATCCACCGGCCGGCGGCCAGAGCATCCAGATCGGCTCACCGATTGTCCACCGCCGTACATCGCGGCCCCGCACGCAGCGGCAGACTGCCGTGAGCGGAACATGGATGCCGTCCGTCGTCTCGAGCGTGTTCGCGCGGACCTGCAGGACATCGAGAAAAAACGATCCGTTGTCGCCAGTCTTCACTCCCATCACGGGTGACCGGCCGAGTGTCTCTGCGAGCGGCGCGTGAGCGTTGTGGATTCGGTTGACGATCGCGTAGATGTCCGGCGGCAGCAGCGACCATTCCGATCCATGCGACATCAGCGATCCACGCGAAAGCGCGAACGACTCGCCGGACGATGTCACCGCGATGCAGGGCGATGCCGCGCCGCCAACGCCGCGCGTCAGCGTCAACCCGAGCGGAAACGTATCGGCGTCGAAGTGGCGCTTTGCGTCGGAAGACCAGTCATCGAGTGCGACCACGTTCTTTGCCGATGCGCGCCGCAACGGCGCCGCATAGCCGGCGTTCAAAAGCTTCGCCGGCACGAGCAGCGACACCACGCCGCCGGGTGCCGCAAGAGCGAGGGAGCGTTCCACAAACGCGATCGAGAGGTCGGGTTGATGAAACGCCGGCGCTCCCCTCATTCCGTCGCCGTGAAAAAGCGGATAGCGCTCGGCGTACATCCGTTTCACGGCCGGCTCGATGCGGCTGTTGCGCACCCAGGGAGGATTGCCGACGATGACATCGAAGCCGCCGCGTGTCATCACGTGCGCGAAGTGGACGTCGAACGAGAAGAAGCCCATCTCGCCGTCTTCAATGCGGTCGAGCAGACGGCGATTCGCGCCGATGCGCTCATACAACTCGCGGCAACGCTCGAGATTCAGCGCGCGAAGCCTGCCGAAGAGATCGCGCTGCGGCGCGCAGAGTTGCTCCTGCTCCCGTTCATCGAGATCGATCGCTTTCGCCACCAACTCGCCGGCGAGCCGCGCGTCGTTCGCACGAATCAGCCGCGCGATCGGTGCGCGCTCGCGGTGCGGCGCGTTGCGGTAGCGCGTGATCAGATCCGACTGCGCCCGCAGCGCATAGACCCACTCGCGATAGACGTCCCCGCGGTTGTCGCCAAGAAAATCCGTCGGACTGAGCAACGAGTTGCCCTGAAGAATGTTGCGGTCGAGATTGGGCAGCGGCTGGATGTCGTCGATCGCTGCCTCGGTCTGTGACACGATGGCCAGCCAGAGCCGCAGCTCGCAGAGTCGAACCGCTTCCGGCTTGAGATCGACGCCGTAGAGACATTGCTCGACAATGCGCCGGCGAAGATCCGCGGGCGGTTCCGCAGCAAGCGCGATCGTCAATCGTTCGACGACACGCAACGCGCCGAGAAGAAACGCGCCGGAGCCGCAAGCGGGATCGAGAATGGCGATCGACTGCAACCGCTGCAGAAGAGAGCGGGAGTTTCGCGGACGCCGGACGGCTTCGCCGCGAAGAATGGCATCGAGAACTCGTTGCATGTCCGCGTCGCCATCGCTCAATGCCGCGACGACTGCACGGGCGGCAAGGACATCGACGATTGCGCGCGGGGTGTAGAAGCTACCGGTCGCCAGACGCTCATCGCTCGCCATCAGCGACTCGAACACTTTGCCGAGCATCTCCGGATCGATGTGCGTACCAGCGGCGTCCGACTCGTCGATCGAGAATGCGAATGCCTCGAACACGTCCTCGATCACGCGCCGCAACAGATCGTCGGGCAGAGCGAAGATGGGGTTTCGCTCTTCGAACGGCGACGGCTCGAAAAGTCCACCGTTGAGGTAAGGGATTTTGCCGAGCCGGCGGGCATCGCCATCGCGGTCGCGTATGGCCGTATTGAGACAGCCGAAAAAGAGCGGCTGAAAGAGCGACGCGTAAACTCCTTTCTTCTCTCGAATCGCAGCCTCGACGCGATCGACAAGAAAGCGCCGCTCCCCATTGAGCCATCCCTTCTGTTGAATGAAGTAGAGAAACAGAAGCCGGGAAAGAAGAAGGAGCGCCTGCCCGTCCGCGGCCTCTTTTGGCTCACGCGGAATCGCAGCGCTGATCGATTGCGATACGTCGCGCACCGCGCGACGGAAACGCTCAAAAAACTGGCGCGTCAGCGATTCGCGGTCGAGCGCGCGGTCGAAGATGTGCGCCGGCTCGCTGCCTGCGGCGAGAAGATTCAATCGGTCGAGCGCGAGCGCCGACGGATGCTCGACGTCGATGTCGAGCCGCCGCGGCTCGCGGCGCGGCGACAGATCATGAACGGTCAGGCGCGCCGGCGCGATGCCGACGACGACCGGCTTCACGAGCGCGTTGTACGACGTCAGCGAGCGGAGAAACGCGGTGATCGCGTCAACGTCGGGCAACTCGCTGCCACTGACGACATAGAGATCGAGTTGCGGCGTGCGGGCCGCGAGATCGAGCGCAATATCGTCGCTCCAACGGATCTCGATTCCGGCACGGCGCCATTCCTTGGCGACGATCGGAACTGGCGCAGTCTCGTAGCCAAGTTCGCGGAGCAATCGAAAGAGCTCGTCGCGCGAATTGCAGCGCCGCAAACGCGCCGCGGTGATCACGCCGCACCTCCGCGCGATACACTCCACGCGCCGCCATGCCGATTCGCTGGGCCTACCTCAAGCGCGTACTCGCGGGAGCGATCTTTGGCCTCTACATCGCCAACCTTCTCTACTTCCTCAATCCACAGATCGACATCACACCCGGTCGCCTGGCATCGGTCACGATCGTCTATGGCCTGATCTGCGGCATTCTGGCCGGCACCGCGCTCTGGCTCCTGCGCATCATCCGCGTCCGCCTCTTCGGGAAACCGGAAACGGATGGCGACTACCGGCCACACGGCTTCGGCTTCGTCGTCCTGGCGGCGTTCGTAGCGGCGGCCATCTACTGGATGCACCTCGAGGTGTTTCGCATCTATCTGCCGGTTGGTGCCGTGCGCGTGCTGTCGAAGGCGACGAACCTGATCACGGCTACCGCGTTCGCTCTGCTCCTTCTCTGGTTCGCGGAGCGCAATGCGCAGCGACGCCTCTCGCGCATTCTCTTCGTCTCCGGCGTGCTGCTGATCGCGGTCTCGTCGTTCTTCCTTTACCAGCGCCGCGACCGCTACCGCACCGAGGCGCGGGCTGTGGTCGTGGCGAACATGGGAACCGTGGCGGGGCAGCGTCCCGTGATCGTCGTCGCCGTCCGCAATCTGCCGTACGACTGGATCCTGACGATGGCCGGCGAAGGATCGCTCCCCTTCCTCGGCCAGTCGCGGCTCAACGGCTACTTCACGAGGCTCGAGCCGTTTCCGACGACGAGTCCGAAGTCGTTGTGGGCTTCCCTCGCGACCGGGAAACTTCCGTTTCGCCACGGCGTCACGGGACGGCTCGGATACCGCACGCCGCTCAACCGCACCGGCGAACGATTCCTGATCATCCCCGGCGGCGTCGGCTTCAAAGTGTGGGGCCTGATTCCGCCGGTCGAGCGGGTCGCCACGCCTCTCCCGTCCGGCCTCTCCCTTCCGCTCTGGACCCTCTTCGAGCGCCTCGGCGTACACGCCGCGGTGATCGGCTGGCCATGGTCGCAGCCGTCGGGCGCTTCGCGTGTCGTGACCGATCGATACTTCGAGAGCGCGCCCCACAGCGCGCGCGAAATCGTCCCGCCGCAGTTCGCCGCGAGCGCCGCGA
This sequence comes from Thermoanaerobaculia bacterium, assembly GCA_034665065.1. Classification (GTDB taxonomy): domain Bacteria; phylum Acidobacteriota; class Thermoanaerobaculia; order Gp7-AA8; family Gp7-AA8; genus JADGNZ01. The sequence continues at coordinate 168,891 of JAXDGL010000008.1, read as the reverse complement.
AACTCGACACCATGCCTCCCGATTCGGAGACGCAACGGTTCAACGGCACCGGCGACGCTCGGCCGCGCATCGTGAAAAGCCTGGCCGCCGACCTCACGTCGATGGCCATGGTCCGCGACTCCGCCCCTTTCTATCCGCTGACCGTCTGTTCGCTCGATGGATATGAACAGGCTCAGCGCGCGATTCACATTTTCAGCAATGAGCTTCCTCCGCGCTCGACGGTCAAGGGCGTTGTTCTCCGCGCGTACGCCGAGCAGATCGACCGGATGCTGGCGTCGCTCGCGCGCGACTTTCCCAATCACACGATCGTCGTCGTGTCGCCGTCGGGACCGGTCGCGCCGGAGTTGCCGGCGACGCCGTATGCGCTGCTGCGCGATTTCATCGATCCGCCAGACGCCAGCGCCGACGACGGTTTCGTTCTCATTCGCGGCGCGGGCATCGTTCGCAACGACAAGCCCCGCTCCGCGCTCGCAGTCGACCTCGTGCCGACGGTTCTCTACATCGCCGGACTGCCCGTCGCCAGCGACATGGATGGCAGCGTGCTCTCGGAAGCGTTCTCCGAGGAGTCGATGCGGACGAATCCGTTGTCGGTGGTGCAGACGTATGAGGCGCAGCGGCTGGTCGTGCGCCGCGGCGGGAATTGAGTTCTTCTCAGCGCCGCTAAGAGATCCCGGCGACACGCGAACATCGAGCGCCTTCCTTTGCTGGTTGACCTGACCTACGAAGCTCAACAAGTCGTAACGCGGCGAGGAAGTTTCCAACAAACGAAGATGGTGTTCGACCTTGCGCAGCTCTTTGTTGTCGAGCGCCTTCTCCCCCCGCGCTTTTTGCGGGGGGAGAAGGTTCCGAAGGCGGATGAGGGGGGCACCTCCGCCCAAAGCATCAATCGAAGCCGCAGGAAAGTCGATTGCTGCTCGTTGACGGACACCCAACACCGCCCCCTCATCCGCCTTCGGCACCTTCTCCCCCGCTGAAAAGCGCGGGGGAGAAGGTTCTCGATCGAGGGCAGTGCCGGCGATTCGAATCAGCGCGTCAGCGACGCCGGTGAGATTTCCTTTGAGCACACGTTCTCCTAATGAAGGTGATCAGTGATTCGTGGTCAGTGATCAGAAAGCAGCGATCGATCGGTCTGGCGCTGCTCTCTGGCCGCTGGCCCCTCTCCCAAGACGGCCGCCCCGCTTGCGCGAGGCGGCCTTTTGGAGGGGCGGCGCGTTATCGCGTCGCGGGGGTGGGCGATGAGGAAGACTTCGACGACTTGGCGCGCTTGCCACCGACGCGGCCGGCGTGCACTTTCGCCGCGAGTGTGGTCTTGCCGTCGACCGTCAGCCAGTTGGCCAGCCGCTGGTACGACTTCTGTCCGAAGCCTTTGACCTGCATCAGGTCGGAGGTCTTCTTGAAGTTGCCGTGCTCCTTGCGGTAATCGACGATGCGCTGCGCGGCTTTGGCTCCGACGCGCGGCAGGAATGCGAGCTGCGCCGCGTCCGCGCTGTTGATGTTGACGACACCTGTCGGTGCAATGGGTGCCGGGGTGGTGTCGGCCATCACAACAGCCGACATGGTGACGATGAGAATTGCCGAGAGGACGATGAGGTGGGACTTCCGCATGGTCTTTTTCTCCTTGTTTTGGTTGTTGGTTTTCAGGTTGGTTGACTGTTGACGCGTTTCGTTTTTTGGCTGTTTCCCACACGAGGACCGTTGATCCTCTGCATCAGTTGGAATTTGCTCTCTCCGTAAGCACCACCTCCTTTCGCGTCTTGATAGTGCGATCGGACGGCCAGCGTGCCGAAACTGGCAAGTGATTGAAGGGAAAGAGGCTTATGCGAAAACGCGAAGCAGCGCCTCGTCAAAGAAGCGCGCGAATGACAAAGGATTTTTACGTGGAGGGCAGGTAGAAGGGTGAAGTTAGAAGGGTGAAGTTAGAAGCGTGAAGTTAGAAGGGTGAAGTTAGAAGGGCGAAGTTAGTGGGATGAAGTTAGAAGGGTGAGTTAGAAAGGTGGCCGTCCAATCCCGGCTTTCTCTCACTCTTCACTCTTCACACTTCACTCTTCGAGATGGCCGCCCCCTTCGAGCACAGCGATCGCCCATGGCCGTCCGCCGAACTGCGTTTTCGCGTCGCGGTCGTGCCCGAGCCAGGTGCGAATCGGCACCGTGAAGCCGCTCTTTCTGCGCTGGAGAATCGCAGCCGGTAGCGCTTGCCGCGGCGATGCCGCAAGAAGGTCTTTGGCGTTGCGGCCTCCGTTCGCCAGAATCGCCGGAGCGATCTGCCGCAACAGAAACGCGTCGACGAGCGGGACGCGCACTTCGATCGAGTGCGCCATGGACGCCCAGTCGATGTCGCGCAGGAGTTGGCTCCGCAGCAGCAGCGACGATTCGAGCGCCATGACGCGCGCGAACGGCGTCCCCGGATCGGGCGTGATCGCTTCGCGAATGCGATCCATCATCGCGAGCCGTTCCAGTCCTTCGCGCGCCAGCTCCTCGCCTACGACGGATGCCACGTCGTCAGGAAGAAAAAGGCCCCGCTTCATCAAGTAGGCGCCTTCGTACGACGTGCAGTATTTCAATGTGTACGCGGTCTTCGGACTCGCGTTTGCTCGGCGCATCGTCGCGTACCAGCGCGCGGACGCGGCGGCCAGACGCGGCATGTGCCGGAACGCGCCGAACATGCGCACGGCGCGCGGGATGATGCGAAACGTCGAGTAGCCGCCGAAGAGCTCATCGCCTCCCGTCCCCGAGAGCGCGACCCTCCAACCGAGTTCCGCTGCGGCCTTGCAGACGAAGTAAGAGTTGAGCCCGTCGAGCGACGGCTGATCCATCGCTTCGAGTGCACGCGGCAACTCCCTGCGAAACGCGTTTCCTGTCAGCGTGAATGCATGATGGGGCACGCCATAGTGCGCCGCCACCATCGCCGCCATGGGCGCTTCGTCCTTCACCGTTCCAAGCTGCGGCTCGAAGGAGAGTGTGATCGTCTGCAGCGCACCGCCGTGCTCCGTCGCCAGCGCCACGATCGTTGCCGAGTCGCGGCCGGCCGAGAGAAACGCACCGACCGGAACGTCGGAGACCAGGTGGTAGCGCACCGACTCGCGCACGCCGTCGGCGATGATCCGCGCGCGTTCGCGATCGCTGTATTGCTTGCGCTCATTCATTGCGTCGCGCAACACCGCGGCGATCGAAAAATACGAGCGCGGCTCCGATGCGCCGTCCGCCGTCACGATCATCGAGCTGCCCGCGGGAAGCTCGCGAATGTCCTCGTAAATCGTGAACGGTTCCGGGACGTGGCCGCGGAGAAGAAATCCAACGACGCCTGCCGGATCGCGCGCGGCCGAAATCTTCCCTCCCGCCAGCAGCGCTTTCACCTGCGACGCGAAACGGAATGTCGTTCCATCATTCGCGTAGTAGAGCGGCTTGATCCCGTACGGATCGCGAGCCACAAACAGAGTCCGCGCAAGCGAATCCCAGATCGCAAACGCGAACATCCCGCGCAAACGCGGCAACATCGCATCGCCCCATTTCGCGTACATGCGCAGAACGACTTCGGTGTCCGACGCAGTCTCGAACGTCTCGCCCTTGCGCTCAAGCTCCGCGCGCAACGCGGCGAAGTTGTAGATCTCGCCGTTGAAGGTGATCACCAGGTTGCCGTCGCGGCTGACCATCGGCTGGTTGGCTCGCTCGCTGATGTCGATGATGGAGAGACGCCGATGACCCAGCCCCGTACGTCCATCGGGCGAGATCCACATTCCGGCGGCATCCGGACCGCGTGCGCGCATCGCCTCGCGCGTGCGCAACAACTCATCGCGATCAACGAGCGGCGCGTCCGCGCGAAAGGAAACGATGCCGTTGATTCCGCACATGAGAGGTTGAAGAGCGCGATGAATCGGGATTAGAAAGAGTGACAAGTGATCAGAGAAAAGTGATCAGGGTAACCGGGCTTCCTGATATCGATTGATTACCAGGGTCCGAGATCAGGGCGTGACCATGCTCCTGATCTCTGATATCTCATCTCCAATCTCTGGTCCCGATCTCTACTCCCTGATCTCTGATCCCTGATCTCGGATCACTGATCACTGTTCTCCTGATCACTGATCACCGCTTCCTAGGCTTATACTCAATCCACCGCCCATGAAGGAAAAGCGTGACATCTACCGCTTCCTGCACGTCACGCCGCGGCGCATCTACGAACAACTCGATCAATACGTTGTCGGCCAGAAGCACGCCAAAGAAGTGCTGGCCATCGCGGCGTACAACCACCTCAAGCGCATCGAGTATCTGAAGTTCGGCGGTGACATCTCCATCCGCAAGTCGAACATCCTGATGATCGGTCCCTCCGGATCAGGAAAAACGTATCTCGCGCGCACGCTGGCGAAAATCCTCGACGTTCCCTTCGCGTACAACGATGCCACGGCGTTCACCGAGGCGGGGTATTACGGCGAGGATGTGGAGGTGGCGATCGGCAGGCTGCTCTTCGCCACGAATCAGAACGTCGACGCGGCGGAGAACGGCATCGTCTTCATCGACGAGATCGACAAGATCGCGCGGCGCTCCGGCGGCACGCGCACCGGCTCGGGATCGCGCGACATCGGTGGCGAGGGTGTGCAGCAATCGCTGCTCAAGATCCTGGAAGGTGAAAAGCTCTTCGTTCCGCTCAACGTCACGTCGCACTGGAACAAATACGACTACGTCGAGATCGACATCGCCAACATTCTCTTCATCTGCGCCGGCGCATTCAGCGACATCGACGATGGCAACGACGCCAAGCCGATCGGATTCTTCGGCGATGGCGACGCGCGCGCGAAAGAAATCTCGACCGAGGAGCTGGTCAAGTACGGTTTCCTCCCGGAGCTCCTCGGGCGCCTTCCCGTTCACGTCGAGCTCGACTCGCTCACGGCCGACGATCTCGTCACGATTCTCACCGAACCGCGCGAGGCGATGATCCCGGAGTACCAGCGGCTCTGCGCGCTCGATCAGATTCAGCTCGAGTTTTCCTCCGGTGCGCTCTACGCGATCGCGGAGGCTGCGCTGAAACAGAAGCTTGGCGCGCGGGCGTTGCGAGCCATCCTGGAGAAGGTTCTGCATCCCGTGCTCTTCACCGGTCCCGAGCGCGCCGGCGACCGCGTCCTCATCGAGCCGGACGATGTGCGCAGAGTGATCGCGTAAACTCTTGCCGTGCAGACGATCGGTATCTCCGCAAAGATTACTTCCGATGACGCACTGGCCTTCGCCGCGAAGGTCGCCGCCGATCTCCGCGCGCGCGGCTACGACATCTGCTTCGACTACGCCACAGCCGACAAGCTCAACGACCGCGGCAAGTGCGTAGCCAAAGGCGTCCTCGGCAAACACTCCGAGCTTCTGATCACGTTCGGCGGCGACGGCACGCTCCTCTCCGTCGCCCGTCACGCCCCGAAAGACGTCCCCATCCTCGGCGTGAACATGGGGACGCTCGGATTTCTCACCGAGGTGCGCGTAGAGGAGTTTCAGGAGGTGATGGACCGCGTGCTCGCCGGCACGTACGAGACCGAGGAGCGGGTGACGTTTGATGTTGCCGTGCGCGGACCGGGCCGCGATCATCGCAGCTACCGCGTGCTCAACGACGCCACGATCAATAAGAGCGCGCTGGCGAGAATCATCGAGATGCGCGTGAGCGTCGGCGGCGAGTTCGTGTCGGCGTTCCGCGCGGATGGTTTGATCATCGCCACGCCGACGGGATCGACGGCCTACAACCTGTCGGCGGGAGGCCCGATCATCTATCCCACGATGGGCGCCGTCGTCCTGACGCCGATCTGCCCGCACATGCTGTCGAATCGTCCCATCGTGCTCCCCGACAACCTGGAGATCGAGATCGGCATCGCCACACCGAACCAGGAAATCTTCCTGACGCTCGACGGCCAGGAAGGATTGCCCGTCGCGCAGAACGACAAGATCTGCATCAGCAAGTCGCCCGACCCGGTGATGCTCGTTCGCTCATCGACATCGAATTACTTCGATGTGCTAAGGACGAAGCTGAAGTGGGGGGAAGGGTGAGAACTGAGTTAGCCATGAGTTAGCCAGCCGAATGGTCACGCCAGCGCACAACGGTGTAGAGTAGCGTTCGTTCCCGTCACGGCCTAGAGGTGTCAAAAATGCGATCTCGCTCGATGGCGTTGGTGACCGCATGCATCGTTGTCTCCGCTTGCGCTTCATCGCTTCAGCAAACCCTAGACTCTTGGCTTGGTCATCAGCAAAATGAACTCATTCAGCGATGGGGTCCACCGTCGAAAACCACCGACGATGGAGGTGGCGGAAGAATCCTCATCTACGAGAGCTTCACGCCAAACCCATTCGCCCAACAGCCCGGCATCGGCGTGCTACAAGTCAAAATGTTCTACGTGCGAGCTGACGGCACAATTTACCTCTGGAAGACGTGCGGTCGAGCAAACGGCCCATACGGGTTCGATAGTTGCGGCGCTCTTTTCTGAATACGACGTGGCATTTGAAGGTGGTTATGGAACCCAGTCATAGCGTGTACTCATGTTGGTGCGGTCACTCTTCCGATGACCATTACGATACGCCGACTATCGCGCAAGATCGAGACGTCGACGTCCATTGCTCAACGTGTGAGTCACCTGTCATTTTGGCCGACAATGACTCATCGCAGTAGCTCGGGGCACGGCGCTCCTCGGCTGGCTAACTCTGCGCTGCGCCTGGCTTGGGTCTGTTTGGCGGACGCTAAAGGGCCTAAGCCGACTCGTTGCATTGATGTCGGATCCACTCATTTGCGGCGCAGTTCCCTGCATACCAGCTTTCGTATGGCCGCCAGATACCGTCCCACCAATCCTCTTTCATGTATATCCACACGCCGCAATTCCGACACTGCCTTAGGTATCCAGAGTTGCCGCGGTGCCAGCCCACGTAGTTGGCTGCATTCACTGCTTTTCGGTTGCTCATAGCTCGTTCCTTTCGTCATCGTTAGCGAATAAACAGAGAGGCCGTACGAAGTTGCCTTCGTACGGCCTCAGTTGTCCTAGCGGTGGTTTGTACTTCTCTACTTCAGGTCAAGTTTACGAATACGCCCCTTCTGCTCTATATATAGACGCGCTGCGTATACATAGAGGTCTGTCTTTGATACAAGTTGCAGATTGGCGAGACAAGGTGGGAACAACGAGCACAGCGCAGCCGCCGTGCTGCCGATCGTTGATAATTGTGTTGACGCGCGCTGCATCAAACTAAGTCCTCATCGCCGCCAAGTCAACCCTCAATTTCGGATCCAGCCAAACTCGCACAGCGCCGCCCAACTCGCGCTCGCAACGCACGTGGCCCGCTGCGTTGCCGCGTCGAAATGCGCTACCATTTCGCGTCGCGGGCCACTTGAAGCGGAGGTCCGTTGGACGCTGGTCCAGCGCAAGACGATTACACCTCGCAGGATACGCGTCCCATAAGATGTCTCTGGAGCGCTGATCCGCGAGATGCCAGGGACGCGGAATGACAATCGGCACCATCGACGAATCACAACGCAGAGCGGCGAGAGTTGTGGGATTCGCTTATCTCTTTGCCCTGCCGCCGGCGATCTTCGCCGAATTCTATGTGCGCGGCCAGCTCATCGTCTCAGGCGATGCCGCGCAAACGGCGCGGAACATCATGGCGCACGAACGGCTCTTTCGTCTGGGCACCGCAAGTAATCTCACCGTCTTCGCGCTCGATGTCGTCTTGATCATGGCTCTTTACGTGGTCCTCATGCCGGTCAATCGCAGCCTCGCCTTGTTGGCCACGGGCTGGGGGCTAATCGAAACAGCGACACTGGTCTTCGTCACGCTCAGTGACTTCGATGTCTTGCGAATACTGAGTGGCGCGGACTATCTGCACGCATTCGAAGCGAACCGGTTGCAGGCTCTGGCCAGGCTGTCTCTCAGTGCGCATTTCGATGCGTACAACGTTGGCCTGGTGCTGGCCGGGCTTCGAAGTACTGCCTTCTGCTATCTGTGGTTCAAGTCCCGCTTGATCCCCAAGGAGTTGGCAGTGTGGGGAATGGCGGCGTCCTTTCTGATGGGAGCGTCCGCATTCCTGTTCATCATTTTTCCCGAGCTGGCGAAGGTCGTCCCCGTTGAGATTTATGGAGCTCCGATCTTCTTCTTTGAACTGACGATGGGTTTTTGGTTGCTGCTAAAGGGATTACGATCATGACGCGCAACACGAACGCCAGAATCGCCGGATTTACGTACCTCTTCTATGCAGCGATCGGAATCTGCATCGAGGTGCTGATGCACCAGGCGAGGGGAGGCTATGCAGGTGCCGCGATGGTGGCCCGCATCGGACAGTACGCGACAAACGTGCGGCTGAGCATCCTGATTGCGCTGCTCGAATGCCTCTCATCCCTCGTGCTGGGCGTGACGCTTTACGGTATCACGCGCGACGAGGACCACGAGCTTGCCATGCTGGGCCTGGTCTGTCGCGTTGTTGAAGGCGTGCTCGGTTCGGTCAACAACATCCCTGCCTACCTGGGAATGCTGTGGCTTGCGAAGGAGGGAGGCGGGCCGGACATCGCTACAACGAATGCCCTTCGCGAGTTTCTGCTGATGCCGGGCGCGAGCGTCCCCATCGGATCGATCTTCTTTGCCGTGGGGAGTTTGATCTTTTCCTATCTCCTCCTGCGCGGACGGATGGTGCCTGTCTTAATCGCCTGGCTGGGCGTGTTCGCGTCGGGCCTGCTCGCGGTGACACTGCCTCTGCAGCTCGCCGGTTTCTCCACGGGACCGTTGACCGGCTACTACCAATGGCTGCCGGCGCTCGTATTCCAAATCGTGCTCGCGCTGTGGCTGCTCATCAAAGGTGTCGCCACGCCGCAGCAATTGATGGAGGACCCCACAGATGCGTGATGCCCCGATTATTGAAGAGACGCGTGCTGCACGCCGCGAGCTGCACCAGGAATTCGGCGGAGATTTGCCCGTCCTTTGGAATTACCTCAAAACCATCGAAGCCGAGAATTCCGATCGAGTTGTTAAGCTGGAGCCGAAACCAGCGATTACACCAAACCGGTGGGCCTCGTAGAGCGCGCGCATTCAGCCATGGAACGACGACTTGAACAGTTGTACCGAGAAGCGCTCGAGTTAAACGAGTCAGAGCGCGGCGAGCTTGCAGGCCTGCTCATACAAAGCCTCGAACACTCGCCGGAGCCGGACATCGAAGAAGCTTGGTCAGTTGTAGCGGAGCGTCGCTGGCGAGAGATTGAATCGGGCAGCGTGCAGACGGTCCCTTGGGAAGAGGTGCGAGCGAAACTGTATTCGCAGCTCGATGCGAAGCGTTAATGCCTCTCTCTTGCTGAACGCAAATCGAGCGCCTTCTCCACCACGCTTTTCAGTGGGGGAGAAGGTGGCCGAAGGCCGGATGAGGGGTGTGTATTCTCGATCGGGAGTGCACTTTCTTGAGCCCACAAACGGCGCACGATGCCATTGGAGCGTGATCACCTTGACCCCCTCATCCGCCTTCGGCACCTTCTCCCCCACTGAGAAGCGTGGTGGAGAAGGGCGCTCGATTGAGGAGAGGTGTGAGGAAACTCCGAAGTTTCGTCGCCGAGGAGCCCTCTATTGAGACGCCGCAATCACCTCATCCAACGTCTTCCAAAACCGCGGATACGACTTCGAGACAACCTGTTCGTTCGCGATCGTGACGTTGCCGCGCGCGAGGCCGGCAATCGCGAAGGCCATGGCGATGCGGTGATCGTTGTGCGTTTCGATCGTGGCGGGGTCGGACGACCAGCCGGGTTGGATGAGTAGGGAATCGTCGCGCTCTTCGACGGTGGCGCCGAGCTTTCGCAGTTCTGCGGTGACGGTGGCGAGGCGGTCGGATTCTTTGACGCGCAGATTGGCGACGTTCACGATCTCGACCGGCGACGATGCCAGCGGCGCGATGGCGGCGAGCGTGGGAACGATATCGGGGCAACTGTTGCAGTCGAAGCGTCCGCCGCGAAGCTCCGCGCCGGTGACGGTGATTTCGTCCTCGTTGATCACAACACCGCATCCCATGGTCCGCAGGATGTCGAGAAACGCCGCGTCGCCCTGCGCGGTGGGATGAGCGAGGCCACGGACCCGTATCGTGCCGCGCGTCGCTGCGGCGGCGGCGAACCAATACGACGCTGACGAATAGTCGCCTTCGACGCGGTACGCATCGCGATGCAGTTTTCCCGCGCGGACGCGGATGACGTTGCCGTCGCGATGCACCTCCGCGCCGAACGCGGTGAGCACCGAGGCGGTGATGTCGAGATACGGCGCCGAGGCCAGCGAGGTGAGACGCAGGGTCATCCCGTCCGGCAGCGTCGCTCCCGCCATCATCAGCGACGAGGCGAACTGGCTCGATGTATCGGCAGCGATGGCGACGTCGAATCCGCCGCGCATTTTCTTTCCGCGGATCCGCAGCGGCGGGTAGCCCTCGCGCTCGACGTACTCGACTTCAGCGCCAATCGACAGCAGCACGTCGACCAGATCGCCGATCGGGCGCTCGTGCATGCGCGCCTCGCCCTCCAGTATGAATCGTCCCGGCGTGAAGGCAAGCCAGCCAGTGAGAAATCGCATGGCCGTTCCGGCGTTGCCGACAAAGACGGAGACGTCGTTCGCCGACATGCTCTGGCGCGGACCAATGGTCACGCCGCTCTTGAACGTGCCTTCGATGCGAAATCCGATCGAGCGCAACGCCTCGAGCGCGTAGCGTGTGTCATCGGCATCGAGACAGTTCGTGATCGTCGTCATGCCCTCGGACATCGCGCCGAGAAGCAGCGCACGGACGGAGTACGACTTCGACGGGGGCGCCGTGACGGTGGCGTCGAGATGGTCGCGCTGTGGGATGGATTTCATGTTGGGGAGTCGAACGGCGAGCGATGACGGCCACGCATCATGAAGGATGCGATGGCAAGTTGGAAGCGTGACGGGCGATCAGTTCTCGGCTCTCGTCCACCTATCTTTTCGCTTCGCGGAGCGAATAGAATCTCGTCTCCGGGGAATTGACCTTCCCCAAACCGCATTCTGCGGTGTGCATTTGGCACCACGGCAAGGCCACGGAGAGATGGGTGAGTGGCTGAAACCAACGGTTTGCTAAACCGTCGTAGGGCCTAAAGCTCTACCGAGGGTTCGAATCCCTCTCTCTCCGCCAGCGCCTGCCCGGGCTGCAACGCTGCATCCTGCTTGCGCCGCGGCATTCGTGATCGACGATTTCGTCACTCACGGCTTACTTGCGCGGTGACGCGAAGAGGTCGCCACCGAGACCGTTGCCACCGCGCTGTTCACGCTTCCACAGGGGCTGGTGATGCGCACCCAGAATTGCGCCGGGCCGGTGATCGCACCCGTCAGGACTGATGATGCGTTGCCGCCGGTCGGATGCGTGAAGTCGAACAGCGGCCCCTGATACCACTGATAGCTGAGCGACGGTCCCGTGGCGACGACGGAGACGATGGCTGTCGATCCTGATGCCACGCTCTGATCGCGCGGTTGCACCGCGATTGCGGGCGGCGTGCAGCTCTGCACGATCGTCAGCCGCGCGGTGCTGCTGTCCGCGGCGCCACACTCGCTCGCGACGTGCAGCCAATACGATGTCGACGTGACGAGCGGCGGGATCGTCAGCGTTGGCGACGTTCCGCCGTTCGCCGGATGCGAGGCGTCGGGAAACGTTCCTTCGTACCACTGATAGGTGATCGGGAGCGTGCCGGTGACTGCGGCGTAGAGCGTGGCGCCGTTGTTGATGACGATGTCGCCGCCGGCCGGCTGCACGGCGAACTTCGGCGCGTTGCACGGAAAGACGGTGATCGCGATCGTGTTGCCGTCGATGCTCGATCCGCAACTGTTCGTGACGCGCACCCAGTAGGTCGTGCTCGACGACGGCGACACCGTCAGCGAAGCGCCGTTCGCGTTGATCACCGGCGACACCGTCGAACCGCTCGATCCGATGTACCACTGATACGAGATCGTCCCGCCACTGGCAGCGACAGAAAGCGTCGTGCTCTTCCCTTCGAGAATCGCAGCATCGCCCGACTGCGATGCGATCGTGACCGGCGGACAACTGTTGACGATCGCGTAGGCGGTGATGCTGTCCGCCGGCGGATCGCATCCGTTCGTGACGCGCACCCAGTAGCCGGTCGTCACCGCCGGCTTCACCGTAAACGACGATGATGTTGCGCCTTGAATCGGCGTGCTGGTGTTGCCGCGCAGTCCGAGGTACCACTGATATTGCAGCGGCGCGTCACCCGATGCGGAGACCGAGAAAGTTACCGGCGCCGTGGTGACGTCGATCGTTGGTGTTGGTTGCGCGTTGATCTTCGGCGGACTGCAGGCCGGTGGTGTAACGACGCCGGAGCCGTAGACTGCATCGATCGCTTCGATGTCCCAGCCTTGCAGCGCCGAGCCGGTGGTGTCGCGATTGAAGTCGACGCCCGAGTCCATGATGGCGGTCGTCGACGACGTTCCGCCGGGCGGCGGCTGATCGGAATGACGCAATCCGAGCGTGTGTCCCAACTCGTGGGTGAGAACGTGATCGAAGCCGTTGCCGGTCAATCCCGCGCCGCTGATCCCATCCTGCACGACGAGATCGGCCTCGACGATCGTGTAGTACTGCTCGCTGTTCGCGCTGTGTGTTGCGCTCCCGTACCAGGCGCCACCGATCGCCAGCGTGTCGCCGTTGGTGCCAGTGAACGAGCCGGGAATCTCGCCCGCCGGATCGTTGAACTGCACGGTATTCACGCCATCCGCGTTGCCGCCATTGAAACCGGTTCTCGCAATCGCCGTCGCCCCGCCGTAGCTGTAGACGATGTTCGATCCTGCATCATTCGTCCACGCCGCAAAGGCGCGCTGCATCGCGGTGATGCCGCCGCCCAGCGCGCCGGGCTGTGTTCCATGACTGAGAAAAACGACCGGCGTCGGGAACGCCGCCCAACGAAGCCCGAGTCCGCCGGCGCCTTGCAGGAGATACGTGCTCGGCGCGGGAGCGAACGCCGTCGCTTCGCTGCGAATCGTCTTTCGAACTGGCTGCGGATCGCTGACGACGTAATCCTCACTCGCCTCGCTTCCCGATGCACGCGCGCGCACGAAGCGGAGGAACGCATCCTCCAGGCGAACTGGTTCGCGATGTGGCGCGCCGTCGGTATCCCAACCAACAATCTCTCCTGCATCCCGCATTATCAATCGTCGCCCGCGCACGTCTTCAGCTTGCGTGAATTTTCCGACCGCCATATTCTTCGCCACCCATTCGCCGCGATCGTTGGTGTCGAGAAACAGCAGCACCCGCTCGCCGGGCTCGTAGACCGGACTGCCGGCAACGGCGTATCCGATCGCGTCGACGACGCCGCCAAGCTCCGTGACGTTGATCGTCGCACCGTTATGAATCGGACCTTTGATCGCTTCGTCGACATGCAGCGCCGTCACGGTCTCGATCCATCCGCCCGGCGCCCATCGTCCGCGCGATTCACCGGCCGTCGCGACGACGATCGCCTTCGACGCCGCGACGAGCGTGCGGTCCGAAGGCACGAGGAACGTCGCCGCATGCGCGGTTCCGGCCACAAGCAGGGTGGCGAAGATTTTCGAAGCGCTCATGAGAGGTGATCGTACCGGCGATCGGAAGGCAGTCTTGATGACGCTGGTCACGGTGCTGCGAATTTCACCGCGAAACCAGCATGACGATGCCGAGCGCGATGAGGAGCGCAGCGACAAGGCGTCGAAAAACGCTTTCCGGTACGCGTCCGAGGAGAGCCTTGCCCAAGAAGGTGCCGAGGATGACGGCGACGATCGCGACGGTGAGGAGTGGCCATACAGCCAGCAATTCGCGGCCGGTGCTGAAGGCATAAACCGGCAGACGCGCACCATCGACGACGAGCGCGATCGCGACCGCGGTGGCGACGAAGGCCTCCTTGCGCACGTCGAGCGCAAGCATGGCCGCCGCGCGAATGCCGCCCTGATTGCCGACCAGCCCGCCCAGCAATCCCGATATCCCGCCGGCCACCCACGCGCCGCGCCGTCCGAAGCGGAGATGATCGCTCCACCCCGTTACGCCGAACGCGCCGACGATGATCAGCACGATGGCGAAGACGAGCTTCAGCCAGCTCGTCGCCGCGACGGCGTGCAGAAGCGCACCCGCAAGCGCGCCGGCGCCACTCATCACGCCGAACGTTTTCAACACCTGTTTGTCGACCTGATGGCGCAAGGTCCAGAGCCGCAGCGCGTTGCCGATGAAATGAGGGATCGCCGCGGCGGCCACCGCTAGCTTGACGCCGATCGTCAGACCGAGAAGTGGCGTGAGGATGCTGCCAATGCCGAAGCCGGCGACAGCGGAGATCGCGCCGGCCAGAAACGCGGCGATGGCGATGAGCACGGCCGTCAGCATCAGTTCGTCCGAGCCCTCGTCAGCTCAGGCTTCGGCGCGTTCTGCAGCGCGGACGGCAGACGCACGCCGCAGCAGACTTTCTCGAGCGCGGCGCGGTCGCGTTGCATGCGTGGATCGCGCCCAAGCACATCGAGGACGCGTTGCAGCACCGCGGCTCGTGCAGGGTCGGCCGGCATTTCCAATCCGTAGTGAACCCATTTGCCGTCGCGCCGCGCTGACACGATGCCGGCCCGTCGAAGATAGGCAAGGTGCCGCGAGATCTTCGGCTGCGTCTCGCCGAGGATCTCGACGAAGAAGCAAACGCAGACTTCGCCGGCGGACATGAGGTTGAGCAGGCGCAGACGGGTCGTGTCGCCGAGTGCCTGGAAGAGTGTGACGAGATCGTTCATCGCAGGGGAGCGAGTATACATGCGGCTGTGCGCATTCATGGCCGCGTGAACCGACATCCACAGTGAGTACACCGATCGATATTGCTGCGATGGACCTCGGGGACCCCTGCCTCACTTCTCCGGGTCGAAGGCCAGACCGTCACCCACTGCGCTCAGGCACCGCGGAGTCGAAGCGCGAACCGTTTTCCAGAAGACGTGTTCCCGCTCATTTTCGATGGTGCCTTTCGTGATCTTCATCCTCTTCGTTTGATAGTTCACGCTGACCGCGGAGACCTCCCCGCTGTTTCGACGGGTCTCCGTGGAGTCGTAGCCGATCAGTTTGAAGCAACCGTCCTGGTAGCGAAACGTGAGTTTCTTCTGCGTCGTGTACCAGGAACCGGCACTCATCCAGGAGACGAGCGACACCTGCACCGCTCCTTTGACGATTGCGGCGCTTTCCAGCGGGTCATCCATGACGGGATTGGTATGCCTTGGAATCAGCGTGTGATCGGCCAGAGCGAGTGAATATCCGTTGGCTGCCCTGCCGGCGAAAGCAACGACGAGGATCCGTGGATTGGTATCGAGCTGTGGCGTGCCGAGGCCGCTGTTGGTGATGTTGTTGCGGGGATTGGTCATGCGCAGGACGAGCAATTGATCCACGGCGCCGTCGCCGTTCAGATCGCCGCGGCTCTGCGACTCGATCATCCACCCCTTCGGCACGAAGCCGGCCGTCGTTCGTGCCTGCGCGGGAATGGAGGGGAACCTAACGGACGGTGCGCTCTCAGGTTCCGCACGAGCGGTTGTCGACAGGAGCAGGCAGAAAAGCAGCGATGGGGTGAAGCGGGTCATCGTCCTCCGGATTCATCGTCGGCGGCCAGTTTCATGCGCGATGCGATGTTGAGTATCCGGTATTCGCATCAACTCTGATGTCGTTTTTTCACGCAATCATGCGCATCAATCGTGGAAAAGTTCTGTTTGATCGATCCCGGCTCAGGAACCCATCGAATCCGGAGGGGAAGGACGGCAAGTATCCGATAGCGGGACGTTCCCCGGCATCGCCCAGAATGCGGACGCGTTTTGCCGCGTCTTTGAAGAGTAGGAAGATCGCCTTCCGCGAAATGAAGCCGGGCGAGATGCTGACGTACGTTGGGAAGAAGTTGCGCTGACCGTTTTCTACGGCCTGACTTTCAGTGTCAGCGGCATCGGGCTGTCGGGCGGCGCAGTGGCGATCTCGCGGGCGAAGTGCAGCGCCGTTCCGTCGAACGTCCAGCCGCCGTCGCTGCATTGCGAGACGGTTTCAATCGGCTTTCCTTCGCGCACGCGCAGCGCGTTCGCGGTCGCCTCGCGCTCGGCGCGGTAGCGAAACGCGCGGCGCCAGACGGATCGCAGGTCCGTTCCCAGTTCATTCTCGCGGGCGTTCACGTCACACTGCGTGAGCTTGAAGAGCTCTTCCGCGATCGCGCGATCGTGATCGACGGACACTGCGAGCATCTTCGTCGGAAACAACGCGATGCCGTCCTTCGCGTACGACGCTGTCTGATGCTGAAAGGCTTCGAGCAGCGGGCGGAGATTGTCGCGCGACTGCAGCTCGCCGAACCACGGCGGCACGGGCAGCGGCATTTTCCAGGCGACCCCGTTGATCATCCGCACCGTCGTTAGCGCGGCGGTCTGCGTCATCACCTGCGGATGCCCGTCCAGTGAACGGGCCAGGTTCCACGCGGCGTGCAGATCCTCCCACGCTGCGGCATCGTTTGCGCGCGCTTTGGTGAGCGCGCTGGCGACGAGCACCCTGGCGATCGTCAACTGCGCGGCGCGCTCCGCGTTCGCCTCGTTGCCACCGCCGATGTCGTCGCGATGCTGCCAGACGACCGGCTCGTGCAGCAGCAGCTCGCGGATCGCGGAGACGTCAAGCACTGCGGGCGCCCCTCCGATCGTGATCTCGCCGCGGGCAACCTCGCGCCGCACGAAATCGCCGGCGGCGTCGTTCGTCGGCAGCGCGCTGGCGAGCGCCATCAGTTTCACTGACGCGCCGTTCGCCCGCAGCGACGACGCCCGATCGTTCGCGGAGCTGAGCGTTCCCATCCCTCCCGGCCAGGGGCGCGCGGCCGATGTGGCGACGGCGTCTTTGTTCCAGAACCAGGAGAAGACCCAGGCGATGAGCGCGAGAACTGCGATGACGATCAGGACTTTCTTCATAGCTCCACGTTGTACAAGTACTTTATGACAGAAAGTCTATCATTGCCGGTTCGCGGTCAAAGATCAAAACCGTTTCACGCGGAGACGCGGAGGGCGCGGAGCGCGTCCTACGTGATCGGCGGCGCGGGGGGCGCCGGCGGCGCGGGAACTGCCGAAGGTGTGGGAGCCGCGGGAGGAACCGGAGGCGTGGCGGTGTCGATCTTGATGTCGCCGTTCACTGTCGTGATGCGCAGCTCATAGCGGCCGCCGTTCACCTGACCGGAGACGCGGCGGCTTCCGGGATGCGAATGGATGTTCAGCGGAAATGCCGCTTCGATGTCGCCATTCACTTGCGAGAAATCGCCGGTGAAGGATGCAGAGAGAGGAAGGGCCGCGGTTACGCCGCCGTTGACTGTCTTGAGCGTCGCGCCCTGGAACGACTTCTCGAAACGGGCTTCGATGCGGCCGTTGACAGTGTGCGCTTCCACTGCACTCGATCCGGGCGTCTCGATGTTCACGCGCCCATTCACAGTCACCGCGCGCATCGAACCGTCGACACCGCGCGTGGCGATGCGGCCATTGACCGTGTGAAGGTCGAGCGCCAACGTCGCAGGAACGCGCAGGTCGTAATCGACGCGCGTTTCATTGCCGAAATGGAAAAGCCGGAAACGGCGATGCTCCCGCCTTCCGATGACCAGCGTGTCGCCATTCACCTCGGTAGTGAAATAGCCGAGGTTTTCCTGTCCGGCCTTTGGGGCAACGCTGCTTCGGACCGTAGCGGCCATCGTGATCTCGCTCGGCGACCCGGCTTCGATGTTGATCGCCCCATCGATCTCGCGCACTTCGATGTGATGAATCGCACCGGCCGGCCATTTGCGGTCGACATGAGAGACCCGGCGCTCCATCACGACGCCGCATCCGGCGAGAAGAACGATCGCCGAGAGTGAATAGAAAGCGCGAGATCTGCTGTTCATAGTGGGTCCTTGCAGAATGTGGTACGAGATTGAGGGGAAAGGGTTTCCGATGACGTCCGATGGCTCCCAGACGACGGTTCTGCGCGTGGCTGCGTTCCTGGTCGACGCCTTGTCGATCGCGCTCGTGCTTGTACTCCCGGCGGCGATCCTCAGCTACACGCTGGCCTGGATCGGCGGCGAGATCAAAGCCATCCAGCTCGTCTGGTTCGTCACGCTTTGCATCGTGATGATCGGAATGCTCTTCCGCGACGGCTGGAGCGGCCGTTCCCTCGGAAAGCAGATTCTGGGCCTCCGTCTCGTTACACCGAACGAACGGCCGTGCGGATACCTGCGAAGCCTCGCGCGGAACTTCGTGCTCATTATCCCTGTCGTGAATCTCGCCGAAGTCATCCTCGTGATCGCCGGCAAGCGCCGCCTCGGCGATCGCATCGCAAAGACGACGGTCACGGAAGAGTAGAAACAAGCTCGATCCGTTTCTCGACCAGCGTCCGCGCAAACTCCGTAGCGCGTCCCAGCCGCACGTCGATCTCGAACTCGTTCGTCTCGCCGAAATGCTCCGCGGCGAGAATGACGTGCGGCGGATCGAGAAGGCGGTAGACGATCCCCAAGGAGTCGAACGGGACGACGATGCGAATGCGCTGATAGACGAATCGATCGGCGAGAGTCGTTCGCTGCAGAGTCTCCACCGCCGTTGTCCGATACGCGCGCGACAGTCCGCCCGTCCCGAGCTTCACGCCGCCGTACCAGCGGACGACGACGACCGCGACGTCGTAGAGGTCCGCACCTTCGATCGCGCTGAGAATCGGCTTCCCCGCCGATCCCGACGGCTCGCCTGCGTCGGCGCTGCGCGCGCGGAGCTCGCCGTTCGCAAAGAGCCGGAACGCCCAGCAGAGATGCGTCGCGTCGAAGTGGCGCTTCGTCAGCGCCGCCAGCTCGGCGAAGAACGCGTCGTCGGTCGCAACGGGAAACGCGATGCCAAGAAACTCGGAGCGCTCGATCTTCTGCCGGTACTCGGCGGACGCTGCCAGCGTGCGGTAGTGGTCGATCATTGCGAGCTCGCCTCATATAATCGCGCCCATGTTCAAAATCGAAGAGCTTTTTGCGCGTGAGATTCTCGATTCCCGCGGCAATCCGACGATCGAGGTCGATTGTCTCCTCGACTCCGGTGCCTCTGGACGTGCTGCCGTCCCCTCCGGCGCGTCGACCGGATCGCGCGAGGCGCTCGAGCTCCGCGACGGCGACAAGAAGCGCTTTCTCGGCAAAGGCGTCGCCAACGCCGTCGAGAACGTCATCGACATCATCGCCAAGGAAGTCGAAGGGATGGATGCACGTGAGCAGGCCCTGATCGATCTCGTCATGAAGCAGATCGACGGCACCGACAACAAAGGCAACCTCGGCGCGAATGCGATGCTCGGCGTTTCGCTGGCGGTTGCGCACGCCGCGGCGCAGGCGTCCGGCCTGCCGCTCTTCCAATACCTCGGCGGGCCCGGCGCGCGCACGCTGCCCGTTCCGATGATGAACGTCATCAACGGCGGCGCCCACGCCGACAACAACCTCGACGTTCAGGAGTTCATGATCATCCCCGCCGGCTTCGACGATTTCAGCGACGCCCTGCGCGCGGGCACGGAGACGTTTCATCATCTAAAGAACATTCTCCACGACCGCAACCTCACTACTGCGGTCGGCGATGAGGGAGGATTCGCGCCCGATCTCAAATCGAACGCCGAGGCGCTCGATCTGATCCTGACGGCGATCGAGAAAGCGGGCTACAAACCGGGCGAGCAGATTTTTCTCGGCCTCGATGTCGCCGCCTCCGAGTTCTTCGCGAAGGGCGACTACATGTTCGAAGCGGAGAAGCGCAGCAGCGACGAGATGGTCGCGTACTACCAGAAGCTGCGCGCGAAGTATCCGATCATCTCGATCGAAGATGGGATGTCCGAGGGCGACTGGGACGGCTGGAGCACGCTGACGAAGGCGATGGGCGCGGGAACGCAGCTCGTCGGCGACGACGTCTTCGTCACGAATCCTTCAATCCTGGCGAAAGGAATCGAGCTGGGCGTGGCGAACGCGATCCTGATCAAGGTCAATCAGATCGGAACGCTGACGGAGACGTTCGATGCGATCGAGATGGCCAAGCGCGCAGGATATCGCTCGGTGATCTCCCATCGATCCGGCGAGACCGAAGACTCGACGATCGCCGATCTGGCGGTAGCGACAAACGCGGGACAGATCAAGACCGGATCGCTGTCGCGCAGCGAGCGGATCGCCAAGTACAACCAATTGCTGCGCATCGAAGAAGAGCTGGGCGATGCCGCGGTGTTCGCGGGAAAGGCGATCTTCCGCGCGAAGATCTGAGCATTCATCGCAAAACAACCATGCCCAAACCACGCAGCAGTGCCGCGCCGAAGATCTCGTCTGCCGGTTTCCCAAAGTTCGATCTTCCGATCACGCCGCCGTATCCGCCGATGGAGGCGAAGCGCGTCGACAAGATTCCATCGGGCGACATCTGGCAGTTCGAGCCGAAGTGGGACGGATTTCGCGCCGTCGTCTTCAAGAGCGGCGACGAGGTCGCGGTGCAGTCGAAATCAGGACAGCCGCTGGGACGCTATTTTCCCGAGGTCGTGGAGGCGGTGCGCGGGCTGAAGCAGAAAGAGTTTGTGATCGACGGCGAGATCGTCATCTCCGCCGGCGGACGGCTTTCCTTCGATCATCTGCTGCAGCGCATTCATCCCGCGGAGTCGCGTGTGCGCAAGCTGGCGGCGGAGACGCCGGCGAATTACTTCGTGTTCGATCTGCTGGTCGCGAAAGGAAAATCGCTCATCGAGCAGCCGATCGAAAAACGTTGCGAGCAACTGGAGCGATTTTTCGAAAGCGTGCCTGACGACTCGCTGATCAAGCTCTCGCCCGCGACAACCGATCGCAAAATCGCCGGCGACTGGTTCAACAAGTTCACGAAAGCGGGACTCGACGGCGTCATGGCCAAGCGCCTCGGCGAGCCGTATCACTCCGGCGACCGCGACGGCATGGTCAAGGTCAAGCATCTCAAGACCGCCGATTGCGTCGTCGGCGGCTTCCGCTACGGCGAAGGAACAAAGAGCGTCGGCTCGCTGCTCCTCGGCCTCTACGACAAAGAAGGGCGTCTCGTGCACATCGGCCACTCGTCGTCGATCCGCAAAGATGATCGCGAGGCGCTGACGAAACGGCTCGAAGCGCTGCGCGGCGAGAATCCGTTCGAAGTGCGCGTTCCTGGCGGCCCGTCGCGATGGGCATCGGAAAAGAGCGGCGAATGGGAGCCGCTGAAGCCGGAGCTCGTCTGCGAAGTCGAGTACGACTATTTCTCGCAGGGACGCTTTCGCCACGGATCGAAATTTCTGCGCTGGCGGCCGGAAAAGAAGCCGCGTCAGTGTCTGATGGAGCAGGTGACCGGCACGGACGACGGAAGTACGAGCGATGATTGGGCGTTAATCGGCTCGTGATCCGACGAACCGCTCTTTTCGCTCTCCTCGCGCTACTCCTCAGCACCGCAGCGTTCGCGCAGTCGGTGCAGATCACGACGAAGACAAACACGCTCGTCTACGGCACGCTCCACGTTCCGGTGCAGACGCATCCGCCGGTTGTGCGTGTGGCGCTCTTCATCAACGGCGTCAAATTCTCGGAGGCCGCCGGCCAGTCGCTCGATTTTCCGGTGCTCATCGGCGACTACCTTCGCCGCCTGCGCATCCGCGCGATCGGCTACGACGCGCAGGGCAACGCGGCCGGCGAAGACGAGATGGTCGTCAACGATCCGCGGCCACCGTTCCGCGTGCGTCTGCATGCGAACGCGGGCGCGCTCGAAGCGAATCTGGTCAAGCCGGAGCAGCTCGCGATCACCTCGATCGACTTTCTGATGGGCGAGGAGAAAATCGGCAGCGTAACGGCGCCGCCGTATCGCGTCACGTACGATGCTGCGAAATACCCGAACGCGATCTACGCGCGCGTGGTCGCGCACGCGAGCGACGGCAGCGAGGCGAACGACGTCTTTTTCTTCGGGACGAATCCGAGCGAACAGGTCGACGTGGCCGTGCAACAGGTGCCGGTCTCGGTCGTCGGCGGTAATCGCGCGCCGCAGCTCAGCGAGCTGACGCTGCTCGTCAACGGTGCGCCGCACAAGATCGAAGCGCTCACGCCGGCTTCGAGCCAGCCACTCTACGTCATCCTGCTGATCGATTACTCCGAGTCGATGCTGGAAGAGCTGCCGGTCGTGAAACAGGCGGCGCGTCAATTCGCGCAGAAGCTGCTCCGCCCGCAGGATCGCATCGCCGTCGTCGGTTTCAATCAATCAACGTTCTGGCTCACGCCGTTCACGAACGATTTCAATGCCGCCGCGGCGTCGGTCGATCGCGTCAAACCATCAGGCGAAACGCATCTCTACGACACAGCCATCGAGATGCTGTATGAGCTGCAGAAACAGCCGGGCCGCCACGCGCTGGTCGTCCTCACCGATGGCGTCGATCAGGGCAGCCATTTCAAGCTCGATCACCTCGTCCACTACGCGCGCTACGCCGGCGTTCCGGTCTATCCAATCATCAAGAACAAACTGCTGACGCGCCTGATGCGCTTCGGCATCGGCTACCTCGAAGCGCGACGGCTGGCCGCAATCGCCCGCGACACCGGCGCCACGTACTTCATCATCAAAGGCGAGCGCGAGCTGCCGGATGTCTACACGCGCCTCGCGCAGGAGCTGCGCAATCAGTATCAGCTCGCGTTCTATTCGGACCCATCCGGAACCGATCAGTGGCACGCACTGTCGATCAAGTCGAGCGCCGGACAGCAGTTGCGGATTCCGGTGGGGTATTTTCCGTGAGAGGTAAAAATCACCCAAGTAATCGATCGAGACTGAACTCTACAGTTCCGGAGCAAAAATGAAGACAACGACGTATGTAGCCGTATTGCTCGTTTTGATACCCGCCCTTTTGCAGGCGCAGGGTGTGACGGCACCGCCACCACCGCCACCGCCTCTCACTGAGACCCAGGTACTCGTGCCGGGACAAAACGTTGTGATCGTCAGTGGAACAAGCTCTGTGGCGATGACCCCGGACATGGTTTCGGTAAGTCTCGGGGTGTCCACCAAAGGGGAAACCGTACGAAGAATCGTCAAAGAGAACAACGCGAAAGTGGCGAAGATCATTGAAATCCTGAAGGCAAAGGGAATGCGTTCCGACCAGATCAAGACCTCAAGTTTTGAGTTGGCCCCCGTCGAGCGCAATGCGATCAGAACTGGCTTCGAGGTCTCCAATACTATCGGCGTCTCTTCAAAGCAGGTGTCAGACGTTGGCGCCTTGGTTGATGCCGCGATCGACTCCGGCGCAAACCAGATTCGAGGCCCCGAGTTCAGCGTCGAGAATGAGAAGGTCGTTCAGGAACGCTGTATCGCGGAGGCCTTTCGCGACGCCAAAGCGAAGGCAAAACAGCTTGCCGCATTATCTGAGCGTGAATTAGGCCGCGTGCTGGCGGTGACTGACGGTAGTTCGTCACCTTTTGAGTTGAAGTATCGATCAGGTATCGACGGCGGTGTTTTGGGCGGAGTGATCATGGAGCCCGGCGTCCACACTGTGCAATGTGGCGTGACAGTGGCATTCGAGCTTCGGTAGCAGCCGGCACTAACATTCGGTTGCACTGCCACGATTCCGTGAGTCCTCCTGATTCTCACGCCCCGCCGTTCTTTCGTAACTCTTCGCGAATGACACGCCGCAGAGTCTTTTCGAGCGGCTCCGCGAGCGTGCCGATGTAGTCACGAAGAGCTTTGTTGATCAGTGTCTGGTAGTTGCCGCCACCAGCGGCGTTGACCTGATTGCGAAACCACTCGATGACGTCCTCATCGAGCCGGATGGTGATTCGCGTCTTTCCCGGATCAGGCTGGATGATTGCTCCGCGAGTACCGTTTGAAAGGTCGTACTCTTTTCGCATATCAGTCTCCAGTATGCACAGTTGTATGCACGTCGCAAACTGGTCTCGCACATGGGCGGGGGGTCCTTCGACCGTCCTCCGCCGCCGATGATGACTAATGCTGACGCGCTGATCTTGCGGCGGCTTCGGCGGCTCAGGATGACAGCGAAGTCACGTTCCGACGCGACTCATCACCGCGTCATGAAGCGCCTGGATTCCTGCGGTTGTCGACTCGATGTCCGGCTGCCGGCCGTGCCTGCGGATTGCCTCGCTGGTCGTCGGACCGATTGACGCGAGCAGGGCTCCCTTCAGATCGACGTTCGTTGCGTCGAAAAAATTGTCCACCGTCGACGCGCTCGTGAACGTGATGACGTCGATGTCGTGCAGCTCCTCGGCGTTCCCAGCGACCGGCACGGTGCGGTATGCAGTCGCCAGGTGCACATCCGCACCGCGGCGGCGCATCTCCTCCACGAATTCCTCGCGTCCTTCGGCGGCGCGCACGATCGCCATCCGCGTGCCGTGAAGATCGTTCGCGAATAGCGGGATCAGCGCGGAGGACATGAACTTCTCCGGCTTGAGATCGGGGGCGATCCCTCGATGGCGAAGAGCAGCCGCCGTCGTCTCGCCGACGCAAGCGATGCGCGCTCCCGCAAGCGACCGGACGTCGCGGCCTTTGGCGAATAGACGATCGAAGAAGGCAGCGACGCCATTCGTCGATGTAAAGACGATCCAATCGAAGCGCGCCTCGATGGCGAAGTCGAGCGACTCGAATGATTCCGGCGGCTCGATGGCGATCGTCGGAAATTCGATCACCGTTGCGCCTGACTCCTGGAAGAGGCGCTTCAGATCCGAGGCCTGCTCGCGGGCGCGGGTGACGACGATGCGTTTGCCGAACAGCGGCTTCGTCTCGAACCAGTTGATGGTGTCGTGCAGCGTCACGACCTCGCCGACGACGATCAACGCGGGTGTCGGGAGATTGGCGCCGGCGAGCTTCGCCTCGATCGTCGCGAGCGTTCCGGTGATCGTCCGCTGCTCCAGCGTCGTCGCTTTGGAAATGACGGCGATCGGACGATCGGGCGTCATGCCGTGCTCGATCAGTTTCGCGACGATGGTGCCGAGGTTGGCGAAACCCATCATGAAGACGATGGTGCCGTCGAGTTGGGCGAGCGCGCCCCACTTGATGCCGGTCGAGCTGTCCGCTTCGTGTCCCGTGACGAGCGTAAGCGACGTCGCGAACGAGCGATGTGTCACCGGGATGCCGGCATACGCTGGCCCTGCGATCGCGGAGGAGATTCCCGGCACGATCTCGAATGCCACGCCGGCAGTGACCAACTCCTCAGCCTCTTCGCCACCCCGCCCAAAGACGAACGGATCGCCCCCTTTGAGACGCACGACCTTCTTCCCTTTTCTCGCCTCGTCGATGAGAAGTTGATTGATCTGCTCCTGCGGCAGCGTGTGCGCCGCGGCGCGCTTGCCGACGTAGACGGCTTCCGCGTTCGGGGAAACGCGCGACGCGATCTCTGTCGACACGAGCGCATCGATGGCGATGAAGTCCGCGGACGCGATCAGCTCCGCCGCACGAAGTGTGAGGAGCGAAGGATCGCCGGGACCCGCGCCGACGAGGAAGACTTTACCGGTCATCGACAGAACCTCGACGCGCCGGCGCGCAGCCTCTTGGCTCTTTGACCAAAACCTTCAATCGAGCACCCTCTCCCCCCGCGCTTTTTGCGGGGGAGAAGGTGGCGAAGCCGGAAGAGGGGGGTGTTGCGGATGAGATGCACGATCGTTGGAGCGACTCAAACCGGCGCAGGACCGTGTGCTCTGCGCAATCAGCAGCAACCCCCTCATCCGGCCTTCGGCCACCTTCTCCCCCACTGAGAAGCGTGGGGGAGAAGGCGCTCGATTGTTGCGTTTGTGAAGAGTCAGCAAGAAGGCGGTTTAGTGCTTGAGAAATGCGCGTGAGTTGAAACGTGCGAGTGAAGGGCGCCGGGACGGCGCCCGGCCAGCCGGCGGGACGCCAGCGTTCCGCTGCGCTTTTTGATGTGCCGCTCATTCTGCCCTCACCAAATCCAGCGCCCCTTCATCGACGAGCGCACGATACACGGCGTCGATCAATGCGTCCGCGTCGTTGCCGCTGCGCGCCACGCGGATGGCGCGATCGCCTTCGATCTCACCGAAGAAGGCGCGGATCGTGATCGTGCCGCTTTCCTCCGTTGCGTGGACGGCGCAGGCGGAGTAGCAGTCGAGGGCTGTGCCGAATCGCTGGAGCACGCCCCGCTCGCAGCGTGCGGCGCGTGACGCCGGCGCGTGATCGACCGACGCCGCGATCGCGCGTGTGTCGCCTTCGCGCAGCGTCTCCATGACGATGATCCCCTGACCGCAGGCGGGGAGCATCTCGTCGATCGAAAAGTAGGATGTGATCTCGCTCGATCGCCCGAGTCTGGTGAGGCCGGCGGCGGCGAGGATCGCGCCGTCGTAGAGGCCCGCGCGGAGTTTGTTGATGCGCGTATCGACGTTGCCGCGGATGTCTTCGATGCGCAAGTGCGGGTAGCGCGCTCGAATCTGCGCACGGCGGCGCGGCGCGCTCGTGCCGATCACGGCACCGTCGGGCAGCGCATCGATCGGCGTCCCTTCGATGTTCACCCAGGCGTCGCGCGGATCGGCGCGCTCGAGAAATCCGGCCAGCACGAAAGCATCCGGGATGATCGACGGCACATCCTTGAGGCTGTGCACGGCGATCTCGATCTCGCCACGCAGAAGCGCTTCTTCCAGCTCTTTCACCCACAAACCCTTGCCACCGATCGCCGCCAGCGGCACATCCTGACGCCTATCCGCAGTCGTCTTGACGATGACGATCTCGGATCGATAGCCCTGCTCCGAGAGTTTGTTCGCCACTTCGTTTGCCTGCCAGAGGGCGAGCTGGCTGCCGCGCGTCCCGATGCGAACGTGCCGGGTCATCGCAGCCCGAAAATCTTTCGGATGGTCTTCCGCAGCGTCTCGCGCTCGGCCGGCTCTTCTGCTTCTTTGAGTTGCAGGATCGGGTAGTGGAGGATCTTGTTCACCATCTGCGTCGTGAGTTGTTCGATGGCGGCGCGCTGCTCGGGATTCATCGGTCCGAAGCGGCGGAGACACTTCTCCAGTTCCGCCGCGCGGATCGCTTCGACGCGCTGTTGCAATTCGACGATCGTCGGAACGGCATCCTGCGTCACGAGGCGGCGGCGGAACACATCCACTTCGCGCTCGACGATCGCTTCCGCCTCGGCCGCCTTCTCCATCCGGATCTCGCGATTGGCGTCGGCGACGCTCTGCAGGTCGTCGATGTTGTAGAGATAAGCGCCGTCGATCGACGCGATGGCCGGCTCGATATTGCGCGGGACGGAGAGATCGACGAGAAAGAGATTGCGCTTTCTGCGCGAGGCGAGCGCGCGCTCGACGTGCGGTTTCTCGATCACGAAATGCGGAGCCGCGGTCGAGGCGATGACGATGTCGCACGTGGCCAGGTAGGGCTCGATGCCGTCGAAGGTCACCGCGCGCCCGTGAAAGCGCGCGGCCAGTTCGACCGCGCGGTCGTGCGAACGGTTGGCGACGAAGATCTGCTCGAGGCCGAACGACGAGAGGTGCTCCGCCGTCAGCTCGCCGATATCACCCGCGCCGACGAGCAGAACTTGCAGTCCGTGCAGATCACCAAAGATTTTCTTCGCCAGCTCGACCGCGGCATACGGCACGGAGACGGCGAGCTCCCCGATGCCGGTGTCCGTTCGCACTTTCTTAGCCACGCGCATCGTCTGGTCGAAGACCTGCGAGAGGATCGTGTCGAGCGATCCGCATTCGCGGCTGGCCATGAACGCGGCGCGCACCTGGCCGGCGATCTGCGGCTCCCCGACGATCATCGAGTCGAGTCCGGCGGCGACGCGGAACAAATGCTTGAGCACATCGCCATGCCGGAGGATGTAGAGATGTTTCTCCAACTCGGCGCGATCGGTCTCCGCGCGTTGCGTCAGCCAATCGACGACCGGCTCGATGATGTTCTCATCCGAGGCGGAGAGGATCGCTTCGACGCGATTGCAGGTGGAGAGAACGGCAACGCCGTCGATGCCATCGAGCGCGCGCAGCTCCGCAAGCGCATCCACCATCTGCGACGGCGACACGCTGAGCCGCTCGCGCACGCCGACCGCGGCCGTGTGGTGGTTCACGCCGACAGCGATCAGCGGCATGCGATCCTCGCGCAGCGCGCGCGGGCGCTCCGACACCCGACACTCGACACCCGACACCCGTCACACATGATGAATCCCCAGGATCGCTACGACGATCGCCACGAATGCGCAGGCTCCGATCACGGCGGTGCGCCGCGTCCTGTACGTATCGTTCACGTATGCCTGCAGGATGATCGCGAAGAGCACCCACGCCACCATCGCGCCGACCTGCTTGACGCGGACATCCATCAGCTCCGCGCTCGTTCGATAGGACCAGAGAATGCCCGCCAGGATGCCGAGGGTGTAGATGCTGAAGCCGATGGCGAGGGCGCGGTAGCTGACGGTCTTGCAGACGTTGAGGCTGGGAATCCAATCCCACAATGCGCCGCGCCGTTTCGACTTCAACGCGCGGTCCTGCGCCCACGCCAAGCCGCCGAACGCGAGTCCGATCAACAGACCGGCCACGCCCGTCGTAGTCAGAAAAATATGCGTAATGAAGAGCCGCGACACTCCCGATGCGCTCCGGACGAACGGCTCGTGAACGACGGCCGAAACCGTCAGCAGCATGAGCACGAGGGGATAGACGAAGAACGCTGCGGCGTGAACGCGATAGCGGATGAAGAGCGCCAGCTCGATCGCAAAGACCACCCAGGCCGTGAATCCGGCCGCTTCCGGGAGGTTTGTCAGCGGCGGATGATGCGTGCGGATGCAGATCGTGCTGATCCAGAGTGTGTGCGCCACGAAGCCGGCGATCATCATGCCGAGGGCGATGTGTTGTGGCCGCTTCTCGCGCGTGAAGAGTGTGGCCAGCGCCATCACCGTTCCGGCTGCGTAGAGCGCGAGCGCTGCGTAAAGAGTGATGTTGGGACTCATGTCAGCCCGGCGTCAGCTTCTTGCAATAGACAACTTTATCGTCTTCGATGCGATAGAAATCTTTGATGCGCGAGATCTCTTCGTAGCCGCTGCGCTCATAGAACCGGACCGTGGGAGCGTAACTTTCCTTCGACGATGTCTCGATCAGCAGCATTCTTCCCCGCTGCCGCCGCACTTCATTTTCGACGAAACGCAGGAGGAGCTGTCCGATTCCCTGACCCTGCTGCTTCGGATCGACGGCGATCCAGTAGAGATCGAACACGCCGTCGGTCAGCGGCGTTCGTCCATAGCAGACGTAGCCCTGAATCATTCTCTTCGGGCCGGCCGCCGGCTCTTCGAGCACGTGAACGATGTATTCGCCTTTTTCCCGCTCGTTCTCCGCGTTGTCGACGAGCTCCATCGCGTCACGAATCTCGACGTCGGTAAAGCGGGCGGTGGCGATCAGGATCTCGTGAATGCGTGCGCGGTCACGCGACTCGGCAGGACGGATCTTCATGTACGCGGATCATAACGGGGAGCGTTGCCGCGGCCGCGGCTGAATCGTCAAACCGGAGTCGTCGAATGATCGTCCTGCGGTTTAACGTCCGTCTCGCTCGATGACAGTTTCTCTTCGCGCCGTTCTTTCCACCGGTGATAGGCGAACAATCCAGCCCCGATCGCGACCAGCGCCAGCAGACCGTATTTCTCGATGTGCGCTGCCCTTCCGAAGAAATGCTCGACCGTCTGTCCGAAAAAGTAGCCCGCCGTGCCGACGATGGCCGCCCATACGACGCACGTCACCGCCTCGTAGATCAGAAACTTGATCGTCGAGACCTTCGAGATGCCGATGATGACGGCGCAGGTGATGCGAAGGCCGTAAAGCCACTGCGTGATGAAAATTGCCGGCGCGCCGTATCGCTCAAAGAGACGAATGCCTTTCCCGAAGTGTTTTTTCAGTCTTGGGAAGCGTTCGAGCAGACGGACACCTTGCGTTCGTCCCAGCCAGAACCAGAAAACGTGACCGGAGTACGAGCCTGCGCATGCGGTGAGGAGAACCAGCGGAAGATTGAAATAGCCACGTTCCGCGAAGAACCCTCCCATCACCAGGATGGTCTCCCCTTCGAGGAAGGTGCCGACGAAAACGGCGAGGTAGCCAAACTTCTGCAGCAGCAGCTCGGGCGACATTCAAACCCGCGTACTGCAAGATTCGGGGTATCTCATGAAATTTGGCCGGGGAAGCGTAACATTGAACTGTTAGCGGAGGCCCCAATGAAACCGATAACTATCCTTGTCAGTCTCGTGATCGCTGCAATCCCGCTCACGGCAGGCGCTCAACAGACGCGGGCTGACGCGGACGCAAAATCCGGCGTCGTCCCTCATCCGCCGACTCTGCTCTCTGCGCCTCAGTCCGCTTCGGTCGTAGACTCTCCTCTCGTCCGCGCCGCCAAGGCCGCTCATCGTCCGGGCGGCATCAAGGCATCGACGGTCATCACCAACGAGACGCTACTCCGCGGCGCCGGCCACTTCACGACGACGAACGCCCAGCAGCCATTGCCGGCGGTGCTGGGGCCGAAACCGCAGACGGAGGTCGAGTGGCTGGCAGAGATGCGCAAGAAGAAGTCGGATGCCGCTGACGCTGCGGCCGCGTCTAAGAAAGCTGATGAGTTGAAAAAGCTGGAAGCGGCACGTCGGGAGCAGTTGATGGAAGGCGACTCGCCCGAGTCGATCTTGAACGATCCTCCCGCAGCGACCGGGCCGATCGAAACGATGAAGCCGGCGGCTCCGCCGGAAACGATGAAACCAGCGACTCCGCCCACGATGGAGACGAAGCCGCCGGTTTAGTTTTCCGCTGCGGCGCCGCTAGGCGTGACGCCGCATGGTCTTGAAGCCTCCGATCAGTCCCGCCAGGAACGCGATCCGGCGCAATCCGATCGTCCGCGCAAATCCTCGCGTCGTCT
The DNA here is from genome assembly GCA_034665065.1 of Thermoanaerobaculia bacterium. Classification (GTDB taxonomy): domain Bacteria; phylum Acidobacteriota; class Thermoanaerobaculia; order Gp7-AA8; family Gp7-AA8; genus JADGNZ01. Next base: position 138,121 of record JAXDGL010000008.1, on the reverse strand, counting down.
TCTGACCGACGCGAAACATGAAAAGCTTTTTCAGGAAGTGAAGCATGTGATCCTCCTGCCCCTCAATAGTGCAAGGCGGAAGCCACCGGAAACTGAACCTAACTCACTGAAAACAATACATGTTAAATATTCATATTCACAACGCCGCCTCGGCCTTGAGCGACCTCGTCATCAGCCGCTGAAGTGCGACGCGCGGCGACTCTCCTTCGTGCAGCACACGAACCATTTCCGAGGTGATCGGCATGTCGATGTGATGACGATCGGCCAGCTGCTTCGCCGCCTTCGACGTTCTCACGCCCTCCGCGACTGTGCGTGATTCCGCCAGGATTTGCGTCAGCGCTTTTCCTTTGCCGAGGGCGACGCCGACGGTACGGTTGCGCGAGAGCGAGCCGGTACAGGTGAGCACGAGGTCGCCCATCCCGGCGAGGCCGGCAAGAGTCTCGATCTTTCCTCCTGACGCCACGGCGAGCTTCGTCATCTCGTGAAGTCCGCGCGTGATCAGCGCGGCGGTCGTGTTTGAGCCGAGGCCGAGTCCTTCGAGAACGCCGGCGGCGATGGCGATCACGTTCTTCAGCGAGCCGGCGAGCTCCACGCCTGCAACGTCGCTCGAGTTGTAGATTCGAAACGTTGGCGACGACATGGCGTGCTGCATCTGTTCCGCGAGCGTCAGATCGTGTGACGCGACCACAGCGGCCGTCGGATCGCCGCGCGCCGTTTCGAGCGCGAACGTGGGCCCCGAGAGCACGGCAAATCCGCTCAGCGAATCCTTCAACTCGATCGATGTGACCTCGGACATCCGCTGCAGCGTGTCGTTCTCGATCCCTTTCGTTCCGCTGATGATGGAGACCTTACTTCGAAGATGCGGCCGGATCTGCGCCAGCACGCCGCGAAAGTGATGGCTCGGCACGATCATGAAGATCACATCACTGAACTCCGCAGCCTCGGCCAGCGAGCTGGTCGCGCGCACGCGGGCGTCGAGTGCGATGCTCGGCAGATAGATCGGATTGCGGCGCGTCTGCTCGATCTCTTCGGCGACATTTGGATCGTGCGCCCACAACACAACGTCGTTGCCACAGCTCGCCGCCACGGCGGCCATCGCGGTGCCGAATGAACCGGCGCCGATGATCGAGATTTTCATTGCTCGTCCCGCTTCCCCATCCGGCGCTCGGTTCCCTGCGCCAGCCGTGCGATGTTGGAGTGATGCTTGAGGATGATGGCAAATGCCATCACGACGCTGATGACGATCGTCCAGAAGGACGCGTGCACGAGAAATCGCATGAAGATCGGAACGGACGCTGCGCTGAGAATCGACGCCAACGACACAAAGCGCGTGGCCAGGATGACGATCAGAAAAACGATCACGCCCGCGGCGATGGCGAGCGGATCGAGCGCCAGAAACGCGCCCGTTGCCGTGGCCACACCCTTGCCGCCGTGAAATCGCAGCCAGACCGGAAACATGTGCGCGAGAACCGCAGTCAACGCAGCGAGCGAGATCCACAACGACATCGAATAGAGCGCCGACGTGTGCGTGCTGTCGGGCGCGAGGGGCCAGTCGCGTCGCTGGACGATCCACGCCGCAAGCGCGACCGCGGCGTAGCCTTTGGCAATGTCGAGCGCGAGCGCGATGAGGCCGGGAACTTTGCCGAAGGTGCGCGCCACGTTGGTCGCTCCCACGTTGCGGCTGCCGTGGTGGCGGATGTCCGCTCCGGCCGCAATCTTGACGACGAGGAAGCTGAATGGAATCGATCCGATCAGATACGCCGCGATCAGCAGCAGATACGGAAGGGCGGGCGTCATGTGGACGGTATTGTAGAGCGCTCAGAGCCGCGGGAGATGCGCGACAGCTGCACGTAGCGACGGCGAATCGATTGCGGGATATCGATAAAGGAGATCTTCGACTTCCGCGAACAACGCGCGCAAACGATCGGGATCGACGAGGCCGTCGCGAATCATCGAGGCGACATCGAGCAGATCTTTCTGATGCGAGCGCTCCAACTTCGAAAGCGCTTGCGTATAGAAATCGTAGTGGTGAAAGGAAATCGGACCTTCGAGCGCGATGAAAGGACTGCGAGTCTCCCAACCGGGAAGTGCGGGAACAAAGTCAGCGGGCGATTTCAACTCGACGTTGATGTGAAGCCGCTCCTTCACCGCGGGAATCGCGCGAAGAATGCGATCGCTCTCCGGCACGATCGTGATGTCGATGTCGATCGTGCTTTCGCGCCAGTGTTGCAACACCGCGCACGCACCTCCACTGAAGTAGATACGTCCCGGATCGAGCGCCTCGGCGGCGATCGCGCGCATGAACGCGCGGAGACGCGCCTCGGTTACGGCTTCACGCATTCCGCCGCCCGCTCGAAACTTACCAATCTTCTGATCAACGCGTTGTAGCGCGAATAATCCGCGCCTGGCAATGCATCGGAGACTTCCACGGAACCACTCTACGACAACTGTCATCCTGAGTCGCCGACACCCCGGAGGGGCTGAGGACGATCGAAGGACCCCCTGATTACTTGCGAGGTTTGAAGAAGCCACCACCCCACCTGCACAGAATCAGGGGGTCCTTCGACCGTCCTTCGGCACTTCGTGTCCTTCGGCGGCTCAGGATGACAGTTTTAGTTCCTAGATGCCTTCAAACGCGTTCTCGACGTCGGCGATCAGATCCTCGACATCTTCGATTCCGACCGAGATGCGAACCAGTCCCGGCGTAATGCCGAGCCGCGTGCGCGTTTCGATCGGGACGGACGCGTGCGTCATCGTCTCCGGATGCGAGATCAGCGTCTCCACGCCGCCGAGGGACTCGGCGAGCGAGCAGAGGCGAACGCGGTCGAGAAACTTCTTGGCGTTGGCGAGCGAGCCGACATCGAACGAGATCATCGATCCGAATCCGCGCATCTGCCGCTTCGCCAGCGCGTGCTGCGGATGATCGGGAAGGCCGGGGTAGTAAACCTTCAGCGCCTTCGGATGCGCGGCGATGTACTGGGCCATCGCCATTCCGTTTTCTTCGTGCTGCCGCATGCGTACGGCTAGCGTCTTCACGCCGCGCAGCACGAGCCAGGAATCGAACGGCGAGAGGATCGCGCCGACCGCGTTCTGCAGAAAGCCGATCTGTTCGGCGAGCGCGTCGTCGTTGGAGACGACCACGCCGCCGACAGAGTCGGAGTGGCCGTTGAGAAACTTCGTCGTCGAGTGAACGACCATGTCGGCGCCGAGCTCGATCGGACGCTGCTGGTACGGCGAGCAGAACGTGTTGTCGACGACGACAAGCGCGCCGCCGGCGTGAGCCACTTCGGCGCAGGCCGCGATGTCCGTCACTGTCATCATCGGATTCGTCGGCGTTTCGAGGAAGACGATTTTCGTGCTCGGCCGCAACGCAGCGCGGACGTTCGCGGCGTCCGCAGTGTCGACGTACGTGAACTCCAGCCCGAACTTCTCGCAGACTTTACTGAAGAGCCGGTACGAACCGCCGTACATGTTCTCGCCGGCGATGACGTGATCGCCCGACTTCAGAAGCCGGAAAACCGTATCGGTCGCCGACATCCCCGACGCGAAGCAGTGCGCGTGCTTGCCGCCTTCGAGTGCGGCGAGATTCGCTTCGAGCACCGAGCGCGTCGGATTTTTCGTTCGCGCATATTCAAAACCTTTGTGCTTACCAAGCTCGGGCTGCACATAGGTCGACGTTTGAAAAATCGGATAGGTGACCGAACCGGTGACCGGTTCCGGCTTCTGGCCGGCGTGGATGCAATCAGTGGAGAAGGCCATGGGGACTCCTTGTGAACTGTGAACTCTGAAGGATGAACGATGAACGAGCTCCTTGTGAACGATGAACTCTGAAGGATGAACGATGAACGACCGATGCTTCAGCCTTTGTTCATCGTTCATCCTTCATCGTTCACCCTTCATCCTTCATCCTTCATCATTCATCCTTCATCATTCACGGCTCGTTTCTTTCGCCCACTTCGTGTAAATCCCCTTCGACATGTAGCGCTCCGAAGCGTCGGGAATCAACGTGACGACGCGCTTGCCGGGTCCGAGTTTCTCGCAGACTTGCAGCGCGGCAGCGACGTTTGCTCCGGCCGATGATGCACCGAGCACACCTTCTTCGGAGGCGAGTCTTCGCACCATCGCGAATGCGGGATCGTCGTAGATCTGGATGACTTCGTCGGCCAGCGACATATCGAGAACGGGAGGAATGAATGACGACGCGCCGATGCCTTCCACTTCGTGAGGTCCGGCCTCGCCGCCCTTGAGAATCGATCCCTGCGGCTCGACGACGACGCACCAGCATCCGGGATTGCGCTCTTTTAGATACTTCGCGACGCCGCTGAATGTTCCGCCGGTGCCAGCGCCCGCGAGCCAGGCATCGACTCGTCCCTCCATCTGCTCCCAGATCTCGGGGCCGGTCGTGGCGTAGTGCGCGTCGCTGTTGTAGAGGTTCGTGAACTGCTGCGGCACGTAGGAGTTGGGGATCGTGCGCGACAGCTCTTCCGCCTTCGCGATCGCGCCCTTCATGCCGTCGTCCTTCGGCGTGAGCACGACCTGACCGCCGAGTGCTTTCATCACTTCGCGTTTCTCGACGGAGAAGTTTTCCGGGACGCAGAGGATCACGCGATACCCCATCCGCGTTCCCGCCAGTGCCAGGGCGATGCCGGTGTTGCCGGCGGTCGGCTCGATGATCGTGCCGCCGGGTGCAAGCTTTCCGTCGCGCGCGGCACGCTCGATCATCCCGACACCGATGCGGTCCTTGACCGAGAAGCCAGGATTGAAAAACTCGAGTTTGACGAAGAGGTCTGCCATCTCCGGACCGGCGATGTTCGCCAGTTGGAGCATCGGCGTGTTGCCGACGAGATCGAGGACGTTACGGACGGGTTTTGGAAGAGGGCGGGTCAAGCGCGCGGGATTGTATACGCAAACAAAACGGCGGACCCGCAGGCCCGCCGTTGATGATGTCGATGAAAAAAATCTACGCCCAGCTCGACGAGCGCGCACCGGTCCGGCGCTGGTTGTAGCAATCGCGGCAGTACACGGGCTTACCGCTGACAGGTGTGAACGGAACTTCTGTTCCCACGCCGCAGCTATCGCATGTCACACTCACCATCGAGCGCTCACGGCCACCGCCGCCATTTCCGTCGCGGGCGGTCTTCCGTTTGTCGCGGCAGTTCTTGCAGCGCTTCGGCTCGTTCGTGAATCCACGCTCCGAGTAGAAGGCCTGCTCGTTCTTGCTGAACACGAATTCCTGTCCGCAATCGGCGCAATTGAGAGACTTATCGTTGAATGTATCCATGAACCTTGATCTCCTAAAATTGTTCCTTTGAATCTACGATCAGATGGTGATGCCGCAGCGCGAGATGGTGTTGCGGGGTGCCGCGACCTTCGCCCCGCTTTGTGGTTCCACAGCGAATCGGTTAGGTCGACCAGCCTCCCTTCGGTAACGAATACAGCACGACCCCCGGAACGCTCCATCGCAGTCCTGAAGTTTTTTGTTTTTTGGCCGGATTCGTTGGCTCGCCTTTTAGCATAGATGTGCAGCACCTGCAACGAATTAGGGGTTGCTCAAAATAAGTTCGTCAACCTATTGACCATTGATGATGGAACATCGGATTCGCGTTGGACCGGCTGGTTGGAGCTATCCCGATTGGGAAGGAATCGTCTATCCGCCGCATCGCTCGAAGTTCGATCACCTCGCCTATCTCGCTTCGTTTTTCGACACGATCGAGATCAATTCGCCGTTCTATCGAATCCCGCCGCCGTCGCACGCCAAGTCGTGGGTGCGGCGCGTGAGCGCCAATCCGCATTTCAAATTCACGACGAAGATTTTCCGCGGCTTCACGCACGACGCAGAGGAGTTGCGTGCGGATGACATCAAGGCATTCCGCGATTATCTCGATCCACTCGCGGAAGCTGATCGACTCGGCGCCGTGCTCGTTCAATACCCATGGAGCTTCCGCAACAGCGAAGAGTCGCGCGATCGGCTCGCCCAACTTTTCTCGGGATTCGCCGGGTTCCCACTCGCGCTCGAAGTCCGGCACTCGACGTTTCAAAACCCAGAGCTCTTTCGGTTTCTCGATCAGCACAACGTCGCCTGGGTCAACATCGACCAGCCGCTCTTTCACGATTCGGTCAAACCGTCGGACACGATGACAGGCCCCGTCGGCTACGTGCGTCTGCATGGCCGCAACTATGAGAAATGGTTCGCGCACGGCGAATCGTGGGAGCGCTACAACTACCTTTACTCGAGCGAAGAACTGACGCCGTGGTCGACTCGGATTCGTGCGATGGCCGAGCAGAAAGAAACGTATGTAATTACCAACAATCATTTCCGCGGACAGGCCATCATCAACGCTGTCGAGCTGGAGGAGTCGTTAGGGATGGAGGCGAAGATGCCACCGCAATTGCGAGGGACGTATCCAGACCGAACATAGGAACGGTCACCGAGTCTGTCATCCTGAGTCGCCGCAGCCGCACCTTCACGCTGCAGTCCCAACCGGCACGCGTCGCGGCGGAGGACGATCGAAGGACCCCCTTGATTTGTGCGAGTCGCTTTGAAACAGACGCAACGAAGTAGGGGATCTTTCGACGTCCTCCGCCGCCGAGCACGCGCTGCGCGAGAGTGGAAGATTGAGCGGGCGGCTGCGGCGTCTTAGGATGACAGGGTTACCGCGCCACGTACGCGGGCATCGGCGTCAGCGCGTGCTCGAGGTTCACGTGACCGGCGAGCGTCTCCGCCGGCTCCCCGTTGATGAGAATCCGCACGCGTCCTACCGTTGGAAAATCGGTGACGACCGTTTGCACGACGGAGTAGACGGCCATGAGCTCCTCGTGGCTGCCGGTTGGCCAGCCGTTCGTCAATGTCGGGCCGCCGAGGTCGACGAAGGCGGTGCCGTCGGGAAGGAGAAATGCGCCGCGGACCTCGGTGTCGCGCGGAAAAATGTGCGGTACGCCGGCGTTGGCCGATCCTTTGAGAAGCTCGCGGACGACGACTGACAACGCGCCGGCCGGGTTCTCGGGAAGAGGAACGTTGCGCATCTCGCGCACGAGAAGCATCTCCGGCCCTTCGAAGAAAAGCGTGATGGGACGAACCTCGACTTTGTTCTCGACATTGAGATTCTGCGTGAGCTCCCGCTTCCTGCATCCGCCTGCGATGGCGAGGATCGCAAGCAACGCTGCCGTTGCCTTCCTCACTACGTTCCCGTCCTCGGCGCAGGTTTTGTCGCGGTGCTTGTCGTGGTAGGCGTCGTTGCAGTCGTCGGTTTTGGCGCAGGGGGCTTTGCGCCCGGCGCTGTGGCCGTGGTCGCCGACATCGACGTTGGTGTTGCCGGCGCGGTTGACGTCGGGGCCGTCGACAACGCCGGAGCCGGTGGCTGCGCCACACCGATCCGCGTCTCGTAATCGACTTTGTAGCGCGCCACTGCGGCCGTCAGTGCATCGACGACGGTTTTCTGGAACGCCTCCGACTTGATCTTCGACTCCTCGTCAGGATTCGTGATGAACGCCACCTCGACCAACGCCGCGGGCATCGTTGCGCCGACCAGCACCTTGAACGGCGCCTGCTTCACGCCACGGCTCTGGATGCCGGTGATGCGGTTCATCTCCTCCTGCACCGCTTGCGCGAGGCGGCTCGACTCGTTGAGATACTCCTGCTGCGCGAGATCCCAGAGAATGAGCTTCAGATCACTCGACGACGGTGGCGCCGCGGCATTCTTCGCGGACGCGTTTTCGACTTCCGCGGCTTTTTCCGCGAGCTTGTCGGACGCATCGAGCGATAAGAAGTAGGTCTCCGCGCCGTGCGCGCCTTTGACGATGGCCGCGTTCATGTGCACCGAGAGAAAGAGATCGGCGTGGTACTGATTGGCGATCGCCGTGCGCTGATCGAGCGGTACGACCGTATCGTCGCTGCGCGTAAGGATCACGCGCGTTTTCAATTTCGCTTCGAGCGCCGCGGCCAGTTGCGTACATACGGCGAGCGTGGCGTCCTTCTCCATCAATCCGCCCGGCCCGATCGCGCCGACCTCTTTCCCGCCGTGACCGGGATCGATCACGATCGTATGAATCCCCGGCGACTCGACCGGCTTCGATGAAGTCAGAGGCTGCGGAGCTCCCGGAGCCGCTACCGCACCTTTGCGAAGATCAAGAACGATGCGGAAGGGATTGTCGAGCTTGTAGGCGTCGCCGACGACATCCGCGGCAGTGAGCTGGATGCGGAGATCGTTACCAATGAACGATGTCTTCGCGACGTATGGATCTTCGTGCGCCTGCTCCACGTACGGCGCTTTGATCGCGCTCCGAAATCGAATCGTGTACGCGTCCGGCTCCTTTACGATCGCGTACTCCGCAGGCGCGGTGAGCGTGAGGACGACCTTCGAGATTCCCTGCACGTTTGCGACCGATACCTGCACTCCGGCCGCAGCCGTCTGCGCGGGATGAATCTGGAGGATCCGCGATGCCGGATCCCATGTTGCGTCGAGTCCTGACGATCGGAGAAGGAATCCCTGAAAGAACTGCCAGGGAACGAAGGGGCGGTTCTCGATCGTCACCGGTGGCACCGGCATCTCGATCAAATCGTCTCTGACGACGCCGAAGCGGCTGTCGGTGCCGAAGGCGGCGACGGCGTTGTTGATCGACGCTTTGAATCCGTTGCCCTCGCGGGTAACCGATCCGCCGAGCGCGGTCAGGACTTCGTCGGCGGCGAAATATGTCTGACCATTCTGGTGAGCGATGGTGATCATGCGATCGCCCTTCGCCGCGCGCAACGTGGCCTGGTTCGCCGGATTCGGCGGAGCGGTGGTGGTGGGAGCCTGCGCGAGAAGCAGGAACGCGGAAGCGAGAGCGATCGAGGTGAGGGAGAGAGAGCGAGTCATACGGGATGCCGGATTATCGCACGGAGGATTCGGCGCGCACGCGCACTCGGCGCTTCCCCCTGCGCACGCACGTGGGTCTCTTCGTGTTCTTCGCCGAGGAGAACTTCGCGCGTGCGCAGGTAACCGATCCGCGCCAGTACATCGAGCACCCGCCAGCGGCGCTCGGTGAAACTGAAAGGGAGACGATGCCGCGGCCTGATGACGACGACGCGCGGATCGGTGACGACGTGCTCGTAGTCGCCCTGCTTCTTGAAGATGCCGCCTTCCGACTCACCCTTCTGCGTCATCAGGACGACCACATCACAGCCTAATGCGAACGCCTTTTCATACGGCGCGTTGTCGGACATCCCACCGTCGGTGTAGGCCTCGCCGCTGATGCGCGGACGGTGCGTGTAAAACGGCGGCAGATAGTTCGTCGCCAGCAGGAGCTGCAGCGGATCGTCAACATCGCGCGCGTCGAAGATGACGTTCGCTCCGTCGCGGGCGCGCGTCACGGACACGAACAGCGGAAGAGCATCCGGCTCCTTGAAGCGCCCGCGCCCGATGAAGCGCTCGAAGTTGCGCTCGTGCATGCGGCGAAACCGCCACGGCGAATGATCGACGAGGAGGTTGCGCAGATCGATGTGCGGCATGCGCATGAACGATCGCCAGTAGTAACGGATGCGGTTTTCGGCGTGGGCTGCGACGAGCGCCGCATTCCATGCACCGGCGGAAACGCCGATCGTCAACGCCGGCTTCACTCCAAGCTCGGCGAGCGCTTCGATGACGCCGATCTGAAACGCGCATCGCGAGGAGCCACCCGAGAAAACGTAGCCAACACGGTTGGCGTTACGCAGCAGGGCGAGACGATCCAAGAAGTTCAGTCTATCCTCTTACCGTGAACGCCAAACAATGCATCCTCTTCCTCGCTCTGCTTCCGCTCGCTTGTGGTGGTGAGACGCAATCGGCAGGACCTCATGTCGCAAAAGATCCAATCAGCGTCCGCGGCTGGATCACCGACGTCGACGGCGGCGAGAACAGCGCGGCGTTTCACTCCGTCGAGACGGAGTCGGCGCGAAAAGCGAGTCTCTTCCACGAAACGAATGTCTGGGTCGAGAACGCTCCATATGTCTCGGGCGGTGTCGCCGAGACCGGCGCCTATCTTTTGCTCGACGTGCCTCCCGGCAACGTGACGATCACCTTCACCGCCCCCAACGCCCCCGCCGCCCACCTCATCCTCGGCGACGTTCCGGGAAACGCGGACATCTTCGTGCCGTCGATGCTGCTGAAAAAAGGATCCGTTGTCCTTCTCGATCCGAAGAGTGTGAAGGTGCGCATGGCCGCACAGATCGACAAAGAAACGCCGAGCGGCAAGTTCGTGACGATTGCAGGCCAGCGCTTCCCCATCATCAACACACCGATCGTGCAGATGGCCGACCGCCACGACTATCCGATGGCGCCGGCAACGTATCAACCGCTGGCGAAGGTGAAGTGACGGTCAGCGCGATCTAATTGCTGTTCGCCGTCGTCGTCATCGCGACCGGCGGCAGGGGCCCGGCAGAAGTCCGACCCACCACTCCTTTGATCGACGACTTGGCGGTGCCCTTGAGCTCCACATCAAACTCGATGCGGGCTGCGGGATCCTTGGGCTGACTTCCGCCTCTAGTCGCGCTGAGTACGGGTGAAGGGACGATGGTCCCGTTTCCACCTGATACGTCCGCGCCATTTACCGACACCGAGTATGGCCAACCCGTAAACCGAAAGACTTGATTGCTGCCCTCGCGCATCGCTCGCGCTACATTCGAGCGAGACTCGAAATACCCCCTGCTGACGTTGGCCTGGGGAGGACTGGGGGGCGCACCTGGGATGGTGATGATAACCGTGTACGATCCCGGCTCGAGATTGTCGAGGGAGAAGGCGCCCCTCGCGTCGGTCTTGGTCGTGCGAACAATCTGACCGCCGCCCGGCTTCTTCCTGACACCTACTTCGACGCCACCAACTCCATCGCCTGGCGCGGGCCAGCCGGCCGCCGGAACGAGCAATGCGACCAAAAGGGCCATCAACGCATTTCGTTTCATATGAGACTCCTTTACGCCGCGGGCTGGAATAAGGGAATGCCGTCATGGTAGCACGAACCTTATCGAGAAATGGTTTTTCGCGGGAAAGAGCGGTCCGCGCCGGGTCGTTTCTTCAACGTACCCGAGTGCCGATGAAGAATCCGTTCACGTTGAGACCTGGATTGCGTCCCGTGATTCCGCCGTTCGAGATGTGGAAGAAACGGTAGCCGGCGTAGAGCGGCGTACGCGCATTCGGAAAGAGCACGACGCCGAGTCCGAGCTGCGAGTTGGCATTCAGCTTCGATGTCGCTGCCGGGATTCGCCGGTTCGACCACATCGGTCCCGTGCCGACATCGACGTACGGGCGAAGCGTGCTGGACGACATGCGCCAGTACTGCCGCACGAAGAAATACGCCCACTCGGCGCGCACGGAATCGTCGGGATCACCGTAGGTGTGGCCGAACCAGCTTCGTGGCTGGCGGACATCGGCGTAGTCGATGTCGACGCCGACGCGCGCATTCGGAAGCCAGCGATCCAGGTAGCGCTTGAAAAAGTGGGGCTCGGTCAGGAGCTCGAAGCTGATCGTGCGGAACCGCGACTGGCCGTGGCGGTTCGTCTCGCTGCTGGCATTGCCAAGGTAGAGGTTGAATTCGCGCGGTTTCGGAGCGGCGAGTGCGGACAACGAACAGAGAAGGATCGCGGCACATCGAAGAACGTTTCGGACCATGCCGGCGCATTCTAAGCGGCGTTGGCACCTCGCGTGAACAGAGTCAGCAGTGAAGACCGATGGCCGACCGGAGACAGCAGGATCACCGCAACATCCTTTCGCGGTTCGCCAGCGCGGCGACGGAGTGGACCGGCTCCACGCCCGCATTCATCATCGCTGCGTCCGTCATTCTGGTCTGGATCATCACCGGACCTCTCTTCCACTTCTCGGACACATGGCAACTGGTCATCAACACCGGCACGACGATCGTCACGTTTCTGATGGTCTTCCTCATTCAGCGGGCGCAGAACAGAGACGCTCTTGCGGTGCAGCTCAAGCTCGATGAGATCGTGGCGGCGCTCGAAGGCGCCAGCAACCGGCTCATCTCCGTCGAAGATCTATCGGAAGAGGAACTGAAGGTTCTCCGCATCCACTTTCAGCGCCTGGCGGAGATGGCCAAACGCGACGAGAAAATCACCGAGTCACATTCGGTCGAGGAAGCGGAAGCGCGCCACAACTTCAAAGAAGACCGCCGGAAGAAGACGCATCTCGCGAAGACAGACTAGCCGGGATTATGCGTGTGGTGTCTGTCATTTCGAAACGGCGGAACCGCGGGGTAGTGGGTCAGTTTGATGTTACGGCCCGCGCCGCCTCGCACTCACGCGATTCGATCAGGGCAACCAAGTCCGACATGTCGAAAAGCTGATCGGTGATTCCTGCCGCCATCGCCGGGGTACAGCGAATCGTCTGATGGACGCGGATGAAGTTGTACCAGAACATGTGCAGGCTGATCATGTGGCAGTGGTTCTCAAACTTCTTGCTGAAGCCGTTCGTGAGCCGCGTGAAGCGGCGCATGGACATCCGCATGGTCAGGTTCGCGCGTTCAACGTAGGACGTGCTGATTGACATGATCGCGACCTCTGAACCTTTGATGCGGCCCGGCGAATAGCGCGTCTCCGCTGAGTTGTCATTGCCGCTTGCGCCGTACAGTTTTGTCAGCATGGCGTAATCGATCGCGCCGCCGAATGCTCCTTCGATGGCATTGATGTATAGCTTCAGTCCGTCCGTCGTCATCTGCACCTTGCCGATGATACGCGAGGCAAGGTCGTTGATGAACTCCGCGGCGCATGCTTCGTTCCGCTGCCCTACAAGCCAGCTCACCATCAGCTTCGTATCCGCGTCGATCGCCGTCCACGTCCAAACGCTCCCCACCACGAACGGCGATGACTCGCGGATTTCTTTCGAGATGTTCCGGTCTTCGCCGTAGACGAACGACCAGATTTCGTCGCACTGAATGCGGCGGCAGGCGATGTTGCGGATCATCTGATCCTGATACTCAGCGGCTGCGGTTCCGGCGTCTTCCAGCAAGCGAACGATTGTGTTCTTCGCTACTCCCGTCATGCGAACCGTGGAGCGGATCGAGTTGCCTTCCACGAGTGCGGTCAGGACGGCGGCGCGCCTGGTGGGAGTCAGTTTGTTCATGCTTGACAATCAAATGCCTAGCACTTATCTTGTCAAGCATCGGAGGTGGTAAGCATGGCCGAAAACGAAGAAAAAGATGAAGCAAAAGTCGCGGCTGGTGTGAAGGGTGGAAACGCCAGAGCACAGGCTTTGACTCGCGACCAGCGCAGGGCAATTGCGCGCCAAGCGGCGGATGCTCGGTGGGCGAATGAAGGGAAGACGCCCGTGCCTGTCATTGCCTACGGATCGGACGATTCAACGCTGAAGATCGGGAGTATCGAGATTCCGTGCTACGTCCTTTCGGATAACCGACGAGTCCTCGCCATGAGCGGAATGCTGAAGGCGCTAACTATCGCGGAAGGATCATCCGGCCAAGCAGGCGGGAACAGATTGGCGAAATTCGTGAGCGGTAGGCGTCTAAGCAATTTTGTTTCCAGCGACTTGCTCGGGATGACAGCCGATCCAATTCGCTTCCGGTCGCCGCGCGGCGGCACGCCGGGTTACGGCTTCGAGGCCACGGTGCTCGCAGACATATGCGAGGCGGTATTGGCTGCGCACGACGCCGGAATGCTCGATCCGCGCTCCGAACATATCGCCATTCAGGCCAAGATCCTGATTCGCGGGTTTGCTCGCGTCGGAATCAACGCACTAGTTGATGAAGCGACTGGATACCAGGATGCGCGAGCGCGCGATGCTCTAGCGCAAATCCTTGAGCAGTTCATCGCCACTGAGTTGCAGAAATGGGTCCGCACGTTCCAGCCAGAGTTCTACAAGGAAATGTTTCGCCTCCGAGGGTGGCCCTATTCGCCGCTCTCAAACAACCGCGCCGCCGTCGTGGGAAACCTTACTAACAATATCGTCTACCAGAGGCTGGCGCCGGGAGTCCTAGAGGAGCTAAAGCGCACCACCCCTCGCGATGAGAAAGGGCGGCACACCACCCAATTACACCGGCGGCTCACTCAGGACATCGGCCACCCGCGCCTTCGCGAACACTTAGCGGCAGTCACGGCGCTGATGAAGATCTCTGATACTTGGCAAGGGTTCATGCACTCGCTAGACATCGCGTTTCCTAAGTTCGGTACGACTGGCATGCTGCCCTTTCGGATGAACACAAAATGATCGGCGAGATCGTCGTGGAGGTGACCGTGGCAAGCCGTACAACAAACGGCCCGGAGCGAGTCCGGGCCATCCCGCGCTACTTGGTCGCGCCGTTCTTCTTTGCCGGAAGCGGCGCGACTTTTTTGAGGTTGCCACGATTCGGCGGCTGCTCCGATCGTTCGATGAACTCGCTGAAGACGCGGTGAGCGTTCGTGACTACGTCGCCCCGGACATTCTTTTTTGCGGTTGCCATCCGCCGAAGTGTAGCATCGGCAAGCGTGCGAACGGTCGCGGGGTGTGCGCTCATGCTTTGGTCCGTATGGATGTTCGTCCTCGTGGCGGGCTATCTCAGGCAGTCGAACCCGCAAGTTCCATTCACAGGCAAGATATTAATCATCGCGTCCATGCTGGTTTTCGGCGGATTGCTTGGCGGCTTCGGCCTCTGGCTCGTGTTCCGGTGAATAATTTTCAAACTGACCCACTACCAACCGCGGGGGTGGCCGGGATGCAGCGCGATGAGAAATCCCTGCTTCGAAGCGAGTACATTCCAATCGTCAGGGGATTCCTCTCCGTGCTCCACCGCTCCCACCGTCCTTCCGCCCCGCGGTTCCGCCGTTTCGGAATGACAACGCATACTGCCTTGTCTGTCCCCATGATTATTGGCTAAGCCGCCCCGATCAGCTCCGCGAATTTCTTCAAATCGATGTTGCCGCCGGAGATGACGGCGACGATGGGACCTTCTCCGGCTCTCCCGCTCAGTGCTGCCGCCACCGCGAGCGCGCCTGCTCCCTCAGCGATGACGCGAACCTTTTCCGCGACGAGGCGCATGGCGCGCTTCGTCTCATCGAGCGTGACGACGATCGATCCGTCGACGATTCCCTGCATCCGCTCCCACATCCGCGGGAAGACGCTCTTTCCGCCGGCGCCGTCGACGAACGACGCCTGCCACTCTTCGAATGGCTGCGCGGAGCCTTTTTCAAAAGAGCGTGCGCCCGGCGCTGCAGTCTCCGGCTCGGCGCCCATGATCTTCACGGACGGCGCGATCTGACGGATGGCGCTGCCGATTCCGGAGACGAGCCCGCCGCCGCCGATCGCCGCGATCACGGTCCTGACCGTCGGAAGATCCTCGAGGATCTCCAGCCCCAGCGAGGCGTTGCCAGCGATGAAGTTGTGTTCGTCGAACGGATGAATGAATACTCCTTCCATCCCCTCGAAATGCCGCTCTTCCATCGCCTGCCAGCAGGCATCGAACGGCGCCTTGATGATGCGTGCGCCGAGGTTGCGCATCCGCTCGATCTTGGTTTCGGGAGCGGTATCGATCGTCATGACCGAGCAGGGAATCCCGTATTCGCGCGCGGCATAGGCCACGCCCTGACCGGCGTTGCCTGCGCTGATCGTCCAGACTCCCTTCGCTCGTTCTTCGGGAGTGAGCATCGCCACGGCGTTTGCCGCGCCGCGAATCTTGAAGGCGTTAATCGGCTGCAGATTCTCGAGCTTGAGCCAGATTTCCGGCGCCGCCGCGTCATGCCGCAGTTTGATCAGCGGCGTGCGCGTGATGACGCCGCGAATGCGCTCGCGGGCGGCGTAAATCTCATCGAGCGTAACGGGGCGGACGGGCGGCGCGGCGGTCGGCATGGAGGGACATTGTATGCGGCGGCGTGGAGAGCCGCATCGTGCCATACTGATGTTCATGAGCTCGATCAAAATCATCGTCGAGAGACATGAGGATGGCTATGTTGCCTATCCCGTGGGGATGCGAGGAATCGTCGTTGGAGAAGGAGACAGCTACGACGACGCTGTAGCCGACGTTCGCTCGGCGATCAAGTTTCACGTCGAGACGTTTGGATCAGGCGTACTCGCTGAGGACTCGCCGGTTCTCGAAGCGTTCGTCGCAGAAACCGAAGTTACGGTGTAATGCCGAAGTTTCCCGTCGACGCACCGAAAGCCCGCGTCATCGCAGCTCTTGCTACTCTTGGCTTCGGGGTCGTTCGGGAACGGGAGCATATCGCGTTGGAGCGTGTGAATGAAGACGGAACGCGGACACCGATGACGATTCCCAATCACCGCATCCTGAAAGGTTCGACGCTTCGATCCGTCTGCACACAGGCCAGCATCTCTCGCGAAGACTTCCTGAACGCCTACAACGCAACGTAGTCGTCGTCGCAGCTCCGCCTACGGCCCCTTCTCCAGCTTCACATCCAGACGAGCGATCTCCAGCTTCGCGTCGTCGGCGGCGGTGACGACGAACTGCTGATCCTTGTAGCCAGGCGCGCTGATGTGAACGTTGTAGCTGCCCGGCTGTGGAAAATCGTAAACCTCGTCCATCGTGCTGAACTGCTTGGCCTGTCCGATGACGACATCGTTGACGGCGACCATGGCGTCGTCCGGTACGACGTTCAGGATCATTCCGCGACGTGCCCAGATCCTCACGACGGATGTGATTCCGTGACCGGTGCCGGTGATTTCTGCACGCGCGTTGCCGCTGACCGCCTCGCGCGCTCTTGGTGTGTTGTCGGCGTCGCCGGGGAACATCAGCGACGCGCCAGGCTCCGGCTCGCCGGGCGGACCGGCTCCTCCCGTTGTTGCGCGGACGGGCTGACGCGGCTTGATCACCGCGTTAGTCAGCGTCGGGATGCGATAGCGGATGCCGGTGTAAACCGCCAGCGCCGCCATCGCAACCAGCACCACGCCGATCAACGCCGGCACCCACGATGGCATCGGAGGAACTTCCGGTCCGTCCGGTTCCTCGATTTCATCCAACGCGGGCGGGTGAGGCTCTTCCGTCATTCCTTCGCAGGCTCCGTTACGATCTCTTCGTCCTCAGTGATCTCGGCAGCTCCCTCATCGGTGACCACCGTGTCAGCGTCGTCTTCGAGCCGGTCGAAATCCGCTTCGCGTTTTCGCAGAAGCTCCTGCGCACGCGCCTCGTCCTGCGCACCAACGTAGATGCGGATGTCGCCCATCGTGCCGAAGTTGATCGGCTCCATGCTGAACTTGACGTTCTCGATCTGCGCGGGGATCCCTTCCGCTTCGAGAAATCCTTTGATGATGCGCGCCCGGTCATCGACCCCGGTGCTGGCGATCTCGACCCACGCCGTTCCTTCTCCATCGCTCTGCACGGCCTGGAACGGCAGCTCGTCAACCAGAGCTACGCGATCGGTGGGGCACTCGGTCTGGCTCGCAGGCCATTCTTTCTTACACGTTGGGCAATAAGGCATCTGAACGTTCTCCTCGCTGGTCTCAGGGAATGAGCGTGACCTTCCCGCTCTGATCCGTCATCGTTCCAATCGTTGCATAGAACAGGCCGCCTTGCCGCAATCGCGCTTCAAGTGCACCGAGCTTTTCCTGCGGCACGGAGAGTAGCAATCCTCCGCTCGTTTGCGCGTCGCACATCAACGTCAGCTCCGGCTCCGATACGCGCGACTCGACCCGCCGCCGGAACGTCTCGACGTTGCGCATGGTTCCTGTGGGACGGAAGCCGCGCGCAAGCGACTCGCGTGCGTTCGGAAGAACCGGCACCGCGTTGGCGCGGATCTCCGCGCCAACTCCGGAGCCCTCGCACATCTCCAGCAGATGTCCGATGAGTCCATACCCAGTGACGTCTGTGGCCGCGTTCACGCCGGCCTCAATCATCGCGGCAGCAGCGTCGCGGTTGAGCATCGTCATCCAATGAATCGCTTCTTCGATCCCTGGCACGACGCCGCGCCGGAAACGCCGCGCGCTTAACGCGCGATAAGCGCTGATCAGAATGCCGTTACCGATCGGCTTCGTCAGGACGATTGCGTCGCCGGCCTTCGCCGTCGAGTTGCGCACCAGCTTCGACACATTGACGATTCCCGTGACGGCGAGGCCGTACTTCGGCACGTCGTCGATGATCGTATGTCCGCCCGCGACCGGAAAGCCTGCTTCCGCCGCCTTCTCGGATCCGCCACGAAGAATCTCCTGCAGCACTTCCAGCGGAAGGACGTTCGTCGGAAACGCAGCGATGGCAAGGCCGAGGATGGGAGTGGCGCCCATGGCGTAGATGTCGGAGACGGAGTTCGCGGCGGCGATGGCGCCGAAGGTGTAGGGATCGTCGACGATCGGCGTGAAGAAATCGACTGTCTGCGCGATCGCCTGGTCGCCCGCGATCCGGACGACTGCGGCGTCGTCGTTGCTGCCATAACCGACGACAAGATTCCCCAGCCCTTCCTGGGAAGGGAGATTCGCGAGCACGGAGCGCAGGTCATCCTGACCCAGCTTGCAGGCTCAGCCACCGGTCGTCGCGAAGGACGACAGCGGCGGATATGATTTGATTTTCCGCTTCACGAGTTGAATGGTATCCCCTGAACGCACTAACGGAGCCTTTCGGCTCCGTTGTGGTACATCGTTGGGCTGGACCGCTGCGACCAGTTGGTGGGTTCAAGGAAGCTAGGTGATTAATCGTCCAAAATCGGTCCAATAGTCAAGGAGGGGGTACGCAGCGGCCACTAGACGCGGGCAATCAGGATGGGACCCGCGCAGCGGTTTCGTATCTGTCGAAACCAGTTTCATCGTGGCAGTCCTATGTGCACGGGTGCTGCCAATTCTAATAACTCGACGAGACGGCCCGGATCTGTCTGGCAAGCGGAAGGGTCGAACATTACTAAAATATTACAAATCAATCGTTTATCAATTTGATCAACAATCATAAGGAAGCGGGTAACAGCGAAAATCATAAAGGCAAAATTTGCATACCGCGCTGTCATGCTTGCAAATTTGTCCCGCAGCTCGTGGCAAGGTTCGCTCTCACGCCTGCGTCAGGAGCGCGTTCAGGTCCGACAACAATCGGTCGAGCTCCAGCCGATACCCTTCCGCCACCTCCGCCAGCGTCTCCTCGGACGCCGACGCGCAGCCGTTGCACCCACCGATCTGATACGCGGCGAAGACCCACCGCGCCGCCGGATGCAGCGCTAACGCCGCATCGACAGTCATCCCTGACGTGAACTCTCCCTGCATGACGATCCAATTCTACGCAGATAGAATGCAGGGCGATGTTGAAAATTCGCCTCCTGTTCTTCGCAGCACTCCGCGAGATCGCCGGAAAGAGCGACGATATCGTCGAACTTCCGGACGGTACAAGCGCCGGCGATGTCTGGCAGCGCCTTCGGTCCGAGCATCCCGCTCTTCACGGCTACATCCAGCCGCCCATGATCGCCGTGAACGAAAGCTACGCCTCGGCCGACGCGCTTCTGCGCGACGGCGATGAGCTGGCTTTCATCCCTCCCGTTGCCGGCGGTTGACAATCAGGAAGCGGAGCGTCAATCCGTCAACTGCTTCATCAACTCGTTGATCTGATCGTAGACGCGCTTGACCGACGGCTCGATGTTGGTGAGCTGCCGGCCAAAATCGCGCGAACGCTCGTCTCGAAGCATGTCGAGGATCATGTCGCTGGCGAAGAGCATGTCGGCAAGTTTGTCGGCGACACGCTCCTGAAGAGGCATCCTCAGATCGAGGAAAGGGTCGGAGATTTCGGTGATCATTTCTCGCACTCTGTCTAGGAGTGATTTATCTACCGATCTCCCTACCCTCTTTTCGTAACAATTCACAATTTTCACAAAAACTGACTCCCATCAGAGCCCGTTTCCGGCCAGCCGTCTGCGATATGGTTGCCGGATCGCTGCCATTCACCACTGCGGGCAGCCAGCATGGAAACGATCGAAGGAGTGTCCGATATGAACCGACTGCGTTGGTCCCTCGCCCTGGCAGCACTCGCCGCAATTCCAGTCATCGCCGCGACGGCCACAGCGAAGAAGGGCTCCGCGAACCCCCCGGCCGCCGTCGCAAAAGGGATGGCTATGCTGAGCGCGAAGGCGCTGGCCGCTCACGATCAGTTCCTGGCCAGCGATCTTCTCGAAGGACGTGGCCCGGGCACGCGCGGTGACGCGATCGCGGAGCAGTACATCGCCGCGCAGTTCGAGTCCTACGGTCTCCAGCCCGGCGGCGACAACGGCACCTACTACCAGCAAGTCCCGCTCCTCGGCATCGCCACCGATCGCGATAAGAGCGCGCTCACTTTCACGAAGGGGGGCGCAGCGATTGGCGGCGCGCTCAAGTTCGGAGAGCAGATCGTCGGACAGAATCAGACGCAGACCGAAAGCGGCACGATCGACTCCGATCTCGTCTTCGTCGGCCACGGCGTCGTCGCCCCCGAGTATCGCTGGGACGACTACAAAGGACTCGACACGCACGGCAAGACGCTGGTCATGCTCGTCGACGATCCGCCGGCAAACGACAAAGAGCCCGATCTCTTCAAGGGAAAAGCGCGCACGTACTACGGCCGCTGGACATACAAATACGAGATCGGCACGTCGAAGAACGCTGCCGGTGTGATTCTGATTCATACGACGCCGTCCGCCGGCTACGGCTGGAATGTCGTCTCGAACTCCTGGGGCGGCGAAAACTCGTTCATGAAGAACAAGCCGGGCGCTCCGGCGCTGCACTTCGCCGGCTGGATGACCGAGCAGATCGCTCGCGACCTCTTCAAAGCGGCTGGTCAGGATCTCGATGCGCTGACGAAGGCAGCCTCGTCGCGTGACTTCCAGCCCGTTCCGCTCGGCGTCAAGTTCACCGGCAATGTCGCCAGCAAGCTTCGCTCATTCAACACGACCAACGTCGTGGCCAAGCTCGCGGGCAGCGATCCGAAGTTGCGCGCGGAAGCGATCCTCTACTCCGCGCATCACGACCATCTCGGCGTCGGCCCCGCCGACAAGAGCGGCGACACGATTTACAACGGCGCGCTCGATAACGCATCGGGCTGTGCCATCCTCCTGGAGATGGCGCGCGTCTGGTCGCGCATGCCCGCGCCAAAACGCTCGATCTACTTCGCCGCCGTCGCCGCCGAAGAGCAGGGCCTCATTGGCTCCGCCTTCCTCGGCCAGAATCCGCCGCTCCCTTCCGGCCGCATCGCCCTCGGCATCAACTACGACATGATCCCCGAGCTCGGCCGCGTGCGAGACGTGAACATGAATGGCATCGAGCGAACGACGTTCTACCCAACGGCACAACGAATCACGAAAGCACTCGGACTGACGATCATCCCCGACCCCGAGCCGGAGCAGGGTCACTACTATCGCTCGGATCATTTCAGCTTCGGCAAGGTTGGAATCCCCGCGTTCTCGATCGATCCGGGACAGGATGTGATCGGCAAACCAAAAGGCTCCGGCGCGCAATGGTCGACCGAGTTCCGCGCCAATCACTACCACCAGCCGAGCGATCAGTTCGATCCGAAGTGGGACTGGTCGGAAGCGATACAGATGGCCGAGCTGGGAATCTGGATGGGATGGGACGCCGCAAACGCCGCGTCGATGCCAAACTGGAAAGAGGGCGATGAGTTTCGCGCCGCGCGTGACCGCAGTTTGGCGGCGGTGAGGTAGGAAGTTAGAAGTTAGAAGTTAGAAGTTAGAAGTTGGAAGTTGGAAGTTGGAACGGTAATACTTGTAACTCTCACTTCTAATCTCACCACTTCTAACTTCACACTTCTAATCTCACCGCTTCTAACTTCACACTTCGAACTTCACACTTCTAACTTCTTATCCACGGCAGCTCCCACCGCCCTTCGCCCTCGTCGAGCTTCGGCAGTGGCACCGGTTTGCCCATGCTCTTGAGCTGCGTCAGCTCCCACAGCTTCGCGTACTTCCAGAACGTGTAGTAGACGTGCATGCCGACGGAGATCAGGCCGCGCGTCCCGTCGAGGAAGCCGAGATTGAAAATAAAGTCGCGGACGAACTTGGCGACGGGATGGCCGAGGATGCCGAAGAGGTTCGTGGTCTTGCCGTCGATGAACATCTGCGCCGCGCCCCAGTTCGCGTAGCGCGTCATCTTGGCGATCATGTGATCGAACGTACGGATGTAGAAATGGTCCATCTTCTGTTCGAGGCGGCCAGTGGCGCCGTCGACAACCAGGTCCGCGTGAACGCGTTTATTCGGATAGCGAGCGTGGCCGCGGTGAAAAAGTCGCGTCACTCGATCGCGTTGCAGACCCGAGTAGCGCACCGGCTTGCCGAACATGAAGTTGAGACGGCCGACCGAATAGGCCCACAGATCGAGCGGACCTTCGAGCGTGCGGAGAATCTCATCGCGTAATTTCGGCGTGACGCGCTCGTCAGCGTCGACGACGAAGATCCAGTCGTGCGCGGCGCGGTCAATCGCGTAATTCTTCGCCGACGCCGCGCCGAGGTATTCGCGCTGCTCGATACGAACGCGAGGGAAGCGTTGGCGGACGACGTCGATGGTGCCGTCCGTCGAAAACGAATCGAGCAGATAGATCTCGTCCGCCCACTCAACGGAGCGAAGGCAATCTTCGATGAAGTCTTTCTCATCGAGTGTATGAATGATGACCGTAACAGCGGAGCGCGGCATTGCGAGCGGATTGTAGCGATTTGGGGGACAGCGCATATCAGCGCGCGTACACTTTCACGATGCGATACCGCCTGTTCGCTCTCCTTGCCGTCTCGCTCGCTGCGTGCTCGCACACAACGGCCCCTCCGACGGCTACTCCCTCCCCGAATTCTCAGACACGCGCCTTCATCCTCGGCGGACATCGCGCCGGAACGGAGACAGTCGTTGTGAGCGGCGACACGCGCGCGATCGATTTCGAATACAACGATCGCGGGCGCGGCCCGAAAACACACAGCGTTCTGACAACCGGCACACACTCGATCACATCGTCGTTGCGCACGAACGGCAACGACTATTTCAAGGTGCCCGTCGAAGAAACATTCGCGAACGGCACGTGGTCGAACGGGGCGGAGAAAGGCAGCGCTCCTCCTGCTGCCAGCCCCTTGTTTTTCGTTTCGATGTACGGGCCGCCCGAGGAGACTGCGGTGCTCGCTCGTGCGTTGCTGGCGGCACCGGAGCATCGTCTCGGTCTGCTGCCCGCCGGCGAAGCGACGATTCGCAAGGTAGGCGAGCTTATTGTTTCAGCGGCGGAACACTCGCAACACATCACTTGCTACGAGATCGGCGGCATCGGCTTCACTCCTTCGCCCGTGTGGCTCGATGATCGGAACGAACTGTTCGCATCGGCGTCATCCTGGTCTTCGGTCATCGCAGACGGCTGGGACTCCGTGCTTCCTGAATTGCTCAAATCGCAGGACGCGTGGCGCGATGAGGCGGTCGCGCGTACTGCAGCACGACTCGCACACGCGCCGGCAGGCGGCGGCATCGTCATCACGAACGCGCGCCTCTTTGATCCGGTCACGATGGGTACGACTTCGGGAACGACGATCATCATCCGCGGCAACCGCATCGAGGCGGTCGGCACCGGCATCGCCATTCCGGACGGTCTCGAACGAATCGACGCCGGTGGCCGCACGGTCATCCCTGGGTTGTGGGACATGCACACACACAACTCCGCCGACGACGGTCTCCTCGACATCGCAAACGGCATCACGTCGGTGCGCGATCTCGCCAACGACACCGACTTCTTGCTCGACCTGCGCAAGAAGATCGACAGCGGAGCGGCGATCGGTCCGCGCATCATCATGGCCGGCATCATCGACGGCCCCGGCAAGTTCGCCGGCCCGACCAAAGTGCTGGTCGACAACGAGGAGCAGGCACGCGCGGCGATCGAGAACTACGCGAGGCTCGGCTACGAACAGATCAAGATCTACAGCTCCGTGAAGCCGGAGCTCGTGCCATTCATGACGCGCGTCGCCCACGAGCACGGGCTGCGCGTGAGCGGACACGTGCCGGCATTTATGCGCGCCGAGGATGCTGTGCGCGCCGGATACGACGAGATCCAGCACACGAATTTTCTCTTTCTCAACTTCTGGCCCGATATTCAGGACACGCGCACGCCGGTTCGTTTCACTGCAGTCGCGGATCGTGCAGCGACACTCGACCTGCAGTCGGCTGAGGTGAAGGCGTTCATCGATCTGCTCCGCGAACACAAGACCGTCATTGATCCGACGCTCTCCATCTTCGAAGGGATGTTCACATCGCGCAAAGGGACGATGTCACCCGGCTATGCAGCGATCGCAGACCGCCTCCCGCCGCAGGTCCGCCGCGGATTTCTGACCGGTGGGCTGCCGGTTCCCGAAGGCAAAGATCAGCGATACCACGACTCCTTCCGCAATCTCCTGGCGATGGTGAAAACTCTGTATGACGCGCACGTGCCGATCGTCGCCGGCACCGACGCGATGGCCGGCTTCTCACTGCATCGCGAGCTGGAGTTGTACGTCGAAGCAGGGATTCCGCCCGCCGAGGTGCTGCGCATCGCCACGCTGGGCGCAGCGAGCGTAATGAAACACGACGATCAAATCGGCACGATCGCACCCGGCAAACTGGCCGACCTCGACATCATCGACGGCGATCCAACGACGAACATCAGCGACGTGCGCAAGGTCGTGACGGTGATCAAGGACGGGAAGGTGTATGACGCGAAAGCGGTGGCGGCGGAGATCGGTGTGAGGTAGGGCTAACCGCCAACGATCTCGTTGAGGCCTTCGACGATTCGCTCAAGTTCCTCAGGGGAGATCCGGCCCAACTTTTTGCGAAGCCGTGCGACGGCAAGCGTTCGAATCTGGCTGATCTTTGCCCACGACCGCTTCGGCAGTTTGACGCTTTCAATTTCGAGCGTCAGCGGAAAGGACGCCTTTGACTCCTGGCTCGTTACTGCGATAGCAATGACAGTTCCAGACCTCTCGTTGAATACGTCGTGGCTCAGGACGACGACAGGCCGCTGACGGGCTTGCTCATGGCCGATCACAGGATTGAGATCGGCCCAGACAACGTCGCCTCTCAGTATTCGGGCCAATCGACGTCTCCTGCGTAACTCTCGTTTGCCAACGCGGCTTCTTCCGTCTTGTCGAGCTTTGCCGACTCACGCGCGAGTCGGGAGTGCTTCATCCGATCGAGGCGTTCGATCACCGCAACTTCAAACGCCTGACTACGATTCGGAAAGACTCCATTGCGAACGAGCCGGTCGATCTCAGTGAGAGCGTCTTCGTCAACGGTAATGGCTATCTTGGCGCGACTCATGGTATGATAATATATCATACTACGCGTATGGGCTGGGTCGTGGCCGTCGGTTGATTGTCGCTTCGTGGGCGGGAGATTCTTCATCGCGCTCCACCGCTCACACCCGCACGCCCTCCCGCCGCGGTTTCGCCGATTCAGAATGACAGGCTCGCGCTCCGGGCGATGTTGCACTCGTGGCCGCGAGCTCACTGCACCTACAACGTGTAATTCTTCTCCAGCAGCACCCTCGCTCTGCGGTCCCTTAGATTCCGGATCTGCGACTCGATGTCGCGCTCGAACGGGATCTTGCGGTGGCTGGCGTAGACCGGGGCGTCGACCGTGATTTTCTTCAGCTCTTCGCCGAAGGTGTTGGGAGAAAGGTGGGCGGTATCGTCGGCGAGCTGCTGCTGATCGTTCGGGAACGACGCTTCAGTAACCACGGCGACGACGTTCGGCGTTTTGTTCGTGCGCTTCCAGATCTCCGAGGTGGGGCCGGTGTCGCCGGTGAAGGCGATGGCCTGGCCGTTCATCTCCACGATCACTCCGGCAGCCGGAATCTGATGATGCACGGGGACGGCGGTCATGCCGACGCCTTCGAACATCACCTTCTTGCCCGGTGCGAGGGCGCGATAGATCACAGCGGGTTTGTTCGTCAGGGGTGAGATGAGCGTCGAGAAATCGGGCCAGACGATTCCGTTGAAGACGTTCGAGATCAGGAGCTCCATCACATCTTTGGCCGCGAATACCGTCAGCGGACCGGCGGTCTGGCTGAAGCGGTTGTGGATGAGATGCGGGAGATCGCGGATGTGATCGGCGTGGGTATGAGTAATGAAGACAGCCTGGATGCGCGCTTGCTGCGCGAAGGAGAGTTTGGATGTGAGGGTCCCGGCGTCGACTGCAAACCAGTCGTCGATCAGGTAACCCGTCAGATTATGTTCAGCATCTGACGCGCCGTAAGCGCCGAGCACCTTGAGCCGCATCCCTGTCCTTCGCCCGCCTGTCTTTGATCGCCTGGAAGGAGACTATTCTTGCAGCGGAAGAACTTAATGTCCAGCGTTCGCGGAAGGTTCACACGTTGACCACCTCGGCGAAGGGGAGCGGGAAGGTGTCTGCAGCGGCGGCAATGGCCCCGTTTCACCCCGCCGTGCGCGACTGGTTCCTCAATGTTTTTCGCACGCCGACGCGCGCACAGGAGATGGGATGGCCGGCGATTGCACGCGGCGACTGGACGCTGATCTTTGCGCCGACCGGTAGCGGCAAGACGCTGACAGCCTTCCTCTGGGCGCTCGATCGCTTGATGTTCGCGCCGCGGCCGGAGAAGGATCGCCGCTGCCGCGTCGTCTACATCTCGCCGCTGAAAGCGCTGGCGGTCGATGTGGAGCGCAACCTCCGCGCGCCGCTGACCGGCATCGCCAATCTCGCCGCCGAGCGAGGCGAGTCGTTCGTCATTCCGTCGATCTCGATTCGCACCGGCGACACGCCGCAAGCAGAGCGCGCACGATTCCTTCGCGATCCCGCGGACATCCTCATCACTACGCCCGAATCGATCTATCTGATGCTGACCTCGAACGCGCGCGATGTTCTGCGCGGCGTGGAGACGATCATCATCGATGAGGTTCACGCGCTCGTTCCGAACAAGCGCGGCGCGCACATGGCGCTGTCGCTCGAACGATTGCAGCGCATCGCCGACAAGACGCCGCAGAGGATCGGCCTGTCGGCGACGCAGAATCCGCTGGAGGAGGTGGCGAAGTACCTGGGTGGATTCGAGGGGGTCGTTCGTCGGGAATCGGGCGTCGGAGAAGTCGCAGCCGAGATCATTGATCGGCGACTATCGTTAGGTCCCGAGCCCGAAGACTCCACTCACTCCGACTCCCGACTCCCTAGAAACGACCCCCGCGCGGTAACCATCATCAACACGGGCGAGAAAAAACAGCTCACGCTTCATGTCGAAGTTCCCGTCGAAGAGATGGCGAAGCTCAATGAGTCGTCGCGCGACGACATTCCGAGCGGACCGGCGGGACAGGGTGTCCGTACATCGATCTGGCCGGCGATTCATCCGCGATTGCTCGAACTGATTCGCGCCCACACGTCGACGTTAATCTTCGTCAACTCGCGCCGGCTAGCCGAGCGCCTTGCAGGCGCTCTGAACGAGCTTGCCGGCGAGCTCCTCGTGCAAGCACATCACGGCTCGATCGCGCGCGCGCAACGCATCGAGATCGAAGACAACCTGAAGTCGGGACGACTGCCTGCGCTTGTGGCGACGTCGTCTCTCGAGCTCGGCATCGACATGGGCGCCATCGATCTCGTCATCCAGATCGAAGCGCCGCCGTCGATTGCCAGCGGGATGCAGCGCATCGGCCGCGCCTCGCATCAAGTCGGCACCGTCAGCGAAGGAATCATCTTCCCGAAGTTTCGCGGAGATCTGCTCGCCTGCGCCGCGGTCACTGACGCCATGCACCGCAGCGCCATCGAACCGACGCGCTACCCGCGCAATCCGCTCGATGTTCTCGCGCAGCAGATCGTGGCGATGATTGCGGTCGATTCGTATCACGCCGACGAGCTCTTCGCACTCGTTCGCCAGGCCGCGCCCTTCTCCGAGTTGTCGCGCACGTCATTCGACGGCGTGCTCGACATGCTCTCCGGCCTCTACCCTTCCGACGAGTTCGCAGAATTGCGGCCGCGCATCACCTGGGATCGCGTGACGAACATTCTCACGCCGCGTCCGAACGCGAAGCGCGTGGCCATCACCAGCGGCGGCACGATCCCCGACCGCGGCCTATTCGGAGTCTTCCTCGCTGGCGGCGAGAAAACGCAGAGCGCGCGCGTCGGTGAGCTCGACGAGGAGATGGTCTTCGAATCGCGCGTCGGCGAGACCTTCCTCCTCGGCGCATCGACATGGCGCATCGAAGAGATCACGCACGATCGCGTGCTCGTCACGCCTGCACCCGGCGAGCCAGGGAAGATGCCGTTCTGGAAGGCGGATGCCGCCGAGCGCACGGTACCTTTTGGTGAAGCGATCGGTGCGCTCGTCCGCGAGATCGGCGCGATGTCTCCCGCCGCGGCAGTGAAACGTTTGACGACCAAGCACGACCTCGGCGAGCTGGCCGCGCGGAACTTCATCCAGTATCTCGACGATCAACACGCCGCGACCGGCGCGGTTCCCGACGATCGCACCATCGTCATCGAGCGCGTCCTCGACGACCTCGGCGACTGGCGCGTCTGCGTCCTCACGCCGTTCGGCGGACGCATCCACGCGCCGTGGGCCATGGCCGTCACGGCGAAGGTTCGCAACGAACTGCAGATCGACGTCGAGACGATGTGGAGCGACGACGGATTCATCGTCCGCTTCCCCGATACCGATGTACCGCCACGTGCAGAGCTGCTGATTCCTGACGCCGACGAGATCGAGCAACTCGTCGTGCGCCAGCTCGGATCGAGCTCAATGTTCGCGGCGAAGTTTCGTGAGGCCGCCGCGCGCGCGCTGCTGCTGCCGCGCTTCCGTCCCGATCGCCGCCAGCCGCTTTGGCAGCAGCGGAAGCGCGCGTACGACCTGCTGCAGGTGGCGTCGCGGTTCGGTTCGTTCCCGATCATCCTCGAAACGTATCGCGAAGTGCTGCGAGATGTCTTCGATGTGCCCGCACTCGTGGCGACGATGAAGAAGATCCAGCAGCGGACGATTCGCGTTGTCGTTGCCGACACCGAGAAACCGTCGCCATTCGCCGGCTCGCTTCTCTTTCGCTACGTCGCGAATTTCATCTACGACGGCGATGCACCTCTCGCCGAGCGCCGCGCGCAGGCGCTGGCAATCGATCAGGCGCAACTGCGCGAGCTCCTCGGCGAGCCCGAGTTGCGCGAGCTGCTCGACGCCGATGCCTTGCACGCGCTCGAGATCGAGTTGCAACATCTCGACGATCGGCACAAGGTGAAGTCGGCCGACGCGCTGCATGATCTCCTCCTCCGATTGGGCGATTTGTCACGAGAAGAGATCGCGCAGCGTTCTCTCATCGATGCCAAAACCGCGATCCGCGAGCTGACGACCACGCGCCGCATCATCGAGATCGGTGTAGCGCGGGAAAAGCGCTTCATCGCCATCGAAGATGCCAGCCGCTATCGCGACGCTCTCGGCGCTCCGTTGCCACAAGGGCTCGCCGATCGCTATCTCCAGCCGATGGCTGATCCCACCGGAGACCTTGTGCTCCGCTATGCGCGAACGCACGGGCCGTTTACGCCGTCCGATGTCGCGCACCGTTACGGACTCGGCGTCGCGGTCGTGCGTGCCGCGCTGGAGCGATTCGTCGAGCGCGGACGTCTGATCGAAGGCGAGTTCCGTCCCGGCGGCACGCAGCGCGAGTGGTGCGATAACGATGTTCTGAGCGCGATTCGCCGCCGCTCGCTGGCCAAATTGCGCAAGGAAGTGGAGCCGGTCGATTCCAGCACGTATGTCCGGCTGATCACGCACTGGCAGTTCGTCACGAAGAAGCGCCGCGGACTGGAAGGACTGCTCGAAGTGGTCGAGGCGCTGCAAGGCGTTGCGCTGCCGGCGTCGATCTTCGAGTCCGAGATCCTCTCCTCGCGCATCGAGGGTTACAAACCATCTGACCTCGATACGCTCAGCGCGGCGGGAGAGATCGTATGGACCGGTGTCGAGCCGCTCGGCGAGCGCGACGGCCGCATCGCGCTCTATCTCACCGATCATCTGCCGCTCCTGCACGCGCCGAGAGATGCCGAGACGACCGAAGTGGAACAGAAGATCATCGACCACCTCCGGGCTAGCGGCGCTTCGTTCTTCGCCGAGATCCAATCCGCAGCAGGTGGATTTGCAAACGACGTCGTCGACGCGCTCTGGAATCTGGTCTGGCGCGGCGTGATCACGAACGATACGTTCCACGCCCTGCGTGCCTACACGCGGCCGAAATCGTCGCCGCGCAACTCGGGCTTCCGTTCGCGCCGCGTGGCGCCGCCATCCACGCAGGGCCGCTGGTCGCTCGTGCAACCACCTCGCGGAACGACGACGGAGCGAGCCAGCGCGACCGCACACCAATTGCTGGCGCGCTACGGAGTCGTCGTCCGCGAAGCCGCCGCCGTCGAAGGCATTCCCGGCGGATTCAGCGCGATCTATCCCATACTAAAGGGTATGGAAGAGTCGGGACGCACGCGCCGCGGCTATTTCGTGGCCGGCTTCGGCGCGACGCAATTCGGCAGCGCCGGAGCGCTCGATCTCCTCCGCTCGTATCGCGACGAACCCGACGAGCCGGAGACGGCGATGCTCGCAGCAACGGATCCCGCCAATCCTTACGGGTCGCTCTTGAAATGGCCCGTCGCAGGTTTGATGCGCGTTCCCGGCGCGAGCGTGATTCTCGTCAACGGATTGCTCAGCGCCTACATCGGCCGCGGCGAGAAACAGCTCTCCACATTTCTTCCGGAGAATGAGCCGATGCGCGGCATCGTCGCACGCGAAATCGCGAAGACATTGGCATCGCTCGTCGCGAACGGAACGCGCCGCGCGCTGCTGATCGCCGAGGTCAATGGCGCTGCCGCCGCGAAATCCGACCTCGGGTCGTATCTCGCCGAAGCGGGATTCGTTCCGACAGCGATGGGGTATCAGATGCGGGCGATGCGATAAGAATCGCTCACGCCACCGCGTTACGAATCGAAGCCGTTGCCGGCAACGAGACCGTGATCGACGTCCCGACACCTTCGCGAGAGGTCACGTCGATTTGTCCGCCATGCTCTTGCACGATCCGGTAGGAGATGGCCATCCCCAGTCCGGTGCCGGTGGGAAAATTCGTTCGAAACGGTTGGAACAGGCGTCGCTGATCGGCATCGTTCATTCCGCGGCCGCTGTCACGAAAGATGATTCTGTAGCGGTCTCCTGTCGCTTCGGTCGTCACGAGCAGCGTGCCGCCAGTAGGCATGGCCTGAAACGCATTGCGGGCGATGTTCCAGAAGACCTGCCGGATCTGATCGGCATCACCGACGATCGTGAAGACGGGAGGCGAGATGTCGTGCTCGATCGTGTGGCTGGCTCCAAGCTCGGGTGAATTCCGAAGCAGATCGAGCGTCTCGGTAAGGCTGGCGGCGATGTCGAATTGCGCCGCACGCTTTTCCTGCGGTTTGACGAAGCGGAGAAAGTCTGCAATCGACTTGTTCAAACGGTCCGACTCTTTCAGGATGATCGACATCAGGCGCTGCTCCTGCGGATTGAGCGCCGTCGATTTCTTCAAGACCTGCACCGATCCGGCGATCGCAGCGAGCGGATTGCGGATCTCGTGAGCGATGCCTGCCGAGAGCTCGCCGACCGCGGCCATGCGGTCTTTCAGCCGCAGTTCCGCTTCCAGCTTCTTCACATCCGTGAGGTCCTGAAAGATGAGCGTGTATCCCGACGCCGTGCCGTCGATGGAGTTGAGCGGCGTGATGGCGAACCCCAGGCTGCGCGTTTCCTCTCCGATCTGGAAATCGTCTCTCTCGCCTCGGACAACAGCATCCGTCGTGAGCGTCTCGCGCACCACGTCCCACTTGTCATCGCCAAAGAAACCAAACTGCGCGATGTTTTTTCCGATCACCATCTGCGAATCGACGTGGAGGATGAAGCAGCCGGCGGGATTGATGAACGTTGCCACTCCTTCGGGTGAGAAGGTGATGAGGCCGGACGGGATCGATTCGACGACGTTCTGATTGAGCGCGCGAAGCTCGGCGAGATTCTGCCTGTTCGCGTCGAGTTCTTCGAACGTCCTTTGCAGTTTCTCCGCGAGATACGACGTGAGGAACGCCGTGGCGTAGAAGCCGGCGAAGTTCGTAGCCATGTTGAAGTAAAGACGCGACGAGCTCCAGAGCGTTGGCGTAAACCACGACTGTTCGGGAAGGTGCAGAATCCCCCAGTACATCAGGTCGCCGAGTGCTCCATAGAGGATGACGGCACCACTGGCGGCGAGCAGGCCTCCGCGCCGGTAGAGCAGCATCGACGCGGTGATGATCGAGACGAGATAGAGAAACGAAAAGGGCGAATCGAGACCGCCGGTGAAGTAAACGAGAACCGTCTCGACGACGAGATCACCGGCGATCTGGATGAAGAGGTTGGCCCGGCGCGATGCGATGAGCCGGCCGATACCGATGTACGCAAGCGTGAGCCCGTACGTGAGGCCGGCCGTGGTGTAGAGATAGTTGATTGGCAACAGCTCGCGTACGGTGTACTGAATGATGAGCGTCGCCAGCAGCAGCGTCGTCACGACGACGACGCGAACGGCGATCAACATGCGGGCGTCGGTGGGCATTTGTTAGCTCTGAGCTGTTAGCCGTTAGCTCTTAGGGGAACCAGTGTTGATCTGGATTGGGCTCGTTTGCGAAGCGTTCGTCTACGATGATTAGCGTAAATCAAAAGGGCGACGCGTCAAGCGCGCCGCCCTAGGAGCCAATAGCTAAGAGCTAAGAGCTTCTTACCCCACTTTTCCGATCAGCGTGAACATCGGCATGTACATGGCGATGACGATCCCGCCGATGGCGACGCCGAGGAAGGCGATGAGGACGGGCTCGAGAAGCTTCATCAGACCGGCGACGGCCGTGTCGACTTCGTCTTCATAAAAGTCGGCGATCTTCGACAGCATCGTGTCGAGTGCGCCGGTCTGCTCACCGACCGCGATCATCTGCACAACCATCGAAGGAAAGACGTCGGTGTCCGCCAGCGGCTCGCTGATCGTCTTCCCTTCTTCGACCGACTTGCGCGTGGCCATGATCGCGTCTTCGACGATGGAGTTGCCGGCGGTGCGCGCCGTGATCTGCAGGCCGTCGAGGATCGGAACTCCGGACGCGGTGAGGGTCGAGAGCGTGCGGCAGAAACGAGCGACGGCAATCTTCCGCATCAGCATGCCCAGGATCGGCATCTTCAGGATGATGCCGTCGAGAACGCGCTTTCCTTTGTACGTTTCGTGATAGCGGCGCAGCGAGTAGATCGTCCCGCCGATTACGATGGCCATGAGCCACCAGAAGTCTCCGATGAAGTTCGACAGCCAGATAACGATCTGCGTCGGCATCGGAAGCTCCGCGCCCAAGCCCTTAAAGAGAGCGGCAAAGACAGGGATGACTTTCCAGAGAATGACGGCGATGACGATGCAGGCGATGGAGATGACGGCGACCGGATAGATCATCGCCGATTTGACCTGGCTGTTCAGTTTGACCGACTTCTCGATGTACTGCGCCAGGCGCTGAAGGATCGTGTCGAGAATACCGCCCGCTTCTCCGGCGGCAACCATGTTCGTGAAGAGATCGTTGAAGATCTTGGGATGTTTCCGCATCGAATCCGCGAGGTTCGATCCCGATTCGACGTCCTGGCGGATCTGGATGAGCGCTCGTTTGAAGGTCTTGTTCTCCTGCTGGCTGGCCAGGATCTCGAGGCACTGCACGAGTGGCAGGCCGGCGTCGATCATGACGGAGAACTGCCGCGTGAAGATCGCGACGAGTGTGGGTGCCACGCCGCCGCCGAACTTCGGAAAGGCGATCTCTTTTCCTTTCTCCTTGATGGACGGCGCTTCGATGCGCTGCCTGCGAAGCATCTGCTCCGCCGCGTCTTTGGAGTCGGCGGTGAGCACACCGCTCTGCACCTGACCGGCCCGCGATCCCTTCCATTCAAATGTAGGCATCATCTCCTCCGGTTACAAACGTACTTTACGCCGGCCGCGAACGTGCGCCCGCGGCTGGTGGCGCGCCCTGCGGCGCGAGGACGCCGGCGCCACGGGAAATCATTTCCTGCAGCTCGTCCGGATTCGAGGAACGAGCCAGCGCCACCTGCAGCGTGATGTGCTTCTTGAAGTACAACGTCGCCAACGACTGGTTGAAAGTCTGCATTCCGTACTTCGCTTGTCCGGTCTGCATCATCGAGTAGATCTGGTGCACCTTGTCCTCGCGGATCAGATTGCGGATCGCGGCGTTGGGAACGAGGATCTCCATGGCCATCACGCGCCCTTTTCCGTTCGCTTTCGGCAGGAGGCTTTGGCAGAGGATTCCTTCGAGAACGAACGAAAGTTGGGCGCGGATCTGCGGTTGCTGGTGCGATGGAAACACATCGACGACGCGGTTGATCGTCTGTGCCGCCGAATTCGTATGAAGCGTTCCGAACGTGAGGTGGCCCGTCTCGGCGATGCGAAGCGCCGACTCGATTGTCTCGAGGTCGCGCATTTCGCCGATCAGAACGACGTCAGGATCCTGGCGCAGCGCTGACTTGAGCGAGTTCGCGAACGAGTGCGTATCCGCGTGCAGCTCGCGCTGATTGACGATACAGCTCTTGTGCGAGTGGAGAAACTCGACGGGATCCTCGATGGTGATGATGTGCTCGTGCCGCTCGCGGTTGATCTTATCGATCATCGCAGCCAGCGTCGTCGACTTGCCCGAGCCGGTCGGGCCGGTGACGAGAACGAGCCCGCGCGGACGGTTGCAGATTTCCTCGACCACGGTAGGCAATCCCAACTCACGAAATCCGAGGATCTCGTAGGGGATCTGGCGGTAGACGGCGGCGGTGGCGCCGCGCTGATTGAAGATGTTGGCGCGGAAACGGGCCAGTCCTTTGATGCCGAAGGAGAGGTCGAGCTCGAGATTCTCCTCGAAGCGATGCTTCTGCGCGTCGGTGAGTACCGAGTAGGCGAGCTGCTTCGTCTCCGGCGCCATCAGTACCGGCATGTCGAGCGGCGTGAGCTTCCCGTCGATCCGGATTTGAGGAGCGGAATTGGTCGTGATGTGAAGATCCGAGCCGCCGCGCTCGACCATCGTCTTCAGAAGCTGATGAAGGGTGACTGGCATTGTTGTCTCCGGAAGTAGGGAGTAGGGAGTAGGGGGTGGAGAGAGGAGCTTTATCTCCCACTCCCCACACCCCACACCCCGTGCCTACTCACTCACAAAATCGTCTCCCGAACGACCTCTTCGATCGTCGTGGTTCCATCCTTGATTTTAATCAGTCCGGAGCGGCGGAGGCTGATCATCCCGTTCTCCGCTGCCCGTTTCTTGATGTCGATGGCTGTTCCGCCGGAGAGGATGAGGTCGCGGATCGTGTCGTCGATGGCCATCACCTCGATGAGGGCCACGCGGCCTTTGTATCCGGTGCTGTTGCACTTGTCGCATCCACGGCCTTTGTAGACCGTAAATGTGCCCACTTCTTCTTTCTTGAAGCCGACGTTCATCAGCGCCTGCGGCGTCATCTCGACCGGCTCCTTGCAGTTCGAGCATACGCGCCGCGCCAGCCGCTGCGCAGCAATGAGCTGCACGGACGTCGCCACGAGAAACGGCTCGATGCCCATGTTCATGAGGCGGTTGATGGTCGACGGCGCGTCATTCGTGTGCAGCGTGGAAAGCACGAGGTGTCCGGTGAGCGCTGCCTTGATCGCGATCTCGGCGGTCTCGAAATCGCGGATCTCGCCGACGAGAATGATGTTCGGATCCTGACGCAGAAACGATCGCAGGGTGGCCGCGAAGTTGAGTCCGATCGACTCCTTCATCTGCACCTGATTGATTCCCGGCAGGTTGAACTCGACCGGATCCTCGGCGGTCATGATGTTGACTTCCGGCGAGTTCACTTTCGACAGCGCGGAGTAGAGCGTGTTCGTCTTGCCCGATCCGGTCGGACCGGTGACCAGCACCATTCCCCACGGCTTGAAGATCGCTTCCTCGAATCGCACCAGCGACTCCGGCTCGAAGCCGAGCTTGGTCATGTCCAGGCGAAGGTTGTCCTTGTCGAGAAGGCGCATGACGATCTTCTCGCCGAAGAGTGTCGGCAGAACGGAGACGCGGAAGTCGAGCTCTTTGT
Organism: Thermoanaerobaculia bacterium; assembly: GCA_034665065.1. Taxonomy (GTDB): domain Bacteria; phylum Acidobacteriota; class Thermoanaerobaculia; order Gp7-AA8; family Gp7-AA8; genus JADGNZ01. The sequence continues at coordinate 102,199 of JAXDGL010000008.1, read as the reverse complement.
TCTTGTCGTTGAGCTTCATCTTCAGCTTGATGCGTCCGTCCTGCGGCAGGCGCTTCTCGGAGATATCGAGCTTCGCCAGAATCTTCATGCGCGACGTGATCGCGTCCTTCAGCTTCAGCGGCGGATTCATGATCTCGTAGAGCGTTCCGTCGATGCGGAAGCGGACGCGGAACTCTTTCTCATACGGCTCGATGTGAATATCGGACGCGCCGCGCTTGATCGCGTCGGTGAGGATGAGATTGACGAGCTTCACGACCGGCGCTTCTTCCGTCGAGTCGACGAGCGCGCCGATGTCCATGTCCTCTTCTTCTTCGAGGACCTCGAGGTCGGCGCTCTCCGATTGCTGAAGGTCTTCCATGACCTTCTTCAACTCGAGAGAAGACGTGGTGCCGTAGTAGTTGTCGATGGCCGCTTTGATCCCGAGCTCCGACGCCACAACCGGCTCGACGTTGTAGCCGGTCATGAACTTGATGTCGTCCATGGCGAAAACGTTCGTCGGATCGGCCATGGCGATCGTGATCGTGGCGCCCGTCTTGTTGACGGGAAGGATGTTGTACTTGCGCGCCACGTCGGCCGGGATCAGCTTGATCACGGATGAGTCGATCTCGAAGTGCACGAGATTGATCGACGGCACACCGAACTGCTGCGACAGGCACTCCGTGATGTCTTCCTCGGAGACAAACCCAAGTTTGATCAGCGTCTCTCCCAGCTTTCCGGAAGTCTCCTTCTGAAGCTTGAGCGCTTCCTTGAGCTGATCCTGCGTGATCAGACTCGCTTTCGTCAGAAGCTCTCCGAGGCGTACGCTCATAGGTTTGTGTGGGGCGCTGCTAAGTTGCGGGGCATGAGGGATTTCGCGTGTGACCGGCGAGTTTACCTCCCCGCGCGAATCACCGTCAACGAGGGTTTATTTTGAGTATGAGATGCATCACGTCATCGACGCCGATCGACTGCATCGACTTCGTGGTTGTATAGGACTCGATCACATGATCGCGTTGATTGTACGGTCCGTTGCGCGCCGGGTTGGTCGGACCGTAGAGGCCGGCAACGGGAACGCCGAGCGCGTCCGCGAGGTGCAGCGGGCCGGTGTCTCCTCCGACGACGAGCTTCGCGTGGCGAAGTAAGAAGGCCAACTCTCGAAAGTTTGTCGGCGGCGCGACCTCGGCGCCAACCGATCGCGCCATCGCCTCCTCGCCCGGTCCCCACGCAACGAGCGCGTCACGCCCGATGCGCCGCGCCAGTTCGGGAAATCGATCGATAGGCCACTGCTTTTCGGCGCGCCCGGCGCTGGGAAGAAGAACGATGCGATTCATGAATGCGGCGAGCTTTCCTGACGGATCGCTGGCGAAGGGCGTGAAATCGACAAACGGCGCACTGGTGATCTCCGGAGCGCACGCGCGGGCAAGTACAAGGTTCCACTCGATGACATGACGCGTCGTATCAACTTCGACCGGCCGGTTCAGAAACCACGCTGCGGGCTTTTCGCGGATGATTCCCTTTGCGAATCCGAAGCGCCGCGTCGCGCCGCTCGCGCGCGCCAGGAGCGCCGACTTGATCAGGCCCTGGAAGTCGATCACATCGTCAAATCCGCGTACGTTCCGTCGCGCTTCAGCGAGGCGCGCAAATGACCACTGCTTGAGCGGCACGCGGATCGCCTTCACACCGGCGACGAGCTCGACGAGCTCCGCATACGCCGGCTCGACGGCCCATGCGATCGCAGTTTGAGGCAAGGCGTTGCGAAGCGCCACGACAGCAGGGATGGTGTGGATGACATCACCGAATGCGGAGAGGCGGACGACGAGGAGACTTGATGAAGGATGAAGGATGAAGGATGAAGGATGAACGGCGTTCACCGATTCTTGCGTCATCGTTCATCCTTCATTTTTCAGCCTTTTGTTTCATAAATCGTCGTTGATTACAGTCGTCTATTATCTTCAACTGTTATCTTCATCCTTCATCCTTCATCCTTCGTAACATCTCCGTCGTGGAGTGTTCCTTTGCATCGCCGACGATCGCGACTCGTCCGCCATACGATCGAACAATCTCTCCCTCCGGCACGCTGTCAGGTGTGTAGTCGGTGCCTTTGCAGTGAACGTCGGGCTTGAGGTCGCCGATCAGCCGTCCGGGACTGCGATCGTGAAAGATCGTCACGTACGACACGCCACGAATCGACGCGATCAATTCCGCGCGCTCCGCCTCGCTCATGACGGGACGTCCCGCGCCCTTCAACTCGCGCACCGACTCGTCGCCGTTGATACCGACGACGAGAACGTCCGCCTGTCGTGCCGCATCCTGCAGGTATCGAAGGTGGCCGACGTGCAGCACGTCGAAACATCCGTTGGCAAAGGCGACCGTGCGTCCCGCCGCACGCTCCTTCGCAAGCGCTTCAGCGAGCGCACGCTCATCAAGGATCGGCGCGTTCACTCGGCGAGCGCCTCGTCGCGCTCGATCGCTTTCCGCAGCTCGTCGTGCGACACGGTCGCTGTCCCCATCTTCATGACGACGATTCCGCCGGCGTAGTTCGCGATCGTCGCGGCTTCCAGCGACGACGCACCCGCTGCCAACGCCAGAGTGAACGCCGCGATCACAGTGTCGCCGGCGCCGGTGACGTCGGCAACCTGGTCGGTGCCGTAAACAGGGATGAAGACCGGCTCGGTTGTTCCGCTCTCAAAGAGCGCCATGCCGCGGCTGCCGCGCGTGACGAGCAACGCCGCACATCCGAGCGCGTCTTGCAGCGTTTTGCCGGCCTCGCGCAGACGCTGCTCACTGTCGCTTCCGTTGAAAAGCACCGTGCCGGCGGCGGCCGCCGCTTCTTCTTCATTCGGAGTTGCCGCGGTCACGCCGCTATATCGCAGCAGGTCATAACGCGAATCGAGCGTGATCGCCTTGCCGTGCGCGGCGCCGGTCAGTGAACCCGCGAGTGCCTCCGTCACGACTCCATATCCGTAATCGCTGATGAGCCCTGCGTCGGCGACGGCGATCTGCTCGCGCAGGTTGTTCCCGATGTTCGCTGCCTCGTCATCCGTGAGATCGCAGTGATCTTCGATGTCGTAACGGACGATCTGCTGCCGGCTGGCGTGAGGCATGCCGCCGAGGATGCGGACTTTGGTCGGCGTGTTGTATCGGCCAGCGCGGAGGACGCCGCTGCAATCGATGCCCTGTCCCGTCATCGCGTCAAGAAGCTGCTGCCCTTGCTGATCGTCGCCGAGCACCGAGACGGGAAATGGTATTCCGCCGAGGGAGAAGATGTTGTTGATGGCGTTGCCGGCCGCACCGAGGAGAACGTCGTCGCGGTACTGGCGAAGGATCAGCACCGGAGCCTCGCGCGAGATGCGCTTCGGCGTTCCATAGATGAAGCGGTCGGCGACGATGTCGCCGTAGACGACGATCCGCCGTCCTTTCATTCCTTCGGCAACCTGCAGTAACCGCGTCCGCGCAAACACGGGCGAAGGATATCGGAATATCGTTGTCGCGCCATGCCTCCGCTGATCGAAGGAGCCGACTTCTATTACGAACGCGGCTTCATGGTTTTCACCGAGAAGTTCCTTCGCGAGCGCGGCTACTGCTGCGAATCAGGCTGCCGACATTGTCCGTATGGATTTCGAAACGACGAACGTCGCGACGAGCCAACGGATCGCGCGCCGGAGCAGGATTGAAAGCTGGGCATCACAATTCCAGCATCGTCGGACGCCCACTGCCATGTCTTTGCGGCGACGGTTGTCAAATCTACCCAACGGTATTTGAAATTCTTTGTCTCACGCGAAGACGCGAAGGCTGCTCTTCCCTCTTCGCGTCTTCGCGTCTTCGCGTGAGCATTCTGTGAGCGAAACTCTCAAATCATGCTTTCAAGAATCTAAAAAGATCGCCCGCCGATTCGGATTGGGAGCCTTACGTTTGAAGAGCGAGATCGGCTTCTGCCAATTCGCTGCGCTCGTCTTCGCTCAACACGTTGTCGATGTCGATGAGAAGGTAGATCTCCTCCTCGTGCGGAACGATGGCGATGAGCAGCTCGCCGCGGATTCCGTGGACGAGCGGCGGCGGCGAGAGCAGCGTATCGCTCGTCACCGTCACGATCCGATTCACGGAATCGACCTTGAGCCCGATCACTCCCGCCCGGCTGTGCGTGATGAGAACGAGTGGCTCGGCCTGGTCCGGGAGATCGGGATAGAGCCGCTTGCGCAAATCGACAATGGGGATGACTTCGTTGCGCAGCACGATGATCCCTTCGACGAACTTCGGCGCGGTCGGCAACGACGTCGAACCGCTGTACGGAATGATCTGGCGCACGGCCATGATGTCGAGCACGAACGTCTCGGGACCGATGCGGAACGAGATCAGCCGCAGCTCGGCGGCATCATCAGGCATGGGGTCATTGTAAGACGGAGAGGAGCGCGTCGCGCTCGGCTCCTTCGATCTTCTCGCCGAACTGCTCGAGTTCTGCGGGCGTGGCGATGCCGATGCCGCGCAGCGTACCGATCGTGTAGAGCGTGACGTGGTACGGCGGCCGTTCGATCGCGGTCTGCAGCTCGTTTTCGATCCGGGCGAAGAATTCGTCCCCACCATTCACGCCGCACAGACGAATGAGGGTGCGCGTTTCATTCTCGCGCAGATGCCAGAGCTCATCGCGAAGTGTGATCGTGAAGGCCAGTTTTTTTCCTGCGCGACGGATCACATCATCAGCGTCGAGATCGGAGGCGCTCGTCAACGTCCGCATCGTCGTCGATCCGATGAGCGTCACATGGAACTCACGCTTGGCGCGAAAGTCATCGTCGCGAAAACGAATGACGTCGGGAATCGGCGGATGGCTGAAGTGAAGGATCGCGCCGCCGCTTCGCCTGCTGAGCCGCCCGCGGATTGCCATCACCCGCGCACACGAAAACGGCGGATTTCCTCGTCGAGCCCGCGAATGGCCTCGGAGAGAAGCGCGAGCGATTCACCCATCTCCACCGCGTAGTCCCCATTCCCCTCGGCCAGCGCGCGCACCTGCTCCATCGTCGCCACGATCTTCTCGCTCTCGGCGGCCTGATTCGTTGCCACCTGGAAAATCTCGTGGATCATGTCGATCATTTTTTCCGCGGAGGCGGAGATCATCGCCGAGCCGGAGCGCTGCTCGGTCATGGCCTGGCGAACGTAACGCGTCACTTCCCGCATCGACTCGACGGCTTTCATGATGTGATCAGAGCCCTGCGCCTGCTGCGTCGTCGCGCCGTTGATCTGCTGCAGCAATTCCTGCAAGCGGTCGATGGCGTGCGTGATGTTCTCGCTGCCGGATGTTTGCTCGCGCGTCGCGGCGGCGATCTCTTTGCCCATCCCCGACGCCTTGGTCGACGATTCGAGAATGTTGTTCAGCGCTTTGCCAGCCTCGTGGGAAAGCGAGACGCCATCCTCGACGAGGCGCGTGCCGGCGGACATGGAGCGGAGCGCGTTCGCGACCTCGTCCTGCACCGAGCGGATCAGATTGGCGATCTCGCGCGTCGACGAGGCGGTGCGCTCGGAGAGATCGCGAATCTCCGCGGCGACGACGGAGAAACCTTTGCCATGCTCTCCCGCCGAGGCGGCGAGAATCGCGGCATTGAGCGCGAGCAGGTTGGTCTGCTCGGCGATGTCCTCAATGACGTTGAGGATTTTGCCGATGGCCATCGAGCGGTCACCGAGCCGCGTGATGACAGCGTTCGACTCCGACACGGAGCGGCGGATCTGCTCCATCCCGTCGATCGTCTCGCGCACCGCTTTCATCCCCGACTCGGCGGCGTCGGCAACCGCCAGCGCAAGATCGTAGGAGCGCGCGGCGTTCGATTCGACCTGCGAGATCGAGGCGCCCATTTCGACCATCGATGACGACGTGTCCGTCACGAAGTTGGCGAGGTAGTCGACGTTCTGATCGACCTCGTTGATCGAGCTGACCATCTGTCCGGTGGCCGAGGCTGTTTCTTCCACGGAGTTGTAGAGCGTGTCGGTGTGACGGCTCACCTCTTCGATCGATGCAACCATCTCCAGCATGGAGGACGACGTCTCCTCCGAAGATGCCGAGAGCGCCTCGACGTTGTCAGTGATCTTGCGGACGCCGCTGTTGAGTTGATCGATGGAGTGATAGTTGTTGTCGATCATCGAGCGCTGTTCGCTGACTCGCTCGGCGACGTTGCGCGAGCGCGAGCCCACCGTCTCGACAACCGACTTGAGCTGGGCCTGCGAGCGTGCAAGCTTGGTGATGGTCTTCTCCAGGTTCGTGGCCATCGCGTTGAACGCGTCAGCGAGATCGCCAATCTCGTCGGAGGACTGTATGTCCGCTCGTTGCGTCAGATCACCTTCGGCCAATCGTCGCGCGTTATCGGCAAGATCGAGGACAGGCCGGACGATGTAGCGAGATGCCAGAATGGCCAGCCCGACTGCGAGCAGAAGAGCCAAAAGCGCGACGACGAGATTCGACCAGCGAAGTTGCCGCGCACGCGCCATCGCTTCCCGCTCGTTCCCGACGAGACGGAAGTGAGAACCGCCCGCGATCGGAACGACGAAGATGTGCGTCGTCGTGCCGTCGGCGTTCGTAATCTCTGATCGGCCGGGAGTCTGTGCGAGGTCGGATGGTGGCGTGCCTTGCGCAGCGAGGATCTTTCCATCGGCGCCCACGAAGTCGGCGTAGTCGACCCATGGCCGCGCCTTCAGGTCGGCGGCGATAGCGCGAAGATCGTCCGCGCGTCCGTTCTGCGCAGCGTTGCCCGCGGCGATGGCAACGGTGCGCGACAATCTGTCCGCGCTCGTGAGGAGCTCGTCGCGGACGAGCGTGTGCACGCGCCACTGCTCGAACCCGACGATCAGCAACGCGCTGACAATCGTCTGCACCGCGAACGCAAGGATGAACTTCGGGCCGAGCCCTACGCGCTGACGCGATTGTTCCGTGGTTGGACCCGAAAGCATGAGAATCGGCGGAAGTGTAGCGTATGGCGCTGCGCTATCATCCACGCATGCCGCTGATCCGCTGCTCGAAGTGCGGACAGGCCTACGACGTGCCTGGCGTGATCGCCGTTCGCCTGCCGAATTCAATCGCCACGTGCGATTGCGGCGAATGGCTTTCGGGGAGCAAAGCGGCGCTGCTGGCGCGACTCGGAAATCCTGAGGGCGTCAAGGAGATCGATCTCACGCCGTACAAGGTCCGCGCTGATGATGTTGCCTCCGTGCCGGCTGCGGCTCCGCGGCCACCCGGTCAGCCTCGATCCATTCGAATCATTGCGCGTGGCGCCAGGGAGTCGATCAACACGGTCTTCACGATCGGTGTGTACCCGCTGTGGATCGGGCGCCGGGGATGTCATGTTGAGCTGGCGGAGGCAGAGCTATCGCTCCGTCACTGTTCGATCTCGCTGCGAGGCGAACACCTCATCGTGCGCGACGCCGACTCGCACATGGGAACGTTTCTCGATGGCCAACAGATCTCCGAGGCGCAGATCCCCGCGGGAACGCACCTGCTGCGGCTGGGTTCCTCCGCACTTGTGAGCGTCGAGCCCGTCGACACGACGGGCATTCCCGTCGAGCCAATTCCTCTTGAGGTAGACGCGCCGCTCGAGGAAGCGGAGCTCGTTCACAAGATCACGCAGCGAACCGCCGCGCAAGCTGCCGCCCCCGCGACAAGGCCTGTTCTCATCTGCGTCGATGGCGCATTGAACGGGCAGGAGTTCGAGATTCCGCCGACGGGGCTCGTCGTTGGGCGCGAGGGTCACGTGCGCGTTCCTGACGAGTTTCTTTCGCGGCGTCATTTCGAAGTCGGGCCCGATCCTGACGGCACCATCCGCGTCCGCGACCTCGGCAGCCGCAATGGAACCTTTCTCAACACACTGCCGGCGCAAAACACGAAAGTGCAGAGCGGCGACGAGATTCGCGCAGGAATCAATCGGTTCCGCATTGAGTACCGGTAGCGTTCCGGCGTTCCACACGCTCCAAAATCCGACCTTGACTCGGAAGCGGCGCATTCTCATACTCCCGGCCATCCAACCGAGGGGAGTGTGTGATGAGCTGGTTCGCCGAAGACGCGGCAGCCCGCATCGTGCGGTCGCTGTCTGCGTTGCTCGATAAGGAGTTGTCCCTGGTCGACCCCGCGTCCGCGGATGGCGCAACCTCGTTCATTCTCACGCCAGCACTGGCGGTGAAGGATGACGTTTCGCTTAGCGTTTCGCATCGCAATCTCGTTCGCGACGTCGCGTCGGTGATTCGATTTGCCGGCGAGCGCGACGGGCGCGTGATCGAGTTGGAACGGCAACTCGATGAGATGAAGCGCGATAATCTCGATCTCGTTTTGAAGAATCAAACGCTCTCCGAAATCTCCGCACGCGACACGCTGACAGGGCTCTACAACCGCTGGTACGTGATGGAGAAGATCGACAGCGAGATGAACCGCTCCTTGCGCCACGGATGCCCGGTGTCGGTGCTCATGCTCGATATCGATCACTTCAAGCGCGTCAATGATGCGTTCGGACACTCCGCCGGCGATGGCGTGCTGCGCTCCGTCGCCCAGGTACTGCGCGACAGTTGCCGCGTCTACGATGTTGCAGGACGCTACGGCGGCGAAGAGTTCTGCGTCGTACTTCCCGAGACGAAAGTCGGCAACACGACGGTGGTCGCGGAGCGGATTCGCGAACGGATGGCCGCAAGCTCGTTCGACGTCGGCAGCGATTCGGTCGTGGTCACCGCCTCGATCGGCATCGCCGGCATCGACAACGCGGAAGACGAAGGAACAGTGAGCCCCTCAACGCTGATCGACCGCGCCGACCGCGCCCTCTACTCCGCCAAACACCTCGGCCGCAATCGCGTCGAGCTGTGGGACGTAGCAATGCAGGGCTCAGCGATGGCGCACTAGCAGTCAGCGCGAGACAGAGGAAGCGTATTATCCCTCTATGCGAGTTCCGTCGGTAAGCCAGCGGATACAACACGCCGTACTGAAGAACTATCTCGGCTCCGATGCATTTAATGGCACGACACTCCATGACTTGGCGCATCAGTTGGAAGCATCCGAATCCTTGGTCACGGAAAGTGTTAGACGTTTGGTAGCGCGGGGAGCTCTGACGGCAATCTTCGGCGACGTTCACCCCAACTCCGCCATTAAAGCCTTTCCCGAGGAGTCCAGGGACACTCAAGTTGAGAAGTTCGGTTCCCAGAAGCGAAAATACATGAGTGTTTACCCTACGCGGCGCCAGCTAAGAAAACACGTTAACGAATCTGATTTTGTCGGTCGGCCTTTCTCTTTCCGACTAGCGCGCGGCGAACCGCAGCTAAAATTCCTAGCATTCGATCCTGCTGTCTTAGAAATATACCGAAACGATCCTAGGTACATTTATCGCGCTCCTATTGTCGTCGGCTCAACTACGATCAGCGACGAGTACTATCGATCGCGCGCGATGCCGAAGCATGACCAAATCGTCCTCAAGTCCTTTGGTCTCTGTTTTCAAGCCCGCACACATCAGCATGCTATCGCTGCTTTTCTTTACGATCTGTCACGTCTTTCAGCCGAGCACCAGAATTGGTGGCAAAAGGCGGCGCTCCGCGGCGCCTACAAGATCCACCCAGGCTACTGGGATTGGGCATGCGGGTATTTTCCGGCCGGAATCTCAGTGCTAGAAGCTATCACCTCTGAGCTTGCGTTGATCAACAAATGTGCCGACGTAATGCGGCGTCCCCCACTGTTTCGCAATGAATTTGAAGAGACTCCCCCGGATTACGGCTGGCTGCTTCGTCCAACGCGAAGGGAGTTCGACGCGTTCGTTCATCTCTTGGACAAAATGCTCGGCGAAAACATCAACGAGAAGTTCTTTAGGAAGGATGTTTCAGCCGAAACGCTTGAGCAACGTCGCCACGGGATAGCTATCGCGAAGCGCAAGTGGAAACCGCGCATGTTGCAAGAATGGTTCGAGCTGAAGTACACGGGAAGTGAAAAACCGTGGACTGATGCAATTGCGACATTTCGCGAGGTTCGCGACCTTCGAAATGAGCCTGCGCATACAGCGTCTGCGAACGTATACGACAAGCGCCTACTGCAACGACAGAGAGAAGTCGTGTGGGCTGCTTATCAAGCCCTCCGCGACATTCGTGCGATATTCGGTACATACTCGGGCACCGAGCTAGTTAAGCTACCGCGCTGGCTCGATCACGGTTTTCCCATTTGGCAGAGATGAGTCGCCGCCAACTCGCGACGTAGCCCGCTTCTGGTGAGCAGTACTTGCACATCGTCAGGTCGAAGTACCGTGGCTTAGCCACAATAAGTCTTGACCCTCAGTTCCGCGACGCCATCATTTCCCAGTCAGGATCATCGCGTAGGTAACGAGGACGCCGGTCGCGCGTTTCGTGAGCTTCGTTGATCGTCTCGATCATGAGCTGAAACTTCGCCAGGAGATTGCGCTGCGAGGGCTTGGGCAGTGCGTGAAGCTCGTCGAGCATTCGCACGGTGGCGAATTGGTCGGCGTCGAGCTCCCACGGCGCGATCTTCTTCTCTACCCCGCCGCCGAAGAACTCCGACTCGGTCATGTCGTAGACGGCCAGCAGGCGCTTGAGCTGCGCGAGCTTCATCGATCCGACGCGCTCGCCCGTTTCGAACGAGCTGATCGTCTTTTCGCCGACACCGGAAAGACGGGCAACATCTTTCTGGCTCAATCCCTTCAGGCGGCGGACTTCACGAAGTTTGAGTACGAGATCCATTTGCTTTCCTCACTTTCGCGATCAGAAACGGCGCATCAGACCGACGACCACTCCCTGCACCGCGACGTCGCGTGCCGAGGCGTAGATCGGATGCATCATTGAATTGGCTGGCTGCAGGCGAACCTTTTCGCCCTCGTGGTAGAAACGCTTGAGTGTGACTTCGCCGCTGACGTTGGCGACGACCATCTCGCCGTTCTCGGCGCGCTCGCGGCGGGCGATGATCACGTAATCACCATCCATGATCCCGTCGTCGATCATCGAGTCTCCCTTCACTTTGAGCACGTAGTTCTCGCCGCGGCTGGTCAGGCGTTCGGGAACGGTGATGGTCTCGTTCGAGATCTCGACATCGAGTGGCCGGCCGGCGGCGATGTAGCCGAACAGCGGCAACTCGAGCACTCCCGAGGCCGTCGCCGATCCCGGCTTGTCAGCGCTCGCCTGCTCGACGAGCTCGACGCCGCGCTTCTGGTTCCAGTCGCGGCGGATCAGCCCTTTCTTCTGCAGGAGCGAGAGATGTTTGTAGACCGTGCCATAGGACGAAAAGCCGAAGTGATCACAGATCTCGCGATGCGTCGGTGCCACGCCGCGCTCCCGCTGGCAGTCCCGAATGAACTGAAGAATGTCGCGCTGTCGCTCGGTCAAGTAGGTCATTTCCGCCTCGTGAAAGAACAATGTAGGCGGTAATGGCGCGAAAGTCAAGCGTAACTACGCGAAAGTTGGGCGGTACTAGGCGTAAGCAGGGCGAGATTGAAGCGGGAGACGGTTTCACGCGGAGGCGCGGAGACACGGAGAGAGAAATTCAGCGCGTGGCGATTGCGTGGGTAAGCGCCTCTCCCAACTCGGGGTGCGCGAACGCGAATCCTTCCTCGATCGCTCGAGCCGGGATCACGCGCTGGCCGCCGAGGAGCATTTCGTTGGCCATGCCGGAGCCGAGGGCGAGGCGGAGGGCGAAGGCGGGTGTGGGCATGAATGACGGGCGGTGAAGCGTGTGGCCGAGAGCGCGCGCGAAATCGCGGTTCGTGACGGGATTCGGAGCGGTGACGTTGTAGATGCCGCGCGCGGATTCGCGATCGATCGACCATTCGATCATGCGCAGTACATCGTCGCGATCGATCCACGACATCCATTGATTGCCGCTGCCCATTGGACCTCCGGCGCCGAGGCGGAAAGGGAGGAGGAGTTTGGCGAGTGCGCCACCGTTGGCGGCCAGGACGATTCCGAACCGGAGGATGACGACGCGCGCGAATGGTTCCGCACCTCGCGCCAGTTCCTCCCATCGCTTCGTCACCTCGGCGAGAAAACCCGTTCCGGCTGATGCGCGCTCATCGAGCGCTTCGTCGCCGCGGACGCCGTAGAAGCCAATCGCCGATGCGCTGATGAACGTGCGCGATTTCGACGGCGTGCGGCGCATCGCATCGACGATTGCGGTCGTGGCAGAGACGCGGCTGTCGATGATCCGTTTCTTGCGCAACTCCGTCCACCGGCCGCCGCCGACGTTTTCGCCGGCGAGATTGATGACGACATCGGCAGCAGCGACGTCATCGCTCCATCCACCTTGCGTCGACGGATCCCAAACGAGCGCGCGGCCGGCGTGCACCTTCGACGGATTGCGCGTGAGAACCGCGACATCGTCACCACGAGAAAGGAGACGGCGAACAAGCGGCTCGCCGATAAAACCGCTTCCACCTGCAACGACGATCTTTTGCATGCAGACAGTGTTGCAAAAAAAAGCCCCGCCTGAGCGATGGCGGGGCGGAATCGAGGAGAGGGGTAGGAGATCAGGTCAGGGTCTGTGTTGCTCGCTCACCATGTTCGACGCAGCATCCCGGCAAAGGTTTCACTGGACGCGCGACCGTGCCGAAACCCGTAACGGATCCGTTGCTCCCGCCGGGCTCTGCAGCGCCGCGAACGCGATCATCGCGGCGTTGTCGGTGCAATATCGTTTCTCAGGCAGACGCACGATCACGCCCTTCTCCGCGCCCCAGGCCGCCATGCGCTCTCGCAACGGGCCGTTCGCCGCTACCCCGCCCGCGATCGCCACCTCGGTTGGCCGCGGCAGGTCGAGCGCGGGCCAGACGGTGTCGAGACGATCGAAGAGTTGATCGATGAGCGCGTCCTGAAACGTTGCGCAGAAATCGGCGAGCGTTTTCGGATCGCCGCTCGCACTCACTCCGTGCTCGCGCGCCAGTCGAATCGCGCCGGCCTTGATACCGGAGTAGGAGAAGTCGATCGACTTCTCGTTGAACTGCGGCAAGGCAAAGTGAAAGCGCTTGCGATCGATGCGCCCTTCGCGTCCGTGCTTCTCGATCTCCGGTCCGCCGGGATACGGCAGTCCGATGAACTTCGCTACTTTGTCGAACGTCTCGCCGATGGCATCGTCGCGGGTGCGATTGAGCATGGTCACGACCCCGTTGCGGACGTCGTAGATCGACGAATGGCCGCCGGAGATGACCAGACTGAGAAACCGTTCGGGCAGCGGCGTCGACGGCCCTTCGCGGTTCAGATACGGCGAGAAGATGTGACCTTGCAGATGATTGATCGGGACGAGCGGAACGCCGAGGCCGTACGCTAGTCCTTGCGCGCCGGCGACGCCTACGAGGAGCGCGCCGATGAGTCCCGGTCCGGCGGTGACGGCGATGCGATCGACGTCACTCCACGCCAGCTTCGCATCATCGAGCGCGCGTGTGATGAGCGGAAAGAGATGCTGCAGGTGCTCGCGTGAGGCGATCTCGGGAACGACACCGCCGAACGGCTGATGCCGCGCGATCTGCGAGGCGATGAGGTTCACGCGCACGCTGCCGTCGTGGTCGAGCAGCGCGACCGCGGTCTCGTCGCAGGAGGTTTCGATGCCGAGGATCATGAGGTGGGGAGAACGGAAGGGGGCGCTGTCAGATTTCTTCAAAGCAAGGGTAGCCATAGAGTCAGATAAGTTCTTCGTGAACTCTGGAGGAAGAATGCTGAATGTTGAATGTTGAATGAACGAGGATGGCGCACATTCAACATTCAACATTCAACACTCAACATTGAACATTCAACATTTCAGGTACCGGGGCAGTTCCCGCGGGGCCGCCAGCGGCGAACGGTCCTTCCGGGTCGACGAACGACCGCAAGTTTGACAAACGACCGTCCCCGGCCTACATTCGCTACTCGCTGGATTGATTTGGGGTCGCTTGCAACCAGGGTAAAAAAAGCTAAATAGCCGGCAAGTTCGAATTCGTTTTTCGATTTGGCCCCACGTCGATTCCGGCGTGGGGCTTTTTTTATCGATCGAGACTCGAGACTATGCGCGACTTCATCCAGGCAATCGCAGACGAGCACGTTTATCTCTTCGACGGCGCGATGGGCACGATGCTCTACGCCAAGGGCGTATTCATCAACAAGTGCTACGACGAGCTGAATCTTCGCAATCCGGAGATCGTGCGCGAGGTACACAAACAGTACGTGCGCGCCGGCGCGGAAATCATCGAGACGAACACCTACGGCGCGAACCGCATCAAGCTGCGCAGCTTCGGGATCGAGGACGAGCTGCGCGCGATCAACGAGCGCGGTGCTGCCATCGCTCGGGAGGCGGCGGGCGATTCCGTGTTCGTCGCCGGCGCGATCGGCCCGCTCGGCATCCGCATCGAACCGTACGGGCCGACGTCGCTCGACGAGGCGCGCGAATACTTTCGCGAGCAGGCGGCGGCATTGCGCGATGCCGGCGTCGATCTCTTCGTCCTCGAGACGATTTCCAACATCGCCGAAATCGAGCAGGCCATCGCGGCGATCCGCGACATCTGCTCGTTACCCATCGTGGCGCAGATGACGATCGGCAACGACGGGCGGACGATTTACGGCGACGTTCCGCGGACCATCGCGCAGCGCCTCGATCAAGCCGGCGCCGATGTCATCGGTCTCAACTGCTCGGTCGGCCCCGATGTCATGCTCGACGCGATCGAGGAGATGACGGCCGTCACCGCGAAGAAGATCTCCGCCCAGCCGAACGCCGGACTTCCGCGCGAAGTGAATGGGCGGCAGATGTACATGGCCTCGCCCGATTACATGGCCAAGTACGCGAAGCGTCTCATTCACAAGGGCGTGAAGTTTCTCGGCGGCTGCTGCGGCACGACGCCGGAGCACATCAAGATCATGGCCGATGCCGTGCGCCCTCTTTCGCCGCGCCGCTCGTTCGTCGTCATAGAGCATGTCGAAGATGGGAAGCTCAGCGAGTCGAAGACTGCGATCCCGCTCGCGGAGCGCTCGAACTGGGGGAGGAAGATCGCCGCGGGCGAGTTCGTAACGACGATTGAGATCACGCCGCCGAAAGGACCCAATCCCGACAAGATGATCGAGTCGGTGCACGCGATCCGTGCGGCGGGTGTCGATGCCGTCAACGTTCCCGACGGCCCGCGCGCGCAGAATCGCATGGGCGCGATCGCCGTCGCGGTGCTGCTCCAGCAACGCGTCGGCATCGAGACCGTTCTCCATTACTGCTGCCGCGACCGCAACCTCCTCGGCATGCACTCCGACCTGCTCGGCTGCGCGGCGCTCGGCCTGCGCAACCTGCTCCTCATCACCGGCGATCCTCCGAAGATGGGGCCGTATCCCGACGCGACAGCAGTCTTCGACATCGACTCGATCGGCCTCACGAACATGGCCAACCTCATGAACCACGGCCTCGACCTCGGCGGGAATCCGTTCGGCGAGCCGACGAAGTTCACGATCGGCGTCGGCGTCAATCCGGGACATCTCGATCTCGATTACGAGCTTCGCCGTCTCGATTGGAAAGTGAAAGCCGGCGCCGAGTATGCGATCACGCAGCCGGTCTTCGATGTCGCGGTGCTGGAGACGTTTCTCCAGCGGATCGAAGGAATGCATCTCCCGGTCGTCGCGGGCATCTGGCCGCTGCTCTCCTATCGCAACGCGCAGTTCATGAACAACGAAGTGCCGGGCGTTTCGGTGACCGACGAAGTGATGGAGCGGATGCGCATCGCCAGTGAGAAGAGCAAAGAGCACGGCTTGCGCGAAGGCATCGCCATCGCCCGCGAGACCTTGGAGCGCGTCCGCGACCGCGTGGCCGGCGTGCAGGTGTCCGCACCACTAGGGCGAGTCGATCTCGCGCTGCAGGTGTTTGAGGGGTTGGTTGAGAGTAAGGCTGTCAGCTCTTAGAGACGAAAAGCTATTTCACGCGGAGACGCGGAGAAAAAAACCTCCGCGCTCTCCGCGTCTCCGCGTGAAACCGTCTCCTGCCTTTTCAAACCAGACCGTCAGTCACTCCCCTCCGGCCTAACCTGCTGCTGCACCACTCTCTGCAGCGCGCCTTCGGGTGAATCGAACAACGCGGTCGCACGGAGCTGGATCGGCGATCTTCCCGAGTAGCTGCTCGGGTCGTTGATGTAGGCGGTTGTCATGAAGTCGACGGACTGCGCCTGGCCGGGCTGGATCACGGTGTTGAACTGACGGTTCTTCGACTGGATGGAGATGCCGCCACCGCCGAGGCTGTCGAGGTCGATGCGCTTCAGGGTGATCGGCACCTCTGCTTGATTCACGATGCGGAACTCGTAGTGCACTTCCACACCCGAGGCGACGGTCGGCACGTTCGTGAGATCCGTGCGAGCGATGATCGTGATCTCCGGCTTGGGGATGTGTGCTGCCTGCTGCGAGAGTTGATTGCCGGTCGCGCACGCGGCGGCGATGAGGATGAGCGATAACGCATAGACTTTACGCATATAAATATCCTCGATCTTTCTTTCAATTGCCGCCGGCGGGACTGATGTTCTGGACGACGACCTTCTGAAACTTTCTGCCTGCCTCGTCCAGCTCGAGCATGGCGCGGATCGTCACCGGGCCATTCGCGCCCGACGCCGCAGGGTTGGCCACGTAGGCGGGTGCCCAGAAGTCGACCGACTTCGTTTCCTTCGGCCCGATGGCGACATCGAAGGCCTGCGAGTGCGCCGGCAAATCGTAAGCACCGCCGCCGATCGTCTGCACGGTCACCCGATCGAGGTGAATGGGCGTGTCTGCCGCATTGCGCACGGCGACTCCGTAGTGCGCCGACACCGGTCCCGTGTCACTGCGAAGCCCCTCGGCCACGCGGGATAATTGCACGAGAGTGACCTCCGGCTCCTTCGCGGACGTGGCGGCGTTATTGGTCGCGCATCCGGCGATGAGCAGGAGCGCGGTCATCATCAAAACGTTTCGCATGATGGTCTCCAAAAAGCTGACGGGGAGCGTTTCCGCTCCCCGTCAATCTCGCACAATCTGTTCCTGAAGTTGTTTCACTTCACATAATTCAGCATCTCTTTGGCCGTAGCGGCATCCTTGCCGTTCGGCTCGAGCTCCAGATACTTCTGCAGGTTGAGCTTCGCCTCCGCGTTCTTCTGCGTGCGGACGTAGATCATTCCGAGCTCGTAGTATGCCTGACCGAACTTGTCATTTGCTGCGATTGCACCCTTCAGCAGCGGTTCCGCCTCGGCGTCTTTGCCGCTGTTGATGAGCTTCGCGGCGTCGTTGAACATCGCGGTGGCGTCGGCAGGAAGCTTTTTCTTGTACTCGGCAGCCTTCGTCTTGTCGCCCTTCGCCGCGTGTGAATCGGCGAGAACGCTGAACATGTCCTGGTTGTCGGTATCGATTTCCAGAACCTTGTTCGCGCGATCGATGGCCTTATCGTAGTTCTTCGTGCGGAGGTAGAGCTTGGCCAGCGCTTCGTAGCCCGCGGTCAGATCAGGCTTGGCCGTGACCGCCTCTTCGATCTTGGCGATTGCCTCGGCCAGTTTCCCGGCGTTGGCAAGCTCTGCACCTTCGTTGTAGGCGAGGACGGCAGGGTCCGCTTTCGCGGTAACCGGAGCGCCCGTCTTGCTCGCGGCCGTAGCCGAACCGGCGGGAGCCATCGTGACGTCGCGGGTATTGATCTCGCCGCCGAGAGTGAACTTCACGCTTGCCATTTCCACCGGCGCGTAGCCTTCTGCTGAGTAGGTGACCTTGTAGTTCAGCGTACCGTCGAGCACGATGAAACGGTAGACGCCATCCTTATCGGCTTTGAATTGGTTGTGGACTTTGTGCCCCGAAATCGCATCGATCGTGATCACGGCGTTCGGAATCGGGGCGTGGGTGGCGGCGTCCGTGATCTTCCCCTGCACGCGAGCCTCGCCGAGGGCGAACGCGTTACCAGCCACGACCATGAGCATCAGGGCGCACAGCGCGTATGTCTTCCGCATCTGCATCTCCTATTGTTTTGAATGTTCGTCGGGAGTTAACGCCCACTCCCCGCTACCGATTCCGGATTGGGGCCGATCGAATATTCCAGTTGCACGGTCTCATCAGTACGGGCACCCGCCGGTGACGCCCGCTTCACTCGATCGTGAGGTATGTCTGGTCCTTCAGGCCCCGCTCAAACTCCTGAAGAAGGCGCATTCCCTCGTTCGGGCGGACGATGTCCTGCTTGATGGCCGCGTCGATCTGCGCCTTCATCCGCTTCTCAAGATCGCGCGAGTCGTACTGCGTCATCGCCAGCACTTCGCCGATCGTGTTCCCGGGGATCTCTTCCTCGATGTAGAAGCCGCTCTCTTCATCCGGGTCGAGAAAAACGTGGACCTCGTTGACGCGGCCGAAGAGGTTGTGGATGTCGCCCATGATGTCCTGGTAGGCGCCGGTGAGAAAGATGCCGAGGTAGTAAGGCGTGCCGTCGCGAAGCTCGTGGAGGGGAAGCGTCTCGCGGACATCGTTGCGGTCGATGTACTTCGAGACTTTGCCGTCGGAGTCGCAGGTGATGTCGACGAGCGTCGATTCGAGTTGCGGCTTCTCGTTGAGACGATGAATGGGGACGATGGGAAAGAGCTGGCCGAGGGCCCAATGATCGAGCAGTGATTGGAAGACGGAGAAGTTGCAGATGTGCTGATCGGCCAGCTCGATGTTGAGCGAGCGCAGGTCCTCCGGCACTTCCTCCGGGTCCATGTGCGAGATGATGTTCTGCAGCTTCTCGGCGATCTCCCAGTAGAGCGTTTCGATGCGCGCTTTGACGTCGAGCGGCAGCAGGCCGAGCTCGAACATCTGCTGCGACTGCTCCTTGATCTGCTGGAGGTCGTGCCAGGCCTCGTTGATGTTCTCGTCGTTCAGGCTCTGATCGATATCGAGAATCTCGCGCGTCAGCTTGTGATCGCTGGCCTGCACCGTGCGCGGCTCGATCGGCGTCTTTTCGATCGCGCCGAACGCCTGCACGACGAGCACGGAATGATGCGCGACGATTGCGCGGCCCGACTCCGACACGATGTTCGGATGCGGCACCTTCTCGTCGTCGCAGACGTCCATGATGTTGTAGACGATGTCGCTTGCGTACTCCTCGAGCGTGTAGTTCATCGAGGAGTGGAACTCCGAGCGCGAGCCGTCGTAGTCGATGGCCAGTCCGCCGCCGACGTCGAGGTACTCGAGCGGATGGCCAAGCTTGTGAAGCTTGGCGTAGTACATCGCCGCTTCGCGCACGGCGCGTTTGATCGTCAGGATGTCGGGAATCTGCGAGCCGATGTGGAAGTGGAGGAGCTTGAACGCCGACTCCATCTTCGCCTCGCGGAGGATGTCGATCGCTTCGAGGATCTCCGCGGTCGACAGTCCGAACTTGGCATGCTCGCCGCCCGACGTCGCCCACTTTCCCTTGCCCTTCGACAGCAGGCGGACGCGCATGCCGATCCATGGCTCGACGTTCATCTCCGCGGCGATCCGCGTGATGGCCCGCACTTCGGAAAGCTTCTCGGCGATCAGGATCACTTTCTTCCCGAGTTTGCGGCCGAGGAGTGCCATGCGAATGAAGCCGGTGTCTTTGTAGCCGTTGCAGACGATCAGCGATTCCGGATCATTGTGAATGGCCAGGCCGGCGAACATCTCCGGCTTGGAGCCGACTTCGAGTCCGTAGTTGAACGGACGTCCGGCGTCGAGAATCTCCTCGACGACTTCGCGAAGCTGGTTGACCTTGATCGGAAAAACGCCGCGGTAGGTCCCGCGATAGTTGTGCTCCGCGATCGCGCTGTTGAACGCGTTGTTGAGCGTCTCCACGCGGTGGCGGAGCAGATCCTGAAAGCGGATGAGCAGCGGCGCGTTGAGATTCAGCGCCTGCGCTTCGCGGAGTGCGTCGATGATCGGCACGGCGATGCCGCCTTCCTGCAGCGGCGCAACGGTGAGATCGCCGGCCGGGTTCACGTCGAAATATCCCGTGCCCCAGCGGTCGATCATGTACAGCGACGACGAGTCGTCCACGGTCCATGGTGGCTGTTCGTCGAACTGTTCGGGTTGGGCTTCCATCGCGCGGAAGGATAGAACATGAACGAGCGCGCTGTATTGCACGAGTTGCGATCAGCGCGTTGCTGTGATCCGCGTTGTGATCCTCGCAGTCATCGTCGCTGTCTTCCTGAGCCGCCGAAGCCGCCGCCTGCTTCGTAACGCTGGCACGGGGTGTAAGTCGGCGGCGAAGGACGATCGAAGGACCCCCCACCGATGTGCCGGTTGGGCGGCGGAAAAAACCTTGGCACATGGGCGGGGGGTCCTTCGACCTTCGACCGTCCTTCGCCGCCGATGCCTGCCGGAGCGAGTGCAGTGAATCTTGCGGCGGCTTCGGCAGCTCAGGATGACAGTAACTAATTGCCGCGCCGTCAACACGGTTTCGGCAGCTCGCACAACAACTCAGCTCATCGAAAACTCGATCAGTGCTTCGCCGCCGAATCGGTTTTCTTCACGTCGTCTTCGGCCTTCTTGCCGGCCTTCTGAAGCTCGGAGCCCGCTTTCTGCGCGACCTGACCGAGCCCCTCTTTCACGCCGCGGCCCAGCTCGACCGATCCGTTCTTGATCTTCTGCACGGCGTCGGATTTGCCGATGTCCTCGCTCGTCTTCTTGATCTCTTGGCCCGACTTCACCACATTGTCGTGCGCCTTCTTCGCCGCGTCCGTCGCACCTGCGTCGGTGGCGCGATAGGTGCCGTCTGTCTGCTTCTGCATACACGCGAACGCCAGCATCGCGACCGCGCAAATCAATCCTCGTTTCATAAAGCCTCCGATATCCGATGACGCAAGCAATCCTCGCGCCGCCGTTGCCGTGTGTGTATGCTCTGCGCCTAATGAAGAGTGTGATTACCGGCAGCGGGATCGGCATTCCGAAGAATCTCGTCCCCAACGAGAAGCTCGCCCGGATCATGGACACGAGCGACGAATGGATCCGCACGCGCAGCGGGATCGCGCAACGCTATTACGCCGATCCCGGCCAATCCTCCGCCGACCTCGGCATGATGGCCGCCGAAGGCGCCCTGCAAACCGCGGGCAGATCACGCGACGACATCGACGCGCTCATCTTCGCCACGATGACACCCGATCACTTCTTCCCCGGAAACGGGCCGGTCGTGCAGGCCAAGATGGGGTTTCGTGAATCGCTCGCCGCCTTCGACATCCGCCAGCAGTGTTCCGGCTTCCTCTACGGTCTCGATCTGGCCGACTCGCTCGTGCGGAGCGGAAAGTACAAACGCATTCTGCTGATCGGCGGCGACGTGCATACGCCGTTCATGCCGTGGCAGAACGGTTGGGATACGACCATCGGCCTCGAGGATCGCGAAGTGACCGCGGAAGAGCGCGAGGCGAACACGCGCATCCGCGATCGCGTCGTGCTCTTTGGCGACGGCGCCGGTGCGGTCGTCGTCGAAGCGACCGACGATGATGATCGCGGCTTTCTGGCCTCGAAGCTCTACACGAATGGCTCGAACATCGAAGCGCTCTACACGCGCGGCGTCGGCTTCCGGCTTCGTCCGTTCGTCACGCACAAGCAGATCGACGATTGGGACACGATTCCTGATATGGACGGCCGCGAAGTCTTTCGCCAGGCACTGTCGAAGATGCCCGAGTCGGTGCGTGAAGTCTGCGCGTCGATGGGAATGAGCGTCTCCGACATCGATGTGCTCCTCGTCCATCAGGCGAACATGCGCATCGTCGAAGGCGTCGCCAAACAACTCGGCCTCAGCGCCGATCGCGTGCCGCACAACATCGAGCGTTACGCCAATACAACGGCCGGCACGTTGCCGATCCTCTACCACGAGTGCGTCACCGAAGGCCGCATCAAACCCGGCATGCTGGTCTGCTTCACCGCCCTCGGATCAGGCCTGCACTGGGGCGCGGCTCTTTACCGGGCGTGAATCGCCGACCTTCGTTCGTCACCACACCCACGCGCGAACGATCGTTCCCGCGATGACGGCAAAAACAATCGGCCAGCCGAGGCGCGAACGGCCCGAGAGCACTCCGGCAGTGAGAAGAAGGACCAGCGGCAGGATCAGCCACCAGACAGGATTTGCGTGCGACGCCATTGCCCAGTCACCTCGCATTGCGTACACGACCGCGTGACTCATACCGCAGAAGATGCAAGGCCGGCTCGTCAGCAATCGAAAGATGCAGAGCGGGAGCCCTTTGTAAGAATCGATCAGAAAACCGCCAAGCCACCCCGCTACAGCGGTTGATGCGGTCAGACCAAGAAAGATCGCAAGGAAACGAGGCATGCGGAACGTTACAGACCCGCGGTAAGGTCGCCGCGTTGCAAAGGGAGCCGCGTGAGATTCTCCTCTGCCCACGCCGCTGCCCTGGCGTTGAGTGGGCTCTTCACGTTGTAGCTCTGGAAACAGATCATCTCCGCGATCCGAGTGACCATCAGCGCCAGCGACTGGCCGGCGCTCCAATGATCGCCAATGCAGATTTTCTGCGGATCGATGTTCGGATGAAAGACGGGCGTGATCATCCGGCAGAACGGCGGTCTGCGCGGATAGTCGAGCGGCAGGAAAACTTCTGCGCGATGGAGAAGCCGCGGCAACGGATCGCCTTCCTCGCCCTGAGACGCCAGGCCGCGGACTTTGAACTCGAATGTGTACTTCTCCGGCGGTTCCCCGTCGGCGCCGACGATTCTGATGAAGGGATGCTCGGCGAATAACGCCGTCACCATTTCGAAGTCGGAGCGCAATCTTCGGATGCGTGCCTGCATGCTATGGAAACGCCCCCTTGAGCCACCACGCCACGAGCCCGAGAGCGAGGAGCCCACATTGGCCCGCCGCGGTGACGATGGAAATGCGAAACAAGCCGTCCGTGCCTCCGGAGAGTTTCCTGATCTCGTCGCGATTGCGGCGGTAGTACAGCGTTCCACCGACCAGCGTCATGAGGGAAAAGAGCGGGAGGACGCTCATGACTACGAAGATGATTGCCGACCGCCGCAGGGTGGGCGCTCGCTCTTTGCGCTCGGCCCGCCGCTCATACGCCAGCCGCTCCTCCGGCCGGTCCACTACCTCGGCACCGCAATGGCGGCATCGCACAGCGAGCGCCATGATCGTCGAGCCGCATCGCGGACAGGACTTGTCTTCCCGCCCCCAGTACGCCGGAGGAATCTCCAGGGCCTTCAGTCCTTCGGTTTTCGGCACCTGCGAGCAGCCGTATACGGCACAGCCGCCGTTCTCTGTCCAACAGTCGTCGTGATACCGCGCATGACAACTGGCGCACTCGCTCGCTGTTTCGCTCGCGTCGATCACCGACATACAGATTGCGCAGGCCGCGAGACTGCTCGGACGAAGCTCGCTCAACCGCGGTTCCTCTGCTCGAAGAGAAAGCTCGTGTCACCGATCTGAATCCGATCGCCCTGGCGCAGCCGTGACGTGCGTACACTCTGGCCGTTCACCAGCAGTGGATTGATGCGATCGCGGGCGCTGATCTCACACTCGTCGCCGACCATGCGAATCGTGGCGTGCGTCTGCGCGACTTTCGAATCGTTGAAGAGATAGATTTCCGATTTCGGAGAGGCGCCGATGTTCATCACGTCGCGGAACATCAGAAACTCTTTCCCGGCGAGCGGCCCCTCGATCATTCGGAGCCACGCGTCCCGGGTCAGCAACTCCACAACACCGATCATCGCGCCAACAGCCACGCCGATGACGGCGAACCCGATGAGGCGGGAGGAGTCGGCGCCGATACGGCCGGAGCCAAGTACCACGTCAAGCGGATCGAACAGCAACCCTCCGAGCATCCCGCCGATGATGCCGCCCAGGAATCCATAGCTGAGAAGCTTGCTGGAGCGGAGCGCGATCCCCTGACCGAGGCCCATGGCAGCGCCTGCGAGCGTCCAGGCCAGCATCCGAGCGACCATTTGAAGCAGGAATCCGATCGCGCGCGCCGACGAAGAGGAGGAGACGAGCTGGCTCTGCGCGGCGTGCGTCAGCGGCGCGTAGAGGATCGACGCCATCACGCCGGATACGAGGCCTCCGACAAATCCGACCAGAGCGCCGACCAGACCTCCGATGATTGCACGCTGAGGGATCCGGCAGACGATTCCGTCCGTCGCTCCGATCCCCAGTCCGATGAGCGCCGCCACGGTCGCGAACATGAGCATCGCCGCGGTCCGGTGCGACCGGTGCTGTTCCCGGAGCGGTTCGAGTAACTTGCCGGACGCTGCCTGTCCCGGATTCGGATCGATGTAATGCGCAATGCCGAATTCCGTTCCGCCAAGCTCGAAGTATTTGGTGTGCACACCAACCTCTTTGCCGACAGTCAGCCCCGACGGGTCGTAAAAGCCCTCCACATGTTTCCCGCGCGCTTCGTGGAGGCCGGGAGAAAACCAGATCTTCTGACCACGGATCGTGATCCAACCCTGCCCGAGCGCGTCGTCTTCGTCATTGTCTGACGCCGCGGCCGATCCGCGAGGAGTGAGGCCTTCAGCAAGGTTGATCGATTCGATCTTCCCTTGTATGTGAAAGAAGTCCTCGAAGGATGGCTCGAGTAGTAACCACGCGCCGATCGCGGCGACGAGACCGACGACCGCAAACAGAATCCAGTTCTGGTAATACCAGCGCCGTTTCGATTCCGCGGCAAAGGCCGTTTCTCCGCGCAACGCCATCTGCCGGCGCAGCAGGTCATCGACATGACGGCTGGTCACTTCCTCCCGGGTGATGACGATCGGTTCGTCACCGGGCAGGTCTGTGGATCGATCAATATCGGTCATGGCTCCTCAGAGTTGCTTCTTCATGGTTGCTTCTTCGGCGGTGGTTGGCGTTTCTTTTGAGCATCGAGCAGTTCCTGCTCTCGCTTGTGACGCTCTTCGACCTCCAGCTTTGCGATCTTCTCCAGAAGTCCGTCCAACCTGGGTGGGATCTTCCAGTCGACGATTCCGACGCCCAGCATCACAGTCTCGTCGCCGATCTTGATTGGGACCGGGACGTAGCTCTGCACCTTGGGCGGCTCGATACGGTCCATCCGATCGCTCCAGATCGCGTACCCAACCCATGCGATGAGGCCTGCGCAAACCGCGACGACGATCGTAGTGAGCATCCGGTGGAAGTTCGTCCGCTGTTCATCGACGACCTGTATGAGCTGGTTGATGCGCGCCTCGAGCCTCTCGATGTCGCGACGAATATCGGGAGACCCCGGCGTTACCGCCGCGACCGTCGAAGCATCGTCTCTGGCCTGAATTCGCGCGCTGTGCTCGCGGCCATCCACCCAGAATTTTGCGAGCGGCTCGATGCCGGCAGAACCGTTGAAGCAGATCGCTGTATCACCGCCGAGCGGGTCGGTCAGATAGGCGATTTGCGTACGCCCGGAGAAAAAGTTCTCCTGTATGAAACGGTCCATCGCCGAAAATTCGACGCCGAAACCGGGATGCGTGTGATACCAGCCGATGATCTGAAAGTCGGGGTAGGAGCTGTCGAGTGTCGCGTGAATCTGGGTCCATGTGTCGTGAGTGAAGGTAATGTGCGCGCGCGCTTCGCGAGCGGCCATAGCCCGGATCACGGCGCGGACGTCAAGAAAGAGGCCATCGCTGTCTTCGCACACGTCCCCGACGAGGACGCCGCCGACTTCCGCATCGACTGATTCCTTGGCGTGCGCGGTCAGATCCGCAAAGGCACGGCGCGCAAAGTTCACTCGGAGCGGAACGCTATTGCCCGCAGGACCGGGGAACGCACGGCGAGTTACGCGCGTCCGATCACTCGATCCGGCGTCCTTGCCACCACTCGCCCGCTTGGCCAATTCAGTGCCCTCCTGTCGCGGCAGGGGCATCCGCGGCGAGCTCGAATCCCTGGAACCGGCCGCCAAAGCGCGCCCAGACGACGTCCCATACCGGCAACCCGAGTTGACGAGGTGTGCGCTGCAGATGCTCGCTTCCACGCCCGATCGAATGAATGAACTGGGGCGAGGAGTCGGCGCCGCAGACATCGCATCGCGCGTCATCTTCGCTGACACTTTCGACCGGTCGAAGGATCGAACGGCATCGGCCGCATGCGACGCATTGCAGGACTTCGACGACCTCGCGGCCGAGATCGATCGCGTCGCAGCCGCCCCACATCTCCTCGGCGCGGTTCCAGATAACCGAGAGCTGCGTGTCCGAGCCCCAGTCGCGCACCGATTCGACCGGAGGCGCTCCCTCATGCCACGGGCAATCGGGATCGATTGGATACGACACGACATAGGAGCCGTGATGCGCGCCTTCATAAACGAACCCGCGGCCGAAGAGGGCAGGAAGGCGATGCAGATATTTCACGACCTCCTGAGCCTGGATCGCTCCGATGATCGACGCGGTCAGCGGTGTCGTCGGAACGCCGCCATGGGCGAGCGCGCGGCGCGCCAGCATGGAGCACGACCGGCGGGCGTTGATGACCTGCCAGTCAATCTCGCTCATCGTACATTCGTAGCACGCCGTTTCAGGCGGATGAAAACCGCGCGCAATCCCCTGCAATACCTCGATCCCACCGTCGATCCATGGTCGTCCGAGGCGTGCGCAGGAGGCGTTCAGAAAGACGCGCGCTTCACGATTGTCGAGCGCGCCAACGACGATATCGGCCCATAGAATCCAACCCAGCCCGAGCGCCGCCGTAATGTTGGCGTTGATGGCATGGACGTTCATCGGAGGATAGAGATCGCGCGCCGCGCGGGCAGCGCAAGTGGCCTTGAACGACCCGGCGTCGCCCTCGCGAAAGAGGCACGACCTTGTAAGGTTACTCACCTCGATCGTATCCATGTCAGCGATCACGAGATTGCCGGCTCCGAGCAGCGCCAGGTTCTTGATCACTTCATTGCCCAACGCGCCCGCGCCGGCCACAAGAATGCGCGCGTCGCGCAGACGTTGCTGCTCCCACCACTCCACTTTCTCGAAGCGCGCAAATCGCTCCTCGGTCAGCGTCAGTGGGTTGTCGCTCGCGAAGATGGTCAACGTCCACCCGATCCCGCGGTGATCTCCGGCTGCAGACGCAGTTCGTCGCCTTCCACCACCCCCGCATCCGCGAGCGTGTGGCCGTCGAGGAGTTGCTGGCCCGTACGGCGGTGATAGAGCTTGTAGCTCATGATCTGCCCGTCCGGGCTATTGAGTGGCAACGACATCTTCTCGACAAGCAGCGCGATGATTCGATTGACGGCGACGTCGTCGGGCGCGTCGACTTCGCGGGCCCGGCTGCCGGAGACATCGAGAACTCGAACGCGGGTAGAGGGCATGGAAGGGATTCTCCTGATTCAGGCGCTGGAGTCTGCAGACATCGATCGAGCGACGCTCTTTTGTGCTCCCGCCACGATCTGCGCGATCACCGCGTTGTGCGTTTCGCCGCCGCTCTCGATCGCCAATTCGATGATGGTTCTTTCGATCTCGATTGCCAGCGGCGGTTCCGCTGTACTCCTCGCAATGGTATCGATCTGATCGAATGGGAAGCGGGAAAGCTCGCCCATTCCGAACCCCGAGCTCTCGTTGTAGGTAATCCTCTCGTCGTTCATTTCCAGAGTCTGTTTCGTGGGCTGCGCAGCCACGATTCTCATCGCTTTCATCGCTGCCTCACTTTCCGATCAGACCGACATTCGCGCCGATGACGAATAGGAGAGAGATCGTGACCAGGATGCCGTTCCACCATGCCACAGCCTTCATGAGCCTCGTGTTGCGAAGTTTCTTGTCGAGAGCGCCGATGCTGAGGCCTGTACCCACCAGCAGCGGCCACAGTATGAGATTCGTGATCGCGACATCGGCCATCCTGCCGTCAGCGCCAGCGAAGAGCGGGTTCAGCGCGCCACTGAGGAGAAACGCCAGAAGAAGCGTCGACCACGTCGCTAACCCCAGTGCGATGTACGTAAGTTTCTTTCGTTTCGGGCTGATTTCCGCCGTCGCCTGACTCTCGATGCACGAGGGGCAGATATGCACGCCACCGGGAAGCGCGAAGTCGCATGTGGCGCAGATCGATTTCGAGCAGATTCTGCAACGCGTAACCGCCGGGACTTCGGGATGATCGGCGCAGGTTCCGGAAGGAACGTTCCGCTGCCGCGGCGCAGTCAGATTGAGCAGCGTGAAATCATGTCCACAATCGCATCGCATGACCGACGTCGGCACCGACAGATCGCAATTGGGACAGGTCTTCTGGCCCCGTTTCACATTCGCGTGTTCGATCGCGCAATCAGCGCAGAACGTCTGGCGGTCGACCTCGAAGGCGCACAACGAGCATACGGGCGCACTACATCCGTGACAGGCCGCAATCGCTGTCTGCTTCGGATGGACGCGGCACATCGCCGCAGAGCCGGCCGCGTCATGGGAAGTCGCCGATTTCGCCAACGGATCCATCGTCGTCCTCAGAGAGCGCGCATTCGCGCAACCATGCCGAGCACCCAAAGCACGAGTCCGAGAATCCCGATGACGAGGGCGGCGTTCGCTTTTCCTTCGCCGGTGAGATTCGGGTTGGCCGCGATCAGCTTCCTGGCCTTCAGAGCTTTCGAGATCGCGATCGGCTCGATGATGATCCCGAAGCAGAAGATTCCGATGATGGCGTACTTCAGTGCTTCTGCCGCTTCGGCGCAAGGCTCCGTGGCCATCTCCACAACCGGCAAGCTGCTGCCGAGCGCGGTGATCTTGCACGAGCCGCAGAACTTCCGGCCTCGGATTGTGACGAGGCAGTTGCTGCAGAACGGCTCCATGCACGCGGAACAGCGGTCTGTGGCCGGTACGCCAGGGTGATTCCGACACTCCATTGCGTTCGCTCCTCGAGTGCACACACGGTTTCGCCAGAGGCGCAGGTCGCCGTGTGGTTGCTCACATTTCGGGTATGACGCAGAGCCTACCACACCACACGATTCAGGCAATATCTCCGGCGCGCAAGATCTCCGGAGGCGGCGCAGCGTGAATCGCGCTACGCGACGATCTGCGGGATCTCGAAGTGCAGGCCGGGATCGTTCGGCGGCGTCAGAAACTTCGACACGCGCTTGTCCGCCTTTGCGGCGTTTTGGAATGCAGCGACGTCGGCTACAGACGATGGCGCGACATCGAAGACATTCAGCACCTTCGGATCGGCAGCGTGATGCGATACCTTCTCCGGCCCGAGCTCGAGGATTTTGGCGGTCATGCCGGCCTTGATCGCATCCGCGGTTTTCTTCGCGGCTTTCCCAGCGACGTAGACGTCGATGACTGCCTGTCCTGGCGGCTTGTACAGCTTGCGCTGCGCGGCCACGCCCTGCGTCTCGAGATTGTTGTACATGACGCGAGCCTGATCGGCCGGACTTCTCTGCGTGCTGGAGATCGTCAGCTTCACGACGTTCGCAGCATTCATGACGTCCTGCAGAACGCCGAGGGAGTAGGGACTCACGTCGGACGACTTGGCGTTCGGACCAAAGACGATCGAACCGGGCATTCAATAAGGATACTACGACTGTGCGGGTGTCGGTGATCGCGGGTCGGGGGTCGGGGAAAATAGTGATCAGTGAATCAGTGATCAGTGATCAGTGATCAGAGCCAGTGGTCAGTGGTGTCACTGGTGTGTCAAGTGATCAAAAGATCGGGAGGCCGGAGCGTTCTTTCCTGGTCTCTGATACTTGGCTTCTCTGATCTCTGATCTCTGATCACTGACCACTGACCACTGATCTCTGATCTCTTGTCTCTGATCCCTCGATTCTCGCTTCGTGAGCGGGGGATTCTTCATCGTGCTCCACCGCTCACACCCGCCCAACCACCCCCGCGGTTGCGCCGATTCAGAATGACACCTTAATGCGCGTTTCGTTTGTCCGCGCCGGCGCTCAACTCTCGTCTTGAACACCGCGATCCAAAGCCACTCGCGTCTCCACCCCCCACTCCCTACCCCCCACACCCTATGATTCCCCCATGTTCATCCTCTACGAGGTGCTGCTGTACCTCGTTCTCATTCTGGCGCTGCCGTACTTTCTCGTTGTCGGGGCGCTGCGTGGAAAGTACCTGGCCAATGTTTCGGAGAGGCTGGGGTTTTATCGCACGCCGGCGGCGGCGCACGATCTCTGGATTCATGCCGTGTCGGTTGGTGAGACGCTGGCGGCGCGGCCCGTCATCGACGAGATTCTGCGCCTCCGTCCGTCGACCACGATCGTCTTCACGACGACAACGATCACCGGCCAGGCGCAGGCGCGAACGCTCTTTCCGCGGGCGACGGTGACGTATTTTCCCTTCGACTTCGCCATGAGCGTGAAACGGTTTTTGAATCAGTACCGTCCCCGCGTGTTCGCGACGATGGAGACCGAGATCTGGCCGAACGTGACGAGGATCGCTCGTGCGCGTGGACTAAAGCTCCTTCTGGCAAACGGGCGAATCTCCGACCGTTCCTTCCCTCGCTATCGGCTGATGAAAGCGTTCGTCGGACCGGTGCTGCGCAACTACGATCGCATCCTGGCGCGCGAAGCAACCGACCGCGAGCGCTTCATCGCCATCGGCGCGCCGGAGCGTGTCGTCGAGACGAGCGGCAACGTGAAGTTTGACTACGTTCCGGACGAGCGGACGCTCGAGATCGCGCCGCAACTCGAGGCGTTGATCGCCGGACGGAAGGTCCTGGTGCTTGGCTCGACGGTCGATGGTGAGGATGAGGTGCTCGTCCCCGCGCTCGCTCGCTTCTTGTCGACGCATGA
Organism: Thermoanaerobaculia bacterium; assembly: GCA_034665065.1. Taxonomy (GTDB): domain Bacteria; phylum Acidobacteriota; class Thermoanaerobaculia; order Gp7-AA8; family Gp7-AA8; genus JADGNZ01. The sequence goes on along the minus strand of JAXDGL010000008.1, from coordinate 71,675 downwards.
CGCCTTCGTGATCATCGCGCCGCGAAAGCCGGAGCGTTTTGAGAGCGTGGCCTCGCTGCTCGCCGCATCCAATGTCCGTTTCGTGCGCCGCAGCCAGTGGTCCACCGCCGCCGATGTTCTCCTGCTCGACACGCTCGGAGAGTTAGCAAAAATCTACCGCTATGCGACTGCGGCGTTCGTCGGCGGCAGCCTCTTCGCTCCTTCCGGCGGACACAATCCGATCGAGCCGGCGGCAGCGGCTGTGCCCGTGACCTTCGGTCCGCAGATGTCGAACTTCCGCGAGATCGCGGAGATCTTTCTCCGCGAAGGTGGCGCGATCGAATCGCGTTCGGCATCGGATGTCTTCACATTCGCGGCGCGGATGTTTGAGGATTCCGATGCGCGCGCCGCGATGAGCGCGCACGCGCGCAAGAGCGTCGAAAGGAACCGCGGTGCCGCGGCACGAACCGCCGCGCGCATCGTCGAGTTGCTGGCGTGACGGTCCTTCTCAAACCGATCGAGCTCGCCTGGCAGGGCGTGAACCGGCTTCGCCGCGCGCTCTATCGCGCAGGTATCCTCAAGAGCAAGCGGCTGCCGCGGCCGGTGATCTCGGTGGGGAATCTCGCAGCGGGAGGATCGGGAAAAACGCCGGCGGTCATCGCCATCGCCCGCCATCTGACGCAACGCGGACTCCGCGTGGCGATCCTTACGCGCGGCTACGGCCGCGCCGGCGGCGAAGAAGGCCTGGTGACGTCGCTCGACGCCCGCCGCTTCGGAGACGAGCCCGTGCTGATCAAGCGCACGCTGCCAAATGTACACGTAATCGTTGGGTCAAATAGATACGATAATGCAATACGATTTATTCGCGAAAATGATTGCGATGTATTCATACTCGACGACGGCTTCCAGCATCTGCAACTGGCCCGCGATCTCGATGTCGTCATCGATGCCGGACGCGGCTGGATGCGCGAGGAGCGTTTCGCACTCGCACGCGCGGATATCGTCATCCCGCGCAAACTGAAGCTCGACGTACCGCAGGAACTGATCTCGCGGCGCGTTCTCGCGTTCGCCGGTCTGGCAGACAACGATCAGTTTTTCGCGTCGCTCCGCGCGAGCGGCCTGACTGTCGTGGCCTCGCAATCATTTCGCGATCATCACCGTTACACGGCCGCGGACATGGCATCACTCAAAGACGCCGCGGCGAAGAGTGGCGCGGAGGTCCTCGTGACAACCGAGAAAGACGCCGTGAAGATTCAAAACCAAAACATCATCGCCATCGCCGCGGAGATGATCATCGATCCGGACGTTCTCGATGCAATCGCGGCGGCGGTAACCAATCCGCCCGTCGAACAGTAGACTAATGATCAGCGGGTAGCCGGTCCGCTATCCGATACTCTACCCATCCCTGTCCATGAGCCGCCGCCGCAGAAGCGCGCTTCGCCAGCGCGCCGAGTACCTTCTTTACCGAGCCGTCGCCGGCGCGGTCGGATCGGCGTCCGACAAAACACTCTTCCGCTGGGGCGCGCGGCTCGGCAACCTGGCCCGGCGGGTTCTTCGAAGCCGCGACCGTCTTGCGATCCGAAACATCGCCGAGACCTTTCCTGAGAAGAGCGAAGCGGAGCGGCGGCGGATCATCGACGACTGCTGGCGCCACTTCGGGCGCGAGGCACTGACCGCGATCCGCTTCCAGCACGTCCCGATCGAGGAAGTCCCGTTGCATTGCCGTTTCATCAATGCAAACCTTGTCGAGGATGCCCTTGCGCAGGGACGTGGTGCGGTGCTTCTCAGCGCGCACTATGGATCGTGGGAGATCGGCGGCCTGGCCATGGTCTCTCTGGTCGGAAGCGCCTACACCGTGGCGCGTCCACTGGATAACGAGTACATCGAACGCGATCTGGCGCGCATCCGCTCGCGCACGGGGATCCAGGTCGTCGACCGCAAGCGCGCGGCGCGTCTGCTGCTCAAGGCTCTCTCGCAGGGCGCCCCGATCATTCTCCTTCCGGACCAGGCGGTACAGCCGCGGGAAGGCATTCTCGTGCCCTTTCTTGGCCGACCGGCATGGACGACGGACGCTCCCGCAAAACTCGCTCTTCGTCACGAGTCCATGATTGTGTTCGGTTTTTGCATTACGGACGAGTCCGGGCGCTGGGTTGAGTTCGAGGAACCGATCAGAATCGATCAATTGGGCGAGGACGAGAAAAACGCCGAGGCGCTGACGAGGCGCATCAATGACGTGATTTCCCGCCGTATCGCAGCGCGCCCGGAGTTATGGTTGTGGATGCACGACCGCTGGAAGGGGAACGCGTCGGGTGAGATCGAAGGCAAAACGGCCAATGGTGAGTGAGACAGTCGTACTCGGCCTCAATTGGGTTGGGGACAACGTCCTTGCTCTGCCCACGTACCGCGCGCTGTATCACCGCTTTCGTGCCGAAGGGGGCATCACGGTGGCAGCGCCGCAACACATCGCATCGCTCCTTGCCACGGCCGGAATCTTCCGCAACGTGATCGCATGGAACGGCGACACGCGCGAGCGCATCCGCCTGCTGAAGGCGGGACGTTTCCGCCGCGCCGTCATTCTTCCGAACTCGTTCCGCGCGGCAATGCTGACGTTCGCTGCAGGCATCGGCGAGCGCTGGGGTTACTCGACGGACGCTCGCGGAATGCTGCTCACGCACGGCGTACGGCGCGATCCCTCGCGCGGCCATCAGCTCGACGACTATTCGACGCTTCTCGCGGCGATGAACGCGCCGCGCGTCGTCGACGAGATCCCGACGATGACCATCCCTCTTCATCTTCGCGAAAGAGCCGGACGCATTCTTCGCGATGCCGGCGTTCGCCTCGACGAGCCGCTCTTCGGCCTGCACGCCGGCGGTCTGTACGGCCGCGCGAAACATTGGGGCGATGACCGCTACGGCGAATTGGCCGAACGTCTGCGCGACGCCGGCTTCTCCGTCGTCCTGCTCACCAGTCCCGGCGAACGGCATCAGGCGGAGGCGATCTCCGCGGCGAGCGGAGGCCTTCCGATCGTCGGCGATGACGGCGACGTGTTGCAGCTCGCGGCCGCGATCTCGCACTGTTCAGTCGTCGTGACGAACGACAGCGGGCCGCTGCACCTCGCAACCGCGCTCGCCGTTCCATCCGTGTCGATTTTCGGGCCGACCGATCCCGATCGCACCGTGATTCCCGGCGCATCGCGTGTCGTTCGCAAGCCATTCGCCTGTCAGCCCTGCTACAAACGCGACTGTCCGCTGATGCATCACGGTTGCATGAACGAGATCACGGTCGATGATGTTTTTTTCGCCGCGGTAGGGCTCTTCAACGAGCTCGATGGGAAGATCGAGACTGACGATGCCGGCGCCGTCGCCTTCGGCACGGAGTAGCCGGCACGGCTGGCTGCGTCGGTTGCCCAAGGCTTCGCCGCCGTTGCCGTCGTCCAGACACATTTCTGCATAGAGTGCAGCTCGTTTCGAAGCAGCGTGGCGGACCGCGAAAACTCAGGCGACCTATAATCGCGCTGGATGGCTGTCGACGAAGAGGACCGGCTGTACAAGATCGGCGAGGTCTGCAAGATCGCTGAAGTGCAACCGTACGTGTTGCGCTATTGGGAAACCGAGTTCCCGCCGCTGGCGCCGAACAAGAGCGGCGGCGGCCAGCGGCTCTACACGCGCCGCGAGATCGACATCATCCTCCGCATCAAACAGCTCCTCTATTCGGAGGGCTTCACGATCGCCGGCGCGAAGAAGAAGCTCGACGTCGAGATGACGTCTCCGCCGCCTCCCGTAGCGGAAAGCACGCCTTCTCTTCCACCCTCGAAGAATTCCGCCAAAGCCATCGGCGACGTTAAGCGGGAGCTGACCGCGATCCTGAAGATTCTCGATGAGTAGATCGCGTGATTAGTGATTAGTGATCAGTGAACAGTGATCAGTGATCAGGAAACCGTCTCCCGATCTCGACGCAATCTCCCTGATCTCTTGTCCCTGATCACTGATCTCTTGTCCCTGATTCACCTCCGCTGATCAGTGATCAGTGATCAGGAAACCGTCTCCCGATCTCTACGCAATCTCCCTGATCTCTTGTCCCTGATCACTGATCTCTTGTCCCTGATTCACCTCCGCCAAAGCCCTTGGCGACGTTAAGCGGGAGCTGACGGCGATCCTGAGGATTCTCGATGAGTAGATCGCGTGATTAGTGATCAGTGATCAGGGAACCGTCTCCCGATCTCTACGCAATCCCCCTGATCTTGTCCCTGATCTCTGATCTCTTGTCCCTGATTCACCTGACGAAGCCGGCGTCTCCGTCTTCGGCGTCTCCGTCCTCGGCGGCCCTACCTTCGGCTCCGCATCGGGTGTCGCGCCGGGGGTCGTATCGCTTCCCTGCTTCTCAGGCACTTTGAAGCCGAGATACGTACCGGAGCTGATGCCCATCAAGCCGAGAAGCGTTGCGCTGAACTGCGGCATCTCCAGATCTTTGAAGACCGATCCGACGAAGATGACGCCGAGGACCAAAGTCCAGACGAACATCTGAAAGCGGTGCAGGCTGACGCCGGTGGGATCGGTGATGACATCGTTGAGGAAACCTTTTGTCGTGCCGCCCGGCTCCTCGGGATTCGGAGCACTCTTCTTCTGGTCGATCAACGTGGCGCCGAGGGCGGTGGCGGCGCCGATGCCGATCAGGGCGAGGATCGAGTCGGTGATCGTGTCCAGTTCGTCCGTGATCAGCCACATGAAGACATACGCCGCGATCACCAGAAAAAACCAGAATGCCATCTGGAAAAGTGACAGTGAGTAAGGACGCTCCCTCGGCACCGGATGGGTTCCGCTTCGAATGAGACTGGTCGTGCGGCAGAGGTAAATGAGCACGCCCAGCGAGAGCGCCAACAGCGCGAGGAACAGAAAGAACTGCGTCCGCGGGATGACTTCGAGCTGAAACGCCGTCACCGTCGTGGGGATGTAGAACTGCGTATCGGAGCCGACGCTCACCTCTGTGTCGCGCACGTATCCGCGCGGACTGCCGAGGAGCGTGTGCCAGGCGCCGTCGTCCCCTGCCGTTCGCAGCAGGCGATAGCGGACATGGCCGCGCGCCGTGTCGCACGATTCCGGTTTGTCTCCCTTGATGGGCATTCCTTCGAGAAAGAGAACGATGCCCTTACAGTTGCCGTTCGCGTTCTTCAGAAGTGTTGAAAAGTTTTGAACGTGCACGGAAAGGCGGTCGTCGAGACCGGCCTGGTTCGGACTCTCTTTATAGTAGGAGTGAACGTAGTAGACCTTTGGCGGGCCGCCGGTATCGGGGGGGTCTGGAGGCGCGCCGGGCGGCTCCCATTGCGCAAGCACCGCAGTGGCGATGAACAGCGAGAGAACCGCGACGATCGTCGATCGCATACGCACCCCGTTTGTCTTCCGGTTTTGTGGACTGCAACGATTCTATGACGAAGCGGGCACTACGGCTCAACAGATCGAGAGAGAGGTCGTAGGCTGGAAGCATGAATCGCAAACGCATCGTCCACACGCTCCTCCTCTCGCTCGTCACGCTCGCCGTCATCACCTGTGTTTCGGACGCAGATGATATGGGTCGCAATCCGCGAAGTTATCCGCGCGACGGAGGTGGCGCGCGGGCCGGCAGCTTCGCACGTGCGGGCGGAGGTACCGGCGACGGTCTGGACACGATGCCGGCCGGCGACTGGTGGCGCGATCCGCAGATCAGCGCCGCCGTCGCGCTGAGCGCCGATCAGATCGCATCGCTCGACCGCATCAATCACGAGCAGGGCGAAGAAATCGCCAAGCTCGATCGCGACAGCATGGTCGCCGCGCGCGAGTTGCGCGAAACGTTCGACGCGAGCCAGCCAGATGCCGCAGGCATCACCGCCGCCGGCCAGCGCCTGCGCGGCATCCGCGACGCGTTGTTCGATCGCCGCGTGCAACTGTTCGCGTCGGAGCGCGTGCTTCTGACGCAAACGCAGTGGCAGGCGCTGCAACAGGCACTGGCCGCTCGCAACCGCCCCGACCGCGACAATCGCGGAAACACCGGCCGCGGTGGCCGGGGTGGGCGGGGCGGGATGGGAGGACGGGGAAGGTTCCCTGGGTAATGCGCTCCGCGCGTTGTCGGTTGTCGGTTGATTGCGCTTCGCGCGTGGTCTTCTGTTTGATGGGTGCGGACGCGGGCAATCGTCACAATCTCCGCGTATCGACAACGCGCGCAGCGCAACGAACCAACACCGACAACGCGGCGCAGCGCAACGAACCGACACCGACAACGCGGCGGAGCGCAACCAACCAACCGAGAACGCGGCGAAGCCGCAACCAACCGACAACCGACAACGCGCGGCCGCCAAGGCCGCGCTCATTTCAGCATCACTTTGCGGTCGCGATGAACCACTGATTTTCGAACGGATCGATCACGAATGCGCCGCGCTCGCCGTACGGTTTGTCGGCGGGCGGTTCGACTGACGTCGCGCCGGCGCGGATTGCGCGATCGTAGATGGCGTCGACATCATCGACGAACAGGTGAATCGCCGCGGGCATCGGCTTCGAGTCACCGTGCGCTTCGCCGAGTTCAATCATCGAGTTGCCGATGCGCACGGCGGCGTGCGCGACTTCGCGTCCAGGCATGTCCGTGACGTGCTCGACGTGCCCACCGAACGCGCTGACGAGGAACGTGATCAGCTCTCGCGCGCCGCGCGCATGCAGGAACGGCGTGACGGTGCGAAATCCCGCCGGTCGCGGTCCCACTCCCGCTTCCTTGCGCGGTTTGCTGCCACCGCCGGCGAATCGCAATTGCAGCTCCTCCTCCGACACATTCTCCTGATGCGTGGAGAGATACCAGACATTGCCCCAACGATCCTTCACGCCACCTTCGCGATCGCCGTACGCCTGATCGGTCAGCGGATGCGTTGACGTCGCGCCGGCGGCGAGCGCGCGGTTGTACGCGCCGTCGACATCGTCGAGGTAGATGTGCGTGGCCATCGGTCTGGCTTTGTATTCGCCCACCGGCTCGCCCATCTCGATGAGCGAATCGCCCACCCGCAGCGCCGCATGCATCACGCGCCCCTCGGCGTCGGGATAGCGTCCCAGCAGCTCCGCGTTGAGCGTCTCCTGGAGAAACGCGATCAGTCCATCGGCGTCGGGCGCGAGCAGATACGGACGGATCGTGGGGTCGGTCGTTAGATCTTCGGAAATCGTCGCAGTCATCGCATCCTCCATCGGCGGAATCAGCTCCGCCATCAGTTTCGACCGGAACGTAGGATCCGGCAGTCCGTGCAGGTCATCCGCGATCATGAGCAGCGTCGCCAGCTCGGGCTCGGCCAGCGCGAGACCATCCCGCCGTCCGGCAAGGATCGCTTCGACGGCGTCGTCGAGCCGTTCGATCAGGTCGCGCTCAGCCATAGTTCACGCCCATTTGCGCCCGCAACGTCTGCAGGCCTCTCCATTGAAGTTGTTTGATCGCCCCTTCGCTCTTGCCCAGCGTCGTGGCCACTTCGCGAATGCTGCGCTCCTCGCCGAAACGCATGACCAGAACGCGCCGCTGATCGGCAGGAAGGCGATCGACGAAGCGATACAACGTGGCGCGCCGTTCGATCTGCTCGATGTCGCGAGGACCTTCACTCTCAACAAACGATTCGTTCGCACTCGTTTCGCGCGCCGCGCGATTGAAGTGGTCGCTCACCGCGTTTGCTGCAATTCGATAGAGCCAGGCGATGAATGGCACCTCGCGAATCTCGAAGCTCTTCAGATTCTTCAATGCCTTGTGAAACACGTCGGATGTGATGTCCTGCGCAGCCGCCCGATCGCGCACGCGTCCGATGACGAATGCCCACACGCGATTGAAGTTTTCTTCGTACAGCTCCGCGAAACGGCTGGGGTCAGCCTGCGCTGCTTCGATCAGCAGCCGCTCACGGTCATCGGTCGCGCGGTTCATGAATCGCTCATTAAACCGCCGGAAGGGAGAAAAGTTACGGTACTTCGCCGAATCTCGCTCCGCGTCCCCCGCGTCTCCGCGTGAAACGGTTCTAGAGTGCTGGAAGACCAGCGATAGATAATCCCAGCCGATGAAGCGCCTGCAATGGATCGATACACCTCTCGCGCCCGCGATCGTGATCGCCATCTGCTACATCGTCTTTTTCACGCAACTACTGGAGACGCGTCATCACGACGTCTCTCTTTTCGTCATTGCCGGCGGACCCAATGTCGACGAGCGACACGTGCCGCTCGGGCTCACCGTGATTCCGAACATCGGCGGATACGACGGCTTCACGTTCTACCGCCTGGCACTCGATCCGTTCTCGTCAGCGCGCACCGCATATGGCATCACGCTCGATAATCCTTCGTATCGAAATCAGCGCATCGCCTATCCCTTCCTCGCCTGGCTGCTTTCGCTCGGACAAGCGCGGTGGGTACCGTGGGCGCTGGTGGGCGTGAACATCGCCGCGATCACAGCGATGGCCGCGTTCGCGGGAGCGCTCTCGAAGCGCTTCGGCCATCACGCGCTGTGGGGCGTCATCCTCCCGCTCTATCCGGGATTCATTCTGACCTTCTCGCGCGACCTTGCCGAGATCGTGGCGTCGATGTTTGCAGTCGGCGCGATCTGGGCGATCACCGCGCGGCGCAATAGAACCGCGGCGATTCTGCTGACCTGCGCAGTCCTGACGCGCGAGCCGACGATGCTGCTCGCGCTCGCGATCGCCGTAGCGTGGCTGATCGAACGTCTGCTGCGCCGCGAACGGCGAATCGCTCGCATTACCTTCCTGACACCGGTCATCGTCGACGTTCTCTGGCAGATCTTTCTCACGTTTCGCTGGGGTGTTTCGCCTCTGCGCGCAGGAGCACCGGATCGAGCGATTCCGTTCGTCGAGTTCGCCCAATTCTTCGCCGCCGCCTCCGCGCGACGCTCGCAGGAGCAGCGGCTCTACTTCCTCGAGTGTCTCTTCCTCGCGCTCGTCGTCATGGCAGTGATCTGGATCTGGCGCCGTACGATCGCCCCGCTCGAATGGCGCTTTGCATTCCTCGGCTATCTCGCACTCGCCGCCGTTCTTCCGCACACGATCTGGATGGAAGACTACGGATTCCTCCGCATCTTCGCCGACCTCTACCTCGTCAGCGCGGTGATGATTCTCGCGTCGACGCCGCTGTCAGTCCGCTGGTTGATGCTCCTTGCGGCCGCTGGCCTCTGGTACGACCTGACGAAGTACCTGGTGCGCGTGGGGTAAATGCCGGGCGTCGCGTGTCGGGTCTCGGGAATCCGGTGTCGTAGCGCGACAAGCGCGACGAGCGAAAATCGCGATCCTGTCATTCTGAATCGGCGAAACCGCGGGGGCGGACGGGCGGTGGGAGCGGTGAAGCACGATGAAGAATCCCCCGCCCACGAAGCGAGGCAGAAAGCTGCACCACACCCTTACTTGTACTGTTCTTTCAGCGCGTCGAGCTCCGCAACAGCCTTCCGCAGAATCTGCACGACCTTGTGCACTTCGCTGCCGTACATCTTCAGCTCCGCGTCGCACTCCGACATCGTGTAGACCGCCTCATCCTTCTCCAGCCGCTCACGCTCGAAGCGAAGCCGCTCGGTCAGCTCTTCGATCTCGCTGATGAGGATGAAGTTGAGGTCCTTCTCGCCGAGGTAGCTCTTGCATTGCGGGCAGTAGATGGAGCGGTCGTCGGTGTTCTCGACGAGCTCGAACACAAACTGCCGCTGGCACTGCGGACACTCGAAAACCTCCGGTAGCACGGTGACATCCTCGCTGGGTTGATTGTCGCACGAATGCGCGGTCGCGGGTCTCGCGGCCTCGGGTATCGGGGTCTCGAGGGAAGAACCTGCGCAGCGGAACGCTGCCGTCCTCGGCGGCTGGCCCGGCGGCGTCCCGCCGCCGCGGGCTAGTGGGAGTTCGAGCGATCGGCATTGGCGAGAAACGGCTGCACTCGCGCCGACATTCGAACCGGATGATCGGGCGCGAAATCTCGCAGTCGGCGTGCTTGTAGTTCGGCCGATCGGGGCTCGAGATTCCGCCAGCGGAACCACCGCCCAGTCGCAACACAGCGCGACCACGTAACCCCGTGACGCCGAGTCCGCGAGCAAGGAATGCGGATGTTGACCGTGGCGTTCACCGCCGTGTAGCATCCACGCCCGCCATTCTGGGAGATCGTTCAATGGTAGGACAAGCGGCTCTGAACCGCTCAATCGGGGTTCGACTCCCTGTCTCCCAGCCAGCGGCGACGCGCTGCCGCGTTTGTTGGCCCAGCTTCGACCGACTTTTTCTTCCGAACTCACGTCATACCGTACGTCCGTGCTGCTGAAGCGTGGCTCTAAACCTTCGATCGCGATCTTTATTGTGGTTTCCCTGGCCCTCGTGGCGGATGCGTGGCTGGACTCTGTCTGCTCAACAGCGCGGCCGCGCTGTTCCTGGCCGACGGTGATAGTCGAGCTGACGACGGCTGGCAGCGCACGCGTCGTTCGCCCTCGCTGCGTCCTGCCTCAACATCCGTTACAATTGACGCTTCCTTCCTTCAGCAGAGGTGTCGAGTTGGGTGCGTACGCCGATCAGGTCCAGCGACTTTCTCTCTTCCAGGCACTGAGTGCGCGTCAAACGGGCGACGCGGTCAAGCTGGCTGGAATGGTCCTCGACGTCGCGGACATCGCCGGCCCGCTGCTTAGTCGCGTTCCGATGACGTTCAAGCAGTACACGGAGCACGACCTCGGACACTCCGTGAACCTGATTCGCCTGATGGGCGAGTTCGTCCCCGAGGCGACGCGCACGAAGCTCAGCGACATCGAGGTCGCGGTGCTGATGCTCTCGGCGATCCTCCACGACTTCGGCATGTACGTGGAGCCCGAAGAGAAGGAAACGTTTCTTGCCTCGGATCAGTACAAAGCGTTTCTCGCCGCGTCGCCGGAAAGGCAACACGCGATCGAGTCGTCCGTGCGTCCCACCGTCGTCCGCGCGATCGAGGACGCCGCGCTCGCGGACTACTTCCGCAAACATCATCCGAAACGCGCGGCGACGAACATCGATCGCTTCTTCGCGGGAAAGCTCGTCTTCGACGGCTTCGATCTCGCGCCGGACGTAAAACGAATCTGCGAGAGCCACGGCTGGCCTGTATTCGAAAGCTATGAAGCCAATCCCGACCAGACGATCGCCCGCGGACTGAAGACCCGCGCGCCGGTCAATGGCGCGCCGTTCAATCAGCAGTACATCGCGTGCTGCCTGCGGCTCGCCGACATCATGGATTTCGACCGGTCGCGTACGCCGGTCTCGATCCTTCGTACGATCACCGACGACCGTTCACAGGCCGAGTGGCAGAAGCACATGCAGATCCGCGGCTGGGAGATCGGCGAGCGCGTCGTCGAATACCACGCCTCGTGCAAGCATCCGGAGCACTACGTCGCTGTTATGGAGTTCCTCGACGCAATCGATGACGAGCTGACGAAGTGCCGCCGCCTGGTCGTCCGCGACGCGCCGCGCGACATCGCCGATAAGTATGCGCTTCATCTGCCGGCCGCGGTCGATCGCATGCCGGTCGAAATGGAGGACAAGTCTTACATCGCTGGCGGCTTCCGCTTCGAGCTGGAGTACGAGCGGATTCTCAAGCTCCTGATGGACAAGAGCCTCTATCCCGATCCGAGCCTCTTTCTGCGCGAGCTGCTGCAGAACGCGCTCGACGCATGCCGGTACCGCAAAGCAATCGCGCAATTGGAAGGAGCCGGCGACCAGTACGAGCCGCACATCGTCGTGTGGGACAAGAGCCACGAACCGACAGCGACGATCGTTTTCCAGGACAACGGCATCGGCATGTCCGAAGATGTGATCAAGAACTACTTCATGCGGGTGGGGCGCAGCTTCTATCGCAGCGGCGAGTTCAACGCCCAGCGCCAGCGTCTGGCAGCGCAGGGGATTCAACTCGAAGCTACATCGCAATTCGGGATCGGGATACTGTCGTGCTTCATGGTCGCGGACAGGATCGAGATCGAGAGCTATCGTCTCAATGAGCGGCCGTTGAGTATCACCATCGAGGGTCCGACGAAGTATTTCGTCATCCAACGCCTCGCGCCGCCGAAAGTTCGTCAGGTCCAAACGGTTGCCGCTCGAGCTGAAGACGATGGTCCGCCTCAATACGCGGGGACAAGAATTACAGTTCATTTGCGCCCGGACGTTTCCGTTGACGTCGCTGGTGCGATGAAATCTTTTTCGTCGAATCTTGAGTGCGACGTGGCAGTGGTTGCTCCGCAGCGACGGCAGATTTTCGAAGCATGGAGGTGGGAACGAGACGCGATCACGATACGGACTCGGCAAGTCACTGTCGCACACCGAGAAGCCTCAGCGGAGCCCCACGCATTGCACATGAACCGTCGTGACATACAGTTACTCGACAGACTCCTAGTCGCCAGCGAAGTGCCAATTAGAGAATTCGAACTTCGCGGCAGGGCGTGGTTCTGGTTTCTTCGAAGTACATCGAACAAGCCCGCTGTTCGGCGCGGGTATCTGCATCTGACTACCGACCTTCGGTGTGTCGGACCAGCCGCGGCGATGGCCGAGTTCAGCTACGAGAAGGAGCTGTGGTATGAGCTTGAGTCGCTAATCGATCGCGAAATAACCGCCGAGGAGTTACCAAAGCTTGCGGGAGAATCCGAGTATGGGAAGGAGTACGATTGGGATTGGCTGGCGCAATACTGGAATCAAGCTTCGAGAGAGAAGCGCGAACGTATCCTCAAATGGCGTGGCGCAGACAATAGCTGGGTCCGTCTCAAGAATCTGCTCACACTCGCAGGCGGCACGGACGAATGGCTCGATGATCAAATCGTCGCACCGTATTACGAGAGGATTGAAGTATCGGGTCCCAAAGCATACGCGCTCCATGGCATCGAGTTACCCGCCGGCATCCTGCGTTGGGATGCCATGACCGGTACCGCGGGGCGAGTCGATTTCTTACCGGGCACGGCCGCATTCCATGTTGACGATCGACGGCCCTCGTCGCCAACTCCTGCCGCCAACCGGTTGTTCGTCGATCCCAATGAAGGTAGAAAGATCGCGATTCCCCTGTTACGCGCCTTTCTTAAGGAGGCAGCCACGCTGACGGCGGTTCATGGTGGCGATGACGGGTGGCAGGAGTGGTTTACAGCCTTTGTCTCGGCTGCCCGCGACCGGCCGTACTGGAATGAAGCCATCGAAGGGCTAGAGAGTGAGTTACGCCGCCGAATAGCCGATGCGAAACGCCACTAGCCGAGACACCTGTCGCTCGCCTAATCCCGACACTTCAAAGTCAGGAGGGCTACGCTAAAGGGTCTGCAACTGGAGCACCCGTTTGCTTATTAGTCTCGGCTTCGTGTGGATTACCGGTATGCGAGTCGCGGTCTTCGCGACGCTGGTCCTCATAACCATCGTCACCGACGATGGCGACAGCACCATTGCTCACTGCCTTGGAACGGCGATGCGCAAAAAAACATCCCACCAACAACCTGCCGGCTCGGCCGCTCTCTGAACCGTGGACATGGAGCCCATTTGTCTTGGCCACGAAAAGCAGGAGCGACGTCTGATACGAGGCTAAGCCTTTGACTTTGTGGTCGCCCGTTGCGGCAGCCAGGGATTCTTCATCGTGCTCCACCGCTCCGCCCACACATTCGGCCCCGCTGGTCCGCGGATTCAGAATGACACGCAAGGCCTTTTCTTTCGAGTTCGGTCAAAGGAGATTTTTACAAGCGTTGAATGGAGCCTCGGAGGTTTAGACTGATGAACATGAAACCGATGAAATGGTTGCTGCTCGCGCTGACACTCGCTCCGATCGGGTTGGCCCAGGAATCGCGCTTCGACCCTGATCTGGCCAGGCGGCTCGGCGCCGATGAGCGCGGGATGCGGAACTACGTGTTGTGCATCCTCAAGACCGGACCGAAGGATGCCGAGATCAAAGGGGATCAGCGGAAGGAAATCTTCGCCGGTCATTTCGCGAACATCGGACGGCTGGCCGATGAAGGAAAGCTCGTCGTGGCCGGCCCGTTCGGGAAGAACGACAAGAACTTCCGCGGCCTCTACATTTTCAATGTGGCCACGATCGAAGAGGCGGAGAAGCTCGTCCAGCTAGATCCCGCAGTCAAAGCCGGAGTGTTCGTTCCCGATCTCACGCCGTGGTACGGCTCGGCGGCAATGATGGTCGTCAGCGAGACGCACAAGAAGCTCGAGAAGCCGAAGAGTTAGAGCGCGGGATCATTCGGGAGGGTGTTGTTGTCATTTCGAATCGGCGGAACCGCGGTGCGGTGGGCGGGGTGAGCGGTGGAGCACGATAAGAAATCCCCTCCCCACGAAGCGGATATAGGACCCTTTCTCCTACCCACCGCCCCGCGGTCCGTCATGTCGGATCGAGCGCATGCTGCGTGTTCCATCCGTGGTGATACGTTTCCGATACGATTCGCTTCGGCGTCCGCGGCGGAGCGGGTTACCGACATCTCGTTTCTGGAAGTCTTCAAACTTGAGCCGAACGGCTCGCGGCTCGAAAACACGGGCGACCAGGGTGATTCGCGTTCCTCCCCGGCGCGCTAGAATGTGCGCGCATGCTGTTGTATCGCCTCTCGGCCGCGGTCCTCTGCGCGCTCCTTCTGAGCAGCGCGATCGTCAGCACGAAGCCGTCCTGCGGTAGAAAGGTGACGCCGGCGGGCGCCGCTTGTTGCAGAAACGAGGTGACGTGTCCGATGCACCGATCGGATGGCGGTGCGCTCGGTATCAATGCCTGTCACGGTGATGGTGCGGATACGGCGGCCGTCGTGATCCATCACCGCGCCGTTCTTACGTGCGGCATTTACATGGTCGACGATTCGCAAGGCGGCCGCGCGTTCGAGAGCGCGCGCATCCTCCTTCCATTGGTTTCGGTCATTCCTCGCACCCCTCCTCCTCGGATCGGCTGACACGCGCTCGTTCCCGATTTTTCTTTGTGACCCCGAGGAGGTCTGTCCATGCGACAAGTCTTGAGTGCTGGAGCACTGCTCCTTCTTTTCTCGCTCGCGATCGGAAACGCGGCCGCGAGCTGTGGTTCATCATCCTGCCCGATCGACCTTCATGCCTTGCAGTTCGGCGACGCTGGCCACTTCTCTCTCGATCTCTCCTTTCAGTACATCGATCAGGATCAGCCGCGGATTGGTACGCGGCGCGCGCACGTCGGAGAGATTGCATCCGATCACGATGAAATTCGGACCATCAACCGCCTGGCGTCGCTTCAATTAAATTACAGGCTCAGTGACCGCTTTCAATTGTCACTGACCGCGCCGTACGTCTCGCGCTCCCATGAGCACTTCGATGAGGAGAATGCTCGCATCGAACGATGGAACTTTGCGGATTTCGGGGACGCCGTCGTCCAAGCGCGTCTCCGTCTGTTTGCCTCGGAGGGATTGGCGCATTCGTCCATCTGGCTCACCGGCGGATGGAAGCTTCCCACCGGCTCTCGCCGCGAGACAGGGAGCACCGGCGAGGATGCAGAAGTGACGATCGCGCCTGGGACCGGCTCGACCGACGCGCTGCTCGGCGTCACCTATCAGTCGGGCGTTCTGCGGGACACCGCTCTCGCTGGGCCGCTCGGTCACAGCACCCTCATCCCGTTTTTCGTCGCGTTGAATGGACGGATGAATGGACGCGGTACGCATGACTACCGCCGCGGTCATGAGGTCCAGCTCAATGCCGGCACAGAGTACCCGCTCGCGAACGCGGTCCACCTCCTCGGCCAGATCAATGGCCGCGTGGTGGGCAAGGACGATGTTGGCCAGACGAACGAGAATAGAGAACTTACCGGTGGCCGATACCTATATGTTAGTCCTGGATTGCGCGTTCTCCTCGGGAACGGCGCGTCGGTGTATGGATTCGTGCAGATTCCGCTGTATCAGCACGTGAACGGTCTGCAGCTCACGTCGAGCGCGAACTATCTCGCCGGCATCCGAAAGAGCTTCTGACCGCGATCGCCAGGAGGCCGCGACTCACAGTCGCGGCCTCGTTTCCGATACAAAACAGCCGGGATTTTCGCAGCACTCGACGGTCCAGTCACAGTTGGCGCAACCAGACAACCCGACTTGTGAGTGTTGCGAGCTGCGAAATTGCCCGCAGCAACGCCTGCCTTCGCAACGATGCTACTGCCACGCCCGCTGCTCAGCCGCGCCGCGCTGCCTCGATCGTGGCAATGTCGATCTTCGTCATCGTCATCATCGCGTCGAAGGCGCGCTTTGCTTCATCGCCGCCGGCAGCCATCGCGTCGGTCAATGCGCGCGGAGTGATCTGCCAGTTGAGGCCCCAGCGATCCTTGCACCAGCCGCATGCGCTTTCCTGTCCGCCATTGCCGACGATCGCATTCCAGTAGCGGTCCGTCTCTTCCTGATCGTCCGTCGCGACCTGGAACGAAAACGCCTCGGTCTGCTTGAACGCCGGGCCACCGTTGAGACCGAAACAGGGAATGCCGAGAACCGTGAACTCCACGGTCAGTTCATCGCCCTTCTTGCCACCCGGAAAATCGCCGGGCGCTTTATGAACCGCGGTCACTTCACTATTCGGAAACGTGGCAGCGTAGAAGCGCGCGGCCTCCGATGCGTCTTTGTCGTACCAGAGGCAAATTGTGTTCTTTGGCTTCACTTTCGAATGCTCCTTATTGACGAATTCCGCGGTGAATGTTTCGGAGCGACACCATCTCATCACCGCACGGACGTCGTCAACCCCGGCATCACCTTCTGTTCAGACGACGACGAGCGCAGGGTAACACCCGAGGACGGGGAGGATTGCCCGACCCCCGGACGTGCGTTGCCATCACAGGGCTCCAGTCATGACAGGCAGTGCTACAAGCCCGCGTAATGCGAGGCTCTTTCGCCAGCGAAGCGAATCAGACGGCACGGCCAAATGCAAGCTCGGGAAACGGCGGAACAACGTGGTGAGTGCGATCTCGCCTTCCAGTCGGGCCAGCGCAGCACCGAGGCAGAAATGCGATCCCATTCCAAAGGCAACGTGCCGATTGGGTTGGCGGGCAATATCGAATGTTTCGGGATCGGGGAATTGAGACTCGTCGTGGTTTGCCGACCCCAGACTGACGCCGACGAGCGCACCGCGCGGAATCGTCACCGAGCCAATCGTGACGTCCTCGAGAGCGATCCGCGGCGTCGCAAACTCCACGGGGCTCGCATATCGCAGGATCTCGTCGGTTGCCGATACAGAGAGTTCCGGAGCGTTCTGCATCCGCATCCTCTGTTCGGGATGCTGCATCAGCGTCAACGCTCCGCTCGCGATCAGATGGACCGTTGTTTCATGTCCTGCGAGCAGCAGCAGGATGACCATACTCACGATCTCGTCTTCCGTGAGTCTGTCTCCCGACTCCTCGGCACCGACCAGCGCCGTCATCAAGTCATCCTGCGGCGAGAGGCGACGCACGTTGACCAGACCGCGAATATATCGGGACAGCTTCGTGAGCGCGGGAAGTGCGCGAAGAAAATCAAAAACTGAGGCCGACGCGCTGGCTGCCGCAACTCTCTTCGTCCATGGTCCGAACCGCCGGCGATCCTTGACCGGAACTCCCAGCAAATCCGAGATGATGGTCAATGGGACTGGCAGCGCATAGGCCTCGATGAGCTCGATCCTGCCGCCGCCGGCCGCGCGGTCGAGAACGTCATCGCAGATGGTCTGGATGCGGCCGCGGAGCCCTTCGATCAGCCGGGGCGTGAACGCTTTCTGCACCAACGCCCGCAGCCGGGTGTGATCGGGAGGATCGATCGTCAGGAGATTGCGAAACATCGCCTGCATCGACGGAGGGATCCATGGATACGCCTGGATGTAGTTCTTGGAGAACCTTGGATCCCTGAGAACACTTACGACATCGTCATAGCGCGTAACGATCCAGATCGCGGGCAACCAGAAAGCCACGTTGGTTCGATAGATCGGAGACTCCTCCCGCAAGCGCGCGTAACGCGGATAAGGGTTCGCCTTGAAGCGCGGGCTATCAAGACGAGGATGCTCGATCTTCGACATGGTGTGCTCGCATCGTAGGTCATTGTCGCGCCCGTAAGGTCACCAGCGAGATCAGCCGGGATTCGCAACGCGGCGATTCAGTTTGGGAGAAACCACGACCGCATGAATCGCGCTCTATCTCGTGATGCCGCTGAGTGGCGAGCTTGGAAAAATGGCGGCTGATTGCCGAGCTACGCCTCTCGCCTGCCAATGCCCTCTTCGCGCAAACGATTGACGTCCTTCGCCGGGGCGCTTCCGAAGAAGCGGCCGTACTCGCGCGTGAATTGCGAGGCGCTCCCGTACCCGACGCGGCGGCTGGCCTGACTGGCGTCGAGCATCGCGGTCAACATCAGACGACGCGCTTCCTGGAGGCGGAGCGTCTTCTGATATTGCAGAGGGCTCATCCCGGTCACGGCTTTGAATTGCCGGTGCAGCGACGTGACGCTCAAGTTCACGAGCTTCGCCAGCGTCTCGATGCTGACGGTCTGGGCGTAGTGCGCGCGTAACCACGACACGGCTTTCCCGACTCGCTGAAGGCTCGATCCGTCGTGACCAATCTGTGCGACGCGCGCTCCCATCGGACTGCGAAGCACCCGGATCAGGATCTCGTCGACGACGAGCGGCCCGAGGAGCTCGGCGTCTGCCGGTTGCGCCATCAGCTCGAGCAATCTCGTTGCAGCGTCGAGGATGTGTGCATCTGCATCTCCGACAAAGAGTGCGCGCGTGTCTCGCGACTGCGGCAGGCCGTGCGGAAAAACCTTCAGCGCCAGGTCCGCAATCTTCTCCGCATCGAGGTCGATCATGAGCAGCAGATACGGTTCCGTGAAACTGGCGCGGGTGACACGGCCAGCCATCGGGACGTCGATCGAGTAGACCGCCATCTGGCCCGCTTCATAACCGTAGGTATCGCCGCCGGTCATCACGATCTTCGCCCCCTGCGCCACAATGCAGAGCGACGCCTGCTGCACGTAATGCAACGGCTCCTGATTCGGCTGCGACACTCTGCCGGCGCGCACACCGGGAACGCGAAGATCGGCATTCCCATCGTAGGGCACGAGAGCCCCGATTAACTTCGCGAACGCTGCAATGTCGCGATCCGCCGGCCTCACGCGCATCGATGGCTCCCCAATGTGTGGCGATGATAGCGAAGATCAAAAGCGCTCACGCGGAGACGCGGAGATCGGAGTTGGGTTTTCCCCGCGACCTCCGCGTCTCCGCGTGAAACGGTTCTAAGAATCTGCGTCGTCATCACGACTGCCCATCGAAATCGAGAGACGTCGAAAGCGCCCGGTTCGCGTCGATTTGCTTCTTCAGCTCCGCGATCTTCTGCTCCGCGGTGGAGATCGCATCAGCGCCAGCGATGAAACGCTGCGGCGGCGGGTCCTGCCCGGCGATCGTGATCAGCGCGCGCGCAAGCTTCGCCGGATCACCCGATTGCTTTCCGTTTTGCGACTTCCAATACGCCACGAGCGGTCCGCGACGTTCGTCGTAGTCTGCGATCGACGCTGCGGCGTAGCTCGTCGACTGTTCCGTGAGCAGTTCCGTGCGGAAGAATCCGGGACTCACGATCGTGGTGTTGATGCCGAACGGCGCCACCTCGACACCGAGCGATTCCATCCAGCCTTCGAGGCCGAACTTCGACGCGGCGTAGGCCGAAACGAATTCGAAACCCGCAGCCAGTCCTGCCGATGATGAGATCGAGATGATGTGACCCGAGCGCTGCTTGCGCATCAGCGGCAGGACGGCGCGGGTGACGTTCATCGGCCCGATGAGGCTCGTCGTCAACTGGCGCTCTATCTGCTCCGGCGTCAGTTCCTCAAAGTAGCCGGCGTAGAAACTCGCAGCGTTATTGACCAGCACGTCGATCCGGCCAAACCGCCCAACCGCCGCCTGCACCGCCGCCTCGGCATCATCCAGGCGAGTGACATCCAACGCCACCGCCAGCACGTCGTTCGATGCGCCGAGGACTTTGGCGACGCGTTCGGGATCACGGCCGGAAGCGACAACGGAGTGGCCGGCTGCGAG
The DNA here is from genome assembly GCA_034665065.1 of Thermoanaerobaculia bacterium. Taxonomy (GTDB): domain Bacteria; phylum Acidobacteriota; class Thermoanaerobaculia; order Gp7-AA8; family Gp7-AA8; genus JADGNZ01. The sequence goes on along the minus strand of JAXDGL010000008.1, from coordinate 51,733 downwards.
CGCCGCACGCGCGAAATCGAGACCCATGCCCCGGCCCGCGCCGGTGATGAACCAAACCTTCTTCTGAGTCATGGAGTCTCCTTATTGATCGACCAGCTTTCATGTGCGTCGCGGACATCCGGCCACCGTGCACCGCGGCACCATAGATAACGCCGGGAGGTGGTAAAACCATTGATCGATCCTTCCAAGGTCTTGCACGATCCTGCCAATTGATCCATCTGCGCTTCGATCATCAGCAAGGGCTGCCGTCACGATCGTCCCGTAGACGACACCCGCCACTTCTGCGGCGGGCAGCGCTCGCGGTAGAGTTCGCGCACGATGACGACTCAAGCCACGCACCACGACGCGAAACTCATCCTGAAGCTCTACGATCTCCGCCGCGAGCCACGCCTCCGCGACGCGCGCAAATGGTTCGGCAGCGCGCCGCAATTTCAATCACGCGAAGAGTGGCTGAAGATCTGTCCGGCCGGCAGCGAAGAGAACGCGTCGTACCGGATGGTCGTGACGTATTGGGAGATGGTGGCCTCGCTCGTCGCCAGCGGCGCGCTGAATGCGGAGCTCTTCTACGCCTCGGGCCTGGAGATGCTTTTCATCTGGGAGAAGATCCGCATCCTGCTCCCCGAAGTGCGCGCCGCGCAGAAAAACCCGATGCTCTACCGAAACCTCGAGCACGTGGCCACACAGTTCCTCGCGCACATGAAGACAGGATCACCCGAGTGGTACGACGGATTCTTCGCGCCGATGATCGCGAAAGCGGGACGGTAAGCCGCAAGGGCACCAAGCTTCGTGCTTCGATCGAAAGTGGGAACTTCACGTCGCTGAAACTCTTGCTTCGGCGGGTCCACGCATTGTTAGTGTGATGCGCAACGTGGTCCTCGCGCTCTCCCTCGTAGCCCGAAGTCCGTTCGCGCAGCAGCCGCAAATCGATTCGATCACACCATCGACCGGGCCGATCGCCGGCGGAACGACGATCACCATCAACGGAGCAAACTTCACCGGTGCTGCGTGAATCAACAGCGAACGTCTCCTTCAGCAACAGCAGCAAGCGACGGGTGCCGCAGGCGCGCCGTTCACGATTAATCATGCGGCGAAGACGCACGCGACTCTAGGCCCGAGACGGCAGCTCGGCGAGTGCGATGATATGCGCCAGGCCATTCGCGCAGCAGCCGCAGATCGAAAGCATCTCGCCCTCGCAAGGTTCGATCGCCGGAAGAACGACCGGCTTGAGAAGCGAATACGCGCCGTAGCCCTTGCGGTCGACGCGACGTGCGGACACCGACGATAATCGTCTACCAGTTTCCGGAGTGGCGGCGTAGAATAATGCATTCACATAACGAGGGGAGGTCGCGATGATCTTGCAGCGGCCAGTGAGACAGGATTTCGAGTTCAAGCGCGACGTCCGCGTCGATGTCGGGAACGAGGGATTCACGCCTGAAGAGATTCAGGAGCTTGCTCCTTCGCCCGATGACTCCGCCGGAACGAAAGGCGGCGCGAGTGACTTATGGAAGAAGCTGTGGAGTCCGAATCGGAAGGCGCCGCCGGCTCTGCAGAACCTCAAGAGCGAATTCGGCTACCAATCGATGCCGATCCTCACCGACCTCATCGCCGTCGCCGCCGCTCAAAAAACGCCGCTGGAAGGAACAATCGAAGCGAAGGCCAAGAACTACAACTTTTACATCATGCGCTGCGGTGTCTACATCGCGCCGGATGGTGACGAAAAGTTCGAAGCGCTCAAATTTCGCGTGCGCTACAAGACCGACGGGGCGTCGACCTTCTCGATGCTCCCGGGCCCGCAGGTCAAGAAACTCCTCGAGTTGGGTGGAACGGCGGAAATCGGTCTCAACGGCAAGGCGGAGTTCGGCTTTCCTGAAGTCAAGCTGGTCGACGCCTCAGTTAGCGCCGCCGCCAAGGCGAACCTGGAAGCGAAATTCATCGTCTCGTTCGAGTACGAGCTGAAGGCACCGGTAGTCGACGCATTCGGTGTCGGCAATTCGTTCTGCCGGTGGTTAATGCACAAGGGCGAGAATCTGCGCAACGATGTCGTGTTTTATCCGGTGATCATGACGCCGAAGAAGCTCACGGAGCTCGATTGCGAGTTCTCCGCTTACTTCAAGATCAGCCACCCGGATTGGAAACATGCCGAATTCTTCTTGAAACCGGCCAAGACGATCCATGTGAAGGCATAACAGCAGAAATGCCAGTCGAGGGATTCTCTGACGTTTTTTACAAGGGGCCGGCCTACGCGTTGGTTATCGGCATTGGTACGTATGAATTCGGGAAGCCGCAGGGCAAGGAGCTTGAGCCCGATCAGTTTCCCAACCTCAAGAAGGCTCGCCAGGACGCGACTGACTTCGCCGCTTTCCTTGAGCGCAATGGTTTTATCGAATACAACGTCCGAAAGCTCCTGGACGACGAAGCGACATTGACGGCCATCAAGACCGAGCTGGACGAACTGAGCAAAGACTGCGCGAAGTCCGGAGTGGAGAATCCGCTCGCGATCGTCTACTTCTCTGGCCACGGCTGGGTCGACAACAAAAAGCGGCACTATCTGATCCCCTACGATGGCAAGAGAGACAACCTTCCTGGCAGCGCCCTCCCACACAGGTATTTCAGCGATCTCCTCGCCGAGCTGCCCACCAACCGGCTGGTGGTGTTCGTTGACGCCTGCCACTCCGGCGCGATCGGCTTGACGAATGCGAAGGGCGCAGTGCTCGAATACGACGCGGGCGTCAGCCTCGGCGAAGGGGAGGGCCGGTACCTCATTACTTCGTGCAAGCCGGGGGAGAGCTCGTACGAACTGCCAGAGGAGCGCAACAGCATCTTCACCAAACACCTGCTGGAGCTCTTGGAGTGCGAAAACGACGACTCTACAGAGGTGGAGGTAGAATTCTTCGCCCTCTTCACGAAACTGCAGAAGAAGGTCATCGATACCGCGCAGCGGAACGACTGGAACCAGACACCGACCACCTCGGTAAGCAACGCCACGGGGATAATCCTGGCGATCAACAAGCGAGAGAGAGAGAAGCGCATCCAGATTAGCGCGGCGACTCGCGAGACGAGGATCAGCTTCTTCGAGGCGCTCAAGCCAATTCTCAAGAATTCAACATCGAGCGCGAAAACGATCATTGCCGGCACCCTGAAAAAGTATGTGCAGGAAGGGCGCCGGCTCGGCGCTCCCGACGACTTCTTCACGATGTTCGACGAATACGTCGCCGGCTGGGAAGTGGGCAGCAGAGTGCCCGAGGATTGCTGCGAGCTCCTGATTGGCGAGTACGCCGCGCCGCCGCCGAAGGCGGTTCGCCCAAAAGAATCGAATACGCAGGAGCGGCCGAAACCCGCCGAGTCGGCGCCCGCGTCCGCGGTAAGCACCAAGCAAGTGGCGACCGAGACACCCCAGGTGCCGCCGTCGCCAGCCTTGATCGTGGCCGGTCCGCAGCAAGAGAAGCGTCGCCTATCGCCGGACGATGTGAAGTACGTGCTCGAAGGGATAATGAAGTTCGAGTACTACAAGGAGTTCACGACGCTAAGCGAGCAGCTCAAGTGGCCGGTCAGCGAGCCGGAGATTGTCGCCGCCATCAATGCAATCAGTTCGAATGCGTCGGAGCCGCTCCGGGCGATTCTCGGCAGCATCATCAACGAGCGCCTTCCCGAGCGCTGGCGGAAAGCGGAGATCGTCGAGTCGCAATCGGTAGCAAACGTCATCTTGCAGAAGGTCAAAGATGTCTGAGCGTACCGGCGTTCAGGTGCTTTTCGCTGCTGCCCGTGCCGCCACCGAAAGGTCTCACGCCGATCCGGCGATGAAGGACGTGTTCGACACGATGGCCGAAAAGGCCGCACTCGATCCATTCGACTTCTGGAATGCTCTCGACGATCAGATCGGCCGGGCGGTGGATCCGGCGTTGCAGCAACGTTTGATCGCCCTACGAAGCTCCTACGTTGATCAATTCATCGAATCGGAGTGCAGGCGTTTGCAGAAGGCGGGATGGGGCGCATTTCTCGCCGCGCTGGCCGAAACAATCACGCGCTTTCGGCTCGATTTTGCGCTTCGGTTGTGCGAGTGCCCACTGAAGCTCGATGAGCCGGAGCGACGGCGGCTGGACGGCATTCGCGATGCGGTGCAGGCGATGCGGTCGGCGCGCTGGCCCCGTGGTTATCGCCTGCTGAGTGAGCTTGCAACACTAGAGTATTTGCCCCACATTCTACGCGCACAGTTGCTGGTGATCCTCGGACAGATCCAACAATTCCATTTTGGCGATACACCGCGAGCCAAGGCGTTCTATGACCAGGCTCTGACGCTCGCACCGGATGAATTCCACGTCCTGGCCAGTCTCGGCGACTACTACTACGCCGAATCCAGGGTGGATGAAGCGAGCGCTCACTACGAGCGGGCAATCAACGCTGCGCCGGTTATGTCAGAGGGCTACATCGGCATGGGTAAGGTCTGCGAATTAAAGAACGACATTGCAGGCGCCGAACGCTTCTATCGCAAGGCGATCGAAGTCGATTCCGGCAGCAGCAATCCGGTGTCGAAACTGCTGAGACTCTACGCGCGGCCCGAACTGTACGAGGTGCATGTTTCGCAAGTCGTGGCACTCAAAGAGCGTGCGATTGCTGTCGACCCGTCCGGTGAATACCAAGCCTACCTCGACTTGGCGTACGTCTATGAACAGAATGAACGGCTGGACGATGCGGCGACGCTATACCAAAAAGCACTGTTGCTCGATCCGCAGTGTCCGGATGGCTACACCTTACTCGGTCACTTGTACCAGGAGCAGTCGCGCAACTCTGACGCGCGCAGACTGTACGAGAACGCCATCGAGGCCGTCGACGGCCTTTACGACGTGTATCGAGCCCTCATCACGATCTGTGAGGAAAGGCAGAGCACGGACGACGCGCAGCGGTGGCGCGGGCGCCTCGAGTCGGTTGCGATCGCCGCACTGCCGGACGCCGCCTGGGGCGACGTGACGGCAGTAAACGTGCTGGAGCTCCTCGCTTCGGATTACAAGACGCAGCGCGACGCAGAGTCGTCACGGCGCATTTACGACGCTCTTCACTCAGCACTCGGATCGAGCTACAGCGCCACGTATCACAATTGGCTGGGCAACTTGCACTACTACCTCGACGAAGACGCCCCCGCCGTGGAGGAATATGAGCGCGCCGTCGCAGCATCACCGAACGACCCACTCTTCCACAGGAATCTGGCTGAAGCGTACAAAAACCTAAAGCGCTATGAGGATGCCGCTTCGTCCTATAACGCAGCGCTCGATCTGGACGGCGACCGCGAAAGCTACAACAGCGCCATGTCGCTTCTGTTGAACGCCGAAGGAAACGATCTCTTCGCCGACGGCCGCTACGAAGAGTCGACGGCGAAGTACACCGCAGCCCTCGACTTCGACGTCAGCAACGCCGTCGTCTGGTCCAATCTCGCTGGTGCGTGGCAGGAGGTGGAAGCGCCGGCCGGCAAGACAGTCGCACTGATCCATGCCATGGATGCGCTGAAACAGGCGTTCAGGATCGACCCGGAATATGCCGATGACGTCGCGTTACTGGAACGCAAACTGATCGTGGCTCGCACTTACGGCGACAAAGCGCTCGATCGGGTACACGTCGTTGCTCCTCTGATCGTGGAGTTCGCGGCCGATCTGAAGCCCTTCCTGATCGGCAAAGAAGATGACTCGATCGACGATCTGCTGCTCTCGCGCATCGAAGAGATGCGCGCGGCAATTGAAAACGAGATCGGCGTGTTCATTCCGGGCGTCCGGTTCCGGCTCAATGGAGGCGATCTCGCCAGCGGCGTCTACGTTATCCAACTGCGGGAAGTCCCGCTGGTGTCGTCGGCCATCCGCATCGATCGCCGGCTCTTTCCCGGTCCGGCAGCGGAAATTGAGTCGCTGGGTGTAAGCGGCGAGGCGGCTGTGAACCCGCAGACGAATGCGGAAGCGATGTGGATCGCGTCCGAGGACTGGGGAAAGCTCCGCGACGCGCATCGCCCGTTGTGGGAGCCGGCAGAGTATCTGGTCCAACATCTCGAAGCCGTTATACGGAACAACATTCTCGATTTTGCCGGTCACTCCGAGATCGCCGCGAAGCTCGCCGCAGACGCAGCTCTTTCCGGAATTGTCACGGAGTTAGCCAAAACGGAAGGGAAGCTGTCGGCGCTGACGGCCGTTTGCATCGGGCTCCTGGCGGAAGCGTTGCCCATCAAACCCCTCGACCAGATCTACGCTGTGTTCGACCGGCTGTACTCAAAGGAAACGCCACTCTTTGAAATCGTCGAGGCGATCCGTTCGTCGGTACTGCGCGCGCGCGTGTCAGAGATTGATCCCCGCTATGCTCCGCTGACTCTCGGCCCGCGCTTCGAGACCGAGATCGGCCGCAGCATCTATCGCCACCACTCGCATGCCGTACTGGCCATGAGTGTCGACTCCTGCTCGGTGGCGCTCAGTGCTGTTCGCGAAGCGGTAAAGGACCGCGAATCGGTGCTGGTCGTCAAGAACGCGGAGTCGCGGCCATTTGTCCGCGCGCTCACCGAGCTCGAGTTCCCGCGAATGCCGGTGGTTTCGCAAGCAGAGCTGAGCTCCAACGCCCGTCTTAACGAAATCGAGGCCGTGGAAGTGGACACAAATCTCGCTACACGTCGGAAGGAGCGCCGAGCGCCGCGAAATCGTGCGGGAGTGGCCACGGATGTCGACACCGTCAAGCCAGCCGGATCTGAGATCGGTATCACTGTCTACCTCAGCGATGCGATCAACTCCATCCCTCCCGATTCGGAGGGCCTCACACAGGCGGAGCTTTTCGCGACAATGCAGGACGGTCTTTTCTATGACCTGGGTCTTCAGGTGCCCGACGTGCGTGTAGAGATCGACTCCACGCTGGGCGGCACCGAGTTCCGATTCACGATCAATGGCGAGAAGTATCCAAAGGTCACCGGCTTGAAGGGCGGCGAATACTTCGTCACCGAATCGGTCGACCGCCTGGCGTTGCTGGGAGTGAAAGCGCGGTCGTCCGTGAATCCGGCGACCGGCGTAGAGGCGGCGGTCGTGCGGCAATCCGATATGGCATCGGAACGGGCGCGTAGCGTCGGATTGACCACATGGGAACCATTGGCCTACGTCATGCTCGTGCTCGCGGCCGCCGTTCGCAAGCGAGCAGCATCGTTCCAGACCGTTGCTGTGACGCACTACATGCTCGACAAACTCGAGCAGGCGTTTCCCGATCTGATCCGCGCGGCGATGGCGCGCTTCGAAGTCGATCAGATCGCCCACGTCCTGCAGCATCTGCTGGAAGAGGAGATCTCCATTCGTGATCTCCGAGGAATTCTGGAGGGGATTCTTTCGGTCAACGGAACGCTCGACGTCGATCTATCCCGCTTCGTCGTTCTTTCCTGTCACACCGACAATCTCTTTCCCGTCGGCCGTGATCGCGAGCTCGGCGATCTAACAGCTGCCGACTACGCCGATGCGGCGCGCACGGCGCTGAAGCGTTACATCACGTTTAAGTACGGGCAAACCGGAAGCTCGCTGCATGCGTATCTGCTGAATCCCGATATCGAAAACAGAATCCGCAGCGCCGGGAACAAGCCGCTGACGGCGACGGAGATCGAGAAGCTGAAGGCTGCGCTGCGGAATGAGATCCGTTCGCTGCCATCCAATACCCCGCCACCCGCTCTGTTGACGAACATAGACGTGCGACGCGCGACGAGAATGTTGATCGCCGGCGAATTTCCCCAGCTTCCGGTGCTCACCTATCAGGAGCTGTCGCCGGACGCCAACATTCAAGTGATCGCGCGCATCTCCTGGGACTGAGCGCGCGACATCGAAGCCTCGATGCTTGCGCGCGCCGCTCAAGCGTCTGCCGCGCTAACGCCTTGTTCGCGCAAGCGATCGATGTCCTTCGCCGGCGGACTGCCGGAGGAAGCGGCCGGTCGACGTCCGGCACCGACATCTGATTGAAGAGGCGGCGCGCGTACGGCGACACCGACTCGAGGTACCGCCGCTGCGCCTCGGCGTAGAGCGTACGAATGCGAGCGACGACTTGCCAGATCCCGACACACCGGTGAAGACGACGAGGGCATCGCGCGGAATCTCGACGTTGATGTTCTTGAGATTGTGCTCGCGCGCCCCGCGGACGCGAACGAAGCTTTCGTTTCCTTTGTTGCGACTCACACTTGCAGCGCGAGTACGAGATCGGGGCCAGGCAGCGAGTGAGCGCTTCGTCCTACTTTCCGAAGTTCCCGCCGTACGCAACCTGCAGCCAGACGATTCCGATGATCGCGGAGATCACCGGCAATAGCGGCAGCAGTGAAAACCAGACAGCACCGCGAAAACTCTTTTTCACGTAGGCCACCCATTCGAACGGAATGGCGAGGAAGCAGGCGACCGGGAACGCCACGAAGCTCAAGGCCAGCATGATCAGCGCGCGGTTCTTCTCCGAGCCGGGCGCGTCGAACAGAAATGCCGACATGAGCACAAGGCCAATGCCGGCGAAGATCCCGATCCCCTGGAGAATCGTGGCAAAGATCAGCCACATCTGCGGCGAGCGGTGTAAGCGCTCCGCAGGCAACGCCATTTCGTTCATTTCGTTCCCCTCAGCCTCGGACCTTCATCCATTGTATCCGCCCTCGGCGTACTCTCCGGCCTTCACTTGCATCTTCCCGCGGCATACTCTTTCGCGGATGCGGATCGGCGTCGGCAGATACATGCAGAACTTCTCGGACGCCGGGAGGATGCGCGCTCGCGGCGTGAGCTCCGAACCGGTTGCAGACTCGCAGATCTATGACGAAGAGCTCGCACTGGCCTCGCTGGCCGAGCCATTGGGATTCGATTCGCTCTGGACGACGAGTCATTACTTCTCGCCTTATCAGATGACGGGGAGCGCGTTGCAGCAGGCAACCTTCATGGCCGGGCGCACGAGCCGCGTCGACTTTGGAACGATGGTGGTCGTTCTTCCATGGCACCATCCGCTGCACGTCGCCACCGAGATCTGCGTGCTCGACAACATGCTTGCCGGGCGGCGCCTTATCCTCGGTGTCGGTCAAGGTGCGTTCGCATCAGAATTTGAGCGCTTCGGCATCGCGCCCCACGAAGTCGCAGCGCGGTTCCGCGAATCGGTCGAGATCATTCGCCTGGCGCTGCGAGGGGAGCGGTTTTCGTACAAGGGCACGTTCTTCACGATCCCCGAGACAGTGATTCGCCCGCGTCCGCGCAATGCGGCGCAACTCCTCGCGGACATGCGCGTGGTCTGGAGCCATCCTCGGATTCCGCGTCTCGCGGAAGAACTGAATCTCGATCTTCTCGCCATCGGCTCGTCCCGCGCGGCCTCGTATGAGCACAGCCTCCAGCCGTTCAACCAGCGCAGGATCGCAGCGGGGTTGCCGGCCTCACGTCCGGTGCTGGTGATGTTCGCGGTCTGCACGGAGACTGATGATGAGGGACGAACGCTGATGAAGCGGCACGCCCCCGAGCTCACAAAGAGCGGCGGCCGTCTGGCCAATCCGAAGCCGCTGCATGCGAGGTTGCCGCGGCTGGTGTCACGCATCATTGCCGGCGGACTGGCCCCCGATTGGGAACGACATCTCTGGGGTTCGCCGCAGCGGTGCCTCGCGCGCCTCCTGGAATTGCACCGCGCAGTCCGTCCGCGAGAGATTGTTCTCGCCTTCCGGTTCGGCGCGATGCCGCATGCGACAGCCGAGAAGAGCATGCGTCTCTTCGCAGAGCAGGTTCTGCCGGCCGTCCACTCCTGGAGCAGTGACTAGCTCGTCGGAGTCTCGTTCAGGACGTCGCGGAACACGTCGATGTAGCGCTCGGTCATCACCGACCACGAATACCGTTCGAGGAGCGTCTTCATCCTTCGGCCCATGTCCGGCCATCGTTCGCGATGATCAACCATCCACTCCAGTCCGCGTCCCAGATCGTCCACGCTTGGCTCGACCAGGTGACCACCTCCAGAGTCCTCGACGTCAGGGAAGCCACACGCGGTCGTCATCAGCACCGGTTTCCCGGCCGCGGCCGCCTCAAGAACGACGATGGTCATGGCGTCGAGTCTCGAAGGAATGACGACGAAGGATGCCTGCGCAAGCGTCCGTTGCTTCTCGGGACCCGCCAGCCATCCGGCGAAACGGACGCGCTGGCTCAAGCCCAGTCTGTCCACGAGCGCTTCGATTGGTCCACGCCTGGAATCGCCGGCGAGTACGAGATCGTAGTCGCCCAGCCGAGTGCGACTCACTTGCGCGAACGCCTTGACCAGAAGATCCGCGCCTTTGGTCAGATTGAATCCGCCGAGGAACAAAAGGAACGGTCGTGACTCGGGCCGGGGAGCGGGACTGATTGCGCCTACCGGATGAACGTCGATCGCATTCGGAATCACGACCACTCGCTCCGGCGAAGCGGCGTACGGCGCGATGATCGCTTGTTCCGCGGGAGTCACAGCGATCAGCCGCGATGCTTCTCGGAGGATACGGTTGCCCCAGAAAGTCTGAAACGTCTGCTTGAGCGGGACCGAGTGTTCCCGCAGTGGTAACAGACCTACAGGCGACACGACCCACGGCTTGCCGTGACGCCGCGCGGCGGAACAGACCGCCGGCACGATAGCCGCCATGTAGTTGAGGAGGTGAATCACGTCCGCATCGCGAACGGCCGCGTCAACAAGTCGCGGGCGCGGTAGCGCGATGTCGAATCTGCGATTGATCAGAGGGAGAACCGTGAGCCGTTCGCGAGGAAACGGATATCCCGGCGGTACTTCGCCGCCGACGAGCCATTTGTCCGTGATGAGGAGACGTATATCGATGCCCGCCTCGAGAAGGTGAGCGGCCATCTGATAGTTGCGTTCAGCGCCGCCCCCCGCCTGAGGACCAAATCCAACATTAACGCTGAGAACTCTCATTGTTTCCAAGCCGGATTATCACACGCAGTCAAACCGCGGAATCCACCGGCCAGTCCGCGTTATTTCTTCGCGAACGCAGCGAACCATGAGCGCATACGTTCAAGGCGGCGGCGAATCGCAACCGGTGGAGGTTTCACTTCAGGCTCCAAGCGTCAGCCCTGCATCGTCACCGACGCCAGCGACTTGGAAATCCCGGCGATCCCTCACGGCGGCGACGAACTACGTGCCGAATCGCGGGCACCCGGCGCCGTGGCGGAGGCGAAGCCCGCGGCCAGCGTTGACCGGCCGCGGGCTCAATCCACTAGAGCGACCGCAGAAACGCGATGAGCTGCGCTTTTGCGCTGGCGGTGAGTGCGGCGAAACTGCTGCTCGATGCGCGTCCCTGACCATCGTGCGCAGCAATGGCCTGTTCCAGCGTCGTCGCCCGTCCATCGTGCAGATAGCGGTTGATAAAACGCAATCCCCACAGTGGTTCCGTGCGCATCTCCGTTCCAGTCGAAACGCCCATCTCCAGATCGTCGCCGAGTGATCCCATCTCGTGAAGGAGGAAGTCGGAGTAGGGGTGGTACGTCTGATGATCGAGCGAAGCAATCGAGCTCGATCCGCTGGTGAGTGTTGCGGTGTGACAGCCGCCGCATCCGATCGACTGGAATACCTGTTCGCCCGCGATCGCGTCGGCTGTCTGCGCTCCGCGCTCGGGAGCGGCGAGCATCATCATGAAGTTCGTCATCGTGAGCGGTCCATTGCCCGTGTCGTTGATGCCGGGAGCGGGATTGAAAGTCAGCTCCGCGCAATTGCCCTGCGGGCAGTTCTCGGCCGGGAAATCGGGAGTGGTGATTCCCATTTCATTCACCAACGCATCGCCGGCGAATTGAAAGAGAGTAGGCACCTGCGCCTTCCATCCAAACCGGCCAACCGTTTTCGTGCCGGCGCGGATGTTGTCGGTCATGTTGACGCGGCCGGCGACACCATCGCCGCGCGCCGCTTCTGCAGCGGCAAGGGCAATGAAATCGGCGTCGGCAGTTGCGTCGACGAGTCCAAGTCCGAACAGCGGCGTCGTTCGCCGGCGCACGACGATCGTTGCCTCCGCAGGCACGCGCTCGGGCGTGAAGTTGTGCTGCAACCCGTTGCCGCCTCCAATGGCATGATCCTGAAGCAGCGACCCACCCAGCGGGGTCAGCGGATCGTAGGTGCCGGTCAGGCGCCTCGCAAATCGAGTCACGGTTCGTGCGCTGCCTCCTCCGCTCACGGGCGCGCTATGACATTCGACGCACGAATTCTCATTGAAGACCGGACCGAGGCCGGTGGCGTTGTTTGCACGGTTGTTGAAGGTGCCTCGTCCGGTATTGAACATTGCAAGCTGCGCCGCGGTGAGACCTGCGAGCGGCGCCCCCGGCGGTTGGGGCACCGATTGCACACCAACGCCTCCGATAGCGCGGTGCCGCGCCTGCTGCGCATAGGATGCAACCGATACGAACGATACAGAGACACACCAAACAAGGATGACAAAACGCCGCATGATTGCTCCTCCGAAAACACCTCCGGATGTTGGGAGCGCCGTGCCACGGCGCGACACTGAGGATAGTGCAATGAATTGGGTCATTCCGACACGATTGGCGGGACCCGCTGACTCAGCGGATCGAGAAAATGTCGCGGCAAAGGAAGTTGTCGTTGACGAATCGAGCGGTCTCCTGGCGCCGCGGTCGCTCACCTTCGCGGCGGCCGTCAGTCCGCTATGCTGCTGGTAGCGCATGCAGGAGGTGAGATCTGATGAATGGTGAGGCAAAACAGCCGCTGGTAGAACGGCGCGATCGAGGCGTGGTCCGTCATGCGGCGTCGGTCTACGGTGCTTCGCTTGAGGGCATTCCGCTCACTGTTTATCTTCCCGAGTCAGGCCACGCAGAGATCATCGTTCTCGCATCGATTCATGGTGATGAGGCAGAGACGACGGTGGTTGTCTCCGAGGCGCTGCGATGCACTCTGAAGGGCGATCTGCAGGCGGCGGTGATTCTCTGCGGCAACCCGGATGGAATGCTGCGCGGGACGCGCGGCAACGGAAGAGGCGTCGATCTGAATCGGAACTTTCCGACTTCGAATTGGAGTCCCGAACCGGTGCACTACAAGACGAGAGCGAACGATGCCCGCGACATCGCGCTGAGTCCCGGCGCGGAGCCGGCCTCGGAGCCGGAAACGCGCGCGCTGCTTTCGCTGATCGAGACGTTGCGTCCGCGCGCCCTTGTCAGCCTTCACGCAGCGCTGGCCTGTATCGACGACGCCGGCAATTCGCACCTCGGCCGCCAGCTCGCCGCGCGCTGCGCGCTGCCGTTGCTGACCGAGATCGGCTACCCGACGCCGGGATCGATGGGCACATGGGCGGGCGAGCAGGGAGTGACGCTCGTGACGTGGGAGCTCGAAGCGGCCTCGCTCTACGACCTCAAGGATCGCCACGTACCGATCCTGATCGATCTCATGACCGGACGCATCTCACTCGACGAATAGCATGCACATCCTCATCACCGACTCAGGCGTCGGCGGTCTATCGGTGGTCGCGTACGCCGAGCGCTTCGTGCGCACACACGGTTTCGCGGAGCCGGTCCGCCTGACGTTCGCCAACGCCGCTCCCGAAAATGATTACGGCTACAACTCGATGCCGTCGCGGGAGGAGAAGCTGCGGACGTTCGACCGTTTCCTGACCAACGTCACGGCGCGATACGCGCCGGACATGATCTATGTGGCCTGCAACACGCTCTCGGTCCTGCTCCCCGATACGCCGTATTTTCATCGCGCTGCGATCCCAGTGAAGGGAATCGTCGAGACCGGCGTCGCGCTCGTCGAGCGTGCACTCGACGCCGATCCGCAGAGTGTGGCGATGATCTTCGCGACGCAGACGACGATCGATGCCGGCGCGTATCCGCGGTTACTCGAAGCGCAAGGAATCGAGGCGTCGCGCATCATCAGTCAGGCCTGCCCCGGTCTTGCCGACACGATCTCGGAAGATCGCGAAGGAGTGCGAACGAAGTCAGAGATCGACCGCTGGGTGGACGCGGCAATCGAAAAGATGCAGCGGAATGTTAGGCCGGTCGTCGCCTGTCTTGCCTGCACGCATTACGGCTATCGGAAGGATCTTTTCGCTGACGCGTTCGCCGAGGCAAGACTTCCCGCTGTGGTCGTCAATCCCAACGAGTCGGCGGTCGACGACATTTTCGGAACGGTGTCGGATGCAGTTCCGAGGATGAATCGCGATGTCGAAGTTGCGTTTGTGACGCGGTACGCGATTCCCGCGGCGACCGTGGAAGCGCTCACATGGTTCCTGAGCGAAATCTCGCCGCGAACGGTCGCCGCGATGAAGAACTTCGTGCACGTCCCTGATCTTTTTTGAAGGCGGGGTCGTCGCCGTCGGTCCGCTCAGCGCTTCGTGGGCAGGGGATTTCTCATCGTGCTGCACCGCTCACCCCACCCAGCCACCCCCGCGGTTCCGCCGATTCGAAATGACAGAACCGCGGTCGTGGATCAGTCGCAAACCGCGCCCGCTAACTCTTCTCGCTAGAAGTGATCGAACGCTCCTCTGTTCGTTTCGCTCGATTCCGAGCCGTCGTCGCCCGTGTCGGGTTCGTCAGCAGCAGGCGTGGCAGTTGTGCTGACCGCCGGCATTTCGCTCACGCTCTCGTCAACGCTCGATGCGACATCGGGCGTCTGCGCGACCACGTTCGGACGCGATGTCGCGGCTCGCTTCGGAGCGGTCTTCTTCGCCGTCGCCTTCTTCGCCGGTGCTTTCTTCGCCGCCTTCTTCGCCGGTGCCTTCTTCGCCGGCGCCTTCTTCACCGCGGCTTTTCTCGCAGGAGCGCGTTTCGGCGCAGCCTTTTTCACCAGGGCTTTTTTCGCAGCCGCTTTTTTCGCAGGAGCCTTCTTCACGGCAGCGCGTTTCGCAGCGCGTTTCGCAGCGGGTTTCTTCGCGCTCTTCTTCCGGGCGGGAGCCTTCTTCACGGCGCGTTTCGGCGCAGCTTTCTTCGCCGCTTTCTTCGCGGCGCTCTTCTTCGCTGGTGATTTCCTGGTGGGCTTCTTCTTCGCGGCCATTCCGTTCTCCTTCAAACGATCGAAATTCGGGAAAGCATGGCAACTCTGTTCGTAGGAACGACGATCAATGTAGGTGCGCGTCGCATGATTGTCACTAGGCCTGCGCCCGGAAAATTCGCTTCCGAAATCCGAGTCAAGAGAGCGTCTGTCCTGGTCGCGCGCAAGCGTTCGTTCCAAGCGGCGCGCTGCAGGAGTCGGACTGGAGAGTCCGACCTACGTTTTCCCTCTCTCCGCCGGCTTTTCAAGGCGGATCGAATGTCCCCGCCTTCGTCCAGGGACCGCACCGCGCGATCCTCCAAAACGTCTTCGCGCCGCCGATCAGGAAGCCGTGTTTGCGGATCGACTCGTGGCCGTACCAGGAGCAGGTTGGCGTGAAGCGGCACTGCACCACGCCCTTGAGCCGCGGTGATGCAAACAGGCGGTACTCGTCGATTGCCGCCACGGCGGCGCGAGCGTCGAAGGCATAGCGCGGCGGAACGAACAGGTCGTGCGCGATCCAGGCGGCGACGATCGCGGCGAAGATCAGGCGCGCTCGGCTGCTTTTGCCTCGTCCCATAGTCCGTCCATCTGCTCCAGGGTCAGATCATCGAGATTCTGGCCGCCTTCGCGAACCTTCGACTCCATCGATTCGAAGCGCCGCGTGAACTTGCGGTTGGCCGACTGCAACGCCTCTTCCGCGTTCACGTTCAGCTTGCGGGCGATGTTGGCGATCGTGAAGAGTAGATCGCCGAGCTCCTCCTGAACGTGCGACTCGTCGCCCGCTCGAATCGCCTCGCGCAGCTCGCCGAGCTCTTCGTCGACTTTCGCGAACACATCCTCCGTCCGCCGCCAATCGAAGCCGACGCGCGCCGCTTTTTCCGTCAGCCGCGATGCGCGCAGCAGCGCGGGCAACGATTGTGGCACGCCCGCCAGCACGCTCTTGTTCTCCGCCTTTCGCTCCTCGTTCTTCTGCTTCTCCCAGTTGACGAGTACCTCATCGGCGTCGTTCGCCTTGACGTCACCGAAGACGTGCGGATGCCTGCGAACGAGCTTGTCGTGAATCGCGGTGACGGCATCGTAGATATCGAACGAGCCTTCCTCACGCGTCAGCTCCGCGATGAAAACGGCTTGCAGCAGAAAGTCTCCAAGCTCCTCTGCGAGTGCATGCCGGTCATCGCGGTCGATGGCGTCGATCACTTCGTACGACTCCTCGATGACAAACGGTTTGAGGCTGGTCAGCGTTTGCTTGCGGTCCCAGGGACAACCGTTCGGGCCGCGAAGTGTGTGCATGAGCTGGACGAGCTCGTCGAAGGAGCGCTTGGGCATGAACGCATTCTAAGCGCGTGATTCTTGGTGGTAGCATCTCTGCTCGAACTCTTCAGCGCCATCTCGCATGTCGAATCAGGTACTGATCGTGGCCTCCGAAGTGGCCGCCAAAGCACCCGCTGAGGTGGCGACATCGCTTAGCTTCACGCCGGTCGTGGCTTCCTCTGCGGAGGAAGCGCTGACGCTTCTCGGCCGCGAGGCGTTCGCGCTCATCGCCGTCAGCGGCGGCGATGACTGGCAGCACGTTCGGAGCGAGGCGGAGCGGCAGCAGCCGGGAGCGAGGCTGCTCGTGCTGCCGGAAGCGAATGGCGATCACGGCGCGCTACGACGGCTGATGATTCAATATCTCGACCGGCGCGAGCGCCCGAAGCAGTTCGGGACGGAAGAGCGCTACCGGTTTCTCTCCAGCATCCTCGAGTCGTTCACCGGCACGCTCGAACTGAAGGAAGTCCTGCGCCGCATTGTGACGATCACGCGTCAGGAGCTCGGCGCGGACCGCGGGTGGCTGTTGCATCCCGTCAGCGCGCAGGCGGAGTTCGCGAAAGTCCGCTTCGCTGTCAGCGCGCCGGAGTACGCGGCCGGGCACGACGACTACTCGTCGAATCTTTCGCTCAAGCACTCCTCGAATCTGATCCAGCGTCTTCTCGAAGCCGATGGTCCGATTGTGGTGATGGAGACCGATCCCGATCTCGACCGCGAACAGGCGGCGATCTATCAGGTCCGCTCGGAAGTCATTCAGGTGCTTCGTCCGCGCGACGACGAGCCGTGGGCGTTCGGACTTCATCAGATCTCGTCGGCACGCGAATGGACGACCGAGGAGATCTCGCTTTTCGCCGAGATCGGGCGCTATGCCACGCTCGCACTCAACAACACGCTACTGCACGAAAAAGCCGTGCGCGAGATGGCCAAGGTCAACGCCATCCTCGACCAGATCCCTGAGTCGGCCGGGATCTACGACGCGCAGGGACGGCTGGAGCGGATGAACGCCGCCGCGCAACGCGAGCCGGTCTCGCTCTTCGCAAACGATCCCGAAGGCCGCGTACGCAAGAACCGCCATCGCTACATCGACGGCAGCCCGCTCGAGGCCGACGACCTTCCGTCGATGCGCGCCATCCGCGGCGAAGTCGTGAAGTCGGATTACCTCGTCCACGATCCGCGCAGCGGCGACGACCGCGTCGTCAACTTGAAGGCGGCGCCGATCCGCGACGACCGCAACCACATCATCGGATCGGTCGTGCTCTCGCGCGACGTCACCGACGAGCGCCTCACCGCCGAACGCGAAGCGTGGCGCCGCCGCCGCGCCGAATGTCTGGCCACCCTCGGCGTCGACACAGTGACCGTGCAGCCATCGTTCGAAGAGCTGGACGGTCCGGCGCGCCGCGTCGCCGATGCCGTCGGCGGCACGGCCATGATCTATCTCTACCATTCACCTTCGAGCGAGCTTCACATGGTCGGCATGGCCTCGGTCGCTCCCATCGCCAACGAAGTGCAGCGCTTCCGCGAGTACCTCGCTCGCAATCCGTTTCATGCCGGCGAAGGCATTGCCGGAACCGTGTTTCAGATCGGGCGTCCGCTGCTTTACTCGGAGTTCGGCGGAAAAGCAGCCACCGATTTTGCGCGCGACACGACGGAAGCGGAGATCGTCGCCGCGATGAACGAGCAGACGCTGATCGCCACGCCGATCGAGTCGTATGGCGACCGCATCGGCGCGCTGGTCATCGCACGATCGGATTCGCGCCGCAGCTTCGACGCGGAGGATCTCGAATTCGCGCAGGCGGTGGCGGAGCGGATCGGCGCGGCCAGTCACATTCATCGCCTGACGCGCATCTCGCAGGAAGGACATCGAGCGGCCGAAGAACTGGCGCGGCGTGAAGTCGATGCGCGTGTTCGTTTCGAAGCCGTTCTGGAAACTGCGCCGATCGGCGTCGCCGTGTTCTCCGCCGACGAGCTTCGCTTCGAGCTCGCCAACGCGCGTTTCGTCGATTTCGTGCAGCGCCTCGGCAAGATTGCCATCGACACACCGCTCCTCGGTCTGCGCGTCGATGAAGTCATCCCGTCGCTCGAGAAGCCGCTCAAGCAGGTCGCCGAGTCGGGCGAGATGCGTTTCGATGAAGCATTCAAAGCGGATACGCGTCCATCGCCGACGTACATCAATCGAATCATCTCCGCCGTTCGCGGCCGCTTTTCAGGCATCACGCAAAACCTGACGGTTCTGATCCAGGACGTGACCGATCAGGTCAACGCACGTCGCGAGATCGAAGACCTGGCGCAGGCGATGGCCGAGCGCTCGGCGCGGCTCGACTCGATCCTCAGCTCGATGACGGACGGTTTGTGGGTTTACGACGCCGGCGGACAGGTCGTCTCCGTCAACGAAGCGGCGATCACGATGTTCGGCTTCGGATCGCGCACCGAGGCGGCGGAGCATGGATCGTTTGCACAGCTCAACCTTCGCTATCCCGACGCCCGGCCGATTCCTCCCGACGATCTGCCGCACGCCCGCGCGCTGCGAGGGATGACGGTTCCCGATTACCTGGCCATGGGCCAGCACTTCATCACCAGCAAGGATCTGGACCTCTCCATCGCCGCGGCTCCGATCGAGAGCAACGGCATCGTCGGCGCGGTGCTCGTCATCCGCGACATCACCGCGCTGCAGGAGCTCGACCGCAAGAAGGACGAGTTCCTCTCCGTGGCCTCGCACGAGTTGCGCACGCCGCTGACGACGATCAAGGGCTACACGCAGCTCCTGGCGCAGACGATCAACGATCTGCCGCCCGAGGAGCGGATGACGTATCTCAACGCGGTGTTGGGAGAGGTCGATCGGATGATGGGCCTTATCTCGGAACTGCTCGACGTCTCGCGGATCGAGACCAACCGCTTGCAGATCGACCGGCAGCCGATTCGCTGGCTCGAGTTTCTCGATCGCCGCGCCAACGCGTTCCGCGTGCAGCATCCGTCGCGCACGATCCGTTTCTCGGCCGAGATTGCGGAGACGACGCTGCAAGTCGACCCCGACCGGATGCGGCAAGTGGTCGACAACCTCATCTCCAATGCGATCAAGTACTCCGCGGAGGGAACGGACATCGAGTTGTTCGCGGGGATCGAAGAGAATCACATGCTGACCGCAGTAATCGATCACGGGATCGGCATTCCCTCCGACGAGATCACGAAGCTCTTCGAGCGTTTTCACAGAGCGCGCAACGTCTCCAGCCGCTACTACGGCGGACTCGGACTCGGACTCTACATCGCCAAAGCCATCGTCGAGGCGCACAACGGTTCCATCAATGTGACGAGCGAAGAAGGACAGGGCGCCACGTTCACCGTGCGGCTGCCACTACCGTAGACTGGACGCCTGCGATGTGGAAGTTCGCACCTGCTCTTGCGCTGCTCCTCGCGCCATCGATCGCGGCGCAGACCGCCGCCCCGTCGCCGGACACCCCCTCGATCAAAGTCGGTGTGATGTTGCTCGCTGACTACACGTACGTGGCTTCCGTTGCACCTCCTGCGCACGACGCGAATGGCAACGAGATCCATCCGAGCGCGTTCAACGTCAGCCGCGCGTACATCAACGTGACGGGCAACTTGAATCGCTATCTTTCCTTTCGCATCACGCCGGAGGTGGCGCGGGAGACGGGGAGCAGCTCGCTGAACGGGAGCCAGACCTTCCGGCTCAAGTTCGCTTACGCGCAGATCAATCTCGATCAGTGGCTGACGAAAGGCTCGTGGATCAAGGCGGGACTCAATCAGACGCCGTGGGTGGAGTACGAGGAGTCAATCTATCGCTACCGCATGCAGGGGCCGGTGTTCGCGGACCGAGAGGGCTACGTCTTTCCCTCCGACAACGGCATCTCCTTTCACTACAACTTCCCTCGCGATTTCGGCGATTTCCAGGCGGGCGTTTACAACGGTGAAGGGTGGGCGCACTCCGATCCGAACAATGAGAAGGCGCTCCAGATCCGCGCGGCGGTCAGGCCGATGCCGTCCCAACCCGTTCTGCGTGGATTGCGTGTTGCCGGCTTTTACGACTTCGATCACTACGCCGCTGGACTTCCGCGGAAGCGCACCATCGGGCAGGTGACCTTCGAGCATCCGCGCGTGAATGCGGGGATCGATGTTCTCTCCACCGCCGACAGGCCGGCGTTCGTTGTTGGGGAGATGAGAGCGCACGGCTCCTCGATCTGGGCCACGCCGCGGTTCGGCAAGGGATGGGAAGCATTGCTGCGGCATGATTCGCTGCGGACGCAACATTCGACGGCGCGAAAGTCGCGCGACATCGAAGGAGTCGCGTACTGGTTGCCCGTGCAAGCCGGATTGACATCGGCAGTGATGCTCGATCGCGACGCTACCAGCGGCCCCGCGCGGGGAACGCATACAACGAGCTACGGCATCAAAATCCAGATCAGCTACTGACTTTCGCGGAACTGACGTTTCGCTGGCACCCTTTCCGATACAATCCGCGCGTTTTCGACCGGAGGTCCCCTTGCGATTCCGCCTTCTCCCCAAGGAAGAGTCCTTTTACGCAGACATGATCGCCATGGCCGACCAGCTCAAGGTCGGAGCAGCGCTACTGGAGGAAATGTTCGCGTCCGATCCTCCGATCGCCGACAAAGCGCACGAGATCAAAGAGGTCGAGCACAAGTGCGACTTCCTCACACACGCGATCATCCAGCGGCTCAATCAGACCTTCGTCACACCGATGGACCGCGAGGACATTCACTCGCTGGCGCGCACGCTCGACGACGTGATGGATGCGATCGACAACGCCGCCAGCCTGGTGCCGTTGTACAAAATCGACCGCGTCCGTCCCGGCGCGCGCGAGCTGGCGAAGGTCATCGCGTCGTCCGCGGATGAAGTGCGCCGCGCGCTGCTGGCTCTCGAAAAGCACGAGGGCGTTCTGCAGTGTGCCGTCGAGATCAACCGGCTCGAGAACGAGGCCGACCGCATTCACCAGAAAGCGGTAGGACAACTCTTCGACGAAGAGCGCGATCCGCTCGCCGTGATGAAGTGGAAAGAGATTCTCGATCTCCTCGAAGAAGCCACGGACCGTTGTGAGGATGTCGCGAATCTCCTCGAGAACGTCGTTGTAAAACACAGCTAATGCCGAGTCCTCTTTTTTGGCTCGTGGCCGGTCTGATCGGCGTGGCGCTGGTGTTCGATTACATCAACGGATTTCACGACGCTGCGAACTCGATCGCCACTGTGGTCTCCACGCGGGTGCTCTCGCCCGGTCAGGCCGTGGTCTGGGCCGCGTTCTTCAACTTCGTGGCCGCATTCGGCTTCGGCACCGCGGTGGCCAAGACCATCGGCAAGGGGATGATCGACATTCATGCCGTGACCTTCGGCGTGATTTTCGGCGGACTCATTGGCGCGATCGTCTGGGACCTGATCACCTGGTACTTCGGGTTGCCGACCAGCTCCTCGCATGCGCTCATCGGCGGCTATGCCGGCGCAGCCGTAGCGCGCTACGGTTTCGACGCGATCATCCCGTCGGGCTGGACGAAGACACTCATCTTCATCGTCATCGCCCCGCTGATCGGTCTGCTCCTCGGCTTTCTTCTTACCGTGGCGATCATGTGGATCTTTCGAAGGAAGACGCCGAAATCCGTCGACAAGAGCTTTCGCCGGCTGCAGCTCGTATCCGCCGCGGCCTACTCACTGGGCCACGGTACGAACGACGCGCAGAAGACGATGGGAATCATCGCCGGGGTTCTTTTCACCGCAGGCTACATCAAGACATTCACGATCCCGCTCTGGGTGATTCTCGCCGCGCACACGGCGATCGGTTTGGGAACGCTTTCCGGCGGCTGGCGCATCATCCACACGATGGGATCGAAGATCACGAAGCTGCAGCCGGTGGGAGGCTTCGCGGCGGAGACTGCCGGCGCGATCACGCTCTTCCTGGCCAGCTCCTTCGGCATCCCGGTGTCGACGACGCACACGATCACCGGCGCGATCGTCGGCGTCGGCGCGACGCGGCGGCTGTCGGCCGTGCGGTGGGGCGTCGCCGGCAAGATCGTGTGGGCCTGGATCCTGACGATCCCGATGGCCGCGCTCATGGGCGCGGTGACGTACTGGATTGTCACGCTGTTCGGGGGAGCGTAGAGTTAGTTCTCAGGTGAACGAAACAATCACCCTCGACGTCGAACTTCGCGCCTTCGTGCGGCCCGATACCGCTGAGCGCTGGATCGCCGTTTGTCCTTCGATCGACATTGCGTCGCAAGGCGTGAGCGCAGAAGACGCGAAGCGATGTCTCAACGAGGCTGTCCAGCTCTGGTTCGAGAGTTGTATCGAACGAGGCACGCTGGAGCGCGCGCTGCAGGAATCCCACTTCCGGGCTCTGCAAGATGTAGAAATCGGGCGTCAAGAAACTGCCTATTCGACAGATGACCTTCTTGGCGAGGCATTCGTCGTCCGCGTGACGATTCCCGCGTACCGAGCGACAGCGTAAGAGTCGGGTTGATGCACGTCACCTGGCAGGAGCTCCGAGACGTCTGTCGTCTGTTGGGATGCGTTCAAGCCCGAATCAAAGGTGATCACCTCATCATGACGCGGCCCGGGCTCGCAAGACCGATCGTCATCAAGATGGATCGGGACCTTGGCGAAGATGTCGTTCGGTCAAACATGCGGACACTCGGGATCGATCGCACGGAGCTGGAGCGCCAGCTTGCAATCGTCCGGAAGCACTGAGACACCTCCCCCAGCCCTCCAGAATTTTTTGGATATACTCGCCGTTTTCAGGACGACTCGGAAAGGTCCTCAGAGAGGTAAATCCAATGAAACCAGAGATTCACCCGAAATATCAGCAGGTTCAGGCGCACTGCGCGTGCGGCGAAACGTGGATGACCGGCTCGACGAAGAAAGAGCTTCGCGTCGAGATTTGCTCGAAGTGCCACCCGTACTTCACCGGCAAGCAGAAGCTGCTCGACACGGCAGGACGTATCGACCGTTTCCAGCAGCGGTACGCCAAGAAGGCCGGAACGAAAGAAGCGGCGGCGAAATAATGCGAGCCCCGAAGGCGTGGCTTGGCTCGGCGAGATTGATCAGCGGCACCTTTGGCGCCGTGATGAACGGTCTCACCGCGGCCATGCCTGCCGGCGTGCCCGACCGTAACGTCGACATGCTCATCGGAGGGCAGGCGGTGCTCGAGGGCGTGATGATGCGCTCGCTCACCGGCTATTCGATCGCCGTCCGCCAGCCGAACGGCGACGTGGCCATCAAGAAGGACAAGCTCGTCTCGGTCACCGCGAAGTACCCGTTTCTGAAGTTCCCGGTGCTCCGCGGCTCCGTCGTCCTCATTCAGTCGCTGATCCTCGGGATCCGCGCGCTGAACTATTCGGCGAGCGTGGCGACCGAGAACGCGGAAGGCGAGAAGGAGATGTCGAGCTGGGCCGTCGCGAGCTCGATGATCATCGCCCTCGTCCTCGGCGTCGGCTTTTTCATCCTCGCGCCGCTCGGAATCACGAATCTGATCCGCCACTACTTCGCGCCGGGGATGGGAAACCTCGCCTACAACGCCATCGACGGCGTTCTGCGTGCGCTTTTCTTCTTCGCCTACATCCTCTCGATCTCGTACATGGATGAGATCAAGCGCGTGTTCCAGTATCACGGCGCCGAGCACAAGACGGTCTACACGTTCGAAGCGAACGAAGATCTCACCGTCGAGAACGCACGGAAGAAATCGACACTCCACCCGCGCTGCGGCACCAGCTTCCTGATGTTCGTCATGGCCATTTCGATTCTGGTCTTCTCGCTCGTCCCCTCGACCGTGCCCTTCGCGGTGAAGTTTCTGGCACGGGTCGTTCTGATTCCGCTCATCGCAGGATTGGCGTACGAAGTGAT
This sequence comes from Thermoanaerobaculia bacterium, assembly GCA_034665065.1. Lineage (GTDB taxonomy): Bacteria > Acidobacteriota > Thermoanaerobaculia > Gp7-AA8 > Gp7-AA8 > JADGNZ01. The sequence goes on along the minus strand of JAXDGL010000008.1, from coordinate 27,637 downwards.
CCGCTTCTCCGCGCGTCACCTCGGCAATCCCGTCTGCCGGATGCTGACGCGGCCGGGAATGTTGCTCCAGAAGATCACGACCAAGGAGCCGGATGACTCGCAACTCCAGGTCGCCATCACCGCGCTCAAAGAGGCCTTGATGTACGACATCGTCGAGGAGACGCAAGCCGCGGTCGCTTAGCTACAGTTCGTCACATTCATCGTGGGAAGGCGCATCACGCGTCTTCCCATTTTTGTTTTCAGCAGGATTGCAACCATGTACGAAAAACTCGACGAGATCGAAAAACGCTACGAAGAGCTGCAGCAGAAAATGGCCGATCCGGCCGTGGCCGTCGATGTCGCTGCATTTCGCGACACGATGAAAGCGGTGTCGGAGATCGACGACGTCGTCATGAAATATCGCGAGCTCAAAGACATTCGGAAACGCCTCGCCGACGCGCGCGAGATGCTCAAGTCTGATGACGACATGCGCGAGCTTGCGGAGATGGAGATCGCCGCGCTCGAGCCGCGCGCGCCCGAGCTGGAGAAAGAGATCCAGATCCTGCTCCAGCCGAAAGATCCGAACGATGACAAGAACGTCTTCGTCGAGATCCGCGCCGGCACCGGCGGCGACGAGGCCTCGCTCTTCGCCGCCGAGATCATGCGCATGTACATCCGCTATGCCGAAATGCAGCGCTGGAAGGTGGACATGACCGACGCCAACTATTCGTCGGTGAACGGCATCAAGGACGCGACACTCCTCATCGAAGGAAACAAGGTCTACTCGAAGTTGAAATTCGAGTCGGGTGTTCACCGCGTGCAGCGTGTTCCGCAAACCGAGACGCAGGGCCGCATCCACACGTCGGCGATCACCGTGGCCGTTCTCCCGGAAGTCGACGACATCGACATTCAGGTCAACGAGAAGGACCTGCGCATCGACACGTTCTGCTCGTCAGGTCCGGGCGGACAGTCGGTCAACACGACCTACTCCGCCGTCCGCATGACCCATCTTCCGACCGGCGTCGTCGTCTCCTGTCAGGACGAGAAGTCGCAGATCAAGAACCGGCAGAAAGCTTTGAAGGTGCTCAAGGCGCGCCTCTACGACATCGAGCGGCTGAAGCGCGAAGCCGAGCTTTCGGCGACGCGCAAAGGCCTGATCGGAAGCGGCGACCGCTCGGAGAAAATCCGCACGTACAACTTCCCGCAGGACCGCGTGACCGATCATCGCGTCGGTCTGACCGTCCACAACCTCCCCGACATCATGAACGGCAACCTCGACGTGATCCTCGATCCGATCATCGGCCACTTCCAGGCCGAGAAGCTGCGGGAGGCGGTGGAGGCGCGGTAAGATTAATGTGACATGGCACATACACTAGAAGAAGTGCGCGAATATGCCTTGCAGCTCACGTCCGACGAGCGCGGACGGCTAGCCGACGAACTGTTTGACAGCCTTCGGTCCGATGAGGAGCGTCGCCTCGATCTTGAGTATGCCGAGGAAATCCGGCAACGAATCGCTGAGATCGACTCAGGAACCGCCGACGTCGTGGACGCGGATGAAGCAATCGCCTTGGCACGTCAGGCACTCGAGGATGCGCGCCAAACTACATCGCGCCGCTAGCCGCGAACTTATCGAGGCGTTGCTTTACCTTGAGCAGGAGCGCGTTGGATGGGGCGACCGGTTTCTCGCGGCCTTCAATGTAGGCCGCAATTTTCTCCTTCAATATCCGAACGCGGGACGGCCAACCATTCTCCGTAGTCGCAGTTGGGAGATCACGGGCTTTCGCTACGACATCGTGTATGTGATCCGGGGTGAATTGATCTTCATTGTCGCCGTCGCTCATCACCGTCGGCGTCCTGGTTACTGGCGCTCCCGCTTGCGGCAGGTGGCGTAAAATGCTGGTATGACGCTCACCTTCGAAAAGATCGAGGCTGCGGCGATGGATCTCTCGGAGCGCGAGCGCATTCATCTCGCGCCTCAACTCGCACGAAGCGTCTCTCATCGCACACCAGCGATTGAAGAAGCCTGGCGCGATGAGGTCGAACGGCGAATCGCGCTGCAGGATGCTGGAGAGATCGAGGATATCCCGGCTGAGGCGTTATATCGCGAGCTGCGCCAGCGTTAGTGACCGGTTCCTGCGCTAAGCTCCCTCCATGAAATCGCGCACCGATCAGGTCATCAAACGCGTTCAAGCCGAATACCTCGACACGCTCCTTCCGCCTCGTGAGGCGCTGCTCGAACGGATGGAGGAGTTTGCGGCGGAGCACAACCATCCCATCGCCGATCCCGAGGTTGGCCAGCTCATGCGCATTCTCGTGCGCGCGAAGCGGCCGAAACATCTCATCGAAGTCGGCACCAACATCGGCTACTCCGTCGTCATCCTCGGCCGCGAGTGCGCCGCGGACGCCATCATCGAGACGATCGAATTGGACCGCGGGATTCTCGCGACCGCGCGCAACTTCGTGGCCGAGGCCAAGCTTGCGTGCGAGGTGAAGTTCCACGAGGGGGCCGCGCTCGAAGTCTTACCGACTCTCGCCGGACCGTTCGACTTCGTCTTCATCGACTGCGTGAAAACCGAGTACGAGCAGTATCTCGATCAACTCCTGCCGAAGCTCGCCCCGGGCGCGATGATCGTCTGCGACAACCTTCTCTGGGGAGGGAAGGTGGCGGAGGATGTCCACGACGCGTCGACCGACGCTCTCCGCGCATTCAATCGCCGGATCACCTCGGACCCAAGACTGACGACGATCGTGCTATCGACCGGCGACGGCGTCGGCGTCTCGATCGTCAATCCATAGAAAAGGGCCGCCTCGACGGCGGCCCTTTGTGAAAAATCAGGTTCGAACTGCTTACTTCGATGCCGATTTCGCCGGCGCTTTGATCGTGGCCTTCATCGGGACGGTCACGACCGGCATCGCTTTGTCATTGGTGAAGATCTGAACGTTGCCGTCGAACTCACCCGGCTTGGCGTCCTTGGCGATCTGCAGCGTCACTTCGTACTCGCCCTTGTTGGCGCCCGGCTTGACGCTGGTCACGACGGTTGGAACGCTCGACACGGCCTTGGAGACGACGAACGATTCCGGCGTCTTCAGGTTGTTCGAGTGCAGGATCACCATGCGCGTCGCGGCACCATCGGTCGGCGCGACCTCGCCAAAATTCAGCGCGGTCGGCTCGACGCGGTACGGCGGACGGATCACGCCGGAGATGCTGACGAAGTACTCCGGTTGGTGTTTGGAGTTAGTGACGATGCGGACCTTGTCGGCGATCGGGCCGAGGTGCATTTCGGGTCCGCCAACGACGATCTTTACCTTGTACTGGTTCTGGCCCGGCTTGCCGACGTTCGGAGCGCGCTCGGACTCATTGGTGATCTGCGCAAAGGATGCGCGAACCCACTCTTTCCCCGGCTCGGCCGGAGGAGTCTCGACACTGAGGATCTGGAACGGCTCGTCCTCATCAGAGTAGATGACGACATCCTGCGACTCGGCATCGCCCTGCAGAAGGTTGTAGCGCACGAAGCCGGCCGGGTAGGCCTCAACGTACGGCTTGACGATCGCGTGGATCGTGAGCTGCGAGGTGGGAGTGGCTGGATCGTTGGTCTCAAGCGTGACCGTCTTCGCGATCGGGCCGGCGAAGGCCGTCGTGTCGACGTGTGCGGTGACTTTTCCAGTCTCGCCGGGCTTGATCACTTTGTCGAAATCGGCAACGGTGCAGCCGCAGCCAGGTTTGGCGGAGACGATCTGCAGATCGGCGTTGCCGGTGTTCTTGACGAGGAACGACCAGTCGAGCTTCTCGCCCTTGGGGATCGTGCCGTAGTCTTTGACCGGCTCGATGATCGTAAGGCGTGGCGCTTTCTCCGCTTCTTTCTTCGCGGGAGCAGCGTCAGCTTTCTTTTCAGTCTTCTTGGTCTTGGCCGGCTGATCGGCGGCAAACGCAAACGCTGAGGTCAGCGAGACCAGCATCGCCACCATGACAATAAGAATTCGCTTCGACGACATGGACAAAATCCTCCTGTGTTGGACGGCTGAAACGCTTCCGGGAACCGCCCGATTCGAACAGACGCCCCGTTACGGCGATTCCCGGTGATATCCGGCCTTCATCTTACAATTCCGCGCTGCGGAGCACGCTTCTTGCTCAGTCCGCAGCGCAATGCCTCACGTAAAAGAACTTCCTTCGCTCAAAAAGGTCTACCTGATCGGCATCGGCGGGACCGCCATGGCCTCGCTTGCCGGGATGTTGCAGGAACGCGGCTACGAGGTGGCCGGCTCTGACGAGCATGTCTACCCGCCCATGTCGACCTATCTCGATCTCCTCGGCATTCCGGTGCTTGAGGGGTATACGAAAGACCACCTCCTCACGTTCCATCCCGACCTTGTCGTCATCGGGAACGTCGCTGCGTCGACCAACGCTGAGGCTGCCGCAACGCTCGATCTCGACCTTCCCTACACGTCGATGCCGGAAGCGATCTACGAGCTTTTCATCAAGGGGAAGCACTCGATCGTCGTCGCCGGCACCCACGGCAAAACGACGACGACATCGCTCATGGCCTGGCTGCTCGAATCGGCCGGACGCGATCCGAGCATGGTCGTCGGCGGCATCCCGCTCAATTTCAATCACAACTTCAAATTGGGGAAGGGAAACGAATTCGTCATCGAAGGAGATGAATACAACACGTCGTTCTTCGACAAAGGGCCAAAGTTTCTGCACTACGGGGCAAACACGCTGCTCGTCAACAACATCGAGTTCGACCATGCCGATATCTACGCGAATCTCGCCGCCATACTCGACGCGTTCCGCAAGGGCGTACAGCAGGTCGCGCCGGGCGACATGATCGTGGCGAACGGTGATGACGCGAACGTCGCGACGCTGCGCAAGGACACGCGCGCAAACTGGTTCACATTCGGGACTTCGCGTGGCTGCGATACGTTCGCGACCGATCCCGAGGAATCGCCTGATGGAACGTCCTTCACGGCGTGGTGGGAGGGGAACGAATGGTTCCGCTTCCGCACCACGATGTCGGGCGCGCACAACGTCGTCAACGCGCTGGCCGATATCGCCATCGCCCGGCAGCGCGGACTCTCCGCCGAAGAGATCCAGCGCGGACTGGAGACGTTTCAGGGAATCAAGCGGCGGATGGAAGTACGTGGCGTCGAGCGCGGCGTCACCGTCATCGACGACTTCGCGCATCACCCCACCGCGATCGAGACGACGATGGCCGGCGCGAAACGCCGCTATCCCGGTCAGCGTATCTGGGCGCTCTTCGAGCCGCGCTCGATCTCATCGAGCCGCAAAGAATTCGAAGCGGGATACATCGAGGCGTTTCATCAGGCCGACCGCGTGATCATCGGGCCGATCTTTCACAAAGGGCGCTATGAAACGCGCTACGGGCTGGACAAGATGATGTCGGTTGACACGATCATCGAACGATTGAAGGCGGACGGAATCCCGGCGGAACAGATCGACGACATCGACGAGATCGCCGGCGTCGTCGCACGCGATGCGAAACCGGACGACGTCATCCTCGTGATGTCATCGGGAGCGTTCGGCGGAATCCACGAGAAGATTCTGGCGCGGCTGCGCAAGTGAAGCAATGCACTGTCATCCTGAGCCGCCGAAGCCGCGCCTCCACGCTGCGCTGACAAACGGCAGGCATCGCGGCGAAGGACGGTCGAAGGACCCCCTTGTTTCTGCCGCGCGGCGTCACGAAAAAACTCGCAAGCAATCAGGGGGTCTTTCGACCGTCCTTCGCCGCCGATGCGTTCCAAGTGCAATCGTTAATGAATCTTGCGGCGGCTTCGGCGGCTCAGGATGACAGTCAACATATGGCCAGCCACCAAAGACCCGCCCACACTTTCGCGTCGATCAGGAGACCTTCGTCGTCCTTCCGCTTCAGCCATTCGATGACGGCGTTGCGCGGAACGTGGTGAACGGTAATGTCTTCGCTGCCGACGCCGCCCCCTTTTCCACGCTCGGTCAAACCGGACGCGCGAAAGAATGTTACGCGCTCTGACGTGATGCCCGCGGAGGTCGGGCCACCGGTCAGCCGCTCGACCTTCTCGCACGCATATCCGGTCTCCTCCTCCAGCTCCAGCTTCGCGGTCTCCGCTGGATCGTCGTGACCTTCTTCATCACCGACGAGGCCTGCGGGAAACTCGATGACGCGCGCGTCGAGAGGACGGCGATATTGCTCGACGAAGAGCATGCGATCGTCGTCGGTCACGGCGAGCACGATCACAGCGGTCTTGCCTTTTTTTCGCTCCACGTATTGCCAATGGTCGCGTTCCAGCACGAGCAGGTATTTCCCTTCGAAAACCGTTTTCGGTTCGTCGCTCATCATCAGAAGAGACTACCTTGCGGCGTGGGCCGGCGGAAAGCATCGGTTGACAACGCAAACGACGTCTCGTTGAGGTGCAGCTTGCGGCAGGTGATGTCGAACATCGCTTCGATCTGATCGGCGAAGATCCCCTTGCCTCGCTGGCGGATGCCCCATTGCGGATCGTAGAGCTTCCCTTCGCGCAGATCGCGGACGCGGTTCATTACTTTCTCCTTGCGATCGGGATAGTGTTCGTCGAGCCAGCGCTCGAACAGCGGTGCGACCGCGCACGGAAGCCGCAGGACAACGAATCCCGCCGACGTTCCGCCGGCATCTGCGACTGCCTTGAGAATGGCCGGCATCTCGTGATCCGTGATCGCCGGAACGACCGGCGCGACCATCACGCCTGCCGGGATTCCTGCTTTTGCAAGCGCCTCGATCGCGGCGATGCGAAGCTCCGGCCGCGACGCCCGCGGCTCCATCAGGTTGGCGAGACGCGAATCGAACGTCGTCACCGATATGTGTACAGAGACGGCATTGTGCGCCGCCAGCTCCTGCAGGATGTCGATGTCGCGTGTGACGAGATGGTTCTTCGTGATGATGCCGACCGGATTGCGAAACTCGGCCAGCACCGCCAGACAGCGGCGCGTGATCTCCAGCTTCCTTTCGATCGGCTGGTATGGATCGGTGACGCCGCTGATGGCGATGACGCGCGGCTCATACTTGCGCGCCATCAGTTCCTTGCGGAGCAACTCCGGCGCATCTTCCTTCACCAGAATCTTCGTCTCGAACTCCAGACCGGCGGAAAAGCCGAGGAACTCGTGCGTGGGGCGGGCGAAGCAGTAGATGCAACCGTGCTCGCATCCGCGGTACGGATTGATGCTCGTATCGAACCCGACGTCGGGACTGTCGTTGTGCGTGAGGATCGTGCGCGTGGGGTCGCGCAAAAAAATCGTTCGCGGCAGCGGCGAGGGCTCGTCATCGTTCTGCGACTCTTCATCGTCGCGAACGTATTCGAGTTTCTCGAAACGGTTCTGCGGATTCCAGCTCGCGCCGCGGCCCTTGATTGCCTGATTCGGATCAGAGATCGACATCGCCATCGAGCCTATCGCGGCGGTCAAGAAAATCTACACAGGGAAGGAAATGGCGGGGTAATCTCTCTTCCCCGATATGGCTACGAACTTTGTCACCGCTCTCTATCCCACCGGGCAACCCGCCTCCGGCGAGCCAGACGTTTCGAACACGGTTGGAATCGCAGTTTCCGGCGGCGGCTCCCGTTCACTCTCCGCGGCAATCGGCCAATATCGCGCGCTGAAGTACCTCGGCGTGCTCGATCAGGTCGGAGTGATCTCGTCCGTCTCCGGCGGCACATGGGCTTCAGCCTCTTTCGTTTACCTTCCATCGTCCTTCGACGACGATGACTTCCTCGGTGCAGCAACGCTTGACCAAAGTTCGATCACGGTTGATTCGCTCGGAACCCTGTCGCCGAACAACCTCGGGCACGCGCCGACGCGGATGGGCTTCTTCAGCGACCTCGAACTTCTGCATCATCTGAAGAGCAAATACGGTTACTCCAATGACGTTCTCTGGCAGGGATTGATCGGCGAACGAATCTTCCAGTTGTGGAATCTCTGGAATGTCGGCAGCGACGGTCTTCCGCTCGACTACTACTCGGGAGACGCCATCGATTTCACGACGACGATTGCGCCCAACAACCCGAGTTTGACTGCTTCGCAGTTCACGCTGCGTCAGCGTCTCCGCCCGCTCCTGGTGATGAACGCCTCAATCTTCAGCAACCAGACCGATCGCGGCGCACAACTGCTTCCGTTCGAATCGTCGCCCTTCGGAATCGGCGTTCGCCAGCATTTTCCGGCCATCGGACCGGGCGGACGAGAGATCGGAGGAGGCCGCATTCAGCCATTCGCGATGGCGTCGCCGAACGTCGTCAATGTGAATGGAAATCTCGCGACCGTAACGCCATCGTCACGGTCCTTCTCGCTCGTCGACATGGCGTCGATCAGCAGCGCCGCGTTCGCCCAAACGATTCAGGACAAGCTCCCCGAGTTCGACGGCCTCGTGCCGAAGTATCCGTATTGGCCAGTGGCGGATCCTGCGGACGCTGACCTTTATTGGTTCGCCGACGGCGGCAGTCTGGAGAACACAGGAATCAATGCACTGCTGGCGCGCGGCGTCCGCCGAATCATTTCCTTTACCAACACGCAGACGCCACTTACACCGACTTCCAGCGCAGGCAGCTCGGCGACTTTCGACAAATCGGTGCAACTCCTTTTTGGCATCGTGCCCGACCCGACTTCGAGGTCGATGTCCGAGGCGTACGTCGCGTCGGCCGCGAACGCTACGCCCGATTTTCTGCAGGTCTTCGAAACAGCACGTTACGGTGATCTGGTGAAGGGCCTGGCGCTCGCCAACCTGCAAAACGGCGGGCCGGCCATGTTCAAACAGACGTTGAACGTGCTTCCCAATACGAATTTCGACATCGCGGGCAACTACCAGGTCGAGATCCTCTGGGTCTACAACACGCCGGTGCCAAACTGGATCAACCTACTGTCGCCGGATGTGCAGAGCGCGGTAAGCGGTTTGCCTCACTTCCCAAATTTCCTGACGATCGAGCAGCTTGGCCTTTCGGCCACAGAAGTGAACGCGCTCGCCGAGTTGTCGTTCTGGAATCTCGTGACGAATCAGGAGATGGTCACGTCGATGTTCTGACTCCGTCGATCTCGCGCATCTTCCGCAACTGCGGCGCCCACAGCATCGTCAGGCCGACGACGATCAACGTCATGATTCCGCCGAAGATCACCGACGGCACGGTGCCGAGGATCCGCGCGGCCACGCCCGACTCGAAGGCGCCGATCTCGTTCGACGAGCCGATGAAGATCTGATTCACCGACGACACGCGCCCGAGGAGATGTTGTGGCGTCAGCGTTTGCAGGAGTGTGCCGCGGATGATGACGCTGACGTTGTCGGCCATTCCGCCGATCGTCAGCAACGCCAGCGAGATCCAGAACGTGCGCGACAGCGCGAAGCCGATGATCGTCAGGCCGAAGATGGCCACAGACGCGAAAAGCGCAGCGCCCGTGCGATTCATCGGCCGCCGATGAGCGACGATGATTCCAGTGACAAGTGAGCCCGCCGCCGGCGCCGCGCGCAGAACTCCCAACCCTTGCGGACCGGCTCCGAGCAGATGCGCGAAGACCGGAAGCAGCGCCACGGCGCCTCCGAAAAGCACGGAGAAAAGATCGAGCGTCATCGCCGCGAGCAGAACGCGCTGCCCGAGAAGAAAACGGATTCCAATGCGAAGGCTCTCGCCGATCGGGATCTCTTCCGCCTGTTGCGGACTGGCATCATGCGCGATGAACCAGAGCGCGCCGAGAGCGAGCGTCATCAGCACGATGACGACGGCGTACGCCGCTGCGGGTCCGGCGAATCCATAAATCAAGCCGCCCGCAGCGGGACCAAGCACCGCGGCGAATTGCCAGGTCGAGCTGCGCCACGCCACCGCGTTCGCGAAAAGGTCACGCGTGACGACTTCCGCGGACAACGCCGTGAACGCGGGTCGGATGAAACTTCGTGCAATGCCGCTGAGAAAGATGACGAGGTAGATCGGCCAGACGTGGCCGCGCGCGATCATCCCGCTGGTCGTGAACAGGAGCAACGCAATTGCGGAGAGGAGCATCCCAAACGTTCCCACGATCGCGATCGGGCGGCGCGGCAGTCGGTCAGCTACATGCCCTGCATACAACGCCACCGCAATGAAGGGCAGCGCCTCCGCCAGACCGATCATGCCGAGGGCGAGCGGATCGCGCGTCACCTGAAACACCTGCCAGCCAACGACGACGATCTGCGCTTCGCGGGCGACGGTCGATGTCGCGTAGCCGAGGATCAGCCAGAGGAAGTTGCGGACGCGGAGCGCGGCATACGGATCGTGTGTGGCCAAGCGAGCGCCGAGTGTATCGCGATGCCGCCGTGTGAAAATGCACCCTCGGGCGTCATGATGATGCCTGAACATCCATGTCCGATACTCGTTACAAGATCGCCTACGCGCTGCTGATCGTCTGCGCCGCTGCGCGGCTGCTGTTGCAGATGGCCGCGATGCCGCCGTACGCCGGTCTCGACGAGGTTTATCACGTCGCGCGGCTTGCATTCGTGCGCGCGGAGCATCGCAATCCGACGTCGACCGAAGCGTCGATTCCGCCGTATCTGATGGCGAGCATCGCGGCAGCACATGAGCCGGCATCCAGCGAACGGAGCGCCTCCAAGCCAGCCGCCGAGACGGCAGCGCTCCACTCGTGGGCCATGCCGGCGATGGGCGAGGCGGGCGATCGCTGGCCGTCGATCGTGGCCTCTCGCGGCGGGAGGATCGTCGCCGATCGACCGCTCACGGCAGCGGACGTAAAGCCGTACGTCGTCCGCAACTACGAAGCGCAGCAGACCAGCATCTATTACGCGCTCGTTGCGCCGTTGGCACCGCTGCGAAGTGCGATCTTCGAGTTGAAGATCTGGCGCGCGCTGTCGGTGCTCTTCGCGCTGATCACGGTCATCGCGACCGCAGAGATCGGACGCCGCTTCCTCGGCCCCATCGGAATCCTCGGCGGCGCGGTCGTCGTCTCGATCCCCACGTGGGAGACGCTCGTCGTCCGCGCCAGCGACGACGCCTTTGCCTGCATGCTCGCGGCGGTCGCAGTCGCGATCAGCGTCGCGGCGCCGCGCAGGCTTTTCATGATCGCGGCGGAGGCGATCGCCTGGGGACTTGCGCTCAACGCCAAGATGTACACGTGGCCGCTGCTCATCATTCTTCCGTTGCTCTGGCGGAGGCAGAAGGCGGCGAAATCACGCGTCGTTGCCGTCGTCGCGGTCTCAGTCATCGCAATCGTTCTTACATTTGCCGAGCTGTCGTCGCGAACGAGCAACGAAGCCGTTCAGTATCCAGGCGGCAGTCCGCTCGGTGTCGTCGCGCTCAGTCACGGTACGCCGAAGCAGGAAGCCAACGCGAACATCGGCGAGATCGTTCGCGTCACGATCGCCAGCGCCGCGTGGACTTCCGGGCAACACAACGATGCCCTCCGCCCCGCGGCGATCGCGCTTTACCTCGGGCCCGTGATCATCGCGATTATCGTCGCTCTGCGCCGTCAGAACATTGCGCCCGCAGCGCTCACCCTCGGCGCATTCGCGCTCGCACAGACCTACAACGTGATCGTCTGCGTGCTCGCGCGACGCGCAGGAAGCCAGGTCCCGATCGGCGGAAAGGAGGGTTGGTACTGGTTCGTGCTCGTGCCGATCCTCATCCCGACGCTTCTCGTTCCCGCGCTGGCGCGCTGGCGTTTCACCGCGTGGTGGATCGTGATTTGGGACGTCGTCATCACCGACGTCGCGCTGTTTCATGACTTCGCAGGGATGTCGTCGCCGGCGCACGGATCAATGCTGTTTCGCTGGGGGCCGCTGCAACTTCCCTTCACCGCGCACCTCGGCGGAATCGGTGTCGGACCATTCGCAGCATGGACGATCATGATTCGCCTCGCGCATTTGGCCGCCTTCTTCGGCTTAGAATCGTTCTTGCAAGATTCAACCAAAGCACCGCTGAGACTGCTGAATGACCGAAACGCTGACATTGCCCGCGCCAGTTGAGATGGATCGCAGAGAACGAATCCCGGTCGCCGTACTTGGCGCGACCGGATCCGTCGGGCAGCGCTTCGTCCAACTTCTCGCATCGCATCCATGGTTCCGCCTCCACGAAGCCGTCGCGTCGGAGCGGAGCGCGGGAAAAACGTACGGTGATGCCGCGGACTGGCGACTCGACACGCTCCTTCCTGCCCAGGCTGCCGCGCTTGAAGTAAAACCGCTCGGCTCCACACTCGAATCGCGTCTCGTTTTTTCCGGGCTCGACTCGTCAGTGGCTGGTGAAGCCGAGGATGATTACGCGAATCGGGGATGCGTGGTGGTCACGAACTCGCGCAACCACCGGATGGATGCCGATGTGCCGCTGCTGATTCCGGAGATCAACGCCGATCATCTCGACGCGATCGAGCGGCAAAGAAAGCGCCGCGGCGGCAACGGCTACATCGTCACGAATCCGAACTGCTCGACGATCGGACTGGCGATGGCCATCGCGCCGATCGAGCGCCGTTTCGGCATCGATCAACTGCACGTCACGACGATGCAGGCCATCTCCGGCGCCGGCTACGCGGGTGTGTCGTCGTACGCGATTCTCGACAACGTCATCCCGTACATCGGTGGCGGCGAGGAGGAGAAGATCGAGACGGAGCCGCGAAAGATTCTGGGTCTCTATAAGAATGACCGATTCATCGACGCGCCGTTCCGTATCTCCGCGCAGGTCAACCGCGTCCCGACGATCGACGGCCACCTGATGACGATCTCGCTGAAGTTGCGCGACGGGCGTGTCGATCTCGCCGCGATCCGCGAGGCGATTGAGTCGTTCGCCGGCGAGCCGCAGCGACTCGGGTTGCCGTCTGCTCCAAAACAACCGCTGCACTACGCGAGCGAAACCGATCGACCGCAACCGCGCCTGGACCGCGACCGCGAGCACGGTATGGCCGTCACGGTCGGTCGTCTCCGTGCCTGCCCGTTGCTCGATATCCGGATGGTTGCTCTCGTTCACAACACGATCCGCGGCGCCGCAGGGGCAGCATTGTTGAACGCCGAGCTGCTCGACGCAAAGGGGATGTTGTGAGAAGCGGTGGATTAGTGGAGCAGTGGGTTAGTAAATCAGTGCTCGTTTCGCCCGCGCTCATTCAATGCTTTCGCGCCACCCGAACATCGAGCCCCTTCTCCCTCACGCTTTTTAATGGGGGAGAAGGTGGCCGAAGGCCGGATGAGGGGGCTGTGGTTGGATCCCTCACGAAAAAATCTCCCGCGTTTTCCAACGGGCAGTCTGCCGCAACCGACACCCCCCTCATCCGGCTTCGCCACCTTCTCCCCCCGCAAAAAGCGCGGGGGGAGAAGGCGCTCGATGAAGGAGCTGCGCGAAGAAATTCGCGAAGAAACTCAACTACAAGCTTTACTGCTCCGCGCATACCTAACCTACGGATCACTAGCCTACTGACCACTAATCTACTGATCACTAATCCACTAAACGTCCGGTTCGGCGGGCCCCCATGATCGTCATCAAGTTCGGCGGGACCTCGGTTGGCGACGCGGAGCGCGTGGCGAATGCGATCGACATCGTCGCGGAGCGGCGTCATCTCAAGCCGATCGTCGTCGTCTCCGCGCTTGCGGGGGTGACCAACGATCTCGTGGCAGCGACGGAAGCGGCGCGCGAAGGAAACGCCGAGCGCGTCAACGAAATCATCGACCGCATCCGGCAGCGTCACGAAGATGTGGCCATGCGGCTGGTGCAGCAGAAATTCGACTTCTTCGAGACGTTCGTCAAGCGGCTCGACAAACAGATTGAGGAAATCCACACGATCCTGCGCGGGATCACGCTGCTGCGCGAAGTGACCGCGCGCGCGCACGACAAGATCGTCTCGATCGGCGAGAAGCTCTCGTCGGTGCTTTTCACCTATTCGATGATGATGCGCAGCCTGCACGCGGAACACGTCGAGTCGGAAGAGGTCATCTGGACCAACGACCACTTCGGCGGCGCGGCGCCGCGCATGGATCTGACTTCCGAAGCGGCGCGCAAGACGCTGCTTCCGATCGTGGAACGGAATCACATCCCGGTCCTCGGCGGCTTCATCGGACGGACCGTCGACGGCGCGACGACGACGCTCGGCCGCAACGGCTCGGACTACAGCGCGGCGATCGTCGGCGCTGCCGTCGGCGCCGACGAGGTGCAGATCTGGACCGACGTCGACGGACTTCTCACCTGCGATCCGCGCTTTGTGCCGTCTGCGCGCGTGATCGATCACCTTTCCCACGAAGAGGCGGCGGAGTTGGCGTCGTTCGGCGCGAAACTGCATCCGCGCACGCTCGAGCCGGCGATTGAAGCGGGCATTCCGGTGCGCGTGCTCAACACGCAGAATCCATCGTCGCCGGGCACGCTGATCACCCGCGAAGGGCCTGGCAAAACCAGCGGACCGCGCTCGGTGGCACGCAAGCGCAACGTAACGCTCGTGCACATGACCACGAACAAGATGCTCGGCGCCCACGGGTTTCTGGCGCGTCTGTTTCATGTCTTCGAAGAGTTGAAGATCTCCGTCGACCTCATCGCCACGTCGGAGGTCTCCGTCACGGTCACGGTCGACGAGCAGCACGATATCGATGAACTGCAGCGGCGATTGCGCGATCTGGCCGGCGTCGAGATCATCGACGGGCAATGCATCATCGCCATCGTCGGCCGCAACCTGCTGGCCGACACGATCGTCGGCGCGCGCATCTTCGAAGCGCTGCGCGAGATTCCGATGCAGATGGTCTCGCTGGGACGATCGGGATTGAACCTGAGCATCGTGATCGACGACGCCGAGTCCGATCGCGCCATCCAGCGGATCCATCACGCGCTCTTCGAGCAGGCGGTCGCCGTATGAAGATCGCCATTCACGGCTACGGAAAGATGGGGCGGACGATCGAGAAGGTGGCGAAGGAGTCGGGCCATGAAGTGGTTTGCATCCTTGATGTCGATCGCGATGAGCCGCTGAGCGGCGCCGAGGTGATAATCGATTTCTCGCATGCCAGCGCGCTCGATCACACACTCGATATCACCTGCGAGCAGAAAATCGGTCTGGTCATCGGGACGACTGGTTGGAACGACCGGCTCGACGATGTGAAACAACGCGTGGAACAATCGGGAATCGCCTGCGTCTATGCATCGAATTTCTCGCCCGGCGCGAACGTCGTTTTCGACCTGGCGCAGCGCGCGGGGGCTTTGATCGGCCACTTCCCGCAGTATGCCGCCGGGATGGAGGAGCGCCATCACGACCAGAAAAAAGACGCGCCCAGCGGAACGGCGTTGCGCATCGCCGCAGCAGTGACGCAAGGCAGCGGCGAGAAACTCACGCCGCCGATCGTATCCTCGCGCGTCGGCAGCGAGTTCGGACTGCACACGCTCTTCTTCGACTCGCCCGACGATCTGATCGAGATCTCCCACCGCGCCCGCGGACGCGAAGGCTTCGCGAGGGGAGCAGTGATGGCGGCGCAGCTCTTGCGAGGAAGAAAAGGGCTTTTTCGTTTCGACGAGCTGGTGTTCGGTGATGATGAGCAATGAACGATGAAGGATGAACGATGAACAGTTACTGTCGTTGTTCATCGTTCATCCTTCATCCTTCATCCTTTTGATAGTCCCTGGAACTGCAAACGATGACATTTCGTGGTCTCGGCACCGCCCTCATCACTCCCTTCACGGAGAGCGGCGCGCTCGATGAGAGCGCGCTTGCGCGCTTCGTCGACTTTCAGATCGACGGCGGTGTCAACTTCCTCGTCCCCTGCGGAACAACCGGCGAGAATCCTGCGCTGACCGCGGACGAGCATCGCCGCGTGGTCGAGATCGTCGTCCGCCGCGCGAACGGACGCGTGGCCGTTCTCGCCGGCGCCGGCAGCAACAACACCGCGCGCGCCATCGAGCTGGCCGATCAGGCCATTGACATCGGCGCCGAAGGCGTCCTCACCATCACCCCGTATTACAACAAGCCGACGCCGGACGGACTTCGCCGTCACTTCGGCATGCAGGCCGAGGCGATCAACAAAAAGAAAACCGGCTTCCCGATGATCATGTACAACGTCCCCGGCCGCACCGGCGTGAACATGACCGCCGAGACGACGCTGCGGATGGCGGCGGAGATCCCCAACATCGTCGGCGTGAAGGAAGCGTCGGCGAACCTCGAGCAGATCATGACGGTGATCCGTGACCGCGCGGAAGGGTTCCTCGTCCTCAGCGGCGACGACGCATGGACGCTGCCTCTCATCGGGGCAGGCGCCGACGGACTCGTCTCCGTCGCGTCGAATGAGATCCCGCGCCTGATGAGCGATCTCGTCGGCGCCGCGCTCCGCGGTGACTTCGTTGCCGCGCGCGCGATTCACTATCGCATCCTGCCACTGCTCACCGGCAACTTCATCGAGTCGAACCCCATCCCTGTCAAGACCGCCTGCAAACTCCTCGGCATCATCGAAAGCGACGCCGTGCGTCCACCTCTGGCGCCGATCACGAGCGCGAATCGTGAGAAGCTAATAGCGATCCTGCGGGAGTGCGGCCTCATGGAAAAGGCGCTCGTGTCATGACGACGATCGAAGAGCGGTTGGCGGCGATCGGCCCGCGCACTGAGCGGATGGAAGCGGTCCGCACGATCGGTCTTTTTCTCACCGAGCTCGAAGCGGGCGCGATCCGTTCCGCGGTGCGCGACGAGGATGGAGTCTGGCACGCGCAGGCGTGGGTGAAGCAGGGCATTCTGATCGCCTTCCGCTACGGCGTCGCGACGGAGTTCGCGTCGGGCGCGCTCTCCTTCATCGACAAGGACACGATTCCGACTCGGCGCTTTAAGGCGCAGGACGGAATCCGCATCGTTCCCGGCGGCTCCGCAATCCGGCGCGGCACATACATCGCCAAAGGTGTGGTGATGATGCCGCCCGCGTACGTCAACGTCGGCGCCTATGTCGACGAAGACACGATGATCGACTCGCACGCGCTCGTCGGCTCGTGCGCGCAGATCGGAAAGCGCGTCCACATCTCCGCCGCGGCGCAGATCGGCGGCGTGCTGGAGCCGGTTGGCAGCCTTCCGGTGGTCATCGAAGACGATGTCGTGATCGGCGGAAACAGCGGCGTCTACGAGGGAACCATCGTCCGCGGCCGTGCTGTGATCGGCGCGGGCGTCGTCCTGACGGGATCGACGCCGGTCTACGACACCGTGCGCGGTCAGATCTACCGCCGCACCGCCGAGCGTCCGCTGGAGATCCCGTACGGCGCGGTCGTCATTCCCGGCTCGCGTCCGATGAAGGGCGACTTCGCGGAGAAGCATTCGCTCCACGTCTCGACGCCGGTCATCGTGAAGTATCGCGACGAGAAGACCGACGCGTCGACAGCGCTGGAGGACGCGTTGCGGTGACCAGCAACCTGGCATTCCGCGACTTCCGCGGTCGGAACGCTGGCGTCCTCGCCGGCTGGCCCGGTGGCGTTCCAGCCGCCGAATGGGAGGTTTGCGCAGGCGTTGGGTTGCCAGCAAGTGCTAGGTGGTTGCATGGTCGGTGGCGAGGACGCCGCCGTGCCAGCCGGCGAGACGCCAGCGTTCCAGCCGCAAGGTGACGAGACGTGACTCCCGCGCAGCGCTTCGCCAACATCGAGCTCTCGCTCATCCGCCAGATCAACGCCCTCGCCACGCCTCTCTCCGCCAACCTCGGCATCGGCGAGCCGAACGTCGAGCCTGACGAGACGCTGCGCGCATTCGCTGCGAAGGCTGCATCGACCGGCTCGTGGCATTACACGGCGAACGCGGGAACACTTGCATTGCGCAAGCTCGTCGCAGGCGAGAGCGCATTCGATCCGAGATCCGAAGTCTGCATCACCGCCGGGACCGAGGAGGCGCTGTTCTCGATCATCCAGGCGTTCGTCGATCCGGGCGATGAAGTGCTCGTGCCCAATCCCGGCTTTCTCGCGTACGGCACGCTGGCGCGCATCGCCGGCGCGACACCGGTTACCTACGATCTGGAGCCGCCTGATTGGACGATCGACATCGACGCATTGCTGCGGCGGATCACGCCGAAGACGAAGCTCATCGTCGTCAACTCCCCGTCCAATCCCCTCGGCAGTGTCGTCGATCGCGACACGTTGCAGCGCATTGCCGATGCCGGACCGCTCGTCGTCAGCGACGAGGTCTATCGCGAGATCTGGTACGACGCGCAGCCGCCGTCGATGCTCGGCATGTCGGGCAACGTCATCGTCGTCGGCGGGATGTCGAAGAGTCACGCCATGACCGGACTGCGGCTCGGCTGGGCTATCGCGCCCGAGGGGTTGATGAAGCCGATCGTGACGGCGCATCAGTACATCGCGACGTGTGCGTCGGCGTTTTCGCAGTCGCTGGCGGAGTCGATCCTGTCCGATGATGCCTGGAATCGCGCCTGGCTCGATCGCGTGCGCGCGCAGTTTCGCGCCCAACGCGAATCCGCGCTCTTCTCGATCGCGCGTGAGCTCGAAGTGACCATTCCCGCTCCCGCCGGCGCGTTCTACGCGTTCGTCCCCGTGCCGTCGTGCGACACCGTCACATTCGCGCGGACACTCGCCACCGACGCCGCGGTGCTCGTGATTCCCGGCATCGCTTTCGGATCGATGGGCGAAGGCTTCGTGCGCATCTCGTACGCGGCATCGCTCGACGACATCGGCACGGGGATCGAGCGCATCGGACGATGGTTGCGGGCGGCGTCGCTTTGACCGCTGACGCTACATGCACCGAAACTTGCACGGAGCGCGGCGAGGTTCAGTAACATTCGCCGCGCCATGGCATTGAAGGCCGTCAAGGCCGAAGACAAACTTCCGGTTCCCCCGGCGAACGACTCCGTCGCCGCGTCGGAGATCTCGCTTTATCGGAACGTTCTCAAGATCAAGAAAGAGCATGATCTCGAAGAGCTGGGGATCTCCTTCTGGGACGCGCAGACGACGATTCAGTGGTCGTACAACGCCGATCACTACTTCCACGCCGCATCCACGATGAAGCTTGCCGTGCTCCTCGGCGCCTTTCGCGAGATCGAGCATGGTGCGCTTGCCCTCGACTCGCCGGTCCACGTTCGCAACCGCTTCACGAGCATCGTCAATCAGGAGACGTTCATGCTCGATCTCGGCCGCGATGCCGATCCCGATGTCTACGGCCACCTCGGCAAGACCCTCACCGTACGCGAGCTCGCCTACTGGATGATCACGAAGTCAAGCAACCTGGCCACGAACCTCCTCGTCGACGTCGTCACCATCGAGACGATTCAGAAGGCTCTCGACGAGCTGGAGATCGACGGCGTTCGCGTTCTTCGTGGCGTCGAAGATCAGGCGGCGTTCGAAGCGGGACTGAACAACGAAGTGACCGCGAACGGCTTGCAGAAAATGTTGCGCGTCATCGCTGACGAAAAGGCGTTCTCGGAAGAGTCGAGTAAAGAGATGCTGAAGATTCTGCTCGATCAGCAATACCGAAGTGGAATCCCTGGCGGCCTGCCGAAGTCCGCCCGCGTCGCGCACAAGACCGGCAACATCTCGACCGTGCATCACGACGCCGGAATCGTTTTTCTCGAAGGGCGCGAGCCGTACGTCCTCGTCATCCTCACGCAGTTCGGCGCGGAGACGGGACGCGGCACCGCCGTCGCTGACGTCTCCCGCGATATCTACAACACGCTGGCCGGTTTGACGTATGAGTGATCCGCAATCGATCAAAGTCGTCGACGCATTCGATCTCGACGACGAATTGCGCTCTCTGCTCCGTCCGGGCGAGATGGTTCTCGATGCGGAGAAACGCCGCCATCGTCTGCCGCGCTATTTCTACGAGATTCCTACTCACGAGGCGGCCGTCAGCATCCCCCTGACCCAGCATTTCGGCCTCAACGAGTTCATCCTGGTCGATCTCAAAGAGTCGCCGCGATTGCAGGAGTTTCCCCGCTACATTCCGTGTGCCGTGCGCGTACTGGCGTTCTATCTCGAACAGTTCCGCAGGGATGCCGGTGCCTCCGTACACATCGCCGTGAATGGCGGCTATCGATCGCCTTCGCACAAGCTGTCGCTCAACGGAACGCCGCACATGTGGGGCACCGCCGCCGACGTCTACCGCATCGGCTCCGCGATCGTGAAAGGAAAAGAGACGATCGAGAAGTACAACGCGATCGCCGAGGATTCGAGCGACGATCTGAGAGTGCTTCCGTATGGACACGTCACCGGCCTCAATGCCGACGATCACGTTCACATCGACCTCGGATACATCACGGTCATCCCTCGTGAGATCAGCGAAGACCGGATGGAAGTACCGCAGGAAAGCAAGCCGCGTTTTGCCTTCGAGGACCGCCGCCGGGTGGAGCGCCGCACGCCGTCTCCCGACCGGGAATCGTAATAACACGGCTTTTCCGTCGTTCCGTGTACTCGGCCTGCCGTTTGCTTAAGGCACCTCTGCAGTAGCTCCAATACATCGAAAGCCAAGGCCCGGAATGCTTGCATGCCTGGAACCACAGATCGTAAAGCCCAGAGAGTAGCCGATCGTCGAATTCAGCGGACTCGGCTGCAGATGCCGGTAATCGGCATGGAGTCGGAGTTCAACGTCCTGCTCGACGAGGTAGAGATCGATCCGCGTGCGTATTGGGATCATCCCAGGGCGTTCATCGACCGCCCCCTTTTGCCGCGCGAGAAGTCGTCGTTGCAACTCCCGACCGGCGGCGCCGTCTACTTTGACCGCGGCGTGATCGAGGTCGTCACGCCGGTCATCGAGCTCGCGCCTCACTCCACCGCACGGACGGTCCGCAATCTGTGGGAACAGATCGGCTTCGTGCGCGGCCAACTCACGAAGTGGGAAAACGCGAACGGCCACACAGTTCGGCTGAAGGCGTACAGCACGCACTACAACATCTCGTACGAGATCCCGAAACGGCAGCAGAACGCGAAGCGGAATGAGAAAGCGCTGGCGCTGCTGCTCGCGTACATCCTTCCGGTACCGGTGATGCTTGTGGCGTCGAACCGGCGGTCGACCGGAGTCGGCGTCCGTCCGCGCGGCAGCAGGATCGAGATCACGGTCGACTTCACGCCCGATCCCGGGATGATGATCGCCGCGGCCACGCTGATCGTCGGTATCGTCCGCGAAGTGATGACGTGGCCGTCGTACGAGCTGTCGGTGCTGAATCAGCTTCCCATCCCGGTCGTCGCCGGGGTCGTCCCGGGCAAGCACACGACGCGCAAGGGGTGGCTGACGAAAGATTTTCATTACGAGCAGAGCCCCTACACATGCGATGTGAACGCGCCAATCTGGAAGTCGCAGTTCGGCGAGACGATGTCGCTGCGGACGATGGCAGCGCGCACGGCCTGGTACTTTCGGCAGTCGATCCGGAAATACTCCGATCCATTCAGCATGCGCCTCCTGTTCGCCATTCTCTCGGGGCGTGCGCCGTCGCTACTCGAGCTCGACGACCGGCCGGCCTGCTATGAGAATGTCGGTCACCTCTGCCGCTGGGGCTCGGTGATCGAGGAGTTGACGCGCGATGAACGGGCATCTGCCAGTCCGTTGCAGCAGATCTGGGCGAGCCAGCCGATCGACGCGTATGTCGTCGAGCGGACGGCGGCTCGCCAGCTTCATCTGACCGAGATTGAGTCGGTGACGCTGTCTCATCAGAAAGGCAGCGCTCCCGCGCTACCTGTCATGCAGCAGCCGCCTCGTGTCAGCGCGGCACCACGCGCAGGCAACGGCGGCTCGCGCAGCCGGACATTGCTTGCGCAGCGCCACAGCGCACCTGCAGGCAATCGGGTCGCGCAACGCACATCCGATTATCTCGATCGCCGCGGCACCTCGCTGCTCCGCGGCACGACGCCCGACCGCGAGCGGCGGCGCACCAACGACCGGCGCCGCAAGATCTACAACATCCCGTTTCCCGACCGGCGCCTGACGCGCTCCGCATACGAACAGGTCTTCCTCCATCTCGTCTCCGGACGCAAGCTGCGAATGGGTGGTGAGCTGTATAGCCCCATCAGCATGCAGGGCTGGTATCACGCCCTCTTCCGCCGCGATTCCGACGGCACCGAGCGCCTTCTGTCGATCGATCAGCTCCTGCGCAAGATGAACGACTGGCAGTAGCTCCATGAGACCGCCCCTGGGACCGCGGGCGTCCCGCCCGCCGCTTTCCGCTCCCCCGCGTCCACTCGGCCCACCTCTCCGCGTCGGAATCCTCGCCCAATCGCGTCATCCCGCCACGTTTTCAACACTTGCATGAAGTCAGGCAAGGACATTCCTCTCCGCGCTCCACCGCTCCCATCGCCCCGCCACCCCCGCGGTTTCGCAGGATCGGAATGACAACGCGTGCACTTTTCGTCTATGTCTTTGAATAGTCGAGTTAGAAAAGCGTCTGCCCCGCCACGCGCGCTTCGAGCGCGAGGAGTTGTCGCTTCACGTCGACGCCGCCGCCGAAGCCGGTCATCGAGCCGTTGGAGCCGATGACGCGGTGACAGGGGATCACGATCGGGATGGGGTTCGCGCCATTCGCGGCACCGACGGCGCGGATCGCTTTCGGCCTTCCGATCGAATTCGCGATCGCTGCGTAGGTCGTCGTTTCGCCGTAGGGGATTTCGCGCAGTGCGCTCCAGACCGATAGCTGAAACTCCGTTCCTCGCGGCGCGAGCGGCAAATCGAAATCGCGGCGCTCGCCGGCGAAGTAGGCGTGCAGTTGGTACGCCGCTTCGCGCAGGGCAGCGTCGTCGCGAATCCAGTCGGGTTTCGGCTTCGCGCCGGCGAAGTACGTCTCGACGATGACGTCACCGTCGCCGGCGATGAGGATGGCGCCGATCGGTGTGTCCGCGAACGTGTATCGGAGCATTGGGCGATTTTATCCGCAGATTACGCAGATGTTCGCAGATGGAGAACGAGGCAGCGCATTCTTGGCGATTCTCCATCTGCGAACATCTGCGTAATCTGCGGATCAATCGTCCCGCTACAAACTCCGCCACAACAGCATCGTCGCGTACGACCGGTATGGGCGCCACGCCTCCGCCCGCGCGAGCAGCTCGCGGTCGCTGGTCGTGCCGGCCGCTTTGCGGATGCCAAGGTCGCTGTGGGGGAAGGCGTCGGGCTCGCGGAGCGCGCGCATGGCGATGTAGTGCGCGGTCCAGGGACCGATGCCTGGCAATACGGTCAGTCGTTCGATTGATTCTTCCAGCGTCGCGCCGCGCTCGAACGTGACTTCGCCGCGTGCGACTGCCCGCGCCAGTCCGCGGATCGAATTCCAGCGCGACTGCGGCATCCCCGGATTCGTCCGCGCGCGCATGAGCGACTGCGGGGTAATGCCGTGGCGTGAGGCGATCCGCGCCATCAGCGTCGTCGCGCCGGCGACGCTGACCTGCTGCCCGACGATCGCGCGGATGGCCATCTCGAACGCGTCCCACGTTCCGGGGACGCGGACGCCGCGATACTTTCGGACGAGCGGACCGAGGGTTGGATCTTTCGTGAAATGCGTTTCGATTGATGCGATGTCGGCGTCGACATCGAAGATTCTTCGGACGCGATCTGCTTCCGATTTGTCGTTGACGACGATCGCGCCGCGCTTGGCGTCATGCGTGACACGCACCTCACCGCGCACGTAGGCGTCGTCCTCGATCGTCTCCAGTCCGGCGATGGCGCGCGGGCGGAGGAAGTTGAGGATGGCGGGCCAGTCGTAGGGTTGGTTGTACCGGAGCGAGATCATGTTTAGAACCGTTTCACGCGGAGACGCGGAGGACGCGGAGAAAACCAGCTCCGCGGTCCCCGCGTCTCCGCGTGAAACGGTTTTCCTCGTGTGCCACCACGCAAGAACTCACTCCACCGTCACGCTCTTCGCCAGGTTCCGCGGCTGATCGACATCGCAGCCTCTTCGCAGCGCGATGTAGTAGGCGAGGAGTTGCGTGGGGACGACGGAGAGTATTGGCTGCAGCGGCTCGACGGTCCAGGGGATCTCGATCACGTCATCGGCCAGCGCTTTCACCGCGTCGTCGCCTTCGTCGCAGATCACGATCAACTTGCCGTCGCGCGCTTTCACTTCCTGCAGGTTCGACACGACCTTGTCGTAGACCGGCGAGTGCGTGGCGATGGCGACGACCGGGAGGTTCTCGTCGATCAGCGCGATCGGTCCATGTTTCATCTCGCCCGCCGGATATCCCTCGGCGTGAATGTACGAGATCTCCTTGAGCTTGAGCGCCCCTTCAAGTGCGATCGGGTAGTGAACGCCGCGGCCGAGGAAGAGGAAATCCTGCGACTTCGAATACTTGTGGGCGAGCGCTTCGATGTGCTTCTCCTGCTTCGAGAGGATGTCTTCGATCTTGTGCGGGATGACGCTCAACTCGTGCATGGCGTAGCGGCGGTCGTCCAGATCGTCGCCTCGCAATTGGCGAATGTAGAGCGAGAGGAGATAGAACGCCGTGAGCTGCGTCGTGAAAGCTTTCGTCGACGCCACGCCGATCTCCGGCCCGGCGTTCGTGTAGATCACGCCGTCCGACATCCTTGTGGCCGCGGCGCCGATCACGTTGCAGATCGAGACGAGTTTCGCGCCATGCTTTTTCGCTTCCTGCATTCCGGCGATCGTGTCGGCGGTCTCGCCCGATTGCGTCACGCCGATCACAAGCGTGTTCTCGTCGATGATCGGATTGCGATAGCGATACTCCGAGCCGTAGTCGACTTCGATCGGAATGCGCGCTGCATCCTCGAGCAGAAACTTGCCGACGAGTCCCGAGTGCCACGAAGTGCCGCAGGCGATGACGTGGACCTTCTTGATCTTCGCCCACTCGTCGGGCGTGAACTGCAGATCGTTGAAGTAAATCTCGCCTGACTCCTCGAACATCCGGCCAGTGAACGTGTCGCGGACGGCGCGCGGCTGCTCGTGAATCTCCTTGAGCATGTAGTGCCGGTAGCCTTCCTTCTCGGCCATCACCGCGTCCCACAAAATCCGCTTCGCTGCGCGCTCGACCTTCTCATCTTTCCCGTTGAAGACCGACACGTTCTTCTGATCGACGATCGCGTATTCGCCGTCTTCGAGATAGATGATGTCGCGCGTGTAGGCGAGGAGCGGCGCGACATCGGAGGCGACGATGTTCTCGTTCTCGCCGAGGCCGATGACGAGCGGCGGGCCGTGCTTGGCGGCGACGATCGTGCCCGGCGCGTTACCGTCGATCATCACCAGCGCATAGTGCCCTTCCAGTTCCTTGAGCATCTTCTTCGCCGCTTCGACGAACTTCGTCCCATCCTTCATGTTCTCTTCGATGAGGTGAGCGACGACTTCGGTGTCCGTCTGCGTTTTGAATTCGTGTCCCGCTCTCTGCAGGCGCTGTTTGAGCGGGAGAAAGTTCTCGATGATGCCGTTGTGGATGACGACGATCTTGCCGGTGCAGTCGCGATGCGGATGGGCGTTGTTTTCGTTCGGCTTTCCGTGGGTGGCCCAGCGCGTGTGGCCCATGCCGAAGGTGCCGGTGAGCGGCTTCTCGTGCAGCTTTGCCTCGAGGTTCGACAACTTCCCCTCGGCGCGCACGACGTCGACATTACCGTCGCTGACGACGGCGATTCCGGCGCTGTCATAGCCGCGATATTCGAGCTTTTTCAGCCCGCCGATGAGGACCGGCACAACATCACGCGTGCCGGCGTATCCGATGATTCCGCACATGAAGCCTCCAAAACGAGGAATGGAAAACGATCAGCGATGAACCCGCCCGGCAAGTTCATCGCTCATCCTTCATCGTTCATCGTTAGAATCATGAGTAATGCTGCCGAAGAAGCTCCTCATTCTGCTTGCGCTCGTCGTCGTTGCCTGTGGCAAACGCGGCGATCCGCATCCGCCGGTGCCGGTCATCCCGAAAGCGACGGCCGATCTTCTTGTAGCACAGCGTGGTCCCAAAGTTCTCCTCTCCTGGGGCTATCCGTCGCTGACGACCGCCGGAAAAAACATGACGGGCATCAAGCGGATCATCATCTGGCGCTCGGTCGAAGAATTGCCGGCCGCGCAGCCAGGCGCCGCCGCGCAAGAGCCCATCCCACTCTTCGCGAAGATTCCACCACTCGCGCCAGCTCAGTTTCTGAAGCACCGAACGAAGGTGGACAGCATAGAAGGCGCCAACTTGCCTGCAGCCACTGCCGGCGCGCATCTCACGTTCGAGGATGCGCCGGCACTTCACGCCGCAGACGGGCGTCCAGTGCGGCTCAGCTACGCCGTCGTGACCGAGGGCGCATCGGCGAGCAGTGATCTGTCGAATCTCGTCACGATCGTTCCGCTCGATGTTCCGGCCGCGCCGTCAGGACTCGCCGCCACTGCGAAAAAAGAGGGAGTCGTACTCACCTGGACGGCGCCCGATGTATCGATCGGCGGAGCGAAGAATCCAACGATCGCCGGCTACAACATCTACCGCTTCCCGCATAGCCAGCCGGCGGACGAATTCGCAGCGCCGGTGAATGCGTCACCCGCGACGACGATCACGTATACCGATCAGCCGCCATACGGTCCGCACGATTACTTCGTAACCGCGGTCGCCTCGGCCGGTCCGCCACGCATCGAGAGTGAGCCATCGGCAGCTGCCAGCGTCACGTTCAAGGATCTCGTTCCGCCATCACCACCGGCCGGACTCGCCGCGCTCGTCGAAACAGGCGCCGTCCGCCTCGTATGGGATCCGGTCGACGCGCCCGATCTCGCGGGCTACAAGATTTATCGCACCGAGGGGACGGGAATCGACGTGTTGCGTGTGGCGGGAACGATTCCGCTGACCCCAGCGCTGCTCACGGCGACGAACTATCGCGACACGTCGGTCAATCACGGCATCTCGTACTACTACGAGGTCGTTGCGGTCGATAAGAGCGGCAACGAAAGCGCGCGATCTAAGACGGATTGGGTGCTGGTGCCAAAGACGCCGTAGAAGTGGCCCAAGAAAAACAACTGTCATCCTGAGCCGCCGATGCCGCCCCTCGACGCCGCGCTGACAACCGGCAGGCATGGCGGCGAAGGACGGTCGAAGGACCCCCTCGTTTGTGCGGGTGGGCGGTAAAAAAAACACCGCACAGAATCAGGGGGTCCTTCGATCGTCCTCCGCCGCCGATGCGTACCGGGAGCGAACCTTGCGTAATCTTGCGGCGGCTTCGGCGACTCAGGATGACAGCGTGGATGACAGCGAGCCCCTAAATCTTCACGCACACATCAGGATGACAGCGGGTTTGGCGGCGCGTCCGAGAACATCTCCCACTCCAAGGAGAGATCTCTCCGCTCCGGATTTATTTTCGCGATCAGCGAGTCTTTCTTTGCGCGAATCCAACCCTTCAACTGTTTCTCGCGTGCGATTGCTTGCTCAATCCGTTCGTAGATCTCGAAGTACACGAGTTGATCACAGTTGTATTTCTTCGTGAAGCCAGGGATCGCCTTGGCCTTGTGCTGCCACACCCGCGTCTCGAGCGAGTTTGTGACGCCGATGTACAACACGTTGTGCCACCGGTTGCTGAGCATGTAGACGTAGTACTGATGATTCGCCATACGCCGAGCATCCCTCGGTTTGAATTAAATACGGCGAAACTCCACCACAAAGAATGTAAGTCTTCCATTCCGAGGAGATCGCGTGCGCATTGCTCTACCGCCTGTAGAGCGCGCGAAGCCGCCGCCAACACTGTCATCCTGAGAGGCTGTGAAGAAATCGCGCGTGCTGTGGAAAACGTGGAAAGACCGTACCATCGGGCATGAGCGAAAAGCGGGAAGAGACAGCGGCGCGGTGGATCGAGGCGAATCGACTGCAG
>JAXDGL010000007.1:0-18641 GCA_034665065.1 Thermoanaerobaculia bacterium | reverse complement strand
CAGGTCGAGAGTGAAAGTGACGACCTATCGCGGGACCCGTGCACACCGCGCGGCTGTCAATCACTTTCACTTCGACCTGACCCCCTCCACGCCTCGTAGAGTCCGCCGCATCCCGTACCGCCACTGTACGACCAACTCCCCATCCCTCCCCGTTTTCGTTTACCCTTCGCGCGCTCATCCCATGGCTACTCGAAAATCGAAAGATCAGACTTCCTTCTCTCCTCCGCCGCCCGTCGTTCCTGAGGTCGAGCATCAGCCGGTCGCGGAGTTCGCGCGGAAGGCGTACCTCGACTACTCGATGTACGTCATCCTCGACCGCGCGCTTCCTCACGTCGCCGATGGTCTCAAGCCCGTGCAGCGCCGCATCGTCTATGCGATGTCGGAGCTCGGCCTCGGGCCGAATGCGAAGCCGAAAAAGTCGGCGCGTACCGTCGGCGACGTCATCGGCAAGTTTCATCCGCATGGCGACACGGCTTGCTACGACGCCATGGTGTTGATGGCGCAGCCGTTCTCGATGCGCTATCCGCTCGTCGAAGGGCAGGGCAACTTTGGCTCGCCCGACGATCCGAAAGAGTTCGCGGCGATGCGGTACACCGAGGCGAAGTTGTCGCGGTTCGCGCAGTCGTTGCTGTCGGAGCTGGAGCAGGGGACCGTCGACTGGGGACAGAACTTCGACGGCACGCTGCGCGAGCCGAAGTTGTTGCCATCGAGACTGCCGCATGTGTTGCTCAACGGCGCGAGCGGCATCGCCGTCGGCATGGCTACGGACATTCCGTCGCACAACGTGCGCGAAGTCGTGGGTGCCTGTCTGGAGCTGCTCGACAATCCCGACGCCACGATCGCGCAACTGACGAAGCACATCAAAGGACCGGATTTTCCGACCGAGGCGGAGATCATCACGCCGCTGGCGGAGATCCGGGAGATGTACAAGACCGGCAACGGCTCGGTGCGGCAGCGCGCGAAGTGGGAGATCGAGAACGGCGACATCGTCATCACCGCGCTGCCGTTCATGGTGTCGGGATCGAAGGTGCAGCAGCAGATCGCGGCCCAGATGAACGCCAAGAAGCTGCCGATGATCGAAGACATGCGCGACGAGTCGGATCACGAAGATCCGACGCGGCTCGTGCTCGTTCCGCGCTCGAATCGCGTCGACCTCGACGAAGTGATGGCGCATCTCTTCGCCACCACGGACCTCGAGCGCACGTATCGCGTGAACATGAACATGATCGGCCTCAATGGCCGGCCGCGGCTCTATCCGCTCAAGGAGTTGCTGAGCGAGTGGCTGGAGTTCCGCATCGAGACCGTGCGGCGGCGCTTGCAGCATCGCTACGATCACGTCAACGCGCGCATCCACATCCTCGACGGTTACCTCATCGCCTATCTCAACATCGACGAAGTGATCCGCATCATCCGCCGCGAGGACGAGCCGAAGCCGGTCCTGATGGCGCGCTTCAAGCTGTCGGAGCTGCAGGCCGAAGCGATCCTCGAGCTCAAGCTGCGCTTCCTGAACAAGCTCCAGGAGATGGAGATCCGCGGCGAGCAGGCCAAGCTCGAAACGGAGCGCGCCGAGCTCGAGAAAATCCTGGGATCGAAAGCGCGGCTGCGCAAACAGGTGCGCGATGAGCTTGTGAAGGATGGCGAAGAATTCGGCGACCGGCGCCGCTCGCCGATCGTCGAGCGCGAAGCGGCGAAAGCGCTCGATGCCACGGCGCTCATTCCATCCGAGCCGGTGACGGTGGTGTTGTCCGAACGCGGCTGGGTTCGGGCGGGAAAGGGACACGATCTCGATCCAACCGCGCTGCAGTACAAGTCGGGCGACGCGTATCTGCACTCGGCGAAAGGGCGCAGCAATCAGCTCGCGATCTTCATCGACTCGATGGGGCGGACCTACTCGCTCCCCGCGCATGAGCTGCCATCAGCGAAGGGTCACGGCGAACCGCTGACGGCGTTCACGTCGCCTGCGCCCGGCGCGACGTTCGTGGCGGTAGTGATGGGCGATGCCGCCGATTTGTGGCTTCTGTCGACGGATGATGGGTACGGGTTCGTGGCGAAGCTCGAGGATTTGATCACCGATCGCAAGGCAGGGAAGGCGGTCGTGAATGTGAGCGAAGGCGCTTCGGTTCTGAAACCGCAGCGGATGACGAGTCAGGAGACCGATCGCATCGCCGCGGCGACGACGAGCGGAAAGCTGCTGCTGTTCGAAGCCGCCGAGCTGCCGCTGCTCGCCCGCGGCAAAGGCGTCCAGACGATTAAGTTGCACAAGACGGAGCTCTTTCCGGAGAAAGTCGTCGGAACGGCGGTGGTCGGAGTCGGTGGGACGCTCGTCGTGCAGGCGGGGAAGCGCCACACGAACCTCAAGGGCGCCGATCTCGAGGAGTACATCGGCAAACGCGCGCAGCGAGGTTTGAAACTGCCGCGAGGATTCCAGAACGTGACGTCGATCCATGCGTGGAGCGATCGGGATAATCGCGTGCCCGATCTGGTGATGTGATTCTTCGCGCGAAATGAGATGACTACTCAGCGCCGACTGTTGTACGCCGTCATCATCGTCCTGACGATCGCACTCGATCAGGGGACGAAGGTTCTTGCGCGGCGCGAGCTGATGAATGACCCTCCGCGTCATTACGCGGGAGTCCTAACGCTTCTCTACACCGAGAATCCCGGCGCGTTTCTGTCGTTGGGATCGAGCCTTCCCGTCAATGTGCGGCATGTTGTCTTCGACGGGCTCGTCTCGATCGGATTGCTCGCGGCGATGTTCGCGCTCTTCAGCGGGCGGATGGAATCGGGTCGGGAGTCTCTGCCCATCGCGCTGATTATCGGCGGCGGCGCCGGCAATCTGATCGATCGCCTGCGCTTCGGCGGGCGCGTCACCGACTTCATCTACCTCGAGGCGGGACCGCTGCACACCGGCGTGTTCAACGTCGGCGACATGGCCATCACCGGCGCGGTGATCTGGATCGGCGTCACCTGGGCGATCAGCGCGCTGCGAAAACGATGATGCCTGTGATTCCTGCGGCGAGGATCACGAATGGTTCCGGCAGCCGCTTCCAGAAGACGACGATGGCAAACGCGATCAGTGCAATGGCGATCGTGAGCAGATCGCTGAGCGCATCGCGGGCAATGAGCGCGGTCGTGCCGAACAGCACCCCGACGACGGTCGTGCCGACGCCGCGGATGAATCCCGCAAGTCTCCGATTCGCGCGATGCCGCAACAGAATCGGCGTGGCGATCACAGTGAAGAGCACCGATGGCATGAAGATGCCGAGCGTTGCCGCCAGCGCGCCGCTGAATCCGCTCATCAAATAGCCGACGAAGGTCGCCGTGATCACGACCGGGCCGGGCGAGATCATGCCGATGGCGACCGAGTCGAGAAACTGGCGCATCGTCAGCCAGTGATACTGATCGACGACCTGCGTCTTGAGGAACGGCACGATCACGAGCCCGCTGCCGAAGACCAGAAGGCCGGTCTTGAAGAAGAAGAGAAAGAGCTTCGCGGGCGCGCCGGTCAGCACTGTTGCGGGCACGAGCAGCATGCGCATGTCATTCCGAGGAGCCTCCTGATCGCGCGGCGATTCGCAAACGCAGGTCGGACTCTCCAGTCCGACTGGTGGCGCGTTTTGTCGGACTGGAGAGTCCGACCTACGTTCGGCAAGATTCTCCGGTCCCGGTGCGAAGGCAAATGCGCCGATGATCCCTGCGACGATGAACATTGGCGCGAGCTCGCGTTGCAGCATCACCGTGACGGCGCAAGCGACCGCCGCGAAAATCCACGCCATGTGCTCGCGCCGCAGAGTCCGCGCGCCGAGGTTGATGCAGGCGTTGGCGATGAGCGCGACGACGGCGGGGGCGATGCCGTAGAAAAGCGCGCGTACTTCCCAACTCCCGCTGAATCGAACGTAGAGCGCCGCGGCGATCGTAACGAGAACGAACGGCGCCAGGCCGAAGGCGACGGCCACCGCCAATCCTCCGCCGATGCCGAAACGGACGTAGCCACAGTAGACGCCCAGCTGGTACGCGAGCGGACCGGGGCAGGCGGCAGCAAGGGCGAGGCCGGACTCGTATTCGTCGGGCGAGATCCAGTGGCGTGATTCGACGAGGTCGCGACGCATGGCATTGGCGAGAGCGGCAGGACCGCCGAATCCGAGCGCGCCGAGGCGGAGAAAGTAGAGGAGGAGCTGGCGGAGCGACGGCGGCATGGGTCTAGCTGTAGCATATCATGATACAGTTGTGTCATGCCTCGCCAGCGTACCTCTCATTGTTGCTTGAACTTCTTCAACGATCGAGCGCCTTCTCCCTGGATGCGGGGGAGTGTGGAGTCTTTCAGAGGTGTGACAAATGCCGGCTAGCGACGAGCGCCGCTGGCTGCTCCTCATCCATCAGCTTCCGCCTGAGCCGGCATATCTGCGCGTGCGCATTGCCCGGCGCATGCAACGCATCGGCGCGATCGCCATCAAGAACACGGTTTACGTTCTTCCCGACAAACGCTCGACGCGCGAGGATTTCGAGTGGATCGTGAACGAGATCCGCGAAGGGGGCGGCGAGGCGAACCTTTTCGAAGCGCGCGTGGTGGCTGGGCTGGCCGACGCCGAGATCGAGCAGCTTTTCAACGCCGCTCGGAACGACGACTACGACGCGGTTGCAGCGAGCGACGACGCGCGAGAACTGGCTGGCGATGTGGCGCGGCTCAAGAAGCGTCTGGCCGACATCGGTGTGATCGATTTCTTCGGCGCATCTCAGGGACCTGCGGCGAGCGCGCGCGTCGAGGCCATGGCGCGGCGGCTCGCCGGAGAGGAGTATCCGATGGATGCAATCGATGACGTTCGCTCGTATGCGAATCGCATCTGGGTCACCCGCAGCGGTGTCCACGTCGACCGCATGGCCTCGGCGTGGCTGATTCGCCGCTTCATCGATCCCAATGCAGAGATCCGCTTCGTGGCCGCACGAAACTATCGTCCGCGTGCGGGCGAGATCCGCTTCGACATGATAGGCGGCGAGTTCACGCACGTGGGCAATCGCTGCACGTTCGAGGTAATGGCATCGCGGCTCGTTCCGCGCGACCGCGCACTGCGCGCGATCGGCGAAGTGGTGCACGACATCGATCTGAAAGAGAGCGCGTTCGATCGTCCGGAGACGGCGGGCATCGCGCTCCTCGTCGCCGGCATCGCCATGGGCCACTCGGACGACCAGGCGCGCATCGAGCGTTCCGCGGCGGCGTTCGAGGATCTCTATGCCTACTACCAGCGAAAGGAGCGATGACATGCGCAGCATTCTTCTTCTCGCCGGACCGCACGCCGCGCGACCTTCCAACGCAGCGCTGCACCGCGCGAACGCGCAGCAGGACCTCTGACATGGTGACGAACGAGCCCATCGTCCTGACGCGCGATGATGTCCGGCGACTCCTCGATCTCGACGACTGCATCGCGGCGGTGGAAGAGGTGTTTCGCAAATCGGCGCGCGGGGAGATCGCGCCGGCAGGTGTGCTGAGCATGCACGCCGAAGGGGGCGGATTTCATGTGAAGGCAGCGATGCTTGATGAGGGGGAGGAGCGCTGGTTCGCGGCGAAGACGAACGCGAATTTTCCGGGGAATAACGCTCGATTCGGTCTGCCGACGATTCAGGGCCTGTTGCTGCTGTTCGATGCGATCGCCGGCCGTCCGCTGGCGATCATCGACTCGATCGAGCTGACGGCGTTGCGCACCGCGGCGGCGACCGCGGTCGCGGCGCGCTATTTGGCGCGCGCGGACTCGTCGCGCGTCACGATCTGTGGTTGCGGCGCGCAGTCGGCGGCGCAGATTCGTGCGCTCGCACGCGTGTTGCCGTTGCGCGAGGTCTTCGCGTTTGATCTCGACCGCGATCGTGCTGCTGCGTTTGTGGAGGCGATGTCGGAGTCGCCGTTCCTAGTCACGGCAGTGACCGATCTTCAAGCGTCGCTCCGTCGCAGCGATGTCGTGGTTACCTGCACGACTTCACGCCGCGCATTTCTCATGGCTGATGACGTGATGGACGGCACGTTCGTCGCCGCGGTCGGTGCGGACAATCCCCAGAAGCAGGAGCTCGATCCGATGCTCATGGCGCGGAGTAAGGTCGTCGTCGATTCGATCGAGCAGTGCGCGGCGTTCGGCGATCTGCATCACGCGATCGAGGCCGGCCTCATGTCGGCGAACGACGTGTATGCCTCGCTCGGCGCAATCGTTGCGGGCGACCTACCGGGCCGCGTAAACAGCGAAGAGATCACGATCTTCGACAGCACGGGAACGGCGATTCAGGATGTGGCGGCGGCAGTGATTGTCTACAAGAGGAGTGCGGGCGTCTCGCCCGCGGTTCGCGGGGCGTCGCGCCCCGGGAATGAGTAGTGACGATGAGGCGATGACCCCACGTTGGGCCGCCTTATGAATCGCGCAGCCGGGCGAGGGATGGCCGCACTCAGAACGAGACGCCCGCACTCTCTTGCGACTACACTCCGCCGCGCATGACGGACATCTCGCCCTACCTGACCTTCGACCGCGCGGCCTGGTCGGCGCTGCGTGGAGAGACGCCGATGACGTTGTCGCCGGACGATGTCGCGGAGCTCAGCGGCATCAACGAGGCGCTGTCGATGAAGGAGGTCGAGGAGGTCTATCTCCCGCTCTCCCGGCTTCTCAACCTTCACGTCGCGGCATTCGATCAGCTTCATCTTGTCTCCTCGCGCTTCCTCGGCAACGAGGCGCCGAAGGTTCCTTACGTGATCGCCATCGGTGGAAGCGTTTCCGCCGGGAAGAGCACGACGGCGCGCGTGCTCCGAACGCTGCTGGCGCGCTGGCCCGATCGTCCGCGCGTCGACCTCATCACAACAGACGGCTTTCTCTTTCCGAACGCGACGCTCGAAGCGCGCGGCATCATGCATCGCAAGGGCTTTCCGGAAAGCTACGACCGCGCGCGGCTCATCCAGTTCGTTTCCGAATTGAAGTCGGGCGCGTCGCCGCTGGCGGTGCCGCTCTACTCCCACGTCGCGTACGACATCGTCGGCGAGCAGCAGGTTGTCGATCGCCCCGACATCGTCATCATCGAAGGGCTCAACGTTCTGCAGAGCGGTACCATCCACTCCGTCTTCGTGTCGGACTTCGTCGACTTTTCGATTTACGTCGATGCCGGCGAAGGCGATCTACAGACGTGGTTTCTCGACCGCTTCCAGAAGCTGCGCAAGACCGCGTTTCGCGATCCCGCGTCGTTCTTTCATTCCTATGCGGCGATGCCCGATGACGAAGCGATGGCGCTGGCGACGTCGATCTGGCAGTCGATCAACCTCGCCAATCTGCACGAGAACATTCTCCCCACACGCGAGCGCGCCACACTCATCCTCGGCAAAGGACCGAGTCACGTCGTCGAGCGCGTACTGCTGCGGCGTCTTTGAACGTCACCACACGACGCAACGCTTATCGGCCGGCCGCACCATTGCCGCATCCGCCTTGCAGCCGAACGTTTTCGCGAACTCCGGGATGTTCGACAGCGGTCCGATCACGCGGTACTTCGCCACCGGATGCGGATCGCCCTGCACCATCAGGCGTTGCGTTTCCGGACGCGTTTCATCGCCGCGGAACTGACCCCAGGCGATGAAGAACTGCTCCGCCGGCGTGAATCCATCGATCTCGACCGCGGGTTTCGTCTGCTGCGCTTTCTGAAATGCGAGCCAGGCGATCTTCGCACCGGCCAGATCGCCGATCGATTCACCGAGAACGAGCTTGCCCTGATGATGGATACCGGGCTCGATGAAGTAGTTCTCGAATTGATCCGACACGCACGCCGTCCGCTCCTGAAAACGCTTCAGATCTTCCGCGGTCCACCAATTCTTCAGACGTCCCTGCGCGTCGTACTTCGCGCCCTGATCGTCGAAACCGTGACTGATCTCGTGTCCGATGACGACGCCGATCGCACCGTAGTTGATGGCGTCGGCGTTGTGGACGTCGAACGCAGGAGGTTGCAGGATTCCGGCGGGGAAGACGATCTCGTTCAGCAGCGGGTTGTAGTACGCGTTCGACGTCGGTGGCGTCATTCCCCAGCGTCCGCGATCGACAGGTTTTCCGGCCTGCGCCAGATCCTCCGCGGTGCCAAACTTCAAACCAGCGACGACATTCTCCCAATGCGACGACGGCGTGATGGTGACGCTGCTGTAGTCCTTCCACTTGTCGGGATAGCCGACTTTCGGATTGAACGTGGAGAGCTTTTCGAGTGCCTTCGTTTTCGTCTCGGGGCTCATCCAATCGAGTCCGCGGATGGTGTCGCCCATCGCCAGCAGAAGGTTCTTCACCAGCTCCTGCATCCGCGCTTTCGCCTCGGGCGGGAAGTAGCGCTCGACGTAGCGCTGGCCGAGGGCTTCGCCGAGGAGGGAGTCGTCGGCTTCGACGCAACGCTTCCAGCGCGGCTTCATTTCGGTGGAGCCGCTGAGGTACTTCCCGTAGAACGCGAAGTCTTCGTTCGCGATCGGTGAAGAAAGATGCCGGGCGGCGTTGTTGATGACGTTCCAGGCGAGGTAGGCCTTCCACGTGCTGAGCGGCGTCGAGCGCAGCTCCTTCTCGACCGCGCCCATGTACTCGGGCTGATCGACATTGAGATCGGCGGGAGCGACTTTGGCGCGATCGAGATAGCGCGTCCAGTCGAAGTGTGGCGTGAACTTCTGCAGCGTCGCGACCTGATACTTGTGATCGGTAGCGGCGGGATCGCGAAGGGAAACGTTGTCGAGTTGTGCGGCAGCGAGACGTGTCTCCATTGCGAAGATCGCATCGCTGGCGCGTTTTGCGGCGGCAGGCGAGTAGCCGGTGAGCTCGAACATCTTCGCGACGTGAACGCGATACTTCGCACGCGCGTCCACGAAACGTTTTTCGGGCTTGAGGTAGTAGTCGCGGTCGGGAAGGCCGAGACCGGCGGCGAAGACGCGGGCGATGACGTAGCCGGGATTGTGATTGTCGGACGACGATGCGATGCCGAACGCGGCGTACATCTGCAGCTCGTGAAGATCGGCGATGGCCTTCTGCAGATCGGCCGGCTTGCGAATGGCGTTGATCTCGTTGAGCAGCGGACGAATCGGTTTCGTTCCGAGTTTATCGACGCTCGCCTGATCCATGCAGGACGAGTAGAAGTCGCTGATCTGCTGATCGATCGAGCCTTTGGGCCAGTCGTTTCGCTTTGACTCATCGTCGAGCAGCGTACGAACCTGTTCCTTGCTCGATTCGCCCGCGGCCCAACGCCGGCTCCAGCGCTGCATCGAGCCGGGAATGGGATTGGCGGCGCGCCAGGCGCCATTCGCGTAGTCGAAGAAGTTCGTGCAGGCATCGACCTTCTTGTCGATGTCGTTCACGAAAACGCCGCGTTCAGGCGGAGTTTGGGCGGAAAGCGTGGCGGCGAGAAGGAGGAGCGCGATCGGCGTCATTCGCATGGAGGGGAGTATACGGAAGGGAGCGAAGCAACGCTGTCATCCCGCTGTCATCCTGAGCCGCCGAAGCCGCGCCTCTGCATCACTTGTACAACCGGCAGGCATCGCGGCGAAGGACGGTCGAAGGACCCCCTGATTACTTGCGAGGTTTCAAAGCTGTACGAACGAGGACATCGAGGACACTAACCGGGGACATCGACCGTCCTTCGCCGCCGGTGTACCGGTTGTGCGGGCAGCGTGGAGGCGGCGGCTGCGGCGGCTCAGGATGACAGTCGCGCGCTACGCTCACTACGGCGCCGCGAACCTCGTGTCCGTCACGAACTCCCGATCGGTCAGCGAGCGGAGAAACTCTGCCAGATCCGCCTGCTCTTCGACGCTCAGCGTCAGTTTGCGCGCGACGGCGTAGCGGCGGATCACGTCGTCCAGCGTGGCGATGCTTCCGTCGTGCATGTAGGGCGCGGTCAGTTCGACATTGCGCAAGGTCGGGACGCGGAACGCTCCGTTCGTGACGCCGTTGCGCACGAGAACGGGGCTCGTTTTCGAATGGCCGGCGTAGCGCGACTCGCCCGCGAAGTTGAATCCCTGATGACACGACGAACAACCCGCGCGCTCCGAAAAGAAGAGACGCATGCCGCGCCAGGCGGATGACGACAGAGCGTTCTCCTCGCCGCCGTAGACAAGGCGATCGTATGGCGAGCGGCCGGAGATCAGCGCACGCTCGAATGCGGCGAGCGCGTTGGCGATGTTGCGGATGGAAACGGGTCTATGCTCGCCGGGAAACGAGGCGCGGAACATCGCCGCGATCGGCGGATCATCGCGGAATCGCGCCACGATCTCCGCCTCATGTCCCGCAACTCCCAACTCGATCGGATGCGCATTGAACATCGGTACGATCGCCTGCTCTTCAAGCGAGCGGATGCGGATACTGTCCCACGTGTAGCTGGCGTTGTAGCCGGCGTTCGTCAGCGTCATCGCGTTGCGGGTGTGCGGTTGTCCGGTCGATCCGATCGCATTCGTGCGTCCGTCGCTGAAGGCGTGGCGTTGCTGATGACAATCGCCGCATGACTGTGTTGCATTCGCGGAGAGGCGCCGGTCGTAGAAGAGATGGCGTCCCAATTCGAACTTTGCGGCCGTCTGAAGATTCGACGGCGGCGTGAGCGGCAGAGGAAATCCCGCAGGCAAATGCCAGACGAACGGCGTGACGGGGGGCGGAGTCACGCTGCTGCATGCCGCGGCGGCGAAGAACGCCGCCGCGGCCAGGAGGGAGCGCATTTTTTTACCAGGAGCGGAAAGTGGAAGTCTGGGACGTCAGCGCCGCAGTCTGATTGTGGATCACTTCGCGCTGCTCGACCCATTTCGCGAACGCTTCGAACTGCGCGGCGTCGACTCCGGACGGATTCGCGCGCCGCGACGCGACGAAGCCTTTCATCGCGATCAGTAACGCGTTCGCGCTCGGCCGGTCGCCGGCAAACAGCTCGGTATAGGTCTTCTTCGCATCATCCATCCGATTCATTCCCAGATACGCCTCGGCGCGATATTCGAGCGCCGGAACGTAGTCGGGATTGAGAGCCAGCGCTTTGTCATATGCGGCGAGCGACTCATCGAACTTGCCCATCTTGCGCAGCGTGAATCCGAGCTCGCTGTACGCCTGGAAGAGCGACGGATCGTTTTTCACGGCGCGCTCGAAATCGGCCGCGGCGTTTTCGAGACCCTTGGCGATCTTCCCCTGCAGCTTGGCAACCTTCTGCACGTCGGTGGTCGCTTTCATCTCGTCGTGTGTTTTGGCCAGACCTTCTAACCGGCGCTCGGCGTTGTTGTAGAAGTCGACGGCCTGATCGTGCGGCGAGCGCTGCATCGACGGCGACGGCGTAGAGCTCATCCCTCCGCCCGGCCCCGAGGCGATGAGTGATGGGACTGCGAGAATCGTGAGTAAGAGAGCGGCGGTGGCGACTCGTTTCATGGACATCCTCCCGTAATGATTATGAACCTCGCCGGGCAGAGCGGCGTGAGCAATCGGTGTCAGCAGGAACGCTGACCTCCCACGCGCCTACGAGGGCGGAGAGAATGTCTGGGCGGGATCGTCGTCCATGATGTAGTCGCGGACGTAGCGGACCAGCGACGGCGTGGCGCGCTCTCCCTCGACCGCGGTGCGGAGATACGACAACGCGGTGACGCTGGCGGCGGTTGCGCTTGCCGCTAGAAACAAGTCGGCCAGCTCGCGCGATACGCGGGCGGCCTCGCTCCACTCCTCGCGGCGGAGAAGCTCTTCGGCGATGTCGAGCTCCACGAATCCGGCGTCGGCGGCCATTCCGAGCGCGCGAAATTCGGATGCCGCCCGGTAGAGAAAATCGATCGCAGTCTCGTGCTCGCCCATGGCCAGATGGATTGCAGCGACCCTCCACTCGGCGCGAATGCGCTCTGCGTCCATCTTGAGCTCGGCGAATCCAGCCACCGCTGCCTGGGCCTGCCGGAGCGCGTCCTCTGTCCGGCCGCGTATCAGGCCGCACTCGGCGAGATTGGCGCGGACGCGTGCCAGCTCGACGCGATCGTCAAACCGCTCCAGGATTGGGATCACCTCCAGCCACGCTCGCTCCGCGCGCTCGATTTCGCCCTGCTCGAAAAGGATGCAGGAATCGAGGATGAGGATTTTGGCCAGCGGAACGCTGTCTCCGAATTGACGAAGCAGCCCGGCGGCTGCGGCGAGCTCCACGAGCGCTTCCGGGAAGCGAGTCATCTTGAAGAGCGTGACGGCGCGCGTGTAAAGCGCCTGTCCGAGCTCGAAGTCTCCGACCGGAAGCAATCGGTAGAATGCCGCCGCGAGATCGGCGGCATCGAGCGACTCCGGGAACCTGCCGAGGTGGCGGAGGGCGTTGGCGCGCTGCTTCCAGCAATCGCCCGCGCAGCGGTGGATTGCTGGAACGTCGAGTGTCGTGGTGACGCCTTCTGCGACATTGGTGAGCTCCAATGCGTACTGCGGCCGCCGCTTCAACTCGACATCAGCCTCGCTCAGAATCCGCGCGACCAACTCTTCCGTTCGCTCGGCCGGCGCTGCGGCCAGGGTCTGCGGCCACGCCTCGATCGGGAGCCGCATGAGCTCACCGAAGAAGGATTCCGCGCGCGCGGTTTCTGCTTGCATTCTCTTGTGAGTCGCGAGGAGGTCAAAATGCAGCGGAGAATCCCGCTTCTTTGTTCGTTCCTCCAGGAAGTCGAAGACGTTGCTCTCGTGGGAGAGAAAGCTTTTCGCCTGGAGCTCTTCAAACTTGTGCACGCAGATTGGGCATACCGCGAGATGTGCCGCAACCGCCAGCCGGTCGGTGGCGGGATCGCCGTCGGCGTAGCCAATCAGCGTTGCGCGATCGATGTGCGGCGTCACGAAAGCTCCGTCATCTTGCGCCTGGCCGCCTCGAGACAGCGATGCACTTTCAACCGGACATAGCCGGGCGACGTGCCGCAGCGGGCCGCGATCTCTCCGTTATCGAGACCGTCAAGATAGCGAAGTCGCAGGATCGACCGGCACTTTTCCGAGAGCCTTTCGAGAACGACAGCGAGGTCGCACTGGACGATGACCGAGTCGGCGATGTTCCGCGGATCGAGAAGCTCCTCCGGCAGCGGCTCTCCAGGCCTGAGGTTTCGCCAATAGTTGCGGCAGGCATTGCCGATCGCCGCGGTGAGCCATTGCCGGTCGTTGCCGATTACCTTTTCGTGTCTCATGAACGAGACGAACACGTCGTGGATGAGAGGACGGATATCCGCCTCCGGGATCTTGAAGCGATGCCCGGCGATGAACCGCAGGAGGTCGTAATACCTCTCGTACGCCTCCGCGACTCGATCGTGGACAGGGGTGTCAATCGCGTCATGCATGGAGTGGGGAATGCGTGAAGTATCGCAGTTTGGCTGATCAATAACAATCGATTGATAACAAATCCCGTCCTTCCGGTTCTACTTCCGATGACGAGAGGCCTCTCCGACCAACGCTCGCCCGGCTTGGTCCGGTGCGCGGAAGGGGGAGGTCTATGCTCGATTTCATCATCAGCCTTTGGCTGGACAGCCGGCTCTCGGTTCCAGACGGCTAGAAACAATCGGTTTTTGCGTGAGACCCGGGGGCGCGCCCCCGGTCTCTCGCAGTTTTCGCTCGGGAATGGGGTCAGGTCCGAAGTTGGAAGTGACGGAACAGAGATCCGCGAAACATCCTATGCGGTCTTCCGTCACTTCCAACTTCGGACCTGACCCATTCGAAGACCTCCATTCGCGCGAGGTTGATTGATGAGAATGCTTCTCCTCCTTCGCATACAATTCGCGGCGATACGGAGGCAGCAACATGTCGGTGATCGCTCCCGCGATCGATGCAAATCCTCTTCGCGAAGGTCTGGAGCAGGAGCGCGTCCCCGACGCATCCTGCCTCGTCATCTTCGGTGCGTCGGGTGATCTGACCCAGCGCAAGCTCATCCCCGCGCTCTACTCACTCGCGCACGACGGTCTTCTTCCGCCCGGCCAGACGATCATCGGCTACGCACGTCCCGACTACACGGACGACGCCTTCCGCATGGCCATGCGCGAGGCGTGCGACAAGTTCGCGCGCACGCGCCCGGTCGACGAGGCGGTATGGGAGAACTTCGCCAAAGGTCTCTTTTACGTCCGCGGCGAGTTCAGCGAGCCCGATGGCATTCTTCGCCTCAACGCCAAACTGAAAGAGTGCGACGAGACGCGCGGCACCGGCGGACGCCGCATCTACTACCTGGCCGTTCCGCCCCAGTTCTTTCCGACGATCACCGAACTGCTCGGACGCGAGAAGATGGTGAACGATCCCGAGCAGCGCGGCCCGTTCACGCGCGCGATCATCGAGAAGCCGTTCGGCCACGATCTGGCGTCGGCGAGAGAGCTGAACCGCGTCGCCGTCACTACCTTCCGCGAGCGCCAGGTCTTCCGCATCGATCACTACCTCGGCAAAGAGACCGTACAAAACCTCCTCGTGCTCCGATTCGCCAACGGAATCTTCGAGCCGTTCTGGAACCGTCAATATATTGACCATGTTCAGGTCACCGTGGCGGAATCGATCGGCGTCGAAAAGCGCGGACCCTATTTCGAGACCTCCGGCATCTCCCGCGACATCATCCAGAACCACATGCTCCAGCTCGTTTCCCTGATCGGAATGGAGCCGCCGGTAGCATTCGAAGCCGATGCCGTGCGCGATGAAAAGGTGAAAGTCCTGCGCGCGCTCCGCGAGTTTCCGCGCGGACACGAGACGGATGTCTCGGTGCGCGGCCAGTACACCGACGGATCGGTGCTCGGCGATAAAGCGATCGCCTATCGCAAAGAGGTGAATGTCAATCCGAATTCGAATGTCGAGACCTACGCGGCGCTGAAGATCTTCATCGACAACTGGCGCTGGGCGGACGTCCCGTTCTATCTGCGCGCCGGCAAGCGGCTGCCCAAGCGCGTCACCGACATCTCCATCCACTTCCGTCCCGCGCCGTATCCTCTATTCAACAAGCTGACGCACGTCACGATGCAGCCGAACGTGCTGGCCATTCGCATCCAGCCCGACGAAGGGATCTCGCTGAAGTTCGATTCGAAAGTGCCCGGACCGACCGTGCGCACGTCGCCGGTGACGATGGAGTTCCGCTACGCCACGTCGTTCGGCGCCGAGCCGCCCGAGGCGTATGAGCGGTTGCTGCTGGAGACGATGCTGGGCGATTCCACGCTCTTCGCGCGCCGCGACGAAGTGGAGACGGCATGGGCGTGGCTCGATCCGCTTCTCAACTCGTGGGCCGCCGATCCCATCGGCCCGGAGCTTTATCCCTCGGGCACGTGGGGTCCCGAAGCTGCCGACAGGCTCATCGAGCGCGACGGACGCAAGTGGAGAAGGCCGTGATGGCGCATCCGCTCAGGTTCTACGTAAAACCTCGCTCACCCGAGACGCGTCCCACCACATCATGACCGACATTACCGGAGCCGACGTCCGCGTCGACGTCAATGCCATCGAGAAGAGTTTGTCCGAGCTTTGGCGCGGACAGCAGGACGGCGAAGATGCCGTCACGCGCGCCGCGCTCTGGAACGTCGTCGCGCATACCTCGACGAGCGAGGCGCACGTGCTCGCCGCCGAAACGCTCGGACGCGCCAGCGGCGTGGTGCCGCAACGGACGATCGTCATCCGTGCCAATCCCGCCGCCGAGGCCGAGCTGACGTCGTGGATCAGCGCGAACTGTCATCTCGTCGGCGGCGGCAAACAGGTCTGCTCCGAGGAGATCAACATCGTCGCGGGAGGCGATCGGATTCATCGCATTCCGCCAGTCGTGAATGCGTTGCTCATTCCCGACATGCCGGTGGCGTTCTGGTGGATCGGCGATCTCCCGAACGAGCACGAGGAGTACGTCGAGCTTCTCCTCGGGCCGGCCGACCGGCTGATTGTCGACTCGGTCCATTTCGATTCGCCCGCCGATCTCGCCCTCGTCTCCCGCATCGGCGAGCAGACGGCGACCGCGCCCGCCGATCTGAATTGGGTGCGTCTCGAAGAGTGGCGCGCAGCGACTGCTTCGATTTTCGATCCGCCGCCGATGCGCAACCGCCTCAACGCCATCCGCCGCATTCGGGTCATCTCCGGAAGCTCGAATCACGAGTTCTTCGGCGAGTCCGTCGAGTCGCTGCTGTTTGCGTCGTGGCTGAGCGCGCAAGTCGGACATACAGTCGACGCGAATGGGAAAGTGGAAGGGGCCGCGGGTTCGATCGACTACGTTTTTGAGCGCCGCCACCAGTCGACCGATATCGGCGGCATCGTGCTGGTCGAGATCTCGTTCGAGGATGGAGCGTGCGCCAGTATCGCCCGGGATCGCGAGCGGGGAGTGCTCGTCGCAAACGTCGACGGAAGCGTGATGGTGCAGTCAGTCACGCGTACGCTCGCACAGCGCACGGATCAACTGATCGTACGCCAGTTGAAGCGCATCGACGGCGACCGCGTTCTTCGCCGCGTGCTGCCGATCGCGATCAAGCTGGCCAAGCGCGTAGCGTGAATCGCGTTTGAAGTTGCGGAACCTCAGATCACGATTGTCTCGTGGATCGGTTTGTTCTCCCAGAAGCGGCGGATCGAAAGGGGAGTGCAATCGAGCGTGCGGTACTCGCCGTACTGAATCCACTCCGAGAGAGCTAGCCCAGCCGCGGGCG
Source organism: Thermoanaerobaculia bacterium (assembly GCA_034665065.1). Lineage (GTDB taxonomy): Bacteria > Acidobacteriota > Thermoanaerobaculia > Gp7-AA8 > Gp7-AA8 > JADGNZ01. The sequence goes on along the minus strand of JAXDGL010000007.1, from coordinate 2,077 downwards.
ACTCCATCGCTCCGTGACCTGAGAATCCGGTCGCGAACAGCAAGCCCGACACGTGCGGATGCTCACCGAATACCGCATTGTGATCGACTTCGTTCGTGTCGTAGAGACCGCCCCACATCGACATCAGCCGGCATCGCTCCATGCCGGGGATGCGCTCCTGCATGTAGTAGTTGATCTTCTCCTCGTAATACGTGGCGTCAGGCGTCGTGTCGAAGCTGGCAGGCGTATCGGGATCCGCCCGTCCGATCATCAGGTTCGGTCCCTCGGGCCGGAAGTAGACGCCGTTGTCGATGATCGTCATCGGGATGCGCTCGAATCCTTCGATCGGCGGCATGTTGGTGATGAAGAGCATGCGGTTGAGCGGGATGACGGGCGGCAGATCGTCGCCGCTCAGCCCCGACGCTTCCATCAACGCGTTCGTCCACGCTCCTGCGGCGACGAGGATCTTCCCGCTTTCGATGAACGAGCCATCCTCCATTTCTACGCCGCGATAGACGCCGTCGACGATGCGCAGCTTTCGTACCGTCGCATTCAAACGCAGCTCCGCGCGTCCCGCGAAACCCTCCATGCCGCGCTCGAAGTATCCCTGTGCCGCAGCGGACGGATCGAAGCTGCCGCACTCCGGTCCGAACACGCCTCCGGCGATCGGTTTCATCTGCAGGATCTCGTTGACTTCGGGATCGATGTGATCGACGCCGGCGCGCAGTCCCGGAACTTTCGCTTCGACTTCTTTCGGGTCGAGAAACTCGATCGCCACGCCGTTCTTCGCCCACTCCTGGCCGAAGGTTTTCGAGCTCTCGAAATTCTCTTCGTACTGACAGAAAAGATAGCCGCGCTGATCGAAGCCGATCGGAAAGCGGAGCTCGTCCTGAAACGATTTAAGCTTCTTGATCGAGTAGCTCGTCAGCCGCATGTTGATCGGCGTCGTCCAGATGTTGCGGAAGCCGCCGGCGGAAAGAGCGGTCGATCCTTTCGACAACGCATCTTCACGCTCGAGGACGAGCACGCGTCCGCCGTAGCCGAGTTGGGCGAGGTGATACATCGTGCTTCCGCCGATGATCCCGCCGCCGATGATGATCAGGTCGTAGTTGGGCATTCTTGCTCCAGGAGGTCAGGTAGATCAGTAATCGGTGGAGTTTTTGTCAGGTGACGTTTTCGGCTTTCTGCTCCGACCGATCGGACCGATCGGACTGATCGGGACTGATTGGATTGATCCGACCGATCCGACTGATCCGACTGATCCACTACTCTCACTCTGTCTTCGCCACCACCGCGGCGGCAACGCGTTTCGCTCCGCCATCGAGGAGCGCTTGGGCGCAGGCGCGGATCGTCTCGCCGGTCGTGATGACGTCGTCGACGAGGAGGATCCGCCGCGATGCTGCGCGCGGCGATGCCAGAAACGCATCGTGCACATTTGCGGCCCGTTCGCTGCGCGGGAGCTTCGACTGCGCGCCGAGGTCGCGGGTTTTCGTGAGGAGCGCGCGCTCGCAACGGATGCCGATCCGCTTGCCGAGGGAGCGAGCCAGAAGCTCGGCCTGGTTGTAACCGCGGCGGCGAAGTTTCGCGCGGTGCATGGGAACGGGGACGACGGCATCGAAATCGAGATCGCCGCGGGCACGAAGTGCGCCCTCGAGCAGCTCCGCGAGCGGCGCGGCGAAGAAATCGTGCCGCTTGAATTTGAACGCCTGCAGCACGTTCTCGAATGATCCTCGATACGAACCCCACGCCTCCGTCCAATCGACGGGAAGAGGGGACGTCATGCACGAGCCGCAGACGAAATCAGGATCGTCGCCGCTCCATGGTGCGGCGCAGTAGCGGCAATGCGTCGGAGAGATTCGAGGCAGCGACGCCCAGCAATCGGCGCAGCACGATGCCTTTCGCGCCCGCCACGGCAACTCTCCCTCGCAAACCACGCACGCCGCGTGCAGAACGATTCGCGCCGTCTCCCGTCCAAGTGTGGACAGCGTTTGAAACATGGTGGGGATTGTAAGCGGGGAGTGGGTGTGGGGTGTGGGGAGTGGGAGAAAGAAGTTTTCGGTCTCGCTCCCACACCCCCCCCCCCCCACCCCCCCCCCCC
>JAXDGL010000006.1:0-26602 GCA_034665065.1 Thermoanaerobaculia bacterium | reverse complement strand
GTCACTACCCTCGCGGCCTCAAACACAAGGCAAGCAGCTATCCCATCTTCAACCGCTTCCAACGAAAAGCTCTCGCCTTCACCGAACAGCCGGATCTCGCGTTAAGTTAAGGCCATTGGGATGTCATCCAGGATGTCATCCTGAGAGGCTGTGAAGAAATCGCGCGTGCTGTGGAAAACGTGGAAAGACCGTACCATCGGGCATGAGCGAAAAGCGGGAAGAGACAGCGGCGCGGTGGATCGAGGCGAATCGACTGCAGATGCGGCTAGTACCGATGGATCTGGAGTCGATGCTGCCGGAAGATCATCAGGCTCGGGCGGTGTGGGCGTATGTGAATCGGCTGGACTTGAGTGAGTTTTACGCGGCGATTGGATCGCGAGAAGGGAGTGCTGGACGTCCCGCGGTTGACCCTCGGATTTACCTCTCGCTGTGGCTGCTGGCGATGCTGGATGGAGTGGGCGCCGCGCGGGAGATCGAGCGTCTGAGCCAATACCATCTTGCCTATCAGTGGATCTGCGGTGGGGTGCAGGTGAATCATCACTCGCTCTCGGACTTTCGCAACCTGGCCAGCGACCGGCTGAACAATCTTCTGAGCTGCAGCGTAACGATCCTGATGCGATCGGGAACGGTGCAGATCCGACGGGTCTCGCAGGATGGAATGAAAGTGAGAGCGTCGGCCGGAGCCTCGTCGTTCCGGACACGCGGCAAGCTCGAGAAGCTGGCCGCCCAGCAGGTCGAGACGCTGGCCCGTGAAATGGACGATCCGAGCAATCCAGCGAACAAACGCGAACAGGCCGCGCGCAAGAGCGCGGATGAAGATCGAGCAAAGCGGATCGGAGAAGCGCTCGAAGAAATGAAGGATGCCGAGAAGCGCAAGCAGTCGAACAATGGCAAGAAGAAGACTGAGGCGCGGACGTCGATGACTGATCCAAATGCCCGAGTGATGAAGATGGCGGATGGAGGGTTCCGTCCTGCCTACAACATCCATCTGGCGACGGACATGGATACGACGGTGGTTGTGGCTGCGGACGTCAACAACCAAGGGACCGATCTGCACGCGATGGTTCCGCTAGCCGAACAAGTGGAGAAACGTTACGGCGCAAAGCCAGGCGACTGGGTTGCGGATGGTGGCTGTACGTCGTTTGCGAATGTCAATGCTATGGACAAGCGTGGCTGTAACGTCACGGCACCTCTTCGAGAAAGACCGAATCAAAATCGAAAACCGACCGATCCGTGTCCCGGTGACAGCGAAGCGGTTCTGCGATGGCGCGCCCGGATGGAGACCGAAGAAGCAAAAGCGCTGTACAAACGACGGGGCGCGACGGCCGAATGTGTGAACGCCCAGTTCCGAGGTCAGGGGTTGCTACGGTTCCTCGTGCGCGGTCCAAAGAAAGTTCTGGCCGTCGCCTTGATGCATGCAATCGCACACAACATGCGCCGGACGTGGGCTCTGGCCTGAGCAGGTTCGAAGCGAAGCGCGAAAACGCCCTTCACGAGTACTCACCAAGCCCCCGGCAAGGCTCGATTCGAAGTCAAACAACTCGCGAGATCAATATTGCAGCATGATCTCCGTCTCCACACCCACAACAGAAATCAGACGATAGCAACTGCCGCGTACCGAAAATTTTCGAAAAAGAAGGAAACCCGATTCCTTCACAGCCTCTGAGTCGCCGCAGCCGCGCCTCCGCGCCGCGTTTACAACCGGCAGGCATCGCGGCGGAGGACGATCGAAGGACCCCCTGCTTCGTTGCCGACGTTTTTCAAAAGCCGGTACAGAATCAGGGGGTCCTTCGACCGTCCTTCGCCGCCGTTCCCTGCCAAGAGTGCGAGCAGTGAATCTTGCGGCGGCTTCGGCGGCTCAGGATGACAGAAGTATCGCGTCGCCACTGCGATCAGAAAAAAAACTCCCTCCCCTGTCGATTTCGCCCATCACCGTTCGACTATCTCTCAAAAGGAGGAACACCGATGCAATACCTGCTGCTGATTTATGACGATGAGAAGCGCTGGGCGAACATGACCGAGGGCGATATGCAGAAAGGGATGGAGGCGTACAACGCGTTCGGCGAGGAGTTCGCCGGCAAGATCAAAACCGGCGACGCGCTGCAGCCGACGCACACCGCGACGACCGTTCGCATGCGCGAGGGGAAGCGTCTCACCACCGACGGTCCCTACGCCGAGACCAAAGAAGCCCTCGGCGGTTACTACCTCATCGACGCCAACGATCTCGATGAGGCCATCGCCATCGCCGGGAAGATTCCGGGCGCGCTCACCGGCGCGATCGAAGTCCGTCCCATCATGACGTTCGAGTGATCGTTATCATGCTGCGGTCTTGACCGCGATCGAAGATGTCTTTCGCAGCGAATGGGGCCGCCTCCTCGCGGCCCTCATTCACCTCCTCGGCGATTTCGATGTCGCCGAGGAGGCATTGCAGGAAGCGTTTGCAGCGGCGGTGACGGAATGGGCCGGCGAAGTGCCGCGCAATCCGCGCGCTTGGCTGTACGGAACGGCGCGCCACAAGGCGATCGATCGATTGCGACGGCGTGCACGGTTCGCAGAAAAGCAGGCGGAGATCGCGTACCTCGCGCCGTCGATGACGAGCGACAACATGGAAGATGCTGACGAATCGGGCGTGCCCGACGAGCGACTGCGCCTGATCTTCACCTGCTGCCATCCATCGCTTGCCGAGGATGCGCAAGTAGCACTGACACTGCGGACGTTGTGCGGATTGTCGACCGAGGAGATCGCGCGCGCGTTTCTCGTTCCGACCGCGACGATGGCGCAGCGTCTCGTGCGCGCGAAGGCGAAGATACGCGGCGCAGGAATCCCGTACCGCGTGCCGCCGGCATCGGAGCTTCCGGAGCGATTGTCCGTCGTGATGGCCGTCATCTATCTCGTGTTCAACGAAGGCTACGCCGCCGCGAGCGGTGCGGCGCTGGTGCGTCACGATCTCTGCGCCGAAGCGATCCGCCTCGCCCGCGTGCTGCGCGCGCTCATGCCCCTTGCCCAACTCAATGCCCAACTCGACGCGCTTCTCGCACTGATGCTGCTCCACGACGCGCGCCGATTGACGCGCGTCGACGACAACGGCGAGATGGTCCTCCTCGCCGATCAGCAACGATCAAGATGGGACCGCGCTGAGATCGACGAAGGCCGCAAATTACTGCACGGATCGCTACGCCGCTCGCGGCCGGGCACGTACGCGCTCGAGGCGGCAATCGCGGCAGTGCACGCCGATGCTCTCATCGCCGCGGATACGGATTGGAAGCAGATCGCCGCGATCTACGAGCGCTTGTACGCGTTGCACCCAACCCCAATCGTCGCGCTCAATCACGCAGTAGCAGTGTCCATGTCCGACGGCCCCGGCGCCGCGTTGCCGCTGGTGGACGCGCTCTCTGACTCACTCGCCGATTACCACCTCTGGCACGCCACGCGCGCGGATGTCCTTCGCCGCCTCGGGCGTGTTGAAGAAGCCGCCGATTCTTACCGACACGCGTATGAACTGTCGGGGAACGAAGCGGAGCGGCGGTTTTTGATGCGCAGGGTTAGAGAACTGGCAAGAGGGACATAGAAACGGTTACCACAGAGGCACAAAAGTACAGGAACACTCAGTGGGTTACGGTTTCACGCGGAGACGCGGGGGCCGCGGAGACCTCCTCCGCATCTCCGCGTCTCCGCGTGACAATGCTTTTTCGTAGCTCTCGCGACGAACCTGCTCCGTGAATCGAACGCCCGCGACTACCTCGCAGCAAGCGAGATCCGCAGCGGCGTCACGCACTCACCCTCCCCTCTTCACAACCACGATCGTCGTGTCGTCCGCCGGTGTTGCCGGGCCGGCGTGAGTCCGCCAGTCTTCGAGGATCGCGGTGAGGATCGCGGAGGCGGGACGGCGCGACACTTTGCCGAGGATCTCGCGGAGGCGGTCGAAGCCGTAGGGGCGGCCGTGTTGGTCGTGGGCTTCGAAGAGGCCGTCGGAGAAGAGGACGATGGTCGTGCCGGTGGCGATCGAGAGAGGCGTGTCGGTATATTGGCGGGTGGGGCCGAGGCCTAGTGGGAGCGAGGGGAGATCCAGCTCGCGCACGTCGGTGCCGCGCACGATCCATGGGTATGGATGTCCGGCGTTGCTGACGAGCGCTTCTCCGGTGAGGGGATCGAGACGCAGCAGCGAGAGCGACGTGAAGGTTCTTGGCGAGCCGATCTCGCGCAAAACGAGATCGAGGCGCTGCAACACCATCGCCGGCGTTCGCTCCGCTTCGACCAGACTGGCCAGGCCTGCTTTCGTCATCGCTTGTGCGATCGCGCAAGAGTAGCCGTGACCGGAGACGTCGCCCGCGGCGATCCAGATCCGTCCCGCGGAGTCGAAGACGAAGTCATAGAGATCGCCGCCGGCTTCGCTGGCGAGAATCGATCGCGCCACGATCTCGTAGCCTTCGACCTGCGGCATCACCTTCGGCAGAAGGCCGAGCTGCATGCGCGCGAGCAGGTCCATCTCGTACTTCAGCCGGTTCTCATCCTCGAGCCGACGCGCGAAATCGGGAAGAGGAAGCGGGCCGTCTTCCACATCATCGGCGCGGCGGACGCCGAGGAGGCCGAGGGGAAGAGGAAGGATGGCGAGGGAGAGGAGAAGGACCGACGGCAGCGGCACCCAGGAAAAATGAAGCAGCGAGAAGAGCGCGGCAGAAAGAACGGCCGACATCATCGCGGCGGTGAGAAGCGCTGTGAGTCCGAACTCCGCATACGCGTAAACGAAAATTGCGACGAGCAGCAGGCTCGCGGTAAATGCGATCCCGAATGACGACAGCGGAATGCGCGTGGCAAAGACCAGCGCGCCCATGATCGTCGCCACGACCGGCGCGCGCCGCAGCAACTTCGAGCGCAGTCCGGCGCAGATCACGAGCATGATCAGGCAGGTGCGGAATGCGCCCTCCTCGATCGGTGATGTGTTCGTACCGAAGAACGGCAAGCGAATGCTTCCATCGATGGTCGACACGCCCGGAATCATCGTCCCCACTGCGATGGCGAGGAGCCAGATGCCCGCGACTGCTGCGCCGATCGACCAGCCAGCGAGCAACGCTCTTCCGCCCTTCGGCCCGAGGCGGCCGGCGCGCAGCGTGTCGAGCGACGTGCGGAATCCCGGCACTGTCGATCGCACCCACGACTCGGCGGCCGACCAGAGAATGAACAGCGTCACTCCCTTTCCGAGAACGCTGCTGAGCGCATCGAGGACTTCGATCCACGATGAGGAGCCCCACAACGCGCCGGGAAGCGAAAGCGCGATCGAGAGCACGCCGAGAACGAGGCCTTTCTTCAACTCGATCCGCCGCCGCACGAGGAGCACGAGGAAGAGCACCACTACGGCGATCCAGAAAACGGCGCGCGCGACCATCGACTCCATCCGCGTCGTCAAGAAGGAGCCCAGCGTGAGGTTCTCCATCCTGCTCCGCAAATCGGCGACGGTTCCGACGACGCGCTTTGCGCCCGGCGCGTTCGCTCCTCGTATCGCCGTGCTGATCAAAACCTCGGGCGGATCAGCTCGTGGAATCGGCGCAAGACGTAGCGTCTCCGTCATTACGGTCAACTCGACCTCGGGAGTCTGCTGGCGAGGCATGAACATCCGCTCGATCTCCAGCCGCGACGAGGTGGCCGCTGATCGCGATCGGAGCAACTCTTCCGGAATCCACGTCGCCGAAACCGGCACGCCGCGCAGGGAGAAGAGGACGCGAAGCTGGCCCTTCTCGCCGCCGCTCGTCCATCGCGTCTGCGCCGCCGCTTCGACGAACGGACCGCGGCCTTCGCGCGCGAGCCAGTCCGCGGCGGATGGCCCGAGAACGTCGTACGCAGTCTCGCGTTCCGAGAGCAGCTCGCTATTCGTGAGAACGTACTTCGATCGGAGCTGCACGCGCGGCAACGACTCGATGCGGAGACCGGCGGGAGCGGCAGTCTGCTGCAGTCTCACGGCGAAGAAACTCTGATCGGGCACACTCCGGTTGCGCCATTCGGGCAGCCGGTGAAACGCGGCGGCGATGCCGATCGCGAAGATGGCGATGCCAATCGCACCCAGCGCGAGAAGACCCAATCGCCGTTCAGGTCCAGCCATTCACATGAAGATATACAGCGAAGTGGAAGAAAGGTTCTACTTTCCGCGATGTCACCCTTGCCTCGGCGCGCCCATCTCGCTACCCTTACGGACATCCCCAACGAACGACGTGTACAGCCGAGGAGGTTCCCGATGAGCGAATCGGATTCCCGTGGCAAGTGGACTCGCAGACGGTTTCTCGAAACGGTCGGACGTGTCGGAGGCGCTGCCGCCGTTTACGAATCGATGGTCGCACTCGGGATGGTGCGCGTGCCCGACTCCGTCTACGCCAACACTCTGCAGATCCCCGAAGGCGCTGGCGAGGGGAAGACGATCGTCATCCTCGGCGCTGGAGTCGCGGGGCTGACTGCCGCGTACGAGCTGCAACAACGAAAGAGCGGCTACAAGATCATCATCCTCGAAGCGCAGCATCGTCCCGGCGGACGCAGTTACACCGTTCGTACCGGCGACAAGATCGTCGAGAAGCACGGCAATGATACGTGGGAGCAAACCTGCCACTTTGACAAGGATCAATATCTCAACGCAGGACCGGGACGGCTTCCGTATCACCATACCGTCGCGCTCGGATATTGCCGGGAATTGAAGGTTGCGGTCGAGCCCTATGTGATGTCGTCGCGCGCGAACCTCTATCAGAACCAAAACTCCTTTCACAACGAGGCACTCCCCAACCGCCGGATTCTGAACGATACGCGTGGCTACATCGCCGAGCTCCTGACGAAGTCGATCGACAAGGGCTCGCTCAATGACGAGCTGTCACCCAGGCAAAAGGCGCAGATGCTCGACCTTCTCAACACGTTCGGGCCATTGACGAAAAAGAAATACATCGGCTCGCAGCGTTCCGGCTATACGACGGAGCCGGGCGTGACATCGCCGGGCGATATCGTCGCACCGCTCAAGCTCATCGATCTACTCGGCTCCGAATTCTGGCTCGACCGGATGTACCAGCCGGAAGACTACGAGTGGCAGCCGACACTCTTTCAGCCGGTCGGCGGAATGGACATGCTGGCGAAGGGCTTCCTGCCGTTCGTCGGGGATCTCATTCAATACAACCGTGAAGTGACATACGTTCACAATGTAGAGAAAGACCAAGTGGAGATTCATCACCGCAAGGCGGGCGATCCAGCATCGAGCGTCGAAAAAATCACCGCCGACTGGTGCATCTCCACGATCCCAGTTTGGATACTGGCCAATGACATCGACAACAATTTCTCCAAGCCGTTTACGAAGGCATTGAAAGCCGCGAAAGTCGGCAAGACTTGTAAAGTGGGCTGGCAGGCCAATCGCCGCTTCTGGGAGTTGGACAAACAAATCTACGGCGGGATCTCGTATATCAATCACAACATCACACAGATGTGGTACCCGTCGAACGGATATCTGTTCCAGGAAAAAGGCGTTCTTACAGGCGCCTATAACTACAAATTGCGCGCTGAAGAATTGGGCAATCAATCGCTCGCACAACGGCTGCAAACAGCGGCGGCAGGGGCTCGTCGTCTGCACGGCGATGCGTTCACGTCCGCAGTGCCGATCGAATTGGGACTATCGATCGCGTGGCATAAGGTGCCGTACCAGATGGGCGGCTGGGCGGATTGGGACGACGTTCCGGCCGTGTATTACGAAACGCTGCTCGCGCCCGAGGGACGTGTCATGGTCGCAGGCGATCAGGTCTCTTATCTGCCCGGATGGCAGGAAGGGGCGATGCTGTCGGCACAATACGTCCTCAATCAGATCATGCCGCGCGAGACGAGGATGATGAAGGCCGCGCCTTCAGCGAAACGTGCGCCGAGTACGCGTGCGATGACAGAGGGAACGGGACGAACACGCGATTAACCTTCGATTTCGCGCGAAGGGCGTTGGATGATCAACGCCGCTTCGCGCGAAATCTGCTTGTTCAGGCTACTCCGCGCCAGAACCTCCGAAGTTGCTGACACTCGGCGTAACGTAGCTCGCATCGGCAGTCGTGTTGTCAATAACCGAGGCGTAAACGAAAACCGGCGAACCGCTGAGGAAGTAGACCGATGAGGAACCGACGTCGCCCGCAACCGTATTGAACAAACCGTTGTTGCCCGAGAGCGGCATTTGAAGCTGCATCCACGGCATTAGCGTCAATTGCCGCTGTCCTGCTACCAATCCATTCGCGTTCCGCAACTCCAGAACCAGAGTCGCTGGCGCTTCGCCGGGATTGAACAGTCCGATGTTCGTCCGGGCGTTGGCGGCGCCGCTTACGCTGCTCGATCCGCTGACGATGTTCGTGAGTCCGAGAAGCGTTCCTTCCTTCTGGGCCAGACTGCGCGGCAGGGCGGGCACGAATTGGCCGAACGTTCCCCCTCCCGTCGCGCTGAGATTGTTGTAGATCCGCGCATTGGCAAACAAGTTGCCGGTCGAGACGATCCGCAACGCACCAATCCCGTTCATTCCCGGCAGCACAGTCGTGGAGAGATCGCGGTACGTTGCAGTAGCGTGAGGAGTAATCGTCGACCATGATGTGGCGGATGCCGTTGCAGTGCTCCCGCCCGCGGGGAAGTACTGCGTCAGAATGTCAGCGTTGGTTCCTGCCGCTGTGTTGTTCACGACATTGAGATCGGTCATGTAGTTCGCGTTGCCAACCCCTCGCACCGTTCCGGCCACAGGAATGAACACCTCGTGGGCAAAGAAAATGGGGCCGGCAGCGGCGCATTCGATCCCGGTAGCCGGCGTCGTTACGGTGAAACGAGTGGTATCAGGAAGCGTTTGCAGGAGGCGGGCATTGCCGGACGAGATTTGGGTTGCTCCGGAAAAGCGGCCGTCCGTCGACGTCGCATTGCCTCCCACGGTAAACAATCCGGGCCCCGACTTCCCACCGCCGATCTGCAGGAAGGTGATCGTCGTGCCGAGACCGCGAGTCACCAGATCGTATCGAACCGTGTACGTCTGCCCGCCCGGATCAGGCGTGATTGCAAATACGAACGAACCGCTTGCATTGGGAAGTGCGTTGCCGCTGCAAATCGGATTCGAACCTGAAATCGCTCCGGCAACATAGGTCGTGTTTGCATCGCTTAGCTGACCACGCACGACATCGTTGGAACTTGCGCCTGTCGCGATGGCGAGGTAATAGTTCTGGGGATTGGCGGCAATTGCCGCGGCAACGACAGGATCGAGAATCGCGATGCGGTGCAGCCGCCCGTTGAGGACATAGTAGTAGGCATCGATGAACGCCTGGATGAGCGTGCCATTCGACCCTGCCGGCCCCTGGTAGAGCGAGAACGAAGTGATGTTCGTCAGCCCGTATGTATTGAGGTCGATCGTAGCCTGATCGCCGTTGAGGGTGAGCGTGGCACTGCCGAATCCCGTTGGAGAGCCGGCGCCGCCGACAACATTGGCGCCCGTCAGCGCAGCATAGAACGTGAGCGATGTCGATTGCGCTATCGCGGATGTGACGACGAAAATCGCAGCGAGCATTCCGATGACTCGGGATTTCATAGGGGAGATTTCCTTCACAGTTGAGGTATGACCGGCGGCAGCGCCGGGCCGATTCGCATTCTGCAAAGCTGAGGCCGCGCACGCGTGCGCCATGTACACTTCCCTTCCATGTCGGAACTGCGGCGGGACATCGGCCTCTGGCGCGGCATCGCCCTGAACATGATCGACATGGTTGGGATCGGGCCATTCATCACGATCCCGCTGATCCTCGCGGCGATGGGCGGTGGCCGCGGCATGCTTGCCTGGATCCTCGGCGGCCTGCTGGCGATCAGCGACGGCCTCGTCACCGCGGAGCTGTCGTCGTCGATCCCCGGCTCCGGCGGCTCGTACGTTTTTCTCCGCAAGGCTTACGGTCCGGCCGGGCGTCTCATCTCCTTCCTCTTTCTCTTCCAGATCCTTTTCTCCGCTCCTCTCTCGATGGCCTCGGGATGCATCGGCTTCGCGAACTATCTGCGCGTCGTGCTTCCCGCGGTCGGCGATCATGTCGCGATCACGGCGACGATCGTCTGCATCCTCACGACGATCCTTCTGCTGCGGCGCATCGAATCGATCGGCAAGTTCTCGATCCTGCTGTGGGCCGGCGTGCTGGCGACGCTGGCGATCGTCATCGGCGCCGGCTTGCCGCACCTTCAACTCAGCGCCTTCACCTTCTGGAACGCGCCGCGCCTCGATGACAAGATCGGATACGCCGGACTCGGCGCCGCGCTCATCTTCGCCGTCTACGACTACCTCGGCTACTACAACATCTGCTACATCGGCGATGAAGTACGCGATCCGCAGCGGACGATTCCGCGCGTGATCGTGATCTCGATCCTGGCCATCGGCGTGATCTACCTCGTCATGAACGCCTGCCTTATCTCCGTGCTACCGATGAAGCAGGCGATGGTCTCGCCGTCGATCGTCGCCGACTACCTCGCGGTCCTTCTCGGCAAACGCGCCTCGCAATGGATCTCGATCCTCATCCTCTGGACGGCATTCGCGTCGATCTTCTCGTTGATGCTCGGCTACTCGCGGATCCTTTACGCGGCCGCGCGCGACGGAAACTTCTTTCGCTTTTTCGGAAAGTTGCACGCCACCGAGGCGTATCCGTATGTGTCGATCATCTTCCTGGGATGTGTTGCTGCGGCGTTCTGCTCGCTCTCGCTCAAGAACGTGCTGCAAGCGATCCTATCGATTCGCGCAGTGATTCCGTTCATGGCGCAGATCGTCGGATCGGTTCTGCTGCGCCAGCGCGAGCCCGACCGCCCGCGTCCGTTCCGCATGTGGCTCTATCCGCTCCCGGCGATCATCGCGCTCGGGCTGTGGGGCTACATTGTTATGTCGCCACAAAAGGGTTTGAAGGCTGGCGGACTCTACGTGATGGCGGCAGGAACGCTCTTCTACCTCGGGCGGTGGTGGCTGGAGAAGCGGCGGGCGTTAGCGTAAGGTCTTCCCCTATCCATGCTTGCTCGCGCCCGTTTCGCTTTCGCATTCGCCCTCCTCGGCCTAGCCGGCCACGCCTCCGCTTCGATTGATTTCGCGGCGCATCGCTCATTTCACCCGACGCTTATTCCGGACAAAATGGCGGTGGCTGACTACAACGGAGACGGCATTCCCGACGTAATCGTAGCCGGTCCCCCCAACCAGCTATTCAATTATCTCCAGGGCCGGGGCGATGGGACGTTCGCGGACCCCATTAAGTTCAGCGTGCCCATCCCGCTCAAGATCGTCGCGGCAGACGCGAGCGGTGACGGGCACCCTGATCTGGTCGTATTCACGGGACAAAGCATCGTGGTCGTACCGGTAAATGGCGATGGAACATTCGCGCCCTCGATTGCTTCTTCGGTCGTAAGCGGCGGGGACGACTTTGTCATCGGGGATTTCGACGGTGACGGAAAACTTGACGCGGTCTGGGGCACCGACTCATCCCTCGTGTTCGCGCACGGTAGCGGCGACGGTCACTTCGCGTCCGGCACTCCGTTCGATCAGGGAGCGCGTCCAAACGTCATCGCCAAAGGAAACTGGAACAGCGACGGGAAGCTGGATCTGGCGTTCACTGAGTTCGGGAGCAATACCGTCTCCGTTCTTTTCAACGATGGAGGAGGCACGTTCCGGCCTCCAGCAACACTCCACGCGGCCGCCGAGGTTCTTGGCATTTACGCTGGCGACTTCAACAACGATGGCCATGACGATCTGCTCGTCATCACGCGTTCCGCAACGGCCGAGCTCTTTCTGGGACATGGCGATGGCACATTCGATTCTTCGCGCGTCGTCAGCCTGCCCGGTCCGGTGCGCGACAATCGACCGACCGGCCCTATTAACCTTAATCCGATCACCGCGATCGGCGACTTTAACAATGATGCCCGGCTCGATTTCATCACCCGCGTTACGCTTTACGGTGGCGACTTCCTGGCCACTCTTCTCGGCAATGGCGATGGCACGTTCCGCCAGGGATCGTTCACTCCCGGTTCCGGACCTTTGGCCGGCGCTGACACCGACCGCGACGGAAACACGGATCTCATCGTCGGAAGTTTCACCGCCGCCAGTGTCGCCGTTCTTCGTGGACGCGGCGACGGAACATTCAATACCGCGCCGATCGTGTATCCATCGCTTGTCACCTCGGAAAAGAACAACAACGGCGTGGTGGCAACTGGCGATTGGAACAGCGATGGAAGGATCGATATGGCGGTCCTGGACTCGACAACGAGCGCCATTTCGCTTCTTATGAACCGCGGCAACCTGTCATTCGAACAAGTGCCCACGTCTGTAGTCGCTCCAGCGACGCCCTCGGCGTTCTCAGGCGATGATGCGACCGGTGACGGCAAACCCGATCTAGTGATGATCGACAACGCGGGTGTTTTGTTTGTGGCCGCGAATCGCGGCAATGCCACTTTCGGAAATCCCGTGCAATACCAGTCATCTGCCGGATCAACAAGCTTCGGCATGTTCGTCACGGCGGATGTCAATCATGATGGGAGGCCTGACGTCGTCGTTCTCGGACAGCAGCTCGGGGTCATGCTCGGCCGGGCAGTCGGAGGCTTCGACGCGCTGCCCGCATTCCAGCCGCTGGAAACGCCCAGCCAATCTGTCCCAACGATGCTGCTACGAGACTTTGACGGCGACGGCAATTTGGATCTGGCGATGGCTGTCGGTGGACTCAATAGTGGTTTCGCCGTCCTACGGGGAAAGGGGGACGGCACCTTCGGCTCTCGGACTTTGTATGCGAGCAACTCCTCATTTCCTACGATTGCTGCGGGCGACTTCGATCAGGACGGACATCTCGACATTGTTTGTGTGGGGCAACAGGGGTCGATCACTATCAGCTTCGGGCGGCCCGACGGCACCTTCAGCGCAGCAGTGCTCATCGCACCAGCTCTCTTCACGCCGCTTGACGCAAGAGCAGTCGACATCGATGGCGATGGGCGGCTTGACTTGGTTGTAAGCACCAACGGATCGAGCGACATCTCATTCTTTGCGGGAAGAGGCGACGGCACGTTCGCGAATCCCATCTCGTTCGCTCACACGACTGGAAGTAAGCGAATCGCGGATTTTGATGGCGATGGACGCGCGGACATCGTTGCGGTCAGCGAGAGGGCGCAGATAATGATGATCAACAAATCGACGCCGAACTTGCGCAACCATGCCGCGCGTCATAAGTGACCTTTCCCCGTGATTGATCGCCTGACGGTCTTCTATCTGATTGAACCGTTAACTCCGGCGACTCACCGCGGCATCCAAACATCACTCCGAACCCGAAGCACCGCCTCTTGCGCGAACTTCTGTTTGTACAGCGCGACGATGGCGGCGATGCGCTCGTCGTCCTCGTGGTTCAGCGAGGAATGAACGATCAGCACGACGTGTGTCCGTTCGCGCTCGATCACGCCGCGTGAGTCGCGCCACTGTCCGTACGCGTCCCAGGTCGTGAAGCCGGAGGGAAAGCGCGATGTGATCTCCGTGCCGAGGAACCTCTGCCACTCGGCATCGGTGACGGGGGGTGAGCCGTCGGGCTTCTGCGTACCGAAGTAGAGCGTCTCCTGCTCCTGCTGCTCGTAGACGACGCCGAGGCCGGCGCAGGAAAGCGTCAGAAGGAGGAAGAGTGCGGAAGCGGCGCGGCGCACGGCAGATAGAATGCCACGTATGCGCCGTTTCGTCATCGCCGTCTCTCTTTTTCTCATCGCCGCCGCCGCGTCCGCACAACTGACGGAGGCGATTCTCGACAAGGATGTTCGCGACACGATGGCCGCGTGGCATCTCCCGGGACTGGCGATCGCCGTCGTTCAAAACGATCGCGTGATCTTCGTCAAAGGCTATGGAATCAAAGAGGTTGGTAAGGAAGAAACGGTCAGCGCCGACACGCTCTTCGAGATCGGCTCGACGACAAAAGCGTTCACGACCACGGCGATGGCGATGCTCGCCGACGAGAAGAAGCTGTCGTGGGACGATCCGGTGCGTAAGTACGTAACCGGATTTCACATCTCCGATCCTTGTACGGATTCGCTCATCACGCTGCGCGACATCGCCTCGCATCGCAGCGGTGTGGCGCGGCACGACGAGCTTTGGGACGACAGCGATTTCCCGCGCGAGGAGCTGATCCGGCGGATCGGGGCGATGAAAGTCTCGACGCCGATCCGCAGCGCCTACCAGTACAACAATCTGATGTTCGTCACCGCCGGTGAAGCGGTAGCATCCGCGGCGAAGATGCCGTGGGAGCAGCTCATCGCCACGCGCATCTTCGAGCCATTGGGGATGACGGAGTCGCGCATTGCCTTCGCCGACTGGCCCGGATCCGATCATGCTACCGGACATCGATGGGATAGCAAGAGTGAGAAGGCCGCCATTCAACCGATGCGCAACTACGACGCGCTGGCACCGGCGGGCACGATCAAATCATCGGCGCACGACATGGCGCAGTGGCTTCGCTTCCAGCTCGCCGGCGGATCGATCGACGGGAAGCGGTTGCTCTCGCAGGCGGCGCTCGAGGAGACGCATACGCCGCAGACGATCATTCCGATCGGACCGGCAACGCGATCTCTCTATCCGGACACGAATTTCCTGACCTACGCGCTCGGATGGAACGCGTCCGACTATCACGGCCAGTTGCTCGTCGCGCACGCCGGCGCGCTCAACGGCTTCCGCACCAATGTCTCTCTCCTTCCCAAACGCAACTTCGGCATCGTCATTCTCGAAAACGTCGGCCGCGGCACGGCGCTGGCCGCGCTTCGCAACACGATCCTCGATCAGTTTCTCGGCGCGCCGGTGCGTGATTGGAATTCCGATCTCCTCGACGTCGAGAAGAGCGCGGCATTCGAAGCGAGCCTCAAACTCTCCGAGCGCGAAACCAAACGCTCCACTGCGCCGAAAGCCTCCCATGATCTGACTGCGTATGCCGGCGTCTATCGCAACGCAGGCTTCGGCGAGGCGAATGTCTCGGTCGTCAACGGCGCGCTCGTTGTGCATTGGGAGCGGTTGGTGATCCCGCTCGTGCACGAGAACTACGATACGTTCAGCGCGACCGACACGGTCGAAGACATCGATGAGACCGTGCAGTTCCGGCTCGGCGCGGGTGGTGAGGTGGCGTCGTTCACGTTGTTTGGGGAGGAGTTTGTACGCGTGAAGACTTCTGAATAGGCTGATACAACACAAGCGCACATCAGGGCTGTCATCCTGAGTCGCCGAAGCCGCGCCTCTCGCTACTCGCACACCCGGCATGCATTGCGGCGGAGGACGATCGAAGGACCCCCTAATTCTGTGGCGGTGGACGGGCGGAAAACACGATGCATTGATTAGGGGTCCTTCGACCGTCCTGCGCCCGCGCGACACTTGCCGGGTGGCAGAGCAGCGTGAAGTCGCGCGGCTTCGGCGGCTCAGGATGACAGCAGCACGACTGCGAAGGAACGACATGAACGGCAAACGCATCGTCATCATCGGCGGCGGATTCGGCGGCTTGTACGCGGCGAAGACACTTCGCCACTCGCCCGCGCGCATCACGCTCGTCGACCGGCGCAACTATCACCTCTTTCAGCCGCTGCTCTATCAGGTGGCGACTGCGGCGCTGAATCCGAGCGACATTGCCGCGCCGATTCGGAGCGTGCTGCGGAAACAGGAGAACGCCAGCGTCCTCATGGGCGACGCGACGGCGATCGATCTCGATCGGAAGCTCATCACGCTCACCGACGGCGCGCTCGCGTACGACATCCTCATCATCGCCACCGGTGCGACGCATTCGTACTTCGGCCATCCGGAGTGGGAAGCGAGCGCGCCCGGCCTGAAGACGATCGAGGATGCGCTGGAGATTCGCCGCCGCGTGCTGCTGGCGTTCGAAGCGGCGGAGCGCGAGAGCGATCCTGAACGGCAGCGCGCATGGCTGAACTTCGTCGTCGTCGGCGGCGGACCGACCGGCGTCGAGCTCGCCGGCGCGCTCTCCGAGATCGCGCGGCAAACGATGCTCCGCGATTTTCGGCGTATCAATCCGTCGAGCGCGCGTGTGATCCTGATCGAAGGACTCGACCGCCTATTGCCGGCCTACCCGCCCGATCTCTCCGCGAAGGCAGCCTCGCAATTGCGCGGACTCGGCGTAGAAGTGATGACGAGCACGATGGTCACGCGCGTCACGGGTCACGAAGTGGCCGCGGGCGAGAGCGTGATTCCAACGCGCACCGTGCTCTGGGCCGCCGGCGTGCAGGCGTCGCCGCTGGCGAAATCGCTCGGCGCGCCGCTCGATCGCGCCGGGCGCGTCCGCGTCAATCCGGATTTGAGCATTCCCGGGCATCCGGAAGTATTCGTGATCGGCGATCTTGCCTCGGTGACGCAGGATGACGGCACACTCGTTCCCGGCGTCGCGCCGGCGGCGATCCAGGAAGGGACTCACACCGCGAAGAACATCGCCCGCATGCTCGACGGCCAACCCACGCTCCCGTTTCGCTATTGGGACAAAGGCTCACTGGCCACCATCGGCCGCGCCGCCGGCGTCGCTGATTTGGGCCGCATCCGCCTGAGCGGTTTCTTCGCCTGGGCCGCCTGGCTCGGCATCCACATCTTCTTCCTCATCGGCTTCCGCAACCGCCTGCTGGTGATCCTGCAGTGGGCGTGGGCGTACGTGACGTTCCAACGCGGCGCGCGGCTGATCACCGGGAAGGTCGAGCCGCTGATGAGGGAGTGACGCGAGTTTCATCATCGACGCGGTCATCCTCGCTGTCATTCTGAGCCGCCGAAGCCGCCCGCACAACTTCTCACCTCGCGTAGCGCGTGCTCGGCGGCGAAGGACGATCGAAGGACCCCCTTCCGATGTGCCGGGTGGGTGGTGGAAAAGAACAGGCACATGGGCAGGGGGTCCTTCGATCGTCCTCCGGCACTTCGTGTCCTTCGGCGACTCAGGATGACAGCGATTGCCGCGTACAATCTCCCCCACATTGTCGACGCTCGATCTCGTCATCATCGTTGCCTATCTCGTCGCCGTCGTCGGGGCGGGGGCGTGGTTCGGACGGAAGCAGAAGACCACCAGCCAATATTTTCTGGCCGGCCAGAACGTTCCGTGGTGGGCGATCAGCGCGTCGATCGTGGCGACGGAGACGTCGACGATCACGTTCATCTCCGTGCCGGGGATCGCCTTCGCGCGCGGCGGCGACTTCACGTTCCTGCAGCTCGTGTTCGGCTACCTGACCGGACGCATCGTCGTCTCGCTGCTGTTCATTCCGTCGTACTTCACGGGTGATCTCGTCACGGTCTATCAACTGTTGCAGCGGCGCTTTGGATGGCGTGTCCGCGCGCTGGCGTCGTCGCTCTTCATCGTCATGCGTACGATCGCGGACGGCGTGCGGCTGCTGCTGACCGCGTTCGTGCTTGCCGCGGTCTACGGCAGCGTGGCCGGCGTCTCTGCGGAATCGGTCGTCACGCTCTGCATCATCGGCATCGGCGTGGTGATGATCATCTTCACGTTCTACGGCGGGATGGAAGCGGTGGTCTGGATCGAGGTCGTGCAACTCGGCGTCTACATCGCCGGCGCGCTGGCCGCGGCGATCGTCCTGACGCAGCACATACCCGGCGGCCTGGACGCGGCGATGACTGTCGGACATGCCTACGGCAAGTTCCGGCTCTTCGATTTCGCGCTCGACGCCACGAAGACGTTCACGTTCTGGGCGGGACTCGTCGGCGGCTGTTTCCTGACGATGTCGACGCACGGCACAGATCAATATCTCGTGCAACGATACTTGTGCACCGACCGGCCCCGCAGCGCGGCGCTGGCGCTTCTGTCCTCCGGCGTTGTCGTCCTGGCGCAATTCATTGGTTTTCTTTTCATCGGCGTGCTGCTCTTCGCTTTCTACGCGCCGTACAAACTCGCGAACTACGCGAGCGGCCCCGCGTCCGCGCCGTTCCGCGCCGCCGATCAGGTCTTCCCCGACTTCATCACGCGGCATCTGCCGACCGGATTGTCGGGCCTCGTCGTGGCCGCAATCTTCGCTGCGGCGATGTCGTCATCGCTGAACTCGATCGCCGCCGCATTCGTCGCCGATCTCTACAAACCGTTCTCCCCCGCGAAACAGGATCGCCACTATCTTCGCGTTTCGCACGTCGTGACGATCGTTGCCGGCATCGCGCAGATCTTCGTCGGCCTGGCCGTACGCCACAAGAGCGAATCGGCCCTGAGCACGGCGCTCAGCATCGCCTCCCTCATCAACGGCCCCATCCTCGGCGTCTTCCTCCTCGGCAGCGCGAAACGCGGCGGACCGCGCTCCGCGTTGATCGGGATGAGTGCCGGACTGACAGCGGTGCTCTATCTCCGATTCGAAACCGCGGTGGCCTGGCCGTGGTTCACGGTCGTCGGATCGGTCGTGACCTTCGTGATCGGATTTAGTGCTTCACGGCTCGATGCCGCGGATCCGCAGCCGGCTTCGGCGCCGTAACGACCGGCGCGACCGCGGTGACGTTCGGCGTTCCCGCTCCGACGACCGGCAACAACGCGAAGACGTGCGTGTCGCCGCTGACGTTGTCGACCGACATCGCCGACGCCGTCACGCGCGCGCTTCCCGATGTCGCCACGACGACGACCTGCACATTCGTGCGGTCCTTCAGCCGGTCGGCAGCGGTGAGACCGAGCTCGCTGAAGACGGTGTCGAGCCGGAGCTGCTGATACGGCGCGATCGAGAAGTCTTTCTGTCCGATCGCCGCATTGCGATTGCCCGCTTCGTAAAGCCGTACGCTGATCGAGCCGCTGCCGCCGGCCACTTCGTTCAGGAAGACGAGCCAGCGCGTGCCGCGCGACGGATCCTGCGATTGCTCGAGTCCATCGAACGACAACGGCTTCTGCGCGGATGACGACGCACCGCTGATCGCGTCGGAGAGAGTCGTTTGTAACGGCAGCGTCGCGAGCGGCGTGAGCGTTCCTCCGCTTCCGCTTGGTCCGTTCTGCAGCACGGCGTACACCTTCGTCACGCTCGGCGCGCTGACGAAGATGCTTCCCTGTCCACTGGCCGCGTTGCCGAACATCTCCTTCGACGCGTCGCTGAAGAAACGGGTGCCGCCGGCGGGAACGGTGATGTCGACTTTCGGCGTCGGCCCCACGCCGGAGCTGTTGTGGAACGTTGCGCTGAACGTGGCTGCTGCCGACGACGACGCGATGAATCCGAGGGCCGTCGAGTATGACGGCGTGGCACCGGCGGACGCGGGCGAGGTCAGCACCGGCACGACCGTCGTCACGCTCACCGCAGGAGTCGTGACGAGCGCTCCTTTCCAGAGAGCCCGCGCCAATGCCGCGCCGGCGATGCGCTCTTCGACCGGACGGCTGAGGAACGTCGCACCTGACTCGCCATTCGATGCGGCAAGCGTAGCGATGCCGACGACCGATCCGCCGCCCGATTGGACGTCGATCACAATCCGTGTCGCGGTCAGTCCGGAGACGCGCACCATTCCGTAGCGCGCCAGTTGCTGCGTCTGCGTCGACGTTACCTGTCCGTTCGCGTCGGACATCGTCAACCGCACGCTCGCCGCGTCGGCGCCGCTCGTCTCCGCAAGTACGAGCGACACATTCGACTGCGGCAGGAGATTGATGACGAGCGGCGTTCCGATGCGCGCGCCGTCGCCGCGGCTGACGACCGGCGTCTCGAAGCCTCCGTTGCCGCCAAGCACGACGATTGAGGCGCGGACGCTGACGAGTCCGATGCGCTCGCGCGGCAGGCGCACTTCGATCTGCCCCGATTGCGGAGGCGTGCGGCCGAAGAGCTGCACGGCCGGATCGGTGATCGTCACGACGTCGTTTGCCGGAACGACGATCACGACGCGTTGCGCAGACGACGCGTCGAATCCGTCGCTGCCGCTCGGGGTGAAAAGCAGTTCCGCCTGCACGGAGTCGCCGCCGAGGTTGGTGAGGCGCATGCGGGTGACGGTGCGGTGGCCGCCCGATGATGTGCCGCTCACGACTTCCGGCACGATGAACGAGCGCGCGCTGCTATCGAGACTCGTCGTGCGTCCGGTGCTCACTGCGATGCCGTCGTTGTCCTGCACGAGCAGTCGCGCCGACGTGCCGTCTTTCGTGCGCACGGTGAAGTATGTGTAGCGCGGAAGCGCAGAGCCGTTCGGCGCCAGCGTTCGCCGCGTGAAGAGATTGATCGTGCGCGATGCGCCCGCGGCCAGTGGCGCGTTCCAGCCATTCTCTGGAACGAGCCACGCTTCCGGTCCGATCTCCGCCGCGAGATCCATCGTGCTCGTGCCGGGATTGCGAATCGTGACCTGACGCGAAGGCCGCGTCGAGTCGTCGCCGCTGAAGCCGTTGAATGCCGCGTAATCGCTTGGTAGTCCGTCGACGATGAACTGCGGCGCCGCGGCGGTGCCGCCGCCGACTTTGAGATTGACGAACGTGTACGGCGTCACCGACAGCCCGGTTCCGGTCGAGGCCACGAAGACCACCGCTTGATACGAGCCTGCCACGTTCGATGGCGGTCCGCCGAATTTGATCGTGAACGTTCGCGGCTTGCGCGGCTCCAGCGTCACGAACGCGGCATCTTCGACGATGCGGAAGAACGGCGGTGATCCATTCAGCTCCTGTTGTCCGATGAAGATCTGCACCGGCAATGACGACAGGTTCTCCAGCGCGAACGTCGTCGGATGATCTTCGATGCGCTCGCCGATCGGGCTGACAACTGCGCGCGGCTGCAGTGTGAAGATCACATTCGGCGGTGCTTGCGAAACGGCAACGCTTCGCACTTCGGATGGTGGTCCGGACAAGTTGGGATCGCACGACGGCAACGCGCGGACGCGGTGGTAGTACGTGCCCGCGCTATTGGCTACGAACGCGGCGGCGGCCGATGTCGTCACCTGCGTCTCTGGGTTCGAGAACGATGAGGAGGTCGCGCGCTCGACGAGGTAGCCGCCGTCGGCGTCGAGCCCCGACGCCGGCGACCAGACGATCGCGTAGGTCGAGCCTGCGGTCGCAGCGGTCGGAACGAACTGGAACGATGGCGCGCCGGGCGCCGCGCACGTCGTGCGCGTGGTGAACGCGGCGACGGGCGTACTCGTCTGACCGCCTTGCAGGCAGGAGCTCTTTCCGACAACGCGCCAGTAATACGTCGTGCCGGTGGTCAGCGATGGCAGTGTGAGCGAGCGCGTCTTACCGCTCAGTTGCGAACGGAGCAGCGGCGGCGAGGCCACGCTGCCGAAGTAGACATCGAAACTGTCGAAGTCGACGTTCGCGGTCCAGGCGAGATCGACGGTCGTGCTGACGTTCGTCGCGCCAGCTCCCGGCGTCGCAATCGCCAGCGTCGGTGACACATCGCACGACGCGGCATTGGTGGTCGAGAACGAACGGATCGGCGTCGACGACGTCTTTGTCCCGTCGCACGCGGCGTGCGCGACGACAAACCAGAACGCCTGTCCACTGATCACCGCCTTGTAGCTGGTCCCGGAAACGGTCGCCGCGAGCGGGGGCGGATTGCTGCCACCGACGTAGACGTCGTACGACGACGCGCCGACCGCTGCTTCCCAGCTCAGCGTGACGCCGCTGCTGTCGCCCGCGTTCTGCGCGCCGGCAGCGGGCGCGATCAGATTGAACGACGCCACGCCGCAGCCGCTTGCAGTCGTGAACGACGCGATCGGCGACGCCGTTTTCGACTGCGGCGTACAAAACGAATCGCCCTTCGCTACCACCTGCCAGTAGTACTTCGTCCCGGGCGCGAGATTCGACGGCGTGAACGACGTCTCGCTCACATCGGAGGCGACGACGCGCGACGGTTGCGCGGCGGTGTCGAGCCGGACGTCGTAGCGGAACGCGCCCGGAACCGGCCGCCACGCCAGCGCCGGCGCGGTCGACGTCTGCGCCCCGTCGCCCGGCGCGCTGAGAATCGGCGCCCCAACTGTGGTGCAGGCAAAGACCGCGCGGACGCGATTGTTGCGCGAGTCCGAAACAAACACATCGCCTGCACGATCGATAGCGACACCGCTCAGCCCGAACGGGAAGTTCATCTTCGCTTCGGTGGCCCTTCCGTCGTCGCCGGAGAAGTCTGCATCGACGTACGAGGTGCCGCTTCCCGCAACGGTAGAGATCTTGCCGGTCGCCGCATCGATTTTCCGCACCCGCAGCGGTCCGCGGTCAGCGATGTAGATGTCGCCATTGCGCGGATCGATGGCGATATGCGCCGGCTCGGCGTAGGCGTCGGCCGCCGCTCCGCCATCGCCGAAGCTGGGATCGTTGGAGCTTACTCCTCGCAGGATCGTGGAGATCTTTCCATCCGGCGTCACTTTGCGGAGCGCTGCGTTGCCGGAGTCGGCGATGATCACGTTGCCAGAAGGATCAACGACCGCACGCGACGGTTCGGAAAGAGACGCTGCCGTCGCCGCGCCTCCGTCTCCCCCGAATCCGTTGCTGCCGTTGCCGGCGAATGTGCGGATGATCTGCGTCGCCGCATCAACTCTCCAGATTCGGTTCGCGTTGGCGTCGGCGATATAGAGATTGTTCGCAGGGTCGACGAAGATGCCGCTGATGCCTTGCAGCCGCGCGGACCTGGCCGGCAAGCCTTCGTTGCCGCCCGGGGGATCGCCGCCGCCGGCAACGGTCGTGTTTAAGTGCGTAGTCGCATCGACTTTCCGGATGACGTTGTTGTGCGGATCAGCGATATACAGATTGCCTGCGGCATCGAGCGCTACGTCGGCAACGCCTCCGATCGCGATTTCCGTGGCCGGAAGACCGTCGCCTCCATCCTGATAGAAGTGCCCGGTGATGCCTGCGTACGTGGAGATGACGCCGTTCGAGTCAACCCGTCGAACGACCGTGTTCACGGAATCAGCGATGTAGAGCGTTCCATCGGCCGCCACAGCCAGCCCCCTCGGCCCGCGCAGAACGGCCGCGGTAGCGAGGAGCCCGTCGCCGAGGTAGCTGCCGCCGCCGGCGATGACCAGAGGATCGGTCGAGCCGGAGACGAAGCGCTTGATCGTTCCGTCGTCGCTCGCCACCAGGATCGAGCCGTCTTTCGCAAGCGCCATCCCGTAGCTGATGGAGATGCCGAGGCCGATCGTGCTGATCTTCCGGCTCGTTTTGTCGACGCGACGTACGCGATCCTGGTGCGTGATGAGTAAGTTGCCGTCGGAATCGAACGCGAGCGCACCGAGGTACTCAAATTTCACAAGAGTGGCTGAACCGCCGTCGCCATCTCCCCGCTCCAATGTGCCGCCGCCCGCATACGTCTCGATGTTCTTCGTGACCGCATCGATGCGCCGCACGACTTCGTTGCCGTTGTCAGCGACATAGATGTTGCCCGAGGTGTCGACGGCAACCGCGGTCGGCGAACGGAGAAGCGCCGCCAGGGCCGGGCCACCGTCTCCGGCGTAGCCGTCCGATCCGTCGACCGCACCGGCGACAGTAGTGATCGTCTTCGTGGTGAGATCGATACGCCGTATGCGCTCGCCGTTGTAGGCGCTTTCCGTAACGTAGAGGTTGTTGCCGTCGAGCCACAGTCCGAACGGTTGCTTGAGAACCGCGCCATCGGCCGCTCCGTCGATGGTATGGTCCTCGCGATCCGCACCTCCTCCCGCAAAGCGGCTGATGATTCCGGTGGCGGCGTCGATCTTCCGAACCAGTTCATTGGCGCGGTCGGCAATGTAGATGTTGCCGCTGGCATCGACAGCGACGGCGGTCGGCGAATTGAGCGTGGCCCGCGTGGCCTTGAACCCATCTCCGGCGTAACCCGCACCGCCAGTTCCCGCAAGCGTGCTGACGGTGCCGTCAACGTTCAGGCGGCGGACGAGATTAGCATTCGTTTCCGCGAAATAGAGGTTGCCAGCACGATCGAATGCGAGCCCGCTGACTCCGTAGAGTCCGACCTGCGTGGCAGGCAGTCCGTCGTCCGATCCGCCACCCGCAACCGTGACGATCGATTGCGCATGCAAAGCTACCGCGCTCGCGAAAAGGAGCGCTACGAAGACCCTGCGAAACGCGCGCGGCATTTTGGTAGTTCCGGTCCGCGCATTCTACACTCGCTCATTCATGCGACCGGCCAGCGTCAGGACTCTTATCCTTCTCGTCTCCATACTCGCTGCTGCGTGCAGTTCGACGCGCCCCCGAGCATCAGCATTCGATGATGCACGTCTCGCCGAGATCGATCGCACGATCGAGCAGGCCATCGCAGCGCACAAACTTCCGGGCGGCGTTTTTCATCTCGAGCGCAACGGCTCGATGTACGAGAGGGCGTACGGCAATCGCGCGCTCGTTCCGGCGATCGAGCCAATGACGATCGATACGATCTTCGATGCCGCGTCGATCACGAAAGTCGTGGCCACGACGCCTTCGGTCTGGCTGCTGATCGAGCGGGGAAAGATCGACCTCGATGCGCCGGTCCGCCGCTACATCCCCGAATTCACCGGCGGCTGGCGTGACGAGATCACGATCCGCCATCTGCTCACGCACACGTCAGGACTTCGTCCCGATCTCGACCTGTCGCCGCCATGGAGCGGATACGACACGGCGATGCGGATGGCGATGGCCGAGGAGCCGAGGCAACGGCCCGGGTACACGTTTCGTTACAGCGACATCAACTTCGAGCTCCTCGGCGAGATCGTGGGCCGAGTGTCGGGAGTGCCGCTCGATGTGTTCGCGAAGCGCGAGATTTTCGGGCCGCTGGGAATGAGGGACACGGGATTTCGACGCGGCGGCGGGACGCCGCCGAGCCAGCCGGCGGGACGCCAGCGTTCCGAACGCATCGCGCCTACCGAGCAAACTCCCACCGGCATGCTGCGCGGAGTCGTACACGATCCGACGGCGCGCAACATGGGCGGTGTCGCCGGACATGCGGGACTCTTCATCACAGTGCACGATCTGGCGCTCTACTGCCGCATGTTGCTGCGCGATGGCGCGCCGATCTTCAAACGGGAAACGGTGGCGAAGATGACGAGCGTCGTCTCGCCACCGAACGTTGCCGTGCGGCGCGCAGGCGGCTTCGATCTCGATTCATCCTTCAGCCGTCCGCGCGGCGAGATTTTTCCGCTCGGATCGTTCGGCCACACCGGATTCACCGGCGGCATGTTCTGGATCGATCCGTTCTCGAAGACGTTCTACATCTTCCTCTCTAATCGCGTTCATCCCGACGGCAAGGGCGATGTTCTCCGCCTTCAGCTCGCACTCGGCACGCTCGCTGCCGAAGCGGCGCGCGTACCGCACGAAACGCCGGCCGGCGCGTTGCCGGTGCGCCCGGGCGGTCAGGTGCGCTTCGTCACCGGTGGCGCGGATACGAACAACGGGATCGATCATCTTGAAGCGGAGCGCTACGCGTCGTTGAAAGGGATGCGCGTCGGTCTGATCACGAATCACACGGGAATCGACCGCGCGTGGAATCCGACGATCGATCTACTGCGCAGCGCTCCCGGCGTGACGCTCGTGGCGCTCTTCTCGCCCGAGCACGGCATCCGCGGCACCGTCGACGCGAACATCGGCGATGAGCACGACGCCGTCAGCGGCCTGCCGGTGTACAGCCTGTACGGCGACACGCGCAAGCCGAAACCGGAGCAACTCGCAGCACTCGACGCGCTCGTCTTCGACATTCAGGATGTGGGCGCGCGCTTCTACACCTACATCGCCACGATGGGTCTGGCGATGCAGGCAGCGGCCGCGGCGCATATCAAGTTCATCGTCCTCGATCGCATCAATCCGATCGCGGGCGTTGCGTTCGAAGGACCGCTTTTGCATACCGACGAGACTTTCGTCGCCTGGCACTCGCTGCCGATCCGGCACGGAATGACCGTCGGCGAATTGGCGCGCATGTTCAACGATGAGCGCCACATCGGCGCCGATCTCACGGTGATCCCGCTCCAGCGCTGGCGCCGCGAGCTCTTCATGGACGACGCCGGTCTGCCGTGGATCAACACGTCGCCAAACATGCGCAGCCTGGCTGCGGCTACGCTCTATCCCGGCATCGGAATTCTCGAGTTCGCACTCTCCGTCGGCCGCGGAACCCCGACCCCATTCGAGATCCTCGGCGCGCCCTACATCGACGGCCATGTCCTCGCGCGTGAGCTGACCGCGATGTCGCTCCCCGGTATCCGCTTCGAAGCGACGACCTTCACACCAACGTCAAGCAACTTCGCCAATCAGAATTGCGGCGGCGTGCACGTGACGATCACCGATCGCAACGCCTGGCGGCCCGTCACAAGCGGCATCGCCATCGCGATCGTGTTGCACCGCCTCTATCCAAACGACTTCGCCCTCGACAAGCTGTCGACGCTCCTGCGCGATCCGGCGACGCTGGAGGCCATTCGCGCGAACAAGTCATTGCCAGAGATCACCGCGATGTGGCGCGAGGACGAAACGGCGTTCGCGGCGAGGAGGGCAAAGTACTTGTTGTATTGAGGGCTTGGGGCCCAACGCACTTACCTTAAGGCACATGAAGTTGCTGTCATCCTGAGCAGGCGCGCGGCGCAAACGCCGCTGTCGATGCAATGACACAAAACTCTCATCGAGCGTCCTTCTCCCTCGCGCTTTTCAGCGGGGGAGAAGGTGCCGGTACAGACCTGATACATAGGTAACAGATCGGTCCGGGGACATAGGTAACAGTCGGGAACCGGTTCAGAGGCGTCGAGGAGAACGACGATGCCTTGGAA
>JAXDGL010000005.1:0-31411 GCA_034665065.1 Thermoanaerobaculia bacterium | reverse complement strand
TTCGAATCGGCGGAACCGCGGGGCGGATGGGTGGGCGTGAGGGGTGAAGCACGATGAGAAATCCCCCGCCCACGACGCGCGATCGGCATGGGATTCCCCTCCGTGCTGCAC
The DNA here is from genome assembly GCA_034665065.1 of Thermoanaerobaculia bacterium. GTDB lineage: Bacteria > Acidobacteriota > Thermoanaerobaculia > Gp7-AA8 > Gp7-AA8 > JADGNZ01. The sequence goes on along the minus strand of JAXDGL010000005.1, from coordinate 31,300 downwards.
CGCACCCCCACCTACCCCCCCGCGGTTCCGCCGGTTCGGAATGACAAGCGCTTCCAAGTGAATTTGGTCCGATGGCCGCGGTGCAGCCCACAGTTAGTCATCACCCGCATGCCCGGCATGCGCCCGGCGCGATGCAGACGCATGCCTTGCTCAGCTACCGCCCCGCCGCCCCGCCGGATGGTTTCGCCGGCACCGGCCTTCCAGCAGACGGCTTCATCGCGCCGGTGAGGCACTTCGTGTTCGTCGCATTTAGCAGTCCGACGGTGCAGAGCAGCCCCGGATCCGACGATGCCATCATTCCCCACTGGCGCAGATTGGTCAGCGTCTTCTGAAACGTGTCGTCGATGTGAACCGGATAGCAGGGCGCGGGTAGTAGAGCGGATCGAGCGCTTGCACGCCGGCCGCGCCATGAACGTCCGTTCCCTGTCCGTTCGGCGAGAAGGGAAGGGTGTAGTGATCGAACTGACTTTCTAGGAGAGGAACGAGAAAGGGAAATCCCTACCCGTCGAGGAGTGGTGGTGCGTCCGCCTACTGCTTCCGTTTCGGTTTTCTATTGGCCTTTTTCGCCGCTTGGCCTTCATTACTCGATGTCGCCTCGGCCCACGCCCTCTCAAAGACAGGCAAAAGGTCGCTCTGCGAAAGGGCTTGCTCCAGAAGCCGGAGGATTCCTCGGGTTCTCTCCACATCAATCGACGCTCTTCGCTCATGAATCACGCTCCGAACATCTTCGATGTCTTTCGGACGGCCCGCCAGCACTTTAGTGATGATGAGATCCTCCGGACTGATCACAGGAATGCGCGTGGCACCGATCTCCACAGAAATCGCCCGGCGTAGAAACTCCTCCTCCAGTCCCGGCCCGGCGAGGACGACATCGAGTGGCATGTGCGTGTTGCGATGAACAAACGGAAGAACCCGAGTGAGTGCCCGGAAGTCGGAATCAGGAACGGCTAGGTCGAAGCCGTGCTGTTTCATCGACTCGGTGAATGAATCAATGACCGAGGGCTCAATGGTCGCTGTGACGTCGACATCCGCGCTGAGTCGGGGACTTCCCCAAACAATCGCGGCCTGCGCGCCAAACAGGTACCATGGCAGTTCCCTTTCGGCCATCACTCCCGCAAGAGCGGTGAGAAGCTCAGCGACCGTCGAAGGACTTGACACGACGAAGCATCTCCGCGACGCGTATGTGAGATGCGAGATCTTCCCTGCGCTCCCATTCGCTGGGCCAGTTTTCCTGCAGCGCGCTTACGTGGTGCCGCAATCCATCGCCGACACCCAAAGCCTCAGCAGGGTTCATCTGTGATTTCTGCTCTGCCCAGCGGCGTCGTTTCGACGCAGAGATTGCCTCCCAGTCACGCCGGGCAAAAGCGACCAAATCCTCGTCGCGCACGAGCGGAGAATAGCACTGCGCGTCGCGTCGCGTCCCCTCCGCTGGCTGCGTGCAGGAGAAGCCCCAACCGGCGGGACGGCTCGATATCGGTAACTCGTCGCATCACGACGTGTCTCCTGAACGCGGTAATCGCGCATTGAACGACACCAAATCGAGAACCGCACGGCCCCGACCCGTGATACTGCTACGATCGTGACTCCGGCAATGTTCCGCACCGTTATCCTGACGGTTCTTCTCTGCCTCATCGCGGCAGGTCTCTCCGCCGCCCCTCCTCCCATCCGCCACGTATTCCTCATCGTGCTGGAAAACAAAGGATTCGACACGACGTTTGGCCCGTCATCGCCGGCAACGTATCTCACGAAGACGCTCACCGCGCAGGGACAACTTCTGCGTCAGTACTACGGCATCGGCCACTCGAGCCTTCCGAACTACATCGCGATGATCAGCGGCCAGGCACCGAACCTCGTAACGCAGAATAGCTGCGTCGTCTATACGCCGCTCGTGCCCGGCAACCAGACGTCATACTTCGACCAGACGATCGGCCAGGGCTGCGTCTATCCATCTGCGACCAAAACGATTGCCGATCAACTTACGGCAAAGGGACTGACATGGAAGGGCTACATGCAGGACATGACGATCCCTTGCCGGCACCCGGCGATCAATTCCGCCGACACCACACAGGCGGCTCGCGTGGGAGATCAATACGCCGCGCGCCACAATCCCTTTGTCTATTTTCAGTCGCTGACCAACTCCGTCGACTGCCTGGCTTATGACGTCGATCTCTCGCGGCTCCAGACGGACCTCGCCAATGCAGCGACGACACCCAACTACGCCTTCATTACGCCAAATCTCTGTGAAGATGGTCACGACGCCCCCTGCGTCGATGGCCGCCCGGGCGGTCTGGTGAGCGCCGATCAATTTCTGCAGACGTGGGTTCCCCGCATTCTCAATTCCCCTGCCTGGTCGGAAGGGAGCTTACTCGCCGTCCTGTTCGACGAAGCCGCGAGCTCCGACGCCACCGCCTGCTGCGACGAACTACCCGGACTCAACACATACAATCCCGGCGGCGGAACGATCGGCCCGGGAGGCGGCCGCACCGGCGCCGTGCTGATCTCGCGATTCATCCAGCCCGGCTCCGTTAACGACACGCCCTACAATCACTACTCCCTCCTGCGCAGCATCGAAGACATCTTCGCCCTCCCCCACCTCGGCTTCGCCGCGCAGCCAACGCTTCGCGCATTCGGACCGGACGTGTACAACGCAACGAGCCGAGTCCGCGCGTCGCGACCATAGCGGATGGGAATGCCGCGCCGCGGTTACAATCGAGCCGAGACGCTGTAATGAAGCAAAGCATCCAACACGTAGCCCTCGTCGTCCGCGATTACGACGAAGCCATTCGCTTCTTCTGCGAAACGCTTCATTTCGATCTGATCGAAGATACGTATCAGCCCGAGCAGGACAAGCGCTGGGTCGTAGTGGCCCCACCCGGCTCCGACCGCTCCGATGGCGCGACGCTCCTCCTCGCTCGCGCCTCCTCGCCGGAGCAGGAAGCCTTCATCGGCCGTCAGAGCGGAGGCAGCGTCTTCCTCTTCCTGCGCACCGACGATTTCTGGCGCGACTTCCACGCCATGCAATCGGCGGGAATCCACTTCGTACGGGAGCCGAAGGATGCGGACTACGGAACCGTCGCCGTGTTCAAAGATCTCTACGGCAATCTCTGGGATCTCGTCGGGCCCGCAAGCAAGTCGCCGGCGTGATTAACCGCAGCCGCAGCCGCGCAATCGGCGTCTCGTGAGCGAGCAGCGAGCCGACGGACTCCGCCCGTGATAGCGCAGCGATGCGCCTTGAAATCGGTACAATGAGGCGGATGAACGAGATCATCTTCCTCGTCGAGGAAGCACCGGAAGGCGGCTTCACGGCCCGGGCCCTTGGCGAATCGATCTTCACGGAAGCGGACGACTTCGCTGCTCTCGAAGGCAACGTGCGCGATGCAGTGCGTTGCCATTTCGAAGAGAATGAGATGCCGCACGTCGTGCGGCTCCATTTCACTCGCGAACAGGTCATTGCCGTTTAAGACTGCCGCGCAATTGGTCAGGAGACGAGTTGGTCAGCCGGCTGGCCCGGCTCGGTTATTCGGTGACGCGACGGACTGGAAGCCACATGCGGTTGACCAAGCCATCACCGCCCAGCGAGCACCTTACGGTGCCACGGCACGACGCGCTGCGCATCGGCACTCTCGCCGGATACTGGACGATGTCGCGGCCCATCTCGAGATCACTCGCGATGAGTTGCTCAAGCGTCTCGCGGCTTGACCGGCGTGCCGCTGGCCTGTGCGTCGGGGATGGCCGAAGCCTTTCGTGATCGGATGCAGTCGTTGGGTTCATCGAAAGAGGCTTCCGCCAGCACCTCAGCGCAACGGCTGTCTGTCAGGCTTGGCCTCCATCCTGTTCGATCAGTGATCTCCGATCGCTTCGCCATCAGACCGTACGATCTGAAGCGCAAAAGCACGCGCAGCCGCAAGCGCACACCCTTCTCGCGGCCGGCGACGGCGGCTTGGCGCTTTAGTAAATCGCCTAAACGGATGCGCGTGAGCGGCTGGACGGCATCGAAGATACGCCTGACCGCGAGGAAGCTGTCCGCAACGGACCGTCAGGATCGCAGGAGAGTGGACAAGATCCGAGCAGCGTTAAGTTGATTTTCCAGATACGACCCCCACTGATCGATGCTCCTGGCCTGGCTGAGCGGGGTGAGTTATGACCGCACTTCAAAGGGTGGCCGAAGACCGAAAGTGTGACCCAGGAGCACTTTCCATCGCCTGAGCGTTTTGGTGCCTCGTGGCATGATTCTTCGAGGACACGCTACTCCGTCAAGAAGTGCTGGTGAGTTCCACCGCTCGTAGATGAACTTCAGCTACCACCATCAATGCTGCACCCGGCGTAGAGAAACACCCCTCATCATTCGATTTCTCAGGCTGACCAACTATCATGACGTTTACGGTCGTTCCGCACCAACTTGCTACGACTGTCGCTGATCGATGACTGACAACATGCCGAACGGATGGCTCGAAGTCCAGCTGGAGGAGATCTGCCTTCCGGTCAGCTCGGCCCAGCCCGAGTTATCCCCTGATACCGAGTTCACGTACTTTGACATCGGCGGAATTGACAATGTGAGAAACCGCATTTCCGAGCCGAAAGTACTCACAGGTCGAGACGCACCAAGTCGTGCGCGTCAAGCGGTTCAGAGAGACGATATCTTATTTTCTAATGTCAGAACGAACCTCCGCAATATCGCGAGAATCGATCGCGACTACCTGAACCCTGTGGCCTCAACCGGATTCACGGTCATCCGGCCCGCCAGCGGCGTCTCCTCGGAGTTTCTGTTCTACCAGCTGCTGTCGGAACATTTTCTAGAACCGCTTCATGCTCTTCAAACGGGCACAAGCTATCCTGCAGTTCGCAGCCGGGACGTCCTTACCCAGTCGATCCTGCTTCCTCCCGAGCCTGAGCAGCGGCGAATCGTCGAGAAGTTAAACGCTGCATTTTCCGCCGTTGAACGTGCCGAAACGGCCTCACTTCGAGCGCGCGACCGCTTACGCAAGTACCGGCACGCGGTTCTAGGCGCCGCTCTGACGGGTGAACTGACCCGCGAGTGGCGAGTGCAGCACGAAGAGGTCGTCGGGGTTCCAGGCGGCGATGAGTTGCTGCGTGGCTTGCTCGCCGATCGCCGCATTCGTTGGGAAAAGAACGAGGTCGCCCGCCTCGCAACTCGTCGGAGCGCAATGGCCGATAACTGGAGAGCGAGATATAACGAGCCCAAGGCCGTACCTCAAGCTAGTCGGCCGAATCAGCCAGCTGGCTGGGCCTCCGCAACACTTGATCAAATAAGCTGGTCATCGGGCTATGGAACATCGGTGAAATGCGCTTACGACGCTGGTGGTCCTGCGGTTCTCCGTATTCCGAACATCTTGAATGGCACGATCGATCTCGAGAGACTCAAGTTTGCAACTAAGCCGGAAGCGATTGGCGTCAACGATTATCTGGAGCCGGGCGATCTCTTGCTCGTTCGTACCAACGGGAGCAGAGACCTCATTGGAAGAGCTGCGATTGTCAAGGCCATACCTCCTGTCGCGTGCAGTTTCGCGAGCTATCTAATTCGGTTCCGGTTATTAGGCGACGACACACTATGGTCATGGGTGGGTCTGATGTGGGAGAGCGCAATGATGCGCGCCGTCATCGAGTCGCGTGCAAAGACAACGGCGGGTCAATACAACCTCGCCCTGTCCAGCCTCAATGATCTCGTGATACCTCTTCCGCCAGTTGCGGAACAGCACGAGATCATTCAACAAGTTGAAAGACGCCTCAGTGCGGCGAGCCGACTCGCATCAACCCTAGATGAACAACTCGATCGAGCGCGCGCGATGCGCGAGCTGCTTCTCCGTGATGCCTTTGCTGGCAAACTTATTCCCCAATCTGACTCCGACGAACCTGCCACACAACTCCTTCAGCGAATTCAATCTCACCGACGCGTGGCGACAAAACAAGATTCACCGAGGCGCAAGAGCGCTCCTTGGCCAAAGCAGGAACTGGAAGGCGTCATGAAACGATCACCACTTACTCCCGATGACTTAGCCGCTGGGTTCTCGCGGATCGGCAGCGTGCCGGACGCTCGTCGCCTGTTCACCGAAATGGGATGCGAACCCGAGGGCGTCACCGCTTTCTACGAAACACTCCGTGCGACCCCGGCGGTTCGTAACGCTTTTGAGGCCGCGGTAGCGCAGTTGTCTAAGCCACTCGCAGAAGCCACGCAGCAAATGCCGCCGATGCCGACCGTTGCAAAGGGGCGCTTCCGGCTAGCAGAACTGTGGCTCGAGGAATTCAAGAACCTCAAAGATTATACGGTCAATTTCGATGTGAGCTACGGGATTGACGTGATGCTCGGCTGGAACGGTACCGGCAAATCCAACTTGTTCGAGTCACTGGTGATCATCTTCCGGGATCTTCACGAATGGGTTGAGCGCAACAGGTGGCCCGATCAACCGATGGCAGGCTATCGTCTCTCATACGAGATTGACGACCAGCTTGTCCGTGTGACCTGGGTCCCCGCTGCGATGAAGAGGCCATCGATCACATGCGCACAACGTCTCACAGGCAACGGCTCCTTCATCGAACCTGAGCCGATAACTCGCACACAGCTGCCGTTGCCGTCCTTCGTCTTTGGGTATTACTCCGGGCCAACCAATCGATTGGCAGAGCACTTCCTTCCGATGAAGCAAGCGCACTATGTGCGGCTTAGGGAAGCGAAAGCCGATGACGCACAGACACTTGCGGCGCTGCTGCATCAGCGCCGCTTCTTTTGCGCAGAAACACATCACGCCAAATACGTGCTGCTTGCGTTCCTTTATAAAGAAGACTCTAAGATCAACGCCTTTTTGCGCGACCGCCTCCGAATAATCGGGTTTGAATCGGCGCTCTTCGTGATTCGCAAACCACGGTGGGCCAAAGCAGGTAGTAAGCCCGACGACTTTTGGGGTGCGACGGGAATCATGCGCCGAGTTGTGGAGCGTCTTCGACGGTATGCGATCGCACCCATGGTACTTCAGCAGATCGTGAGCGATGGTTACCGAACAACCACTGAGGATCACTACTATTTCTTTCTACCAAACCTAGCGAGCCTTCATTCGTTCGCGGCAGAATATCAGGATGCCCGCACGTTCTTTCTCGCGCTGGAGAGCACTGATTTTTCTGAGCTCATTCATGATGTCAAGATTCAGGTCGCAGTGAAGGCAACCAATACCGAGCAGGTTAGTATCACGTTTCACCAGATGAGTGAGGGTGAACAACAGCTCCTAATGGTGTTGGGTCTAATGCGATTCACAAAGGCGCATCAGTCCCTTGTACTTCTCGACGAGCCCGATACTCACCTAAATCCGCATTGGAGTATCGATTACCTTAAAGATCTCACGCATGTGATGAGCGATGACCTTGACGAGGCGCCGGAGCAACAGACGAGTCAGATCTTCATGGCGACACACGACCCGCTCGTCATCGCGAGCCTCGTAAAAGAGCAAATACATCTCCTCATCCGCGACTGGAGCAGCGGCGCGTGCAAATGGGAACCCGCGACTGTGAATCCGCGCGGCCTCGGTTTTACCGGCATCCTGACCAGCGAAATGTTCGGGTTTCGTAGCGACCTAGACGACGAGACACTCGCTGATCTCGACAGTCGAGTGAGGCTCATGGCTAAGCACGAGATCCTCACCGCTGCCGAAAAGAGCGCATTACTGCAGATTGACGAGCGCCTCGCGGACGCCGGGTTTGCTAGGGCCTTTAGTGATCCCTATTATGCTGCGTTTGTCAGGGCATGGGGCCGTCGGCACACCGAGCTTATGCAGGGAGTCCGATCCCTCACACCCCAGAAACGACAAGAAATCGAACGCGTCGCTGACGAGGTGCTGAAGGAAGCGGCTGCCGAAGTTGAGAACGAACTAGGATCCTAAGTGCGCTACATTGATATTGAGGACCTTGAGCCTCCATTGAACTGGGTGGAACGTGCCGAAAGTGCGCGGAACGCTCTTCGTGCTGAGATTCAAGCAGCGGAAGGAACGGCTACTGCCAGTGGCGATGACGCGGCGACGGCTCGGAGGCAGGCGATTCGAGAAGGCCTTGAGGTCGCCGCTCGCCAAGCGCTTTGGCAGGAGCTGGCGCCCCGGCTGAGGGATTTAGCAAAGGGAAAGTGTTGGTACTCCGAAAGCAGAAACCCTGGTTCCGACAAGAACGTTGACCATTTCCGGCCGAAAGGTCGTGTGAAAGAAGACAACGCTCATGAGGGTTATTGGTGGCTTGCTTTCGATTGGCGCAATTTCAGGTACGCGTGTCAATGGTGTAACCAACGCCGCAATGACAAGGTTAACAACACGAGCGGGGGAAAGGGCGATCACTTTCCTCTCGCTCGAGGAAGTTTCAGAGCGTACCGAGAGACAGACGACTGTGACAACGAGGACTTTGACTTGCTAGATCCTACCGATCCAGACGACTGGAAGCTTCTAACGTTCAGGCCCGATGGCCACGCCACGCCGGCCAAACCAGAGGGCACGCGCGAACACACGCGCGCTGCGGTCTCCATCGAGATCTATCATCTCCACTGCAAGGAGTTCGTCGATGAAAGGCGAACCATCGCCGGAATCGTCGAGCGCGCCATCGACGAGCTTGAGAGAGCTTTGACGAGCGGCGGTGGCGCGCCGGTCGGCAACGTGGCGACGGCGGACGCCCAGACGATCGCGACCAACACACACATGCGCGCCTTCTACAAAAGGCACTTGAAGTCACTCCTTCGCTTAATCCATTCGAAGTCCGAATACTCAGCCGCCGCGCTGGCTTACGCCCGTGCCGCTATATACAAGCGAGAAGCCGACGCGGAAGTGAAACGCGAGTGGTTGGCCGATATTCTTGGTTCTAATTCATGAGTGTGACGAAACGCAACGCCGCCGCAGTTGTTCAGAAAGTCTGGAATTACGCTCACGTCTTGAAGGACGACGGGCTAGCATTCATGGACTATACGGAGCAGATTACGTATTTGCTATTCCTCAAGATGGCGTGGGAGCAGCGTCACGCTGGGGCCAGTGAGATTCCAACGCGCTACACATGGGGTGCGTTGCGCAACATCCCTGATTACACGAAGCGGTTGGCGCGCTACCACCAAGGCCTACGAAACCTCAGCGAACATCCGGGCCTAATCGGTCTGATATTCACAAAGCCGCAAAGCAAGATTACTGATCCAGCGAAGCTGGATCTGCTCATGAACATGATTGACGCGGAGCAATGGTCGGAACTAGATGTCGATGTGAAGGGTGAAGTGTACGAGGGTTTGCTTGCTAGAAACGCTGATGACGTGAGGGGAGGCGCGGGCCAATATTTTACGCCACGGCCGGTCATCCGCGCGATTGTTGAGGTTATGCGCCCGACGCTGAAAATGCGAATCGCCGATCCCGCTTGCGGCACTGGCGGATTCTTGTTGGCGGCCTTCGAATATCTGAAGGGCCGAGCAAAAGGTGTCGAACAGGAGCGACATCTCAGAACGAAGGCTCTGTACGGCAACGACCTGGTTCCTAACGTCGCGAGGCTGTGCGCCATGAATCTGTTTCTGCACGGTCTCGGCAGCGATGAAGCGCATCCACTGGTCTCAATTGGCGACAGTCTCGAGTCGAAGCCGGAACTAGTTGACATGGTTCTCACCAACCCACCCTTCGGCAAGAAGAGTAGCTTCACTATCGTCGGTAAGGGCGGTAAGAGCCAAGCCGGGAAGATCTCGTATCAGCGGCCCGACTTCTGGGCCACGACAAGCAACAAGCAACTCAATTTTGTTCAGCACGTTTACTCGATGCTCAAAGACTCTGGTCGAGCCGCAGTCGTAGTGCCAGACAATGTGTTGTTTGAAGGCGGAGCGGGTGAGAAAATTCGTCGCACGTTACTTCACACTTGCGATGTTCACACACTTCTCCGCCTTCCGACTGGCATTTGGTACTCACCAGGGGTTAAAGCGAACGTCATCTTCTTCGACAAGCGTCGGCCGGCTACCGCACCGGCGACGAAAGACGTGTGGGTCTACGATATGCGCTCGGATCAGTCCTTTTCCCTTCGTAAGAGGCCTATCGCGACTATGGATCTTGAAGATTTCATCCGACGTTACCGTTCGGAGGAACGGGGTCGAAGGAAGGAAACCTCACAATTTCGGCGGTTTTCCTACTCGGCGATTCTGCAACGCGATCGGGCGAACCTCGATATCACTTGGGATCGTCCAAAAGAGGATCAAAGCAGCGAAACTGCGCAGGTGCTCATGAAGCAGATTCTCGAAGATCTACGCGAGGCAGTGAAGGAGTTTACAACCGCGGACGAGGTTATCCGACGCTGATGATCATTCATACGCCGTGCAACCGGTCTGACTCTGAAAGACGGTTGGCCATCGAAGGCGCGCAAAGGGCCTCAGCACGACAGATGAATACCCGCTAAAGAAACGGGCCGGGCGGCGGGACCATACACGACCCTCACTTCACCCCCACCCGCACCTCCTCGCTATTCGCTTTTGATCTCCGGGACGTACATCGCTTGGGCCATCAGTAGCAACGCGTGGAACGAGCCCGGCACCTCGGCGCGGAGGGTATAGCGGATTTCCCAGACTCCTTGCGGGAGTTGTGACGCGAAGATGGCGACCTTGCGGTCGCGCAGCTCCTGATAGAGCCACTCGGTGCGGCCGGTGGTGTCGGTGTTGGCGTCGCGTTGGATGACGGAGGGTTTTTCGGCTGATGGACGCTTCGCGTCCACGAATTTTCTCGTTACGGTGGCGGACTTCACCTCGGTATCTATGGATCCCACGGCGTGAGCCGTGGGAACGCGTCACCACGAATGTGCGCCGCGGAGCGGCGACATTTCAAGTCCGGCGATGCGAGGGAGAGGGAACTGAGCCGCGTATCCGCCATGGACTACAATTCACTGCGGATCTATGTGGAGGCCCATTCCTCCTACGAAGCGCCCGCCCAAGGGTGCGTAACTCGATCCTCCTCACGTTACGCGCTGTCGAGGGCCCGCTGCGAAGCGAGCAGGCTGGATTGGGTACCCAGTTGGATCGAGCAGGAGGGCTTGCTACTTGGCGACGAGCTCGTGCAGAAGTTGTTCGACGCTTTCCGGCACTGCCACGCTCACAAACCAGGATTTCGGATAGAGGTAGTCTTCCCCGGATTCGTCGATCACGCGCACGTAGTTTCGTTCCTCGGCCGTTGCGTCTTCGAGAACCTCGTAGACTCTACGAAGATCCAGCGTGCCAGCATATTCGCCGTTATGAATGCAGATTGCGAAGTGCTTTCCTTCGTTCATGCTGGTCAGTCGAGATATCGTTTGATCTTCATCCAGCGTTTGCCGATGCCGTGCGCCTCGTACCAATGAATCTCGGCTTCAGCAATCGTACCATCGTAGAGTCGGACGTCGCGAAGCCCTTCAGTTTCCGCCAGTTGGCTCGGCCGAAACGCTCTTGCAACTTGGCTAAGTCCCGGATGCCATGACCAGTGGCGATCGTCTCGATCCCGTTGATCGGGCCAACAACCTCGAACGACTCGAACGGCACGCTCGAAGGCTAACGTGGCTGCAGAGCAGGTGCTGATGGCGGAGCTTTCTCCTGATCCCTCACCCAACGCGGAGCGGCGGCGAGACGCCGCCGGGCCAGCCGCCGAGACGGCAGCGTTCCGCCGCTGGACTTGAGACCGACCGCCGGCGCCACGCAGATCTGCATCACTTCACATTGATGCGCACCTCCTCACTATTCGCTTTGATCTCCGGCACGTACATCGCCTGGGCCATCAGCGGCAACGCGTGGAACGAGCCTGGGACCTCGGCGCGGAGGGTGTAGCGGATCTCCCAGATTCCTTGCGGGAGTTGCGAGGCAAAGATGGCTACTTTGCGGTCGCGGAGCTCCTGGTAGAGCCATTCGGTGCGGCCGGTGGTATCGGCGTTGGGGTCGCGTTGGATGACTGATGGTTTTTCTGTTGCGGGACGCTTCGCGTCGACGAACTTTCTGGTCACGGTGCCGGATTTGAGCTCCGTGGCGTAGAGCGGTTCGCCGCTGCGGATCTCTACGGCTTCCAGTCCGGCTGGCTTGAGGTCTTCGAAGAGGAGGTATTCGTAGTCGTTTTTCGTTTCGACCGTGACGACGACTTCGACGCGCTCGCCGCTGTTGAGCGTTTCGCCGTCGCGCAGCGGGACTTTGTCGTAGACCTGTCCTTTCAACAGCGTGGGATGGCCGACGAGGTGGTAGTAATCGCGGCGGACGAAGATCTCGTTGCCGGCGGCCTTGATCGGTTCTTCCAAGGAGAAGAATCTCGCCTCGGCGGCGAAGTAGAGAGTGCCTTTCCCCGTTGTCTTGTGAACATTGATCTCGTTGTTCTCGCGGATTGAGGCGGCAGGAATCGTCCAGCGACTTGGAGCACGCAGGATTTCCGAAGGCTTCACGGTTTGTGTGGCGATGGCGACGCCGTTCACGCTGATCTCGTACGTCGCTTCGCTGGTCAGCTCGCCGCTGGCGTGGACGTAGTCGTCGAGCGCGAGGATGGTGATGGCGGTGTCTCTCGTGTTGTTCCACTGCGCGCCGCGGCGGTTCTTGATCAGCCAGTTCGTGGCCGGCTCGATGAGTTTGTTCGATGGATCGATGGCGACGAGTGCCATGAGCGCGAACGACGTCGACTCGACGGGGCCGTCGGACCAGCGCCACCAGAAGCCGGTCTCGCCCCAATGCGCGGTGGCCATCGTCTCTGCGCTTCCCGCGGTGCGTCCATTGGCGCCTTGAATGAGGACCGAGGAGTCGGGGGCGCGGTCGATTCTCACGCCATTTCCCAGGTTTCTTATGAGGACGTTCGCGCGCTCGGCGTTGCCGAAATCGTGCTCGGCGAGGGCGAAGAGGGCGCGGGCGTAGGCGGTCAGTTTTTCGCGATGCTCCCAGATGTTGTCGAGGGCTTTGGTTTCTAGTTTATTGGGAACGGCCGGCTTCGACGAGAGAGCGGGCGGGACGCCCGCGGTCCCAGGAGGACGGCGCCAAGCGCCGAGGGCGTGGAGGAGCCAGGACTGCTCTTCGCGATTGGTCTCGTAGTTGACTAGTTTCGTGTCGAGCCAGTTGGCGGCGCGGTCGACGGCTTGCGCGTGGATTGGCAGGCCGGCGTCGCGGGCGACGGCGAAGCCCCAGATGACGTAGGCGGTCATCCACGGATCGCTCGATCCTTCCTTCCACCAACCCCAGCCTCCGTCGTCGTGCTGGAAGTCGTAGAGGCGCTTCATGCCGGCGTCGGTGATGCGATCGAGCTCGGCGAGATCGTGCTTTCCTTTCGGATGCGTGGCCGACGCCGTCGACGCTTCGATGCCGCCGAACATGCGGCCGGCGATGTCGGCGGGATCGGCGCCGATACCGCGCAAGGTGCGCGCGACGATCGCGGCGGGGAGGAAGCGGCTCATCGTCTGCTCGGTGCAGCCGTAGGGATAGTCGATGAGGTACGGCAATGCATCGAGCATCGTCACCGCCAGTGACGGCGTGACCTGCACGACAACTTCGGTCGATCGCCGCGCGGCGGGAAGATCGAGTTTGATGATCGCGTCGTCGCCGCGCATGCGGCCGGACTTCGCAATCAGCTTGTCGATTCCGTGCTCGTAGATCGGGAACGTCTTCGTCATCGCGTCGGAGAACTTCTCGCCGCGCGCACTGACCTGAAGACTGGCCGTCCCCGCCTCGGGAACAGTGAGCACCCAATCGACGCGCTTCTCGCCGTTCGCGGGAACGTCGATCGGCGGATCGTCCTGATGCGACCGCATCGGTGACGGCGGCGGCTCGATCTGCGTCAGTCCGCCGTGGTACAGCGACGGCGTGACGCGCATCGGCGCATCGGTGTTGTTGTTGATGACGGCGGAGATCGTGACGCGGTCGCCAACGACGAAGAAGCGCGGCGCTTGCAATCGCACGATGAGCGGCATCTTCGTGCGCGACGTGCTCGTGGCCATGCCGAACTGATTCGCGGCGGTGACCGCGCGCGCGGTAGCGCGCCACGTCGTCAGCGAGTCGGGATAGGTGATCTTGATCGTGGCAACGCCGTTGGCGTCGGTCTTGACGTCGGGCTGCCAGAAGATCGTGGAGCGGAAGTCGCTGCGGACCTGGACGGCGGGCTCGGCACCGGCAGGTTGGCCTGGTGGCGGCGGAGGGGCAGCCGGCGGTGGCGCCATGTTTGCCGCCGATTTCATCGCCATCGCTTGTGGTGCGGCTGCGGCAGTGACGGTGATCGACTCGGCGACTGCGCCACCGAGGACGCCGCCCACCACTCCCTCGACGCCGCCCTCGACGGAATCCTTGTCGTCGCGCTCTTTCTTCAATTCGTCGAGCGCCTGCACCTCTCGCTCATTGACGACTTTCCCATCGTCGAGGACGAACTTCGCGTATGGACGCTGCTGCACGCTGGCGATCGTCTGCACGCTGGCGCTGCGCTTGTCGCCGAAGAAGAACTGCCGCGGATCGCCGGCGAAGTCCGTCTGAATCGAATAGACCGAATCGTCGACGAGCCCCAGCCCCACCTCGGCCGACAGCGGCTTGCCATCCGCATCGCGCGTGGTGACAGTGAGCGTTCCCTCTTCGCGCGGCTGGTACTGCTCGCGGTCCGATTTCACCGAGATGTCGACCGCGTTCTTCAGCGGCGGGACGACGATCTCTTTCTGATCGACGGACAGCTGCAGATCGGCGACGCTCGCTGCGTTCAGAAACACATTCGGGACGTGCTTCTCTTCGATGGGAAGCTCGATCAGCTTCACGGTACCGTCGACATGCACGAGTTTGTAATCGAGGATCGATTCGGCGTCGATGCTGAAGAGCACCCATCGGTTGCTCGACGGCGTCACGATCATCACCGGCGCGGTTTGTCCGACCTTGAACGCCGACTTGTCGACGATGATCTCGACGCCGTCGTGGCGGTAGCCGATATCCATCACATCGTGCGAAACCACCCAGACCGTCGTCTCGGTCGTGACGACATCGCGCAGCGCGAGAGGCGCGTTCGGGTTCGACGGATCGCGATCGGGACTCGACCAGCTCACGCGATAGTAGCCGTCGCGCGACGGTGTGAACGTGACCTCGGCGTCGCCGTTCGCATCGGTCTCGGCCTTCGTCGTCAGCACATCCTCGTGCTTGTATCCGCGCGACTTCAGTTGCCAGCCGCATGGATCGTGGGGCCGCGGCGGAAAAATGCGCATCGACGCGCGCACATGATCGAGCTCTGCGCCTCTCACCTCATGACCCTGCGGATCGATCCACGATTCTTCCCACCAGTCGCGCGTGATCGTCACGGTGCCGCTGGCGCGGACGGGATTGTCGTTCGCGTCGATCGCTTTGAATCGAATCGTCGCTTTCTGATTCGGACGGTAAACGTAGTGCTCGGGATCGGCGTGAACGGAGTAGCGCTGCCGCGTGACGCGCACGCTGCCGGTGCCGGTGATCTCGCGGCGCGACGCATCCGTCACGCGCGCCTCGATCGTGTACTGCACCTCGGAGCCATCGCGCTGCGTCGGCAGATGGACGACGGCGTGTCCGTTCGCGTCGGTGGTCAGTTCCTCGCGCTTGATGATCTGGCCATTGCCGCCGTAGTAGTTCGGCTCGACCGAGTCGGTGTAGTACCAGGCGTAATCGCGAGGACGCCACCACCAGCGCGTGTAGGGACGCGAGTAGACGACTGCCTCGACCTTGGCATTCGCGACGGGGCCGCCGTAGTAGTAGCTGGCGTCGATCGTTGCTTCGATCGTGTCGCCGAGGCGGAAGAGCTTCTTGTGGCCGTTCTCTTCGGGCGTGTGGACCTCGACTTTGAACTCGGGGAGCTTGTACTCCTCGAGGCGGAAGAGCTGTGCGTTTCCGATGTCGTCGGTGCCGTTACGAAAATTGATCTGGTAAACGCCAAGGGGCATGGTTGGGGTGAGAGGGAGCGTGCCCCAGGCGCTGCCGAACGCGTTCAACTTCGCGCTGCCTTCGGCGACTTTCGTTCCGCGCGGATCGGTGATCGTGTATTGAAGCGTGGCGCCGGCTGGATTCGTTGGCACCAACTCGTCGAAGCGCCGCGCGGTGAATTTCCACTTCACCGTTTCTTCGGGGCGATAGGCCGGGCGGTCGGTGTACGCGTAGATCTTCCATTCGCCGTGAGCGCTGTAGCGCGTGCCCTTCCATGTCTCTGCGAACGCTTGCCGTCCTTTGTCCTGCGCGATGGCGACGAACAGATTCATGTACTGCGCGGAATCGAGGGCAACTTCGGCAAGGCCGTCTGCATTTGTCGTCGCATCGAAGGCGCGGGCCACGTCGTGCCCGTTGTTGTCGTTGTGGCGCTCCCACACTTTCACGCGGGCGTTGGCAATCGGCGCGCCGGTGATTGCGCTGCACGCATAGATGACGCTTTTCGCTTCATCGGTACGGAGGACGACGGTGGCGTCAGTGATGAGGACGAGTGCTCGCTCGAAATTGGCGCCGCCGTTGGCCTGGAGCAGATACGCGCCGGCCGGAAGTTTGGGATCGATGCGAACGCGGGCGGATCCCGGCTCGTAATCACCCTTGTCTTCCGTGTCGCGTTTCCAATTGCGCACGCGTGCGGAAGGTGACGGAGTGATCGACGCCAGCCAGGCGCTGGAGGAGTCGAGATGCGGATCGCGCGTGAGATCGATCGACGAGAGCGTGAGGTCGATCGACTTCACGTTGCGCCATGAGAGGTTGAACTCCACTTCGGAATCGGGAAGAAAGACGTTCGAGACCTGGACCGATACGGTGGGATTGGTGATCCGCTCGGCGGCGTTCCTCGCCTCATCGCGGAATCGCGACTCGCCGTTCGCAAACTCGGCGAGGATCCTTCGATAGACCGCCAGCGCTTTCGTGTAGTCGGGGCGGCGTTGCGCGCGCCCGTCTTCGAGAATGATGACGCGTCCCTGCCGCTCCAGCCAGCGGCCGTACATGATGAGGGCGTTGTCGTAACGCTTGCTGACGTTCCCCTCGCGGATCGCGGCCTCGAGCTCTTCGCCGACGCGATCCTGATCGCCGGTGTTGTTCAGGCGCATCGCCAGAACGTAGTGAAATGTCTGACGATCGGCGGGCGTGGTGGCGATTTTTGCGGCATTCTCGAAGATGCCGGCCGAGATCTGCTGAGCGACGCCTTGAAGATAGTCGTCATCGCCGGATGCGATTCCGCGCACGATGCTGAGGTAGCGCGCGCGTGCGTGCTCGATGTCGCCGCTCCCGGCCCACCAATCGAGGGCGGCTTCGTAATAAGTCATCGGGGAGAGCACGCCGCTGCTGACGCGCGAGATGGAAAGATCGCCCAGCGATTCATTGACCTCGGCCCACAGTTTGTCGTGATCGCCACCGGCCTCGCGGAGAAGCGCAAGCAGCTCATCCCGCGCGGCCGCAACGTCAGTGTCGTCGCTCTTCGGATCGCTCGCTTCCGCACGCCAGGCGGTGTCGGCCAGGCGGAAGCGAAGCCAGCGCTGTTCGTCAGGTTGCAAGGCCTCGCGTTTCGCGCGGGCATAGATCTCATGTGCGCGCGCGTACGAATGCTCAGCGTAGGCCGTCTCCGCCTGTCGTCTCAGTGTTGCGTAGTCAGCGCTGCCGGCCGGGGTCGCGGTGGCGAAGAACACGTTGCCGGGAATGGGCAGAAAGGACAGCGTGGCAAAGACGATGGCGATGAGATTCAACGGTTACCCCCTGGTGCAGCGTCAACCATTAGATGGTTGATCGGGAAAAAAGAGAACCGGAGATCTGGCATTCATCGTTGCAGGCGCGCCAACTCCTCCTTCGCCATCTGCGCGAACTTCGCCGCTTTGGCGTGATCGCCCTGCTCGTCGTAAAGACTGCTCATGATTCCGTAGAGCGAGCCGATGTCCCGGCGTTCCTCGCGATTCGTCGAATCACGTTGGATGCGGCGTGTATGAATGGCCAGCGCCTCGTCGACGGCGTTTGCAGCGTCAGACCAGTTGCGTAATTGCATGTTGGCACGGGCTATCTGCGTGTAGGCGAAGGCGAGATCGTGCTCTGCTTCGACGTTCTCCGGATCGGCGCTGGCGAGCTCGCGAAGAGCGGGCAGCGCACGCGTCGTTCCGGCGAGGGCGGCGGCACCGTCGCCGATCGAGTTCTGCAACGTCGCCGTCATCACGAGCTGATCGGCGAAATTGCGCCGCGCCACCGCATCGTGCGGATCGAGTGCGGCGCGCTCTTCCAACGCCCGCTGCGCCGCCTCGTGATGTGCGATCGCGCGCGTGGGATCGTGTTCGCTGGATCCGGTGAAGTAGCCGCCGAGGCGTTGATGAACACGGCCGGTCTCGGTGAGCAGATCTGATCGGTTGGTGGCGTTCCGCGGCACGCGATCGAGAATGCGAATCGCGTTTTCATATGCCGGACGAACGCGCGCCGGCTGGATGCCGCCCTGATAGCGCGAGTCGCCGATCGCCACCCACGTACGCGCGAGCGCGAGATCGCCGGCAGCGCCCCGGGCAGGAAGCGACTCGCGAATGGCGCGCGCCGCTTCGTGGTGCGCGAGCGCATCGCGCCAATGCAACGCGCGCTGCTCGATCCAGCCGGTGCGGTCGTGAAGGTCAGCGATCAGAATGGGCGCCGCCGCTTCGCCGGGATTTCGTTGCCTCACCTCTTCGGCGATCGATAGCGCTTTTCGATAGCTGACCAGCGCGCCGGCCGTGTCGCCGAGATTGGCGCGATACGGCATTCCCTGAACGTCGCCGACGCGCTCGTACGCGCCGGCCAGCTCCATCTGCAGCGGCGTATTACGCGCCGATTCGGAAGCGAGTGCGTCGAGATAGCCGAGGGCGTGACGCACGAGAAGCTCGCGAGCGGAGGTGGAGCCGGGAAGTCTCGCGATGGCGTCGTGAAGATCGAAAACCACCGCGTGCGCCAGCGAGCGCACCTGCTCGAACCTCCGTTCGGCGATTCGTTTCTGTTGCAGCACGGCAAGAAACGCGACGACCGCGACGATCACCGCCGTCGCCGCTGCGGCGACGAAGAGCTTGTTGCGGCGAACGAACTTGTTCGTCCGATAGCCGAGGGATGCGCCGCGGGCGGAGACGGGATGGCCGTCGAGAAAGCGGCGCACGTCATCGGCAAATTTCTCGACCGAGGCGTAGCGGCGCTCCGGATCGGGATCGAGCGCGACGAGGAGAATGCGATCGAGATCGCCGCGCAGCGCACGCAATCCGGAGACGCTGCTGGCGCGCGGCGGCTCCGTTTCGCCCGTGCGCTGCTTTCCAGCGAAAGCGCGCGTGCCGGTGAGAAGCTCAAAGAGCAACAGGCCGAGCGAATAGACATCCGTCGCCGTCGTCACCAGTTTTCCGCTGAGTTGTTCGGGACTGGCGTAGTCGGGCGTCATCGGTCCAGTGCGGGTCTTGCTCGCTTCCGCAGATGTCAGCTTGGCGATGCCGAAGTCGAGAAGTTTCGGCACGCCGTCCGCCGTGACCAGAACGTTTGCCGGTTTGATGTCGCGATGAATGACGAGGTTGCGATGCGCGTATTGCACGGCATCGCAGAGCTGCAGAAAAAGACGAAGGCGCGCTTCGATCGAAAGCGCATTCGTGCGGCAATAGTCGTCGATCGGCGTTCCTTCCACGTACTCCATCGCCAGATACGGGATGCCTCCCGCAGTCGAGCCGCCGTCGAGCAACCGCGCGATGTTCGGATGATCGAGCGCGGCCAGGATCTGCCGCTCCTGCCGGAAGCGTTGGAGCAGCGCGTCGCTTCCTGCGCCGCGGCGCACGAGCTTGATCGCAACGCGCTGCTCGAACTCGTCGTCTTCGCGCGCAGCGAGAAGAACGGTGCCCATGCCGCCGGATCCGATCTGCCGGACGACGCGATAGGGACCGATGCGCATCCGATCCCATTTGTCGTCGGCCTGGCCAACGATCTCCCATAGTGATTGCTCGAGAAATCCGCCCGCCTCCTCATGCTGTGCGACGAGCCGCTCGACCTCCGCGCGCAACAATGGATCGGCGGCGGCGAGCATCGCTGCGCGTTCCGGCGGCTCTGCATCGAGCACGGAATGGAACAGCGTCCGAACGTTCTCCCAAAACCGCGCGTCGACCGGATCGGCAGTCATGAAGCGCTCATCGCGCCTCGCAGCCACGCGCGCGCCATCGTCCATTCGCGGCTGACGGTGGCGGCGGAGATACCGAGGGCGGAGGCGGTCTCGTCGAGGGTGAGGCCGCCGTAGAAACGGAGCTCGACGATGCGCGCCTGATCGGGAAAGATCGCCGCAAGCCGCTCCAGTGCGACGTCGAGCGCGACGATGTCGAAATCCTGTTCTTCGCAGACGTCGACCGCGAAGTCGATGGCCAGCGGCGTTTTTCCTCCGCCGCGTTTATCGCTGTCGCGGCGGCGGGCATGATCGACGAGGATGCGCCGCATCACGGTCGCGGCGACGGCGTAGAAGTGCACGCGATCGCGAAACGCCACCTGGCGCTGATCGGCGAAACGGACATAGAGCTCATGAACGAGTGCCGTCGGCTGGAGCGTGTGCCCTTCGCGCTCGCGCCCAAAGTGACGCGCGGCAATGGCGTGCAGCGGATCGTAGACGAGCCGCATGAGCCGGTCGCGCGCTTCTGGCTCGCCGGCGTTCCACTCCTGGAGAAGCTGTGTGACGTCGGACATGGAGATTTTTTATTGTAGCGCGGGGAGTTGGGGGGCGGGTTGATTGCGCTTCGCGCGTTGTCGGTTGATTGCGCCTGCGGCGCGTTATGGGTGTCGGCCAGGGCTCGCCCATCGGCGCGATTCTTCATCCGGCGTCGCGGACGGTTGCGCGGCAGAATTTTCGGTAGGCGCGCCTCACAACGCGCGAAGCGCAACCAACCGACAACCGACAACGCGCGGCCCGCCAGGGCCGCGCATTAATTTGAGGGACTTTCCCTCCCGTTTGCGCGACCTATCAACAGAGGAGTCTCTGTCCAATGATCGTGCGCCGCGTTCTACTCGTGCTGTGCTTTGCCCTTCTTCCGATTTCTGCGTTTGCCATCGTCGGCGCTGATATGGGGGTTACTGCTACCGATGCCCCCGATCCTGTCGCCCCCGACGGCAACATCACGTACACCGTCCATGTGACCAACGCGGGACCGGCCACGGCCACCACGGCGCATCTGAACGTCTTCAACAGCGGTTCGATGCTGTTTCAGTCGATCGTCACGCCGGCGGGTTGGAACTGTGGCGTGCTCACGGTCGGATCAGGTGCTTCTTTCACCTGCACCGCCATAACACTGGCAGCGGGAGCGAACGACACGATCACGATCGTGATGAACGCGCCGCTGGCGCAGCAGGGCGTCCTCGATCACACGATCTCGCAGCTCTTCACGGTCAATGCGACGGAGTCCGATCCGAATGGCGGCAACAACAGCGTAACGGCCACGACGTCGTATGTGGCGCCGCACGTCGACATGGCTACGACCGGCAGCGATTCTCCCGACCCGGTCAATCCCGACGGCAACATCACCTACACGGTCAATGTCATCAACAACGGTCCCGACGTCGCGACGAGCGCGAATTTCAACGCGGTCCTGAACGGCACGTTGCTGGTCCAGTCGATCACCGCACCGGCCGGTTGGACGTGTCCGGCGCTCGCGGTCGGGTTCGGAGGTTCGTTCACCTGCACGGCGACCAATCTGGCGGTATCGACATCCACGTTCACGGTCGTCCTCAAAGCCGGCGTGGCACAGTTCGGCGTCACCAATCAGACGATCAATCAGCTCTTCGGCTCCAACAGCCCCTGGTTCGATCCGAACCATGCGAACGACAACGTGACCATCTCGACGTCGTACGTGGCGCCTCATACCGACATGCAGACCACCGCGACGGATTCGCCCGATCCGGTCGCGCCCGATGGCAACATCACGTACACGGTCACCGTCACCAACGCCGGACCGGATCCCGCGCAGAACGCGGTCATGAGCGTCGTTCTGAACAACACGCTGCGTTATCAATCGATCACAGTGCCGGCGGGTTGGAGTTGTCCGTCGCTGGCAGTCGGGCATGGAGCATCGTTCAGTTGTACCGCGCCAACATTCGCGGCGTCTGCCACGTCGGTCTTCACCGTCGTGCTCAACGCCGGGTCGGCGCAATTCGGCGCACTCAGCCAGACGATCAATCAGGTTTTCGGCTCCAGCAATCAGTGGTTCGATACGAACAACGCAAACAACAACGTAACGGTGCCGACGCTCTACCAGACATCCAGCGTCAACCTCGGCGTCACCGCCAGCGACGCGCCCGATCCGGTCAGTCCTGACGGCAACATCACCTACACCGTCGACGTGACGAATAGCGGACCTGATGCCGGGACCAACGTGAATCTGAACGTTCCCCTCAACAACACGCTTCGCTTCCAGTCGTTGACCGCACCCGCCGGATGGAGCTGTCCGTCGCTGGCCGTTGGCTCGGGCGCGTCATTCACGTGTACGGCAGCGTCACTCGCGGTGTCATCGACGTCGACATTCACCATCGTCCTGAAGGCAGGTCTGGCGCAGTTCGCAAACACGAACCAGACGATCACGCAGAACTTCACCGTGTCGAGCGGTGCGGCCGATCCCAACAATCTCAACAATAGCGTGAGCGTCCCAACGTCGTACGTCGTGCCCACCGCAAATCTGGCGGTCACGAACAGCGATGCGCCCGATCCGGTCAACTCCGGCGCGACGATCACCTACACGCAGACGCTGACGAACAACGGACCCGACGCGGCAGCCAACGCGAAGATCGTCGAAGTCATCGGCTCGGGCGCGACGTTCCAGTCGGTCAATGCCCCGGCCGGATTCAGTTGCACGACGCCCGCGATCGGCGGCACAGGCACGATCACCTGCTCGATCGCATCGATGCCCAACGGCGCGACGGCATCGTTCACGATCGTCGCCAACGTCACCGCCGTCTCCGGCGCGATCACGAACACAGTGTCGGGAAGCAGCGACGCCTTTGATAGCGCACTGGCCAACAACAATGCCGTCGCCACGACCACCGTCACGCCTCCGCCCAGCGCCGACCTCGGCATCACGAAGTCGACCGCGACGACGAGCGCCGCGCCCGGCGCAACAGTGTCTTACACGATCATCGTCACGAATCACGGTCCCGATGCCGCGACGTCAGTGACGATGACCGACACACTGCCGGCAACGTTGAAATTCGCATCGATCAGCACACCAGCCGGGTTCAGTTGCTCGACACCTGCGGTCGGCGCGACCGGAACAATCACGTGCACCGCTGCCTCGCTCGCGAACAGCGCGACGGCAACGTTCACGCTCGGCGTCACGTCGTTGTCGAACGCGGTCGGTACGATCGTAAATACGGCATCCGTCTCTGGCACGCCGGGCGATTCATCCAGCGGCAACAATTCGGCCGGCGCATCCTTCCTCTCGGGCTCCGCCGATCTCGTTCTGGGCAGCACCGGCACGCAGAATGGCGCGACGATCACGTACACGTTCACCGTGACCAACAACGGCCCGGACAGCGCGTCGAGCGCAGTCTTCACGGACGCGTTGCCGTCGTCGCTCCGCTTCGGCTCGATCACCGCGCCGGGATGGAGTTGCACGACGCCGCCCGTCGGTTCGACAGGAACGATCACGTGCACGGCCGCGTCACTCGGTACCGGCGCGACGGGAATCTTTACGATTGTGACGACAGTGGCGCCCGGCGCGACCGGCACGCTCAACAACAGCGGCGGCGTCTCGAGCGCAACGTCCGATCCGAACAGCGGCAACAGCTCGACGAGCGCGCCGGCGTTCATCGCGGCACCGTCGGACGTGCCGGCACTTTCCACCTGGGCTCTGCTACTGCTCGCCGCGATCCTCGGCGCGGGAGCGCTGATGAAGATGCGGTAGCGATTTGTGAATTTGAACGGGTGGCATCGGCGTCATCGCCGGTGCCACTCAGGAGTTTTAGCCGTGCTAGATCTCGCGCAACATCTGGAGAATGTATTCACACGAGGCGGTTTCGCCGGGGCGCTCGACGCAACGGAAACCAATCGCTCAGAGTCCGCTGCGCTCCCCGTCTCTTGCGACGATGACGCCGGCACGCCGTTCGCGCAACAGCGGATTCGATTGATTGAGATGAATGAACCGCACCTTGGCGCGAAGCTCCGGTGTTGTCAGCCGCGCCATCGTCTCCGTCATCAACGGATGCGGAATCTCGCGAAGGTCGCGTCCGGGCAACTCGCTCGCTTCGTAAAACGTGCCGTCGACGAAAGCGACATCGACGCGGCTCACGACCGACCCGACCGGCGTTGACCATCGCTCCCACTTGTCGATGTCCGGAAGCCAGAGGATCGATCGCGAAGGTCCCCGCACGATAAAACCCACTGTCTCGGAGTATTCATCACGATGCGGCACGCGCAACGGCGTGATGTGAATCCGCTCGTTCAACGCGATCTCGACGCCATCCTCGATCGGCGCGATCTCGATGTTGTGCAATTTCACGAGCTGATCCCACGGGCCGTTGTGTGCGAGGAACTCGCGCATGCGCGGCATCGCGTAGACGCGTACTCCACGCGTGCCGAGGACTTCGCGCCCGAGTTGGGCGAGACCGAGGTAGTGGCCGATGTGCGCGTGCGTAAGGAGGATGCCGTCGAGGAGTGGCGCGGCCTCTTTGCGCGGTGCCGATTCTTCGAGCGTGCGCAGTTGCGAAGGAAAGTCAGGCGTGGCGTCGATGATCCAGCGCTGACCCGACTGCGGATCGATGATCGCCAGGGAGGACACGCGCTGACGCAACTTCGGATTTTTCCATGCCGCAATGCAGTCGGGCCGATTGCAGCCAGCCTGCGGATACCCGCCGTCCTGCGCGATGCCGAGAACGAGGACGTAGGGTGATGTGCTCACGACCGGTGTTGACGCGCAGGCGCTCGTGATGAGGAAGAGAAGAAAAACCTTCATCCGCAGATGACGCAGATGGGCGCAGATGGAGAACCAGGCGTTCCGTCCATTCGTCTCATCTGCGTGTATCTGCGTTATCTGCGGATCGAGACGTTCTATGATTCCAACCATGCGCTCCATTCTCCTCGCGTTAATGCTCGCCACCAACGCCCTCGCACAAAACGACGCCGGCGAAGTCTCCTTCGCAAACTCCGGCGCGCCCGACGCGCAAGCGCCATTCCTTCGCGGCCTGGCGCTGCTGCACGACTTCGAGTACGAGGACGCGGCGAAGGCTTTCAAGAGCGCGCAAACGATCGATCCCTCATTCGCCATGGCCTACTGGGGCGAGGCGATGACGTACACGCATCCGGTCTGGTTCCAGCAGGACGCCGATGCCGCACGCGGCGCGCTGAAGAAACTCGGCGCAACGCCTGCCGAGCGCCTGGCGAAAGCGAAAACGGAGCGCGAGCGCGACTATCTCCGCGCGATCGATGTGCTCTACGGCGACGGCACGAAGGACGAGCGCGATTTCAAGTACGCCGACGCGATGCGTGGCGTGCACGAACGCTATACCGACGATGTCGACGCTACGGCGTTCTACGCCGTCGCACTCCTCGGCACCTCGCACCACGGCCGCGATTTCGCAACCTACATGCGCGCCGCGGCGCTGCTCGAAGAGGTCCTGCCGTCGCATCCGCAGCATCCTGGCGTACTCCACTACCTCATCCACTGCTACGACGATCCGATTCACGCTCCGCTCGGACTTCGCGCCGCGCGCCGCTACGGCATCGTCGCCCCGAACGCCGGACATGCGCTGCACATGACCTCGCACATCTTCATCGCCATGGGGATGTGGGATGACGTCATCGACGCGAACCGGCGCGCCATCGACGTCGTCAACAAGCAGCGCGCCGCACGATCGAAGCCTCCAGCCGATTGCGGTCACTATCCCCTCTGGCTGCACTACGCCTACTTGCAGGAGCATCGTTTCGACGACGCGCGCAAAGCGCTCGATGCCTGCCGCGCCTCGGCGTTCGCAGCAAAGTTCGAGTCGGGCGGTGCGATGGATTCGTACGAAGGGCGGATCGATTCGTACGCCGACATGCGCGCGCACCAGATCGCCAGCGGCGGGTCGCTGACCGCCGCCGACAACGTCGTCATTCCCGAGGGAGCACAACACGCGAGCGCGCGTTTCACGATGGCCTACGGCGATGTACTGGCGTCAGCGAAGCACGGCGACCTGCCTGCACTGAAGGCGGCGGTTGCGCGCCTTCATGAATCGCAGAAGGCCGCGATGGAGAGCCGCCATCAGGCGATGAGCGGGATGAATCCGAACGCACAAACCCGCTACGAAGTGATGGCGCAGGAAGCCGACGCGTTGCGACTCGCCGCGGAAGGGAAGCGCGCCGAAGCGATTGCCATGCTGCAAAAAACCGCGGTCACGGAGACCACGATGCCGTTCGAGTTCGGTCCTCCCGTCATCGAGAAGCCCACCTACGAGCTCCTCGGCGACACGCTTCTCGCCGCCGGACGCGCATCCGAAGCCGCCGCAGCGTATCGATCAGCACTGGAGCGAACGCCAGGAAGGACTGCGAGCGTGGAAGGGCTGGCGAAGGCGCAAAAAGCGCCCGAGGGATCGAAAACGCCTTCCGATGTTACGACTGCGTTGTTCCCCCTCACGATGATGGCATCCGAGTGAATGGTCCAAATAGCCCCGCGGAGCGGGGGAAAGCAGAGATAGACGCAGACAGAGATCAGGAAATAGCACGTCAGGAATCACCGAGCGTTCGCATCATCATTACTAATCCTCTGATCTCTGATCTCTGATCTCTGGTTTTCTGATTTCTCTTCCTGATCTCCTGTCTCTACATCTCCGTGATCTCCGTTTCTATCCTGATCACTGATCTCTGCCTCTCACTGATCTCTGCCTCTCCCTGATCTCTGTTTCACCTTACAATCCCCGCCGCCTTTGCTTCACTCTTCACTCTTCAAACTTCACTCTTCTTCCACGAGGTGTTCATGAATCCCGTTCAACCCATCAGCGTCGCGCAATATGGAATCGGTCCGATCGGCGCGGAGATCGCACGGCTGCTGCTGACGAAACCATGGATCCGCATCGTCGCCGCCGTCGACGTCGATCCCAACAAGATCGGCAGAGACCTCGGCGAGGTCATCGGACTCGATCGGGACGTTGGTGTGAAAGTGACCGCGGAACTATCCGGACGGCCCGATGTCGTCTGCCACTCCACCGGTTCGCGATTGCGCGACGTCGCCGGGCAGCTCAAGGATCTGCTGAACCGAGGATGTCACGTCGTCTCCACGTGCGAAGAACTCTCTTTCCCGCTCGATCAGGCCATCCGCGAAGAGTTGCAACAAATCGCCCGCGCAAAGAACGTCACGCTCCTCGGCACCGGCGTGAATCCCGGCTTCGTGATGGACAAGCTACCGCTCACGATCACGTCGGTCTGCCAGCGCGTCGACTCGGTCGAGATCATCCGCATCCAGAACGCCTCGACGCGCCGCGAGCCGCTGCAGCGGAAGGTTGGGGCAGGCATGACGCCCGAGGAGTTCCGCGCCGCCGTCGCAGCCGGCAAGATCAAACATATGGGGCTGCGCGAGTCGCTGATGATGGTCGGCAAAGGACTGGGCGCTGAGTTCGAGTCGGTGATCGATGAAGTGATCGAGCCGATCATCGCCGAGCGCGAAGTGAAAACGCAGTACCTCACGTGCGCTGCGGGACAAGTGGCCGGCGTTCATCAGACGATCTACGGCCGCGGAAAGATCAACGTCAGCCTCGAGCTGCGCATGTACGTCGGCGCGGAAGAGGTGGCCGCAGACCGCGTGATCGTGCATGGCGTGCCCGATGTGGAGATGGTGATCAAGGGCGGCGTCCACGGCGACCGCGCGACGGCAGCGATGGTGGTCAACTCAATCGCGCGCGTGGTCAATGCGCGGCCGGGCGTGCTGACGATGGACGATATTCCGATCAGCTTTCGGTGAGGATTCGGCGGCGGGACGCCGGCCGGGCCAGCCGCCGAGACGGCGGCGTTCCATCTACGACGAGTGGTCGTAGACGATGCGCCAGCCTTCCGGACGGTGGTGGAAGATCAGCGTGAAGCGGCCCTGTGGGGTGTCGTTCTCGCGCGTCAGTTTCCATGCTCCGGTCACAATCACATCGTCGCTCCCGAACGGACGCAGATCAATGTCGGAGAAAACGAGCGTGCCCATCTTTGCGCGCGAGTCGTACTTCGCTTTGTATCGGTCGCGCACCTTCGTCCATCCCCGCGTGACCTCGGTGCCGACGAACATCGTCGTCTCGCTTTTCGCGTAGCCGGCCATGTAGGCATCGATGTCGCCGCGATTCCATGCTGCGGCCTGCTCGTCGAGCACTCTGCGAATGGCGAGGAGATCTTTCGATGAAATCTGCGCTGCCACCGCGACGAGCGGCAGCAGCGCGATCAGGATCAGGATGCTGATTCGTTTCATTTACTGAGAGCGGCGACGCGTGAGGCGAGATAGTGACCGGTCGTGTGCATCGACTGGAGTTGCAGAATCATCATCTCGACATCGGGATCGAGCACTCCGACGGCCACCGGCCGCTGCTCCAGCACGTTTCCCTTGTCATCGCTGATCGTGTAGGTACCCACAGCAACCTCGCGGCGGACGTGGAGATTCGAGCGCGACTGCGTTTTAACGCGTTCGCCGTGCTCCACGATCAACCCGTCATTCCACGGGGTGGCCGAAAGGTTCGAGACGGAAATCGGACTGACGCGGGACGGAGCGCCATGATGGGTGGAACCGTTGGGAATCTCCGGCTGCGCTACGAAGCCGAACGAGTTGAAGGCTACCGTTAAATGCAGTGGCCGCATTGTCGAGCTGTGGTGGATTTCGGCTTCGGTAATCCGCTCGAGCGCAGCGGTGTCGACGCGCCCGGCTGCGCCGTCGGACGCGGTGATCGTAACGCGAAGCGGCGCGGGCTGCGTTGCCTGGGAGCAGGCGGCCACGCTAACGGACAGGAACAATACGCCGAGCAGATCGTTGGCTTTCATTCGCAGACTCCTTTTTGTGCAGCGTACGGTTAGTGACTGAGTGCTTTCACGCGGGAGGCGACAAACTCGCCGGCCAGCATCACCAGGTCGCGGCGCGCACCGATATCTCCGTCGCGGTTGTTGGCGGACGCGTGAATCTGCAATGGCTTGGATTCGATCAGATGACCGTTTGCGTCTGTGATCGAGTACTGACCATGCAGTTCGAACGCCGCCTGCGCCATCGGACCTGCGATCGAAAACGGATGCTCTTCGACCGAGGGAACCGCTCCGACCTGCGCAGCATTCACGGCCGGACCGACGGTGTGCGATTCACGCGCGCTCCAAACGGAAGGGCGGACTGTAATGCCCGACGTCGCGCTGTCCAGAACCAGACTCACCGTCATCGGGCGCGCATTCGGGACGAAGCGCGTAATCGACGTAAGTGCGGCGTCGCGCACATCACGGGCGAACGCTTCGCTGATGTCCCGGTCACCGGTAACACTCACTTTGACGACGCTTGTCGTGGGAGACGAGACCATTGCAGGCGCCGGATTGCCTGCACACGCAGCAAGAAACAGAAGACAACCAACAGTTGAAACGATGGAGCCCACGCTTTTCATATCGAGTCCTTTCGTGGGTACCGGCGGGAAGATCGAGAAGCAATCAGGAAGCCAAGTGCAATCAGCCCGCACGTAAGCCAGAGAATGTCCCACGCCACAGGCGCGGAGCGCATCCAATCCCACATCGCCAACGTGATCGACCAGAGGCCGCAAATGAGGACAAACGTCCTGCGGTGATGACGATCATCCTCCACTCCGGCGGCGATACTGGCCGCAAGGATCAGCATGGGAATGATGCCGAAGACGACGTTGAGGATGTGGATCACGTCCGGTACCGCACGTCGATGACTTTGCGCACGACGTCCTTCGCCACGCCGGGAAGGTTCTGCACGCGCGAAAGCACATCGTTGAATGTGTGCGACTCGCCTCCGTGCTTGAAGCACTCGGCACAACGCGGAAGGTTCGTGAAATCGCGGCGGGCAAAGGCATCCTGCATCGTGGCGAAGCGTGGCGAGTCGAGGATCTCGTGCAGCGATTGCGTTTTCAAGTCGCCGAGGACTTGATCGCCGTGCGCGTCGTAGCAGCAGTGCGTGACGCGGCCGTCGGCGAAGATCACCACCCAGGTGAAGAAGGCACCCTGCACGCAGCCGTAGAACTTGCCGTGCAGATCGGTCTCTTCATTCACGTCGAGCGCTTCGCACGTTTTCTCGATCACGCGCGCGTTGCGGTACTTCTTGAGATCGAAGAGCGACCGAAAATCGTCGACGGTCTCTTCGAGCGTCAGACGCGAGCGCATCTTCTGAATCTCGATCCGGATGGGATGGCCTTTGGCCTGTTCGAGAAACGCGCGCGTCAGCACGACGAGCTTGTCGAAGTCGCCGCCGGTCCGCAGTTGCGGATAGACATCGGGTTGGATCGAGTCGACGCAGATGCGGATCCGCTTCAGCGGCGACGCCAGCAGCTTCGCGCCGATCTCTTCCGTCAGCACCAGCCCATTCGTCGACAAGCTGGCCTCGGGGAAGAGTCGGATGGCGTCGTCGATGCGGGCGTAGAGCAACGGCTCGCCCATCTCGTGCAGCCATTTGAGTTTCAACCCTGCGCCATGAATCTCGCGCTCCGCTTTCTCCACCATCGGCCAGTCCATGTCTTCGTACGGACGGCGCAACACCGGCAGCGGACACATGCCGCAACGGAGGTTGCACTTCGACGTCAGCTCGAGGCCGACCTTGATGCGGCGAGGGTTGAGTTTCATCTCCCGTCCACTAAGGCAGCGAACACGGCAGCGTATTCCGGCCATGAGTACTTGCGAGCGGACGCGGCGGCGCTCCGTTCCATCGCCGCGCGATCGCGCGTGGTGAAGAATTCGTCGACGGCGCGAGCAAGTGCGGCGGGATCCTCGGGAGGAACGAGGATGCCGTTCGTCCCGTCGATGACCTCGGGCAACCCGCCAACCGTCGTGGCAATGACAGGCCGCGCGAAGTGGAACGCGGTCAGCGCGACGCCGCTCTGCGCTTCGATGCGATACGGCGCGAGCACGACGTCAGCCGCTGCAAAGTACGTAGCGATCTCGGAGTCAGGGATGAAGCGGAAGTCGAAGAGGACGCCGCTGTCATCCTGAGCCGGCGAAACCCCGGAGGGGTGTAGCGCGGCGAAGGACCCCCTGATTCTTTCAACGTCTCGCGCGTTCTCTGGATCGTGATCTGCAAGAGAAACCCCGCGATCGGCAGGGGGTCCTTCGCCGTCCTTCACCCCGCGATCGGCAGGGGGTCCTTCGCCGTCCTTCACCCCGCGATCGGCAGGGGGTCCTTCGCCGTCCTTCATCCCGCGATCGGCAGGGGGTCCTTCGCCGTCCTTCACCCTGCGATCGGCAGGGGGTCCTTCGCCGTCCTTCACCCTGCGATCGGCAGG
>JAXDGL010000004.1:0-422583 GCA_034665065.1 Thermoanaerobaculia bacterium | reverse complement strand
AGTCGGACTGGAGAGACCGACCTACGTAAGCACTGTTTCGCGAGCCGCTCGGGACCGCGCCTCCGTTACACTTCTCCCGCCTTGCCACCGCGCGCGAAACTTCTCACCGTCCTCGGCGTGACGTTCGGCCTCGCCGTGACCGTAGGCAACATGATCGGCGCGGGGATACTCCGCACGCCGGGCGACATCGCCACGCACCTCCCCACCTTCTGGCCGTTCCTCTCCGTCTGGATCATTGGCGGTCTCTACGCGCTTCTGGGCGCGAACGCGTTGGCCGAGTTGGGAACGCTCGTGCCGGAGTCGGGCGGGCAGTACGTTTTCGTGCGCCGCGCGCTCGGCGACTACGCCGGCCTCGTCGTCGGCTGGAGCGATTGGATCTCCACCTGCGGCACGACCGCAGCCGTCTCCATCGTCGTCGGCGAATACGCGCTAGTACTCTTCCCCGGCTTGCGCGGCGTCGAGCCGACTGCGCTTGCGATCATCGGCATCCTCACGCTCATCCAGTGGTTCGGCGTGCGCTGGGGCGGATGGACGCAGGACGCCACCAGCCTCATGAAAGCGCTGGCCTTCCTCTTCCTCATCGCGGCCTGTTTCTACCTCGGCGCGCGCCATCCAACAGCGGCCGCGATCGTCGCGGAACATGAAGGCTCGCTTGCCATCGCCTTCATCCTCGCGCTTCAGGCCGTGATCTACACCTACGACGGATGGACAGCGGTGATCTATTTTTCGGAAGAAGTGAAGGACTCGGGACGGAACATCCCGCGGGCGATGTTCGGCGGCGTCTTCGCGGTGATGGCGATCTATCTCCTCGTCAACGTTGCCTTCCTTCGTGTCGTGCCGCTGGGAAGTCTGGCTGGACAGAAACTCGCCGCTGGTGTCGTCGCGCAGCATCTGTTCGGCGCGCATGGCGACACGATCGTCCGCGTGATCATGATCGTCTCGCTGATCAGCGCGGTGAATTCGAACGTGCTGATCGCGCCGCGCGTGCTCTTCGCCATGAGCCGCGATCGCCTCTTCTGGCGCGGCGCTGCCGAGGTGAACAAAGGGGGGACGCCGGACGTGGCGCTTCTGTTCAGCAGTATTCTTGCGGCGGTTTTCGTCATCTCGGGCAGATTCGAGCAGGTGATCGCGATTCTGGCGTTCTTCTTCGTCGCCAACTACGCATTGTCATTCGCGTCGCTCTTCGCTATGCGCCGCAGCGCGCCCGATGCGCCGCGGCCGTTCCGCGCCATCGGTCATCCGTACACGACCGGCCTGGCGTTTCTGGCGTCGATCGCGTTCCTGATCGGCGCGATCATCAGCGATACCCGCAACTCGCTCTACGCGGTCGGGGTTTTTGTTTTGACGATCCCGTTGTTCCTTCTCGTCCGAAAAAAATGAGCGACTACCAGTTCGATTCCCGCCTGGCGTTTGCGCGAACGATTCCGTCGCGCTACTACTTCGACAAAGACGTGCTCGACGCCGAGAACCGAAATGTCTTCGGGCGCACGTGGCAACTCGCCGGACATGCGGCGCAGGTTCGCGAGCCGGGGCAGTTCTTCACGACGACGATTGCCAACGAGCCAGTGCTCGTCGTTCGCGGCAGCGATGGGGAGCTGCGCGCGCTGTCGAACGTATGCCGGCATCGCGCTGGTCCTGTCGCGAAAGGGGAGGGGAAGCGTCCCGTCCTGCAATGCGGCTATCACGGCTGGACATATGGGCTCGACGGCCAGCTTCTGCAGACGCCGGAAATGAGCGGCGTCGAATGTTTCGAACGCGGCGATTTCTCATTGCCGCGTTTCCGCGCCGACATCTGGAGTGAATTGGTCTTCGTCAACGTCGATCAGTCTGCGCCGCCGCTCACGGAGTTTCTAGGCGATCTGGTAGCCCGGCTCGCTCCTCGAAACTACACCGGCTACCGCCTCGCCGCGCACAAGGAGTGGTCGCTCGACTGCAACTGGAAGGTGTATGTCGACAACTACCTCGAGGGTTACCACATCCCAATCGTTCATCCGGGACTCTTCCGGGAGATCGACTATCCGCGATATCGAACGGAAACGAAGGAGAACTACTCGATCCAGCATGCGCCGCTCAAACGGCCCGAGCGCATTCGTGTGAATGATCCGGCCGAGGATGTCGACTACTTCTGGATCTGGCCGAACCTGATGCTGAACGTCTATCCCGACAACTTCTCGACGAACCTCATTGTCCCGCTCGGGCCAACGCGAACGCTGACTCTGTTCGAATGGTACTTCCGTGATCCCGATTCGCCCGCGGAACGCCAACGCATCGACGAGACGATCGCGTTCAGCGATGAGATCCAGCTCGAAGACATCGACATCTGCGAAGCGGTGCAGCGCGGACTGGCGTCGTCGACGTACCAGAATGGCCGCTACTCACCGTCGCGCGAAAACGGCGTGCATCATTTTCACGGGTTGTATGTGGGCGCAATGGGACTCTAGTGCGCTGCGCGCGTTGATTGCGCTGCGCGCGTTGTCGGGGATTGCGCTTCGCGCGTAAGTTGCCTGCAGCGTTGTCGGTTGGTTGCGCTTCGCGCGTTGTCGACGTTGTCGCGAGCCCAAAGCCGGCCAAACACCCCGGCAACTGACAACGCGCAAAGCGCAATCAACCGACAACGCACGCGGCCCCTCGGGCCGCGTGCAATCCGGCGCGTGCATTATTTCGCGGCCAGGTTCGCAGCGAAGTACGTCGAGTCGTTCGTGCCGTTGTCGAGCGTTGCTGCGTACGAACCGAACATCCCGCTGATGTTCGTGATGCGGATCAGCACCGGCGAGCCGTCGTGCGTCAACTGATGCGCGCGAAAGAGGTCGTTGAGCTGCATGCCGCCGAGGGTCGGCAGGGTGATCTCGAAACGATCGAGAGTGAATCCGGCGGAGCTGATCACCTCGACGCGCGCGCGGGCCGGCGTCGATGCGAACGCGGCCATGTCCACCAGGCCGAGGTTCGTGCGGAATCCCGGATCGAGAGCGGGTCCGAGAATCTCGAGGATATCGCCGGCGGACGCGGTCTGGAACGAGTTGAGCGGCGGAAGGAGGAATCCGTACGTACCGCCATTCGCGTCGACGGTGTAGGTGCGGGAGGAAACGCGAATGCTGGTGTCGGTCGTCGCGCCGCTGGCGGTGACGCGCAACCGTGCGATGCCGGTTCTTCCGAAGAAGCTGAAAAGAATGTCCGACAGGACCCGCGCTTCGTTCGCCTGCATGAGGATCGTGACAGCGCTGCTGGCGCTCGAGTCCCACATCTTCATCGCCAGCGTGACGTACTTTGAAGTTGTCGCGTTGTTGTAGAGATAGACGTCGCTGCGGAACTTCGAGCCGTTCACGCCGTCGAGATGGCCGATGGCCGGAATCGTTCGCGTCACCGATGCGGCCAGGTCGGGCGGGAAGTAGGTCGGATCGTTGGTCGTGTTGTCGATCGTGAAGACGGAGGCCACCGCCTCGCCTCGGCTGGGCTGAAGAGTCAGTCCACCGCGCGATGACGCGAGCGTCAGCCACGACTGGAGCCCGTTCGTCTGGGTGTATCCGAGTGCTGGAGCCTCCACCGCCGCCGTGCTGATGGACATCGCGCCGGTAATGCCGCCTGCGGAGAACGTCGCCGCGGTTCCGCGGCCGGAGACGTCGGTCAGC
The DNA here is from genome assembly GCA_034665065.1 of Thermoanaerobaculia bacterium. Classification (GTDB taxonomy): domain Bacteria; phylum Acidobacteriota; class Thermoanaerobaculia; order Gp7-AA8; family Gp7-AA8; genus JADGNZ01. The sequence goes on along the minus strand of JAXDGL010000004.1, from coordinate 418,957 downwards.
ACGACGTTTGTCCGGAAGCCCTGGCCCTGGAACGCGCCGCAGAATGTGATCGGAAAGCGTGCGCTCGCCGCCGCGTACGTGTCGATGGCCTCCATCCCGTACCCGAACGTTCCGCTGTCGGTGCGCGAATAGGTGCGCGCCGTCGCATTGAGCGAAGCACCGGCAGCCGGAGTGATGAAGAGCGCGCCGACGCCTTCGTCGATGTTGAACAGCGTCTTCAGCGCATCGTGTACAAGGCGGATCTCGCGTGGTGCGAGGTCCAGCGTCTGATCGCCGAGATTGGTATTCGTTTGCGCGCCGCCCGGTACGAAGTGCAGCGTCGCCTTGATTGCGGTCTCATTCGGGTTGTAGAAGGTGATGTCGCTCGTCCAACTGCTATTGAAGGCTCCGCCCGTACGGCCAAAGCCGGGGATGACGAGCTTCTGCGCCAGCGAGCCTCGGATGACACCCCATTCCTGAAAGACGTCGCTGCCACCAGAAGCTGGTGACGTGTTGACGCCGCCCGGAATCAGGACGAGCGAGCCGCCGTCGAAGACGAATGGCTCATTGCGCTCGATGGCGTCGACGTCGAGATGAACGAACCCTTTGTTCGATTTTTCATCGAGGAAGAGCTCATCGTAGAAGCGCGGCGCCGGGTCGCCGGCGTGCCACACCGCCAGCGCCGGATCTTTGAACGACAACGTATCGATCGCCGCGCGTGGCCGGTGCACCTGAATCAGCAGTTTGTCGCCCCCTGCCGAGGCGTGAATCGCCTCGACTTCGGGTGCGGTGATGTCCTGCCACTGCTGCACCAAACCCGTCTGCGCATCGTGCCGCAGCAGCCGCGTAGGCTGTCCGGTCGCGCGCTTGATGATCCATGCGCCGGAGAAGTCAGCCGTTGGGATCTCGAAGAAACGTGTTCCTGTCGAACTTCCGCCGAACCGCGGATCGGAGCCGACGAGCAGCTCCTGCAAGATGCCGTTTTTCAGATACCAGAGGCGATCGGCCGTGCAGCATGCGCCGGCGAGATTGACATACGCCGCACCGTCAGGAGTCAGCCATCCTTCGAGTTGTGAATTGCTGAGACCTAATCCGCCGAGTTTGTTGCTCGTCCCTTCGGGATCGATCGAGTAGATATCCGTCCCGCTCGAGACGAGAAAGCGGTCGCCTTCTTTGTTGGATCCGATCAATCGTCCGGTCATCGTCCACTTCTTCACCGATCCGTCGGCGCGGATTGCGTAAAGTGGATTGGCATTGGTAGAACTGTACGAACCGAGCGAAATCACGAAGGGCACGTCGGGCGTGCCGATGCGGATGTTGGAGTTGCGTGCTCGTGCGAACGGGCCGCCGAGGTCAGGGGAGGCGGCCGAGGGGTAGTCAAAGTACGTCGTCGGAAGAGCGAGAGTCTTCCACGTTGCTCCTCCATCGATAGTGAGCTTCCAAATGACACTGCCGTAGTACTGGGTGCCATAGGTTGCGACGAGGATGGTGGCTGGTGCGCCGGCTTCTTCACGCACCGCTGCGCTGACGATGTTCTCGAACGTTCCGGCAGCAGGATAGACGACGCGCGGCTCCTCCTGGCCCGTCGAGTCGTAGAGCACGACTTCGCTCCATACGGCGTATCCGAATGTTTGCGCGGATGAGGATTCCAGGAGGACGAAGTGCCGGTTCATCCGGTTCTGGATGACGGGCAACGCGGGGCGATTGGTGTAAGGCGCGTAGGAGATCACGCGGGCGGTGAGGAATGACGGCGCGAGGGCAAAAAGAGAAAAGAAAATGAAGCGGTGCGCCTTGGCCATGATGCCCCCTGTATGCTATGGCAGCATATTATGTCGGCGGACCTGCAAAAGCAAGGCGAGGAGTCAGAACGGACAATCGATGCATCCCGAGCCGCAGCAGGTTGGCTCGAAGGCGGCGCGAATCTCGGGCCGGTGAGTTGGAGATTCGCGATCGCAGGGGTCGGGAGCTGGCTGTCGGAGACCGTTCGCGGTTTCTCCGGCTGGCGGATTCTCGCAACTCGCTACCGTTGTTCGCTCGTCGTCTTTCATTGTGAGAGTTGGCAAACCGTAGGTCACGCGCGCCTGTGATGACGCGGCGGTGACTCACGTTCCATCCGTACCGGTTCGCCTCACTCGTGGACGATTTCGGACCAGGGGAGCTTGCGCACCAGCTGGACCTTTTCGTCGATCTGCTGTTGCGTAGCACGCTCGCCGAGGACGCGGCGAAGGTAGTCGACCTCCGGCGAGACGAGCTTGTTGTGCTTGGGCAACAGGCGGAGCGCGGCGCTTTGCAGGTTGCGTTCGGACACGGTGACGGTCTTGGAGACTCTCGCGGCCTTTTCGCTCATGACAAATTCCAACGGGGATGTTAGGCCAAGTAATCCTGCAAATTCAATTTATCGCTTCCGGCCCATCCCAGCGGCTCGTATCGGAAGCGAGCCGCGGAAGGCCAGTGACTCCTGAACGGCGACCGTCCGCTGCGATGCGCAACGGCAAAGCGCGCAGTGGACGCCGTCGACGTGCGCCGCGCGTGAGTGACCGCAGATCTCGCATTTCTTCGTGTCCATTACACTCCTTTAAATCAAGCTCCGTGCCTGAACTATTGTCGCGGCAGACCTTCGGGTAGATACAAAGCTCTTCAATAGGTGGAAAAAAAGGGGAGAAAGAGGTCGATCAGGCCATGTTTCTCTCCCGCGTGTGGATTACGATTTACGCATGCACGAGACCGAGCTCTTCGACGCGATCCGCGCGGATGACGCGGCCGCGGTATCCCGTCTTCTCGATGCCGAGCCGGCGCTATGCCTCAGCCGGCAGAACGGAATTTCCCCGATTCTCTTCGCCATCTACCATGGCCACGCGAACCTCGCGCAGATCTTCATCGACCACGGTGCTTCGCCTTCGTTCTGTGAAGCGTGCGCCCTCGGCGAACAGCCGCTCTCGTTACGAATGCTCGACGCCGATCCTTCGCTGCTCAACTCCTTTTCTGATGATGGATTCCCCGCTCTTGGTCTGGCCATCTTCTTCCGCCATCCCGCGCTGGCAAGCGCACTGATCGAGCGAGGCGCCGATGTCAACGCGGCAGCACACAATGCCGCCGCCGTCGCGCCGATTCATGCGGCAGCGGCGGTTCGCGACATCGAAACGATGCGCCTGCTCATCGCGCGCGGCGCTGATGTCAATGCGCCGCAGCAAATGGGCTACACCGCGCTTCACACCGCCGCGCAGCATGGCGATGAGGCGATGGTCGATCTGCTATTAGCCGCCGGTGCCAATCCGAAAGCGGTTGCCGGCGACGGTAAGTCGCCGGAAGACCTTGCTGCTGCGCAAGGGCATTCCGCCCTTGCGGAACGTCTTTCTTCATGATTCGTCCGATCGATATGCGAACGCCTGCACGCCTCCTCCTCGCTACCCTCGTTGCCGCTTTTCTATCGTCAACTGCTCTTGGCGCGATCAAAGGAACGGTTGTCGACTCCGATGACAAGCCGGTCGCCGGCGCCACCATTCGCGCCTACGCTGCGGAAGATTCCGCGACACTGCGCGCCAAGCTGGTCGCGGGCAAAATCGCTCGCGAGCCGCTGGCTACGGCGCAGTCATCGGACAACGGCTCCTTTTCAATCGATGTAAAAGGGACGACGGCCGTCGATCTCGTCATCGACGCTGCCGGGCATCCGCGCATCACGATTCCCACGGTCGATGGCGATGATGTCGGTGGCGTAGTTCTCGGTCCGCAACCAGTCTCGAAGTTTCGGGTGACGAGCGGAGGCAAGCCGGTCGCGAATGCGGTCCTGTTTTCCGGGAGCGAGATCCGGCAGACGGACGCAGCGGGCGAAGCGTCCGCGTTCGGTATCCCGATGCTCTACGTCATCCATCCGGACTATGCGATCAGCGGCCAGCGTCAGACGTTCAGCCCGTCGACACTGGTCTACGAGATCAAGTTGTCGCGCGGCGTAGAGCTGCGCGGCAACGTCGTCAACGCAGCGGGACCGGTGGCGCATGCGGCGATCTCGATCAACGGCTGGCCGTTGTCGGAGACTGCGGACGACGGAAGCTTCGTGGTGGCGCACGCTCCCGAGAACTGGCAATCCATTTCCGCGGTTCGTGGCAACGAGATCGGCATCGCTACGCGTCCGAAGAGCGGCCCGCTGTCGATTCATCTCGCTGCCGGCTCCACGTTCACCGGCACGTTGCGCGACGCGGTCAGCAGCACGCCGGTCGTCGGTGCGCGCATCGGTTTCGGCACGGCGGGCGATGCTCTTCCCATGAGCGCAGTCAGCGACGCAAAGGGGCAGTTCACGTTCGGTCCGCTGCTTCCGCGTTCGTATCAGATCGAGGGAACGCATCCCTCGTACACGATCACCGGAGCAAGCGTGACGGTGCCGCAGGTTACGACGCGCACCATCGGCGGACTGCCATTCGCACGCGCTCGCGGACGCGTGCTCGATGAAGAGAAGAAGCCGGTTGCAGGCGCGGTCGTGAATGCGCCCGTGATCAACAGTCCGCGTCGAACGAATGCGATTACGAATGCGGCGGGCGAGTTTTCGATTCGGGTGATGGTTTCGCCTAACGCGATCGCGCTTCCGATCTATGCGTTGAAGCGCGGCTACGCGGGCGGGATGACCGAGGCGAGGAAGTGGCAGCCGGGGGAGACGAGAAACGACATCGTCATCATCATGGCGCACGGTTTTCCTGCCACGGTGCGCGTTCTTGACCGTCAGCATCAACCGGTCGCGCGTGCATACGTCAATCTGACGCGAACAGGAGACAACGGGCAGTTGGGCTTCTTCTTTCCCGCCGAGTGTGCCGATCCGTCGAAGGCCGACTGCCGACGCACCGGCGCGGACGGTTCGGTCGTGTTCCGTACTTCGGAAGGACCGCACTCGGTGTTCGTCACCGGCGACGAGGTTGCGCCGAAACGCATCCCCTCGGTCGCGCTGACCGCGCGCTCGGAGCCGGTCGTGATCGAAGTGGATCACAGTGTCACGATCAGTGGCCGCGTCGTTCGCCCCGATGGCACGCCGGTGAGCGAGGGAACGGTCGAGATGCCGTTGGGAAGTAGCCCTGTGCGCAATGCGACGATCGATGCATCGGGAGCGTTCACGATCGTTGGCATCGCGGCGGGGGCTACGTCCCTCACCGCGTATTCGACGGATCGGCGACTTTCATCCGCCGCCGTCCCAGTCACCGCCCCCGCGAAGAACGTGACGATCACCATGCCCCTCGGCGCACGGATCGAAGGTCGTGTGATCGATCGCGGGACGAAGCAGCCGGTGACCGACTTCACTGTCTCGTTGCCCCAGCGGCCGGGGCCGCGTCCGGGGCCGCCGTCGATGCCGCAGCAGGTTCACTCCGACGACGGTAGTTATGCGATTGAAAACGTCACGCCCGGTGTGGTGCAGATTGCGGTGAGCTCCAGCGGCTATGTGCCCGGCACGCGAAACGACATCAGTGTCGACGACGGGAAGACAGTCAGCGGCATCGACGTGCAGCTCGATCGCGGCGCGAACATTTCGGGACGGGTGACTTCGGGAGGCGAGCCGGTGGCGGGTGTGCGCATCCAGTTCAACGACACGAGCCGGATGCCGATGTTCTCCGGCGCCACGACCGACGCCGACGGCAACTACTCGCTCGACGGCATCGCCGAAGGAGAGCGCACGCTTCAGTTCCAGAGAGCCGGATTTGTCGTTCAGCGCAAGACGGTCGAAGTGACCGCAGGGAAAGACGTGCGGCTCGACGTAACGCTCGATCGCGGTGGCGAGATCCGCGGACAGGTGACCGACCGTACAGGCCACAACATCCCGGGAGCATCGGTCACGGTGAATGGTGACCGCAACACGCCCGGCACCAGCGAACAGACGGACCTCGACGGCAGCTTCGTCATTCAAGGCATCGCCGCCGGAAACTACCGCGTCATCGCGAGGAAAGAGGGATACGTCAGCGGCGACGCGAACGACGTAACCGTGCCGCAGGCGAGGCCACTCATCTTCACATTGGACGGCGGCGCGACGATCAGTGGCCGCGTCACCGGCCTGCCGCCGGAAGAGCTGTCGCAGGTCACGGTCTCCGGATCGGGCGGCACGACGCGCAATCAGACTCCGGTCGACTCCGCAGGCAATTTCACGTTGCGCGGTCTGCCCGATGGACGGGTTCAGGTCAACGCCTATCTTGCGAGCGGTGGACAGAACCGGATGGCGCCGCCGAAAATCGTGGTGGTCGAGAATGGCGCGGCACCTCCCGTGGAGATCGATTTCAGCGCGGGAATCATCGTCAACGGCCATGTCACGCGCGCGGGCGCGCCTGTGACCGCGGGTGCGATCACGTTCATGCCCACTACGCAAACAAGCCGCGGCACTAGTCCGGCCAGGCCCGGCGTCGTTAGTGGCGTTGTTGGCGGCGTTATTGGAGGAACGATCACGGCTGTCACCGCATCGCCGTCGCCGGATCGACCACCGTCAAACGCGATGATCTCGCGCGACGGAAGCTACATCGTTACGCTACTCTCGTCGGGCGACTATGCGGTCCGAGTCAACGCGCCAAACCTCAACTATCAGACGACATACACCGCTAGTTCGAGTGCCACGTTCGATATCGACATCCGCGGCGCGCTGTTGCGCGGACACGTCGTCGACGCGGCCACGGGTGCTCCCGTAGCGAACGCGCAAGTTTTCGTGAACTCGCGTACGACGCAGTCGAACGGTTTTGCGACGAGCGATTCGGACGGGCATTTCGCGATCGACGCTCTCGCCGACGCCACCTTCGACCTTCGCGTCAGCCGGGAGCCGTTCGCCACGGCGACGCAACAGGTCGTCGTCTCCGGAGGGTTTGCCCCCGAGGCGGAGGTGCGGTTGGAGCAGGCGCCGGCGGTGACGTTCCATGTCGTCGACTCGGTCACCGGCGCGCCGGTCGAAGCATCGATCGTGATCAGCACCGAGCAGCACACCGGGCCAGCGCAGGCCACGAGGATCGATACGGGCGTCTACAGGAGTTGGTTGAAGCCGGGCACGTATCTCGCCGCAGTCTTCGCGCCGTATTACGCCAACAAGTCGACGACGTTTACGACGCCGCAGTCCGACGTGCAAGTGTCGATCGTCCATGGCGGACGTCTGATCATCCAGGCGAAGAGCGCGCAGCAGGTACGCCTGAACCAGATCGGCGCGCGCTTTCCGGGACCGATCCGCGAAGGGACGAATGGTCCCTATCCACCGATTCCTCCCGGCTCGTACGTGCTGTCGCTCCTCGACAAGAGTGGCAACGTCGTAGGAAGTGTTCCGGTCGTGATCGTGGCAGGGGAGACGACAACGATTCAGTTGCCGTGATGTGCGCTGGTTACATCGGATCGCCAGAGAATTTGTCCTGGTCGGGCGTCAACAAAAAACGCGGCCTTTCGGCCGCGTTTGGAATGGCGAATTTGGTGGAGCTGAACGGGATCGAACCGATGACCTCCTGCGTGCGAAGCAGGCGCTCTCCCAGCTGAGCTACAGCCCCACGATGATGGAACGTGTCGCTGCTAACGGCAGCGAACCGGAGAAGATTTCCGGCGCGCGGATTATAGGGGCGGGTTCGGGACAGGGCAACGGTTTTTGTGCGAAACTTGAGGCATGAAGAAAATCGTTGCGTCTCTCGTCGCGTGTGCTCTCGCTCTGTTCGTCGATGCGCGGCCTGCGGCTGCAACCGCACGTTCATCGACGGAGTCTGCGTTATCGGTGCAAGCTCCACCGGCGGCGCCGGCTCCTTCATCAACGCAGCCTGCACCGGCTCCGGCCGCACCCGCGCAACTCTTTCCGCCGATGACGCAGTTGCCGACCGGCGCGCCGCAGCTCGAGCCGAATGCGGGATCGACGAGCTTCACATTCGTCGTCGCCGGCGACAATCGCCCGGCGAAGAGCGGCGATCCGCTCACCAAACCGCTGCTCGACATCATCAAGAATCTCTCCGCAAATCCGCCCGACTTCGTCGTCTGGAACGGCGACACGGTCTATGGCAAACAGGAAGTCGGCATCACCGAACAGTACGCGGAGTTCCTGGCGGCGTTCCAACCGCTCACCGCGCCCGTCTTCAACGCGCCGGGCAATCACGAGATGGTGGTGCAGACGATGATCGCCTGCGGCACGGCCAGCGATCCGTACAACGGCGAGCTCCCCGATTTCAGCGGCTCGATGATGGCCGATTACGAGACGGCCATGGGACCGCTCTATGGAATGTTCCGCTACGGCAACGCGGCGTTTCTCATCATCAATACCGACGACGTCCTCGACGTCACGCTCACCAACGGCTGCGCGTACAACGGCTACGTCGGCAAGACGCAGCTCGCTGAATTGCAGGCCACGCTCGATCAGCTCACCGCCGACGCGACGGTCACGCACATCTTCTGTTTCATGCACCGCCCGATCAAAGACAAAGGCGGCTCGCAGATCGGCGCGCCGAAAGGCGACACGTCCGACTACGGCGTGCAGGTCGAGGCGTTCCGCCATCTGCTCGACAAGGGAAAGTATCCGAAGATGACGTTCGTCTTCGGGTCGCACGATCATCTGCTCTACGTCGATCCCACGCCGTCGAATCCGAACGGTCCGTTCGCCGGCAGCTCGCCGAACAGCGGAGCGCCGGTGTTTATCGTGACCGGTGGAGCCGGCGCACCGCTGTCCGGTTGCAAGAAGGGAGGCAAGGGCAAGCCAGGCGCGTTCTTCCACTACACAACCGTGACCGTGAGCGGATCAAGCGTGACCGTGAATGTCGTACCGCTGTACGGCACGACGCTGTGCGGAAGCGGGATGTAGGAGTCGTTAACCACTCGCGAGCATTGTGCTGTCATCCTGAGCCGCCGAAGCCGCCGCAACATCCACAACGCTTGCGGTTGGAGGGCGTTGGCGGCGAAGGACGGTCGAAGGATCCCCCGCCTATGTGCCTCGTTTTTTTCTTGCCGCCACCCGGCCCTGCACGTAGGCGGGGGGTCCTTCGACCGCCCTCCGCCGCCATTCGGTGCGGTCGCAAACGCAGCGTGTTTTCGGGCGGCTTCGGCGGCTCAGGATGACAGTCGCGGCGGCGGTTCAATGTTGGCCTTTTTTGTGCTCTTGCGTCCGCCATGCGATGGACACCTGGTGGTGATAGCAGCGATGTTGAAGACCGGCGCGGGTCGGGCGGCGGCGGATTTGGATTCGGTGGGATGCACATCGGATGCGGCGGGGCTGTCATCCTGCTCATCCTCAGCCTCCTCTTCCACAAGAACTTTTTCGCCCTCCTCGGCACAGGAGGCGGTACGTCATCGGGGCCCGTCGCGTCGCGGCCGGTTCAGGAGACGCCCGAGGAGAGCACGGAACGGCAGTTCGTCACGTTCGTGCTGAACGACACGCAGAAGACGTGGCCGGCGATCCTGTCCCAACAGGACAACACTGCGTATCGAAAGGCGAAACTCGTGCTTTTCCGTGATTCGACCGACTCCGGATGCGGCTATGCGCAGGCGGCCTCCGGACCGTTTTATTGTCCGGAGGATGAGAAGGTCTACATCGATCTGGCCTTCTACGATGAGTTGAAGCAGCGCTTCGGCGCGTCGGGTGACTTCGCCCAGGCGTATGTCATCGCGCATGAGATGGGGCATCACGTCCAGAAGCTGACCGGCATCGAAGGGAAGGTCCACGACGCGATGGAGCGCGATCCGCGGCATGCGAAGCAGTACTCCGTTGCGCTGGAGTTGCAGGCCGATTGTTTCGCCGGCATCTGGGCTCATTCGACGGATGAACGGAAATTGCTGGAAGCGGGCGATGTGGAAGAAGGACTGAACGCTGCCGCAGCGGTCGGTGACGATCGTCTTCAGCGGATGGCGGGCAAGTCCGTCAATCCCGATTCGTTCACGCATGGATCGTCGGCGCAGCGATCGGAATGGTTCGGGCGCGGTTTCAAATCGGGGCGGATCGCGGACTGCGATACCTTCTCATCGGGGGCGCGGTGAGCGAAGAACCCGGCGTACGGCAGAACAGCAAAGACGATCGCTTCGAGCTCGACACCGACGGCGGCACGGCGTACGTCGAGTACATCATCGACGGCGACGAGATCACATTCACGCACACCGAGGTTCCGAAGGAAGCGGAAGGGAAGGGGATTGCGGGGAAGGTCGTCGCCGCGGCGGTGGCGTACGCGCGCGACCAGAAACTGCGCGTGATCCCGCAATGTCCTTACGTCGCGGGATGGATGAAGCGGCATCGCGAGTACGACGATATTCTGCATCCGGAGTATCGCGAGTCGTGACTCTTATGGCGCGAAGCTGACTGACTTGAAAAACTTGGAATGTTGAATGTTCAATGTTGAGTGTTGAATGTTGAATGGAGTTCCCAGAACCTCAGTCCCGCCAAGCACTCCTATTAAACCATTTAACATCGAAACATTTAACATCCAATACTTAACATTCACCATTTAACATTCACCATTTAACATTCACCATTTAGCATTCAACATTTAACATTCAACATTTCTCTGTTTGGCAAGGAATGACCTTGCTTGGCGCACTTCAGAACCTCCGCGCAATCCCCCACACGAATCCCGCATCGGCGCTGTTCTGATACGTGATGAGATTCTCGACGATGCCAGCCCATGCGATGAGACTGCGGCCGATCGCGTGTTGCAGGCCGACGGTCATCTGATACGAGCGGCGGGTGAGCTCCGGCGCGCCGATCGTGCGAAACGGACTTTGGGAGATGGTGACCTGTGCGGTCGCCGATGTGCGGCCGGCGATCAGGCTGGAGATGCCGATCGAGTCGGTGATCACGAATTGCGATTTCGTCCCCAGCGGTCCGTTGTGCCCGAGGACGAGAACGCCGGCCGATGCATGGATGCGGCTGCGGCCGTAGTCGCGCGTGGCCAGGAGCTGCACGCCGCCGTCGAGCGATCCCGATCCGTCGAGTGTTTGCGCGTCTCCCGTCGGCAGCTCGATGGCGCTTTCAATGGAAATCGCAAGCTGAGGATCTTCGAGCGCGGTCAGCTCGTATTTCGCGGAGAGTGCGATGTCGCCGATCTGCGCGCCGCTCGTGTGTTCGCGGAAGTACGTCCGCTCATCCGTGTGCACGTAGACGGTCTCGCGATTGCGCTGCATGGCCACGCGCTGGTTGTCGCCGAGGTGGAAGGCGGCGTGGAATCTCTCAATGAAACCGTCGGAGGTGCCGCCGCCGATCGTGGCGAAGGGGATAGCGATGCCGACTTCGAGATTCGCGCCGAGGCCGTGGTGCGCCGTAATCGTCGTCCGATGGATCTCGCCATCGACGAGAAAAACAGTCTGTCCTTCGTCCATGCGGATGATGCCGAGGGTTTGCGATCCCGTGCGGCGATCGGTGTCGCCGGCGAGGTTGTGGCTGATCCAGCGCGACTTGGCGAACGTGTTGGAGTCAGCGCTGTGAACGTCGACGAGCCAGTCGTTGCTGGCGAGCACGCGTGCGGGCGCCGGCTCGAAGAAGAAGAATCCGTTGCTGAGGAGATATTGATCGCGGACGGGAAGGGGCCCGAGAAGATCGCCGTGATCGCGCTCTTGTCCGGCCGCAGGCAGAGCAAGTACGCAAACTGCCAACAGTGTCAGGATGCTGCGGGTCATGGCGGCGTTCTGCGAGTTGAAACGATGACGGGTGAGGATCGGATTTGTCCAGAGATTTCTTAAAACCGTTTCACGCGGAGACGCGGAGAGGCGGAGTTGGTTTTCTCCGCGTCCCCCGCGTCTCCGCGTGAAACGGTCTGTCTCTCCAACGTACACTCACGAGATGTTCAGCCGTGGATTCATCGCAGCCCTCGCCGGCATCGCCATGACGTTGCTGGCGTGGTTCGGTCCATGGGCTTGGCCCGGCTGGCCGGCCGGTGTCGCACTTGATCTGCTTGCCTCATTTCCCGACCTGTCGCAGGCCGCTAAAGCGTCGATCGTCGTTCTGCTCATCATCATCAACGTAGGAACGTGGGCGCTTCTTGTTCGCGCGGCGATGCAGCTTCTGCCGCGGCGTCGTGAAGATCCGGATCGCGCCACGAACCAATCCGGCGGACCATCGTCCTCGTAGATACCGCCGGAGGAAAACATCATGGCAACGGTGATGACGATGCATTGGCCTGAGGTGACGGCGGAGAAGTACGAGGAGGTGCGGCGCGACGTGAATTGGGAAGGGAATCCGCCCGCCGGTGGGAAGTTTCACACCGCATGGATGGGAAGCGACGGTTTCCACGTCCTCGACCTCTGGGATTCGCCGGCGCAGTTTGAGGCGTTCGTGCGCGACCGGCTGACGCCAGGCGTGCAGAAGGCAGGAATTGGCGGCCAGCCGAAGGTCGAGATGTACGAGAGCCTGTCGATCTTCGCTCCGAACGTGTAGGGCGCGGCGGCGACGCGTTCACCGCATTAGGTACGTCAAGGCGCGCCCCGCGCCGCGTTGTACACTCTCGCCGTCCATGGCGCTCTTCTCCTCGGATGTCAGTGAAGCGTTGAAAAGTCTCGCCGCGAAGACGTATGCGTCGCAGGAAGAACGCGATGCGTTGTTGGCGCGCGTCGAGGCGGCCGACGATGTCCGCGCGCGCGACGTGGTGTGGATGATGTTCCGTCCCGATCGCGCGCTTCGCGAGGCGGCGACGCGCCTGTTGGGACGCAATCGCGATCCCGAGACGCTCGATCATTTCCTCAACGAGTCGAAAGGCAAGCCCGATCAGGCTCTCCGCGCCGCCTCGGTCTCCCTCTTCTCTCTCGGTCTCTCCGGGCTCGATGCGCGTTTCATTCAGTTGCTAACGCCTCCCGCGAAAGAGACGAAAGAATCGCGCGAGACGCAGGAGTTGACGCGGCGCGTGCTGGCCGAGGCGCCGGTGACGCGGCAGTTGGAACCGATACTCTGGCAACTTGCTGCTGCAGGTCCGACCGATGAGCGGATGCCGTTCCTCAACAAGCTCGCGGCAGGCGACGTGGATGAGAATTCGGCCAAACGCTGGCGCCGGTTCGCTCTGGAAAGCGATCACGCGGTGCGCGACAAAGCCGTCGAGGTCCTCGCCACCCGCGCGCCGCAACAATCGCTCGATCTCCTCATCGAGGCTCTTCCGCACTCCGGCTACGGCCTGCAGCAGATCATCGTAGAAGCGATCACGAAAACGGCCGCGGGGCAGGGAGCGCCATTCGCGGAGAAACTTCTGCCGGCGCTTGCTTCCGGCGACGCCGGCACGCGCACGGCTGTGCTGAAAGTGCTCCTCGGCATCGGCGACCACGCCGGCGTCATCAAACGCTACATCCGCTTCTCGAACACGCTTGCCGGCTTCGTCCGCGACCGCGCGCTCGAATCGCTGCGCGACTTCGGTCCGGCGCTCGTCGAGCCGGTGATCGAGCTGCTCAGCGATCCCGATCCCGATACGCGGTCGGGTGCGATGGCTGTTGCCAGCGTCTTCGACGATGTCCGCATCGTGCCGATGACCATCCAGTTGCTGCGCGACGACGATTGGTGGATTCGAATCTCTGCGGCCGATACGCTGGGACGCATCAAAGATCCCCGCGCGGTCGAGCCACTCGTCGCCGTTCTCGCCGATACCGACGTGAAGCTGGCGGCGATCGAAGCGCTCGGCCGGATCGGCGACGCGCGTGCGCTTCCCGCCCTCGGCCGTCTGCTGGCTGATCCGACGCCCGACGTGCGCATCGAAGTGATGCATGCGCTGAAGCATTTCAAGCATCCACAGGTTCTCATTGCGATCACGGGCCTCGCGCAGAAAGATCCCGATCGCGATGTGCGCGCGCAGGCGGTCGAGATCCTCGATGAGCTGGCGCTCAAAGACCGGACTACGCTCGCGCAGATCGAGGCGATCCGAAAGTCAGCGCTGTCGGTGTCCGGTACGCAGGGCGAGCCGCGGCTGCACACGCTGCTGATCGCTACGCGAAACCAGGGTGGCTCCGACTTTCATCTCGCTGTTGGGCAGCCGCCGATCGTCCGTCTCTCCTCCGATTTGTTGCGCGCGCAGGGTGAGTCCTTCACCGCGGAACAGACCGAGGCGATGTTGCGGGAGTTGCTGACACCGGCGCAATGGACGACGCTGGAGACCCTTCATCAGATCGACTTCTGCTACGTCATCCCGCAGGGCGGACGGTATCGCGGAAATGTCTTCTTCGATCATCGCGGCTACAACGCAGTCTTTCGCGTGATTCCCGATCAGCCGCCGACGATCGTCGAGCTCGGCCTGCCGATGCACCTCGCGGAGATCGCCGACTATCACCAGGGTCTCGTCCTCATCTGCGGCCCGTCCGGCTCCGGCAAGTCGACCACGCTCGCAGCGCTCGTCAATCTGTTCAATGAGACGCGGAAGGATCACGTCCTGACGATGGAGGACCCGGTCGAGTTCGTCCATCCCTTCAAGAACTGTCTCGTCAATCAGCGCGAGGTGGGAACGCACACCGGCTCGTTCGCGCGCGCGTTGCGAGCGGCGCTGCGCGAAGATCCCGACGTGATCGTGATCGGCGAGTTGCGCGACAACGAGTCGATCTCGCTCGCCCTCACTGCCGCCGAGACGGGCCACATCGTCCTCGGCACCCTCAACTCGACCAGCGCGCCGAAAGCGATCGACCGCATCCTCTCGAGCTTTCCCGCCGACGAGCAGCCGCAGATCCGCGCGTCGCTCTCAGAGTCACTCAAGTACTGCATCGCCCAACGCCTGCTGCCGGCGAAGGAAGGACGAAAGCAGGTTGCGGCATTCGAAGTGCTGAAGGGCACGAGCAACATCGGCACGATGATCCGCGACGAGAAGACGTACCAGATTTACTCGGCGATGCAGATCGGACGCTCGCTGGGGATGCAGACGTTCGACGAAGCGCTGAAAGATCTTCTGCGACGCGATCAGATCACCGCCGAGACGGCGTATCTCGCGGCGCTGAAGAAGGAAGAGTTCGAGTCGATGGTCAGCGCCGAGTTCGTTGCGCGAGGGAAGAGCTGATGGCGGTGCAGAAGATCGATCGCTTCCTCAAGCTGATGAACGACCGCGGGGCGTCGGACTTTCATCTGACGGTCGGACGTCCGCCGATGTTGCGCGCGTCGGGAGCAATGGAAGCGATCCGCTACCGCGCGCTTTCGCAATCCGATTTCACCGAACTGGTGAAACCAGTGACGCCGGAACGCTTATGGAATGAGTATGTGGAAAGCGGCGACATCGACTTCTCGTACGAGATCCCGGGCGCGGCTCGCTACCGCGTGAATCTCTTCCGGCAACAGCGCGGCGGCGGCGCTGTCTTTCGCGTGATCCCCGAGAAGATCATGACGATCGAGCAGCTCGGACTGCCGGAGCAGGTACGCCGCATCGCCTCCATCCGCAGCGGATTGGTACTTGTGACCGGTCCGACGGGATCGGGCAAGTCGACGACGCTGGCAGCGATCATCGACGAGATCAACGAGACGCGCAGTTTGCACATCATCACGAATCGAAGATCCGATCGAGTTCGTCCATCCGAACAAGAAATGCCTCATTCACCAGCGGGAGGTCGGCTCGCACGCGAAGTCGTTCGCGGAAGCGCTGAAGGCGGCGGGCCGCGAAGATCCCGATGTCATTCTCGTCGGCGAGATGCGCGACCTCGAGACGATCTCGATGGCTCTCTCCGCCGCAGAGCGCGGCACGCTGGTCTTCGGCACGCTGCACACGAACAACGCCGCGAAAACGATGGACCGCATCATCAGCGTCTTCCCCGCCGCCGAGCAGGAAGGCGTCCGCAACGTCCTCGGCGAAACGATCCGCGGCGTCGTCGCCCAACAACTCATGCCGAAAGTCGGCGGCGGCCGCGTCGCCGCGCTGGAGATCCTCTTCGCATCGCCAGCCATCGGCAACATGATCCGCGAAGGCAAGACATCGCAGGTCACATCCGCAATTCAGACCGGCGTAAAAGAGGGAATGGTCGACATGGACACATCGATCCGCCGCCTCTTCGAAGCCGGCAAAGTGACCGCGCGCGCCGCGTACGATAAGTCGATCGACAAGGAGCAGTTCAAGGATTTGATCGAGAAGGCGGGGTAGGTCGGCGATTGAAAACAGACTGATCAGACAGATCGGCCCGATCGGTCGGATGTGCCCGCGGATTCACTGGCTGCTTCGAAGTGCCTCGTTCCTTTGCATTCGGGATAGCCAGCGCAGCCCCAGAACCGGGACCCCGCGCGGGCGCCTTTGCGAGCGGTGCGTAGCTCCATACCTTTGCCGCAAAAAGGGCAGGCAGGGGCAGTCTCGCCGGCGAGAGCTGTCTGATCAGCCGCCCTCTGTCTGGCCCGTTCCGTCAGCCGCGCCGCTGCGAGTCGTTCACTGTAGCCACCCTCGTGGATGAAGTCGCGCTCCAGTGCGGCGATCTGACGATCGAGAAGGTAGTTGGCTTGGTGAATGAGGCAGATCGCTGCGTTAGCGACCACGGCAGGGTCAGCGTGGTTCAGCCATTCCGCGTAGCTCGCAGCATCAGACTGATCCGACCGATCGGTCCGATTCCGATTCCTCACCTCACGGACCGCCTGAGCGTGCCGGTCGTCCTTTTCCCATTGCCGCAGACTCCGTTGTCGCAGGAAATCCTCATAGTCGAGCAGCAGCTCATCCAGACTCGCCCGCGCCACGTTCACCAGGCGCAGCTCCGTCTGCGTCGAGGTGGCAGATGCCCGGCTGCCCTCGGCGATGTTCTGCCGTCCGCTGCGCGCCGCCTGCACCATCTGGTCCACCGTGCGTGATCGCTTGTCGACGAAGCGGCCGCAGAACGACACCGTCGCGTCGTAGATGATCGTGGTCACCTGAAACGACCGCAGTTTGCGATACCCGCCACTCGGCCGCAGGCGCTTGTTCGTGTCGATCGGCGGCTGCACGTACTCAGTGTCTCAAATCGCGAGTCGCCGCAGTATTCTTCTACCTGTCGTAGCGAACCGCACGAGCGGTACAGCGTAACCTCGACAGGGTTATCTACTCTCAGTGGATGCGCGCATACTGGATTTGCGGCCTTCACGTCTTCTTACGCGGGAGCGCGTCGCAGTAGTTCGGGTTTCGCTTCCAGTCGGGCTCGGGCGGGATGTTGTCCGGACCCGGCGCGTAGACGGAGTGCTTGACCAATTGCATCGTGTGGATGTAGCGAGGACAGTTGGGGAAAATCCTCTCCGCATGCACGCGGACAATGCATTGTGCGCCGGGAAACTCCGGGAGCAGGGGATCGGCGGTGTGTACGCTCGCCAAACCGTTCAGGCGCAGCCGTGAGGGCTTCTCGAAGTTGATGAATAGAAGCCCCACGTGCGGGTTGACGGTGACGTTGCCGAGGCTTCGAAACATTCCGTTGCCGTCGTAGTCGGGAAAGGCCAGCGAGCTCTCGCCGGTCACGCGCACGAAGCCGGGCAGGCCGCCCTTATACGAGCATTCAGGCCAGCCCTCTTCGTTCGCAGTGGCGAGGAAGAACATGGACGCCGCGCTGATGAACGCCCGGTCACTATCGGTGAATGCCGTGCGGGCGTTGACCTCCTCGAGGCGGTCGGCGATTCGCCGGCTATCGAAGTGATCCTGCAACTCCCGCGATCCAGAGTGGTATGCGCCAGGGATCTCCGCAGAGGGCGTCTCGGATTTCATGACGGGCTCCTTGTTTGCGTGGGCAGCTCGAAACATACCAGCATTTCGAAGGGCAACGTTGCCGAGCCTCATGCCAGGATCAGGAGTCACGCCATGAGGGCCAGGCCTTCGGTTCACGGGCACATGGCGCCAAGAAGAAACGCAAGCAGCCCTGTCGAATCCGCGACCCCGAGTCTTCGAGTCTCCGGATCTGGACCTGATTGCGGTCG
The DNA here is from genome assembly GCA_034665065.1 of Thermoanaerobaculia bacterium. Taxonomy (GTDB): domain Bacteria; phylum Acidobacteriota; class Thermoanaerobaculia; order Gp7-AA8; family Gp7-AA8; genus JADGNZ01. The sequence continues at coordinate 401,229 of JAXDGL010000004.1, read as the reverse complement.
CCGTCGCATTCAAACGACTCCTATCGTTCCATACCGATCAGTATGGAACGATACTGCCGAGGGTTTGCCAAGTCAATGCAATGCCGAGCGCCGGCCGCTGTTCATTCCAGTCCTTCTGTGCGGATCGTGACATCTCCTGTGCCGTTGTCGGTGGCTCTGAGGAAGGGGATGACGGCGCCGGTGCCGCCGATGATCTGGACGTCGAGGACGGCGTTGTGGAGGTCACCGAACGAAAGACGCAGCGGGCCGATGAGCGATTTGCCGAGGTCGCTGATGAGTATGAAGCCGCCGGCGGGGACGTCGACCTGCTGGACGGCGCCCGTACTGCTGGACGTCGTCGCGGTTGAGAAGACGTAGCGCAGCGTCAGCTTTACGGTCATCGAAGACTGGCCGCTTGTCTCGACGAGCATGAGATCGGTGCGATAGGTGAGCGGCCGCGCAAATGCCACGCTCGACGGCGAGGCGTCCTCGATCCCGGCGAAGCGAACCGTCTCGTCGAGTTTGAGGCCGCGGCCACTGACGACCGGAATGCCTGACCCGAAGCTGCCTCCGCTGCGAGGGATGGAGAATCGTCCCGCGACGCGCAGCGAGGTCGAACCGGTCAGCTTGACGAATCCGCTCTCAGGAATCGTCAACTGATAGGAGGAGAGTGCCGCGATGGGAGGGATCGCGATGGTGCTCTGTGGTGTCAGGGGAGAATCGATCGACGCCTTCTTCACCGTGCGCCTGCGGGCAGGAACGGTTGATGCGGTAACCGTCGTCGCGGTGATGTTGATCGGCCCGTCGGAGCGCGCGTTCATCAGATGGAGAACGAGGTTGCGCGACGGTGTGGCAAAGGCTGGAGCAAACAGCGGATCGGCGCCGGGTGCAGCGGTGAGTTGAGCGACGACGAAGCTGTCGCCGGTCGCGCTGTCCGTGACGAGCGCATAGCCGTTGATCGTGCCACCGCTTGCCGGGTCGGAAACGTTCGTGATGCGAAGGGTGACACGCCCCGAGGGGACCACGTCGAGCAACTCGGCCAGACCAAACCCGGTGAGATCAGACGTAGAGCCGATGGTGATGACGCCTGCGGCATCGATCAAATCAACTTGATACCTTGCCGACTTGCCGGACACTTCCTGCACATACAACGTGGTGGTCATCGTGCTGCTTTTCTGCACGCCGGGAAGAAAGAAATTCTGTCCCGGTGCGAACGCGCGGTCGGATCGGAACACGGGCAACGCGGTGCCGTAGCTCGTCTGTCCGGAGTTGGCGTTGATCTGCGTCTGCAGGACCGAGACGTTACCCAACTGCGTGCTGCGAAACTGCAGCGTTCCCGTTCGCGAGGCCTCATCGAACGCCGATTTCAGGATGGACGGGAACAAGACGGCCGAGTTTGCAGGAAAGAGCGGGACGTTACTCGATTTGGTCGCAGAGACGCTGTTGGTGCTGCCGAAATACATTCGCAAATCACCGATCGATGATGTTGAGCTACGGTTGGAGAGAGTGAGATCTCCGAAGGAGGTCTTCGACGAAACACCAGTCAGGAAGAAAGCGAGCTGGCCGTTGAGAGGCGGGATCGGCTCGTTGATGGAGCTTCCTTTCATACTGTCCACGACGACCACCGTGACGATGGAGAACGCCGCCGATGACGGGACCGTTGTAAGCACTGATGGGTATCCCGGGAGTGCCGCGGAACTGCTGCTTGCGTTGACGTAGCGGAAGGAGACGAGACCGATCACGCCACCGATCGGCGCGGCTCCGTCGGGCCGCTTCGAGCGGTCGATGATGAACTGGACCTGCTTCGTTTCCTCGGCACCGAGAGAGAGGGCGGGGACCGGAATGGTGATCCAGGGAACGTCGGTGATGACGAATCCCTCGATTGTGGAGGAGCCGGGATTCGTGAAGCTCACCGTGCCGGTCGTGGATGGAAAGACAGTGTCGATGCGGGCGCCGGCTGGAGAGAGCACCGTGACGGGAGTCAACGGAATGGCGGCCACGCGGAGATAGACGGGAATGGTCAAGCCGGTGGAGACGCCGCACGCGGAGACGACGGATGTTCCCGCGTAAAAGCCTGCCGGCTGCGCCGTCGCCACAAGAAAAACGATTTGCGAATCACTGGCTGCAATCGTGAAGGAGGTGGGCGTTTGCGTGAAAAAGGAGCCGGTTTGCGTCAGTGTGATTTTGGCGGGCGTTGTGCCGGTGTTTGTGAGCGTGAAGCTGTCGGTGGGAAGGGTTCCGCCCACGGCCTGCAACATACCGATCGGTATGGAACTGACGGTGAGCGTTGGCTGCACGCACGGCGTCACGGTAACGGTGGCAGTTTTCGTCGTGGTGGACGTATTGGCGCCAATTGCAGTCAGTGTGTAGGTCGTCGTCACGATTGGGGAAACGGTCTTTGTTCCGTTTACCGGAACCGAGTTGACACCGTTGTTGATCGACGCTGACGTGGCGTCTTGCGTGGTCCAGGAAAGGACAGAGGAGTCGCCGGCGACGATCGTGGCTGGAGTCGCGGTGAAGGTTGTGATCGAGGGTGGCGGGATCGCTGCTCCGCGGGTGAGGCTTCCAGTGAAGATCGTGTCAATGGGTTCGCCTTTTTCGGCCGGAAGCGGGTCGGTGCGAGGGACCGTTAGCGTGAATACCATCCCCTCTCCGTTGACCACGCCGCCGAGCGCACCCACGGTGTTGCCAGACAGCGTCACTTTCGCAGTGAAGGCGTTTCCGTCGACACTGCCGCTCATCGGAAAGGAGGGATAGGAGAACGGAGTGGTCTGCAGTTGACAGGCGTTTACACTCTTGTCGAGCGCGAGCTGAACGGTTCCCGCGATTGTATTTCCGCTTTGCGAGGTGACGACCAGGGTGGCGGTCCCAGTCAGCGGCACGTCCGGTGTGCAGTAGACGACAGACGCCTGATGCGTGCCGTTCCACGTACCACGAAGGTCAGCGGGCGATGGCGTAGACGACGGCGCGCGGAACAGGGTTCCGTTCCAGACATCGTTGTCCGGGGCACTGAAGAAAACCGCGCCGCTTGAGAATGTCGCTGTAAAGGGGAGCTGCTTGTCAGCCGACAGAACGCCCGACAAGACAGTGCTTGCGACGCTGCCGCTTAGTGGGAAGGTGATGTCGACCGGTGTCATGGGTTGACAGTTGTTGTCGGGATCTTTGGAGAAAGTCGCTTTAAGACTGCCAGTCACCGTGTTCCCGTTCTGAGTAAAGGTCATCGAGAGCGGGCCGGTCTGCGTGCATGTAGGATTGGGCGGGTTGGGTGAGCTATGCACAAAGGTTCCCGTCCAGGTGCCATTGAACTGTGCAACGGCCGGAGTGGAAACGACGAGCGCGGCAAGACACACGAGGATTGCGGATAACAGGCGAACGCGCAGGAACATGGAGACTCTCCGGGCGGAGGCCGATGGACGACACCGCTCCGAAGGTGGGCGGCCTTGCAGAACGATTCACAAGTCCCTAAATACGGACTTCGATAAGCCTACCACTCGGTCTAGCCGTTTTTAGGAAACTTTGCCCTGATTTAGAGAGCACTTCCAAAGCTGCTGGTTTGCCCTCATCACGCGTGGAGGGCGGGATGGGACGATGGTCGAACGGTGAGAGCCAGGCCTTCGGTCCTCCAGAATGCCCGGTGAGATCGCCGCGATGTCCCACTCGATGCGATCGACGTCGGTGAGGTCGATTGTGGCGAGATCGGGAGCGCCTCCGTGGCGATGGGTTCTCGAGGTTAGTGCCCGTGACTGTTGAACGCCGCTTTCGCGACCTCGAGCACGGCACGCAACACACTATCGGGAGGACGCTCCACCGGTGGCGTGCGTGGCGTCAGCGGATGCGGCGGCGCCGGATCGGGCGAGGTGACGTCCGCCTGCCGGATCACCGCGGTGTTCATCGTCAGTGCCTGATGCGAGTTGGCGGTTGCGGCGTAGAGAAACAGTGCAAGTCCAATGGAGTGCATGACGATAAAGGATACGCCTGTTTTGAAGTGTGAAGTGTGAAGTTCGAAGTCTGAAAGGGAAACGGGTGACGTTCCCCCTTTCTCACTTCTCACTTCACTCTTCTCACTTCTAACTTCGTTTATTGCGACGGTACGTACGTCGGGTCGGTCGTGCGATTGTCGATGACCGATCCGTATGCAGCGATGCGGCCCGTGCCGCTGATGACCTTTGCTGTGATCCGGCCGTTGTAGACGTTGCTGAAGCCCATCGACTTGAGGATGCCGCCGCGCTGGATGTACTGGCCGCCCGCGAGCGGGACAACCAAACGCGCGGCGACTTTCGAATCGGGCGAATAGCCGAGCAACTCGACGGTGGCATCGCTGCCCGTCACTTCCATGAGGCCGAGGTTGGTACGGAAGGCGGGGGATTCCTCGAGCTGCACGATCTGCAGTGCTCGATCACCGTTGCCGACCGAATCGGCCACGGTGACGGCGGGGATGAACTGACCAAATGTTCCGCCGGTGGCTTTGTCGCGGCTGAACGTCCGTCCCGTGACGACGAGTGATGAATCGGAGGCTGTCGTCGCCAGCACCGAACCGTTGCCGCTGGTGAGTTTGAACTGGTTGACCAGGACGTTGTCGAGAACTTTGACTTCGCCCGCAGCGATGGCGACCTGCGTCGTCGCCGACGGCGTGCTGCTTCCTTGCGGGAAATAGGTGAGCGTGACATTCGCGGCGGACGCACCGCCGTTGAACACGCGCATGTCGGTATGGAAGTTCGACAGCGTGCTGTCGAACTCCGCGACGCCGGGGAGCATGAAGCGGGTCGCGGCGATCTTCGATGGGTCGACGGGGAAGACGAGCAGCGGATCGGTGGTGGTGTTGTCCAGCACAGAGGCGTACGCGCTGATGCGGCCGGTGTCGCTGGTGACGCGAAACTCGACCCGGGCGTCGGCGATGTTCGGCAGTGTGATACCCGTGGCGTTGAAGAATGTATCGAGCTTGACCTGTTGCGATTCGAAGGGCTTGAGGCTGTAGGCGCGCTCCGCCAGCTTGTTGCCGGCGTCATCGACGAGCGTGGCCACAAAGTCAACAGGTTGACCAGATCCTTCGACGAAGCCGAGGTTCGTTCGGTAGCCACCGGCGGCAGAGGTTTGCGCGACCTGCTGGAGCGAGATCTTCGACGTGTCGCTGCGGGCCAGGAAATTCGCCAGCGGGAGCGCGGGGATGAACTGACCGAATGTCCCCGTGGGCGTCACGCTGTACGTGCGGCTCGCGGCCACCGTGGCCAGACTGATGCTGACCGGATCTTTGCCCGCGTAGTTCGTCGGCCGGATCTCGAGCGATCCCAGTCCGGCCTCGCCTTGCGCTCCCGAGCCGTACCAATCCTTGACGATGTCGTTGAGCGCTTTTGTCTCGCCGGCAGCGACGGTGATGGTGGCCTGCTTGCCGGTGAGGGTTCCATCGGTACTCGACGGCGTGAACGTGAGTTGATAGGTGATCGATTGGTTCGCGGAATTCGTGAGACGGACATCGCTGACGAACCGCGTGCCGATGCCGTCCGCGTGCGCAATCGCGGGGATGAGCAGCGCGTTGAACGGCGACGCGTTGGGATCCTTCGGCGTTTGCGTCACCGGCGCGACGACGCTGATCGAGACCGGCACATTGGTCGGCGATACGGGATCGCCGAACGCGCCGGTCTTGCCCGATGCGCGCGTGCGCGTCACGGTGACGCTGGCTTGTGTCGATCCGATATCGAGCCCGGTCGTGTCGATCACCACGTTCACCGTCACCCCCTCGGATGGCAACGCTCCGGAGGCAGGCGTAATCGTGATGAACGGCTCGTCCGCCGTTACGCTGTACGTGTCGCCCGTCGCCAGCGCGGTCTTCGCCGCCGCGGTGAAACCAGGAATGAAGAGCGGTTGTGTGATCGTGCAGTTCTGCCCGTTGCAGGGCATTCGCGCCAGATTGAAACTCGTCTGCGTCGACGCTTGTGGGGCGGTAACGAGCGTACTGCCGATTCGCGAGTACGAGCCGATGCCGCCGCAACGCGGAGCGTTGGCGACGCGGTAGTAGTAGCGCGTGTCGGTGGTCACTGTGTGTGTGAATGTTCGCGAGCTCGCGCCGGTCACTTCGAACGTTACGGCGTCGCTGAAGTCGGACTTCGTTGCTTCCTGCAGATCGTTGCGGACATCGAGCTGTGGATCGGCGTTCCAGGAGACGGTGTACGTCGTCCCCGAGGGAGCAGTCGGCGGTGTGCTGATCGTCAGAGCTCGTGGTGCGCAGTTGACGATGACCGTTACGGTGTTGCTGTTCGCGCTGCCGCAGGAGTTGCTGACCTTCACCCAGTAATCTGTGAACCCTGTCGCTTGCGGAACGAACGTGAGCAGCGGCCCGGTTCCGCCTGAAACCGGGTTCGACGGATCGCCCGATTGTGCGCGGTACCACTGATACGTGGTGGCATCGTTCGCGAGAACGGAGAGGGACACCTGCGTGCCGAAGTCGGCGGTGACATTCTTCGGTTGGGTGGTGATGACCGGCGCAGTGCACTGGCGATTGCTCAGTGTGGCTGTGGCGCTGTCAGTCGTGCCACACGTGTTGGTGGCGCGTACCCAATAGCTGGTCGTCGCAGAGATCGGATCGGTGAAGAGCAGCGTGCCGTAGTTGAAATACTCGTCGGCGCCGAGAATCTGTGCGATGACCTGCTCGTCGCTCGTGCCTCCGAGGATCGCGTTCACAAACGCGGATGCCTCGGGCGTCGACGCAACGCGGTGCAGATAGCGGTTGTAGTACTGCTGCACGCGGCGGGTGACCGCTTCATTGGAGGTGAGGATGGAGAGACCGACCGTGGCGCGGGATGAGCTGCCGAGCAACGCCGAGTAGGCGGCGACTTCTGCAGACGATGGAGTGCGGCCCAGGACGTCGCTGAAGACGTTGGCGATCCAGCTGGCGTTCGAGCTGCTTGCAAGCGCGAAATACTCCGGCGACGCGAGGAACTGCGACTCGATTTGTTCGTCGGTGAGATTCGCGGCGAAGGCGGGCATCCAAAAGCTGAGCTCTGCGGCGGAGGGAGTGCGATGAAGGAACGTCGTATAGAAACCTGTGAGAAGACGCTGGCGATATTCGATCGATGTGAGGACGGTTAGCGCCACGGCAGGACGTGTCGCTCCACCCGCGAGCGCGCCGCCGAGCGATGAGATGGCGGCGGCATCGGCGGTGCGGCCGAGAAGATCGATGTAGATCTGATTGATCCAGCGATCATTCGAAGGTCCGGAGCCGGTCACTGGCGTCGATGTGTCGGGAGCGGTTCCCTTGTACCACTGGTAGGAGACGGCGTTAGTGGCGAACGCGAAGAGGTATGTGGGCGCGCCGGGAGTGATCGCGCCGCCTGTTGGTTGAATCGAAAAGGAGGGTTTCGTGCAGCTTCCTGCGATCGAGACCGTGGCGATGCTGCTGATCGCCGTGCCGCATGCATTCGTGACCTTCACCCAATACGCCGTTGTCTGCGTCAACGCCGGCGTCTGGAATTGCGGGCTGTTCGTACCGACCGGCTTGGTCGTATCGGCGGTGGTCGTGGCCTGGTACCACTGGTAGGTGAAGGGAGGCGAGCCGCCGGTGTTGACGGTCAGCGTCGCCGTCGCGCCGCTGGCGATCGTCGCGCTTGCCGGCTGCGTGACGATGCCGGGCGCCGTGCAGGTTGTCTGCTGCGGAAAGACGGTCGTCGCCGCCGTCACGTTGCCGCAGTCGTTGGATACCTTGACCCAATAGTTCTTCGTGTCGTTGATCGGAGGAGTCGTGAAGGAAGAGCTGTTGCTGCCGACGGGATGGGACGCGTCGGGCTGGATGCCCTCGAACCATGCGTACGTGAGGGTGCTGTTGCAGGACGCGACCGTGCTTGCGATCAGCGTTCTGGTCTGGCCGGCGGGAACTTCGCCGCCTCCCACGATCGTGACTGGTTTGGGTGGCACACATACGGGGCCGTTGCCGTACATCGTGTCGACTGCGTCGCGGTCCCACTGCTGGAGGTTCGAGTGCAGCGCACCGTTAACCGACGAGCTCATGATCGCGCCGGTGCAATCCTGAGGGGAGCCGGGTTCATTGGAGTGGCGGAATCCGATCGCGTGGCCGAGCTCGTGGGTGATCAGCGCTTCGAACTGCGAGGCGCCTGCGGATGGGGTGACGATGATGTCGGCGTCGTTCAGAGTGACGAAGGTTTCGCCTTTGTAGTTGTGTTGAAAGTTGCCGGACTCCAGTGCACAGGCCTGGCTGCCGTTGCACTCGGGGTCATTGATAGACTGTCCGAGGTAGATGATGTTCAAGCCATCATTCGTGTTGGGCGTGGCACTCGAACCTGGCGGCGGCGCTCCGGCGTCGCGCAGAACGATGAAGGCGCTGGGATCTGACGTCCACGCGTCCAGTCCGCTGTCGATGTTCGACCCCGCGTTCGGCACCGAAGAGAGCGTGCCTCGTACGTAGAAATCGACCACTGCGCCAGATTCTCCGCCCTGCCAGCGCGCACCGTACGAATACGCCGACGCGGGAGGAAACGCGAGCGCTTTTGGGCGGAACGCGTTTGCGAGCGGCGTGAGCGTCGTCGTGTATTGCTCGCTCCTGATTTGCCCGCGCGCCGTGTCGCGCACGAAGTTCTTGAATCCATCCGCCAGTCGCGCCGGATCATCGCGTAGTTCGGAAACGTCGCGCGTCACCACCGTCTCGCCGCTCGCGGCGCGCGTGAAGGAGAACTTGCCCATCGCCATCGACGTCGTGAAGTACGTCCCGTCGCTGCGCTTCTTGAGAAAGACCATGACGCGCTCGCCGGGCGTGTAGACGGCGGAGTCGCTGATGTACGTAAAGCGTCCGTCGACCGTGCCCCCGGTCTCGGTGACCGTGATCGTTCCGGAAGCAGCGCCCTTCAGCGTCTCCTCAACCGCGAGGCGATAGTCGGTGACGATGGCGCCATCGGCGCGGACGCGCGCCGCGGCGTCACGCACCGTCGCCACGACCACGGCATCCGAGCGATCGGCGAGTTGACGGTCCGTCGCCGGCTGAAACACGGTCGCAAAGAGAGCGGAGGGGAGGAGAAACACGACTGCTGCGATGAGCCGGATCGATTTCAAGACAGGACCTCTCTTTTTGAAGGTGACCGCGTGCCGGAACCGGCTGCGCGTGGATTTGTTCCGTTAATTATTTGAATAACCTGGGTATTGTAGCGGAGAGCCTCTCAAAGGGCTATTGGCACATGGTGATGTTGCATTCGCACGTGGATGATCAATCTCATTCCGAAAGCGGTGGTGATGCTGTGACCGGCCGCACAAAACTTTGCGGCCGCTCGGCGAGAATCGAGGCGTGCTCCGAAGTTCGTTGTTTCTCCTCTTGATTCTGAGTGTCGCTCCCGCTCTTGCACAGACGCCCCAGCGGGGAGGAGAGTTGCCGCAGCCGCTACCGCTCTTTCCTTTGTCGAACTGGTGGAACACCGACATCAGCGCGGCGCCGGTCGATCCGAAGAGCGCGGCGTTCATCGCCGACGTCGGCGCGACGAAGGGGATGCATCCCGATTTCGGCCCCGACAGCGGCGATTCGTCTGCCCCGATCTACGGAATGCCGTATATCATCGTCTCAGGATCGCAGCCTCTCCTTCCTGTGACGTTCGACTACGCCGACGAGAGCGATGCCGCTGCTCCCGGCCGCCCCGCCGGTTACCCGATTCCGGAGGAGGCAAAGACGCAGCAGAAGTGGATCGAGGGCGGTCTCGCCGGCGGCGATCCAAACGCAGATGGCGACCGGCACATGCTGCTTGTCGATCGCGATCATCGGATCCTTTATGAGTTGTACGCGCTGCACTGGAACGGCGCGCGCTGGGAAGCCGGCTCCGGCGCAACGTTTCCACTCGATTCGAACACGCGCCGTCCGGATGGCTGGACGAGCGCCGACGCGGCGGGTCTGGCGATTCTGCCGGGCCTCGTTCGCTACGACGAGGTGTACGCCAACGCGCCGATCCGTCACGCCTTCCGCGTCACGGTGCGCCACACGAACGGCTATGTCTTTCCGGCATCGCATCGCGCCGGATCCACGTCCGGAGCGCTGCCGATGGGCGCACGCTTGCGGCTGAAGGCATCGAAAGACATCTCGTCATTTCCCGAACCTCTGCGCCGCGTTTTCCAGGCCATGAAGACCTACGGCCTCATCGTCGCCGACAACGGCAGCGATCTCTATGTCAGCGGAACCTACGACACGCGCTGGGACAACGACATCCTCAATCCCGCGTTCGCCGCAATCAAGGGAAGCGATTTCGAAGTCGTGCAGTTGGGATGGCAGCCGCAAACGGCCGGCCGGAAACGAGCCGTGAGGTAGGAGTTGCCTGTCATCCTGAGCCGCCGAGGCCGCGCCCAACGCTACTCTCTCAACCGGCAGGCACCGCGGCGAAGGACGGTCGAAGGACCCCCTAAATTCTGTGCCGGTTGCGCGGATGTCCCCGGTTAGTGTCCTCGATGTCCTCGTTCGTACAACCGGACGCACACGAGCGTGTCATGCCGTGAACCTCCGCCGCCATCGTCACACTCATCCCATGGTTGATATCCCACATCAAGGCCTCTTTCGCACTCATCGCATTCCTCCAAGCCATCCGACGACCTCCGGATGCATCATGCGTTGAGTCCTCGATGTCCTCGGTTTGTGTCCTCGATGTCTCCGGTCAGTACCGGTGGAAAAAATCCTGGCACAGAAGCAGCGGGTCCTTCGACCGTCCTTCGCCGCCGATGTCTCCCAGTTGCGCGTGCAGCGAATCGTCGGCGGCTTCGGCGGCTCAGGATGACAGCGGGATGACGTCCAGCGCGCCGGAACTATTTCGTCCTTCTCACAAACTCCGCATCAATCCCGTGGATGCGCATGTCGACGAGCTTCTCGACGGGGATCTTTTCGTAGCCCGCGTTCTTGAGATCGCGGATGTAGCTCGCGGAGACGCCATGGATGCGCATTGCTACGAGCTGATTGGCCCTCAGATTCGCGTAGCCGAGGTCGCGCAGTTCGCGAACGTAGTCGACGGAGGTGCCGTGGATGCGGAGCGCAACGAGTTTGTCGCCGCCGAGATCGCGGACGCCGAGGTCGCGCATGCCGCTGACGAATTCGGGGGAGACACCGTGGATGCGGAACTGCACCAACTCCTCGGCGGCGGGCTTGTAGCCGAGCGCGTTGAGATCGCGTACGAATTGCGCCGACACGCCGTGAATGCGGAAAGTGACGAGCTGATTGCCATCGGCGTGGTAGCCGAGAGCGCGAAGGTCGCGGATGAAGTCGGGTGAGACGCCATGGATGCGAAAGGCGACGAGCTGATCGCTGCCGGGCTTGTAGCCGAGAGCGTTGAGGTCGCGCACGAATCGCGGCGAGACGCCGTGAATGCGGAAGGCGATGTAGCGGTCGAGATCTTCGCGGTATCCGAGCGATTGCATTTCCTTGATGAAGGCGGACGAGACATCGTGCAGAGCGAGAGCGAAGAGGCGGTCGTCATCGAGAGCGCCTGCGGCGACGCCGAGCCCGCGAAGCGTGGCAGCGTACGCGGGGTTTGGCGCGAAGGTGAATCGTCCGACGCCGTCGCCGTTGATGAACGTTCCGGTGAAATGAATCGTCCCTGCGTCGCGAATCAGCTGGAAGGAGACGGGCATCTCGACGGTGGCGCTGATCTGCGCTCCGGAAAGACCAGTGAACGCGCTCGCGTCCATCGAATGGCCCCATTGATGGCGCTCCGCGGAAAGCTCGAGTTGGACTCTTCCGTCCGTCCGATTGGTGAGATGCCACGCGCCATGCTGCGCGGCGCGCGCGGTGAAGGCAGCGAGAAAAAAGAATATTGATAGAGCGAGTGCACGGCGCATGGTTGTCTCCTTGTAGTTGCTTCGTTGTCGGTAGGACGTCGTGCCCGAGCGAACGTTAGAGTTGCCAGCAGCCAAGTGTCGATTCCTGGCCGCTGGGCGCTCCGATCTCACTTCACTTTGTACTTGGACAAGTCGCGGATGAAGTCCGCGTTTACTCCCATCGCAGCCATACGGACGAGATCTTTGACCGACAGGTTTGTGTAGCCTGCATCGTTCAATGATTTGATGAATTCGGGGTTGACGCCTTGAGACCGAAGCTCGGCCAAGTCCCGGGCCGTGAGGTTGCGATAGCCGGCGTCGCCGAGCTGCTTCACGTAGGCCGCGGAGACGCCGATGGCGCGCAACTCGACGAGATGCTGTGTGGTGAGGTCGCCATAGCCGGCCGCCTTCATCTGCGCGACATAGTCGCCGGTCACGCCGACCGCGCGCATTTCCGCGGCGCGGTGTGGGCTGTCGATCTTGATGCCGGCATCGCGAAGGGAGCGGATGTACTCCGGCGTGACGCCGACGGCGCGCATCGTGGCGATGTCGTCGAGCGAGAGCTCGCCCAGACCGGCGCCGCGCATGGAGTCGATGTAGGCGGGAGTGACGCCCGACGCGCGCAGCTCGATCAGGTCATCGACCGTGAGCTTGCCACCTTCGCCGATGTGATGATGTGAACGCGGCACGCGCGGAGGCCGTGGCGCCCGCGGGGCTCGGGGTGTGCTGGGCGTGCCCGGCGGATCGGGCGGAGGAGTCTCCGAGTCGTATTCAAAGTCCGCCATCGGAATTGCACTTATCGCGAGTCGAGGAGCAACGGCTGCAAACGCGCGAACGGTTGGGGCAATCGCGATCCGCGGAGCGACAACGACGCGCGGTGTCATCGCCGCGATCGTGGCACGCATCGCCGGCGCGGCAGCGATCGGTGCAACGTTAACCGCGATTCCCTCGGTCACGCCTTCATCGATTCCGCCTTCGATGCCACCCGGAACACCTCCTGCCACGCCGCCCGGAATTCCGCCCGCGACCGCAGCGCGCGGTGCGATCGCTGGTATGACGTCGTCGGTTTGATCGGCATCGGTCGATTCGGTATCCACCTCAGCAGCTTCCGCCTTCACCTCGACGCTGCTCTGCGATGTCTGCGGTTTCGGCGCCGGCTTCGGATCGCCTTTCTGCTGCGCGCCGCGCAACGGCAGCGACGGCGCGACGATCAGCGCAACGAGGACGGTGAGCAGTGCGGCGCCGGCGACGAAGCGCGACGGCGCATTCGGCGACTCGGAACGCGCGCCGGCGAGGCGGCGGATCCGTCCGATGAGCGATCCGCCGTTCGCCGCGATGAATGCCTGCGCGTCGGCGATGCGGAGCTCTTCGAGCCGAGTCAATGCACGCGCGTAGACGAGCGCGTTGCCGGAAACGGAGACCGCGACATCATCGCAGCAGTTCTCTCGCTCGACGCGGATGCGGTTCGAGATCCACCAGACCGCCGGATGATAGAAGAGCAAGGTCTCAACGACAGCCTGCATCAGATTGACGAAGAAATCGTTGCGGCGAATGTGCGCGAGCTCGTGCGCGAGGATCATCTCCATCTGTTCGGTGGAGAGTCCCGTAAGCGTCGCCGCGGGAAGCAGGACGACCGGACGAAGCCATCCGATCACAGTCGGCACTTCGACCGCCGCCGATTCGAGAAGTTGCACGGCGCGACGGAGATTGAGTTTGCGCGCCAGACGCCGCGCTGCATGCTGCCACTCCGGCGCCGCATCCCTCGCGTTGCGCTTCGCGATCGCATGCGCGCGCAACCAGCCGAAGAGCAGGCGGACGGAAAGCAGCAGTACGCCGGTCAGCCAGATGAAGACGACTTTCGGGAGCTGCGATTTTGCGAATGTTAGGAATGGGGTGTGGGGTGTGGGGGGTGGGGTGTGGGAGGAGAGGCCCGGTGTTTCGGACGCTGACGGCGCGGAGTTACTAGCTGCGAGTGGAATCGAGACTCTCTCGATCCCACTCCCCACCCCCAACTCCCCACCTCCCTCATAAGACCGATACGCCGTCGCCGCACCGAGGATCACGAGCAGCATCAGCGCACCGCAGGAAGCGAGGTAGCGCGCGTTCGCGCTCTGCTTCGAGAGAAGAGCGAGCGTCGCGGCGAGGATCGCTGCGACGAGAACGCCCTGCCAGAGAAGATGGACGAGCGCCCAGCCGAGGGCTTGTGCCAGGGGTGTGCCGAGGAGGTTGCCGAGTGCGTTCATTTCGATTCTCCTTCCAGGGTGTCGAGCAACTCGCGGATGGCATTGAGCTCGGCGGCGCTTGCTTTGCGTCCGGAGAGCGCCTGCATCACGAGCTTGGTAGCGGAACCGCCGAACGCGCGCTCGGCGAGATCGGCGAGAAGCTGGCGCTGCGTCTTCTGCTCGCCGTAGCGCGACTCGTAGACGTGCGCGCGCTCGCTCTCGTCGCGGACGACCAGACCTTTCTCGGTCATGATCTGCAGGATCTTGAGGACGGTGGTGTAGCCGGTGGCGCCGTCCTTGTTGAGCGCATCGTGGACGTCGCGGACGGTGCTCGGTCCGCGCTCCCAGAGAACGCCGAGGATGGCCAGCTCGGAGTCGGTCGGTCGTGGCGGGTGTCGGTCGGTCATGGTGGTTTCCTCTTGTACGGAGTCCATCATACGAAGTTTTTCGTGGATGTCAACGAAGAGTTTCGTAGTAAATCGGGGAGGGGTCAGGTCGAAAGTGAAAGTGACGGAAATTGGTTGTCGCCAAAGCCGAGTGCTCTTTTCCGTCACTTTCACTTTCGACCTGACCCCTAGCCGGAACCCAAGGTCAGGAACCGCTTTTGCACCGATGGGCCTGTTTCGACCGCCATCGTGGCAGCGACCCTATGACGATTACGTGCGCCGACTGCGGCAGGACGCAGACCATTCCTCCACTTCCGCCAGGCGCGGATGCGGAGTGCCAGCGCTGCGACCGGCTGCTCAGCCATCGTTCGAAAACATCGCTCGGTCTCGAAGTCCCGCTCGCCTGCGCTGTCGCGGTCTTCTTGTTACTGCCACCCGCAGTGTTTCTCCCGCTGATGGATTCGACGATCAAGAATCTCGTCTTCCAGGAAAGCCGCCTGGTCTCGAGCGTTCCCGTGATCTACAGCGAGGTGTGGTTCCCGTTCGCCTTCGGTTTTCTCTTCTTCGCCTTCCTCTTTCCCGCGATTCGCGCCTTGTTTCAAATCCTCGTCCTCGGCTCGATCCACTTCGACCGCGTCATTCCGCACGCGGGACGATTCTTCCGCTGGAGCGAGGAGCTGCGCATCTGGAGCATGACCGAAGTCGTCGTCATGGCCGGGATCGTGGCGTATTACCGCGCGGCGATCTCGGCGAGCATCGCGCTGCGCGTCGGCGCGTGGTGTTATCTCGCCGTCGCGATCTTCGCGTTCATCGCCGACCGCGCAATCGATCGCCGCGCCGTCTGGAACGCGATTCTTCGCGATCCTTCAACCGCGCCGGTACGCCATCTCGCGTCGTGCGGGATCTGCGAGATGGCGGTCAGCTCGCGCCGACCGGGCGATCCCTGTCCGCGTTGCGGGCACACGCTCGACAGCGATGCCGCCAAACGATACATCCCCGCGGTCACCGCGATCCTCGCCGCGCTTCCGTTGATCATCCCGGCGTATGAATTTTCATTCATCGTAAACGACCGCATCACCGGCGTGTGGGAGCACACCGTCGTCGGCACGGTGCAACTCCTTTCCGACTACGGCTACTGGCAATTCGGCGTCGTGTTGTTGATTGCCGGCGTGCTCATTCCGATGATCGAGATTGTCGGAATGATCTGGCTGCTCGTCACCGTGCGTTTCCCGACGCGGCGCGGTCTGGTGCTGCGGACGCGCGTGTACCGCGTTCTCCATCGTCTCGTGCGATGGCCGATGATCATTCCGTTCGTCGCAGCGTTGGCCGCGCCGATCGTCGACTTCAAAGGAATCGATGACATTGTGGCCGGTACCGGCGCGACGCCGCTCTTCATGCTGATCGCGCTCATCATGCTGGCGGTCCGTTTGTTCGAGCCGAAGCTGATGTGGCGGACGGCAGGGGAGGCGTGGTGAGCGGACCATCAGATCGGCGCAGCGCGGATCGCGATCCGAGCGAAGAGGCAGGCCAGGCGCACGTTCACGTTCCGAAGTGGTCGCCGTGGCTTTGGGTCGTGCCGGTCGTCGTCATCTTCTTCGTCGGATGGCTGGTCGTCCGCTACGGAGTCTTCGGCGGCGGCGACATCACGGTCCGTTTCGCCAACGCACGCGGTCTGGAGCGCTACAGCTCCGTGCGATTTCGTGGCGCAAAGGTCGGCACCGTTCAGAAAATCACCATCGACAAAAACCTCGGCCAGGTCGTCGTGCGCATCTCGATGGACGCATCGATGAATCATGCGCTCAACAAAGGGACGCGTTTCTGGATCGTCGAGCCGGGACTCGAAGGCGGAGGTCTCGGCGGACTTCTGTCCGGCACCTACATCGGAATCGCACCGGGTGAAGGGGAACAGGTCAGCGAGTTTGTCGGGCAGGAGGACGCGCCGGTTCTTTTTCCCGCCGAAGCCGGCAAGACGTTCATTCTCGAGTCGCGCGGTCTCGGATCCGTTGCGGTCGGCGCTCCCGTGCAGTATCACGGCATCCGCGTCGGCAGCATCCTCGGATCGGAATACGACGCCGCGCACGGCGTGACATTCGTTCATGCGTTCGTGGCGAAGCGCTTCGAGAATGAGGTGCGTCAAGGCACGCGATTCTGGCGCGGCGGAGGATTGAATCTCTCGCTGAGCGGCGCCGGACTCACATCGGGTGGGACTTCGGTCTCCTCGCTGCTGAACGCGCCGATCGCGTTCTACACACCGGAAGTTCTGGCAGGACCTCCGGTCGCGGAGAAGACGCACTTCGAGCTCTACGATGCGCAGTCGATCGCGGAAGCGGCATCGGACGGACCGCAACTGACGTACCTCACCTATTTCCACGGACCGGTGAAGGGACTCATTGCCGGCACGCCGGTGCAGATGAACGGCGTGGAAGTCGGGCGTGTGCGCAACGTGCGCTTGCGTTACGTGCCGGAGACGGCATCGCTCGAAAGCCCCGTGATGCTGGAGATCGATCCGCGGAAGCTGGAGATTCCGGTGACGCAGTCGACGACGCGCGATGATCTGCGCGCAACCATGAATGGCGCGATGCAGCGGCTGGTTGAGAAAGGGATGCGCGCCAGTCTGGCATCGAGCCTCGTGTTGCCCGGAGCAAGCGCGGTGACGCTCGAAATGACCGGAACGCCCGGGAGTGCGCATCTCGTTCTGTCCAGCGATCCGCCGATCATTCCCTCGTCGGCGGGCGGCAGCGGGTTGGAGGGCGCGCTTTCTGCGGTCAACGACGTCGCCGGCAGAATCCGCAATCTTCCGATCGAACAGATCGCCGGACATCTCAACAACGCGTCGCAGAAACTCGACGCGCTCATCAGCGATCCGGCGCTTCATCAGAGCCTGCAGCATCTCAACGCCTCGCTCGCGGACGTCGAAAAGGTCGCCGCTACCGCGCGAGAAAACGTCGGGCCGATCACCAAGAGTGCACGGAACGCAGCAGCATCCGCAGAACAGGCCGCGAAGACGGTGAACGAGAACATTGCGCCGATCGCCGCGAGTCTCCGCAGCGCCGCGGACTCTGCCGATGCCGCGGCGAAGCGAGCGTCGCAGCTAGTGGGAACGTCGCCGCGTCAGAACTTCGATCTCAGCACGCTGATCAAAGAATTGACCGAGGCGGCCGAAGCGGTGCGGGCGCTGGCGTCGTACCTGACCGAGAATCCCGACGCGCTGCTGAAGGGGAGAGGGAAATGATGATGCGTCGCGGCCTCCTGATGCTTCCGATCGTCGTCGCCGGTTGTGGTTTTCTCTCCAGCAAGCCGCGCACGTTCTATTCGCTCGACCGCATTCCGCCGGCGTCCGTGAGCGCCGCGCGCGGACTGCCGATCGGCGTCGACGTCGTTCTGCCGCCGGGACTCAATCGGAAAGAGATCGTAGTGCGGCAAGCCAATCATCAGCTCGAAGTGCGTGGCCGCGAACAGTGGACGGCAACGCTCCAGCCGCTCGTGCTGCATACACTCTCATTCGATCTCGCAGCGCGTCTTCCGGAGGGCATGGTCGTTCTTCCGGGGCAGGTGAGACCCGAGGGCGCGATGCGGTCGCTCGACGTCGTCGTCGAAGAGCTGGCCGCAGGTCCCGAGCACAACGTCACGCTCGATGCGCGCTGGGCGCTGCACGAGGCTGGACGCGCTGATATCGCCCAACGCGAGCACATCGTCGCGGACATCGCAGGACTCGACAGCACGAGCGTCGCGTCAGGGACCAGCGCGGCGATCGCGACGCTGGCCGATCACATTGCCGCGCAAGTACGCTAACGATCGTCGCTACGCTCACCCATCGTTCAGCACATCGCGCGCGCTCCGGACCGTCGCAAACTCGCCATGCAGGCTCGCCAGAGCCGCATTGTGCATCAGCTCTGCGCTGTAGTGAACGCCATCGGGACCTTTCCGCTCGAACGTCGCGGTTGCATCCCCGACCAGCGTTACGTGGAAGCCGAGATTACCCGCCATTCGTACGGTGGTGGAGACGCAGTGATCGGTGGTGAGTCCGACGATGACGAGATGGTCGATTCCATTCGCACGCAGATAGGACTCGAGATCCGTTCCGATGAATCCACTGTTGACGTTCTTATGAAAGAGCGGTTCCCCATCGATCGGCTGCACCTCGGGCTTGATCGCGTGACCGGGCAGGCCTTCGCGAAGCGGCGACTGCGGTTCGAGCGATGAATGCTGCACATGGATGACCGGCCGCCCGCTCGTCCTCCACGCGGCGAGGAGATCAGCCATGCGCTGCTCGGCGTCAGGATTATTGCGCGCGCCCCATTTCGGGTCGTCGAGTCCCTGCTGCACGTCGATCAGAAGCAACGCGGTGTTCGGTGTCATTGAGGGTCTGTGCTCCTGTTCCAGTGATTTAGAACCGTTTCACGCGGAGACGCGGGGGGCGCGGAGAAAAGCTCCGCGGTCTCCGCGTCTCCGCGTGAAACATCTCCGAGAGTTTGAGATCCTAAACTGCCCGATCATTCGCCGCCGGCGGATTGAGGACCGTAATCCTGCAGCGGATCGTTAGAGGCGTTGTCGTTTCCCGGTCGCGCGTCATGCGAATGCAATCATACGAGAACGCTGGTCACCGTCCTGCAAACAGAGCTAGCGCAGGCTCCAGTAGGGATCGGTTAGGCCGATGGACGCCAGGAGCGATTCCGTTTCATCCACGGTTCGGCGGCGCCACGAGGGATCGCGGCGGTCAGGGGAGTACCACGCATATGCCAGCCGCCACGTCTGCTCGGGCGAGAGGCTCGCGCCCCGATCCATCTTCCATGTCCGGCCCCAGCGGTCCACGTGCTCTTCCGACCGGAAGAGAAGCATGGTTTTTCAGTTGTAGACGATGTCGTTCCACCATCGCGAAGCGGGAATCGCAAAGTGAATCACCGCATCGACCGGATCGAGGTTCCCGCCCCTAACGGAGAGCTGCATCGACTCGCTGCAACATCCGCACGAGCTGACGATGCGAGCATCCGCGTGAAGCATGGCCGGAATTCCGAGCGCATCCCAGATGCAGTTGCCGTAGTAGAGACGATCGTTCGCATGGACGGCAAACGGCGTCGGGACGGCGGAGAAAGGATTGGCCATGAGCACTTCGCCGCTCTCTCGTTGAAGGACGAGAGCTTTGGCGGTGGCGAGACGCTCGAGCGATTCCTGCACGTCTCCTCGCGCGAGCGTGAGGCGATGGGTGAGATCGTCGACGCTGGGCGGCGTGCCCGTGGCCATCGTCACGTCGTAGACGGCGGCCCGAACCTGCAAATCCTGATCATCGACATTGGCGGTCATCGTTGATCTCCCCCGGATGGGTTGCCAGTATCGCGCGACGCGTATTTTCTCGCAACAGGAGCCTCCAGTTCCAGGTTGGACAGGAGGCGGCTCCACGCCTCAGTGGCCTCTGTGGTGATCGGTTCAATGACCTCATTCGCAAAGCACTTTGCGGTACCATGCCCCCATGTCCGAGGCACCCCTTCCGATGCGCGAGCATGCGCTCGACAACATCCGTTTCATTCGCAGCGCGATGGAGCGCGCCGGCTCGTTCACGTCGATTCCGGGGTGGGGTGGAGTGTGGGTCGGAGTCACGGGAATCGCCGCAGCCATCGTCGCGCAGCAATTTCTCGGGCGCTCGCTGCGGATGTGGCTCGCCACCTGGCTGGCCGAGGCGATCATCGCGGCGGCGATCGGATTTGGGACGATGGCGTTGAAGGCGCGGCGCTCCGACGAGCGATTCATGTCAGGAGCATCGCGGCGGTTTTTCGTCAGCTATTTCGCGCCGCTCGTCGCAGGCGCCGTCGTCACGCTGTCGCTGGTGCACGCCGAGGCGTATTCGGCGATTCCGGCGACGTGGTTGTTGCTGTACGGAACGGCTTTCGTCAGCAGCGGCGCGTTCTCCATCCGTGTGATCCCGATCATGGGCGTCGGCTTCATGCTCTTCGGCGTCGCCGCCGCCCTCCTTCCCCTCGGCATCTCCAACATCCTCCTCGGCGCCGCATTCGGCGGCCTGCACATCCTCTTCGGTCTCATCATCGCAAGGAGCTACGGTGGCTAAATCAGCAGCAGTACGAAAGAGCAGCGAAAAGCCGGCGAGCCGCGTCGTCGAAACGCAGATCCCCGATTTCGATCGCGTGATTCACGAGAAGACGCGCCTGGCGATGATCAGCGCGCTGGCCGTCAACCCGACGCTGACATTCGTCGAGTTGAAGTCAATCCTCAAGACAACCGACGGCAACGTCAGCGTCCACGCGCGCAAACTCGAGGAAGCGAATTACATCGCCTGCAAGAAATCATTCGCCGGCCGGGTGCCACGAACGGAGTTCTCCCTGACCGCCGCTGGCCGCCGCGCGCTGGAAAGGTATCTCAATCACATGGAAGCGCTGATCAAGACGGTAAAGCAGTAGGGGGGGTGGAGAGAGGAAGGTAGGGAAACAGGCGGACGCATCACTCCTAATCAGAAGGGCGGGAGGCGCATAGTGAAGATTCTGATTGTCGGATCGACGAACTACGAAAGGAGTGTCGAGAGCGCTCCTCAATTCGCTCAGGCGTGCCGGGAGATAGGAGTAGCTCTAGCCAGCGCGGGTATCGAGTTAGTCGTGGCGTCATCTGGTCCAAACACCGCTGAGCGATATGTTCTCGAGGGCGCCGCAACAGTTCCTGGCAGTCATGCCGTGGTTATATTTCGGCTTGGCAGAGGCGACGCCCCGGAGTTGCCACACACCAGCGCGGGCACTGACTTTGTTACAAGCTTCAAACGGCCAAGCGGAGCGTGGGCCGCGGGCCAACTTCCGCAAATGCAATTCGCAGATGCTGCTCTGTTGGTGGGAGGCGGACGTGGTACCGCGCAAGTCGGCTACGTAGCGATGGCGATGGGAAAACCGGCCGTTGCTGTCGCGAGCTTTCACGGCGCCGCGGAGGAACTCTGGCCTCTGCTTGAGCCGTTCTACCAGCGCGCGGCAAAGCTACGCGACGAAGTCTCAAACTTACGTGAAAAGTGGAAACCCGAGTATGCAAGTCTGGTCGTTCGAATGTTTCGCGAGCTAATCAGAACGGATGCCTTCAGACAACGAAGCCTTCGCTCTCCACTTCTCGTTCTCGCACTCAACCTTGTCCTGTTCACGGCGTGGGTATGGTTCTTCGTAAAGCCACCTCTCATCTGGCAAGCCGCGATGTTCGGTCTCCTTGCCGTTTCAGCATTCCTTGGCACATCCCTCCGAACCGCATTGCGTACCGTCGTCGATCCGAGCGAGGAGAAGTCCAATGAGGTTGTAATCGCCGAACTGAGTGCCGGACTTGTCTTAGCATTCTCACTGGCGATGCTTTATCTTGCCGGCAGTTTCACTTTTACCGGCAAGTTTCAGCCGTTTTCTGAGAAACCGCTCCTGGATGACTACCAACGAGTCGCGGTGGGCATAACACTGATTGGCATTGCAGGCGGCTGGTTGTTGGAGAGGGTTGCAGAACGTCTTACGCGCGCTCTTGGCGACCCTCTCGGGGGAAGCGTCGATAAATAGGGTCCACCTTGAGGGCAGTAGTGTGCAGCACTGGCCCGCGCCCGAGCTGGTAGAGCTGGTAAGGTCACACCTTCGGACGCAATCCACCGCAACTACCTGCGAGCTGTCGCGCGGGCCGAGAAGCACGCCTTTGCAGCGACTCGAAGATGAGTGACTTAGGCGCAGGGTGGGAGGGGTCAGGTCGAAAGTGAAAGTGACGGAACTTCCTGGTCCCTCAGAACCAAGACAGTTTTCGTCACTTTCACTTTCGACCTGACCCCTCGTTACTGATCCGCCAACCCTTCCGCCCCGCGGTTTCGCCGGCTCGGAATGACAGAACAGAGCGTTACGCCTGTCGTTTCTTCAACTGAATAGCGCGCTCCTCTACTGCGCTGGAACGAACGTTGGGTCGTTCGTCTGCATGTCGATCACTGACGCGTAGGCCGTGACGCGGCCCTGGCCGCTGATTACTTTTACGCTGATGCGCGCGTTGTACATGTTCGAGAGTCCCATCGAGCGGAGCAATTGCGGGTACTGGATGAATTGATTCGGCGAAAGAGAGATCTGCGTTGATGCGGCGACTTTCGAATCCGACGGCACCGCGGTCACCTCGATCGTCGCACTCTTCCCTGTCACCTCGGCGAACCCTACGTTCGTGCGGTAGCGGTCCGTCTCCTCGATCTGCAGGATTTGCAGCGGACGGGTGCCGAGTGCCGCCGCGTCGTTCGCGGTGACGGCGGGGATGAACTGGCCGTAGGTGCCGTTCGGCGTTTGATTGTAGGTGCGAGCGGTGGCGACGAGCGGCGTGGTGGCCGTCGTGGCGATGTGCAGCGCGCCGCCATCGTTCGTGATGCCGAAGGTATTGCGCAGCGTTGCGTCGAGCGTTTGCACCTGACCGGGCGCGAGCTGGATGTCCTTTGTCTGCGGCGTGCCGCCGTTCTGCGAGTAGAACGTCAGCGTCGCTTTGACGATGTTCGTCGACGGGTTGAAAACGCGGACGTCGGTCTGCCAGTTGGCGATGCCGTTGTTCAGATCAGCGACGCCGGGGATTACGTAGCGGGCGGCTGCAGTCTGGTTGACCGCGACCGGCGAGACGAGCAGCGGATCGTTGGTGGCATTGTCGAGCACGGAGGCATAAGCCGTCACTTTGCCGACGGGGGAGACGACTTTGACTTCGATGCGGCCATCGGTGACCTGCACGTTCTTCTGCGCCAGGATCGAATTGAGCTGGATGTGCTGTCCGCCTTTGAGGTCCTGCGTGAATTCCGTGAGCTTCTGCCCGTTGCTGCCGAAGACGCTGACCAGCACGGAAGCGGGATCGCCCGAGCCTTCGACGATGCCGAGGTTCGTGCGGTAGGCGGAGGACTGCGCGATCTGCTGGAGGCTGAGAATCGTCGACTTCGACGGATCGCTGCCGCGTCCGACAAATGCGGCGAAGGGAATCGCGGGGATGTATTGGCCGAACGTGCCGTTGGCCGTCGTGTTGTACGTGCGGCTGGAGGCGAAGGTGAGGATGTTGGCCAGACCAGCCGGCAGCGCCGTGGTGCTCGACGTTTGCGTCGTCGTGAGCGGGCGGACTTCGAGCGTGCCGGTGGCGCTGCTGTCGCCGAACCACGACTGCAGGACGTCGTCGAGCGCGATCGTGCGGCCGGGATCGATGTCGACCGTGGTCTGCTTCCCTTGCGTGATGCCGGTGTCGCCGGTCGGGACGAACGTGACCTGATACTTCATCGGCTGCGCGCTGGAGTTCGTGACGCGGATGTCGGACTGGAACTTCGAGTTGACGCCGTCCGCGTGGGCGACGGCAGGGATGATGAGGGCATCGGGCGGCGGACCGCTCTTGGCGTTCGGCGAAACGGGCTGCACGAGGTTGACGGAGATCGTCGTGGTCGACGCCGGCTTGGTGTCGAGTGCGACGCGATTTCCGTTCGCGTTGCCTGACGCCGATCCGAATGTGATGTTGACGGCGCCACTGCTGGTTCCGACCGGCAGGCCGTCCGTCTTTGCCGTCACATTCAGCGTCGTTCCTCCCGCCGCGACCGTACCGCTCGACGGCGAGACGGTGAGCCACGGTTGGTTCGTGGTCGCGGTGAACGTGTCGCCGGCCGCAGCGGCGATCGATCCCTTGTGCACCACGCCGTTCGACGTGCCGCCGAGGTGGATCTCGTAGTGCGTGGTCTGCGGATTGTCCGCAGGCGTCGAGCCGTTCGCGGAATTCGGATCGGAGACGTTCGACGGAAGCACGTTGACCGTGAGCGGAAGCGAGAAGAGGCTGCGCGCGCCATTGCACGTGCCGACCGAGCGAACGCGGTAGTAGTACTTGACCGGAGCATCGCCCGTGTTGATGTGCTTGAACGGCCATTCGCTGGCGTCGATCGTGAGCGAAACCGGCGCGGTGAAGCCGGGATCGGTCGACTCCTGCAATTCGTACTGCGTCGTCGCGGCGGGACCGCCTGCGGTCCAGCGGATCTGGTACTCGACATTGGTCGACGCGGTGCTGTCCGCGCGCGGCAGCGGAATGTCGGGAGTCCCGCACGGTGGCGGAGGCGGCACGGCGGTGAATGCGCTGTGCGTCGACTGCAGGGCAGGGCAATGGTCGAAGAGCGCTTCGACGAACCACGAGACGCTGCCGCTCGGCACTGTCTGATTATCGAGATGACTCGCGCTCGTTGTGCCAATCACGACTGGCACGGCGTCGCCGCTGGCGAGCCACACTTTGTATTGCGTCGCGCCCGGGACGTTGCTCCAGCGAAGATTGAGCGGCGAGAAGACTTTCGCTGCTCCGTCGGCGGGAGCGGTGAGGATGGGACGGACGAGCGCGCAGTCGGCGGGAGGCGCGAAGGTGAAGTGTGCGTGCTCCGAGTCGGACGGAGCGCAGCCGTTGAACTGAGCGCGGACGAACCAGTCGACGACGCCCGCGCCGACGGTGCGGCGCAGCGTGGTCGTTGTCGTTGTTCCGGCAGGAGACGGCGTGCCGTTGTTGAGCGCGAGCCAGAGCTCGTAGCCGATCGCGTTCGGCACCGACGACCAACTGAAATCAACTTCGCTGTTGCCGATCGTGGCGTCGTTCGCCGGCGCGAGCGGCGACGGTGCGGGGTTGTCGCAGCTCGCGGCGGGCGTGATCGTGAACGTCCGCTGCGGCGACGGTGAGGACGCGCAGCCGTTGAAGAGCGCCTCGACGAACCAGGCCACGGTGCCGCTGCTGAACGTCGTGTGCAGCGTGGTGGCAGCAGCCGTGGTGCCGATCGGCGCCAGCTCCGCGCCGTTGATGCCGGCCCAGACTCGATAGCCGTTGGCGTTGCTCACGGCGCTCCACTGGAGATCGACGATCGATGAGGTCAGCGTTGCGCCCGATGCCGGCGCGAGGAGCGACGGCGCGGGATGATTGCCGCATACGTCGGCAACCGCGAGGCTGAAGGTCGAGAGTGCGGACGACGTCGGATTGCAGCCAGGGAAGATGGCGTCGACATGCCACGTCACGCTCGATCCGGAGAGCGGGACGGTCAGCGATGTGGCGCCGTTCGTCGTGCCGACATCCTGCGCCGCGCCGCCGTCGATCGCCACCCAGAGGCGATAGCCGACCGCTTGCGCGGCTGGGGTCCAGTTGAAGGTGACGGGTGAGTTGATGACGGCGTTCGGCGACGGCGCGATGAGTTGTGGCGCGTCGTGTACGCAATTCGTCGCTGCGGCGACGGTGAAGTCGCGCGGTGTGGAGAAGAGCGTCGGGCAGTTGTTGCCAAAGTGCGCGGCGACGTACCAGGTCGACGGGCCGCTGGGGAGGCTGAGCATCGCCGATGTCGACGATGTCGTCGCCGCGATCGCTGGAGCGGCGCCGGAGCTGGCGATCCAGAGATCGTACGAAAGTGCGTTCGCCGATGACGACCAGGTGAAGGTCACGGGGTTGGGGACATTCGAAGCGCCGGCAGCCGGAGAGACCAGTGTTGCCGCGCTGTTCGTGCACGTCTGCTGTGTCTGGATGGCGGTCTGCGCATTCGCGGTGTTGTTGCCGCCGTTCGGATCGGTTGTGTCGGCCAGGACGTAGGCATCGTCGCCGGCGTTGCTGTTGCCGGACGCCGTGGCGGTAATCGTCAGAGGTGCGGAGGATCCGGCGCTGATTGACGCAGCGGTGCAGACGATCGTTAGAGCCGATGTCGTGCACGACCAACCGGCGCCGGCCGCCGCCGGAGCCGTGACTCCGTAGAGATTGTTCGTGACCCGCACGTTGAGCGCCGTGTTCGGGCCGCTGTTCGCAACGTTCAGCGTGAACGTCAGGGTGCCACCGGGGTTCACGGGATTCGGCGCCGCGGAGGCGGTGAGACTCACGTCGGCGGCATTGGTGATGGCAACCGTGGCGCTGCCGGACGCGGTGCACGAGCCGCTCGTCACGACGACGCTGATCGTTGCGCTGCCGCTCGGTCCCGCGGTCCAGAGGATCGACGGCGTTCCGTCGCCGTTGGTGATCGTTCCGCCGGTGATGGACCAGCTATAGGTCGAGCCGTTTTGTGCGGCGGACACCGAGGCGCTGTTGCCGGTGGAGTTGGCAATGACGGAGGAGGGGGCGAGCACCGTCGTGCTGCTCGAACCACTCGAGACGGTCACGGTTTTCGAGGCGGAGCCACTGCAACCGGCAGCGCTGGTAACGGTGACGTTGTAGGTCGTCGTCGCGGAGGGTGCGACGGTGATGGTCTGCGTGCTCGCGCCAGTCGACCAGTTGTAGGACGCGAAGCCCGCGCCTGCGTCGAGCGTGACGCTGCTCGCCCCGCAGATCGACGACGGGCCGGTGATGGTCACGACCGGGCTCGGATTGACTGTGACGCTGATTGGCGAAGATGTCGCGCTGCATCCGCCTCCATTAGTGACGGTGACGCTGTAGCTGCCTGACACTGTGGCCGGCGTCGACGATCCGTTCGCGCCGCCGATCGGCGATCCGTTGAGCATCCATTGATACGACGATGCCGCGCCGGTGGAGAGGGTGACGCTGCCGCCCTGGCAGAAGGTCGTCGGACCTCCGGCGCTGACGACCGGCGACGGTGCCGCGCTCTGGGTGACCGTGACTGTTGCTGACGTTCCGCTGCAGCCGCCGGCGTTCGATGCACTGACGCTGTAGCTGCCGGCGGCGGTCGCGGCGTACGTTTGCAAATTCGCGGAGGGGATCGGTGATCCGTTGAGCAACCACTGATACGAACTGGCAGCTGATGCGGTGAGCGTTACGCTGCCTCCCGGGCAGAACGACTGCGGTCCGCTCGGCGTGATCGTGGGCGTGAAGACGCCGACGTTGACGCTGGCGCTTCCTGTCGACGTGCAGCCGCTCGCAGATGCGGTAACGCTGATCGAGACCGGTGAGGCGTTGGTGACCGCGAACGTGATCGACGGCGTGCCCTGACCCGTCTGCAGCGTGCCGTTCGTGATCGACCAGGTGTAGGTCGCGCCGCCCACGGGGTTGGTGATGCTTGCGCCGGCCGTGCTGTTCGGACAGACCGAGGCCGGGGCGCTGATCGCGGCGGACGGCGAGGGACTGACTGTGACCGATTGCGGCGCCGAGGTGCCGGTGCAGCCAGCGGAGTCGGTGGCGGTCACGGTATAGCTTCCGGTTGTCGTCGCGGAGTAGCTGGCGCTATTCGCGCTGGGGATCGCCGAACCGTTGAGGAGCCATTGGTACGAAGCGAACGTTCCGCTACCACCGCTCGGATTGGCGTTGAGCGTGACATTGCCGCCGCTGCAGAACGTGGTCGGTCCGCCCGCGGAGATCGTGACGCTGACCGTGGTGTTCGCCGTGACCGACACATTGGCCGAGGTGGCCGAGCAGCCGGACGCGTTCGTCACTGTGACCGAGTAGCTGCCGCTCGTCGTGGCGTTGAACACTTGCGCGTTCGCGCCGATGAGCGGCGTTCCGAAGTTGCGCCACTGATACGAAGCACCAACGGACGCCGTGAGGTTGACGCTGCCGCCGGAGCAGAAGGTCGTTGGACCGCCCGGCGTGATCGTAGCCGTCGGCGGCGTGCAAGCGGCCACCGTCGCGGGGGTGGCGGAAAGCTCGGACGTGCCATCGCCGGCGGTGGAGCAGGAACCATCGATGTAGCTCGTCGCGGTGGCGACGAGTTTGTCGCCGACTGCGACTGGCGCGCTGGGAATCGTCATCGCCGCCGCGCTCAACACATTGCCGGAGTAGCACTGCGATCCGAGCCAGAGCAACGCGTGCGTGCCTGCGTTGTCGCTCTTGAACAGCTCGACGCGGATCCCGTTCGTTGCGCTAACGGCGGAGGAATCGACATTGACGTGAGCTGTCAGAGTCGATCCTGCAAGAGTGGCGTCGACGAATACAGGCGTGTTCTGCAGTCCGTTCGCGCCAACGTCGGAGTCGCCGGCGTCATTGGCGGTCGGGCCGTCGTTGGCGAGATCGATCGACATGCCGCTGTTGCCGGTAATCGCGTTTCGGAGAATGACGTTGCCGTTGCCGGGTCCGTCGAGGCTGATGCCTTTCGTGATCGACGCAATCGTGTTTGCGGTGGATGTGCTCTGTCCTCCGATCGTGCTGTTGGTAACGTCGCCGCCAACGTAGACACCGGTCGTGTTGGGCAATGCCGCCGTTCCCGTGGCGTCGGTGCCGATGAGGTTTGCGGCGACGACGTTGCTGTTGCAGACGGAACCGCTGGTGATCAGAGCGGACATGACGCCGGAGGGCTTGCCGGTGACGATGTTGTTGGAGCTTCCTCCGGCGATGTAAACGCCGGAGTTGCTATTCCCGGAGATGACGTTTCGCGTCGCGGTAATCGCGCCGCCGATCGTGTTGTTGCTGGCGCCGAACAGGATCTGAACACCGTCGGTCTGATTCGCGACGGCCGCATTTCCCGCGGCGTTCAATCCGATGTAGTTGCCGCTGACGAAGTTGCCCGTGGCGGAGGAGCCTGTGAGAACCACACCACTTCCGAAGTTTCCGGAGATCACGTTGCGTGCCGCGGCGGTGAAGCCGCCGATGGTGTTGTTGGCTGTTAGAACCGTGACGCCGTCACCGGCGTTCTGTCCCTGCGTCACGCCATCGGTACGGATCCCGATGTAGTTCCCGGAGATCGTGTCGCTCCCTGCGGTGTGAATCAGAATCCCGCTGCCCTGGAAGTTGACGATCGACAATCCTTTGACCGTGTCGTTCCCTCCATTGAGCTGCAGTCCTCGGTTGAGGAACGTATCGCTCGTGCCGTCGAGCGTCACGAGGGGAGTGCCTGCAAATCCGGGCTGCGTCGTGGCGTCGATCGTGACGTTCGCGGCGTCGACCGACGGAATCGACGTCAGTGGCGCGATCGTCCGCTGACCGGAGGGGAGATTGAAAGCGATCGTGCACGGGCTCGGGCAGATCGACCCGTTGTTCGCATCGAGCACGGCCTGACGCAGCGATCCGCTTCCGGAGTCGGCGTTCGTCGTGACGGTGAGCGTCGAGCCGCCCGTGATCGTCACGCTGATCGCGCTGGCATTGTTGGTGTTGCTGGGATCCGTCTCCGTCCCCGTCACACTGGCGTTTGCCGTTGCCGTTCCCGTGGCACCGGCCAGGACGTTGATTGTCTGTGTAGCGGTTCCGTTGACGGAGAGATTGCCGATCGTGCAGGTGATGGTCGTCGTTCCGGTGCAGGATCCCTGCGTCGAGGTCGGCGATCCGTTGAGCGTCACGTTTGCCGGCAGAGCAATCGTCGCGACGACGTTCGTCGCCGGTCCGACGCCGTAGTTCGTGACCGTCGTCGAGTAAAAGAACGCCGCGCCCGATGCAACCGTGGACGCCGATGCACTCGAGGAGATATTCAGATCCGCACTGGCCGCGCCAGCGGGATCGATCGTGACGTCGAGGCCCGTGCTGTCGCCGTTGTAGCTTCCGTTGCTTCCGAAGCCGACCGTGAATTCGATCGTGTCGCCGGAGCCTAGGGAAAGCGTGACGTCGAAGTTTTGCGGGACGTTGTAGGAGTTGATGTTTGTGCTGAAGAGCGGCACCGCGCTCGAGTTGTTATGCAGGATCGCGACATCGGAGGTGGTGCCGACGCCTTGATCGAGACCGACGAAGTATCCGTGGATGCGATACGACCCAGCCGCCGTCGCCGTCCAACGGATGACGCTGTTCTCGCCAGCGTTTGAGGGATGGAGCAGGAGCTTCATCGAGGGTGTGAAGTTGGTGCTCTGCTGCAACGTGCCTGATGTCGAATTGCGACCCAGCAGGGGATATCCCGCCGTAGTCCAGGAGTCGAAGCCGGTGTTCGTGCTATGTGTCGAGTAGAGATTGAACGCCGATCCTCGGCTCGTCTCGTATCCGTAGCTCCAACGCGCCGATGGATTTGTAGTGAGGAAGAAATCGCGCGCGGCGTCATCGTTCGCAACGTAGGTAAAGCCGTTCGTCAACGTCGTGTTGCCGACGTTGTTCGTCAGGACGACGTTGACCGCTCCGGCGGAATGGGGAGGCGCTGCGACGGTCAGTTGGCCTGCAGAACTGGAGAGGATCGTTCCGTTGATGCCGCCGAAGGAAACGCTCGTGACGGTATTGAGGTTCGTTCCTTCAATGATTACGTCACCGGAGCCGGCGGTCGATCCGCTCGTCGGACGTATCGTCGTGACGTTCGGCGGATTGTCATAGGCGAAGGCGGAGAACGCCGTCGTCGGCTGTCCATCGCCATTGGTGAGAACCACGTCGACAACACCGGGCGCGTGAGCGGGAGTCGTGCAGGTGATGGTCGTGGAGTTGACGACGGTAACCGACGTCGCCGCCGCGCCCCCGAATGTAACGCCAAGCGACCCGCCGCTGACGAAACCTGTGCCAGTGATCGTGACGAAGTCGCCGCCGGAGATCGATCCACCGGCGGGGGATAGCGGCGTCGTGATCGTCGGGCCGCTCGTCGTCAGCACGACGGATGTCGCCGTATAAGAGTCGGCAAAGCTGCGAACGGGACTGCTTCCGAACGTCAGCGTCTTGGAGGAGAACGTACCCGAGATCGACGGGGAAGAGAAGATCTGGAACTGGCGACCTCCAGAGGGTACGTAACCATTGATCGGCGCCGCGACCAGAGTGCCGCTTACTGCAAACGCGTTGGCGAACGAGAGCCGTCCATAGGTCGTGTCGTTGTCGATCCCGAAGTCGTATGTCGGAGAGCCGCTCGAGCTATAAGAGTTGATCTGCAGCGTTCCGCTGCGCGGCTGGATCGTGCCGCTATTGGAGAAACCGATCCCATTGAAGGTCGTGATGCCCGTGGACGCACTCTTACGGAACGTTCCGGCATTGTTGAACGCCTGTCCGGGCGCGCAGCAGTGGTAGTAGACGAGCTGATCGCCGGTGACGTTGAAGAGAGCGCCGGCCATGTTGTTGATCAAGCCCGAATTGATGATCGATATGTTGTTTCCGGCGCTCCAATTTGCGGTGCCACTGTTGTTGATCGTGGCGGTGTCCACAATGCGAGTGCCCGCACCAGAGAGGTTGAGTGTGCCGCCGTTCGTAATGGTCAAGGAGCCGGAGCCGGCCAGTGAGGAGGCTCCGTCCCAGTCGATGACGCCCGCAGCAGTTGTCGCCAATGAGCCTCCGATGCTCAATGCACCGCTGCGGAGAATCAAATGATCGACGGTCACGCCCGCTGCATCGACCGCCAGCGTGCCGCCGTCGACCTGATACTTGCCGCTGCCGGTGAGCGTGGCGCCACTGCTCAGCGTATAGGTGCCGCTGTCGAACAGGAACGTTCCGGCAGACGCGACATTGAACACGGAGCTGCTGGTTCCCGTTCGCCCTGTAATCGTCCCGCTCTGAATGTCAACCGTGCCGGTGTTGTTGAACGCGATTCCGCTGAACGTTGTCGTGCCGGTGGCCGTGCTCTTGCGGAACGTACCTGCGTTGTTGACCGCCAGACCGGGAGCGCAGCAGTGGTAATAGACCAACTGATCATTCGTGACTGTGAAGAGGCCACCTGATTGATTGTTGATGACGCCGGAGTTGATGAGGGAGAGGTTGTTCCCGCCGCTCCAGTTGGCAGTGCCGCTGTTGTTGAGCGTCGCGCCGTCCACGATGCGCGTCCCTGCGCCGCTGAGATTGATCGTCGCACTGCCGGTGATGTCCAGTGATCCGGGGCCGCCGAGCGTGCTGGCCCCATTCCAATCGATCACTCCTGTTGTGGTTGTCGACAGCGTTACGCCACTGCCGATGCTCAACGCACCGGTGCTCAATGTGAGATGAGCAACCGTGATTCCCGCGCCGGTGATGTTGAGCTGGGCACCATTGACCAGGAAATTACCGCTTCCCGTCAGCGTCGCGCCTGAAGCAAGCGTGTACGATCCGCCCCCGAATAGGAACGTGCCGCTGCTGGCCGCATTGAAAATGCCGGTGCTCGTGCCACTGACGGGACTGATCGTCCCGCTTTGAATGTCTACTGTGCCGCTGTTATTGAAGCCGATTCCACTGAACGAAGTCGTTCCGGTTGCGGTGCTCTTGCGGAATGTTCCCGCGTTGTTGAAGGCCTGTCCCGGCGCACAACAATGGTAATAAATCAGATTGTCGTTGGTTACATAGAACAGAGCACCGGAAAGGTTGTTGATCACGCCGGAGTTGATGATGGAAAGGTTGTTCCCGCCACTCCAATTTGCAGTGCCGCCGTTGTTGAGCGTTATGCCGTCGACAATCCTTGTGCCGGCGCCAGACAGATTGATCGTTCCGCCGCTCGTAATAGCCAGTGTTCCGGCTCCCGTGATCGTCGACGCGCCATTCCAGTCGACGATGCCGGACGCAGAGGTACTGATCGCTCCGCCACTGGGAAGGTTCAATACGCCCGAGGTGATCGTTAGATGATCGACGACAACGGCGGATGCTGAGACATTCAGTTGCGCGCCGTTGATCGTGTAGGCTCCTGCGCCGGTCAGCGTTCCGCCGGTTCCGATCGTGTAGGAGCCGCTGTCGAACAACCAGGTTCCACTGGCGGTGGCATTGAACACGCCGGTACTCGTTCCCGCTCTTGGCGAGAACGTTCCGCTCTGGATGTCGACCGTTCCCGTGTTGTTGAAGGGAACTCCGCTAAACGAGGTCTGCCCGGTGGCCACGGTCTTGCGCACCGTTCCCGCGTTGCTGAACTGCAGAGCGGCCGCGCAGCAGCTCTGATAAATCAACTGGTCGCCGGTAATGCTGAACAATCCACCCGAGAGGTTGTTGATCGATCCTGAGTTGTAGATCGAGATATTGTTTCCGGCGTTCCAGTTGACGGTGCCGCTGTTGCTCAGAGAGACGCCGTCGACGCTTCGCGTGCCGGCTCCCGTCATGTTGAGCGTGGCGCCGCTGGCGACTGTAATTGGAGTATTGATCGTGCTATCGCCACTCCAGTTCATCGTGCCATTGATTGTCAGTCCTGCCGCTCCGGAAAGTGTTCCGTTCGAGAAGGTCAGTACGCCGCTTGTGGTGACGACGCTGGCGTTCGGGAAGGAGGTCGTATGGCCCGATCCGAGATCGAGTGTCTGTGTCCCGGTTGCACCGCCGCCGACAGTGAGCGAGTTAAACGACGGATTGACGTTCAGTGTGACGGTATAAGTGCCCGCGGCATCGATGAAGGCGTTGTCGGAAGCTGTCGGAACCGAACCGCCGGACCAATTGCTGGCCACGTTCCAGTTGCCGCCGGAAGCATTCGTCCAATGCGTGCCGGAAACTACAGTGAAGGCTCCTGCACTGGCGGCGGTGCCACCCGCTGTGGTGACCGCAATCGTCCCGGTAGTCGCAGATGCAGGCACCGTTGCCGTGATCTGGGTCGAACTATTGACGGTGTAGACCGCCGGTGTTCCATTGAAGGTGACGGAGCTCGTGCCGATCAGATTGGTTCCGCTAATCGCGACCGAAGTGCCGGACGCTCCGGACGAGGGCGTAAAGCCGGTAATCGTGGGCGCCGCAGCACTGAAGCACTTACCGGTGCTTCCCGCGTTGTAGATATCGGCGACCTCCGCGGCCGTGAGCGCGCGGTTGTAGATCGCGACTTCATCGATCAGGCCCTTGAAGTAACGGGTCCCGACACACGCTGGGCATGCCCCGGTACGGCCGTCCTCGGAACCGATGGAGAGGAATCCGCTGTTTGCTGAGATCAAGCCTGTGTGCGCGGCGCTCGCCGCCGGGACACCATCGACATAGAGAGTGATGGTCGAGCCGTCGTAGGTGCCGGCAATGTGGTGCCACTGATTCGTGCTAATGGCCACCTGCCCGCTACTCGGGAACGGTGTCGTGGCGCCATTGTCGGTACTTAGTCCAAAGTGTACGCCCGAGCCTGCGACCTCAATGGCGTACATGTCCGTGGCCACTAATCCCTGGCAGCAGGTGGTCAGGTTGTTCGAAGGGTCGCCTTTCATCCAGAATTCGACTGTCGCTCCAGTAGTGAGCTGCAGGCTGCCCGACATCGGCACATTGACGGAGTCGTTGATCCCGTCGAAGTTGAAGGCTTGTCCGACGTTTCCAGCGGTGGTCGTTGTCCCGCCGCTCAAGTAACCGTTATTGATCCCAACACTATCGACCGCGTTCCCCTCGGCGCGGTACCAGGAAATCGCGCCCGAGGGCACGGGGTCGCACGAGGAGACGGCGGTCAGCGTCACCGCGCTCGAGGATGTGGCATCCGTGAAGTGCCCTCCGCTGTACGTGAGGTTCTTCGTGGTGAACGCTCCGGTAGGAAGGCTGGCGTAAGTCAAGACTGGGAACGTTGCGCCACTCAATGGCGTGTATCCCCCGGTCGTCGTCGCCGTCAAGGTACCGCCCAGGGCGAACGGTGAGCCGACGTTGATCGTGCCGTAGCCGGTCGAGCCGGTGATAGGGAAGGAGAGCGTGCCGCTCTGCGTAAGCGAAGCAAGATTGATCGTGCCGATCTGCGCGAGGATGGTTCCGCCCGCCTGGTTGTTCATCGCCAAGCCGACGGTAGAAGTTCCGGTACCAGCCGTCTTCTCGACCGTGCCGCTGTTGTTGAACTGCGGGGAGCCTCCGTTGAAGGCAAACGAACTATCGCTCTGAATATCGTAGACGCCGCCGGAAAGATTGTTGATGACGGCGGTTCCCTGTGCGTACGTACTGGCCGTTGCGAGGAAGGTAATGGTTCCGCTGTTGTTGATCGTTCGCGAGTCGAGGAACTTGAAACCGCCGCCCGTAATCGACATCGTCCGCGTCGCCGGAATGACCAGGGCTCCCGAACCGGTCAGGGTTCCTCCGCTGTAGCTCGTGGGGCCGTTGACCGTGAGCGTGCTCGATCCCATCAATTGACCGCCACTGAGGGCGAGACTCGTCGTTGACAGCGCCGAGGCGCTGCTCAAGTCAAGAGTGCCGCCGCTAACGATGACCGGCCCGAGGCTGGAAACCGGTCCGGTGAGCGCAAGGCTGCCATTGCTGGCGGTGGTCCCTCCACCGATGTTGTAAGTGCCCGAATGCGTAACCGCGGCGCCCGCGGTCTCAACGGTGCCCGCGCCGGAGATCGAGGAACTGCTGTCGAGTGCGAACGAAAGGCTGCCGCCAAAGCGGAGAGTCGAGCCGCTCGCAACGCTGAACGTTCCGCCCGACGCGCTGCCGCCTCGATCGAACGAGAGCAACCCTGCCTGCACGTTCACGGTGCCACTATTCGCAAGGGCCAACCCGAAGAGGCTCGTTCCCGTTGTCGTGTTCCTGTTGATCGTGCCGCTATTGTTGAACTGCGGCGAGCCTCCGTTGTAAGCAAATGGAAAATCGCTCTGAATGTCGTAGATGCCGCCGGACAGATTGTTGATGACGGCGGTACCCTGCGCGTAGGTGTTGGCGGTCGCGAGGAAGGTGATGGTCCCGCTGTTGTTGATCGTTCGCGAGTCGAGGATCTTGAAGCCGCCGCCAGTGATCGACATCGTCCGCGTCGCTGGAATGACAAGTGTTCCGGGACCGGTCAGGGTTCCTGCGCTGTACGTCGTGGAGCCGTTGACCGTGAGCGTGCTTGATCCCATCAACTGACCGCCACTGAGGACGAGACTCGTCGTTGCCAGCGCCGACGCGCTGCTCAAGTCGAGGATGCCGCCGCTAACGATGACCGGCCCGAGGCTGGAAACCGGTCCGGTGAGCGCAAGGCTGCCGTTGCTGGCGGTGGTGCCTCCACTGATGTTGTAGCTGCCCGGATGGGTAACCGCGGCGCCCGCAGTCTCAACGCTGCCCGCGCCGGAGATGGAGGAACTGCTGTCGAGTGCGAAGGAAAGGCTGCCGCCAAAGCGCAGGGTCGCGCCGCTCGCAACGCTGAACGTTCCGCTCGTCGCGCTGCCGCCTCGGTCGAACGAGAGCAATCCTGTCTGGACATTGACGGCACCACTATTCGCCAGGGCCAATCCGAAGAGGCTCGTGCCGGTTGTCGTGTTTCTGTTGATCGTGCCGCTGTTGTTGAACTGCGGGGAGCCGCCGTTGTAATAGAAGCCGCCGTCGCTGCGAATGTCATAGGTGGCGCCGCCGAGGTTGTTGATGACGGCCGTGCCCTGGGCGTATGTGCTTCCAATCGAGTCGAAGATGATCGATCCGCTGTTGTTGATGGTGCGGGAATCGACGATCTTGAAGCCGCCACCTGTGATCGACATCGTGCGCGTCGCCGGAATGACCAGCGTGCCCGAGCCCATGATCAAGCCCCCGCTGAACGTGGTCGATCCATTGACGGTCAGCGTGCTCGATCCCGCCAACGTGCCGGAGGTGATGTTGAGACTCGTTGTCGACAGCGCTGATGCGCTGCTCAGGGTGAGCAGGCCGCCACTGACGGTGATGGGACCGAGGCTCGAAACCGTTCCCGTCAGCGTAAAGCTGCCGTTGCTGGACGTGGTGCCACCGCTGATGTTGTAGCTGCCCGGGTGCGTAACCGTGGCGTCCGATGTCTCGACCGCTCCGCTACCAGAGATGGAGGTGGCGGCGTCGAACGCGAACGATTGGCTGCCGAAACGAAGCGTCGCACCGCTCGCAACGCTGAACGTTCCGCCCGTCGCGCTGCCGCCTCGGTCGAGCGAGAGTAATCCCGTCTGGACGTTGACGGTGTTGTTGTTTACGAGAGCGAGCCCAAAGATGCTGGTGCCGGTGGTTGTGTTCCTGTTGATCGTGCCGCTGTTGTTGAACTGCGGTGAGCCGCCATTGAATGCGAAGTTGCCGTCACTGCGGATGTCCCAGGTCGCGCCGGACAGGTTGTTGATCACTGTAGGGCCCTGAGCATAGGTATTCGCAGTCGCGTCGAAGGTGATCGCGCCGCTGTTGTTGATCGTTCGCGAATCAACGATCTTGAAGCCGCCGCCCGTGATCGACATCGTCCGCGTCGCCGGAATGACCAGGGCTCCCGAGCCGGCCAGGGTTCCTGCGCTGTACATCGTGGAGCCGTTGACCGTCAACGTGCTCGATCCCATCAACTGACCGCCACTGAGGATGAGACTCGTCGTTGCCAGTGCCGAGGGGCTGCTCAGGTCGAGTGTGCCGCCGCTGACGATGACCGGCCCCAGGCTGGAAACGGTGCCGGTGAGCGCAAGACTGCCATTGCTGGCCGTGGTGCCGCCGCTGATGTTGTAGCTGCCCGAGTGCGTGACCGCTCCGCCAGAGGTTTCGACTGAGCCCGCGCCGGCGATGGAGGAACCAGCGTCAATCGCGAAGGAAAGGCCGCCAAAGCGGAGAGTCGCGCCGCTCGAAACGCTGAACGTTCCCCCCGTCGCGCTTCCTCCTCGGTCGAATGAGAGCGTCCCGTTCTGCACATTGACGGTGTTGCTGTTAGCGAAGGCCAGCCCGAAGGTGATGGCTCCCGTAGCCGTGTTCCTGGTCAGGGTGCCGCTGTTGTTGAACTGCGGAGAGCCGCCGTTGTAGGCAAAGGAGCCGTCGCTTTTAAGGTTGAAGTTGCCGCCGCTCAGGTTGTTGATGACGGTCGTTCCCTGAACGAAGACGCTGCCGGTGGAGTCGTAGTTGATGGTGCCGCTGTTGTTGATCGTGCGCGAGTCGAGGAACTTATTGCTCCCCGAGCCGCTGATCCACATCGTGCCCGCAACTGGGATGATCAGGTTGCCCGCTCCGGTCAACGTTCCGGACGAAAAGACCATCGAACCGTTCACTGTGAGGTCGCCGGCGCCGGTGAGAACGCCACCGTTCAGGTTTAGTGCGCCGTTGATCGCGATCGTGCTGGCACCACTCAGGCTGAGAGTCGGTGAGGGAATCGAGAGAGTCTGCGTGCCGCTGGTACCGCCACCAACCGTGAGCGAGGCGACCGTGGCTGCGGTGTCGAGCGTCACAGTGTAGGTTCCGGTGGCGTCGATGATGGCATTCGTGGAGGACGTCGGAACGCCGTTCGACCAGTTGCTGCCGACGCTCCAGTTGCCGCCGCTGCTGTTGACCCAGTGATTCGAAGGAAGAACGGTGAAGGTACCTGCGCTTGTCGCGGAGCCGCCACCTGCGGTGACGGTGATCGTGCCGGTCGTGGCTGCGACAGGGACTGTCGCCGTGATCTGGGTGGTGCTGTCGACGACGAACGATGCGGACGTGCCGTTGAACGTCACCGCGCTGACGCCGATGAAGTTCGTTCCGGTGATGACGACGCTCGTTCCGCTTACGCCCGTGCCCGGCGTGAACGAAGAGATTCCGGGTGCAGCCGGGCTGATGTAGCACTTGCCAAACGTGTCCGCACCGGCCACTGCCTGGATCTCGCTCTGCGATAGGGCGCGGTTGTAGAGCGTCACCTCATCGATGCGGCCGGGGAAGAAGTACTGCGTGATCGAATTCTCGATCTCCGCGCCGATGAGCAATGGATTGGCGTCATAACCGATGGCCGTCGTATTCGTGGCGGCGCCGACGACCGCACCGTTGACGTAAAGCGTTTCCGATAGCCCCGTGGCGTCAGAGGTAAACGCGACGTGGTACCAGGTGTTCAGCGTCGGAGTCCATGTGTAGTCGACGATTGTTCCCGGTCCGCTGGTGTTGCCGACGACGCCGTGCAGTGCGCCGCCCTGATACCAGAGGAGATAGGAATCGCTGGCGGCGCTTCCGGCAGTCTTGCTCACAATGACGCCGGTCGATGGAATCGACGTGAAGTAAACCCAGCCCTCGATCGTGAGGTCGGTGGGACGCAGCGTGCTGTTGTCCGGTATCGAAACGTAAGCCGTCGTTCCGTTGAGACTGAAGGCCTGTCCCACTTTTCCGGTCGTGTAGGCAGTCCCGCCAAGAGCAGTTCCCGTATTCGGACCGACGGCATCAACGGCGTTTGACGAAGCTCGGTACCAGGCGACGGCGCCACTGGGCACCGAGGTGCAGGAGGTAGCGTTGACAGTCGTCGTCTTGCTCTTCGTGTTGTTGCTCGTGTTCGGATCGGATTGCGTCCCTGACACACTGGCGGAGAGCGTGAGACCGCCCGCGATCGTGGGAGCGACGACGATCGAGACTGAGAACGTGTTCGATGCAGGGATCGAAGTCCAATTGCAAGTGACTGTGCCCGCGGCCTGCGAACAGCTTCCGCCGCCCGTAGCGGACGAGGAGACGTAGTTTGAATTCGAAGGGAGCGTCGCCGCCAAAACGGTATTCGTTCCCTGCGACGTGCTGCCGTTGAAGACGGTTGCCGTAAACGTCACGTTGCCCGCGCCGAAGGTGATCGGATCCGGCGTGCCGCTGAGTGAGCTCAGGTTCAGATCGATCTGATCGTTGACGGTGACCGAGGCGCTGCCGCTATTGTTGGCGGGTGTGGGATCGGTCTGGTCTCCGGTGACGATGGCGGAAAGAGTGAGCGTTCCCGCGGCGGTTGGAGTTACGACGATGGTGGCGGTGAAGGTGTTCCCGGAGGGGATCGATGGCCATGTACAGGTGACCGTGGACGTTCCCGTGCAGTTGCCACCGGTGCCGGTGACCGAGGCGGAGACCAGCGTCGAACTGGCGGGGAGCACGAGCGTGAGAATGGGATTCGTTCCCTGCGAGGTCGCCGCGTTGAAGATCGATGCGAAGTAGGTGACGTTCGTGCCGGTGTTCAGTGTGCTGGCGCTGGGAGTGCCGCTGACGCTGGAGACGCGCAGATCGATCTGGTCGTTGACGGTGACCGAGGCGCTGCCGCTGTTGTTGGCCGGTGTCGGATCCGGCTCGTTTGCGGTGACGCTGGCGGAAAGCGTGAGCGTTCCCGCAGCGGTCGGAGTCACGACGATGGTGGCGGTGAAGGTGTTCCCGGAGGGGATTGATGGCCAGGTGCAGGTGACCGTGGAGGTTCCCGTGCAGTTGCCGCTCGTGCCGGTAACCGAGGCGGATACGAAGCTCGAACTGGCCGGAAGGTTGAGGGTGAGGTTGGGACTCGTTCCCGATGACGCGGACCCGTTGAAGATCGAAGCGAAGTAGGTAACGTTCGTGCCCGTATTCAGAGTGCTGTAGCTGGGCGTGCCGCTGACACTACTGACACTGATGTCGACGTTTGCCGCGAATGCGGCGACTGGCAACACCGCGATGAGCGCGGCGGCAATCACAACGGCGCGTAGCAACGACTTGGACATGCCTTCTCCCCACTACGTGGTTACCATCCGCGCAGATTGCTGCGCAGACACGCGGAAATCGACGTTGGACCCGAAGCACGCCGGCACGCGGTAACGCGTTCCGGCTCGAACTGCCTTGCAATTGTGAAGCTGGGAATTGTACCTGCTACCTCAAATAACGTCTACGTCTCGCTCGCAGATAGAGGCAAACTTAGGTTTGGCAGCAGGCGGGTGCGGTGATGGCACTCACAGTTTCTACAAGTGCCGATGACGGCGGATTCACGGGTAACGGGCAGGCCGATACTCGCCGGGACGAAAACTCCAATCCGGCCGTAAACTGCGCCCGTACTCTTCGATCGAATGGAAACCCGCTTTCTCAGATTCGTGGCCGCGTCCGCGGTCTTCATGACCGTTCTGCTTCTGGCCGATCGCGATGGCCTCGCGCAGCAACTCGCCCTCGGCGCGGCGACGGCGATCTTTCTCTGGTACTTCGCGCGGCACACCGAGGTGCAGGCGCGTCAGATCGTCTGCTGCATCATCGTGGCGACCATCGGAGAAGTGGTTCTCTCGATCGGTTGGGGGTTGTACTCTTATCGTCACGCCGTCATCCCGTTCTATGTGCCGCCTGGACACGGGCTGTTCTACACACTTGCGGCGGAGACGGCGCGGCAGCAGGCCGTGCGACTTCGTGCGACGTCGATCACGCGATTGGTGCTGATCGCCGGAACCGTCAACGCGGCGCTGAGTCTGATCTTTCGGCACGACACGTGGGGCGCGCTCTGGTGGCTCGGCGCCGTCGCGTTGATCTACGTGTCGCGCAATCGTCTGCTGCTCTCCGCCTGCTTCGTCTTCACGATGATCCTGGAGTGGGTGGGGACCGCGATCGGCAACTGGCAGTGGGCCGCCGAGGTACCGTTTCTGAAACTGCATTCGGCGAATCCCCCGTCCGGCGTGGGCATCCTCTACATCCTGCTCGATCTGATCGTGGTCGGGATCACAACCGGGTTGATGTCACGGCCGGCGCCGGCGGAGATTGATCCGGACGAAATGTTAAACGCCGCATAAACAGCGATCCCATTGCAAGCAAGCGTTGACAACGATACCGTTCGCGCACAATGAAACGCGTACTCATCGCACTTCTCTCGCTCACCGTCGCCGTCACCGCCCTCGCGGATTGGAGCGTCGTTCGCCACATCCCCATCGGCGGAACCGGCGGATGGGACTACGTTGCGATCGATTCTGTATCGCGCCGCGCCTACGTCTCGCACGGCAGCAGCGTCGAAGTCGTCGACATCGATGCCGGCAAGGTCGTCGGCCTCATCCCCGACACTCCCGGCGTGCATGGCATTGCCGTCGATCATGCCGGCGGACGCGGCTACATCTCCGACGGTCGCGTCAGCATGATGACGATCTTCGATCTGAAGACGCTCAAGCGCATCCGCGATGTGAAGACGACCGGCGACAATCCCGACGCGATCATGTTCGACGCCGCGTCGCAGCATGTGTTCACGTTCAACGGCCGAGGCAAGAACGCGACCGTCTTCAACACCCACGGCAACGTCGTTGCCACCATCGCCCTCGGCGGCAAGCCGGAGTTCGGTGTCAGCGACGGTCATGGCCGGCTCTTCGTCAACATCGAGGACACCAGCGAGATCGTCGCGATCAATGTAAAGTCGAACGTCGTTGAAGCGCGTTGGAAACTCGCGCCATGCGAGTCGCCGAGCGGTCTTGCAATCGATCGGAAGCATCATCGCCTCTTCACCGTCTGTGAGAACGAGATCATGGCCGTTGTCGACGCGAAGAGCGGCAAGGTCGTCGCCACCGTGCCGACGGGGAAGGGCACAGATGCTGCCGCTTTCGATGACGCCACGCAACTCGCGTTTGCCTCGAACGGTCAGAGCGCGACGCTGACGGTCGTGCACGAGGTATCGCCCGACAAGTACGAAGTCGTTACCAACGTCGAGACCCAGCGCAGCGCGCGGACGATGGCGCTCGACGCGAAGTCGCATCACATCTTCCTGCCGGCCGCGAAGTTCGGAGAGGCTCCTGCGCCGACAGAAAAGAATCCGCGTCCGCGCCCGCCAGTCGTTCCGGGATCGTTCGAGTTGCTGGAAGTGGGGCAGTAGGTCTTATCCGCAGATTTCGCAGATGTTCGCAGATGTGTTTTCGTGATCTGCGTTCATCTGCGCCATCTGCGGATCAATAATACGCGGCGCATGAAACGAATCGCCGCCGCCGCTCTCCTCTTCTCACTCGCCACCGCCGCGTTCGCACAACAATCGTTGATGCGCACGCAGAAGCCTCCATTGCACGGCACCCATTGGATGGCCGTCACCGGCAAACCGCTCGGCGCCACTGCCGGTGCGATCATTTTTCAGAAAGGCGGCAACGCTGTCGACGCAGCCGCGGCGATGATCGCTGCCGACTGCACGATGTGGGACACGCTCTCGTGGGGCGGTGAGACGCAGGTTCTCATCTACGATCCTCACGCCAAAAAAGTCATCGGCATCAACGCCCTCGGCGTCGCTCCGACCGGCGCGACTCCGGAGTTTTATAAGGGCAAAGGATTCGCGCATCCGCCCGATGAAGGTGTCCTCGCCGCGGTCACTCCCGGGACTCCCGGCGGCATCATGACCATGGTCGCCGAGTACGGAAAGCTCTCGCTGAAAGACGTTCTCGCGCCGGCGATCGAGATGGCCGACGGCTATGCGATCGAAGCGCAATCAGCGAACACGATCGATCGCAACAAAGACAAACTGAAGAACTGGCCGTACTCGAAAAAAGTCTTCCTCATTCATGACGACCCGAAACACCCCGGCCCCGTCGCCGGCGAAATCTTCCGTCAGCCCGACCTCGCCGCGACGCTGCGCAAACTCGTCGAGACGGAACAGGCCGCGCTGAAGAAGGGGAAGTCGCGCAAGGACGCGATCTACGCGGCGTACGACCGTTTCTACAAAGGTGACATCGCCAAGGAGATCGTCCGCGGGACGCGCGAGCAGGGTGGCCTGTTCACCGAAGAGGATCTTGCGAACTGGAAGGTTCACATCGAAGAGCCGATCACGACGAGCTACAAAGGAATCGACGTTTACAAACTGAATGTCTGGACGCAGGGCGCGGCGATGCTGCAGGCGCTTAACATCCTCGAGAATTTCGATCTGAAGTCGATGGGCTTCAACTCGCCGCGCTACATCAACACCGTTTATCAGGCGATGAGCCTGGCCTGGGCTGACCGCGATTTCTACTACGGCGACACCTACGTCGAGCCGCCGAAGCCCGTCCTCGGACTTCTCTCCAAAGATTACGCGAAGTATCGCGCGAAGCTGATCAACGCCGAGCACAACGATCCGAAGATGAAGCCGGGCGATCCCTATCCCTATCAGCGGACGACGAATCCGTATCTCGATCTGCTGAAGAACTGGGACGCGCCGAAGCCGGTAGTCAAGCCCGCCGGAGCGCCGGAATCAGGCGCGTTTCGCGGCAACGAGTTCATGCGCCCGACGACAACCCTTTCGAACGATTACCTCTTCTCCTTCTACGCCGGCACGACCTCGGTCGAAGCCGCCGACGCGGAAGGGTGGGCGGTATCCGTGACGCCGAGCGGCGGCTGGCTGCCCGCCGTGATCGCAGGCAACACCGGCGTCGGACTGAGCGAGCGGATGCAGAGCTTCGTTCTCGAT
The DNA here is from genome assembly GCA_034665065.1 of Thermoanaerobaculia bacterium. Taxonomy (GTDB): domain Bacteria; phylum Acidobacteriota; class Thermoanaerobaculia; order Gp7-AA8; family Gp7-AA8; genus JADGNZ01. The sequence goes on along the minus strand of JAXDGL010000004.1, from coordinate 357,262 downwards.
CCCACCGAAGGTCCGTTCAACGTCGTCGCGCCGGGCAAGCATCCGCGCGTCACGCTGACTCCTACGCTTGCGCTCAAAGAGGGCCTGCCGTGGATGGCCTTCTCCGTTCAGGGCGGCGACAGTCAGGATCAGAACCTCCTGCAGTTCTTTCTCGACGTCGTCGAGTTCGGGATGACGATTCAGGAAGCGGCCGAGGCGCCGAACATCAACAGCTTCCAGATGCATAGCTCGTTCGGCGCGCACGACATCAAGCCGGGCAACATTCTGCTCAACTCTGCCGAGCCGCCGTGGGTTCGAGGCGAACTTCGGCGGATGGGCTACACGATGACGTTCGAGGACCGCACGTCGGGACCGATCAACGCCATCATGATCGACCGCGCGCACGGCAGTTTGTGGGGCGGATCGAGCAATCACGGTGAGGATTACGGCATCGGCTGGTAGGGATTTCGCAAAACCGGCATTGGTAGATTTTTGGGGATAGTGATCAGTGGATTAGTGATTAGTGATCAGTGGATTAGAGATCAGTGGATTAGAGATTAGTGATCAGTGGATTAGTGATCAGTGGATTCGTCGAGGAGCAGATCAGGACATAATGCCGCTGGGTTTCGTGAACGTGAATCGATCGCCTGGCCATAATCTCCACCCCCTGATCACTGATCACTAGCCACTGATCAAGTGGATTAGAGATCAGTGGATTAGTGATCAGTGGATTCGTCGAGGAGCAGATCAGGACATAATGCCGCTGGGTTTCGTGAACGTGAATCGATCGCCTGGCCATAATCTCCGCCCCCTGATCACTGATCACTAGCCACTGATCACTGCTTTTCCGGAGGAATCATCGATGAAGCATGCTCGCCTGATCGTCATCGTTCTCACCGTCTCGCTCTTCCTCGCCGCATGTGCGGCGATGCAGCAGCAGAAAGCGCAGGCTGCTCGCGCCGACTCCGGCGAGTTTCATAACCTGCAGCTCTTTCCGCAGAACATCACACACGATGAGCTGATCGCGAACATGCGTGGATTCGCCCGCGCCCTCGGCACGCGCTGCGATCATTGCCACGCGGCGAATCCGCCCGGATCGAAGGAGCAGTTCGATTTCGCGTCGGACGCCAAGCCGGAGAAGAACACCGCGCGGGCGATGATGCGCATGATGCGCGCCGCCAACAACGACTACCTGGCCAAGATCAATCCGCACGGTCAGATGCTCACGTGCAACACCTGTCATCGAGGACACACGGTGCCCGATACCAACGCGCCGGCGGAAAGCGCGCCGCCACCGCCGCCATCGTGATCCGCATCGGGTGATGAAGAAGGGTTAGAATGCCCCTCTCCAAAACATGGCCCGGTACGAAGAACGAGAAGACTCCTACGATCTTCTGAATCAGTATCTCCACGAGATCGCGCAGGTTCCGCGCTTGACGCCGGAGCGTGAGCGCGAGCTGGGGAAGCGCGTTCAGGAGAATGATAAGGCGGCGCTCGAAGAGTTGGTGAAGGCGAACCTCCGCTTCGTCGTCTCCTACGCGAAGAAGTATCGCAACTCGCACGTCCTCTTTCTCGATCTCATCAACGAAGGCAACATCGGCCTGATCCACGCCGCGAAAAAATTCGATCCCGACAAGAACGTCAAATTCATCACCTACGCGGTCTGGTGGATCCGCCAGTCGATTCTTCACGCGCTGTCCGAGCAGGGGGGCGCGTTCCGCCTTCCTCCGAAGCGCGCGAATCTGATGTACCGGCTGGAGAAGGCGATTGCCGCGGCGATGACGGAGGGGAAACACATCCCGACGCCGGACGAGCTGGCTGCCGAGCTCGGAGTCACGCTCAAGGAAGTGCAAACGTTGCTGCAGGCGAACAGCGACAACTTTTCGCTCAACGCGGAGCTCGATGACGAGTCGCACACCGAGCTTGCCGAGATGATCGAGCAGACGTCGGTGCCGTCGGTCGAAGACGCGATGCAGGTTCAGGGGCGGCGTGAAGAACTTCTCGCGCACATGTCGGAGCTGTCGCCGAAAGAGCGGCTCGTCCTCAGCCTGCGTCACGGCGTCACCGACAACGTGCCGAAGCGTCTCGACGAGCTGGCCTCGTTCCTCAACCGCGAACGGGAGCAGGTCGCGGCCATCCTGCATACCGCGATCAACAAGGTCTGCGACCTACTGGCGATTACGAGGAGCGAGCTCGCACAGCTTCTGCTCTACACGAATCCAAACTCCAAGGCGTGGTGGCGTTTCTGGTACGAGCTCGGCGATCTGCCTGACGGCATGACGCCGCAGATCGACCACGGGCGCATTCCGTTTCTCGAATCGCTCAAACAACAGGGCGGCGTGCAGAAGGCGGTCGAGGCATTGCCGATCGAAGAGAAGACGATTCTCAAACTTCGCTACGGCGTGCTGCAGGATGAAGAGCTAACCCTCCGCGACATCGGCGAGATCCTCAGCCTCTCCCGCGAGCGCGTGCGCCAGATCGAATCGCGCGCCGAAGCGAAGTGCCGGCGCAGTGTGCGGAGAAGGTAGTCTTCGCGTTCTTCGCGGCTTCGCGTGAGCTTGTTGTCACGCGAAGCCGCGAAGAACGCGAAGTCGAAGCTACGAATACTTCGCCAGCAACTCCTTCACCGGCACTCCCGCGCGCTCCAGCGCTTCGAATGAGCCGACATCGCTCCAGCCGAAGTCGCCGCGGATGGCGGCAACGCGTGGTGCTTTTTCCATTAGCGCGTAATCGATCGAGATCGACGGCATCGACTCGTAGTTCTCGCGCGTGACGCGCGCAATCTCCGGCGCGGCCGCAGCGAGCGCGCGGCGGAAAACGCTGGCCCGCCATACGAACATACTGGCGTTCCAGGCGTAGTTGCCCGCGGCAAGAAACTGCTCCGCGACTTCGTGCGATGGCTTTTCGGTGAAGGCGTCGACCGCAGCGATGCCCGGCTCGATCTCGCGCCCGAGTTGCAGGTATCCGAAGCCGGTGTTCGGCTCATCCGGCTCGATGCCGATCGTGACGAGGTAGTCCGTCCTTGACGCGAACTCGTACGCGCGATCGAGCACGCGTACGAACTCCGCCTCATCGGCGATGTAATGATCGGACGCCAGCACTGCGATGACCGGATCACCGCCGCTGATCGCCTCGATCGCGAAACAGCAAAGCGCGATCGCGGGCGCCGTGTTGCGCCGCGCCGGTTCGGTCAAGATGTTGACCTTCGGCAAGCCGGGAAGAAACGCCGCGCATTTCGCCGCGTACTGATCGTTCGTGGAGATGAAGATCGAGTCCTGTGAAACGAGCGGCGCGACACGCTGCACGGTCTTCTCCAACAGCGACACGCCGTCGAAAATGCGCAGAAACTGCTTCGGATTGTCATCCGAGGAGAGAGGACGAAGCCGCGTGCCGGCGCCGCCGGCGAGGATGAGGGCTGTGCGTTGGGGTGTGGGGAGTGGGGAGTGGGGATTGGGAGTTGAAGCCGTCGCGGACGCGACTGCGCGTGATGAATCGGAAGCGGACGAATCGATCGGAGTTTTGTTCATCGGCTATGAAGTGCGAGATGTGTCGGAAGTGGACGCTGAAGCTACTGCTCCCACTCCCAACCCCACACCCTTCCGCCCAATCGCAATCAAACTCAAACCCGACTTCGGCCGATCTCCGTCAAGCGCCTTGAGAATCGGCACCAGCCGGTCGAAGATCTTCGACTGCGCGGCCGGAAGAGCGCTGCGATTGAAAACGCGCGAGTTCAAACGCCAGGCGAACATCGACGCCTGGTTTTGATAGAACGAATCCTCGATCTCGAAGCCGGCGCTTTTCATGATCGTCAGCAACTCGTCCTGATCGTAGCGGCGCTGATGGCCCATTCCGCGGTCGAGCGTCCCGAAGAGCTCTTTCCCCGCCGGCACGAAGATGACGACACGGCCGCCCGGCTCGAGCAATTGATACGCACGCCGAAGTGCCGCGGCATCGTTATCCGTGTGCTCGAGAACATTGATGCAGAGCACCGTGTCGAATTTGTAATGCGCCAGTGCCAGCGCGCTGTCGCGGTCGAGATCGAGCCGCTCGACGTGAATGCCCGGCCGCCGCCGGAAGGCGTTTCGCAAACGATCGATGTACGGCGTCTCTTTGTCTGTGGCCACGATCAGATCGCGGCCGTAGAGAAAACGCGTCATCGTTCCCGAGCCCGCTCCCACTTCGAGGACGCGCTGCCCGACGAACGGCGCCACCGCGTCCCAGATCCAGCGGTTGTAGCGCTTCAGCGATCCGCGCCTGCGCAGCGTTTTGTACGTCGCCGGCTCGTTCGACGGATCGTCGAACAGTCCGTAGCGGAAGATCGTCCAGATGGCGCTGAAGCCATCCTTCCAGTTGATCTTTTTCCCTTCCCAGTAATCGCGGCCGTAGTACGAGATCGGCACCTCGAAGATGCGATAGCCGCGGCGCGCAAGTTTCGCGGTGACTTCCGGCTCGATGCCGAAACGATCCGACTTCAGATTGATCGACTGAATCACATCGCGGCGGAAAACCTTGTAGCAGGTCTCCATGTCGGTGAGATCGAGGTTGGTCGTACAGTTCGAGAGGAAGGTCAGCAGGTTGTTGCCCAGCCGATGCCAGTAGAGCATCACGCGCCGAGGATAGCCTTCGAAACGTGAGCCGAAGACGACATCGGCGTGTCCGTCGACGATCGGCTGGATGAGCTTCGGATACTCGTGCGGGTCGTACTCGAGATCGGCATCCTGAATCAGCACGATCTCTCCGCGCGCCTCGGCGATCCCACGCCGGATCGCCGCACCCTTCCCCATGTTCACCGGCTGGAAGACGTGACGAATCTCTGGCCATTCTTTTGCCAATGAGGCAACGATGGCTGCGGAGCCGTCCGTTGATTTGTCGTCGACGACGATGATCTCCTTGTCGATGGGGACGTCGCGGACGAGTCGAAGAAGCTCTGCGACCGTCGACCGCTCGTTGTAGCAGGGGACGACGACCGAGAGAAGTGGCGGTTTGACCGCGTCAAGTGGCAGGGAGTCGGTCGATTGCTCGGCTGGGGAATCCGTCATTGGAGCGCGTATTGTAAGCTGTTGAAAACGATGCTCGATCAGCGCAAGTCAAACGGGACCACAGAAGCGCCGCGACACGAAGTGAACGAGGTGCTGCGAAAATTCCTGCACATCGGGATGGGCTTCGGCGCATTGCTGCTGACGCGGATTCCGTGGCGCTACGCGGCACTCATCGGAATCGCCGCCATCATCGGCAACTGGCTCGTGCTTCATCGCATCGCCGGCCGGCGCGTTTCACGTCACGAGCGGGGATGGGATGCCGGCATCGTTCTCTATCCATTCGCCGTGACGGTGCTGATCATCGTGTTTCACTGGCACCTCGAAATCGCCGCGGTGGCGTGGGTGCTGCTCGCGTTCGGTGACGGATTCTCTTCCTTGATCGGAAAAGCGCTGCCGATTGCGCCGCTGCCGTGGAACCGTGCGAAGTCGTGGGGCGGATCCGTGGCATTCGTAATCTTCGGCGGCGCAGCGGCGTTCGCCATCGCGCGCTTGTTCGGTGCACCGCAGGATTTCGCCATCGCCGCCGCCGTGATCGTGAGCGCGATCGCCGAGTCGCTGCCGCTCGGGATCGATGACAACGTGACCGTCCCGTTCGTCGCTGCCGGCGTCCTCGCCGCGATGGCGATCAAGCCCATCATGTCGCTCTCCGGCACGCCGCCGATCGCCTGGGTCTGGATCATCGTCAATACGGTGCTGGCGATCACCGGGTATCTGCTGCGCACCGTCAACGTCTCCGGCACGATCGCCGGGTGGCTTCTCGGCTGCGTCATCGTGCTCGGCGGCGGTCCGCCGATGTACGCCGCGCTCCTGGCCTTCTTCATCCTCGGCACGCTGGCGACGAAGCTCGGCTACTCGAGCAAAGCGCGTGCGGGATTGGCGCAGGAGGGAGGTGGACGGCGCGGCGCGGCGCATGCGTTCGCAAACGTAGGCGTCGCCGCAGTCTGCGCCGTCGCCTGCTGGCGCGGACTCGGATTTCTCCCGCTGTTCATGGGCATCGCAGCGCTGGCGACGGCGGCGGCTGATACGACCGCATCCGAGATCGGCCAACTCTTCGGACGCCGCACGTTCCTGCCGCTGACGTTCTATCCGGTTGAACCCGGAACCGAGGGAGCGATCTCGATCGAAGGAACGCTCGCCGGGATCATCGCTGCGACCATCGTCGCCATCACCGGAACCGGCGTAGCCGCGCATCACTTCCGCGCCGGCTTCACCGGCAGCGTGGTGATCGATCGCACGCACGTCGTCCTGGTCATCACGGCCTGCGCCTTTCTCGGTTCCTGGATCGAATCGATCCTCGGCAGTTGGAATCGGAGAAACGGGTCCCCAATCGCCAACGGCACTCTGAACTTCACCAACACCCTCCTCGGCGCGTTCTTCTTCTGGATCGCCTGGCACTGGGTCCCGATGTTCGGGTTTCAGTTTTGATTCGTGGCCTGGAATTGCGTGGCCTTGGCGGCCACGCGTTCTCGGTTGTCGGTTGATTGCCTTCGGCGTTGTCAGAGGCTTCGCGGGCGCTTCGCGCCGCGTTCTAGAAACGAAGAGGGTTTGAACGCGACGCAACTAACCGACAACCGACAACGCGCGAAGCGCAACTAACCGACAACGCGCAGCCCGCCAGGGCTGCGCATTAATGTCCGTTGCGTAACGCTGCCCGGAACACCGTTCCGTTCTGCAGTTCGCCGACGATGTGGTCGAGGCCTTTGTTGCTCTGCAGCGCGACGTGTTGCGCGTATTCGTCGCAGACGGGGCAGAGCTGGCGATTCAACTCGCTTTCCGGAACGCGAGCACCACAGAGTCTGCAGTTGGAATCAGCGTTCGGAGCCATGTGTGACATTGTAGCATTCGCCGTGCCTCTGCCCTCCCCGGGCGTGCCGGCCTCAGAAGGAACTGAATGCCTACCAGTCTCAAGAAAATCGTCATCGTGGGGCGGCCGAATGTCGGCAAGTCCACGCTCTTCAATCGTCTGGCCGGAAAGCGGCGGGCGCTCACGCATGACCTCCCCGGCATGACGCGGGACCGGCTCTCCGAGGTGGTGACGCTGGACAATGGACGGCGGTATGAGCTGACTGATACCGGCGGACTCGAGTACGGCGACTCGCCGATGTCGGCCTTTGCCGGGGAGATCCGCGACCAGGCGCATCGCGCGCTGGAGACGGCGGATTTCATCCTCTTCGTCGTCGACGGGGCGGCGGGAATCCTGACTGAGGATCGCGATATCGCGCAGGAGCTGCGTCCGGCATCCGATCGCACATTGCTGCTCGTCAACAAAGTCGACCGCAAGGATGCCGAGGAGAACGTGTCGGAGTTCTACGAGCTCGGATATGAACAGATCCTTCCGCTCTCCGCGGAACATGGCGAAGGAATCGACGAGCTGTTCGACATCATCGGCGAGATCGTTCCTGAAGACTCGATCGACGAGACGGAAGAAGGCGACCTCGGGCCGATCCGCATCGCCATCATCGGGCGGCCGAACGTCGGGAAGTCGTCGCTCCTGAATCGCCTGGCCGATGAAGAGCGGGCCGTCGTCTCGCCGATCTCCGGAACGACGCGCGACGCCATCGATACGCAGATCGAGCGCAACGGCCAGCAGTACATGATCATCGACACCGCGGGCATTCGCCGCAAAGGGAAGACGCACGATGAGGCGGAGAAGCTTTCGGTGATTTCCGCGCGCAAAGCGATCGAGCGCTGTGAGATCGCGCTGGTGATGATCGACGCGATCGATGGCGTGACCGGGCAGGATGCGACGGTCGCCGGGTACGCAGAGGATGCGGGCAAGGCAGCGATGCTCCTCGTCAACAAGTGGGATGCGAGCGCGCACGCGCAGGACGACTACAAGAAGGTCGAAGAAGAGATCCGCTTCAAGCTGAAGTTCCTGCCGTACGCGCCGATCGAGTTCATCTCCGCGAAGACCGGACGCCGCGTCGAGAAAGTTTTTCCGCGCATCGACGAGATCATGACCGGCTACCGCAAACGCTTCCCGACCTCGGCGCTCAATCAGATCCTCGAAAAAGCGATCGCCGGCCATCAACCGCCCGCGGTGAAAGGCCGCCCGCGGCGCTTCTACTACACGACGCAGCTCAAGACCGCGCCGCCGACGTTCGCCCTCTTCTCGAACATGGATGACCCGCTCCACTTCTCCTACCGCCGCTACCTCGAGAACCAGTTCCGCGAAGCGCTCGGGCTGATCGGCTGTCCGATCCATCTCGTGCTGCGTGCGCGGAAGGGGATGAAGAAGGAGTAGGAACGCTGCCATGATGCGCGGCCAGAGTCGTCTGGCTCCAGCCGCGCGTCATCGTCATGCCGCGTTCGAACGAAACGAAGCCGCGCTGCGAGTCACCGCCGGCGATTCCGCGGCTGCACGAACGGCTGCGAGTTGACCCAGTGCAAACGCGCCTGTCGCCATCACAAGATCGCGCACGGCGACGTCGAAGAAATGTCCGGTCGTGAGCAGGCTGATCGCGATTGCGGTCAACCACGCAGCGACCACGTATCCGGCGAAACGGGTCAGGTTGGTGAGGACTGCCAATCCTGCGATCATCTCGATGACACCGGCGACGTGCATCAACAGAGCGGGCGAGATCCCGATGATCTTGGTGAACAGCGGGCTGACGTAGGTCTCCCAATTGACGAGCAGGTTGAAGAACTTGTCCAGGCCGGCCAGAAATGCAGTCGCGCCGATGGCGATGCGCAGAGACCAGAACGCCGATGTGATTCGTGAATCCATTGGTGTTTCCTCCTGTTGTGAATAGAGTCGCGCCATCGGATTTGGTGACACGGTCGAATCCATGTCACCTTTTTCACAAAGCGCACTCCAATGAAGAGGAGCACTGGCCGATGACAGCAGCCGTACCGATACCCGCGATGGCGGGAGAACAACTGAGCGACGCCGACGTCGTCCGCCGCGTCGTTGATGGCGATACCGCGCTGTTCGAGATTCTTCTGCGGCGACACAACCAGCGGGTCTATCGCGCGGTGCGGGCGGTTCTTCGCACGGACGACGAAGTCGAAGACGTGATGCAGCAGGCTTACCTGAACGCGTTCGCGCATCTCAAGCAATTCGCCGAGCGCGCCAGCTTCTCAACGTGGCTGATCCGCATCGCGGTGAATGAGGCAGCGGCGCGATTACGCAAGCGTCAGAAGGCAAGCTGGTCGTGGAGCGGAGGCGATGAGATGGCGCTCATGCGCGCGGAAACGAAGAGTCCGAATCCTGAAGAGCAAACATCGAATCGCGAGATGCGCGACGTAGTCGAGGAGGAGCTCGCAGAGTTGCCGGCAACCTACCGAACGGTTCTGGTGTTGCGCGATGTCGAAGGATTGAGCACGACGGAAGCCGCGACTTGTCTCGATGTCTCGGAAGACGTGATCAAGACGCGCCTCTCGCGCGCGCGAGCCATGCTTCGCGAAGGGATTACAAATCGCGCGGGATTGACACTGTCGACGATCTATCCGTTTGGTAACCGCCGGTGCGATCGTGTCGTCGAGGCGGTGATGGAAAGGATCGCGCGGGTCGAGCGAGGGTAACGGTTTCACGCGGAGACGCGGAGAAAAACCGCTCCGCGTCCTCCGCGTCTCCGCGTGAACCGTCTCCCCGAAAACCTACCGCGGAAACGCCTCCTTCACTCCGCCATCCACCGGCAGCATCGCTCCCGTCGTTTTCGCGGACCGCGGCCCTGCCAGGAACAGCGCGGCCTCAGCGCAATCGTCGGCGGTGACCTGCACTTTGAGCAGCGTGCGGTTCTTGTAAAAGTCGGGAAGCTTCTCCGCGTCGATTCCGTATGCGTTCGCGCGCATCTCGCGCATCTCATCGCTCCAGAAGCGCGAGCCGCCGAAGATGGCGTCAGGATTGAGCATGTTCGCGCGAATCCCGAACTCGCCCCCCTCCAGCGCCACGATGCGGCAGAGCTGCGCCTCGGCCGCTTTGCTCACGCTGTAGGCGCCGAATTCTTTTCCCGGAGCGGTGACGTTCTTCGACGCGTTGAAGACGATGCTGCCACCGGTCTTCTGTTGCTTCATCACGCGCATCGCCGCGCGGGCGACGAGGAAGTGGCCGCGCGCGTTGACGGCAAAGGCGCGGTCCCAATCGGCGGCGGGCAAAACGTCGAGACTGCCGAACGATGAGATTCCGGCATTGCTGACGATGATGTCGACGCCGCCATACGCGCGGATCGTTTCCGTGAAGGCTCGCTCGACGTCGTCTTCCGATGAGACGTCGAGCGAGACGGCGATCGCGCGGCGCAAGCCATTCTTCTCGACGATCGCCTTCGCCACGCTCTCCGCGAGTTGCAGATCGATATCGGTGACGACGACGTGCGCCCCTTCTTCGGCGAAACGCTCCGCGCACGCACGCCCGATGCCGCTGGCCGCGCCGGTGATGATCGCCACTTTGCCCGCGAGTTCTTTTTCTTTCGGCAGCAGCGTCAGTTTGTAGAGCTCGAGCGGCCAGTACTCGGCGTGAAAGGCATCGACATCGTTCAGCGTCTCGTAGCCGCCGGCGCGCTCCGCGTCTTCGATGATGCGCATCGTGTGGCGATAGATGTCGTGAACGATCCGCGCCGCGCGAGCATCTTTTCCGGCGGTCCACATCCCGATGCCTGGGACGAGGACGACGCGCGGATGCGGATCGAGCATGGCGAACTCGCTTGGATACGCGCGATAGTGATCCGTGTAGCGATCGATGTGTGCCTGCAGCGTCTGCGGGATGCCGTCGCCATTTTCGAGAACGAGCGGAAAGCGTTTCGTATAGAGAAGGTGATCGGGCGTGGCCGGCCCGATCGTGGCGATGTGGCGGATGTCGGGACGGGCGAGGAAGCGCATCACGTCGTCGCTGTCGTCGAATTCGAGGACGACGGATTGCTTCGCGCCGAGGGCGCCGCGGATGAGAGGAGCAAGCTCACGTAGGTCGGACTCTCCAGTCCGACTGCTCGAAGTTTCGGAAGGGCTCGTCCGGTTGGCTGCGACGTCGGACTGGAGAGTCCGACCTACGTAATCCTCCGCCTTCGTCACGAGCTCGATGTGCCGCTCGTACGCTTCCTGCGCGGTCGCACCCCACGTGATGAGGCCGTGATTCATGAGCACAAGACCTTGTGCATCCGGTTTTGCGGCGAACGCGCCGGCGACATCGCGGCTGAGTCGAAATCCCGGCCGTAAGTAGGGGACCGTGATGACCGCGTCGCCGAAGCAATCGCGAACGGTTTTCTCTCGCCCGCGATTGTTCGTCAGCGCGAGGATGGCGTCGGCGTGCGTGTGAAGCACCGCGGCCGCGGGAAGAAACGCGTGCAACAGCGTCTCGATCGACGGCCGCGCGCCGGCGGGATCGACGAGACAGCGGGCAAGATAGTCGACCATCTCCTGATCGCTCATGTCGCCTTCGCGCGTGCGCAGCGGCTCGATGTAGTCGAGGCGGACGGCCGGGAACTGTTTCGGCACGATCGTCTTCATGTCGCTTCCGCTCGACTTGATGAACATGACGTCGATCGTGCGGCCGAGTAGGTCCGTGCTCTGCGCCTTCAGGCTGTTGTTGCCGCCGCCCCAAAGCACGAGCGCTTCTTCGGCGCCGACGAGGCGGGATTGGTAGACGAGCTGGTCGATTTCTTTTTCGGGCGTCTCCGCCCATCGGTTCTTCATGGCGCGTATTATCGACAGACAACGCAAAGGAGGAAGTGATGAATCGTGTTCTCTCGTTCGGCTCTCTGGCAGTTCTGGCGTTGCTCTTCCTTGCCGGTGCCTCGCAAACGCCGGCAGTGACCGCTCCGCAGCCGGCATCGTTGCAGCCGATGGACGTGACAATCGAGATCGCGCCGTCGTACACCGGACCCTACGAGTTGCTGCGGCAGCGATACCCGGAAACGTTCAGCTGCACAGCGATGCTCGCCGATCCCGATACGCACAAACGGCTCGGCTTCGCGGCCGTGACGGTGACACCCGGCCACGAAGCATCCCGTACTTTCACGCAGAACGATCTGACGATCATTCTGCAGGCGAAGATCGGGACCGACCGCGACGGAGCGAACGCTGATCTCAGGGTGTTGCGCGACGGCCAGCTCGTCATTCGCCAGAAAACAGCACTGCTTCTCAAGCGCACGACTGCCAGAGAACACTTGCGTTGATCCACGCCGCTCTCGGTGATCTCGGTACCTTTGTGTCAGTGGTTTTTCAAAACGGCCGATCGCCGGTGTCTGCAGTGCTAGACTCGCAGCTTCAACAAAAGGGGGCTGCACATGCGACACCTCGCTGGGGCGCTGATTGCCGTCTTTCTGGTCGCTCTCCCTGCGCTTGCGATCGATCCCGGCCACGCAGAAGGAACGCTCGTCATCGATGGCGTGAAGTTCCCGCTCAACTTCGCGTACGCGATCGCCAAGCAGAAAAACCAGCTCACCGATCGAAACGAGATGACGCGCATCATCCTTACCGATAAGGAACTGCCAGCGGGAGCGAAGCTGAACGAGCTCGATGATTCGCTCCCCGGCGATCTGAATGGCGTGATCGTCTGCATCGACAAGCAGGGAAGAGTCGGGCACGTCGCTGTTCAGCATCCCCAGGGCAACTATGACGGCGGTTACTTCGAAGGAATCGCCGACTACGAGTACAAGCCGAAGAGAGGCGACTCCGGCACGATCAGCGGATTTCTGTCCTCACTCCGCGTGAAGACGAACACGATGACGTTCTCGTACGACGCGAATTTCGTGGCGTCGTTGAAGTGAGAGGCGGATTGGTGGATTGAGCAGTGGGTCGGATCCGCCGCCTGTCATTTCGAGTCGGCGGAACCACGGGGGCGGAAGGGGCGGGTAATGAGTGGTGCAGCACGACGAGAAATCCCCTGCCTACGAAGGGAGCGAGTCGTTGCACGCAGGGGATTCCTCTCCGCGCTTCACCGTTCCCACCGCCCTTCCGCCCACGCGGTTCCGCCGGATCGGAATGACAACGAGCGATCTCTATGCCGCCGGCAGCCGTATCTCGAACGCCGCGCCGCCATCGGCAACGTTGCGCGGAACGATCGATCCTCCGTAGCCGTCGACGATCGCCTTGACGATCGCCAGGCCCAGTCCCGTGTGCGATGCCCGCGGACTCGTCGCATTCGGACGGTGCGTGAAGAAACGATCGAACACGTGCGGAAGATTGGCTTCCGGAATCCCTGGCCCCTGATCGGAGATCGTGATCCCGATTTCACTTCCTGCACGTGCCAGCACGATCGTCACGACGCCATCTGACGGCGAGAAGCTGATCGCATTCTCCAGTACGTTCACGAATACCTGAATCAACCGATCTTCCGATGCGTTCACCTCGGCCGGGCCATCAATGGCGTCGAGTACGATCGACACTCTCGCGCGCTCGCGCAGGCGAAAGCCGTCGACGATCCGCTCCAGCAACGCGCGGACATCGACGCGCGTCCGCTGCTCGCTCATGAGCTGTGCGTCGATGTGCGTGATCTCGCGCACGCCGGCGAGGAGCGACTCCATCCGCGCGATCTCCTGCTCGACCATGCGCAGGAACCTGCTCCGTTGCTCCGCCTCCTCGACCTCGGCCAGCATCTCCGTCGCCGTGCGGATCGACGCCAGCGGATTCTTGAACTCGTGCGAGACGTCGGCGGCGAACGACTCGATGAATCGCACATGCTCATCGAGGCGGCGCGTGAGGTGCTCCAGCGCCCGGGAGAGATCGCCGATCTCGTCGTGCTTGCGCGAACCGCGGAAACGGCCGCGCAGCCTTCCTCGGCGATCGAGAATCGCACCCGCTTCGAGCCGCAATTGCCGCAACGGACGAACGATCGTCGTCGCCACCAGGAAGCTGATGATGAGCGCCACGATCACCGAGATGATGAAAATGCGCAGGATCCCGAGTCGGACGGTGTAGAGATCCTGGAGGATCGGGAACGTGCTCTGCGACGCCAGCGCCGCGCCGATGACCTCGTCGCCTACACGGATGGGCTCCGCGACATAGATGGTCACTGACCGGCGGTCGGGCGAGATGCGCTCGATGACTCCTGGCTCGCCGCGTAGTGCGCTGCGCACTTCCGCGCCGAAAAGACGCTCGGAGCGCTCGTAGAAATCACCTTCGTCGAGAGGACGCTCGATCGTTCGCGCTCCGAGAAACGGCCGGATCAACGCGGCACCGATTCGGTAGAGGAAGTTGCGCTTGGCGCGGCTGACGCGTTGCGGCGGCGGAGTGCCGCTGAGCGTGTGGGAGTCGGCAACGATATGGCCGAGCGGCGAGATCACGCGAAGGCGGACTGGATCGTTTGCGTCGCCGCGAAGGCGATGACGCTCCAGCAGAATCTCCTGCGCGCTCCGTCCGGGTACTTGCGCCGATGCCACTGCCGCCGCAAGGAGCCTCGCTTCTTCCCGCAACGCCCGCCGTTGCGAGCCGAGAAGTTTTTGTTCGTAGGAGCCGAGGTACAGGATGCCGGCGACAGGGAGGAAGACGAGGAGGAGATTAAACGCCATCACGCGAAAGGCGATGCGCGAGACGAAACGGCGGAAGCGGGGAGGGGTCATGCGAAGTCTCGCCGCCGTCGCGCTTCAACAATGAGCGCTGTCATTTCGAATCGGCGGAACCGCGGGGTGGTGTGTGTGGGTGTGAGCGGTGGAGCACGATGAGAAATCCCCTGACTCATTACTCGTGTTCCAACCAGGCAGGGGATTCCTCGCCGCGCTCCACCGCTCACACCCGCCCGCCCCGCCCCCGCGGTTCCGCCGGCTCGGAATGACAGGACTGCAAGACTCACACGATCCACCGATACCCAACTCCGTACACCGTCTCGATCGCGGTGAACGACGCATCCGCTTCTTCGAACTTGCGGCGCAATCGCTTGATGTGCGTGTCGATCGTGCGGTCGCTCACGTACGTATCGTTCGGATAGCCCTCCTTCGTGAGCTGCTTGCGCGACTTCACGTGACCGGGATGGCGCACGAGCGCGTGAAGCATCATGAACTCCGTGACGGTCAGCTCGACGCGCGCACCGTTCCATGTGGCGAGGTAACGCTGCAGGTCGAGCGCGAGCGGACCTGCGTGCAGCGGCGCTTCCTGCTGTTGCGCGCTCGGGTTCTGAATGAATGAGAGCCGGCGGAAGAGCACTTTGACGCGCGCCGCCAGCTCGCGCATCGAAAACGGCTTGCAGAGATAGTCGTCGGCGCCGAGCTCGAGGCCGAGGACGCGATCGAGCTCCTCGTCGCGCGAGGTGAGAAAGATGATCGGCAGCGTGTCGCTGCGCGCGCGGAGCCGGCGGCAAAGCTCGAGGCCATCCATCCGCGGCATCGTGATGTCGAGGATGGCCAGCGATGGCAGCCGGTCCTTGACGACGTCCCACGCCGCCGCGCCGTCGGCGTAGGTCACGACATCGTGGCCGTCGCGGCGCAGCGCGAACGCTACCGTCTCGCGGATGGTCTCTTCGTCGTCGACCACGATGATCGGATTCATGGCGTTGATTATCCGCCGGGATTGGCTTCATCGGCGCGGCCGCCACAATCCCGCCACATTCCTGCCGCGGCTTCTCCCTGATCGCAACGATGCCACGTCACATTGCGGACCTCTATTGAGTGCATCGAAGCTCAAGGAGACGACGATGGAGACCAATGAAACCAAAACGACGGAATACCAACCCCGCGACTACACCCTCGAACGCTGGATCGTGATGCTGCTTTCGATGCTCTTCCTGCTGCCGTTCGTGGCGCGGGCGCAGGAGCTGACCACACTCGACAAGAACCAGAGCGCCGCGCTGCTCGTCAAGACCTCGCAGCCGGGCGTGTATGTGCTGACGCCAGCCGTGAAGTCGGATGTGAATATCACCGTCAGTGGGCCGATCGTGCGGACGACGGTCACGCAGACATTTCACAACCCAACCGGCCGCTGCATCGAAGGCCTCTACGTCTACCCGCTGCCGGAGATGAGCGCCGTCGACACGCTGACGATGACGATCGGTTCGCGCGTCATCGTGGGCGAGATCCGCGAGCGCGAGCAGGCGCGCAAAGAGTACGAGCAGGCGAAGAGCGAAGGACGCAAAGCCGCGCTCGTCGAGCAGCAGCGCCCGAACGTATTCACGACCGCGGTCTCCGGCGTGATGCCCGACGACGACGTCGTGATCGAGATCGCGTATCAGGAGATAGCGCGCTTCGAGAACGGCGAGTATCGATTGCGCTACCCGATGGTCGTCGCGCCGCGCTACACGCCGGCCGCGCAGAACGCGACGTCCGTTGCCGCCAAACTTCCAGCGGTCTCGACAGCGGCAACAATCCTTCGTCCGGCGTGACGTTGTCCGTCGATCTCCAGCCTGGCTACTCGCTGCGCAACATCCATAGCGCGCAGCAGAAGTCATCGGAGACGATCGGCAACCGCCACTACCGCGTCACCGCCGATTCCTCCACCCTCGGCAATCACGATTTCGAGCTGGCCTGGCAGCCCGACCTCGGCGCGCATCCGGAAGCGAGCATCCTGACCGAAAAACTCGGCGACGAGACCTACGCGCTCGTCATGGTCACGCCGCCGGCGTCGTCGACCGCTCGTCTGCCGCGCGAGACCATCTTCATCATCGACAGCTCCGGCTCGATGGAAGGGGCGTCGATGGACCAGGCCAAAGCGGCGTTGCTGCTTGCGGTCGATGATCTGAAATCAGGCGACAAGTTCAACATCGTCGACTTCGACTCGGTCGCTCGTCCGCTGTTCACCCAGAGCCGTTTTGCCGATGCATCGTCGATCGATGAAGCGAAGCGTTTCGTCGGGACGATCACGGCGGACGGCGGTACGGAGATGTTGAGCGCATTGCGTATCGCCATGCCGGAGAAAGCGAGCACGCCGTCGGGCACCGTGCGTCAGGTAATTTTCATGACGGATGGCCAGGTCGGCAACGAGCAAGAGCTCTTCTCATTCATCCACAGCCACCTCGGCGAGAGCAGTCTCTTCACGGTCGGCATCGGTGCCGCGCCGAACTCGCACTTCATGCGCAACGCGGCGCGCTTCGGCCGCGGAACGTTCACCTACATCGGCGACGTGCAGCAGGTTCAGGAGCGGATGTCCGACCTCTTCGCGAAGCTCGATGCGCCGGTGATGACGTCGATCGAGATTCACAGCAGCGACGCCACCGCCGAAGCGTGGCCCGATCGCGTGCCCGATTTGTATCGCGGCGAGCCGCTCGTCGTCGCGCTCCGCGTGCATGACGCCGGCGCGAAGTTCACGCTGCGCGGACGCATCGGCAATGAATCATGGACGAAAGAACTGACGTTGCCGCCGGCGGGTAGCAGCGAAGGAATCGCGAAGCTGTGGGGCCGCGAGAAGATCGAATCGCTGATGGACCATCTGTCCGATGGCAGCGATCCGCAAGGTGTCGAAGCGTCAGTGATCAAAGTCGCGCTGCAACATCATCTGGTCTCGCAGTACACAAGCCTCGTGGCGATCGATCAAACACCGCAGGGATTCAATCCGTCGTGCAAACCGGAGTTGATACCGATCGACAACGCCGCGCAAGCTGAGGGACTGGGCACGCTCCCGCAAACCGCGACCCCGGCAAGGCTGCTGCTGCTGATCGGGATGCTGCTAGTTGCATCCGCGCTGTTCGCGATTCGGCGGGTGTAGGGAGTCGGGAGTCGGAGATGGACACTCGGCACCTTCCGGCTCCTGCGTCTCCGACAACCGACAACCGGAAAACGCGCGAAGCGCAACCAACCGACAACCGACAACGCGCGCAAGCGCAATTAACCGACAACCGACATCCACGAAACCGAGGAAACCATGCCCAGCCGTCTCCGCAACCTCACTCGCACGCTTCTCGTGATCGTCCTCCTCGCCGGCATGGCAATCGGCGGGGAGGGACTCTGGATCTACGCGAAGGCGCGGCTGGCGCAATTGCTCCTCGAGATCTCATGGCGCAGCGCGCTTGCGGGCGAGCAGCTCAAGCCGTGGCCGTGGGCGGACACGCACGCCATCGCCCGGCTGACGATCGAGCGCGACGGCGCGGCGGTGATCGTCCTCGCCGGCGCGAGCGGCCGTACGATGGCGTTCGGTCCGGGACATCTCGACGGAACCGCGATGCCCGGCGACACCGGCAACTGCGTCATCACCGCGCATCGCGATACGCACTTCGCAGCGCTGCGATACGTAGGACCGGGCGACATCCTCACGCTCCAGCGCCCCGACGGCCGCACGGTTCGTTACAGCGTTCAAGCCACGCGCGTCGTTCGCAAGAACGACACGTCAGTGCTTCGCCAGGATGCACGCACGCGCCTCACGCTCATCACCTGCTATCCCTTTGACGCGCTGCGCCCGGGAACGCCGCTGCGCTGGGTAGTCATCGCGCAGAAGGTGGGGTAGCGACGCGAGAGCCGCATCGCCATCACTTCCTTCGCGTCTTCGCCCCTTCGCGTGACATCCGTCTTCGAAAACCTCTCACGCGAAGGCGCGAAGACGCGAAGGAGGTTCCGCTTTCGCTCGCCTTGCAGATTCAAGAACACCTACATCGCCATCACATCCATCTCGCTCGACACGTCGAGGTTCTCGAATTGCGCGCCGAGGGCTTTTACTCCGAACCATGACTCGGCGACCAGCACAGCGACTGCGGGCATCGTGGCCACCGCGATGAGCGCGGGGCTTCCGGAGAAGAATTTGTGCGCGATCCAGACCGATGGCAGGAAGACGACTGCGGCGGGAACGAGAGCGACGACGAGAACGATCAGGTTGCCGGCCATCGTCACGAGGCGCTGACCCATCATGACGAATCCTCGCACCTCGTCTTTGCCGCGCACGGCCCAGCCGGGGAAAAGCACCGGCACGGCATTGCGGATGATGAGCTGGATCATGCAAACGGGGATCGTGAGCAGGAGAACCGTGACGATGAACTGCGGCGTGCCGGCGAAGCGGACGTATCCCTTGGTCTGCGGCGACATGGCCATCAATAAGGACGCCGATGACGCAAAGATCATCTCGAGAATCGAGATCACCGCAAGAGGCGCGAAAATCTCTGCCGCCACAAGGCGCTCACCGCTAATGGGATAGCTCTTCAACACTTCGAGCCGCGGCATGTCGAGCCGTAGATCGTTGGCGAAGAGATTCGGTCCAAGCAGCGGGAAGAAGCCGGCCATCGACAGAAAAAGCGTTCCGATCAAGAGGTACGAAGTGTCCTCGTGCGCCCAGAGTGCCAAGCCCATCATGACCGCCGCCATCAAGACGAAGATGACCACCCAGGCGATGGAGTTGCGCATCAGGGCGATAAGGTTCTTCCAGATGATCGCCACTTCGATCGGACCGGTTTC
Organism: Thermoanaerobaculia bacterium; assembly: GCA_034665065.1. Classification (GTDB taxonomy): domain Bacteria; phylum Acidobacteriota; class Thermoanaerobaculia; order Gp7-AA8; family Gp7-AA8; genus JADGNZ01. The sequence continues at coordinate 338,007 of JAXDGL010000004.1, read as the reverse complement.
GCCGAGTTTGAAGAGCGCAGGCGCGCGCCGGAACATGACGAAGGAGCCGATGCGCTGGCTGTTCCGCCGGTTTAGTCGCGCGGCGCGTTTCTGTGACGCGCCAATCGACGCCTCCTGAAACGAGACGTTGAGTTCCGCGGCGATGAAGAAGAATGCCACGCCCATCGCCGCCACTACGGCGACGGAAATCGCTAGTGACCAGAGACTGGCGGGAATCGCGGCGGATGCAAGGAATCGCGGGATGAAGAGAATCGCGGCGATGACCGGCTTGTGGAAGAACGCTTCGAGCATCGCGCGCGTGCCGGTGTAGTTCGCGGGGAGCTTCAGGCCGTGTGCTTGACTGATCACCAGGAAGTAGAGCCCTGCAATGATCGCCGCGACGCCGGCGAGACGCGCCAGAAACCCGATGTGCATCAGGCGCAATCGCGCGCGGCCCAGCGACACCATCGTGAAGTAGACCGACATCACCGAGAACGCGATCCACGTCCCGACGAAGTAGCCCTGCCGCGTTCCGATGATCGTCAGGATCAACGCGCTGAAGATCGCCTGCGGTTGCGCGCGCAGAATTTTGTAGAGCAGAAGATCGCGGCGCCGCAGCGGTGCAGGGAAAAGAAAGGCGATCTCCGCCTCGCTGAACTCGAGGCCGCCCGAATCCGCCGGCAGCGCCCAGGCGCCGATCATCATCAGCAGAACGACGGCGCTGGCGAAGTCGACGAGGACTACGTTGAACAACGGATCGCGCATCCGCACGAACGCAATGTTCGTGTTGTGCGCGCGCCGGAAAAAGAAGAACCAGAAGTATGCCGCGCCGGCAATCGCGCCGATGAGGTAACGAGGCTCACGCAACCGCCGGAAACGCTGCAGAATGCGGTTCTTGAACGTGAGAAGCGAAACGATGACAAACGTCCCGATCACGCGCCCGTCGTCTCCTCGGATGTAATCCGCAAAAACGCCTCTTCGAGTGATAGATCGCTGCGGCCTTTGGCGAGCTCGAATTTGAGATTGTCGATCGTGTCGTAGGCGATGCGCGCGCCGTGCTGGATGACGGCCACGGTGTCGCAGAGCTCTTCGACGAGATGAAGAAGATGCGAGCTGAGAATGACCGACGCTCCGGCCTGCGACCGGCGGACGATCGATTCCTTCATCCGGCGGATGCCGAGGGGATCGAGTCCGGTGAGAGGCTCATCGAAAATCAGAACGTCCGGCTCGTGAATGAAACCGCAGGCGATCATCAGCTTCTGTTTCATGCCGCGCGAAAGCTCGGCGGGAAGCGCTTTTCGTTTGTCGGTGAGCTCGAATTCATGAAGCAGCGGACCCATTTTCTCGCGTACGCCGGTGACCTGATACAAGCGCCCCACGAACTGGAGATGCTCCTCGACGGTGAGGTAATCGAAGAGGCGCGGCTCGTCGGGCATGAAGGCGAGGTGACGCTTGGCGTCGACGGCGTCATTGCGAAGATCGAAGCCGCAGATGCGAATCGTTCCATCGGTCGGCGGATGAATGCCGGCCAGCGCGCGGAGCGTGGTCGTCTTTCCCGCACCGTTCGGGCCGACGAGCCCGAGGACCTCGCCGCGCTTCACCGCGAAGGATAGATCTTTGACCGCGATGAGTGAGTCGTACTGTTTGGTGAGGCCGGAGACCTCGATGCCGTAGTCCATGTGCGGATGATGATACGGGTTTCCCGCGTGTCGGTTATTGGGGTTGGGTGCCGGCGGGTGCGGCAGGGTAGAGAGAACGGTCACGCGGAGACGCGGAAACCGCGGAGGTTTTTCTGCTTGCCCCCCGCGTCTCCGCGTGAAACAGCTTTTCCTGAAGTCGCCCCCCGGCACCTTTTGTGAAAGCCCATCCTGTATATGTCTCGCACGACACCGTGGAAGCCGATCGCGATCTTGACGACGACGGCATCAGTCCTTCTGTTGTTGCTTCTTCTTCCCGCATGTTGCTGCGTGAAAGGTCCGCTCTCGCCAACGATCGTGCCGCCGAAGATCGAGATTCCGCCGATCGGCACCGAGCCGATTCCGACGCCGACCGAAGCGGCGTCGAAAGCGCCGACGCAGGCGTTCATGCGCAACGTCTGGTTTCACATCGATCAGGACGCCTATCTCGACATTCATTTCATGCGCGGCGAGCTGGTGTCAAAGGTCGAAGGCGCGCCGCTGAACTTCGACAACAAGCTCTCGTTCGTGATGAAGGTCGATACCGCGAAGATCGGGATGCGCAGCGAGAGTCTCGACATCCTGATGAATCGCTACATCTTCGGCTATCCCAATCCGCCGCTGCGCAACGTTCATGTGGAGATGGCGGGAAAGCAGCTCAAGCAGAGCGGCATCATGCACAAGGTCGTCGACATCCCCTTCACAATGTGGGCGAATGTCTCAGCGTCGAACGGCCTGATTCGCATCCATCCGACGAAGCTCGACATCTGCGGCATCAACGGCATCGGCCTGCTCAAAGCGGTTGGGATGACGATGGAGAAGATGTTGAAACTACCGAAAGATCGCGGCATCGCGGCGCAAGGGAACGACCTGTTGCTCGATCCCAATCGTGCGTTGCCGCCGCCGCAGGTCGAGCTCCATCTCGTCGATGTGCGCGTTGAAGGCGATGAGCTGATCCAGATCTTCGATGCCGGACGCCATCTGCCGGAACTGAAATTGCCGCACCCCGAGGAGAAGAACACGATGTACTACCGCGGCGGGACGCTGCGGATGGGGAAGCTGCTGATGGTCGACGCCGACATGCAGGTCGCCGACGCCGATCCGAGCGATCCGCTCGATTTCTACATCGATCGTTACAACGATCAGCTCGTGGCCGGCTTCGTGCGCAATCAGCCCAACTATGGGCTGCTCGTGTTCATGCGCGATTTTCCGGATGTCGGAAAGCCGCCGCGGCCCGGCGAGCGGCGAGTCCCCTGAAATGAAAAAGGACGGCGTACTGCCGTCCTCCCAGGGGTGTCAATGGCGAGATGTTACTGGCCGTCGACCGTGACGTTGGCTGCCTGAAGTCCTTTCGGACCCTGCACCAGGTCGAACTCCACCTGCGCGCCCTCGGCGAGTGAACGGAAACCCTTCGACTGGATCGCCGAAAAGTGAACGAAGACATCCTCACCGCTTGCCGACGTGATGAAGCCAAAGCCCTTCGCATCGTTGAACCACTTGACTGTACCGGTGCTACGCATGCTGAAAATCTCCTCTGGTTGGTTGCTCTTTGTTTCCCCGCAAACGTCTGGAAACGACCACTGGTCGCGCCAAGCCAGGACCAACAGACGTAGCCGTGTCCCTATTTCCGGAGGTGATGACTGTCATCCTGAGCCGCCGAAGGACACGAAGTGCCGAAGGACGGTCGAAGGACCCCCTCCTTGTATGCCGAGGTTTGTTTCCACTATGCAATCGGCACATCGGAAGGGGATCCTTCGACCGTCCTTCGCCGCCTGGTGCTTCCCGTTGATCCGACAGCGCGGAGACGGCGGCTGCGGCGGCTCATCAGGATGACAGTTGCGCTTACGACGCCCGCTCTTCGCGGAACTCATCTCCGGGCACCGCAGCGCGCGGAATAGCGGCCGCCCGCCGCCGCCGCATCGACAACGATGTCGCCAATCCCACCAGCACGATCGCAGCGATGCCGGCGGCCCAGGGCGTGATCGCGCCGTGCGTTGGCTCGATCGTGATGTCGAGACGATCGCGCATCTCGTTCAGTGCCGCGAGGTGGTCGGGGACGAGATCGACCGGCAGCGCGTCCTTCGTCGAGCGGAGCGTCGTCGTCACGACCAGGTCGTGGCCGCGGCTGACGTGTTGTTCGTAGTGGAGCGCGGGACTCTTGATGACGACGTCGTGCTCCTGGATCTGCGGGCTCGCGCCGCCACGGACCGTCAGCCGCTCGGTGACGTCGAGCGGGAACTCGACCGCCAACGGTGTGGAGCGCACGAGCGTTTCGGGACGATCGAGATGCTTCTCAATCGCGCGCGGGTAATAGGTCCACGAACCTTTCTTCCAGAGGTCGCGGATCGCGTAGTGCTCGCGAAGAACGATCACGTTGCGCAACCGGTCGTCGTCGATCGTAGGCGCGCCGAGCGCTTCGATGCGCGGATGATCGGCGGCGTAGCGGTTGAGATGTTCCTTCGCCAGGTCAGCCAGCGATTCGGAGGCGAGCTTCGACCGGATCTCATCGGCGCTTCGTCCGGAGTACGTCGACGTCACGTCGAGCAGATGCGAAGGATTCGTCTGCGCGCGGGCGGTGGCGGTGTTTGCGGCAAGAGAGATGACCTCGTCGACGGCGACGGCGCCGCGCGTGTGAATTACGATCGGCGTGAGGCCCTTCGCATCGGGCCGCACGAGCAGCGCCCGCTCATCGCTCGGCGTGTCGATCGTGGAGAGCACGCCGCCCTGATCGGAGAGCGTCCCGTCGATCCAGTAGATCTTCCCCCCTTCCGCGACTTCGGTGATCACATGATCGAAGAGGAATGGCGAAGGGAGATAGTCATCGAGGCGCTGCCGCAGTTTCGTGTTGACCAGAGCGGGCCACGCCGCGACGCCGAGCTCGCGAAGCAGCGCCGCGAGGAGGAGCGCTTTGTCTTTGCAGTCGCCGTAGCGCTGCTCCAGAACGACCGCGGGCTGTCGCGGCTCGTGCGAGCCGCGGCCCATCTCGATGCCGAGGTAACGGATGTCGTCCTGAACGAACCGGATGGCGGCGACGATCTGCCCTTCGCGATCGGGATGCGCGGCGCGGATCTCGTTGCCCAACGTTTCGATCGCAGCATGCGACGCATCGTCAACCCGGAACAGATCATCCGCCCAGTGCGCGACCTCGTTCCACGATCCGTACTCCGTCGCCTGCACCGTCTCGAACGCGTCGTACCAGTCGGGTGTCGAGTCTTCGGCGTCGGCAGCACGAACGTCGCGCCGTTCCCAGACGTAGATGTCGTTGTCTCCGCGATGTTCGATCTTCGCCGGCTTGCTGGTGTGCAACGGACGCGATGCCGGCCAGATCACGCGGTGGCGGATGAGGCGCGTTGGAACGGTGGCGCTGAAATCGAATTCGTCGGCGTAGCGTCCGCCCAGAAGCGGGTTCGATCCTTCGAGCGACCAGGAGTAGTCGATGACGTCGCCGGCGCGCACGTCTTTGAGGAAGAGCAGCGCGGTGAGCTGGCCGTCGTAAATGCGGTCCTGCGATTCGGTCTCTTTCTCGATGATGCGAACGCCGTCCCGGTCGAGCTCATCGATCCGCTTGCCCTCGCGGATCAGGACCACGTCGTGAAGCACGAGGCGCTCGTACGACGGATCGAAGTCGATGTTCAATTCCGATGCGTTCTGGACGCCGGCGGAGGTGAGCACTTTGCTGACGCGGCGAAAGTATTCGTCAACGTTCGCGCCGGTCACGCGCACCTGGTGATCTTCGAGCAGCCCGTCGATGCCGGAGCGGACGATGCGCTGCGGCGCGTGGAGATCGGGATGGAGCAAGTCCGCCCACGCGGGAGCAACGCGGACCTCGAACTGGCCGGCATCGTCCGCGCGGACGGCGGTCTTGCCGAAGGCCAGCGGCGCGAGAGCCGCCAGGAGAAACGAGAGGACGATCGTGCGCAAGTGGTTATCGTGAACGCGGACGGGAGCGGTTCGATTTCGCGGCCCCTGGTATCCATGCACAGATCGGGCAGCCGTCTGGATCGTGATTGCGGGCCGGGCAGTATTCACGGCCAAAGTAAATCATCTGCAGATGGCGCTTGCTCCACTCCTCGGGCGGAAAGACGCTCTTCAGATCGCGCTCCGTCTGTTCGACGTTCTTTCCGCTTGACAATCCCCAGCGCGCGGCCAGGCGATGGATGTGCGTGTCGACCGCGAACGCGGGCTGGCCGAATGCCTGCGACATGACGACGCTGGCGGTCTTGTGGCCGACGCCGGGAAGGCGCTCCAGCGCGTCGAAGTCCGCGGGGACGTTGCCGCCATGCTCATCGACGAGCGTCTGCGCGAGCTTGCGAATGTTGCGCGCTTTGCCGGGCGCGAGGCCGCAACTGCGGATCAGCGCGAGGATCTGACTCTCGCTCAGCGCCGCGAGTTTCTGCGGCGTCGGAGCCTTTGCGAAGAGTGCCGGGGTAACTTTGTTGACCTGCACGTCGGTCGTTTGCGCCGACAGAACGACGGCGACAAGGAGAGAGAATGGATCGGCGTGCGCGAGCGGAATCGGCGGCGCGGGGTAGAGATCGTCGAGGATGTGGCCGATGCGGGCTGCTTTCTCTTTTTTCGTCAATGGCGGGTTCTCTTGCCTGAAAAAAGCGAATGTTGAATGTTAAGTGTTGAATGATGAGTGTTGAACGACGAGTAAACAACGACCGCCGTCGCAGGCGGTGGCAGGTTGCGGCAGTCAAATGGGGAAGCGTACTGACCGAACGATCGCTTCATTATCATGCAGACTTCATAGCACATGATCATATGCCGTATTAACATTCAACATTCAACATTCAACACTTAACATTCAGCTTTCCAACAAGTCTCTCCACCGCGCGATCGCTTCCGGCATTTCCGGCGAGGATATTCCCGCGCTTCCTGCAAGCTCCAGCAGCTCCTGCGGCTTCAAATTTCCCTTTGGCCCGCGCATCAGTCCACGCACGTACGCCTGCGCCGCCACCTCGCCGCGGCGCTCGAGGGTGTGCTCGAAGTAGATCCACTTCTCATCCCAGGCTGCGATCCGCGAACGGACGGTGAAGCGCTCGAACGGCAGAAGCGAGCGGCGGTAGCGAATGAAACTCGCGCCGACCAGCGGCCGCCATCCGCGTTTCAGGACCGGACGGAGCATGCGCGTTTGCGCGAGGATGTCCATCCGGCCGACATCCATCATGCTCAGGTAGCGGCCGCTGTTCATGTGCATGTTCAGATCGAGGTCGTTCGGCCAGACGCGCATCGATGTGATGCAGTCGTCGAGAATGCCGATGCGCCGCCGGAATCGGCTCTTCAGGATTGCGGCAAGGAGCCGGAACAACACGACCATGCTGCGACTCTACCCGAACGCGCGGCGAGACTTCACTTCCAGAGCAGGAGTCCGAAGCGGAACGGCGTCATCGTCACGACTTCGAACCGCGGCGCGCCGGTTTTCGCGCCTACTGCTTCCGCCTCCTTCGCCGTGTAGCCGCGAAGGACCGACGCCGGAGCGTCGTACGCGGTGATGCGGCCGACGAGGTGCAGAAGGCCGAGGAGCCGCACGAAGAGCAGGGGAAGATGATTGCGGCGCGTGTCGCTGGCCATCACGCCGATGCGCGCCACCCGCAGCGCGCCGCGCAGAATCGACGCGTTCTCGCCGGGCTCGAAGTGGTGAAAGAAGTGCGACGACGTGACGATGTCGGCGGACGCGTCGCGAAACGGGAGGCGATTGGCGTCGGCGACCACGCGCAGCGCGCGCGAGCGATCCTTCTGATACGCGAGATGACGGATGTTGATGTCGACCGCGATCGTCATCACGTTTTCCGGCAACGCATCGAGCAGGTCGCCAGTTCCGGCGCCGAGGTCGATGACGACGCGCGCGGCAGGGGCGAGTCTCCGCACCATGCGCAGGTAGGTCGTCGTCCCACCGGCCCAACGGTTGAAGCGGCGAAGGTCGCGCAGCGAGCGCGCCATGTCCTCGGGCGGCGCATCGTGCTCGTCGAGCAACTCGGGCGTGTCGACACGCCTGGGGACGAGAAAGGTCATGGCACCTCGACGAACGTGGTTCGCCAGGAGGGAAGATCGACGTTGATCTGCGTGACCGGCTTCTTCGCATCGTCGAAGACATCGATCGTGTAGGGACCGGGGAGAAGCTGACCGCAATGGAGCGAATGACCGCAGCGCAGCGCATGAAAATCATTGCCGAGGTTGCGCAGGAAGTCGGTCGATTCCTGCCCGCCGGTGACGTGCACTTTCACCAGGCGCGGGCTGTCGAGATTCGACGCGATGATCAACTCCGTCGCTCTTTCCAGCCGCACTTCGAGCAGATCGGACTTCGGCCACGGAGCGAAACGCCCGAATCGGCGAAACGCGCTGACCTGCGCCTCGTTCACGACCGTGGCGTCGTCAACGTCAAAGCGCACCTCGTGCGCCGCATGGACGGGCTTCTGCTTCGCCTCGACGCGCGTATGCCATCGTCCCGCCATCAGCGTCGCGCTCCCTTCGATCGGCGCGCCATCCTCGGCGGCGAAAAATCGGATGGTGAGTATGCGCATGGTGTGGCCCGTAGATTAGTCGATCAGGAAACGACTCTGCGAAATCCTGTAGTCTCACGGGCGGAGTTCAAGGCCAGCGGAAAGTTATTTAGCGCTGCACTGTTTAAGCTCGAGAAAGTGACAAGAATCATTGACAGCGCATCGAACTTGCACCATGTTTACCGAAGTCCATAACAGGAGCACTCCATGACAACCGATACCGATGATCGCGTCCAGAGGTTGGAAGGCGAGCAAAGAGCTTTCGACTCTCAACTCGAAGACATGATGACCGATCATGAGGGTGAGTTTGTGTTGTTTCGCAAAGGTAAGCCGGTGTCGTTCTTCCCTACTTACATGGAAGCGTACCAAGCCGGGCTCGACCGTTTCGGACTTGATGATGTCTACATCGTTTCTGCCGTGAAGCGCCGCGATATTCACGCAACCTCGATCACATGGGCCGCTGGAGCTATGTGATTTGATAGCCAATGACGAAGGCTGACAAACGACGCGCTGGAGAAATCCGCAAAGCGAGGCACGAGCGACGCGACGCAGCGCGAAGAGAGCGCCAAGCGGAAAAGCGGAAGCAGCAAGGATCCGCGCCGACACATGTTGAGTTCACGATCCCGTTTGGCTGTGACACATTAGAGAGTTGTGGGCCGCAGCTTTTCTGCCTTTGGGGAGTCGCTGAGGTTGACGCCGCCGCGATGCGAAGCGGCGGCAGGCCCGTACCCGGCCCAATCGCCGGAGCGCTGCTTCTCGATACCGGAGCTACGCGGACATGTATCGCCTTAAAGGCGGCACAAGAACTCGGACTGCAAGCCAGACGGATGCAAGAAGGTTTCGGTGCAAACGGGAAGTACAGTAACCAAGTGTTTCTTGCCAAGCTTGAAATCCGAATTATGGACCCGAAGACGAAAATGGTTCACTCGTTTTCTTGGGAACAGGAAGTTGAAGGGATCCCGGAGCTTCACAACTTCGCCGCGCCACTGACAGTCAATGGTCAAGTAGTTCCGGTGAGCGGACTTCTCGGCCGCGACATTTTGAAGCATGCCAAGATCCGTTACGACGGTCCTGGCGGTAAGCTTCATTTTGAGTTCGACGTCGAATCCATACAGCGCCAGCCCTCACGGTAAGAGGAAAATCGAATCATCCCTGCTCGCTACCCGTCCACCCTCTTCAACACGAGCGCCGAGTTCTTCGATCCGAACGCGATCGTGTTGCAGACGGCCGCATCGCTGTGCGCGCGGCGCCCGATGTCGGGGATGTAGTCGAGATCGCACTCGGGGTCGGGAGAATCGAGGTTGATCGTTGGCGGGAGGATCCCGTCGCGGAAGGCCATCAGCGTGGCGGCGACGCCGGCCGCGCCGCACGCGCCCTGCGGATGTCCGATCATCGACTTCGTCGCCGATCCCGGCAGCGATCGGGCGCGCTTGCCGAATGCGAGCTTGACCGCGCGCGTCTCGATCCGGTCGTTCAGATCGGTCGACGTGCCGTGATAGTTGAGGTAGTCGATATCCTCCGGCGCGACGCCGGCATCCTTCATCGCCAGCGTCATCGCGCGCGCCGGCTCTTCACCCGACTCGTCGAGCCGCACGCGATGATAGGCATCGCATGTCGATCCATAGCCGGCCAGTTCGGCGTAGATGTAGGCACCGCGCGCGCGCGCTGTCTCCTCCCGCTCCATCACGAACATCCACGCTCCCTCGGAGAGCACGAATCCTTCGCGGTCTTTTGAGAACGGGCGCGATGCCGATTCCGGCGCGTCATTGCGCGTGTTCGAGACGATGCGCATGATGCAGAACCCCGTCATGACGCCCTCGGTGATCGTGGAGTCGGCGCCGCCGCAGACGATGTAGTCCGCGACGCCGAGCTTGAGATTGCGATAGGCGTATCCGAGGGCATCGGTCGACGAGGTGCATCCGGTCGAGATCAGATGCGAGAAGCCGTGAAGATCGTAGGCCATCGAGATCTCGGAGGCGATGGTGCCGATTGTGCCGGAGGGAACGGAGTACACGGAGGCCTGTTTTTCGTGGTCGTTGAACCAGAGCTCGTACATCCGCTCGCTGAACTCGACCGCGCCTCCGCCTGATCCGAGCATGACGCCGATGTTGCGGCGGGTCTCGAGATCGACCGCGCGTGGATCGAGCTTCGCGTCGCGCAACGCCTCGTCCGTCGCGGCGATGACCATCGGCACGACGCGCGAAACGTGCTTCATGTTTTTCGAATCGACCCAGAGTGTCGGATCGAAGTCGACTTCGCCGGCGATGCGCGAGGGGAGCGCGGATGCGTCGAACTGCGTGATCGTGCGAATGCCGGAGCGTCCCGCCTTGAGAGCGTCGAAGTAGTTTTCCCGGCCGACGCCGTTCGGGCTAAGCGCGCCGACGCCGGTGATGACGATTCTCTGGTTAGTCATCTCGCGGCCCGACAACGTGGATGCCAGGAGAAAGATTGCAGAAATCGGATGCTACGATTCGGAGATGCGCGCACTCCTGATGATCGCACTTTCTCTGGCCACGTTTTCTGCACTCGCACAAAGTCCCGCACAAGTCACCATCGGCAAGCCTCCGTCCGCTCCGTTGGCTCCGGTGGAACCCGTTACGCCACCCGACCCCGCCGCCGACGAGCTTGCGCGCCGCACCATCGGAATCCTCGGCGGAGAAGCGTGGGAAAAGGCGCGCTTCTTTTCGTTCACGTTCGCGATCGAGCGCAATGGCCAGGTCACAGCATCCTTTCCGCAGTTGTGGGACCGCGCATCAGGATTTTACCGCGTCAGTGGCAACGACCCGAAAGGTGTTCCGTTCGTCGTCGTCGAGAACGTCGCCACGAAGACGGGGCGAGCATGGCAGAACGGCGTCGAGGTGCGCGATCCGGCGGCGCTTCAGGAGTTGTTGTCGATCGGCTATCGCCGTTTCATCAACGACACGTTCTGGCTGCTGATGCCATTGAAGATGCTCGATCCCGGCGTGGGGCGTGTCGGGCTTGGGGAGCGAACCGATTCCTGCGGGCACAAGTGGGACGTCCTGAAAGTGATCTTCGATCAGGGTCCGGGCGTGCCGACCGACGTGTACTGGGCGTGGATCAATCGCGATACGGGAATCGTCGAAGAGTGGGACATGAAACTGCTGGGGACGCCGGCAGACGAGCGGGCCGTCGAAGTTTTCTTTCACGAGTTTCGACGCGTGGGAGGACTGCTGATCTCGACGCGGCGTGAGGTGAAGGGAAAGAATCAGATCGTCCACATCGACGATCTGAAAGTCGCAAGCGAGGTGCCGAAAGGCGCATTCGACGTGAAATAAGAAGCACCGGCGGCATCGCGCTGCCGGCGCTTCATCCTCTCCTCGAACTGCGGGGTTTACGGCACGTCGATGTGGTTGATGACGCTCTTCACGCCGTTGACCTTCGCCGCGTCGTCATAGGCCTTCTGACGATCGCTCGCCGTCGGCAGGTGACCGGACAGCGTGACGACGCCGTCATGAACGTCGACCGTGAGACCGGTGATCTTGTCGCCCAGCATGTTTTTCCGGATCTCTTCCTCCACCGCTTTGTTGTCCATGGACGCCGGGGTGTTGCGGTTCCAGTTGGAGCAACCGACGGATGAAATGAGAGCCGCGGAAAGAACGAGGGATGCAAATACCTTCTTCATACGATACCTCCGGGGAGGTGTTGAGCAATGAGTGGGCCAGAATCACCGAAAGGAAATCGTCACACGCAACCTCAGCCGTAGGAGCGTAGAGTCAATGAAATGAGCCGGGATCTCAGAGTCGTCACGGACAGCGGCGAACAGCCGCGACGCGATCGCGAACTCCGCGGCAGGTTCGCGTTGGCGGCTGGATCCGCGCTTTGTTTCATCGCGGCGTCGGTGGGAGATCTCGTCGGAGGCGGTCATGCGGCTTCACTCGTGATGATCGTGCTGAAGACCGTTCTTGTCCTGGCCGGCGTGACGCTGATGGCACTGGCTCTTCGAAGTCTGTCATCGCCCGACCGTGATCAGGACGATGCGTTGGAGATGTCGCAGGAGTCGAAGCCGGAACTCGACGAGCCAACGGTTGCGGCGATCGAAGAGCGTATTCGCGCCGGAAAGGCGGGCGTGGAGACCAGCGAGCTTTTCGCGCACATCACGCACGAACTGCGAACGCCGTTGCAGAACATTGTCGCGATCCTGCAGAACGCGATCGATTCCGAGCCATCAACGGAGCGCGCGCTGCAACTCGATCTGGCCCGCCGCTCCGCCGTCGAGCTCCTGACCAGGGTTGGCGATGTTCTCGATTTCACCAGACTCGAGGCGCGTGGTCTGGAGCTGGAGCCAGTCTATTCCTCGCTCCGGCAACTTCTTGCGGACACGCTCAAACCGCTCGGGATCACTGCCGCGGAGAAGGGATTGACGTTCGCGTACGGAGTCGCCGCGGAAGTCCCAGACCGTCTCTGGTGCGATCCGTCGCGGCTGCGGCAGGTCCTCGTCAATCTCGCCGGCAACGCCATCAAGTTCACGCAGCGCGGCGAAGTGGTGCTGCGCGTGTCGTGCGGCAACATGTCGGTGAATCAGGTGACGATCTTGTTTGAGGTTTCCGACACGGGTGTCGGAATCGATTCGACGCTGCGTCCTATGCTTATGGAGGCGGCCGGCGCGTCGCGCTCACCGCAGCGCCGTCATTCCGGTGCCGGACTCGGATTGCCGATCGTTTTGCGCCTGCTGGACATCATGGGCGGAACGCTCTCGGTCGAAAGCGAGCCTGGAAAGGGGAGCACGTTTCGCGTCACGCTGCCGCTTCCGTGCGAGCCGATCGGCGCCGAACCGCGGCCTGAGTGGGAATCGCGACTCGAAGGGATTCGCGTCCTGTTGATCGAGCCGCATGCGATGACCCGAGCGCTTCTTGCGCAATCGCTCGCGGCGCATGGGATCGTGCCCGAGGCGTATGCGACGCTCGATCGCGCGCTGCGGCCATCGATCCGCGCAGCCTACGCATGTCTGGTCGCCGAGGCGAGCGTCATCGACACGACGCCATGGATTCCGCCAGTGCCCGTGGTGCGGATCGCATCACCGCTGGCGGCTGCGGATCTCACTGGCGTCGTGATCCGGCGTCCAGTCAGCGAACAGGAGTTGATCGAAGCAGTCGGTGCCGCCCTCGGCGTCGTCGATCGCGGCGTCGCCTTCACGCTTGAACGACGTTCGCAGAGTCCGCGTCCGCTGCGCGCGCTCATCGTCGACGCTGACGCCGTGAACCAGGAACTGCTCGCCGAAGCGGTGCGTCGCGCCGGCAATCTCGTCAGCGTGGCCGCGACGGTTGAGGAAGCGATCGATCTTCTGGTGCGCAAAGTGTTCGATGTCATTCTCGCCGGCGTGCAAACACCGGGAATCGACGAGTTGGAACTGCCGCAACGCTTTCGCGCCGGCGAGCTTCACGCGCGTATCGCCATGGTCGCGGTTACGACGAATGCGTCGAGCGACGAGAGAGAGCGTTGGATCGCCGCAGGCTTCGATGAGGTCCTGCGCATGCCGGCGACACCAGCGGCAATCAAGGCAGTCTTTCGCGATGTGAGCGGACCGCTGATCCCGTCTGAGAAAGAGAGCACGCCGGGCGATTCGCCGCTGGACGCCGTCGGCGGCAACGCGCGCATGCTGCATCGCGTCCGCGATGCCTTCGAGACGCAGGTGCCGAGAATGCTCGACGCGATGCGTACGGCGATCGAGGCAGGGGATCGCGACGCTGTGTGTGAGAACGCCCGTACGCTGCGCGGTGCGATCAGCAACTTCGATGCGCCCGCCGCGATCGCCGGCACGCTGCAGATCGAGCGCGCCGTCACCGCCGGCGACTTTGCCCGCGCAAACGCGCTGCTACCGGAGATCGAAGAAGGGATTCGCAAGCTGCAGGAGACGATCGACGCAGCGCTGGAGTAGGGCGGCGGGACGCCGCCCAGCCAGCCGCCGGGACGGCAGCGTTCCGCCGCGATGGGCGAAGCCTTCGCCGATGCGATGGAACGCTGGCGTCCCGCCGGCTGGCTCGTGGGCGTCTCGCCTACACACCTGCGCCAATCCGCAACTACCCGATCGCCGCCGCCACCAGCGCTTGTTGCTGCTCCTCGTGACGATGATGCGATCCTGTTGCCGGCGATGCGCTGATCGGACGGCCGACGTACTGCAGCTTCCGGTTCGCTCCAATCAACGCCGCCAGGCGCTCATGCAGAAACGGCCACGCGCCCATGTTGCGCGGCTCGTCCTGCACCCAGACGATCTCCGTCGCGTTTGGATATTGCGCAAGCGCATCGGCGAGCATCGACTGCGGGAACGGATAGAACTGTTCGAGACGAATCAACGGAACGTTGGCGTTTGCTTTCTCGCGGGCGGCGCGAAGGTCGTAGTAGACCTTGCCGCTGGAGAGAACGATGCGTGTGACGGACGCGGCGTCCGTTGCGGCATCGATCAGCACCGGCTCGAAGCGGCCGCTCGTCAGCTCGCCGATCGACGATGTTGCCTGCGGATGGCGCAGCAGCGACTTCGGCGTCATCACGATCAGCGGCTTGCGCGGATCGTTCTTCATCTGCCGCCGCAGCGCATGGAAATGCTGGGCCGGCGTCGTCGGATAGACCACCTGCATGTTTCCCTCGGCGCAGAGCGTCAGGAATCGCTCCAGACGCGCCGACGAATGTTCCGGGCCCTGTCCTTCGTAGCCGTGGGGAAGCATGAGAACGAGTCCGCTGTGCTGTCCCCATTTCTCTTCCGCCGACGAGATGAATTGATCGATGACGATCTGCGCACCGTTGACGAAGTCACCGAACTGCGCTTCCCAGATCACGAGCGCTCCGGGATCGGCGACGGAGTAGCCGTACTCGAATCCGAGGACGCCGTACTCGCTGAGGAGCGAATCGTAGACGGAGAAACTGACCACCGCACCCGGCTCGGTGACGGTCTGTGCGCCGAGTGCGTTTTCTGCGATGACCTGCGGCGCACTGTCCGATGGCGCTGGCGTGTCACTGCTCTTCGTACCCAACGCGTTGAGCGGCACGAAGCCCTTACCACTGACGTGATCGAACAGGACCGCATGCCGCGACGAGAACGTGCCGCGGCCCGAATCCTGTCCCGACAAACGGACGCGGAATCCATCGGTCATGAGGCTGCCGAATGCGAGTAACTCCGCGAATGCCCAGTCGATCGGATCGCGTCCTTCCGCCATCGCCGTCCGCTTGGCGATGACCGGTTTGAGCTTCGGATGCAGCGCGAGATCGGTTGGGATCGTCGTCAGCGCCTTGCTCACCGCGTCGAGTCCGTCGCGCGGCACTGAAGTATCGGGCGAGGGCTTGTTCTGAAAGCCGGTGATCTCTTCATCGGTCCAGAGCGCGCCGCGCTCGTCCGACGGCGGCGGCGCGTCATCCTCGCGCGTGCGGTCGAAGGCTTCCTGCAGCTTGTTCTGAAAGTTGTCGAGCCACAGCTCGGCTTCTTTCGGATCGATGTCGCCTTTGCGCAGCAGCGTCTCGGTGTAGATCTTCCGCACGGAACGATGCTCTTTGATTGACTTGTACATCTTCGGCTGCGTGAGCGACGGCTCGTCGCCCTCGTTGTGGCCGTGACGCCGGTAACAGAGCATGTCGATGACAACGTCTTTGTGAAACTGCTGACGAAAATCGTACGCCAGCTTCATCGCTCGAATGCACGCTTCGGGATCGTCGCCATTCACGTGGAAGATTGGCGCCTGCACCATCTTGGCGACGTCGGTCGCGTAGACCGACGAGCGCGCCGACTCCGGTCCGGTCGTGAATCCGATCTGATTGTTGATGACGAGGTGAATCGTGCCGCCGGTGCGATAGCCGGGAAGCTGCGAGAGGTTCAACGTCTCCGCGACGACACCCTGTCCAGCGAACGCGGCATCGCCGTGAATGAGGACTGGCAAAACCCAGGCGCGCTTCTGATCTCCGATGAGTTTCTGTTTCGCGTGAACCATCCCTTCCACGATCGGGTCGACTGCCTCGAGGTGACTCGGATTCGACGCCAGCGTCAGCTTCATGTGTGAGCCGTCGGGCGTCTGGTGCACGCCGTCGGCGCCGAGGTGGTACTTCACGTCGCCGGAACCCTGGGTGGTGTTCGGATCGACGTCGCCTTCGAACTCGTGAAAGATCTTCTCGTACGACTTGCCGAGGATATTGGCCAGCACGTTGAGCCGCCCGCGATGGGCCATGCCGATGACCGCTTCTGCAACGCCATCCTGCGTCGCCTCGTTGAAGAGGTAGTCGAGCATCGGGATGCTGCTCTCGGCCCCTTCCATCGAGAAGCGTTTGTGGCCGACGTACTTCGTGTGCAGAAACTTCTCGAACGATTCGGCGTCGTTGAGCTTCATCAGGATGCGGCGCTTGGTTGCCAGATCGAGCGGCTGGTGGTTGCGTGCCGGCTCCATCCGATCCTGCAGCCATTTCTTCTGCACCGTCTCGGAGATGTGCATGTACTCCGGCCCGATCTTGCCGCAGTACGTTTCGCGCAGCGTGTCGAGGATGTCGCGCAGCTTCGCGGTCAGTCTTCCGCACAGGCCGCCGCAGATGAATTCGCGGTCGAGGTCCCAGATCGTCAGGCCATAGAAGGCGGGATCGAGCTCGGGATGGCGCTTCACTTCGTATTCGAGCGGATCGAGATCGGCGAGCAGATGACCGCGCACGCGATAGGCGTTGATCATCTGCAGCACCGCCGCCTCGCGCGCCACCTTCTCATCCTCGGTGGCATTGATGCGATGCCGATCCTTGCCCCAGACCGCGGGCTCGTAGGGGATGCGAAGATCGCGGTAGATGTTCTCGTAGAAACTGTCGGCGCCGAGGAGCAGCTCGTGGACGCGCGCGAGGAATGCGCCCGACTCTGCGCCCTGAATGATGCGATGGTCGTACGTCGACGTCATCGTCATCACTTTAGAGATGCCGAGGTCGGCGAGGACGGAGGGGTCGCTGGCGGAGTACTCGGCGGGATAGTCGATCTGGCCCGTGGCGATGATCGTTCCCTGCGACTGCATCAAACGCGGGACGGATGCGATCGTTCCGATCGGGCCGGGATTCGTGAGCGAGATCGTGGTGCCTTCGAAGTCGGACATCTCGAGCGTGCTGTTGCGCGCTTTGCGAACGACTTCGTTGTAGGCCTTGAGGAATTGCGCGAAGTCCATCGTCTGGCCGCGCTTGACGTTGGGGACGAGAAGCGAGCGAGAGCCGTCTTTGCGCTCGACATCGATGGCGATGCCGACGTTGACGTCTTCGTGGTCGATGCGTGATGGCGTGCCGTCCGCTTGCATCGCGAACGCCGCGTTCATGCGCGGGAACTGTTTGACGGCGTGAACGATGGCCCAGGCGATGATGTGCGTGAACGACGCTTTCGGCTGACCCGTCAGCGCGAGATGGTTGTTGATCACGCGACGGTTTTCTTCGAGGACCTTGACGGGGATGTTGCGGATCGACGTCGCCGTCGGCATCGACAGCGACAGCTCCATGTTCTGAGCGATCTTTCCCGCTGCGCCGCGAAGGGGGACCGAGGTCTGGTTCGAGGGAACGGGCGTTGGGCGGGGAGCGGCGGGAACAGGAGCAGGTTGCGGCGACGGCGCCGGGCTGCTCGGTTGCGGCGCAGCAACGGCAACGGCCGTCCCTCCGGCCGCAGCAGCACGCGGGACCGCCGCGGCCCGTTGCTCCTCCATCTCTTCTTCGAATTCTTCTTCGAAACGCGGCTCGTAGTCCTGAAAGAACTCGCGCCAGCTCGTGCTGACCGACTCCGGGTTGGCGCGGTAGCGCTCGTAAAGGTCTTCGATGAATGCGGTGTTGGCGCCGTAAGTCTGGGTAACTGATGACATAGCGATTTCCTAACCAGGGACGAGGGATGAGGGACGAGGGAAAAAACTCCGGCCGCTCGTCTCTTATGCCCCGGGGTGTTTCCCTCGTCCCTCATCCCTCGTCCCTCGTCCCTGCTTCTTCTCCATCAATGAATGCGACAACGACGTCAGGCCCAGCCAGCCGATTCCGGCGGCGAATCCGCCGAAGACGTCCGACGGAAAGTGCACGCCGAAGTAGACGCGCGAGAAGCCGACGCTGAGGATCGTGATCCCGGCCAGCGTGTGCACGACGGCCTGGGTGGCGACCGATTCGTTCTGAACAAAATGATGTGCGACGATCGGGTATGTCGCCGCGGACAGCAGTGAGTGCCCGCTGGGGAAGCTGTGCGATCCCGGCAGTTTGATGCGGCGCGCGCGCTCGAACGGCCGCTGGCGCTGAAAAATGTTTTTCAGGATCGTGTTGATAGCCATCGCGCCGCCGGTGGAGACCATCACGGTCCAGGCGTCGTCGCGCCGTCCTTTGCGCCACATCGCCAGCGCCGTGATTCCAGCCGCGCTCCCGATGGCGATGTGAGTCCCCAGTTGCGTGATGGCGTGCATCACTTGATGCATCATCGGGTCGTCGATCGTGTGGACGGCGTCCATGATCGCGGCGTCGTAGCGGTCCGCGCGCCCTTCCACAACCTGCTTGGCTTGCTTTTCGAAAAACCAGAACGCCACGCCCGCAAGAATGACGCTCCCGGTCGTTCCAATCGCCAGCGGCAGAAATCGCTGGCGGCGTCTCGGTTTCTTAGTGTTCTGTTTGGTCACGAATTGAGTCTATAACAAGGAGTGCGGGCGTCTCGCCTGGCGTCTCGATCGCAGTGGTTTAGCGCGGAGCGAAAAGCAAGGCCTGCCCGTAATATCGCCCCGTGCGACATACCAATGTCGTGGGGTTGCGACCAGCGCCTGAGCGCGTGCACTACTTCCCGTGCTTCTCGGGTTGGATCGGCAGCGGTGCGAAGCGTGGGTCGGGTCTTTCACTAAAGGGGCGCACTTCCCTCGCCTTCGTCGGCTGGTTCAGGAGCCGAGGCCCCTTCGGAGAGCGTTGGCGAACGACCACTAAGGCGGCCGCGGAGAACACCACAACAACCACGACGAACAACCACAGCCAGGCGTGACGGCCGCGCTTCATATGTTCAGAGATATTCATTTGATCACCACCGAGCTGACGTGCAGATGATTCGACGTGAATTCAGATTGGTTGACGCATCCCTTTGACGAATCCGAAAACGCGAGCAGGAACTGCGGTGTCGTGCCGTCGCCGAATCCGGCGAAGGCCATCTCATCGTAGTCGCCCCAGTATCCGCTTTTAGCCATGCCGGGCGAGCCGTACCGGAAGTCGGGACAGATCGGCCGCGGAGCAACGGCGTCGAACGGCAGGAAGATGGGAGTGCCGTTCGGCAGGACGGCGAGGTTTCCCTGCTTGATGCTCACCGCGTTCGGGTCGTCGTCCGTGGTCTGGTACGTCGCTTTCCATTCCGCGGGAAGGCCGATGAACCCGATCCACGCCTTCACGGTCGGGTTCCACTGATTGCGCGGCGTGTTCAGGTTCCCGGGCGTGGTGCCCCATTGCGGCACATCGATGCAATTGCTGAGATCCGCCCGGCATCCGCTGCCTCGTACGTACGTCCGTTTCGTCTCAGCGTCGCGGGTCGTGTAGAGCAGGCGAATCGCATCGTCGCCGACGCGTGTTTCGCCATTGTCCAGCTCCGTCAGCGACGGCGAGCCGACGTCGAACGAAAACCCGTACGCGGTACGGATGGTCTGCCCGCCCACGGGGATGTCGATCTTCGTGGTCTCGAAGCTCGCACGGACCGGCTTTTGCCAAGCCGACCCGACCAACCTGTTGATGTAGATTTTCTGGTCGCCGGCAATCGCGGCGACGAGCAGCGCGCCGGTCACCTGGTCGTATGCCAGGCGGGGATGCGAGATCATCTGCATGCCGGGAAACGGGTCCGCGATCTTCATGAACGCCGCGAGTCCGTCGGGGCTCACCCAGACGTCGATGTGATGGTCGACGGTGTCGAGGAACGCGGCAAAGATCCGCTGGTCGCCACCGAAGCCCGCCGCCATCCCACTGCCGTCGTAGAAGTGCTTGCTCTCCGACATGCACGACTGGATCGCGAAGTGAATGCCGCCGTCGTCCGATCGGGCCACGCACGCGCCGGTGATCGACCCGTCGTCCAGCCACCCGTGGTGTCCTGTGGCCGGAATCTTGGATTCGTCGATCGCCAGCGAGGTGATGTAGACGCGGCGGGAATCGGTGCGCGACACCACGATGGCAGGGTCTCCCCACAGGGCGGCGAAACCCTTGGGTGGTTTCACCTTTCCGCCGTACGTCCAGGTCTGGCCTCGGTCGAATGAGTAGGACCAGCCGAGCATGCTGGCCCCTGGAAAGACCACCCGGTCCGTCGTGGTGTAGATGATCTTGCCGTCGTCCGTATCGTCGTTGTACGTCGCGACGAAGATGTCCTTCCCTTTCGCGAACGCGACCGCGGATGCTGTTTCGGACTGCGTGCCGTGCCACGTCGGGCCACCCTTTTCCTCGCCAGTCACTACGTTATGATCCGGCGGGCAGCAGCCGCCCAAAAGGGCGGCGAGGACGATCGCTCCGATGATGAATCGAGTCGGCATGCTGGAAGCCTTTCTCCGAGTAGTGCAGCGAAAAGTAAAAGCGTTGACTCAACCTGCCATTGCGAGGAAGGCTCCCTTCAACGGGTGCATCGGAACCGTGAACGACGATAGGTCTGCCATGCGGTGGGTGTCTTATTGGGGCACAGTTTTCGGAGGATATCTTTCTATTTTAATGCCGCGCATGATAGCTGGCAAGAGCAATTTATGGAAAGCCTGTATTGTCAGTGCTACAAACGTAAACGATCTGAACGCTCTTATGCTGCAATGCCTATCACGCCGCATTGGTACGATCGAGCAGACGGCGTCAGAAGTTGCTGTCCGGATCAGGTGCGCAACGGCGAGCGTCAAACTGGCGCTTCAGCATCGAGCAAGCACGCATCGCGCTGCAACGCATTTACCCACACCTTCAAACTTGAACGACGACTAGCTCCCAGCGCGCTTCGCACTCGCATCAACGCGCGAGGCAACCCGGCCACGCGTCGCACGACCACACCTCTCATGCCGCTGATGCGCGCTCGCTTTTGAGTGCGCTCCTGACGCGATTTTTCAGTGGAACAACGTCACGGATGAACGATGAACGGAAGTTCTATCAGGATTGTTTTAGCGGAACGTGTTTTGTTCATCCTTCCGCCCTCATCCTTCATCCTTCATTCCCAGCGTGACGAATCGCTCCGCAACAGTCGCGCCACACGCTTTGCGATAGAACTCCAGTGCATCAGTCCAGGGGATGACCGCACTCTCGTGGCCGAGCCGCCGCAGATCGGCGAGCGAGGCGTGAAGCAGACGTGCTCCGAGGCCGCGGCCGCGATGCGCGCGCGCAACGCCCGTGGGACCGAAGAACCCGAGCCCGCGATTGTTGGCGTCGTGCGCGGCGAAGCCGGCGATCTCGTGATCCACTTCGACGTAGAAGATCGTCGGCGGATCGTTCTCGAATGCGCGCGATGCCTCAAAACGCCAGATGCGGCCGAACTCCTTTTCGATGAATTCGGCGACGCGCGCTCGCGATTCGCCATCGGCGCGGATCACATCCTCCGGAATGCCGGCGGGAAGATTCGCGGTGACGAGGTTCTGCGTCGATGCAATCTCGCGACACCCGCGCTTCGTGAAAAAATCGATCGCCGGCTCATCGCTGATCGCGATTCCCGGCGTGAAGTAGTTGCCTGCCTCGGCAGCGACGATCTTCGCCCGCCCGCGCTCGCGCGCCTCGCGTAGCAGCGCGCTCCCGACGCCACGTCCGCGCCGCACGCGATCAACCGCGAGGATGCGAAGAAACGTGCCGCACGTGACGCTGATGCCCGCGAAGTCGTCGGCGATTCGCACCTCCGGCTCGCCGCCGACTCCTTCGCCGAAGCATTTCTCCTCGGCGACGCGGACGAGATCGTAGGGCGCGTCGTTGGCGCGTTTCAGCAACGCAGCGATGCGTGGCAGGTCGTCGCGCGTGGCGGTTCGGATCACAGTGGGATTACACCACGTCCGAGATCAGTCAGAGCCCTACACTCCTTCGCTCATCAGCCGCAGATGCTCTTCCTCGTTCGGATAAAAGTAGGACACCGGATCGGCATCACCGCCCTGATCGCCGAAGAGCCGGCGGCGACGCGGTGTCATTCGCGTCAGAACTTCGTCAGGAAGGCGTTCGTAATCGTAGGGCCGCGACCAGATCTGTCCGTAGCGAAGCGTGACGCTTTTTCGAATCCGGCCGCTGTGATTCGGGGCGACCGCATGCCAGAGCGACCAGGGAAAGAGCAGGACGTCGCCCGCGCGCGCGCGAAGTTGGATCGCGCCGTCTGGCGTCTCCTTCGACTCCACTCGATTCGATGGGAGGATCGTTCGGTGGCTGCCCGGAACGAGCATGAAATTGCCGCTGTCGGCACTCGATACATCGGTGAGAAAAAACTGCGCCTTCATCTGCAGCACCGGATTGCCGCGGCGCGGCAGGAACGTGCCGAGCGTCGGTCCGCCGTCGGTATGCCAGGTCACGAGCGGCTCGTCGCCGGCGCCAGGAGTGCGGACGAAAATCTCGGATCCGAGGATTTGCAGCCAGGGCCCGAGGAGTGCGAGGAGGATGGGAAAGACGGCGGGATGATCAGTGAGTGGATCGAGCGCGCCGGTCTCGGAGACAGCCTGAATGAGTTTGAACGCGCCGGCGGATCCCTGCGACACGAAATCGCGATCCCGCTTCGCGGCCAGCACGTCATCGACCGCGGCGAGGAGCGATGCCACTTCCGCAGGCGAAAGCGCCTGTTCGATCAACAGGTATCCATCGCGGTCCCATTGCCTCCGCCGCGTGCCGGAGATCGAGCCGATCGTCTTCATGGGAACCTCGCCATTATGGCGGAAATCCGCATTGTCGTTGACGCCATCGGGTCCGGCACCCAGAATCGTGGCATTCCATGCGACTGACCGAAGTCTTCACGCGCGCCGGCGCGCTGGCGCCACTGATCGAGAGCGCGCAGGCGACAGATGAGGCGCAAACGTTCATCGACGCGGTGCGGTCGATGCCCGCGAACGCCGTGCTCGCGCGCGCGGTGCAGGGCGCCGCGAACGACTTTGCAGATGCCGCGGGGATCGCGCGCGTTGCCACGCCCGGCGATGGTCCGATCGCATTCGGCGGACAACAGCCGTACGTCGACTACTACCCGGCCGTTCCCGTCAAGCTCGACGCACTCGAATCGTGCGGCGGTGCGTCGTTCTATGCCTTCGCCGACTACGCGCCGCTTGGGTCGGACCTTTGGATGAATCGCACGAAGCTGCCGTCGCTCTCCGCGGCTAACGGAGTGCTGCAGCTCTCCTTTTGCCGTTCGCTGCGCGCATGGGAAGGGCGCGATCTTCGTTTCGTCCCGCCGCCGGACGCGGAACATCTTGCGCATGCGGCAGAAAAACTCAAAGGGATGATCACCGAGGCGGCGCGGCAAGTGCCGTTTGCGAAAAGTGAGGCCTACGCGCGTCTGCGCGAGTTGATCACTCTCTACGAAGAATCGCGCGCGCGGGCGAGATCTCTCGGCGAGTTCAACTCCTTCGTGTCAGCGCGCCTCTTCCGCCATCTCGGATTCACGCTGCCGCTCGTGTCGCTCAGCGCACTCCTCGCTCGCGACGAACTGCTTCCGTCGATCGCCGAGACGCTGGCCGTCTTCATTCGCGAGCATGTGCTGGTCGTCGAAGCGGTCGCCGAGGCGATGGCGCACGATGAGGGAGGGGAGCTGCACTTCACGCAGAAGGAGAGTGGACACGTCCCGCTGGCGATCGCCGGCGCGGATGATGGGATCCGCCGGCCGGTGCGGCTGGTGGTGAGGGGCGACGATCATCTTCTCGTCGCAGGCAGCGAGACGTTCAACGTGGGGCGCGCCGATGCGACATCGCTCGCCGCATTGCTTCAGCAACTTCGCGGCCGCTGGTCGCTCGACATCTTCGCGCCGCTCTTTCTCTTTCGTCTCGGCGTCGCCGGCATCGTCAACGGCCGTGGCTCCATTCGCTACTCGCTCGTCCTCGGCCACGTGATGCGGCGGCTTTTCGGAGAGCGGCACGTACCAAACCTACTTTGCAGCAGCGCGCCGCGTCCGTATGGACCTCTGATCGAGGCGGTGCGCCGCGCGCGCGGAGGATTGCCTGATGCGCTCAGAGACTACGAGCCGACGTTGATCGATCGCCTTCTCACCAACGATCCTCGCGCGATTCGGGAGGAGATCCGCGCAGAGTGGCGAAACGGAGCGACAACGTGACGGCGATTCATGCCTATCCACGCCCGCGGCTGGCCACGTTGCGCGACGCGCCATCGTTGGCGATGGCCGAGGAGCTGGCGCTGGCGCAGCATCGGACGCGATTCTCGCGCGACGCGCTGTTTCTCGTTTTCACCGCGTTCGGCGCAGCGCCGGATACGCCGGTCTGGTGCCCGTCGTTTCATTGCGGGATGGAGGTGCGTGCCGCGGCGGAGGCGGGATTCACACCACGCTTCTACCGGCTGCGCGACGATCTCACCGTCGATGAAGATCATCTCGAGCGATGTCTCGACGACGCGCCGGGGCCGGTGCTGCTCATCCATTACTTCGGATTCGCCCAACCAGGCACTGCACGCATCGCCGCGCTTTGCCGCGCGAGGAGCGTGCCGATGATCGAAGATTGTTCGCACGCGTTTCTGTCGCGATGTGGCGGCCGCCCGATCGGCACGGAAGGCACGGCGGCGACGTTCAGTTTGTACAAGACGTTCGGCACGAGCGATGGGGGTGCGCTTCGCTTCGATCGCGCAGTCGAACCGCTGCATTCGCCGCGCGTGGCGTGGAGCGCGCAGTGGGGAAGCTTTCAGCGACGCTGGCGCGATCGTCCGCCGCTGGCGCGCGCCGAGGAGACGATTCAGGCTCGGTTCGAGCGGAGGAAGGAGATCGCGTGGCGACGCATCTTCGAAGATCGCTGGCACTCGCCGCGCGGGATCTCGGGTTTGTCGCTCGCGTTGATCGAGCGCAGTGATCCCGCGCAAATCGTTGCGAGGAGGCGGCGGAACTACGAGCGCCTCGATGCGTTGCTGCGCGATGCCGCCGGCTATCGTCCCGTGGCACGTTCGCTCCCCGGCGAGAGTTGTCCGCTCTATCTGCCGATTTTCATTCGCAACCGCACCGCGGCGTTCGTCAAGCTCTTCGCCGCGCGCGTCGAGCCATTCATCTTTGGCATGTTTCACCATCCGGCGATGATGGCCGAGGCCTTTCCGGAGAGCCGCCGCATGCGCGACGAAATCCTCTGCCTGCCCATTCACCAGGACCTCGGCGATGCCGACATCGACCGCGTCGCCTCGGTCGCGCTGCCGTTGTTGAGGATTACGCGGTGATACCGAGCATCATCTTCACCGTCGATACCGAGCCGGACGATCAGTGGGCGCCGCGGCTGCCCGACGGCACCTATCCGCCGTTCACCTTCGCCAACACGCGCGGCCTCGGCGCGCTGCGCGATTTCTTCCGCGAGCGAAACGCGCCGGTGACGTGGATGACGTCGTACTCCGTCGCGCGCGACGAGGAGAGTGCACGGATCCTGCGCGCCTGCGCGCGCGAGGGTGATGAGATCGCCGGCCATCTGCACGGATGGGAAACGCCTCCGTTCGCCGGCTTCGATCGTGGCGCGAGACCATTCATCGGCGAATACGACGCGGCGCTGCGCCTGGCGAAGCATCGCTGGTTGCTCGCCGCGCACGAGGATGCCTTCGATGCGCGGCCGGTGAGTTACCGCGCCGGCCGCTGGGGCGTCGACGCGATGGAGTTGCAGCACATCGCGCAACTCGGCTACACGATTGACTCGAGCATCCCGCCGGGCATCGATTTTCGCGATCGCTATGGATTGCGCGAACCCGGTCCCGATTTTCGTTCCCAACTTTCCGCTGCACCGCGCCCGCATCGCGACGG
Organism: Thermoanaerobaculia bacterium; assembly: GCA_034665065.1. Taxonomy (GTDB): domain Bacteria; phylum Acidobacteriota; class Thermoanaerobaculia; order Gp7-AA8; family Gp7-AA8; genus JADGNZ01. The sequence continues at coordinate 312,007 of JAXDGL010000004.1, read as the reverse complement.
ACCGCTGTGGGAAGTCCCGGCATCGATCACGCCGATCGGCATTCTCGGCCGCGCAACTGGACTGGCGCGCATCGCGGCCCGCCGCAATCCCGGCTCGGGTCCGGCGCGCTCTCTCAGCGGCGCATTGGCGGGGACGCGCTTGCAGGAGTTGATCTGGGTTCGTCCATTGAAACATCCACGCGCGAAGTTGATCGCCGCCACGCACGCGTTACTCCGCCGCGGCGGGCCCATCATCAACGTGATGTTTCACTCATCGGAGGCGTTCCTGGGAACGAGTCCATTAAGCCGCCGGCAGGAAGATGTGGAGCGCCTCTACGGCGATCTCGATGCCATCTTCGCGGTGGCGCGATCGTACGGCGCCGTGCCGCGAACGCTCCGCGACGCCGTCGCGGAATTTGGCGCTGCGGAGGATCATTCGATGCCGCGGTAGCGGCACAACAGGGTAGCGAGGGGCGCAAGCGCTTTTTGCGAGCACCCCTCGACTCGCGATGTCCATTTAAAGTCGTGCCGCGTCAGCGGCACTGGACAGCGCGCACGAACAAAAATTACACGGCGGCCGTATCCATTAGCGTGCTTGTGGCTCCCCTCGTTCAAAGGACGACACATAGTTGCGCATCCTAGACTCTGTGAGTCCGGCCGCTACTTGCCACGTCGAATGTCAGACTCCATTTCGCTTTGGTATTCGATCTCTGTCACTGCAGCGACGGTAACCTCTTCAAAGCGAGTAACCAGCGAATCAAGTTGGGCATATACATCTAACGCTTTGCGGTAGTTTGTTGCGATCGAAAGCCGCGGCACGTCCTCTTCAATTTCTGCGAGGCCGTCGTATGTGAGTTTGGGCAAATATTCGTCGTGTGCGGCTTTGTAGCTGGCACGGAATCTTGTTTCAGCTTCAATGTATTCTTCGCGGTCAACTTCGTCGCCGTGACCAGAGCTGATTCTGTAATTTAAGGTGCGAAGCGGTTCCGAGAGCTTGCTTTCAAGGTAGGGATTCGCGTGGCGAAATTCAAACCACTTAAGCATCCGATCAATCTCATTTATCTTCGGTTCCGACTGATGCGGCGTTAAGATTTTGCGGACCGACGCAACGCGCGACGTGATGTCAGCCGTGAACCCTTTGACTAGCGCTGGAAGCGTAGGTCGGATTTTTCTCTTGAGCCGCTGGGCTACCGTTCGCGCGGAGTCATCGAAATCGACATATGCGTCAGCGTGCCCATAAGGTTTAAGCCACTCGATAGGCTGTCGGTGGCCGCCGACAGCACTCGTTTGGATTCCTCCACGAGTTCGAGCGAATAAATCGGCAACTGCTACCAATGCAATACGCGCGAGAAGAGGAATTACAACTGGGTTGTGAGTATCGCGATGGTAGGCTGCGTTGCGATACGAATGAAGAACTAGCAGGGTCGTCGCAACCTGATGAGGTAGTCGGTGGATTTTCCGCACGGCCTCTACCTTGCCAGCAAACGTCCGCTCGATTTCGCGCCTTAGCTTCGTTGGATACTTTTCTGGAACGAAAGCCCGCGTGAAATCATCGGACGCAAACTTATCTTGCACGATGCGATAGCAGATTGTTTCGCTGACATTGTCGAGAAGAATGAGGGCGACACGAGAACCGGTTTCACCTCGCTTCAGCACGAGCTCGCGACAAATTTCAAGCTGCTGGAGGGTGATTCGAAACTGATCAACGTCGTCCATAGTCTCATTGCAACCGAAGGGGCCGCAACCGGGTTAGGAACCTTCTTCTCGTGCGGCGAACAAGGATCCTCGATGTTGCTTTGCTCGGCATTTTCACGCTGAACGCCTTCCTACAAGCTCCGGCTTTGCTAACAAAGTTATAGACAAAGTGTCTGTGCCACATTGTCACCTCACCCTTCGCCGCCACGCGCGCAGCGTGATCTCCGTGACCACGGTGTCGAAGGCCATTCCTCCCCAGCTTCCGGAGAACGACTTCCGCGGCGGGACGACAGCGGGATTCGGATTCGCTTCGAGAAAAACGAACTCGCCGGACGGTGTGAGCTTCAGATCGAAACGGCCGAAGTCGCGCAGCTCCAACCCTTCGGCGGCGCGGCGGGAGATTGTCGCGAGCTCTTTCCGCTGCGCCGGAGTCAGTGCTGCCGGCTCCATCCGCACCGACCAGCGGCGGCGGTAGGCCTTGTCGTGCTTGAGCTCCGCGGAGAAGATCGCGGGCGATCGCGGGCCGTTGCGGCCGATGATCAACTCCCTTGTCGACATGATCCGCCCGCCGAGCATCGTCACCAGCAGCTCGCGCCCTCCCGCATACTCCTCGGCGATCACCGATTCCACGCCGCTGCGGCGCAGCATCGCCGCACGCTTGCGCAGGCTCGCGTTCGAGCGCACGAGCGAGCTTTGGCTGATGCCGTCGGACGCATCGCCAAAACGCGGCTTGACGACTAGCGGGAAGGGGAGCGGCGACCGCGTGCGCGGACCGGCGACGAAACATCGCGGCACCGCGAACCCGGCATCGGCAGCGACGAGTTTGCTGATGATCTTGTCGCGGCAGAGCATTAGCCCTTTCGGTCCCGGCCCGGTGTAGGGCACGCCGTAGAGATCGAGGAGTGCGCAGATGTGCGCGTCTTTGGTCCGGTCGCCTTCGATCCACTCGGTAAGATTGAAGATGACATCCGGGCGTTCGCGCTCGATCACTTCCGCCAGCGCGGCGACCCCGGAGTAGGGCACGAGCAACGCGCGGCCGGCGAGCCGGCGCAACGCGTGGACCAGATGAATGTCGGCGTGGCCGCGAATCAACTGCCCACTCCGCGCGATGGCGCCGGGGTCAATGAGCATGACCACCGTCAGGCGTTTCATCCGTTCTGCTGCAATCATCGAGACGCAGTCACCGCCGCCGCGGCACGGTAGATTTCTTCGTATCGATCGAAGACGTGCCGCCAGGAGTGGGGAACGAGCTCCGACGCAAGCGCGAGACGCGCATCGTCGTCGAGCGGCGCGGCGAGCTGACGCTCGATTGCGGTTGCGAGATCGGTTACGAAGCGATCGACATCGCCGGCGACCGGCTCGTCGGCGTTCGTGGTCGCGAGCGGCGGCACGAGCTCGATGTAGCCGCGATCGCGCCACGCGCGCGGAACCCAACTGGCGATCGTCGGCAGCGCGCTGACGACGGCAGGGCAACCGGTTGCCAGCGCTTCCAACATCGTCAGCGGCAGCCCTTCGAACAGCGACGGGAGCACGAAGAGATCGCTGACCTGCAAAAGCAGCGCGACGGCCTCGGGCGCTTGCGCGCCGGTCTGGATGACGTGCGGTGCGGCAGCGGCGACGAGCGCGTCCATCGCGCGGCCCTGCTCGCCGCTGCCGGTCGCGCCGAGGAGAACGACGCGGAACGCGACGATGCGATCGCGGAGGCGTGCGGCTGCGTCGAGGAGAAACGGAACTCCTTTCGACACCGATGTCCGCCCGACGAACGTGACCAGCCTCTCGTTCTCGGGCAGCGCGACGTCGAAGCGATCGCGCAACTCCGCCAGGATTGGAGCGCGCGATCGGGTTGGCGGATGGAACAACGCGTCGTCGAATCCCGCGCCGGTGATGGCGATGCGCTCCCGCGGAATGCCGAAATTCACGATCGTGTCGGCGACCGATTGCGGAGTGAGCACGCATACCTTGTCCGCATGACGCACGCCGGAGAGAACGCGCGGGACGAGTTGCGATGCCTTGACCATCTGCCGCAGCTCTGCGTTGTGCGATGTGATGACGAGCGGGATATCGCTGAAGACCTCGCGCGCCAGCGACGACATCAGCCAGAGGTGATGCGCGTGGACGAGATCGGGTCGGAACGAGTCGCGCACCTGCTCCATCACGCGTCGCGACGCGCAAAGATACTGCTCGATCTGCGCCGGCGTCATCCGCGAGAACACCGTTGTCGGATACGGCATGACATCGCTGTTGCCCGGAACGGGGAACGGAGCATCGTCGGACGGAAAAATGATCGGCGAGAGATCGCCGTCGTGAAGCGGCGGGATCTCTGCCGCGGAAGTGCCGGGAGGTCCGGCCACGATCACATGCTGCGCGTAGCCGCGGCGTGCGGTCTCGCGAACCATGGCGCGGAGAAAGATTCCGCTGCCGGAACGGCCCGGACGCTGCGAAAGAATGTGCAGGATTCTCATGCGCGGCTCAGTGCTACGAGATTGCTGTGAAACATGATCGTCTCATCGTGGTCGATGACGCGAAGTTTGGTCCCGGCGATCAGCTCTTCCATCTTCTGACGCGTCATGCGCGAGAAGCCGGGATTGTGCAGCGCGATGTCCTTTCGCACGTCGCCGTAGTGCACGACGGCCACGCCGCCCGGCCGCAGCACGCGCTCGATCTCGCGCAGATAGTTCCCGATCACTTCCGGCTCGAGGTGGACGAAAACGTCGAACGTGAAAACGAAGTCGACGGTAGCAGGGCCGATGCCCTCCATCTCCGCGCCGCTGGTCTGATACGTGGTCAGAGGGATGTCGGGAAATCGCCAACGAAGATATGCGAACGACTGCGGATTGAACTCGACGACGATGAGATGTCCGGCTCGCGCGAGGTATTGCGTCCATCGTCCGCCGCCGCTGCCGATTTCGAGGACCGTCGTTCCGGGAACGAAGTGCGGATCGAGGAAACGCTGGCGCACCTCGAGCAGCGGACCGAATGTCTCCGGATCGCCCCAGCGGTCGCCGAAATGGCGCTCGTCGTCATCGGGCGAGAACGTCGCGATCATCCCGCCCCACTTGCGGTTCCATTGGAGATCCGGCATCAGGCGGCTCCCACTGCCGCGCGAATGCGGCGGGCGATCACATCCGGTTCATGCGGCACGCGCGGTGCGCGTCCATTTGCTTCCGCCTCAACTTTCACGAGCAGGAACGACGGTCCGATTCCTGCCAGCATCGCGTCGACCGCAACATCGAGTTCCGCCTCCGTGACCGCGCGGCGTACATCAACGTAGCCCGCGGCGCGCGCGAGCGCGTCGAGTGCGATGTGCGCGCTGGCTGCGCGCTGCCCGCCCGTCGAGCCATAGACCTCGTTGTCGAACACGATGTGGAAGAAGTTCGGCGGCTGAAGATCGCCGATCATCGCCAGCGTGCCGAGGGTCATCAGCAGATTGCCGTCGCCGTCGAAGACGACCGCGCGACGCTCCGGCCGCGTCAGCGCGAGGCCGAGTGCGACCGGCGCGGCCAGTCCCATCGATCCGAGCATGTAGAAGTTCGCATCGCGGTCTGACGCCTGGCATGTCTCGCGGCTGATCCAGCCATTCGCGGCGACAACCAACTCATCGCCGAGACGCGCGAGAACCGCGGCGATGGCGTCGGCGCGCCGCATCAGCACACCACTCCCGGCCGGCAGACGAGCGCGCACGGCATCTGCTGCGCGTCGAGTGTTTGCGCCGCGCGTGCGACATCGGACGGCAACGAGTCGCGGTCAGGAACGAAGTACGGCAGGCGCAGCGAATCGAGCAACGCCGGCGTCGCGGCGCCGATCAGTTTGTGCTCGGGCGAATCGCTGCCATCGTGTCCTCGCCAGCCGACGATCAACAGGATCGGAATGCGGTAGATCGCAGCGAGCGATCCGAGCGCGTTCATCGCCAGCGCCAGTCCGGAGTTCTGCATGAAAATCACCGGGCGTTTGCCGCCGAGGTATGCGCCGGTGGCGATGCCGACGGCGACGTTCTCGGAGACCGCCGTGACGTAGCCGAGCTCGGGCCGCGACGCGAATTCGGCCAGCAGCGGCTGAAACGTCGAGTCGGGAACGCCGGTGAAAAAATCGAATCCGGTGTCGCGAAGAAGCGCCACGAACGCTTCGCTACGATTCAATGATGACCTCTTCGAGCTCGCGGGGAGTGGGGAGTTGGGGGTGGGGTGTGGGAGTAGTCGCTGGGGCTGGTGTTGCGTCGCGCTTCTCGCCGTTGGCCACCCCTTGTAATTTGAAGATCGTCTGCATCGGCCAGAGCTCGTCCTCGACCGAAGCGGTCGATCCGCTGCGGAGGATTTCGGCGTAGACGCGTTCCATCGCTTTCAACGCGCAGCGCAGGCCTTGGTTGGCGTAGATGACGACCTTGATGCCGAGAGCGGCAAGCTCGTTCAGGGGAGTGTCGTAGTAGGTGGTCGGCACGGCGACGAGCGGTATCGGTCGGTCCCATTCCATTGCAAACTGCGCGATCTCGGCCGCGGTTCGCGCCTTGCTGTGAATGAGAACCGCGTCGGCACCGGCGTCTGCGTAGGTGCGCGCGCGTAGCAGCGCCTCGGCGATGTCGCAGCCGGCGATGAGCGCTTCCGTCCGCGCGATGATGGCGAAGTCGCGCGTGCGTTGCGCCTGCTTTCCGGCGTGAAGCTTTTCGACGAATGCATCGATCGGAACCAGTTCCTGCCGGCCGCCGGAGAAGCTGTTGCGCTTTGGGAACTGCTTGTCCTCGACGCACACGCCCGCCACGCCCGCCGCCTCGAATTGCCGCACCGCGTGCGCGAACTGGAGCTCGTCGCCGTAGCCGGTATCGCAGTCGACGACGACTGGAATCTTCACCGCGTCGCACATCGATCTCGCCAGAGCGAGATGCTCCGACATCGTGACGATGCTCGCGTCGGGAACGGCGTAAGACGCGGCGATCTCGAAACCGCTGGCCCAGACACCCTCAAAGCCGGCGCGCTCCGCCATCTTCGCGCTGAGCGCGTTGTGAGCGCCAGCGAGCCGGATGATCTCCGGATTCGCCAATCGACGGCGCAGAATCGTGGCTCCTTCGAACATGAAGCACTCCTTGCCCGCGCAGCGAGCCGGAAATCCATCAGGGACGGTTGGAAATTGCTGCGGCAGTTTATCTGGAAATCGGCACGGCCGCATCATCCAGGGTCACGGGTATGGCAACCGGCCCGTATTTCGCAGTACATCCGGCCCATGGACGAGATCGTTCGTTGTGCGAGCTGTGGCCAGGCCAACCGGGTTCCTCCGGTCGGTAGCGGGAGCAAAGCAGTTTGCGGAAAATGCAAGGCGCCGCTGCCGGCGACGTCCAACGGTCATCCGATCGATGTCACGGATGTAAACCTCGCCGATGCGATTCAGCAGGGATCCTCGGTCGTCGACTTCTGGGCGGCGTGGTGCGGCCCGTGCCGGATGATTGCGCCGATCCTCGAGGAGATGGCGGCGTCGCGCAGCGACGTCCGCTTTCTCAAGCTCAACGTCGATCAGAATCCGCGCGCGGCGTCGCAGTACCGCGCCATGAGCATCCCGCTTCTCGTCTTCTTCAAGGATGGAGTCGAGAAGGGGCGCGTCGTCGGCGCCGTACCGCGCGGTCAGATCGAATCAGCGATCAAGCAGTACCTGAGCTGAGGGACGTTTCGCCGTGGCCTTCCATCCTCGAGAACAGGGCAGCGACCGCGAGCTCTACCTGTTCGCGAAGAAGGCCGGAATCGTGATCGCGATCGCCCTTGCTCTGCTCCTGCTCTGGGCCGTTCGCGACATCCTCATCCTCGTCTTCATCGCCGCGGTTCTGGCCGCAGGCATCTCGCCGGTCGTACACCGCGTGCGCGTCATCGGCCGGCACTGGCTCCACAGAAACATACCGCGCGGTACGGCGGTGCTGATCGTCTACTTCCCGTTCCTTCTCATCGTGCTGCTGCTGGCGATTGTGATGGTGCCTCGCTTGATCGGCGAGATGCGAGCCCTCGGCGCACAGCTTCCCACGCTCATCGATCACAATCTGCTCACCCCGCTGCAAAGATATCTGCCCGTCGGCCCACTGCGAACGTATCTGCACGAAGGCGTGACGATCCCGCGCGCATACGTGTTCGGTTACATGCGCAGCGCGGCGACCGTCATCGCGTCGGTCATCGCCGTGCTCTTCATGATCGTCTACATGCTGATCGACGCGCACCGCTTGCGGAACACGTTCCTCCTGCTCTATCCGGAAGGAGTGCGCGGCGAGCGGCGGGCCACACTCAATCGGATGGCGCGGCGGATGAGCTCCTGGCTCTCCGCGCAATTGATCCTCTCCGGAATCATGGGATTGGTTTTGTTCGTGACGATGCTGCTGCTGCGCGTCCCCTATGCGCTGCCGCTCGCACTGATCGCCGCGTTGGGAGAGTTGATTCCGGTCATCGGGCCGGTCATCGGTTTCGCGCCGGCACTGGCGATCGCCATCCTGCACTCACCGTGGCAATTCTGGTCCGTTCTCGCGGCCGCGCTGTTGATGCAGAAGCTCGAGAATTTCGTGATCGCGCCACACCTGATGTCGAAGCAGGTGTCGATCTCGCCACTCTCCGCCTTCATCGCCTTCATGATCGGCGCCGCACTCCTCGGCATCATCGGCGCGCTGATCGCGATTCCCGTCGCCGCGATCGTCCACGTCACGTTCGAAGAAGTGTTCGTCGGCCGCCGCGAGCGGAGACAGGATGTGGCGCGCGCGGGAACGCTGACGCGGCGCGCATAGAGATTTCCTGGTTTCGCACTTTTCGCGCCTCCGCGGCGCTCGATCAAAGCGTTGCGTAGTTCCGGGAAATCTTTGAGAAATGCGGGGCCAGTCTCTCCGACATCCGACCCCCGACGACCGGCTCGCGCATACACCGTGCTACCCTTCTTCGACTTCCGTCAAATCCATATGGTGAAGCTGCCGACCGTCGATCGCGTGATCTCGCTCGTGCGCAAGCCGGGGCAATCGCTGCCGCCGGCCGCGCCGTTGACGCCGCGTGATGCGCGCCTCCGTGCCGCGTTCGAGAGCGCGCCGGTGGGGATCGCGCTGGCGTCGATGCATGGCGCGTGGCTGGAAACGAACGAGCGGTTTCGCGAGCTCGTTGGCTACACGCGCGACGAGCTGACGCGGATGACGTTTGCTACGCTCACACATCCCGACGACGCAAGAAGCGAAGAGCGTTTGATGCGGCGGCTCATCACGCGCGACGTGCCGAGCTATCGCATCGAGAAGCGGATCATGAGTAAGAAGGGGAGATATCGCGAGCTGGACGTGGTTTGCGCGCTCGCCGGAAGCGACGACGCGCCTTTCCTCATCTACATCGTCGACGAGCACTCGGGAAAATCTGAGGAGCACGCGCAAGTGGAGGCACAGGCGCAGGCGCGCACCGCCGCACGCAACGCCGAACAATTCCTCTTCGCTGTCATCGACCAGCTCAGCGACATTGCCATCATCCGCACCGACGATAAAGGTCTGATCGCCGGCTGGAACGCTGGCGCGGAGCGCATTCTCGGCTATCCGCGCGACGAGATCATCGGACGTCCGCGGCGCATGCTCTACCGCGACAACGAGGGTTGGTCGGGAGTGTCGACGCAACAGCTCAACGCCGCCGCGGCATCGGGGGGGCTCGACCTCGAGGACTGGCGCGTCCGCAAGGATGGCAGCGAGGTGTGGGTGCGAACCACCATCACGCCGGTTCGTATGGCGGGAGCGATCAGGGGATTCGTCGAGGTCATCCGAGCTCCCGAGGGTCGCACGGATCCGCAGGCGGCCGGTTTGAAACAGCGGGTCATCGCGATGCAAGCCGACCTCGATAAGCGCGACCGCACCGAGGAATCGCTGCGCGCGGCGGTGGATCAGTTGCGGCTCACCGGCGAGCAGACGATGGACGAGCTGAAGATCATGACCGACGCCCTCCGCAAAGAGCTGGAGCGGCGGCGGCGCGCGGAAGAAGAACTGCGCGCGATCCACGAGCGCGCCGCACGTGCAGCGGTCACGCCGCCGGCACCTGCGGAGTCGGAGATCGTCTCGCCGTCGGTGCCGCCGTCGCGCAAATGGAAGTCACTCGCCGGCGAGAGTCCCGCGGAGCTGCTGGTCAAGTACACGTCGCAGGAGCGAACGGGCCGGCTCGTCGTCGCCAGCGGTTTACGCGAGAAGGAGCTGTTCGTCGATCGGGGAAAGATCATCTCCTGTTCCTCGAACGATCCTGCGCGCTTTCTGGCGCAGCGGCTGATCGCCAGCGGCCTGATCACGGAAGAGCAGCGTCAGAAAGCGCTCGACATCCAAAGCCAGACCCAGCTCGCCCTCGGCCGCATCCTCGTCATCCTCGGCGCGCTCACCGAGAACCAGCTTCACGGCGCCATGCAACAGAAAGCGGACGAAGAGATCGCCGAGCTCTGCTCCTGGCGCGACGCGAAGTTCGTCTTCGTGGAAGAGGAAATCCCCACGCTGCAACTCGTGCCGCTGCGGATCGATGCCGCGGAACTGCTCGTGCATCAGGTCGGACAGAAACTCGATGACCGCGACCCGCCGCACGCGCCGCCGCACAATCTCGAAGCGATCGACGTCGCCCGCATCGTCGACGAAGCGGTAACCGATCTCGTGATCGATGACATCGCCTCCGCCGCCGACGAGATCACCCACAACATTGAAGCCGTCTCCTCCAGCGCCGAGATTCTGATCGCCAGTGCATCAGGCAAAACGAAACGCTTCCACCGCGCCAGTTGCGGCAGCGCCAAACGACTCGCCGACGAAACGCGCGTGGTGTTCATGAGCGCCGAGGACGCGGTCGCCGCGGGCTACGACGCGTGCCGGATGTGCTTTCGGGATTGGTGAGCCGTTTGGCCTGAGGAACGGTTCACCTTCCGCCAGGCGGACGCTTGGTCACGATAGACTCTCCGGTCATGGATCAGGCCACAATCAATGCGGACATCAGCGCGGCGCACGATGTGATCGCGCGGCTGCGGACGGAAGTGGGGCGGGCGGTGATCGGACAGGAAGCGATCGTCGACCGGCTCGTGATCGCGCTGCTCATTCGCGGACACGTACTCCTCGAAGGCGTGCCCGGACTCGCCAAGACGCTTCTCGTCAGAACGCTCGCCGGCGCCATCGACGCGTCGTTTCATCGAATCCAATTCACGCCCGATCTCCTACCTGCCGACATCACCGGCACGCTGATCTTCGATCCGGCGGGACGTGTGTTCACGCCGCGCCAGGGACCGATCTTCGCCAATCTCGTGCTCGCCGACGAGATCAACCGCGCGCCGGCGAAAGTGCAGTCGGCGCTGCTCGAGGCGATGCAGGAGCGGCAGGTCACGATCGGCGATACGTCGTACCGGTTGCCCGAACCGTTCATCGTCATCGCTACGCAGAATCCGATCGAGCACGAAGGAACCTACGCGTTGCCGGAAGCGCAGGTGGACCGCTTCGTCATGAAGCTGCGCGTCGGCTATCCGTCGGCGGACGAGGAGATGCGCATGCTCGGCATCTACCTCGATCCGACCGCGCAGCAGGTGAATATCCAGCGCATTCTCAAGATCAGTGCGATGGAGCAGATCGCGCATCTCGTCGCCGCCGTTCACGTCGACGAGCGCATCAGCCGCTACATCATTCAACTCGTCACGGCGACGCGGAATCCGGCGAGCGCCCGGCTTTCGTCGCTCGTGCCGCACATCGCCTTCGGCGCCTCGCCGCGGGCAACGCTGGCGTTGGCGCACGTCGCGAAAGGCTACGCGTTCATTCAGGGGCGGGCGTTTGTGGTGCCCGAGGATGTGAAGGCGATCGCGGCGGACGTGTTGCGGCACCGGCTCGTGCTCAGTTACGAAGCGGCGGCGGAGCAGGTGACTGCCGATGGGGTCGTCGAACAGGTGCTGGGAGCGGTGGCGGTGCCGTGAGAGTCAGTGATCAGTGATTAGTGATAAACCACTGACCTCTGGTGACCACTGACCTCTGATGACCACTGATCACTGATTTATCACTGATCACTGATCACTGATTAGTGGTTCGTGAAGCGCGAATCAGAAATACGCACATTCCCCTATGAACCTCTTCCGACGCAAGAAACCAAATCACACGCCGCCGCTGGCGAGGCGCGTGCGCGAACTGGAGATTCTCTCGGGGCGTTTGATCCGCGCCGGTTTCGCGGGCGACTATCACTCCGCCTTTCACGGCCGCGGCATCGAGTTCTCGCAGGTGCGTGAATACCAGCCGGGCGATGATGTGCGGACGATCGACTGGAACGTCACGGCGCGAAGTGGCGCGCCGCACGTGAAGGAGTTCATCGAAGAGCGCGACCTCACGGTGCTCGTCGCCATCGATGTCTCCGGCTCCATGGCGTTCGGCTCGGTCGACTGGCGCAAGTGCGACATCGCCGCCGAGCTCGCAGCCGTCTTCGCTTTCTCCGCTGCCGACAGCTCCGATCGGATCGGACTGCTGTTGTTCTCGAACGGCGTGCGGAGCTACATCCCGCCGCGGCGTGGCCGGATGCACGCGCAGGTCATCGTCCGCGCGGCGGCGGACGCGGCGATGCGGGGATGCGAAGGTGTTGCCGACCTCGAGATGGCGGCGCGCTACCTCGAGCATGTCAGCGCGCGCCGCGCCGTCGTCATCGTCATCAGCGATTTTCTCGACCAGAACTTCGAGCGCACGCTGCGCCGGCTCAATCGCAGACATGATGTCGTCGCCATTGCCGTCAGCGATCCGCGCGAGGATCGCTTTCCGGACGCTGGTCTGGCGCACGTCGTCGATGCCGAGAGTGGTCTGCAGCGCCTCGTCGATCTTCGCCAGTCGGGAGTGGCGAGTCGCGCAACGGCGCGGCGTCAGTTGAACGAACGCCGTTTTCGCGCCGGCGGAATCGATCACATGATGGTGTCGACCGCGATTCCGTATGACCACGATCTGCTGCGTTTTTTTCGCGAGCGAGCGGTGCGGAGACGGTGATCGCGTTCGAACTGCTCGGGCGCACCGGAAGCGTTCGGCTTCATCCTCGTTTCATCGCGCTGTCATCCTGAGCCGCCGAAGCCGCCGCAAGATTCGCTACGCGCGCACTTGGCAGATATCGGCGGCGAAGGACGGTCGAAGGACCCCCTGCCATGTGCGGTGGTTTTTCCTGCCACCCGCCGGGCACATAAGTAGGGGGTCCTTCGACCGTCCTTCGCCGCGATGCCTGCTGGTTGTCATTGCTGCGAGGATGCGCGGCTTCGGCGGCTCAGGATGACAGCGGGATGACAGCGGTCGCGGGCTACGCTTCGCAAGAAGAATCAGGCCGCCGTCGAAGCGGCGCCAGCGGCCGCCGCGGCTTTCGAAACGCAGCACGCAGCTGACGTGCTCGCCGACTCCGGCAGGTTGTCTTCGAGGACGACGAAGACTTCCCACTCGTTGCCGTCGGGGTCGCGGACCCAGGTCTTGTCCTGCTTCGCGTAGCAGCAACTCGTCTGCATCTCGTCGCGGGTGAGCAGTCCGACGCGTGCCCATCGCAGCCTTATCGACAGGACGTCGTCGGTCGAGCCGACCTGGATGCCGAGGTGCGAGAGGGCGCCGGGGCCGGCGAGGTCGGAGACTTCGTTCAGTGCGAGATTGACGGGCGGATTGGCGACGTCGAATTTGGCGTAGCCGGTACGAACCTTCGATGGCTCGATGCCGAGCATCCGGCGGTAGAAATCGATGCTCTTCTCGACGTTGCGGACATTGACAGAAACATGAACCTTGAGAGCCTGCACTTCAGAATTCGTCGACATCGTAGTCTCCTTCATATCCGTGATAACGCATATGAGTAAACATAGGTCGCCGAATCATATTTGTCAAGGCATATGTGATCAGCGCGCGATCGGCATGTTCGTTCGAGCCGGACTCTTAGTTCGTCATTCCGCCGCCGACCATCCCCGGCGTTCCGAAGCGGTCCTTCAGCATTCCAAACCCCTCGGCGAAAAACGTTTTGCCAAATGGCATCGACACCTGGCCGCCTTCAGCGAGGACATCGAAGACAGGCCGCGCTTCCTCCGCGGTCGGATAGATGAGCGAAACCGCGAAGCCTTGCATCGGCTGGTAGGGCGACGTGTCCATCCAATCCGACGCCATCAGCGTGGCGCCGCCGGGAAGATCGAGCCGCGCGTGGATGATGAGGTCTCCCGTTCCCGGCGGTACGTGATTCGCGGCCGGCGACTGGCCGGCGGGAACCATGTTGAGTTTTCCGCCCGTCGTCTGCGCGTAGAACGTCATCGCCTCGGCGCAGTTCCAGTTAAAAAACAGATATGGAGTGAGTTGGGTCATATCGATTCCTTTCGATCACTTGTCCTTGCTGATCTTCGTGGCGGTGAACGCGCCGGCGAGGTCGTGCGTGCCGGTGACGACAGCACGATCGCCCACGTTCGGATCAGGATAGATGACTGTCGACGACGTAATCTTCACGAGGAAATCAGGTGTCGCCGTTCCCGGAGGGCCTCCGATGGTCCACTGTGTGGCGCCGATCGACTTCACCGTGCCGCGCAGCTCCGAGGTGATTTCGTGCGTGTCGAGTTTCACGATCGCAACCGCGGTGTATTTGTAAGCCGCGTCGATGGTTGCCATCACCTGCACGGAGTCGCCAACCTTCGGATCGCCGACGATCTTCGTCTGCGCATCGACGGAGACCGCGGTTTCTTTTCCATCACGCCCTGTAATCACCCATGACGATGTGCCGATCGACTTGACGGTGCCGACGAGGATGACGGGGAGTTGGATGCCCGGGGAGATGACCTGCACTTTCGTGGCGAGGATCGCGCCCGATGCGAAGCGGGCGGTGACGTTGACGAACTGGCCGACGGCGAGATCGCCGACGCCTTTGATCGCAGCGAAGGTGGGGAAGTTGCTGCCGAAGCTCGTATTCGAGTCGGCCGTGATGGTGACGCCGAGAACGACGAAGCGTGCGCGCGCGGCATCGATCGAGTCGATCGCGCCGTTCAGCTCGAGATCGGGCTGCGACTCGATCGTGATCAATTGCGCGCGCAGAGCCGATGATGGCTGGAGCGTGGGGGCGGTATTGAGGAACGCGGTGATGCGCGTGCCGGTCTTGATGTCGGCGAGCGAGCTCGCGCCGCTGCGGTCGTTCATGATTTTCGCGGCTGATGTCTCGATCGTAATGGCGGGCGCGCCGCCGGTGTTTGAGTGTGATCAACGTTCCCTGAACGCCAGCGACGGTTCCGCGGATCGAAGCGCCGGTCATCGGTCCGATGCCGAGCGCGTCAACGGCCTCGTCGATGGGACTCTTCGGCGGCGTGGCGGCGCGGTGCGTGCCTGCGGAGAGAGAGAGGGAGACTGCGAGAAGGGCGAAGGCGATTGCGTTCCGGGTCATGGGGTTCCTCTTGTTCGATGGACCGAAGTTTACGCTAGGAACGAGGGGGAACGGTCACGCGGAGACGCGGGGACGCGGAGAAAACCCTCTCCGCGCCTCCGCGCCTCCGCGTGAAACCGCCCCCCCTGTTTGCCGATTCAGCGATAATGCGCGCGCTCTTTTCCTAATCAGGTCGAGCAATTTCTTCGGAGGCACGCTATGAACGCTCGCAAGTCGACCCTCGCTCTCATCGCGATCATCATCCTCACCGCAACGCAATCCTTCGCCGACGATTTCGCGGACGTCAAACGCGAGATCGCGAAACGGCACGATGAAGCGGTGAAACGCCTGCAGGATTGGATCGCGCTGCCGTCGATCGCCGCTGAGAATCGCAACTATCCGGCCGGCCCGGAGTACATGGCCAAGCTCGCTCTCGATGCCGGATTCCAGCACGCCACGGTGCTCAACACCGACGGCAAGCCCGGCGTGTTCGCCACGCTCGACGCCGGCGCGGCGAAAACGGTCGGCCTCTACTTCATGTACGACGTCAAGCAGTTCGATCCCGCGGAGTGGACGTCGCCGCCGCTCGAAGCGAAGATCGTCGACAAGCCGAACGTCGGGAAGGCGGTCGTCGGCCGCGGCGCGGTCAATCAGAAAGGACCGGAAGCGGCGTTTCTCGCGGCGCTGCATGCGATCCGTGGCGCTGGCCGCAAGATGCCGGTCAACCTCGTGATGATTGCGGAAGGGGAGGAAGAGATCGGCTCGCCGCACATTGGCCAGCTCGTCCATCGTCCCGAAGTCGAAGCTGCGTTTCGCAAAACGTCGGGCGTCTTCATGCCGTCGGCCTCGCAGGATCTCGACGGCGTGGTCGCGGTCAGTCTCGGCGCGAAAGGTGTCGTCGAGTTGGAACTGGTATCGAGTGGCGAGAAATGGGGCCGCGGCCCGGCGAAAGACATCCATTCATCGCTCAAAGCGATGGTCGACAGTCCCGCGTGGCATTTGATCAAGGCGCTCGACACGCTCGTATCGGCCGACGGCAACACGATCACGATCGACAACTATCCGCAGCCGCGGGCATTGAATGCCGATGAGAAGGCGATGATTGCCAATGCCTCGAAGATGCGCAGCGAAGCGCAGTCGAAGAAGTCGATGGGCGTGCAGCATTGGATCGGCGACCTGCCGTGGCTCGAAGCCAACGAGCGCCTCGAGTCGCAGCCGACGGTGAACATCGAAGGTCTCGTCGGCGGCTACACCGGACCCGGCGGCAAAACCGTGCTGCCGCATCGCACGGTGGCGAAGATCGACATGCGCCTCGTGCCTGACATGAAGAAGGACGATGCGGTCGCTGCGCTCAAAGCGCACCTTGCCAAACGCGGATTCGGCGATATCGAAGTCAACGTTAGCGGCGGCTACGATCCGACGAGCACCGTCGCGAGCGCGCCGCTGATCCAGTCGCAGGTATCGGTACTAAAACGCGCTGGAATCGATCCCGTTCTCTGGCCTCGCAACGCCGGCTCGTATCCAGGCTACGTCTTCACGAATCCGCCCCTGAGTCTTCCCTCCGGTCACTTCGGCCTCGGGCACGGCAGCGGCGCGCACGCTCCCGACGAGTATTACGTGATCGAGTCATCGAACCCGAAGGTGCAGGGCTTTGATGGGGCGGTGCTGTCGTTCGTCGAGTATCTGTACGAGTTGGGGAAGTAATCGGCCTCACTTCATCGTCATTTGTGGGATCGACGTGTAGAACCCGGCCGGGTATTGCACATAGCCGTCAATGTTCTTGCGCATGATCGCTACGTTCGACTGCATATAGAGCGAGAGATAGGGAAGATCGGTGGCCACGATCTTCTGCACTTCGTCGTAAATCGGCTTTCGTTTGGCGCGATCGAACGTCGAGTGTCCGTCGATCATCAATTGATCGAGCCGCGGATTGTTGTAATAGCCGCGGTTCTGACCATTGGGTGGCTCATTCTTCGAATAAAAGATCACGTAATAGAAATCGGGATCGCTGATTCCATTGCGGGAGAGCGAATACATCTGAAAATTGCCTTTGCTGATGTCGGCGAAAAAGGTCGACATTTCGTTCGACTGAATGGTGACGTTGAATCCGGCCTCTTTCATCATGGCCTGCATCACCTGGGCGCGCGAATTCGCCTCGGCATCCGTTGAGGTCTTGAAGGTGAGATTGAGACCCTTCGGATAACCGGCCTGCGCTAGGAGTTTCCTGGCTTTGGCCGGATCGTAAGCGTAGGTGGGAAGGTTCGTGGCCCGTGCCCAGTGACCTTCGGCCAGCATCGTCTCGGTCGGCTGCGCGAAGCCGCGCTGGATGTCGCGGATGATCCGCTCGCGGTCGATGGCGTGCGCGATCGCCTGTCTTACGAGCGGCTTCGCCAGCGCCGGGTCCTTCATGTTGAAGGCGAGGTATTGGTAGACGGAGCCATTGCTCTTGACGACTTTGAAATCGGGGTTCTTTTCGAACTCCGCCACATTCTCGAACGGAATGATATTGACCTCGAAATTGACCGAGCCGCGGCGCATTTCCAGAATGCAAGTCGTTGCGTCGGGGATGATGCGCACGGTGATGTGCTTGATCGGCGGCGCGCCGCCGTGCCACTGGTCGAACGCTTCGAACTCCAGCCGGTCATCAGGAAGATGTTTGACCAGCCGGTAGGGTCCGCAGCCGATCGGCATGGTCTTGTAGACGTTCGTATCGGCGCCCGTTGGCAGGATACCGGTGGTGAGGTTATCGAAAATACCGGCGTTTGCTTCTTTCAGCTTGAAGATGACCGTCTGCTCATCCGGTGTCTCGATGTGATCGACGGTGCTGTATCCCGATCGCTTCGACGTGACGAAGGTCGGATTCATCATCGACTCGTAGGTCCACTTGACATCAGCGGCTTTGACGGGCTGGCCGTTATGAAACTTTGCCGCCGGGTTGAGGTGGAAGATGATCGTCTTGTCGTCCGGCGTCTCCCATTTCGTGGCCAGATCGGGAGCGTAATCGAAGTTCGGCGTGACCTTGATCAAGCCGCTGTAGACGAGATCGAACATCCGGCTGGAGGCGTTGTCGGATCCAACGCGGCTATCGAGATTCGTGGGACCGGACTTCAGGGCGATGACGAGGGTTTTCGCCTGGTCTGCAGCACTTTTCTTCTCGCTGCCACCACACGCGGCCAGCAGCACAACGACCAATGAAGCAAAGAGTTGACGCGTTCTCATGCAGCACCTCAATTTACGCTCGACGGATTACAAGTATGATGCCGTTCGATGAGATTTCTTCGAATTCTGGCCCTGGCGGCGACGCTCGCGGCGCTCCTTTTCCCCGGCATTGCCTCCGCAAAAGAGAAAGTCATCGTCCTCGGATTTGACGGCGTCGACGCCCGCTACACCGAGCAGTGGATGAACGAGGGGAAGCTCCCGAATCTGGCGCGGCTGCGCGCGCAGGGAACATTCCGCCCGCTCCGTCCGACGATTCCGGCGCAGACGCCGGTCTCGTGGTCGACGTTCTCGACCGGCATCGATCCCGGCCGCACCGGCATCTTCGATTTCCTCCGCCGCGATCCGAAAACGTACTTGCCCGTGTTCGCCGCCTTCGATGAGACGAAGGAGCCGTTCCTCCTCGGCGACAAGAATCCGTATGCCGCCGCCGCGGTCGTGCTCATCGTCCTGGCGTTGCTCGCTCTCCTCTTCAAGAAAACCGCGCGTTTCGTCGTGCTCGGTCTTGCCATTGCTGCGGCAGCCGGTGCATTCATCGCCACAAGAACATACATCCCCACAACGCGTCCCGGCGTCGTCAATCGCAGGCAGGGAATCCCATTCTGGGAAGCAGCGGCCGACGCTGGACGGAAAGCGCGCATCGTTCATGTTCCCGTGACGTTCCCGGCGCATGACTTTCCTTCCGGCGAGATGCTCTCGGGACTCGGCGTCCCCGATGTCTCCGGCCGCGTCGGCAAACCGTTCCTCTTCACCTCGGAGCTCGACTTTCATCGCTCCGGTCCCAACGAGTTCTCGATTGAGGTCGTGCAACTCGAGGACAACAAGGGGCGCATCAACACGAAGATTCAGGGTCCGCCCAACAAGTTGTTCGGCACGCCGCCGTACATCTCGATCCCGATGACGATCACGGTCGCTGACGACCGGAATTCGATCACGATCGAAGAGAGCGGCCAGAAAGTCACGCTGAAGGCCGGCGATTGGAGTGGTTGGACCGACTTCGTCTTCCCGTTCAATCCGCTGATCAAACTTCACGGCATCAGCCGCTTTCACCTGATCTCGTCGCAGCCCGAGGTGAAGCTGTATCTGTCGCCGATCAATTTCGATCCGCGCAATCTTCCTCCGGGCTTCAACATCTCCGCGCCTGCGAAGTGGGCGCCGCAACTGGCGAAGGAACATGGTCTCTACAAGACGCTCGGATGGCAGATCGATACGTGGGCGATCTCCGAGGGGTTCGCGGACGAGCAGATGTTCTGGGACGACATGACGTTCACCGTGGCGCAGGACCGGAAGATGTTCGACGCGTTCCTGGCGAATGACGACACGGAGTTGATGGTGCAGTGCTTCGAGTTCCCTGATCGCGTCGGCCACGTTTTCTGGCGGCTCATGGATCCGAAACATCCTGCCTACAACGCAGAGCTGGCCGCGAAGTGGGGCGATGCGCTTCTTCGCGCCTATCAGCTCATGGACGCGATCGTCGGCGACGCCATGGCCGCGGCCGAGAAAAAGCACGCCTCGCTCATCGTGCTCTCCGATCACGGTTTCGCATCGTTCCGCAAGTCGGTGAACTACAACACGTGGCTGGTGATGAACGGCTACATGGCGCTCAAAACCGGGGTCCAGGTGAAAGACCGCAACGTGGAGATGCTCTTCGATTCCGGCCAGTTCTGGGAGAACGTCGACTGGTCGCACACGCGCGCGTACGCGATGGGACTCGGCGAGATGTACATCAACACGAAAGGCCGCGAGTCGCAGGGGATCGTGAATCCAGGCGGCGAAGTCGACGCGCTCAAGGCGGAGTTGAAAGCGCGCCTCGTGACGATGACCGATCCCGAGACGATGGAGCATCCTGTCCGCCGCGTTCTGGCGCGCGAGGAGGTCTATCGCCAGTTCGATCCGAACACGATTCCCGATCTCTTCGTCACGAACAACGACGGCTACCGCGTCTCCTGGCAGACGTCGCTGGGCGGCATTCCCAAGCAATTGATCGAGCCGAACAAGCAGACCTGGAGCGGCGATCACTGCTCGGTCGATCCCGACATCGTGAAAGGGATCTTCTTCTACAACCGGAAGCTGGCCACGGATCGCGCGCCGTACATTGCTGATGTGTATCCGACGGTGTTGGGTCTTCTCGACGTGAAGGCGCCGTACGAGTTGGATGGAGTGGAGTTGAAGTAATGATTGACTTCAACCGCGTGCTCTCGATCGTCGAAGCGTTCAACCGCGAGGGTGTCGATTACAAAGTGTTTGGCGGCGTTGCCGTGAATCTTCACGGCCTTCCTCGAACGACGGAGGACGTCGACTTCTTTGTCGACCCTTCGCCGGAAAACGTGGGACGGATCAAGCGCGCACTCCGCTCGATCTGGGACGATCCTAATCTTGAGGAGATTCAGGATGATGACATGGTCGGCGACTACCCCAGTTTTGCGTACGAGCCGCCGAACGAGCGGTTCAATATCGACGTGGTTTCCCGCCTCGGAGAAGCGTTCAAGTTTTCGGACCTCGAAGCCGAAGTTCATGAAATAAGAGGTGTTCCTGTGCGCCTTGTCACCGCCGAGACTCTGTACCGAATGAAACGCGACACGGTTCGCTGGATCGACAAAATCGACGCATTAAATTTGCGACAGAGATTTGATTTCAAGGAAGAGTGATGCCGGTCCGAAAGTTTCGTTCGATCGAGGAAATGAACGCGTTCGACCTCAAGCAGATGCGCCGGGATGATCCGAATCTGGTGAGACGGATCGAGGCACATTGGAGTACGTGGCGGAACCTTGTTCCACCGCTGAATACACCCAAGGGCGTTCACAAGTTCCGTTCGATCGAAGAGATGCATGCGTTCAAAGAACGTTATCGGGACGAGCGCATCGCACGAATCCGCGCCGAACGCATGAAGAAATAGCGTCTGATAAGCTTCGCCGCCGCGCCCGCGGCACCCAACCATGGACTACAAAAGACTCCTAACCCAGGTCGAGCGCACGCTCGAACAGATCGAGAACACTGAATCGACGCGCTTCACGATCGAACAGATCGGGCAGACCATCGCCACGAACTTTCGCGACGAGCTCGGAATCACCGGCGGCCGCATCTATGAGCTCACCGACGAGAACTGCTACGAGCTCGTCGGGCGATTCGGCGTCAGCAACGACGGACCGCTCGGGATCACCGTCCCGCGCGACTACAAGCCAATCGAGCTCGTGCTCGAGAACGGCGTCGTAGTCATGGAACCGAACGATCCCGGCGTCGATCCGATCCTCGAAGCGCAGCTTGGTGCGCAGCGATTCGCCGCCGTCGCTGCCGGCGACACGCACGCCCACATCCTCGGATTTGATGTCGCGCCGCACCTGAGCCGCGAAGACATCCTCTTCTCGCTCAACCTCATTCGCTACACCGTCAACCAGCGGCTGCGCGCGGATCGCTATCAGTCGCTGATCGTCGAGGCGCAGCGGATCCAGCAGTCGATCCTGCCGCAACGCGTGCCGCAATATGCCGGATTCGACATCTGGGGAAAGACCGTTTCCGCCGACGTCGTCAGCGGCGACTTCTACGATTTCATCCCCATCTCCGACAACATCCTCGGCCTGGCCATCGCCGATGGCTCCGGGCACGGTCTCCCCGCGGCGCTGGTCGTGCGCGACATCTACATGGGTCTGCGCATGGCCACCGACCGCGATTTCAAGATCATTCGCACGATGGAGAAGCTCAATCACATCATCCATCGCGGCCGGCTGACGACGAAGTTCGTGTCGCTGTTTTATGGTGAGCTGGAAACGGGCGGGATTCTGATTTACTGCAATGCCGGCCACAATTTTCCGTTCGTTCTCCGCGCCGATGGCGTCACGACCGAGATGCTCGCGAACGGCGGTCCGGTCCTCGGCCCGACGCCGGATGCCACGTACATGCGCGGCTTCGCGAAGTTGAACGCAGGCGATCTGCTGTGCATGTACACCGACGGCATCGTCGAGGCACACAACACTGACGACGAAGAGTTCAGCCTCGAACGTCTGCAACTGCTCGTGGCCGAGAACCGCGCGCGCGCGGCCAAGGAGATCGGCAAGGAGATCCTCGCCCGCGTCACGGAATGGGGCCCGGGAGAGCAGGATGATCGGACGGTGGTCATCGTGAAGGCGGTCAGTCTGTGATTCCCTGCCATTCCGAGCCGGCGAAAGCGCGGGAGTGCGGGGCGGAGATGAGTTCCAATTTTGAGAACCACCGCTCCGTAGGCAGGGGATTTCTCATCGTGCTCCACCGCTCACCCCTCCCGTCCGCCCCCGCGGTTCCGCCGATTCGAAATGACATTGACCCGTGAGCGACGTCTGTACTTCAACGGCCTTCACAATGACGAACGGGTCGAAGACCACGGGTTCCAGTTCGGCCCGCCCCGCGGGTTTCGCCGATTCGAAATGACAGTTGATCCATGAACGACATCCTCTACTTCAACGGCCGCTTCACCACGACCGACGAGCGCGTTCTCGGCGTCGAGGATCGCGGATTCCAGTTCGGCGACGCGCTCTACGAAGTATTCAAGTTCGTGGGGCGGAAGGCGATCTATCTCCCCGAGCATTACCGGCGGCTGGAGCATGGTCTGCGCGCGATCGAGATTCGCTCGCCGTGGGACGAGACGCAATTCGCGTCGGTCATGCGCGAATTGATCGATCGCACATCGTTCGATGACGGCATCGTCTACATCCAGATCTCGCGCGGCGAAGCGGAGCGGAAGCATTTCTATCCCGAGAACATCACGCCCACGGTGGTCGCGTACTCGCGCGCATTCCAATTTCCCGATGCGGCGAAGAGAGAAAAAGGCATTCGCCTGATCACGACTTCGGACCTTCGCTGGAAGCATTGCGATCTCAAGTCCGTCAATTTGCTCGCCAATGCGCTGGCCAAGAAAAAAGCGCAGCGCGCCGGTGTCGATGAAGTGTTGCTGCTCGACGGTGACCTCGTTCGCGAAGCTGCCAGCTCGAGTTTCTTCATCGTGCGCGGCAGCGTGTTGATCACCCATCCGCTCGATGAGCACATTCTTCCCGGCGTCGTCCGCGATCGCGTGGTCGCCCTTGCGCGTGACGCAAACATCCGCGTCGATGAGCGTCTTGTGCGGACCGCGGAGTTGTTCGAAGTGGATGAGGTTTTCATCACCAGTACGACGCTCGGCGTGATGCCGGTGACGGAGATCGACGGCCGCGCGGCGGGTCATGCTGTCCGCGGCGCAATCACTGCTCGCTTGCAGCAAACGCTCATCGATGACGAGCTTGCAAATACACGCTAATCTATTCCAGCTCAACAGTTTAGCGGTTTTATTGGGCATCTCCGTTGCAGTCGATAACTGCACGGGCGCAAGCTCGATAAGGAGACTACAGATGGAAAACCGTGAACGTGACCAGATGCGCAGGAACGAGCAGTCGACTTCGGTTGGCGACGTGAACCGCAAAACCTCGTCGCAGATCGGCAAAGACAAGAGCGATTCATCCGCCGAGTTCGGCCAGAACATCGGCCGCTCGGAGAATCTGAACGAGCCGAACAGCCGCGGCAGTAAGAGCGGCTCGGGCGGCTACGACAGTTCCCGCAGCAGCGATTCTTCGCGCGACTACGACAGTTCCAGCGGCGATCGCTCCCGAGGGAGTTCGATGGGCGAGCCACGAAACAGCGATAGCGGATCCGCCATCGGCAAGCGCCATTGACCGGACCAGCACGTTTGAATCGAAAGGCCGCGCATCCGCGCGGCCTTTTGTCTTATCCTCATGAAACGTGATCGACATGAGCGACGGTGAGATTCTCATCAGCGGCGCAACCGCGGCCGATGTTCCGCTGATCGAACAACTGCTCGTCGCCAGCAAACTTCCGACGGCGGGTCTGCAGGATCACTGGAAAACGTTCATCGTCGCGAAGGATGGCGGCGTGATCGTCGGATGCGCAGGCGCCGAGGCGTATCCGCTGGTGGCGTTGATCCGATCGGTTGCTATCGCCGATACGCATCGCAGCCGCGGCATCGGACGGCGCATCGTCCGGCAGATGCTCGATCGCCTCTCGTCACGCGGTGTCCGCGAGTTCTATCTCCTCACGACAACGGCCGAAGCCTACTTCGCGAAGCGCGGTTTCAAACCGATCGACCGCGACGAGATCCATCCACAACTCCTCTCCTCCGCTGAGCTCACGGGCGCGTGCCCGGACAGCGCCGTCTGCATGCGGCTTGTGATGTTGGCTTGACCCAAAATCTAAAACCGTTTCACGCGGAGACGCGGAGGGCGCGGAGAAAGCCTCCGCATCTCCGCGTCTCCGCGTGAAACGGTTTTATTTGAGCGCAATAATGTGCCATGCCTGTTTTCGACGCTCACATCCACATCCAGCCGTGGGAGATGCTCAAGCCGGAAGTGCTAGCGATGGTCAACGATCCATCGCATGCCAATGCGAAGGACATTCTCTCCTCGGCCAACAACCTCGTCCGCTTTCTCGACAGTGAGCGCATCGATCGCATCTGCTGCATCAACTACGTTTCGCCCGAGGTCATGGGTTTCACGCGGGAGACGAACGACTGGATCGCCAACTTCACGCGCAATCATCGCGATCGCCTGCTGCCGGTCGGATCGGTGAATCCGCTCCACGAGATCAAAGTCCGCGACGAGATCCGACGCGTTCTCGACCTCGGCATCCGCATGATCAAGATCCATCCGCCGCACCAACTCTTTTCGCCGAACGCGTACAAAGGAGAGCTGTGGCAGCTCGCCGACATCTACCGCGAATGCGAAGACCGCGGCGTGCCGGTCATGTTTCACACCGGCACGTCGATCTTTCCGCGTGCGCGGAACGTATTCGCCGATCCGATGCCGATCGACGACGTGGCTAACGACTTCCCGCGACTGCCGATCATCCTCGCGCACGCCGGCCGCCCGCTTCACGGCGAGACCGCATTCTTTCTGGCGCGCCGCCATCCGAACGTGATGCTCGACATCTCAGGCATCCCGCCCAAGTCGCTTCTGCGCTACGTTCCGCGCGTTGCCGATCTCGCAGGAAAAATCTTGTGGGGAACCGACTGGCCATCGCCCGGCGTCGTCTCGCCTCGCAAGAACGTCGACGACTTTCTCTCGCTCGGTCTCGGCGAAGAGGTCGAGCGGAAGATTCTGTGGGAGAACGCATCGCGCCTCTTCTCGTGACCGCTGCTACCATACGCGCGCATGCCGGAACCTCAGAGCCCGCCGATGGGACGCCTCGATGCGTTCGACGTCGGGCCGAAAAAACTTACCGTGCAGACGGAGTTCTTCTATCGCCCTGAGTGGCGCATCGAGACGAAGGTCTACCTCGGCGGCGCGCTGAAGAAACTCTACACAGAAGATCTCACTGACACACCGGAGAGCGATCTGCAGCGGACCATTGACGTGTTTCACAAAGCGAAAGTCGACGAGCTCGTTGCGAGCTTGCGCAAACTTCAGCAATGAACGGAATCCGAGTCGAAGGACTGACGAAGACGTATCACCCGTTCGGAGCGGCGCGTCCGGTGCTCAAAGGTGTCGATCTCACGATCGCACCGGGCGAGGTGGTTGGGCTCATCGGCCCGAACGGCGCGGGCAAGACCACGCTCATGTCGTGCATCGTCGGATTCCTCAACGCCGACGAAGGCTCGATCACGATCGATGGCCGCTCGAACGACGACCTCGATGTCCGCCGCCGCACCGGCTTCGTTCCCGAGCGGATGAACTTCGATCGGCGCGCCAGCGGCGGCGCGTTTCTGCGCTACATGGCGCGGCTCTCCGGCGTTCCTCGGGAGCGCGTCCGCGGGCGCGTCGACGAGTTGCTCGCGCGGCTCGGACTCGCGGACGCCGCTGGCAAACGGCTCTCGCAATACTCGCGCGGCATGTTGCAGCGCATCGGCATGGCGCAGGCGCTGATGCTCAATCCCGATTTTCTC
The DNA here is from genome assembly GCA_034665065.1 of Thermoanaerobaculia bacterium. Lineage (GTDB taxonomy): Bacteria > Acidobacteriota > Thermoanaerobaculia > Gp7-AA8 > Gp7-AA8 > JADGNZ01. Next base: position 285,913 of record JAXDGL010000004.1, on the reverse strand, counting down.
TTTCTCGATGAGCCGACATCCGGTCTCGATCCGAACGGCGTCTTTCTCGTCCGCGATCTCATCGCGGAAGAGAAGGCGCGCGGCGCGGCGGTGCTGCTCAACTCGCACCAGTTGGCTGAGATCGAACGAGTGTGCGATCGCGTGCTCTTCCTTCGCGGCGGTGTGATCGCGCGCGAAGAAGCGCTTCGCGAGATCGCGACGATTACGATCGCGATCACGCTGCTGCCGGGATCGTACGACGCCGCCGCGGTACAGGCTGCAAGTGGCGCGTCGCCGGCGAGCGACATCGTCACGACGAATGTGGCGACGGAGGCGGATGTCGCAAAGCTCGTGGCGAGCGTCGTCGGCACAGGCGCGGGCGTGATCGATGTTCGCCGGCGCACCGCCGATCTCGAATCGATCTTCCGAGGTGAATCGTGAGCCTCGTCGTGATCCTCGAAACGGTGCGCCGTCACTTCGCGCACCTCGGCTACATCGCGACGTTGCTCGTTCTCATCGTCATTGTCGTGCTGATGACGGCCATCGGCGCCCCGGCGTCGGCTCCGTACGCGTTGATCAGCCTCTTCGCGATGATCGCCGGCTGCCAGCTCATCGGCCCCGAGTTTTCGAAAGGCACGCTGCAGCTCATTCTCAGCAAGCCGATCGCGCGCTCGTCGTACGTCACCGGCCGCGTGGCCGGCGTTACGCTGTCGATCTGGGTGGCGATCGCCGTGATCTTCTGCAGCGACGTCATCGGACGCCTGATCGGCGGCACTCCGATCATCTGGCGCACCGTGCTTTGGACGGCGCTCGTGTCGATGCTCAAAGTGTTGCTGACGTGCGCGCTGCTCGCGTTCTTCGGCAGCTTCAGCCGCTCCTACGTCAACATCGGCATCTATCTCGGCGGTCAGATTCTGCTCTCCGGTATCTACGGTCTGCTGTCGATCATGAAGAACGCCGTGAGCGGCGAGATGGCGGCGGTGGGCCGCTTCCTGCGCGAGCATCCCGGCTTCATCAGCGGTTTGCGCTGGATGGAGAAGAACTTCTTCCCGGACGATCCTTTGATTCCGTTTGATCGCAATTGGATTCTGATGATGCTGTGCAACGCAACGATCGCCGTACTGCTGGCGTGCGTGATCTTCTCGCGGCGGGAGGTTCCGTATGGCGCGGACTAACCTCAGCATCGATCCGAAGAAACAGAAGTCGATTCCGCTATGGCTGCTGATTCTTGCGGTGCTACTGATCGTTGCGCGAATTGTTTCCTCGCGCTATCCCGTACATGAGACTGAGGACGCCGATCTCGTTCACTGGACAGAGATCAGCCAGGCATCCGTCGCCGCAACGCGATTGCACCGTCCGCTCTTCTATGAGTTTTCCGCTGCCTGGTGCGCGCCATGCCGCATGCTCGAGCACGAAGTCTTCATGAATCCCGAGTTTGCGACGCGGATCAACAGCCGCTACATCGCCGTGAAGGTGATCGACACGCAGCGGGAAGAGGGCCGCAACACGCCCGAGGTGCAGGCGTTGATGGATCGGTACGGCGTCCATGCATTTCCGACGATTGTGATTGCGGCACCGGACGGCAGTGCGCTCAATCGCGTCGTCGGTTACCCGGGGCTCGACAAGATGGCCGTTCTCGTCGACAGCGTTCACTGATGCGTCTCGAACATCTAACGGATGATGAAGAAGATTTCTGGCGCGGCGAGTTCGCGCAGCAGAACTGGATCTTCGGATCGCTCAGTCTGAGCGTCACGCTTCCGGAGTTCGCCGGCGGAGCGCCATCGCTCCAGGAAATGCACTATGGCTATTACCTCCAGCCATTGCACCTCAACGCCGACGACCGCGAAGACCTCCCGCGCAAACTCGTGCACGTGCTCGCGCGCCGCAAACCGCCACTCGATTTTCTCGAACTAAGCGGCGCCGGCGTCCGCATCCCTCACTGCTTCCCCCAAGGCTTCACGTTGGGCAGCGTGCTGCGAATCACGTTGCAGGAGATGCAGAGATTGCCGTTGAAAGAGGAGTTGGGGAAGGGAGGGGAGGGGATTGACGCGTAAGCGATTCGCTTTATGAATTCGCAGGACAGCACAACATGATCCGGGTGATCGGCGAAGAGCGCGAGGACTACCTCAATCGAGGGATTGGTTTCTGCCCATCGAGTTGCCGCACAACGTCGAAGAAGCGATAGGATATCGGTCATGGCTGCGAAAATCTCGGGGCGTCATTTTGAAGTTACGCCGGACATCCGCACTCTGATCACGACGAAGATCGGCAAGATCGTCGAGAAGCTCTTCAACGACGTGATCGACGTGCGCGTGGTCCTGCAGGTGGAGAAGTACCGCAACATCTGCGAGATCCTGATCAAAGGAAAAGAGCACGATGTGAAGTCGGTGCAGGAGTCGGACGTTTCGATGCAGGACGCGATCAACAGCGCGCTCGATCACGTCAAACGCCAGGCGCAGAAGAACCGCAAGACGATTCGCGATCATCATCGCAAAGACGGCGGCCGCGAGAAGGCGGTGGCCGGCCAGATCACGGAGTGGGCGGTGCAGGTTCTGGAGCCGGGCAAGCTGCGCAAGGCCGGCAAGGAGCGCTTGCCACGCATCATCAAGACGAACAGCATCGCCATCCTGCCGATGACGATCGAGGATGCAGCCGAGTCGCTGGAGGGATCGAAGAACGAGTTCATTGTCTTCCGCGATCTCGACAACGACCGCATCTCCGTCATGTACAAACGCCGCGACAACAACCTCGGGCTGATCGCGCCGCAGGTTTGACGCTGTCATCCTGAGTCGCCGCAGCCGCGCCTTCACGCTGGCTCTGGCACTCGGCAGGCGTCGCGGCGGAGGACGATCGAAGGACCCCTTTTTCCGCGCGGTGGTTGTCAGAATGACCTTTCCACGGCCCGTCGGCACATGGGCGGAGGATCCCTCGACCGTCCTTCGCCGCCGATGCATGCCGGGGCCAATGACACGAATCTTGGGGCGGCTCGGCGGCTCAGGATGACAGCGTTCGTGATGGCCGCGCCCGCGATGGAGCATTCGTAATGACAGCGCTCGTGATGACGGCGCTTGGTCATGGGTCACTTTCCAATGACCCATGACCCGGCGCTTGCCCAACGCACGGCGCGGCGCTACTCAGTCGTATGATGGTCGCGCCGTGACCAACTCACAGAACGACGATTTCATCGAGACGACCGTCCGCTCGCTCGTTTCCGCCGACCTCGAGGAGCTGGCGCTGAAGATCGTCACCGGCGACGACGGGCTCGATCGCACCATCCTTCGCCCGCGTGTGCAGAAGCCCGGCCTTGCCTTCGCCGGTTATTACGAATACATCAAGCCGTGGCGCGTGCAGATCATCGGCGAGTCGGAGACGAAGTATCTGCTCAGCCTTCCCGCACGACTGCGCGAAAAGCGCGTCCGTGACGTCGCCGCACTCGACGTCTCCTGCTTCATCGTCACGAAAGGCATCACGCCGATCGAGGAGCTCAAGCACGAGTGCGAGAAGCGCTCGGTGCCGCTCTTCTCCACGCCTGCGATGTCGTCGACCTCGATCACGAGGACGACGTACTTCCTTGAAGAGACGATGGCGCCGAAGCTGACGATGCACTCCGGCCTTCTCGACGTCTACGGCATTGGCGTTCTCCTCCTCGGCGACAGCGGGATCGGCAAGAGCGAGTGCGCACTCGATCTGATCTATCGCGGCCATCGTCTGATCGCCGACGACATGGTGATCATCAAGCGCCATCCGAACGATGTCCTGCTTGGCTACTCGAACGACCTACTGCGCCATCACATGGAGCTGCGCGGCATCGGCATCATCGACATCAAGGATCTGTTCGGCGTGGCCTCGACGCGCGATGTGAAGCCGATCGATCTGGTTGTGCGTCTCGAGAAATGGGTGGAAGGAACGGAGTACGACCGGCTCGGGATTACCGGCGAGACCTTCGATCTGCTCGGCGTTTCCAAACCGTACGTTCGTCTTCCCGTGGCCTCGGGGCGCAATCTGGCGCTGCTCGTCGAGATCGCGGCACGAAATCACCTCATGAAACTGCAGGGCTACGATTCGGCGCGATCGTTCCTGCAGCGAATCGATGCGCAGATCGCGAAGCAGGGGAGCGAGATCGCCGAGACTCTGCCAGCGACGAATCCGGAAGAGATGGCCAGCTCGGAGCTGCGCAGCATGAATTCGAAAATGCGGTTTCGGGCGGATCTGCTGGATCGGACTCGTAGGCAAAGGTAAAGAAAAAGCGGTTCACGCGGAGACGCGGAGGACACGGAGAAATGCACCGCGATCTCTGCGTCTCCGCGTGAACCCGTCTCTCTCGGGTTAGACTCATAGAATCAATGCCTCGCCCCGAATATCTCGTCATCATCACCGGCCTCTCAGGATCGGGGAAGTCTTACGTCCAGTCGACGCTCGAAGACGTTGGTTTCTACTGCTGCGACAACTTGCCGATCGAGTTGATCGAGCCGTTTCTCGAAGAAGTCGGTGCTCATGAGAAAGCGGACCGCGTCGGCATCGTCGTCGATGTCCGCACGCACGATTTCGCCAACGTCTTTCCAACGTTCTATCGCGAGCGGATCCAGAAACTGGTTCCGCATGTCGTCCTGATTTTCCTCGATGCCAGTGACGAAGTTCTGGCGCGCCGCTATTCGGAGACGCGCCGGCCGCATCCGCTCGCCAAGGATCAGCCACTCTCCGACGCGATCGCGTCCGAGCGCGCCGCGCTGACCGAAGTCAAGTCGCTCGCCAACATGGTGCTCGATACGTCGCAGTTCTCCGTGCACGAGCTCAAAGCCGAAGTCATGCGGCGGTTCGAGCTGAAGGACGAGAAAGTGACGATGCTGGTCACGATCGTCACCTTCGGCTTCAAGTACGCCATGCCGTACAACGTCGATCTGCTCTTTGACGTGCGGTTCCTGCCGAACCCGCATTTTGTCGAATCGCTGCGGCCGAAGACGGGACTCGATCCCGAAGTCGTCGCGTATCTGAAGGCGCAACCGGGATACGACATTTTCTACAACAAACTGATCGACTTCGTCACGTATCTCCTCCCCGAGTATCAGAAAGAGATGAAAAGCTATCTCACGATCGGCATCGGTTGCACCGGCGGCAAGCACCGCTCGGTCGCCATCGGCCAGCGGCTGGCCGAGGATCTCGATGCACGCGGCTACGCGGTCGAGATCGTGCACCGCGACTGCAAGAGGTGAAGGGCGGTCCGCGTGAGGAAGGCGACTGTCATCCTGAGCCGAAGCCGCGCCTCACGCCACACGAACAACTGCCAGGCACCGCGGCGAAGGACGGTCGAAGGACCCCCTATTTCGTGCCGTTCCACCTAACAAGAACCCGTAAGCAAGTAGGGGGTCCTTCGACCGTCCTTCGCCGCTGATTCCTGTCGGTTGTGAGTGTTACGAATCTTGCGGCGGCTTCGGCGGCTCAGGATGACAGCGAGAGTGACAGCCCCCCGTTTGCTCCGAACGTCATAGCCACCTATCATTCGCCCGCTGCAAGAGGAGACTTCGTTGATCGGTGCTTTGATCGTGACACATGGGAATCTGGCGAACGAGTTGCTCGGTGCCGCACAGAGGATTGAGGCCGGCCTCGGCGTCATCGAGGCGGTGCCGCTCGACTGGGCAGACACCGTCGATCAGGCTCGCGAGAAGATTCGTCTGGCTCTGGAGCGCGTCGGCACCGAATGCGTCATCATCTTCACGGACATGTTCGGCGGCACGCCGAGCAACATCAGCCTCTCCTTTCTCGAGAAAGGGCGCATCGAGATCATCACCGGCGTCAATCTCCCGATGATCGTGAAGTTCGCGACATTGCATCAGGACGGCCACGATCTCACCGCGCTCGCGCACGCCATCAGCGAGCGCGGCTCGAAGTCGATCCGCGTCGCCTCGGACCTTCTCGCTTCGGATCAGCGCGGCGGAGCGTCTTCGTGATCGAGCACGACATCGAGATCAAGAACAAGCTCGGGCTCCACGCGCGTGCCGCGGCGAAACTCGTCCACGTGGCCGCGCGCTTCCGCTGCGACATCAAGATCCGCAAGGGCGATGAGGAAGTCGACGGCAAATCCATCCTCGGCATCCTCCTGCTCGCCGCGGGACGCGGCACGACGATCACCATCAAAGCGAATGGGGACGATGAGGCCGACGCCGTTCATGCGATCGAAGCGCTGATCAACGCGAAATTCGATGAAGTAGAATGACGGGTAGCTGGTTGGCTCTTAGCTCTTAGCTGTTAGCTCTTGGGAGACACGGGGCGGCGGCCTAAGAGCTAACAGCTCAGAGCTAAGAGCTTCCATGCCTCCCGAACGCACGATCGCACCGACCCGCACAAGTATCCGAACCTACAAAGGGATCGGCGTCTCTCCCGGCATCGCCATTGGACGTGCCGTCATCATCGAGCGGCGCGAGGCGGCGGTTTATCGCGTTCCGATCCGCGATGACGAAGTGCCGGCGGAGGTCAATCGCTTTCTCGGCGCGATCGAGAAGACGCAGAGCCAGCTCCAGGACCTCAAGCAGAAAGTGAAGCGCTCGATGGGCGACGAGTACGCGTCGATCTTCGAGGCTCACGCAATGATGGTCAGCGACCCGTCTTTCTCGGACAAGGTCGTGCAGAAGATCGAGGCCGAGCAGGTCAACGCCGAGTGGGCGCTTGCTGAGGTCGGGGAAGAGCTGCAGGCGCGCTTCCTGAGTTTCGACGACGTCTATCTTCGCGAACGCGTCGCCGACGTCAAAGACGTTTCCGACCGCGTACAGATGAACCTCCAGGGCGTGTCGCACCACGACGTTTCGGAGATCACGCACGACGTCATCATCCTCGCGGACGATCTCACGCCTTCAGACACGATTCACTTCAATCGCCGCCCGATCGTCGGATTCGCGACAGAAGCGGGCGGACGAACGTCGCACACCTCGATCATCGCCAAGTCGCTCTTCATGCCGGCGGTGATCGGCGTTCCGCGTCTGACGAAGAGCGTCGACAACGATGAGATGGTCATCATCGACGGCTACGAAGGCCTCGTCCTCGTCAACCCGACGCAGGCGATGATCGCCGAGTATCAGTCGCGCGTCATCCGTCACGAAGAAGCGGAGCGCCGCCTGCTCGAGAATCGCGACCTCGTCGCCACGACTAAAGACGATCGCCGCATCACACTGCAGGCGAACATCGAGCTGGTCGAAGAGCTGAAGGACGCGATCCGATTTGGCGCCGAGGGGATCGGCCTCTATCGATCGGAGTTCCTCTACATCTCCAAGAGTCCGCTGCTGCCGAACGAAGAGGAGCACTTCCAGCTCTACCGCGCGCTTGCTGAAGCGACGGCGCCGCAGTGGTGCGTGATCCGCACATTCGACCTCGGCGGCCGCAAGCTGGCCAAGGAAGTCATCGGCAGCAAGGAAAACAATCCCGTTCTCGGGCTGCGCGGGCTGCGGCTCTGCATGAAGCATCGCGACATGTTTCGCACGCAGTTGCGCGCACTGCTTCGTGCCTCGGCCTTCGGCAAGATCAAGATCATGTTCCCTGTCGTCACCAGCGTGCAGGAGCTGCGGCAGGTGAAGACGCTCCTTCGCGAGTTGCGCGCGGAGCTCGACGGTGAAGGAATCGCGCACAATCCTGAGGTGCCGATCGGCATCATGATCGAGGTGCCGTCAGCGGCGATCATCGCCGATATCCTGGCGACCGAGGCCGACTTCTTCGCCATCGGGACGAACGATCTGATTCAGTACTCGCTGGCCATCGACCGCTCGAACGAAAACGTCAGCTACCTGTATGAACCGCTGCATCCGGCCCTGCTGCGTCTCCTCAAGATGGTGATCGACGCCGGACACAAGGCCAAGATCCCTGTCTCCCTTTGCGGAGAAATGGGCGCCGACCCGCTCTTCGCGATCGTGTTGCTCGGCCTCGGCTTGGAAGTGTTCTCGATGAATCCGTCGTCGATTCCTGTCATCAAGAACATCGTCCGCTCCGTCCGCTACAAGGATTGCCGGCGCATCGCCGAAGTCGCTTTGACAAAAAAGACCGCGCAGGAGATCGAAGAGTTCATCATTGAGAGCGTAGCGATGCGATTTCCGGAAGGGTTGATCAACAAGACGCCATGACGAACGACAAGCTCTTCGAAACGTTGCCGGTCAAACGCGTGCCCAAACCCTGGGGCTACGAATTGATCTTTGCCAGGACGGGCCGTTACGTCGGCAAGATCCTGCACGTCAACCGCGGTGAGAGCCTCAGCTTGCAGTACCACGAAATCAAAGAAGAGACGCTGTTTGTTGTGAGTGGCGAGCTACGGCTGACGATCGAAGTCGACGGTGACCGCCGCGATGTGATGATGCGCGGCGGCGAGGCGTTTCACATTCCCCCGCGGATGATCCACAGGATGGAAGCATTGGAAGACACCGATCTCGCCGAGGTGTCGACGCCGGAGCTCGATGACGTGGTCCGTCTCGAAGATCGATACGGACGCGCCGGTACGTCTGCCCCATGAAAAAGCTTCTCACCCTCGCCGTTTTTCTCGTGGCCATCGCCGGCCTCGCGGAGGACTCGCCGCTCGTCAAAGCAGCGAAGGCGAGCAGTGCGAAGAAGAAACAGACGGCGACGAAGAAAACGATCACGAACGCGGATGTGAAAAAGTCGGCGGTCAAATCGTCGGGTGCCACTGCATCGGCGACTGCCGCGCCGCATGTGGCAGCGGCAGCGATTCCCGCATCCCCGCTCGATGAACAGGACAAGCTCCTTCACGCGCGCGCCGATGCGCAGAAGCGTACGGATGATGCGCAGACGAAAGTGAGCGAGCTCGAAAAGGAGCTCGATCGCCTGGAACAGGCGTACTACGCAGAAAACGACCCAAACTATCGCGACAAAACGATCGCCGGGCGTTTCGATCAAACGAAATTACAACTTGAGACCGCAAGGAAGGAACTAGCGGAGGCGCGGGAAGCGTTGGAGAAACTGAAGCCAAGAACGCCGCAGTAAGATGCTGTCATCCTGAGCCGCCGAAGGACACAAAGTGCCGGAGGACGGTCGAAGGACCCCCTGATTTGTGCTGGTTTCTCTCCACCACCCAACCGGCACAGAAGCAGGGGGTCCTTCGACCCTCCTTCGCCGCCGAGGTCGCGCGGTGGCGTGAGTAGCGAATCTTGCGGCGGCTGCGGCGGCTCAGGATGACAGCTTTCATGATGACCGCGATGTAACTCGCAAACCCAAAATGACCAAAACCTTTTTCATCGAAACCTGGGGCTGTCAGATGAACGATCTCGACAGTCAGCGGCTCTCGGGCGGCCTCAAGCTGCGCGGATATCAACGCGTGGACAGCGAAGGCGAGGCGGATCTCATCCTCCTCAACACCTGCTCGATTCGTGACAAGTCGGAGCAGAAAGTCTTTTCGCACCTGGGCCGTCTCCGCGCGCTGAAGCATGAGCGTGACGATCTGAAGATTGGCGTCTGCGGCTGCGTCGCACAGCAGGAAGGGGAGGCCATCCTCCATCGCGCGCCGTGGGTCGACTTCGTGATGGGGCCGGGCAATGTCGGGCATCTCGATCAGATTCTGACCGGCGAGCGCCGCGTGGCCATCGATTTTCCCGACGACCGCAACTACGACTATATGACCGTCGATCGTCCCTCGGCCACCAAGGCCCAAGTCACGATCATCGAGGGCTGCAACAAGAACTGCACCTTCTGCATCGTGCCGACAACGCGCGGCCGCGAAGTGTCTCGTCCGTTCGATGATGTTCTCCGCGAAGTGCGCGCCGCCGTCGATTCCGGGCGTGTCGAGATCGAGCTTCTCGGTCAAACCGTGAACGCCTACCGCTGCCCGATCACAGGCCGCGACTTCGGCGCGCTTCTCCGCGGTGTTGCGTCGATCGAGCGCGTGGCGCGATTGCGTTTCATGACGTCGCATCCCGCTGAGGTCAATGACTCGATGATCGCGGCCATGCGCGATCACGAGAACATCTCGCGCTACCTGCATCTGCCGGTGCAATCGGGATCGTCGAAGGTTCTCCGGCGAATGAAACGTCTCTACACGCGGGAGAGTTACCTGGAAACAATCGGACGCATCCGCGCCGCCATTCCGACGATTGATTTCTCCACCGATATCATCGTCGGCTTTCCTGGCGAGACCGATGAGGATTTCGAGCAGACGCTGTCGCTGATCGACGAGATCGGCTACGGGTCGCTATTCGCATTCAAGTATTCGCCGCGGCCAGGAACTCCTGCGCTGAAGCTGGGAGCGGCGGTCGACGATGCCGTCGCATCCGAGCGGTTGAACCGGCTCTTCGAGCGCCATGAGGAGTACAAACACAAACATCTCGACTCGTATCGCGGGCGAGTGCTGGAAGTGCTCGTCGAGGGTCCCAGCAAACACGACCCCGCCATGCTCACCGGCCGCACGGACGACAACTGGGTCGTCAACTTCAGCGGCGACCCTGAAACGCGTCCGGGGAGTATGCTGGGCGTGCGCATCGAGCAAGCGCAGCATCACACGTTGCGTGGGGAGGCCGTCGCATGAGCGAGCTCGTACCGATGTCGATCAAGGGTCTGATGCTGGATCCCGTTTCCAATTCGCCCATCGTCGTGTTGAAAGACGAAGAGGAGAAGTTCTTTCTCCCGATCTGGGTGGGCATCTTCGAGGCCAATGCCATCGCCCTGCAGCTCGAGAATGTCGAGACGCCGCGCCCGATGACGCACGACCTCCTGCGCACGGCCATCGCCGAGCTCGACGCGCGCGTCACCCGCATCGTCATCAACGATCTGCGCGATTCCACCTTCTTTGCGCAAATCCGCGTCATCGTCAGCCGCTCCGGCGGATCGGATCGAACGCTGGAGCTCGACGCGCGTCCCAGCGACGCCATCGCCCTCGCGCTGCGCACCGAGGCGCCGATTTATGTCGCGCAGTCGGTACTCGATCAGGCCCAGACCATCACCCCCGACTCCGACGATCAGGAAGAGAAGTCGAAGACCTGGTTCGAGCAGCTCGATAGCGAGGACTTGGGGAAGTACAAGATGTGAGGGTGTTGGATTTAGAGTCAAAGGCGTTTCACGCGGAGACGCGGAGCACACGGAGAAAAGCAGCTCCGCGTCTCCGCGTGAAATGCTTTTTTAGACTTGATCACCGACGCCGTCCGTTACAATCCCACCAGTACCCATGATCATCACTGTGGCCAACCAAAAAGGCGGGGTCGGTAAAACGACCACGACCATCAACCTCGCCGCTGCCGTCGCCAACAAGGGATTCAAGACTTTGCTGATCGACCTCGATCCGCAGGCGAACAGCACGATGAGTTATGTCGATCCGCGGAGTATCACGCGGTCGATGTTCGATGTCCTCGTCAGCGAAGAGCTGCCGCTCAGTGAGGTCATCGTCCCGACGCCGCTGCCGAATCTTTTTCTCGCGCCGTCGAAGATCGCGCTCGCCAAACTCGAGTCGAAACTGATCGGCGAGATCGATGGTCCCTTCCGGCTCAAGGACAAGATGGTGGCCGCGTCCACGGAGTACGACTACATCTTCATCGACACACCGCCGACCCTCGGTATGATCACCGTCAACGCCATGGTGGCGTCGAGCCATGTTCTGGTGCCGATCCAGTCGTCGTACTTTGCGCTCGAAGGAACCGACGATCTGCTCGAGACGATCGAGAAGATCAAAGCCCGCCCCAACCCGAATCTCCAACTCCTCGGCGTCGTCATCACGATGCACGACAAACGCACGACACTCGCTCGCGATATCCACGAGCAGATCGGCTCCGTCTTCGGCGAGCGTCTCTTCAACACGATCATCACGAAGTCGATCCGGCTGGAAGAAAGCCCGGCATACAAAGAGTCGATTTTCACGTTCGCGCCGCGATCGAGCGGAGCAATGGAGTACTACTCGCTCAGTGAGGAGATCCTGTCCCGTGTCTGAGGTTAGCCGATGAGCATGAAACGCGGTCTGCCCGAGCGTTCCTCCATGCGCCACGATGCGCATTTCGTCGAAGAACTGACGCGCCGCTCCGGACGGCACATCGGCTCAATGATTCCGATCGAGCTGATCGAGCCGAATGCAGAGCAGCCGCGCACGCAGCTCGGCAACATCGAAGAACTGGCGGCGTCGATCAAAGAAAAAGGCGTACTCGAACCGATCCTCGTCCGCAACGCCGGCCCGAATCGCTACCAGATCATTTCCGGCGAGCGGCGATTTCGCGCCGCGTCGCTTGCCGGCCTCGACGAGATCCCGGCCATCGAGCTCGACGTCGACGACAAAGAGCAGCTCGAGATCGCGCTGATCGAGAACATCCAGCGCAAAGACCTGACCGCGTTCGAAGAAGCGGAAGGATTCCTGGCGCTGCAACAGAAGTTCGGTTACACCCACGAGAAAATCTCGCACGTGATCGGCAAGTCGCGCACGACGATCACCGAGACGCTCTCGCTCAACGACATTCCCGACCGCATCCGCGCCATGTGCCGCGAGGCGGGCATCTCCAGCAAGTCGACCCTCGTGCAGATCGCGCGGGCAGGGGACGAGCCGGCGATGGAGGAGATCGTCCGCCGATTCGCGGCAGGGGAGTCGACGCGGGACGAAGTCCGCAAACAGACCGCGAAGCCGGAGCCGAAGAAAGCGGGGAGGCCGAAGAATTTCACCTGGCAGGTGAAGGACAAAGCGCTCCCATTCAGCGTCAATCTCAGCTTCCGGAAGGCGAATGTGGATAAGGGCGAGATCGTTTCGGCGCTTCGAGAATTACTGCGGCGTGTTGAGAGCGAGTAGAACCACTTCACGCGGAGACGCGGAGAAAATCCGCGTCGCGCCCGCGCAGGGACACGAGTACATCTTCGCGTGGTTGCGCGCATGATCCGCAACCTCGGGACGCCGTGATCAACGCCGCGACATCAGACACCGCGTCGTCCTGATTCTTAACCGTTGTCGTCTGCCGATGGTCCGTAGATCGCAGGCACTTTGCCACCCATTGGACGGAGGTAGGCGCTCAACTGGCCGCGGTGATGAACCATGTCGAAGAGGAAGCCCCAGAGCATGTTGCCGACGGTGTCATTCCAAGTGCCGGCGTCGCCCATCGCGAAGCTCGCGGTGCTGGCCAATTTCGCTTCGTCGAGTTTCTCGATCCTCGTGCGAAGTTCTGCGGTGGCGTCGTCCCATGCCTTGACGATCTCCGCGACGCTTGCCGGCCGCGGCCGCGGCTTCCAGTCGATCACACCGGTGTCGAGCAGGCCGGAGAGAGCGCGCTGTTCTTCGGCGAGCTGCCACCCGAGGTTGCCGGCTTTGGCGGAGCGTTCGTGGGGAGCGTAATCGAGCTGCCCGTCGGGCATCGCTCGTAACACTTTGCCGAAGGCCGGTAGTTCTGATTCCCATCGTTGTGTGAAGAGCTCGTGGATTTGCATTGATGTCTCCTGTTCTGCGGCGCGCATTATGCGCGAACGATCGTTCTTACGATCACGAAACGCAGCGGACGCCCGGTCTCCGATAGACACTGAGGGCGTTTGTTCCTGGAACGCTACCAGCGGTAGAGAGCGAGTGGCATTCCTGACACCGTCGGGTCGGGCGTGTCAATGGACGCCAAGAAAGCGCGATCGAGCCAGCTACGTCAAGCAGTTCCTCGCCGAACCTACGATGCTGGCTCAGGAGCCGTGACGTCATCGGGCTTCCGCCGCATGTCGAGGAAGAGCAGCGCAATCCCGACGCAGATCGCCGAGTCGGCGACGTTGAACGCGGGCCAGTGGTGGGACTTCACGAATACGTCGATGAAGTCGACGACGTAGCCGAGTCGGAAGCGGTCGATGAGATTGCCAATCGCGCCGCCGAGGATGAGGTGCAGGCCGGTCTGGAGAACGCGGTCGGTGACTGCGGCGCGAAACGCGTAGGCGACGACGACGAAAAAGACGGCGATCGCGCCGAGATTCAGCAGCTGCGGAACGATTCGCGAGTCGGCGTTCGCACCGATCCCGAATGCCGCGCCGCTATTGCGGACATGCACGAGCTGGAGGAAATCGGGAATGAGCGGAATCGACTCGTGCAGATCGATGCGCGAGGAGACGAGGAACTTCGTCCATGCATCGGCGATGATCACGGCCAGTGATAGGACGAGATAGGGGAGCCGTTTCAAACCGCGACGCCTCGTTTCTCGTCAATCAGTTTGTCGAGCTCTACGCGAAGCCTGCCGAGGATCTCGTCGTACGTATAGTGGCCGAGCGACTCCGGACCGCGCTTGAGATTGACGTACGTCGGCGCGCACCACATGCCGAGGTCGGCGTCATCCGTTTCGCCGGGACCGTTGACGCGGCAGCCCATCACGGCGATCGTGATGTCGTGCTCGTTCGCGTACTTCGTCATCTCTTTGACGTTCTGCGCCAGATCGATGAACGCCTCGTTCTCGACGCGCGAACAGGAAGGGCAACTGATGATGTTCATCCCTTTCTGTTCGAAGCGGGCCACGGATCGGAGACGGCCGTTGGAAATATCGGTCAGGATCTGCCGGCCGACCGTGACTTCGTCGCCTTTGTTCTCGAAGGGCAGCGTGAGCGAGACGCGCAGCGTGTCGCCGATGCCGCGTGTGATGAGCTGCTCGAAGGCCACGCGCGTCTTGATCACGCCGTCGGGCGGCATGCCCGCTTCGGTGACGCCGAGGTGCAGCGGAACGTCAGGGCGGGCAGCGGCGAAGCGGATGTTCGAATCGATGACCTTATTCGGGTCGGAGTCTTTCAGCGAAACCACGTACTGATCGAACCCGAGATCGTCGAGCATCACGCAATGCTCGAGCGCGGAGTCGATCATCGGCGAGATCGAATCCTCTTTCGGATACTTGTCGAGCTTTTCCGGGTCGACGGAACCGGCGTTGACGCCGATCCGGATCGCGCAATCGTGCGCTCGCGCGACGTCGACGAGATACGCGACTTTCGCCTTGATCGGTTTGTCGCGCTCGATGTGGTAGAGATGGCCGGGGTTGTAGCGGAGTTTCTGCACGAACGGCGCGACGCGCTCGGCCAGCCGGTAGTTCTCCTGCAGGTCGATGACGAGGTTGGCGTTCGGCCTTGCGGCGCGAACTTCGGCGAGTGCGGTGACGTCCTTCGCCGTATCGATGGCGATGCGGATGACATCGGCGCCGGCGGCTTCGAGCAACTCCACCTGGCGGATCGTGGCGTCGATGTCCTGCGTCCTGGTCGCGGTCATCGACTGTACGGCGATGGGGTTCGATCCACCGATCGTTACCTTGCCGATGCGCACTTCGCGAGTCTGTCTTGGTTTCATCGGGCGTTGTGAACGCTGGGGAGAGGCAAACCCTTCCGCATCGCCGACAGACCGGACATCCGGTCGGTAGAAACCTGTTGCAGCCGCGCCCGGCATCGGATAAGTTCCGGCTTGCCCCCATCAGTCGTCAATTCCGCAAATAAAAACATGCCGCGCCGCTCGTCTGGCGCGTCCGGAGGTTCCATGTCCCGCGTCACCTATCGGGTAGTGCTCATTCTGGCGATGGCCATCCCACGCTTGCTGGAGGCGCAAAGCTGTACGCCGCCGGTGATCATTCAGGTTGGAGGCACGAATCCGGTTTGTGCTGGTCAGCCGGTGATGCTCGACGCCGGACCGGGATGGACTACCTATCAATGGTCGCCCGGCGGAGCGACAACGAGGATGATCTCGGACACTCCGGCTGCGACGATGTCGTACACGGTGAGGACGACCGACGCGAACGGCTGCAGCGTAACGTCGCAGCCGTTGACGGTGGCCGTCAGCGACGTTCCGACGGCGCCAAGCATCCAAACTAGAGAAACGAATCTTTGTGAGGGAGCGCAGGGGGAGGCGACGGTCAGCGGTTCGTGGTCGTCCTACCAGTGGAGCGTTACCAACGGCGCGATCGTGGGCGGGGCAAACAGTGCGACCGTCGATTATTCGCCGAGCGGCGCCGGCTCGATGACGCTGGCGGTGACGGTGACCGACAGCAACGGATGCGCGGTGACGGCAAACGCGAGCGTTTCGTTGCGCACAATCCAAAAACCCGCCGTACAAACGTATCCCGCCGCGATCTGCGCCGGTTCTTACGGTAGCGCATCGATCAATCCGCCGGCCGAGGGCGCATGGCAGAGCTACCACTGGACGATAACCAACGGGATCATCGCGCCGTGGTCGGGCGATTCGAGCTCGTACGTCTCCTTCAACAGCGACGCCGCAGGACAGGCTGTGGTCGTGCAAGTGACGGCCACCGATTCCTACGGCTGCACATCGATCAGCGATGCGATCACGATTCCCGTTCGGACCATTTCGAAGCCGGTCATACAAACGTATCCTGCGGCGATCTGCGCCGGCTCTTACGGAAGCGCATCGATTAATCCGCCGGCCGAGGGCTCGTGGCAGAGCTACCACTGGACGATAACCAACGGGATCATCGCGCCATGGTCGGGGGATTCGAGCTCGTACGTCTCCTTCAACAGCGACGCTGGCGGGCAGCCGGTGGTCGTGCAAGTCACTGCGACCGATTCTTATGGCTGCACGTCGACCAGCGATCCGATCACGATCCCTGTTCGAACCATCCCGAAGCCGACCGTACAAACGTATCCTGCGGCGATCTGCGCCGGCTCTTACGGAAGCGCGTCGATCAATCCGCCGGCCGAGGGCTCGTGGCAGAGCTACCACTGGACGGTAACCAACGGGACCATCGCTTCGTGGTCGGGCGATTCGAGCTCGTACGTCTCCTTCAACAGCGATGCTGGCGGGCAGCCTGTGGTCGTGCAAGTCACGGCCACCGATTCCTACGGCTGCACCGAGTCGAGCGTCCCGATCACGATTCCAGTTCGAACGATCTCGAAGCCGACGGTGCAGACGTACCCCGCGGCACTCTGCGCCGGCTCTTACGGCAGCGCGCAGATCAATGCGCCAGCCGAGGGAGGTTCGTGGCAGAGCTACCACTGGACAGTGCTCCACGGCACCATCGCTTCGTGGTCCGGCGATTCGAGCCCATACGTCACCTTCAACAGCGATGCTGGTGGGCAGCCTGTGGTCGTGCAAGTCACGGCCACCGATTCCTACGGCTGCACGGAGACGAGCGTTCCGATCACGATTCCGGTTCGAACGATTTCAAAGCCGACGGTTCAAACCTCGCCTGAGGCGATTTGCCCGGGATCGAACGGAAGTGCGCAGATCAATGCGCCAGCCGAGGGAGGCTCGTGGCAGAGCTACCACTGGACGGTGCTCCACGGCACGATCGCGTCGGGGTCGGGCGATTCGAGCCAGTACGTTACGTTCACCAGCGACCCGGGTGGTCAGCCGGTGACGGTGCAAGTCGCCGCGACCGATTCCTACGGCTGCACTGCGACCAGCGATCCAGTCACGATCCCTGTTCGTGTGATCGGTCCGCCACCGATCATCGTCGACACGCCGCCGACTTGTGCCGGATCCTCGGCGCAGGTATCGCTTGCTCCGCCGTCCGACCCGTCCGTGACGTGGCAGAACATCCAGTGGACCGTTACCGGAGGCGCCATCCTCGACGGCGCCACGAGCTCGGTCATGCATCTGCAGACCGATCCGGCGGGCGGTACGGCCGTCGTTACCGTCAGCGCGCAGACGTCGCAGGGCTGCTCCGGCACGTCGTCGACGACGCTGACCACGACCGCGGTCACACCGTCCCTCAGCACGGGACCGACGAGCATCTGCGCTGGTGGATCGGCCGAGGCCGACCTCAACGACAACTGGTCGTTGTTCCAATCGTTCCATTGGACGGTCACTCACGCGACGATCAACGGGATTTCGACGAATCCGTATGTCCAATTTACGGCAGACGGCACGGGCGACGTGACTGCTACGCTCACGACCGTAACCATGAGCGGCTGCACCGGCACCGCATCCGTCACTTACCGGCTGGGCGGTCCCGATGCGACGATCACAGCGCCGGCTTCGGACAGCTTCTGCGTCAACAGCCAGATCACAGCCTCGGTCCCGGACGCCGGCTCCGGCGCCACCTACGAGTGGACGATCAACGGCTCGCAGGCCTACGGAGCCGGACGCACGCTGACCTTCAACCCATCGACGACTTCGTTCCAACTCGGTGTCACGGTCAGCCTCAACGGCTGCAGCAGCAGCGGATCGAAGAACCTGACTGCGCTGGCGGCGCCGCAGGCGACACTCAGCGCGCCGTCGCGCATCTGCTATCTCTCCACCGGCAACACTGTGACCTTGAGCGACCCCGGCCCGGGAGTCACGATCGAATGGCCGGCCAACACGGCCAGCCTCCGGGTCACGCCGACCGCCGATCCGCTCGTCGCGCACTTCGACTCCGTGCCGTATCAATACTTCAACGGTCGTGGCGCGATCGTGGCGAAGCTCACAAACGCGAGCGGCTGCGTGTCGTACGTCGTTGCGTCCGTGGTCGTCGACGTCCCATCCGCCTCCGCGAGCCCGGCCGGCCCGACGACGTTCTGCCAGGGTGGCAGCGTCATGATTTACGGAAACCCGACCGGCACCGGCTACTCGTACCTCTGGTCGAACGGCGCGACGACGGCGAACATCAACGCCACGGAGTCAGGATCGTACACAGTCATCGTCACCGATCCGGCTGGCTGCTCGCTATCGAGCAGCGCCGTCAATGTCACCGTCAACACGCCGGCCACTCCGACGATCACCGCCAACGGGCCCACGACCTTCTGCGGCACCGGGAGTGTCACGCTGGCTTCTTCGCCCGGAGCGAGCTACTCGTGGTCGAACGGCGCGACGACGCAGGCGATCACCGTGTCGACGAGCGGCAGCTACACCGTCACCGTCACCGACGCCAACGGCTGCTCGGCGACGAGCGCACCGACTGTCGTCAGCGGCTACCCGGCGATGCAGAAGCCGGACATCATCGCCTTCGGGCCGACCGCTTTCTGCCAGGGCGGCTCCGTGAATCTCTCCGCCTCGGCGGTGAACCCCGTCTCGTACCTCTGGTCGAACGGCGCGACCACCTTCACGATCAACGCCACCGCGGCAGGGTCGTACACCTGCACCGTCACCGATGCGAACGGCTGTAGCGCGACGTCCGACCCGAAGGTCGTGACCGTCTATCCGCTTCCGCCGAATCCGACCGTCACAGCCGCCGGGCCGACGACGTTCTGCCAGGGCGGCTCGGTCACGCTCCATGCGCCGGCCGGCTACGCAACGTATGTGTGGTTCCCGACGGGTGAGGGAACGCCTTCGATCACCGTCACACAGACCGGCACGTACAGCGTCGACCTGAAGGACGCCAACGGCTGCTGGGCTTCGAGCGGAACCGCGGGCGCGGTGCATGTCACCGTGCTGAATGTGCCGACGCCGGAGATCACCGCTGGCGGACCGACGACGTTCTGCGCTGGCGGCTCGGTCACGCTGACCGCGCCATCCGGCTACACGTATTCGTGGTCCACCGGCGCGACGACCCAATCGATCACCGCGACGACCTCCGGCGCCTACACCGTGACGATCACCGGCACGAACGGCTGCAGCGCGACGTCCGCCGCGACGAACGTCACCGTCAATGCGAAGCCGCCAACGCCGGTGGTCACCGCGTCAGGTCCGACGAGCTTTTGTGCCCCCGGCTCGGTGACGTTAACGGCACCGTCGGGCTACACGTACTCGTGGTCAAACGGCGCGACGACGCAGTCGATCAACGTCAACACCTCCGACTCGTTTACCGTCACCGTCACCAACGCCAGCGGCTGCACCGCCACGAGCACGCCGACCGTCGTCACCTCGAATCCGATTCCTGCGAAACCGACGGTCACGGTTGGCGGGCCGACGACGTTCTGCGCTGGCGGCTCGGTCACGCTGACCGCGCCATCCGGTTACACGTATTCGTGGTCCAACGGCATGAACACGCAATCGATCAGCGTGAGCCTCACCGGCAATTACTACGTCGCGGTCTATGATGCGAACGGCTGTGGCGCGGCAAGCGATCCGGTCAGCGTCACTGTCAACCAGCGGCCCGTAGCGACCATCGACTTCAGCGCGCCAAATGCGTTTTGCGACGGCGGTCAGCCGATCGTCCTCACCTCGAGCCTCGCGGCATCCTACCTCTGGTCTACCGGCCAAACCACGCGGTCGGTCAGCTTCAATCAGGCCGGCAGCTACAACGTCACGGTCACCGTCACCGACGCGAATGGCTGCAGCGCCACATCGCAGCCGCGGCTCTTCCGAATCAACGCCCTTCCGCCCACAACGATCACCGCAAACGGTCCGACCACGTTCTGCACGCCTGGCTCGGTGCGGCTGACCGCGCCCATTCCCCAGAGCCAGATGTTCGATCCGAACACCGACGGGCCGTACACCTATCTGTGGTCGACCGGCGCGACAACGTCGTCGATCACAGCGACGCAGAGCGGCTCGTACAGCGTCACGGTCACAAACTACTACGGCTGCAGCGCCACAAGCGCCCCGACCGTCGTCACCGCCAATCCGACGCCGTCGGCGACGATCACACCGTCCGGGCCGACGTCATTCTGCGCGCCGGGCTCGGTGACACTCTCCGCTCCGGCAGGCGCCGGCTATTCCTATCAATGGACCAACGGCGCCACGACGCAGTCGATCAGCGCCACGACGACCGGTTCGTACAACGTGACCGTGATCAGCGCAGCCGGCTGTTCCGCCACCGGCTCTCCGGTATTCGTCAACGCCGACACCGGGCCGCCGGCGACGATCACGCCGTCGGGTCCGACATCGTTCTGCGCCGGTATCGGATCGGTCACTCTGAACGCGTTGCCGATCGGCGGCAGCCTTCAATACCTCTGGTCGACCGGTGCCACGACGTCATCGATCAACGTCACGACGTCCGGTTCCTACAGCGTGACAATCACCGATGGTCTCGGCTGCTCGACGACATCGGCACCGACCGTGGTCACGGCCAATGCCCCACCGCCGCAGCCGGTGATCAGCGCCTCCGGTCCGACGACGTTCTGCGCGGGCGGCTCGGTGACGCTCACCGCGCCGGCCGGCTACACCTACTTCTGGGGCACCGGCGATCACACGCAGTCGATCGTCGTCACAAACACCGGCGGATATCAGGTCACGGTCCGCGACGCGAACGGCTGCCAGTCGACATCGGCCGTCGTAAACGTCACCGTCAACCCGCTGCCGGCCACGCCGGCAATCACCGCCGGCGGTCCAACGACGTTCTGCGCGGGTGGCTCGGTGACGCTGACCGCGCCGGGCGGCTACACCTATTCATGGTCGAACGGGGCGACAACGCAAGCGATCAACGCCACAACCGGTGCTTCGTACAGCGTGACGATCACGAACGCGAACGGCTGCAGCGCGACCTCCGCCGCGACCGTTGTTACGGTCAACGCTCCTCCCGCGACGCCTGCGATCACCGCCTCCGGCCCGACGACGTTCTGTGCCGGTGGCTCCGTGACGCTCACGGCGCCGAGCGGCTACACCTATTTGTGGACCGGCGGCTGGACGACGCAGTCGATCTCCGTCGGAAGCTCCGGCTCGTATAGCGTGACTGTGCGCGACGCGAACGGCTGCAGCTCCACATCGGCGCCGACTGTCGTGACCGCGATGGCGGCTCTGCCGACGCCGACGATCAACGTCACACCGTCTCCGATGATCTGCGAGGGCACGACGGCGACGCTCACCGCGCCGGCCGGCTACAGCTACCTCTGGTCGAACGGCGCGACGACGCAGTCGATCACCTCATCGACCAGCAGCTCGTTTACAGTCACCGTGACTGACGCCAACGGCTGTAGCGCCACGTCGTACACGGCGTACGTTACGGTCTATCCGGTTCCTCCTGTACCAACGCTGACCGCCTCCGGCCCGACCACCTTCTGCTCCGGCGGTTCCGTGACATTGACGGCGCCGACCGGCTACACGAATTACATCTGGTCGGAAGGCACCACGACTTGGGTGAACGGATCCGGCTCGCCGGCGAACGCCATTACCGTGTCTTCGCCCGGCAACTACACCGTGCAGGTCCGGGGCGACAACTTCTGCTACTCGACATCGGCGCCGATGGTCGTGACGGTCAATTCTCGGCCGCCGACACCGGCCATCACCGCCGGTGGTCCAACGACATTCTGCGCGGGCGGCAGCGTAACGCTGACGGCATCGCTTGGCACTTCGTATCTCTGGTCAACCGGCGCGACGACGGGGTCAATCATCGCGAGCGCGAGCGGTAATTACAGCGTGACCGTGACCAACGCGAGCGGATGCAGCGCGACGTCATCGCCGGCAACTGTGACGGTGAATGCGAATCCGACAGCGAGCATCACTGCCGGTGGTCCAACGACATTCTGCGCGGGCGGCAGCGTTACGCTGACTGCATCAAGTGCATCGTCGTATCTCTGGTCGACTGGCGCCACAACGCAGTCGATCACCGCAAACACTACTGGCAATTACAGCGTGAGCGTGACTAACGCGAGCGGTTGCAGCGCTACGTCATCGCCGACAACTGTGACGGTGAATGCGAATCCGACAGCGAGCATCACTGCCGGTGGTCCAACGACATTCTGCGCGGGCGGCTCCGTGACGCTGACGGCCTCGAGCGGCGCGTCGTATCTCTGGTCGACCGGTGCGACGACGCAGTCGATCGTCGCGAGCGCCAGTGGCAATTACAGCGTGACCGTGACGAACGCGAGCGGTTGCAGCGCTACGTCATCGCCGACAACTGTGACGGTGAATGCGAATCCAACGGCGACGATCACTGCCGGTGGTCCAACGACATTCTGCGCGGGAGGCTCCGTGACGCTGACGGCCTCGAGCGGCGCGTCGTACCTCTGGTCAACGGGCGCGACGACGCAATCGATCGTCGCGAGCGCCAGTGGCAATTACAGCGTGACCGTGACGAACGCGAGCGGTTGCAGCGCAACGTCATCGCCGGCAACTGTGACGGTGAATGCGAATCCGACAGCGAGCATCAGTGCTGGCGGTCCAACGACGTTCTGCGCCGGTGGCAGCGTGACGCTGACCGCATCGAGCGCTTCGTCGTATCTCTGGTCGAACGGCGCAACGACACAGTCGATCGTTGCGAACGCCAGCGGCAACTACAGCGTGACCGTGATGAACGCGAATGGCTGCAGCGCGTCATCGGCACCAACAGTGATAACGGTGAACGCGAATCCAACGGCGACGATCACGCCCAGCGGACCGACGACATTCTGCGCGGGCGGCAACGTGACGCTGACCGCATCGAGCGGCGCGTCCTATCTCTGGTCGACCGGCGCGACGACGCAGTCGATCGTTGCCAGCGCAAGTGGCAACTTCAGCGTGACGGTTACGAATGCGAATGGATGCAGCGCGACGTCATCGCCGACAACTGTGACGGTGAATGCGAATCCGACAGCGAGCATCAGTGCCGGCGGTCCAACGACGTTCTGCGCCGGTGGCAGCGTGACGCTGACCGCATCGAGCGGCGCGTCGTATCTCTGGTCGAACGGCGCAACGACACAGTCGATCGTTGCGAGCGCCAGCGGCAACTACAGCGTGACCGTGATGAACGCGAATGGATGCAGCGCGACATCCGCACCAACAGCGGTGACGGCAAACGCGAATCCCACCGCGACCATCACCGCGAGCGGACCGACCTCATTCTGCGCAGGCGGCAGTGTGACGCTGACGGCCTCGAGTGGCGCGTCGTGTCTCTGGTCGACCGGCGCGACCACGCAGTCGATCGTTGCCAGCGCCAGCGGCAACTACAGCGTAACGGTGACGAATGCGAATGGATGCAGCGCGACGTCATCGCCGACAACTGTGACGGTGAATGCGAATCCGACAGCCAGCATCACCGCCGGCGGTCCGACGACGTTCTGCCCAGGTGGCAGCGTGACGCTGACCGCATCGAGCGGCGCGTCGTATCTCTGGTCGACCGGCGCGACGACGCAGTCAATCATCGCCAACGCCAGCGGCAATTACAGCGTGACCGCCACGAATGCCAGCGGATGCAGCGCGACATCGGCAGCGACCGCGGTGACAGTCAACGCGAATCCAACGGTCACGATTACCGCCGGCGGCCCGACGACGTTCTGCGCAGGTGGCAGCGTCACGCTGACCGCATCGAGTGGCGCGTCGTATCTCTGGTCCACCGGCGCGACGACGCAGTCGATCGTAGTCAGCGCAAATGGCAACTACAGTGTGACCGTTACGAATGCCAGCGGTTGCAGCACGGGCGCGGCTCCCATTGCAGTGACCGTGCGCGCGAAACCAACGGCATCCGTCAGTGGCACCAGTTCGATCTGCCCGAGCGGGTCCGCCACGATCACGGCCGCGCTCACCGGAACGGCTCCATGGAGCGTGACCTGGTCCGACAATGTCACCCAGACGGTCAACACGGGGACGACGGCAACGCGCAGCGTCAGCCCGTCGGCGACGACGACGTACTCGGTAACCGCGGTCAGCGATGCCACATGCAGCGGCACGGCCAGCGGCAACGCTGTCGTGACGGTCAAGACGCTGCCGGCTGCAACGGTCAGCGGGGGAGGGGCGATCTGTCCCGGTGGCTCGGCGACGATCACGGCCACGCTGACAGGAACAGCACCGTGGAGCGTGACCTGGTCGGATAACGTCACGCAGACGGTCAACAGCGGTACCGTAGCCACGCGCAGTGTGAGTCCGGCTGCGACGACGACCTACACGGTAACGTCCGTGAGCGACGCGGCGAGCTGTCCGCGCTCGGGTACCGGGAGCGCAACCGTAACCGCAAATGTCGCGGCATCCATCACCACACAACCGACGAATCAGACGACGACCCGGAACGTGAACCTGACGCTGACAGTCGTCGCGGCAGGCACTGCGCCAATCTCCTATCAATGGTTCAACGGCAGCGGTACGTCGATCGCCGGCGCCACATCGGCCTCGTATACGACATCGTTCACAAAGAAGGGGACAAATACGTTCTACGTCGAGGTGTGGAACGCCTGTAACACCACGCACGTGAAGAGCAACACCGTGACCGTGACTGTGAATTGATCGCCAGTGAGTGGTGTCGGAGCCGCGGCAGGGCTCCGGCACCAAACGCGCGCCCGAATCCGATACGCTCCGCAGTATGCGTACTCTTCTCGATCTCGCTCGCGATCACGCCGGCTCGTTTCTCGGTCAGCTTCCCGAGCGCCACGTGGGGCCGCGCGCCACACGCGATGAGCTCGTTGCCGCGCTCGATGTTCCGTTGAGCGACGAAGGCGAAGATGGTGCAAAAGTGCTCGACGCTCTTGCGCGCGGTGCCGACCGCGGACTCATCGCCTGTGCCGGCCCGCGCTACTTCGGCTTCGTCATCGGCGGCAGTCTTCCGGTGGCGCTGGCCGCCGACTGGCTGACGAGCGCGTGGGATCAGAATGCCGGCATCTACGCAACGTCGCCCGCGGCATCGGTCGTCGAAGATGTCGCGCGCCAATGGCTGCTCGAACTGTTCGATCTGCCACGAAACGCCAGCGTCGGATTCGTGACCGGCGGTCAGATGGCGAACTTCACGGCGCTTGCTGCAGCGCGCCACGGAGTCTTGCGCCGCGTTGGATGGAATGCGGAAGAGAACGGACTGGCTGGCGCGCCACCTGTGCATCTCGTCGTCAGCGCGGCGTCGCACATCACGATTCACTCGTCGATGCGGATGCTCGGCTTCGGCACGCGGGCGTTGCGCAAGGTTGACGCCGACGATCAGGGAAGGATGCGTGCCGATTCGCTGCGCGAGCTTCTCGCGGCCCTCGATGGACCAACGATCGTCTGTGCGCAGGCTGGGAACGTCAACAGCGGCTCGGTCGATCCGCTGCGCGACCTGGCGTCGATCGCGCACGAGCGCGGCGCTTGGTTGCACGTCGACGGAGCATTTGGATTGTGGGGCCGGGCCACTGCGTCGAAGCGGATGCTGCTCGATGGTTGCGAGCTGGCCGACTCCTGGGCGAATGACGCGCACAAATGGCTCAACGTTCCGTACGACAGCGGCATCGTCATCGTCCGCGATTCGGCGTCGCATCGCGCGGCGATGACGGTCTCGGCCGAGTATCTGGAGCAAACGACCGGGATCGAGCGCGACAACTTCGAATGGGTTCCTGAGTTCTCGCGCCGCGCACGCGGCTTGCCGATCTACGCCGCGATCCGCTCGCTCGGCCGCCGCGGGATCGCTGCGATGATCGACGGCTGCTGCGATCGCGCCCGCCAGTTCGCGGAGTTGCTGCAACGCGATCCGCGCGTCGCCATCCTCAACGACGTCGTCCTCAATCAGGTGCTCGTCCGCTTCGACGACAACGACGACGCGACGCGCGAGGTCATCGGCCGCGTGCAGCGCGAAGGGACGTGCTGGCTGGCTGGTACGACGTGGCAGGGGAAGGCGGCCATGCGCATCTCCGTATCCAATTGGTCGACGACCGCGGAGGATGTAGAGAAGTCGGTGGCCGCGATCCTGCGATGCATGTGAGCAACGGCCGGAGCAATGGACCATCTTCGTTCGCGAGCGTGCTCGTCGCGCGGTCGCAGACCGCGACCCGGTTACCGGATCACGATTCCTTCAACACCTTGGCCACGCGCGCCAGCAGAACGCTGTTCGTAACCGGCTTGCGGATGAAGTCCGCGGCGCCAACTTCGAAGGCGCGCACTTCCACACTCTCTCCAGGAAGTCCGGAAATGAATACTGCCGGCGCGGCCACGCCATTCTCATGCATCGCCTGCAACAGCGAATGGCCGTCGATGTAGGGCAAGTCGACGTCGATCAGGAGCAGATCGATCTTCTCCCTCGCCACGGCCATCAAGGCCTCAGCGCCATCCTTGGCCAGCACTACAGAGTAGCCCGCTGATTTCAGTACCGCGTTCGTGAGCTCCCGGCTGAGCGCGTTGTCTTCGACCACCAACACAGTCTTCTTCTCGACGGCGGCGTCGCTCGCGCGGCTGCCGCTTTTCAGCCGAAGCTGGAGAATCTCGCGTTGCAGCGTTTTCGTTTCAACGTCAGGCTCGATGCGCAGCTCTCGTTTGAGCACCTTCGCGCAGACTTCGTATTGCTGGAGCGCCTCCAGGAGATTCCCGCTCTGCAGGTAGAGCCGCATGAGCGTGCGATGCATCGGCTCCTGCAGAATGTCCAGACGGAGCGAGCGTTGCGCGGTGGCAATCGCGTCGTCGAGTGTGGCGTGCTTCGACTGCAACTCGACGAGCATCGTTTGCGCTCGCAGAGCGAGCCGGTGGAGCCGGTCGCGCTCACCGACCACCCACTGATCGAAGCGCTCCTCGTTGATGTAGAAACCGTCCAGGAAGTCTCCGCGATAGAGATCGATCGCACCAGCGAGTCCACCCTCCGTTCCCGCGGCGATCATCGATTCCATCTCCACCACGTCGCAGGTGACGGAAGAATCGAGACTGAGGAGATCGCCCTCCTCGATCAAAGTCTTTTGCCCGCTCGCCATCTGTGAAAGCTCTTTGCGAACAGTAGACAACGTCTGCCGCAAACTCTGACGGGCCTGATCGGGGCCAGTGCTCGACCACAGCAGGCCAGCCAGTTTCTCACGCGATACGCGTTGGGATGGTTTCATCGCCAGATAGGCGATCAGCGCCTGCGATTTTTTGGCGCCGATCGTTGCGAGAGCGCCATCGCCGGAGCGGATCAGAAAATCACCCAGCAGCTCCAATCGGAGGGAGGTCATGGTTGTGGCTGCAATTATCTCAGTAAGCGGAGGAAAAGTGTTTCGACTTTCAACGTCGCTTCCAATACTCTCCAGGGCCGTGAGGGACGAATGATCGAAATGCCGTCGGTGGGCGATGAGATGCGTGAGCTGATCCGGCTTCAGAGCTGGAACCAGCTTCGCGACCGTCTCACCGATCTCCATCCGTCCGATGTCGCCGATCTCATCATCGCCCTGCCTCGCGAAGAGGAGGGATTCGTCTTCCGCGTTCTTCCCCGCGACGAAGCGGGCGAAGTGTTTTCGTACCTTCCGCCCGATCACCAGGAAGGTCTGATCGAGTCGCTGAGCAACGAACAGGTGCGCAACGTCCTCGCGGAGATGAACCCCGACGACCGCACCCGTCTGCTCGAAGAGATGCCTGCGGTCGTGACCCGCCGCCTGCTCGCCGCGCTCTCCCCCGACGATCTCAAGAGCGCTCGCTGGCTCCTCGGCTACCCCGAAGACACCGCCGGCCGTTACATGACGCCGCGCTACGTGACGATCCAGCCGGCGATGACGGCGCGCGAAGCGCTCGATCACATTCGCGCCACCGGCCCGGGAAAAGAGACCGTCAACGTCGTCTACATCGTCGACCAGGATGGAAGACTCGTCGAGGACATTCGTCTCAGCTCGCTCGTGCTGGCCGACCCGTCGACGCGCGTGACCGACATCGACGATCCGCCGCTGGTGAAGATGAACGCCAACGACGACCGCGAAGAAGTCCTCAAGGCGTTCGAGAAATACGATCGCCTCGCACTTCCCGTCACCGACGCCGAAGGACACATGCTCGGCATTATTACGGTCGATGACGTGCTCGATGTCGCCGAACAAGAGGCGACCGAAGACATCCAGAAACTGGGCGGTATGGAAGCACTCGACGCGCCGTATCTGCAGGTCGATGTCTTCTCGATGATCCGCAAACGGGCCGGCTGGCTCTCCGCCCTCTTCCTCGGCGAGATGCTTACGGCGACGGCCATGGGTTTCTTCGAGAAGGAGATCGCCAAGGCCGTCGTCCTCGCACTCTTCGTACCGCTGATCATCTCCAGCGGCGGAAACTCAGGCTCTCAAGCGACGTCGCTGATCATTCGTTCTCTGGCGTTGCGCGAGCTGCGGCTCCGCGATTGGTTCCGCGTCTTCCGCCGCGAGATCATTTCCGGACTCGTTCTCGGTACGCTCCTTGGGTTCATCGGCTTTATCCGCATCGTGTTGTGGGAGAAACTTCACCTGTTGGTTGGCGGGTTCACGGACTACGGCAGCCACTACATCCTCGTAGCGCTGACGGTCTGGTTCTCGCTCATCGGCGTGGTGATGTTCGGCACGCTTGCCGGATCGATGCTCCCGTTCGTTCTGCGAAGACTCGGATTCGATCCCGCCACCGCCTCTGCTCCGTTCGTGGCGACACTCGTCGACGTGACCGGCCTCTGCATCTACTTCATGGTGGCGCTGCTGATCCTGAAGGGGACGTTGCTGTAGGTGGATTGCTCGATTCGGGAAGCGATCGTTTTATCTATGAATCACATCTATGAATTGCATATAGCAATATCAACCGGCAATAGCTACGAACTTCCCTGATTTGTTGACCGATGACTACTTCGGCTGCCACAACTCGAAGCGGTTTCCGTCGGGATCGGTGGCCCATCCGAAGCGCCCGTAGTCGGTGTCTTCGACTTTCTCGTCGACCGTTGCGCCGGCCGCACGGAGCTGCGCGAGCATGGCGTCGAGATCGGAGACGCGGTAGTTGATCATGAAAGGCGCGCGCGTCGGATCGAAATACGTCGTCGTCGATGGGAACGGCGACCAGAGGGTCATGCCGATTGTTTCCGGCGCGTCTTTCTCGCGGAATTCGAACGACGCGCCGCCGTAGGAGTCATCGACGGGAATGCCGAGGTGATCGCGATACCAGTTGCGCAGAGTCTGGACGTCGTCCGATTTGAAGAAGATGCCGCCGATACCGATGACCTTTTCCATGGAGGCTCCTATCGCAACGTGAACACAGTAGCCGATCCGCGCGACGCCACGCTAGTGGTGAAGTGGTCGAGTGTTTGCGCCAGTGTACGCTGCGCCTGCGGTGTCAAGGACGTATCGCGCTCGGCCAGCTTTTGCGGAACGGTTGTAGTGGCGCCTGCCGGTGTCACGACCGCAATGTGCGTGAACCCGTCGTGTTTCAGCCGGGCGAATAGCGCCTCCGGCGAGGGAGCCTCCAGATAACGCGACACTCTCGGTCCGTCGAAATTGCCGCCGCCGCGCACGCGCCGCGTGAACCAATAGGTCTCGTTGATGCCGACCACCAATGCACGCGCGTCCGCCGGAAGCACCGCATCGATTGCTTGCGTCGAGACGAATGACGATCGCTGCTTCGTCAGGTACTCCGAATCGGTGGCGGTCGAGGAGAGCAGCGCGAACGCCCCGCCGCGATCGACAAAGTACCCGACGAGGAAGAGCTGCACGACGATGGCGACGCCGAGTACGACGCGAAGAGACCGCGAGGGAGGGAGCGACCGCGCCGCGGGAATCGCCAGGAACGGAAGAAAAATGCGCGACGACGGCGCAAGCAAAAGCAGAAGAACCGCCGCCCCGACGAGCGACCACGCCAACGCGCCCGCGGACAGCGCGCACGCGGCGAGGAGCGATACGCCCAGACTCTCATCGATGAAGTGACCGTCGAAGACATAGTCAGAAAGAAACGGCGCACGATACCCAGTCACATGCGGAGCAGCGGCCGAGAGAAACGGCGCGATCGGATTCGCGGTCAGGATGAGATTGCGGATGAGGAAGATGGAGCCGAGGGCGATCCCGGCAAGTAGCGGAAGGAACCGTAGGTCGGACTCTCCAGTCAGACCTCCCGTGTTGCCGGACTGAGAGCTCGACCTCCGCCTAAGCCACACACCCATAAGAACGACGACAGCAAACGGAACGAACGTGTACTTCGTCAGCATCCCGGCCGCGATCGCACCCGCCGCGGTAGCCATATCGCCGGAGTCGAGCGCCAGCACGAGAATGGCGCAGATGCCGATGAGCGGCCAATCGTTGAGCGACCATCCCGCGATCAACGCAAGCGCCGGTGTCGTCACCACTGCCGCGACAGCCAGCGCGTTGCCGCGTGCCATCCGGAACAGCACGGTGGTTGTCGCGAGCGCGGCGCCGAGGTGGAGGAAGTGGGAGGCGATTCCTCCGCGAATCTGATCGAGGATCGCCAGCAAGGGCAAGTCTGCCGACTCGATCCCGAGCGGGAAGTACGAATGCGAGATCAGCGGCAGATCGACCGCCCGATGTTCTTTCACCCAGGTCCAGGGAACCGCCAGGTGGTACGCGAGCTCGTCGAGCGACGTCGGCGGCGCTTGTGCCGCGATGAGCGCGCAGAGAAAAACGGCCGCGATGGCGGTGACCACGAATGGCCCGCCGAGATCCGGAATCGCAGGCATCCGCGATTCGAAGCGGCGCACCACAATGTACAACCCACCCAGACCACAAACGGCGAGGATGATCCCCATCGACCAGCCGGAGACGTTCACTGTACCGAGGAGAAAGCAGAGCGCGCCAAAGAGTGGATATCCAATCAGAAAATCGCGCGGCAGATCGCACTCCGCTGCGTTCCACGATCGCGCGAACAAACCGCGAGCCGCGAACCCAACGCCGACGATCGCCAGCGCCTCAGCCAGCGCGAGCAGTACCGAAACGCCGACGCGCCGCGCCAGCACTTCCACCAGCACGAATCGATCGAGAAGGACGAGCAGCAAGTAGATCGCGACGACGATGGCGAGGATGCGCTGGAGCCGTGACATCGCGCTTTCGATCAGATTGCCGGCAACGCTGCGCGCATCGCCAGGATGTCGGTGATGATGTCCCGCGCCGCCTCGGGCCGGATCTGCGTGCTCCGATCGCTCAGCGCGGCGGGCGGGTTGTCATGAACCTCCATGAAGAAGCCGTCGGCTCCCGCTGCTGCAGCAGCGCGTGCGAGCGGTCGCGCGAACTCCGGAGTTCCACCGGTTTGTTTTCCTTCGCCGCCCGGCTTCTGCATCGAATGGGTGATGTCATAAACGACCGGCGCGCCGAATCCGCGCAGGATCGGGAACGACCGCATGTCGACGACGAGGTTCTGGTATCCGAATGCCGATCCACGCTCGGTGATGAAGACACGCTCGTTCCCCGCTTCGCGCCCTTTGTCCAGAATGTTCTTCGCCTCCTCGGGCGAAAGAAACTGTCCCTTCTTCACGCCGACCGCTCTTCCAGTGCGCGCGGCCGCGGCGATCAGATCGGTCTGCCGGCAAAGAAACGCCGGAATCTGGAGGATGTCGAGCACTTCCGCGGCGCGCTCCGCCTGTTGCCACTCATGAATATCGGAAAGCAGCGGCAGGCCTGTTTCTCCTTTGACGGCGCGCAGAATCTCCAGCCCCTCTTCCAGCCCCGGTCCGCGAAACGATTCGATCGATGTGCGGTTGGCCTTGTCGAATGATGATTTGAAAACGAGATTGATCTTCAGCTCATCGCGCAGCGCCAGAAGCGTCCGCGCCATGCGCAGCGCATGATCACGCGACTCGATGACACAAGGTCCAGCGATGAAAAGTGGAGGGTGGTCACCACCGAAAGAGATGGTGTCGGTGATGGCGATCGGGCGCGTCTGCATGAACGAAGCATTCTACCCATTGCAAGGCCGGGCGGTCGCGATCTTTGGCGGGTTATCGGCCTGCTGACCTCTGCAATCGCGGCGGTTCGGGAATCTTTCCATCGATAGCAAGCCGAGGTAGAATCCGAGCATGGCGAACGAGCTGTTTGATACGTTGATGAAGTTTTATCGCGAATTCATCCAGCCGGAATTCGACCAGCTCCGATCGCGGATGGACGGCATGGTGACGAAGGCTGAGATGCATTCGTACATGGACGACATCTACACGCGCTTCGATCGGCTCGAGAATGAGTATCAATCACTAAGCGCCGCAGTTCGCCGTCTTGAAGATCGGATGACCGCCGTCGAGCAGAAACTCGACCGCATGGCACTGAAGTCCGAGTTACTCGGACTGAAGGACCACGTCTCGCAGCTCGAACAGCGAATCGCGGCGCTCGAGAAACAGTTGAACTAGGCGAGGGCCTCTCTCCCTCTCCCCGCCCTTGCCCCCACCCACGTCGCGCCGATGTAGATCATGAATGATACGATCGAGAACCATACTGGCTGCGGGATCTTGATCGCGTTGACGACGCCGAGGGCGAACAGAATCGCGCCGGCGACGTAGCCGGCGATCGGGTTCTGGGCGATCTTCGCTGCCAGCCACGTCCCCACGAACGTCCCGATCAGCCATCCTGCGAGCACGAGCAGGTACGCGGTCAGCGGAAGCGCGGCGACGAATTTCTTGACCTGCTCGAAATCGTCCATGTTCGCCCCCGGCGGCGGCGGATAGAGCACATGAACAATCGCTTCGGCGCTTGCCACGAGAGCGAACGCGGCGATCAATCCCGCGATCACGCCGCCGACGTGCCGCAACACCTTCATACGAGCTCGCTCTCCTGCGACACCGTCACGGCGGCGGCTGTTTTCAGCGAGTTCTTGAACACGCGTGCCGCTGCGATAAATGATCGGAAGAGCGGATGCGGCGCAGTCGGCCGCGATTTGTACTCGGGGTGGAACTGGCAGCCGACGAACCACGGATGCCCTTCCAGCTCGACGATCTCGACGAACTTGCCGTCCGGCGAGAGTCCCGTCACATGAAAGCCGCGCTCTTCGAGTTGCGGCACGTACTCGGGATTGACCTCGTAGCGATGACGATGACGCTCGTCGACGAGATCGCTGCCATAGGCCTGACGCGCGATCGAGCCTTCCTTGAGGCCGCAGGGATATTTTCCGAGCCGCATCGTTCCGCCGAGTGCGTCGACGCCAATCAGATCGCGCAGCTTGTAGATGACTTTGTACGGCGACTCATCGTCGAACTCCGTGGAGTTCGCGCCCACCATGCCAACGACATTGCGCGCGAACTCGATCGTCGCGCACTGCATGCCGAGGCAGATGCCGAAGTAGGGGATGCGCTTTTCGCGGGCGTAGCGAATCGCGCGCAGCTTTCCCTCGACGCCGCGCGATCCGAATCCCGGACCGACCAGAATCCCATCCACGCGCCCGAGGTCGCCGTGATATCCCTCGGTCTCCAACTCCTCGGAGTCGATGTAGATGATGCGCACCTTCACGTTGTTGGCGATGCCGCCGTGCGTGAGCGCCTCGTTGAGCGATTTGTACGAATCGCCGAACTCCACATACTTGCCCACGAATCCGATCTTTACCTCGTCTTCCGGATGGCGAAGTTTGCGGATGATCTCTTCCCACTTCGTGAGTGCGCCGATCTCGTCATGCGGGAGATGGAGCTTGTCGAGAAGGATCTCGTCGAGCCGCTCGCGCGAAAAGGCCAGCGGCACCTGATAGATGAACTCGACGTCGAGCGCAGGGATGACGGCGTCCTGCTCGACGTTGCAGAAGAGCGCGATCTTGTCGCGCATCTCGTCCGGGATCGCGTGTTCGGAGCGGCAGAGCAGGACGTCGGGCTGGATGCCGATCTCACGCAGTTTCTGCACGGAGTGCTGCGTCGGTTTCGTCTTCATCTCGTCTGACGCTTTGATGTACGGGACGAGCGTGAGATGAACATTGATGGCGTTGCCGCGGCCGGCTTCGAGCCGGAACTGCCGGATCGCCTCGAGGAACGGCAACGACTCAATGTCGCCGACCGTCCCGCCGATCTCGACGATGACGACGTCCACTCCTTCGCTCACTTCGCGGATGCATTTCTTGATCTCGTCGGTAATGTGAGGGATGACCTGCACGGTCTTGCCGAGATAGTCTCCGCGCCGTTCTTTCTCGATGACCTTCAGGTAGATGCGGCCGGTGGTGAAGTTGCTCTTCCGCGTGGCACGCATCGAAGTGAAACGCTCGTAGTGACCGAGATCGAGATCGGTCTCCGCGCCGTCATCGGTGACGTAGACCTCGCCGTGCTGGAACGGCGACATCGTGCCGGGATCGACATTGATGTAGGGATCGAATTTCTGAATCGTGATTCGAAATCCGCGCGCTTCGAGCAGAGCGCCGATCGACGCCGCGGCGATTCCTTTGCCCAGTCCGGAAACAACACCGCCAGTGACGAAGATATATTTGGTGCTCATCGGTCATGCCTCCGGTTGGTTGAGAGAGAGTTTTGGGCCAATGCCCCTGCCAAAGCCGCTGCGCGGTTCGGCCTGCTTGCTGGCGGGGAGAGTGGTGCTGGCTGTGGCGAGGAAGCGTGTGCGTGTGAGCACGCAGCTCACGAACGCTCTCCGGGATTACGCATGCTTAGCCAGTTCATATTCGACGCGCGCCACGTCCTCGGGGCGATCGACGCCGAGGTGGGCCTTTGTGGTTTGAACGACAGCGATTTTAAAGCCGTTCTGCAAAGCCCGCAACTGTTCGAGTGATTCTGCCCGTTCCAGCGG
This sequence comes from Thermoanaerobaculia bacterium, assembly GCA_034665065.1. Lineage (GTDB taxonomy): Bacteria > Acidobacteriota > Thermoanaerobaculia > Gp7-AA8 > Gp7-AA8 > JADGNZ01. Next base: position 250,939 of record JAXDGL010000004.1, on the reverse strand, counting down.
GGAGGGAGGCAGGGCCGCGAGCGCGCGAAGTACGTCGATTTGATAGCCGTAGATCCCGACGTGACGCTGCGCGCCAGCCATCGGAGCCCGCGAAAAATAGAGTGCGTCGCCGTCCAGCCGCGTCACGACTTTCACGACGTCGCGAGACAGGCGTTCCTCCTCGCTGTCGATCGGAGCGGAGAGCGTGGCCATGTCCACGCCGGTCGATTGCAGAATGTCGATGATGCGATCGACGGAGTCGATGTCGATCATCGGCTCATCGCCCTGGACGTTGATGACCTGCTCGTACTTGCAGTCGAGCAGATCGAGCGATGCGGCGATCCTGTCGGTTCCGCTCTGAAACTCGCCTTCGGGACGAACGAATCGACCGCCAAAGGATGCGATGTGCTCGGCGATGCGGTCATCGTCCGTCGCGACGACGATCGCCTTTGCGCGCGCCGACCGCGATGCGCGCTCGTAGACACGCTGAATCAGCGACACGCCCGCGATCATCGCCAGCGGCTTTCCTGGAAACCGCGTCGATGCCCATCGGGCGGGAATTACAATGACGGCGTTCATGAGTGACGATTCTACGTCGGCGGTAGAGAGTCGGGTGTCGGGTGTCGGAGAAAGAGCCCAGCCTTACCTCCGACTCTCGACGACCGCTGACCGCGTCCTCATCCGCCGCCTGCTCATCATCGCGGCCTCGATCGTCGTGGTAGTCGCTGCGTTCAGCCGGCTCGATCTTCTCTATTCGCACAAGTTTTTCGACAACACGGGGCGCGCGCAGTGGATCTGGCCCGTTCATCGGATGGCTGCGGGCGATCCGGTGGCGTTCTTCGCCACGTACGATTTTGATCTCCCACCGAACCGGGCCTTCACGAAGATCAAGATGCTCGGCGATCCCGAGTACACGTTGTATTTCAACGGCGCGGCGATCGGCGGCCGGCGTGTCGGCGACGGCAACGAAGCGCTCGACACGTACGACGTCAGCACGCTGGCGCGCGACCGGAAGAACCGCATCGTCGTCGCCGTGCGGAGCGCAAATGGAGTCGGGGGGCTGATCCTGGCCATCGACCTGACGAGCGAGTTCGCAAATTTCGTCGTCACCGGCAGCGACTGGCACATCGTTCGCGGCTGGCGCGATGATCTGCTCCTTCGCGATCCGCCGGCGAATGACATCACGCAGCCGCAACTCCTCGGGCGTCCGCCAGCGCGGCGCTGGAACTATCTGGCACAACGCGCCGCGCCGCTGTTTGCTCCGGCGCAGCGTGTCGTCGCACCTCGCCAATCGTTTGATTTCGTGACGGCGCTTCCCGAAATCGCTGTCGTCGGCGGGACGGCGGTAACGGTCTCGCGAAAAACGTCAGCAACGGCCTACGACTTCGGTGTGATTCAGGGACGGGCGCGGCTGACGATCCGCAATCCGGGAACCGCCGCGCGCGACGTCATCGTCCGCTTCGCGTACGATCGCGCCGATCTCTTCACGATCGATGCGCCCGTCGAGCACGTTGTGTTCGCGGCGGGGGAGAAAACGATCGTCGACGAGCAGCTTCGAACGTTCCGCTATATCACGGTCTATGGTGGTGCCGCGACCGTCGACGTCGTCCAGTAATCAGAAGAGCACTTTTTGAACGAAGTACGACTGCGGTGTGATCGCTTTCGATTCGATTGCCACAGCTTCGTCGTGCGTGAGGTGGAAACGTCCAGCCGCGGAGCCGGTCGTGGTCTTCATGAAAATGTCCATGGCATCGATCTGCACTCCCTGGATGCCTGCGTTACGGACGATCAGGAACGCCGTCGCGGAGAGCGTGTTGAACACTTTGTCCTCCGTGTCGGCTGTCAGATCCGCGCGAAGTGAGTGAGGACCGGTCGAGACCACTTTGTGCTCGAAGATTCCGACGTTCTCATACGCACGTTCGAATTTTCCGATGACATCGGACCCCAGTCCGGGGCCGGCCGCGACGGGCGTCGGAACGTCCGCGGGCGTCGATGGCGCCGGTGCCGGTGCTTCGGGCTGTGACGAAGGGAGTTTGCGGAGGCGAACGGACGATCCGAGTTGCGACGTTTTCGTCGTCGACGTTACAGGGATTTGTTCCACGCCGAAGAGTGATCCGCCACCAAGCCGCGTCATCTCCTCCGACTTCGCGACGTTGATGCTGTTCGGATCGAGCGAGAGTACGGAACCGCTCACGAGATTGACGACGGCCTTCCCGTTCACAACCGTCCACTTCGCTTTTGCTTCGTAACGCGTCCCGTCTTTCAGCACGACCCAGTAGCTCGCGGCGAACGTTTGCGCGGCAACGGCGGCGGCAAGAACGGCGATCATCCATGTCTTCTTCATGATGGTTCCTCGGAATGGCACATCAGAGCGGTCGATTATACTGGCCACCAATGCTCGTCGTCATGGAAGCCGGAGCCCGGCCCGAACAAATTGAAGCAGTTGTCCACCACATCGAGAAGATGGGGCTGAAGGCACATGCGATTCCCGGCGCGAATCGCACCGCCATCGGCATCACCGGAAAGCCCGGCAAAGCGGACCCTGAGGTCCTGGAGAACTATCCGGGAGTCAAGGAAGTCATCCGTGTTTCGCACGCCTACAAACTCGTCAGCCGTGAAGCGCGTCCGGACGACAGCATCATCAACGTCGGCGGCGTCGATGTCGGCGGCGAAGGCATCGTCGTGGTCGGCGGACCGTGTGCCGTCGAGTCGCTCGATCAGGCGCGCGCCATCGCCGAAGGGATCCGCAACGCGGGCGGGCAGTTGTTCCGCGGCGGCGCATTCAAGCCCCGCACATCTCCCTACTCGTTCCAGGGACTCGGCGAAGAAGGATTGGAGATCCTCGCCCGTGTGCGCGAGGAGTTCGACCTCCCGATCGTGACCGAGGCGATCGACAACGAGGCACTGGTGTTGGTCGACAAGTATGCGGACTGCATTCAGATCGGCGCGCGCAACATGCAGAACTTCTCGCTGCTGAAAGCGGCCGGGCGTGCGCGCAAGCCGGTTCTGCTTAAGCGGGGCATGTCGGCAACGCTCGAAGAATTGCTCCTCTCGGCTGAATACATCATGGCCGAGGGAAACTACAACGTGATTTTGTGCGAACGCGGCGTGCGGACGTTCGCCGATCACACGCGCAACACGCTCGATCTCTCCATCATCCCGGCGATCAAACGCATCAGCCATCTGCCGGTGCTCGTCGATCCCAGCCACGGAACCGGCAAACGCAACAAGGTCGCACCGATGTCGCGCGCGTCGATCGCTGCGGGCGCGGACGGAGTGTTGATCGAAGTGCATCACAAGCCGGAAGAGGCGCTGTCGGATGGACCGCAGGCAATCCTCCCTGAGGCATTCGCGCAAATCGTGAAGGAGTGCGACGCGATTGCGCGGGTGGTGGGGAGAAGCTTGCAGCCGATGCTGGCAGCGCAAGCTCTATCGTAGAAAGTCTATCCTGCGGCGAAGCCCGGCGATTAAACTGTCATCCTGAGCCGCCGCAGCCGCCGCAAGATTCACTGCGCCGTGCACTCGCGATGCATAGGCGGCGAAGGACGGTCGAAGGACCCCCTCATTCGGTGCCGGTGTGGCGTGAAAAAAATGGCACATGACTAGGGGGTCCTTCGACGTCCTCCGCCGCCGATGTATGCCAAGGCAAACGTTACGAATCTTGCGGCGGCTCCGGCAGTCTCAGGATGACAGACGCTGCTTACTCCCTCACCCGATGCACGCGCAGCAGATTCGTTTTCGCGCGCTGATAAATCGGTGAGCCCATCAGGATCACCAGACGGTCGCCGGGTACGACGATGTCGCGGCTGATGAGAAACTCGTCGACGCGCTCGACGATCTGCTCGTGATACTCGCCGACTTCGCGCATGACGAACGGCTGCACGCCCCAGAGAATGTTCATGCGCCGCGCTACCCATGTTGACGGCGTCAGCGCGATGATCGGCTGCTTCGGACGGAACTTCGACATCAGCCGCGCCGCGAATCCTGTCTGCGTGAAGACGATGATGAACTTGGCGTCGAGTTGTTCCGCGGCATAGTTCGCCGCGCCCGCGAGCGCGTCGGTGAACTCGTCGGTCTCGGACGAAACGCGGAACGGATCGCGTCCGACGCCAACCTGGAACTGGCGATTCTGTTCCGCGGCCATGATGATGCGCGCCATCATCTGCACCGCTTCGACCGGATAGTTGCCCGATGCTGTCTCCGCCGAAAGCATGACGGCATCCGATCCGTCGAAGATCGCATTCGCAACATCCGAGGCCTCGGCGCGCGTCGGCCGTGAATTCGATGTCATCGACTCCAGCATCTGCGTCGCCGTAATGGCAAAGCGGCCCCACACCGCAGCTTTTTGCAGCACGCTCTTCTGCACGATGGGAACGTCCTGCGGCGGAAGCTCGACGCCGAGGTCTCCGCGCGCGACCATGACGCCATCGCTGACGTCGAGAATGTCTTCGAGCGCGTCGATGGCTTGCGACTTTTCCAGCTTGGCGATGATGTTGATCTCGTCCCCGTCAAGCTCGTGGAGAAACGCGCGAAGCTCGACAATGTCCGCGCGGCGGCGGATGAACGACGCGGCAATGTAGTCGAGCTGATTGGCGACGGCGAATTTGACATCCTCGCGATCCTTCTCCGTGATCGCGGGAATCGTCAGCTCCGTGTCGGGGAAATTCATCCCCTTGTTCGACGAGATCGGGCCGCCGTGAATGACGCGCGTCTGCACGTTCGTGGCGTCGACCGCGGAGACGACGAGCTCGACGAGACCGTCGTTAATCAGAATGCGCTGTCCGATCTGCACTTCGCGCGGCAGGGGAGTGAACGGCGTGGAGACGATCGAGGCGTTGCCGATGAGCGGCTCGGTAGTGAGCGTGAACATTTGCCCGGGTCGGAGCTGAATGACGCCATCGACCTCGCCGATCCGCAGCTTCGGACCCTGAATGTCGCCGAGGATAGGGATGTACTTCCCGTTGTCGGTAGCGACGCGGCGGATGATCTCGATCAGCCGCAAGCGGTCCGCCGGCGTGCCGTGAGAGAAGTTCATCCGAAAGACGTCAACGCCCGAGGTCAGCAACCGTTGGATGGTCGATTCGTCGGTGCAAGCGGGCCCGAGGGTGGCGATAATCTTAGTCCTGCGCATCGGGTTTCATATATCACGCGGAGGCGGGGAGCCGTGGAGAGGAGCGGCGTTTCTCACTTCGCGGCTTCGCGCCTTCGCGTGACAATCTGGAAGTCCTCACAAAAACCTAACGTTCCACCATTTGACTCCCGACAGGCGACTCCTTAGACTCGCGTGTCAGGGTTAAGGAGGGAGACCATGCGGCGACTGCGTGCGATTGCGATTGCGTCCGCTATCGTCATCCTCGCTGTCCCTGCGCAATCTGCGGTTCCCCTTCCCGTGATGCTGCAGGTGTTGGGCAATGTCACCACGTCCGCCCGCCCCGTCGGCAACGCCCTCGTCATCGCGCTGAATCTCAACAGCCTCGATGCGATCCAGACGTTCAGCGGCAGTGACGGCTCGTTTGCGCTGCCACAACTTCCCGCCGGCGTCTATCGGATCATCGCCATGAAATACGGCTTCGCGCCTGCGATCGAGACGATCGTTCCGACGAAGAGAGAGCATCGCGTCAAGCTGAAGCTAGAGGTCGAGAAGCAGGCACGCGGAACGAATCAGGAGATCTGGGAGATTCGTGGTTCGTTGCCTCCCGATGTCCTTCGTCAGATCGACATGGTGATGACGCCGCCGCCGGATCCGATCGGACCCGCCGCGGTCGCGTATGAGGCCCCACGTTTCAAGGGTGAGATGGTGTCGATGACCGGGATGACCGCCGGTGCGACGTCGGCCTCCGGTCCAGCGTTTGCGCAGACCGCTCTCGGATTGCAGAGCCGCGTCGGTCAGAATTGGCAGCTCGGCTTCCGCGGGAATCTGCATCGTGTCGAAGACTCGACCGACAGCGAAACGTTTGGAGTTCCTGTTGCCGCGTCGAGCGCTGCGCAGATCGAGCTCCGCACGTCCGATACCGATTCGTACCGGCTCGCATCCACGCGCTCCTGGTGGCGTTTCCGCGATCCGCTTCCCGCCGAATCCCAGCAGGCCGACATTCGCTCGCACAACTTCGAGTGGGCACATGGCGATTCGCACGTTCAGGTTCACTACCTCGCGCAGCAGAATCTTTTCCTCGCCACTCCCGGCTCCGATCTCATCGAAATCGTCGGCGGCACCACCGTCCTTCAATCCGCTCGCAATGACCTCGGCGTCTCGTTGCGCGTCACGCAGGAGAATCTGCGGTCAACCGCGGGCGCGATCACATCGCCGACGCTGCGAACCGCCGACCTGACGGCGAACGCGAAGTTCGAGCTCGTGCCGTCGTTCACGCTCGACTACGGCATGTCGAGCCGCATCGGCTTGTACGGGACCGAATGGGCGCCTCGCACCGGCGTGGAGTGGAAAGTCGGCAAAGACGCGGCGATCGTCGTGTCGGGCATGTACAAAGTCGTCGAATCGGAGCGTCAGAACACGCTGCCGAGCGTCATCGTCTGGTCGGATGATTCGCGCCTGTTGCCTCGCTACGCATATTCAATTGGGATCGTCTCCGGTGATCCTTCCCGCGAGCATTTCAGTGTGATCGGCAGCGTCAGCGCCACCGACACGCCGCTGCGGATCGTGTTCACCGACGGTCTGGAGCATTTCTGGGATGGCCTCTATATCGATGCCGGCGATGTGCGCCGCGACGTTCGGATGGCGTTCCGCAAAGAGCTCGGCAGCCGCTTCCTGCTCGACATCTCGGGGATGGCAGGGACGGCCTCACCCGGACATCCCGGCGTCACTCCGGGTGGAACCGAGAAGTTGTATCTGGCGGGCGATGTGGAGTCGACGTTCGCACCGACGCGGACCACGCTGGCCGTCTCGTACCGGCAGATCAAACAGCCCCAGCCCAATGGCAGCGACGCGTACAAGACGCATCGGGTGGACCTGCGTCTGGCGCAGTCGCTCCATCTGCCGCTCGATCTGAAAGTGCTCCTCGGAATCGAGCTGGCGCGCTCCGAGAACTCGCGCATCCTGCTCGATGCGCTCGACGCCGACGGCGTCACGAAGCGGTACTTGGGCGGGCTGGCGGTGAATTTCTAACTTGACGCTTCTGGCTGGCTAAAGAACCCAATTAGGATTTCGACTCAGCGGCCTAACGGATCCAAGCTCACCGGCCTGGAGCCGCACGCTAGATTGTACCGCACTCGGGACTGGGCAGGTTGCGGCTCCAGCTCCGGTGCAGCGCCGAGTTAGACGGACGCAACATCGTGCCAGAAATCCACTTCTTGCCTTGGGCTGAGTGGCGGACGGCGACCGATATCGGGCACGTTCGCATATCGCCATGGTCGGATGTCCGCGAAGCTGTTGAAGCGTCGACGAGCGAATATCTCGACACCTTGTTTTCACGTCATCAAGGCAACGATGGCCGAACTGTACACGGCCTCGCCGTGGCCAGCGTTGGCGACGACGTACTCGCAGTTCTCTCAGGTGAGGAGAGCCAAGCGATCCGTCGAGCGGTCGACGCGTTGACATTTGCTACGGTCGTTCCGAGCATTCTCGCGAATGTCGCTTCTGAAAATCCGAGCCCGGGCGTTCCGCACGCCGAGCGTTTCCAGCTCGTAACGCAACGATTCGATGTGAAGAACCCATATGTGTCCGTTGTGAGCGGTGGCACGATGCACGTCTGGGGTATCAAGAAGATTCATTTCTGTTCTCCCTGGCACGTAGGTACCTCGTTGTACCGCCTCAACGAGGACATGTTGAAAGCGTGCGGAGCGCTCCTGAAACAAGCGCCCGTGGTGGAAAACACAAACCGTATCTTTCGGGCCCTCGAGTGGTTTCGTCTCGCACATACCGGTAGCGACGAAACGAGCCACTTTTCGCGCGCAGTCATGATGTCCACAATGTTCGAGATTCTTCTCGAACCGCGCGACCGACGCGAGAAACGGCTAGGGATGACCGGTCGGCTGAACGAACTTACTGCGCGCACAACCTTGCGAACGGGGACCGTCCAGATCGGAAACGACACGGTCGAGCTCAACGCGGTAGCTCTTTGGCTGAACGACTTCTATAAGTTGCGCAACGCGATCGTTCATGGTGATTCCATCGACATTGAGCAGCTTCGCTATCCGGTTCCAGGGAGAGACTGGCTGACGCACCTCGATGTGGCGGCTATGGTCGCGTGGGAAGTCGTCGGATGGCTACTGGTCAGCGAGGGGTTGCTTGGCCGGAAGGCACGTGAAGAAGCTGACTGGCTATCGCAGCAATTCGGAAAGGAACACGCCGACGAGTCGTTTGTTCGCCAAGTTACCGCAGGCATCGCAGGTATCAACGTGGACGCTTACCATGAAGACCTTGGCTGGACTCAACCGCAGTCGTCCAGCGCCGTCTAACTTGCCGCTGCACCGGACGTGGAGCCGCGTGTTGCTGCATCGCAAGTGCGTTTACTATTCGGGTGCGGCTCCAAGCCGGTGAGCTTGGGTCCGTTAGGCGGCGACCTGCGAATCTATTTGAACAGCTGTTTGTACCAAGGCGGCGCTGGCGCGGCAGCGCGTGTGCTTCGATGTTCATTCTTGGGGTCGTGAGGTGCACACCTACCCGTGTGGCGATCTACGCGTGTGGCCCCCGATGAGCTCGTGATCAATACCTCGCAGGTGAAGGGAGCACCGAACGTTGATATCTCGCGGGAGAAGCGTAGCGGTGCTTCGGGGGCGAAGTTCAACCGAACCAACACGCTCGCAACCCCGGCGGGTTCTCTAAGCTTCGCAAGTCTAGGCCTGACCCACTCGCGATAGAACGACGCCACGGACCGACCGTCGGCCGTATCCGGCGCAGATGTGCCTTCAAGAATGTCGAGCTCCACGACGGGCGTGTTGGAGCGCTCCGCCTCCGAGCGAAGGCGCCCGATTGCCCAATAACCGTTTACGTCGTTGTTCCGACTGACGAAAGTAGTGAGAAGGCCATTCGCAAGATTGTGGTGTTCAGCTCTTCGAGACATTCGCCGCCTAACTTTGCGCTACGCCAGATTCTGAATCCTTAGCCGTTCGGGTCAGCGCCGTCGTGAACCCACGGCGCGGCCTACATCCTTGCGGTCGGCACCGGCGGCCAACAATGATCGCACCAGTAAGTCCACGCTGACGGTCGCGTCGGCGGCCTCCATCTTCGCAACCCGCGACTGGCTCGATCCGAGGAGACCGGCGAGATCGGATTGGGTCCAGTTGTGTTTTTCTCGTAACTCTCGCAGCCGTCGGGCCAGGCTCAGTTTGATCTCGACGAACTCGGCTTCGGAAGGATCGAGCGTCAGGAAGTCCTTGGCGTCGCCAACACTCCAACCTGACTTTGCAAGCCGCTTGATCTTCTCCGCCTTCATGCTCATTCCTCCGCGTCTCGCAGATACCTCTTCAATCGCGCCTTGGCAGTGTCAATCACACTCTTTGGTGTTGCTCGCGTCTTCTTCGAAAAGACTTCCAGAATCACAATTGCATCATCGGCGACGTGGTAGAGAACTCTCCAGGTCGCGTCTTCGTCCACCACGCGAAGTTCGTGGCATCGCGAGCCAATCGTCGGCATCGGCCGTGAGCTCGGAGGCGCCAATTGCGCACCTTGCTGCAATCTCCGGAGCAGAAAACCGGCCTCCAATCGTCCAGCCGGGAGAACGGCGGTGTTTTCACTTCGCCGTGCAACCAAACAAGTGGCTTCTCGGGAACCACGCCCGGCAGGATATGTCATATCAGACATCTTCGCAACCCATCTCTGCCGCTGCCCGACCTCAGGGCAGGATCATTAGGCGTCGTCGAAGTGAAACGAACGCAACCTCACTTCAGACCCGGCCGGATCTCCTCGATCAGTTTGTCGAACCGCATCGAGATTCCCTTTGTCACCACGATCTGTTTGAGGTAGTTCAGTGATGTGATCGCGGCGGGGAGGCCGGAGATGGCGGTGGGGATCGACGCCAGGCGTCCGGCCAGTTGCATCGTCTTGTCCCCGACGCTGAAATCCTTCGACATCAGGTCGGCGCGGGCTTCGCTGTTGTAGGCGATCGTCATCAGGTAGATGTCGGCCACCAGCTCGCGGAAACGCATCTCGCTGCCCCAGGCGAAACAGTCGCCGGCGCGGATGTTCTCCAGAAACTCCGAGACGGTTTCGCCCTTTGAGACCGTGTGAACCTTGGCCACGTGCTTGAGCGTGTGCGCGTCTGAACCGCCGATCATCGAGGCGTGCCGTCCGCCCTTTTGCACTGAACTAACCAACTGCTGCACCATCTTGTTGTGAAACGACGCCATCGCCCCGTTCAGCGCTTCGAAGATGTCGAACATCTCCAGCAGCTCGGCGATGTAGCGCGCCGCCACGTTCTTCATCCGGTAGTTCTGAAACAGGTGATTGACGCCGAAGATCATCCGTTCCGATTTCATGTACGGCACGAGGTCGCGGATATTGCGCCGCAGCCGCTGAATCTCCCGATGCTGTGCCTCGGTCAACCCCCACACGCCGACATGCACGCGCTGGTTTGTCTCGGGAAAGTACGTCTCCACCTCTTCTCCGATGAAGAAGTCGGTCATGTCGGGGAACTTGTTGAGGAGGTAGAGCGCCCCATCGATCGAGTCATGATCGGTGATCGTCACGTACGACATCCCTCGCTCTTTTGCGATGCGGTAGACGTCCTCCGGGTTGTTGTAGCAATCGCGCGTGTTCGCGCGCCGAAAGTACTTGAAGACGGAGTAGCGGCTATGACAATGCAGGTCGGCCCGCTTGACGTTGGGATCGGAGAGAATCTGAGCCGTGGCGGTGTCGCTCATCGAGTTTCGATTGTTCAACCTGACGCACTTTCCTACAATTCGCGTGCCGTGGCCGAGATCGCTGCGCAGTGTAGCTCTGAAACGAAGACGCGAGCGTGCTGAAGCGCAGCGAATGGATGACGGAACGGGCAGTCCGGTGTAGGGTGGCGGCACCGGATGCCAGATGATTTTTCGGCACCGGCCTTGCGCTCACGATCACGATGGCTCAAACCAACCGAAAAGTACCAGGATCCGCCGGCCCGGGTGACTGGATGGAGGAGGAGATTCCCAAGAGTCTCCCGATCATTCCCCTCGTGTCGTCCGTTCTTTTTCCGAACGGCGTGCTCTCGCTGCAAGTCGGCATCGACCGCAATGTCCGCCTGCTCAAGAGTCTCAACGACGACCAGAATCTGATCGCCGCGTTCTGTCAGAAGACGGGCGACAAGGAGAATCCTCGCGCGGAGGATCTGTCGCACATCGGCGTGCTTGCCGCGATCGTCCAGCGTCTCCCTCTTTCCTCGGATCGCTATCAGGTTTTTCTGCAAGGCCGTCAGCGCGTCGAGCTCGTGCAGATGCTGCAGAACGAGCCGTACTTCGAAGGGATGCTGCGCGAGGTGCCTCCGCGGCCCATTCCGAAGAACGTCAAGACCGACAACCTGATGAACAAGGCGATGTCGCTCTTCGGGAAACTGGTCGAGAGCGATGCGAAGTATTCGAACGAGATCCTCAACATCCTGCGGATGAATATGACCGAGGGGCCGGACACGTTCGCGGACCTGCTGTCGTCGTTCGTCAACTTCTCGCTCGAGGAAAAACAGTTGTTGCTGGAGACGGTCAATCCCATCGAGCGCCTCGAGCTCCTCGTCGACGGCATCCAGCGCGACCTCGGCAAGGCGACCTTCGACAAAGAGCTCCAGCGCCAGATCCAGACATCGATCGACCGCCGCGACCGCGAGAGCTATCTCCGCGAGCAGCTCCGCGTCATCCAGGACGAACTGGGCGACACGAACGCCTCGGAGCGCGAAGCCGATACGTACCGGAGCCGCGTCGAGGCACTCCCGCTTGCGGAGGAGCACAAAGAGACGCTTCGCCGCGAAGTGAGCCGGCTCGGACAACTCTCGCCGTCATCGAGCGACTACTCCGTGATCAAAGGACATCTCGACACGGTGTTTCACGTGCCGTGGTCGGAGAAGACGGAGGACCGGCTCGATCTCGTGCGCGCCGAGGAGATTCTCGACGCGCGGCATCACGGATTGGAGAAAGTGAAGGAGCGCGTGCTCGAGTTCCTGGCCGTGCTCAAGCTGAAGGGCGATCTGAAAGGGCCGATCCTCTGCTTTGTCGGACCTCCCGGAGTCGGCAAAACGTCGCTCGGCGCCGCGATCGCCGACGCGCTCGGCCGCAAGTTCGTGCGCATGGCCGTCGGCGGCGTCACGGATGAATCGGAGATCCGCGGACATCGCAAGACGTACATCGGCGCGATGCCGGGAAAACTCATTCAGAGCTACATTCAGGTCGGGGTGAACAACCCGCTGATCATGATCGACGAAATCGACAAGATCGGCAAAGACTTCCGCGGCGATCCTTCGTCGGCGCTTCTCGAAGTGCTCGACACGAAGCAGAACAACGCCTTCGTCGATCGTTATCTCGAAATTCCGTATGATTTATCGCATACACTTTTCATCAGCACCGCCAACATGCTCGACACGATTCCCGGGCCGTTGCGCGATCGGATGGAAGTGATCCGTCTCTCCGGCTACACGGAACCGGAGAAGGTCGAGATCGCGACGAAGCATCTGATCCCCGAGTTGCTCGAAAGCCACGGGTTGCGCGCCGATCAGGTGACGATCGAGGAGGATGCGCTCTTCACCGTCATCCGCGATTACACGGCGGAAGCGGGCGTGCGCAATCTGGAGCGCAAGATCGCCACGATCCTGCGCAAGATCGCGAGGAAGGTCGCCGGCGGAGAGGAGGAGTCGCACTACACCGTCGCCGGCACCGACCTCGAGCCGTATCTTGGCCTGCCGTCCTTCGAGCACGAGTTCGCGGAGCGTCATCCGGAAATCGGCGTCACCACCGGCCTGGCCTGGACACAGTTTGGCGGCGAGATCATGTTCATCGAAGCGGCGCGCATGCCCGGCAGCGGACGGACGACGGTCACCGGACAACTCGGCGATGTGATGCGCGAGTCGGTGACGGCTGCGTACTCCTACGTGCGCTCGAAAGCGAAGGATCTCGACATCGAGGACAAGCAGTTCAGCGAGCACGACATCCATATTCACTTTCCTGCGGGCGCGATCCCGAAGGACGGCCCTTCCGCCGGCGTCGCCATCGCGACTTGCATCGCCTCGGTGATGGGCGATCGGCCGGTGCGTCACGATGTGGCGATGACCGGCGAGATCACACTTCGCGGTAAAGTGCTCTCCGTGGGCGGAATCAAAGAGAAAGTCATGGCGGCGCAGCGCTCGAACATCCGGACGGTCGTGCTGCCGGAAGGGAACCGCAAAGATCTGAGCGAAGTGCCCGAGGATGTGAAGAACGGGCTGCACTTCATCTTTGCTGCGCGTGTCGAAGACGTTTGGAAAGAGACGCTGATCCCGCTCTATCTGGCGCGGCCGAGCAGCCGTAAGTACGACGAGGCGGAGTACAGGGCCGAGCATCAGAAGAGCGACCGGCCAGAACAACGATGAGTGAGCCGGTGAAACGAGGCGTTCTGGACAGCGTCCTGTTCGCCGCGCTTGTCGTCATCGTGTTCGGCGTCAGCACGTATCTTTGTTTCACGCTCTTCATTCGCGGCCGCTCCGTGTCGACGCCGAATCTGGTCGGCAAATCGCTGGCGGATGCGCGCGCGGTCTGCACGGAGCTCGGCATCAGCCTCGTCATCGACCCCGACCACACGCGCAACTCCGACAAGATCGCGGCGGGAAACATCGTCTGGCAGAATCGCACGCCCGGCACGACGAACCTCGTGAAACGCGGCACCGATCTTCGTGTCGAGTTGAGCGCCGGACCATTGGTTCTGCAGGTGCCCGATCTTGGAGGACAGTCGGCGCGCACCGCGCTGCTGCGTCTCAGTCAGCAGAATCTCAAGCTCGGCAATCTTGCCTACGTCGACACTGCGCTGCCGCCGGGAATCCTCGCCGAGGAGCCGCCAAAAGGGACGGTGGTCGAGGCGCAGAAGAAGGTTTCGCTGCTCGTCGGCGCGCCGCCACCGCCAGCTTCGTACGTCATGCCCGACCTCATCGACAATCCGCTCGACGCAGTGCGTCCGGTACTGGAGAGGCGAGGGCTGATCGTGTCGAACGTGAAGTTCGAGTCGTATCCAGGGATCGCCGACGGCATTATCATTCGCCAGTTCCCGTTGCGCGGTGCTCCGGTCAGCGGCCACGATCCGATCACGGTCGTCGTCAGCAGACAGGAGGAAGGCGGCATCATCGAGCAACAGAATCCGATCGGCCCGTTGACGGCCACGCCGCCAACCACGACCACCCAATGACGCGCATTCGCATCGCACCTTCGCTCTTGTCAGCCGACTTCTCGCGGCTGGGAGAAGAGTTGCGCGACATCGAAACAGGCGGCGCGGATCTCGTGCATCTCGACGTGATGGACGGTCACTTCGTGCCGAACCTGACCATCGGCCCGGCGATCGTGAAGGCTTGCCGCAAGGAGACAACGCTTCTGTTCGACTGCCATCTCATGATCGCGGAGCCGCAGCGCTACATCGGCGCGTTCCTCGATGCCGGCGCGAACATGATCTCGATTCACCAGGAAGCGGAGCCGCATCTGCAGCGCGCGCTGCAACTGATTCGCGACGGCGGCGCGAAGGCGGGGATCGCGATCAACCCCGCCACGCCGGCGGAGTCGCTGACCACGGCCATCGAATTCTGTGACTTCGTGCTCGTGATGACCGTCAACCCAGGGTTCGGCGGGCAGAAGTTCATCGAACCTGTGGTGGGGAAGATCCGTCAGATAGCACAGATGATCAGAGAGAGAGGGGTCGCGGTCGACATCGAGGTCGACGGCGGCATCGATCCGGCCACCGCGCCGCTGGTGGTTGCCGCCGGCGCGAGCATTCTCGTCGCCGGATCCGCAGTTTTCGGGAAGCCGGACCGCAAGTCGGCAATGGAAGCGATTCGAAATAGCGTTAGCGTGAGAGTTTAGTGGCCAGGGAGCAGAGTCTGTGATCAGTGATCAGTGATCAGGAAGGCCCCCTGTTGGTCCCTGATCTCTAATCACTGACCACTGCTTCACTGACCACTCCACCGGAGGCACATTGAAAAAGACCCTGACATTGATCGCGATCCTCTCGATCGCACTCGCCGGATGCCGGCATTTCTTCCACCGCAACGCCGATGTGGGCGGCGGAAGCAGCGTGACCAAATCATTGCGCCAAAGTTTCGACCCGGCGCTGATGAAGATGCCGAAAGAGAAGGTGTTTCAGCTCGGCGAAGATCAGTTCGCGAAGAAAAAGTATGCGAAGGCGCGGCAGTACTACTCGCACGTCTACGAGACTTATCCCAACGATCCCCTCGGCCGCCGTGCGTTGCTACGCGTGGCCGACACCTACTACGAGCAGGGCGATGCCGTGAACCTCGTCGAGGCGCAGTACAAGTACCGCGATTTCATCAACCGTTATCCCGGCAGCGACCGCGCCGACTACGCGATGCTGCAGATCGCCATGTGCTCGTACAAGCAGATGGAGCGCCCCGACCGCGATCAGCAGAAGACGCGCGAGACGCTCGAGAAGTTCAACGACGCGGTGAAGACGTTTCCGAAAAGCGCACTGCGTCCCGAGATGGACAAGCGCGTCCAGGATGTACTCGACCGTCTGGCCAAACACGATCACATCATCGCCCGCTACTACATCAAGCGGCACAGCTTCAACGCGGCGATCCAGCGGCTCAACGGCATCGTGGAGATCTATCCGAACTACAGCGAGCGTGACGGCGTCTTTTTCGACCTCGGCACCGCCCTCGCGGGAATGGGCCGCACGGCAGAAGCGCGCCTCTACTTCGAGCGTGTCATGGCCGAGTTTCCGCACAGCGCGTACGCAGGAAAAGCAAAACAGAAACTCGGGACGATGAAGACAGCATGAAACAGGCGGCGGCACTCCTTCTCGCACTTTCGCTCGCGGCGTGCGCTTCATACCGCGCGGCGGGAGACGAGCAGGGACCGCCGTCGCTCGTGCCGCCTGCCGATGTCGCGCCGGCCGTCACCAACCCCGCCACCGATGCACACCTGGCGGAATTGCAGACGTCGATGACCGAGCTCCTGGAGCGCATCGACGTCCTCAACGCGCGCATCGCTCATTTGGAGTCGGCGCAGAACGAGGCGCGTGTGGCGCCGGTACCCGTGCGTACCGTAGAACCGCAGCCGGTGCGCGTTGCCGAGCCGGCTCCCGCTCCAGTCACACGCGCGGCCGAGCCGCCAGCGGTCGTACTTGTCCCCGCGCCCGTTCGCGCGACGCCGCAGGCGAACAACCCTCTGCATTCCGCTGCGATCGCGGACAGCTATCGCGAGGCTCTGATTCTCTACGGCAAAGGAAGGATGGCCGAGGCGAGGAATGCATTGCAGCGCGTGTTCGATGCGGATCCTACCGGAGAGCTCGCGGACAACGCGCTCTACTGGATCGGCGAGACGTATTTCGCAGCCGGCGATTACCCGAGCGCGATGCGCGCCTACGAGCGCGTCATCAAGGAATATGCGGAGCAGAACAAAGCGTCCGATGCGATGTTCAAGATCGGACTCACCTTCGAGAAAACCGGCGACCTCGGCATGGCCCGCAAGACGTTCGAAGAACTGACGCGCCGCTATCCCTACTCGACGGCATCGTCGTCCGCAAAGCTCGAGCTCAAGCGCGTGAGGTACTGAAGGCGGGAGTCGGTTTTCGGGGGTCGGGTGTCGTAGTTCGGCTCGGCGCGTGACTTCTTCTGCTCGACGTTGCGGGTTTCGACTGGACCATCCGCACGATGCCTTCGCAAAACTCCGACTCCCGACACCCGACCCGACGACACCCGCGGAGCACACCCCGGCTCCAACTCCCGCTACAATCCACACATGGCTGACGAATCTGAAAGCGGGGCATCGCTTCTGGCGCGCCGCGAGTATGCCCGCGCGGTCCCGCTTCTGAAGAAAGATCTCGACAAGTACCAGTCCAATCCGCGCATCCGTCTGCAATACGCCGACGCGCTTGCCGGCGCGGGGCAGCATGAGGAAGCGATCGCGCAGTACGAGCATACGGCGAAGTACTACGAGGACAACGGCCTCACCGTGCAATCGATTGCCGTGGCGAAGAAGGCGGAGAAGCTTCGCGGACAGGTCGCTGCGACGCATCCGAAGGAATCGACCGAAGGGAAGAGCGATCCGCTTTTCTCGCGGCCCGTGCCGAAGTCGCCGCTCTTCGAAGTTCTGACTGAGGTCGAGCGCGACGCGCTCATTCGCGAGATGGATCTCGAATCGCACGATGAGGGAAGCGTCATCATCAGCGAAGGACAGCCAGGCGCGTCGATGTACATCATCGGCAGCGGCGAGGTGAAGGTCTTCACGCAGGGAGCCGGAGGCCATTCGACCGTCTATCTGGCCAAGCTCGGCGAAGGGGATTTTTTCGGCGAAGTGAGCATGTTGACCGGCAAACCTCGCACCGCCACGATCACGGCATCACAGCGCACAGAGCTGCTTCGGCTCGACAAGGAAAAGCTCGACAACGCACTGGCAAAGTATCCGGGGATACGCAAAGTCCTCAACGAGTTCTACCAGCGCCGCGCCGAGCACACCGTCGAAGCGATGATCGAGAGTCTGAAGAAGAAAGGATGAACGATGAAGGATGAAGGGAAAGGATGAAGGATGAAGGATGAACCAAGTCGATTCAAACGGCCTCGTTCATCCTTCATCCTTCGAAGTTCATCCTTCATCCCTCATCCTTCATCCTTTCGAGCATGCCCGTTCTTCCCATCGTCAAATACGGCGATCCCGTTCTGCGCGAGCCTACCAGACCGGTAACGGAGATCGATGAGCCCTTGCAGAAGCTGATCGAAAACATGGTGGCGACCATGTACGCCGCTCCCGGTGTCGGGCTGGCGGCAAATCAGGTCGGGATCTCGAAGCGGCTGGCCGTCATCGATCTTTCCGTCGGCAAGAAACCGGGCGAACTGCACATCCTCATCAATCCGGAACTCGTCGAGACCGAAGGGGAGAACACGGAAGAGGAAGGGTGTCTCTCCATCCCCGACTTCACGGAGCTCGTCACACGCCCCGAGCGCGTGAAGGTCCGCTACACCGACCGGAACGGCGAACAGCGCACGATCGAAGGGCAGGGTTTCATGGCCCGCGCGCTCTGCCACGAGATCGGCCATCTCAATGGCGGCCTCTACATCGATCATCTCCGCGGCTTCAAGAAGGATCGGATTCTGAAGAAGATTCAGAAGCTGGCGAAGTCGGGGATGTGGTGATGGTTGCGGGTGTCGGGTTTCGGGAGTCGGAGGTCGTAGAAAGACGAAGGCACAGACTTCAGTTCTGACGTGGATCTGCCTCTCCCCGCGCTCTCCGCGTCTCCGCGTGAAACGGTTCTGATTCACGAGCTTGAAGCAGCGTAATCCTGAAAACTCCCGACACCCCACCTCAAGGCATCGCCCCGAACGTCTCGCTGATCAAGTCCTTCGTGTCGATCTCGTTCTCGCGCAGCGCCGCAGCCACGCGATCGATGAAGGGATCGAATCCGGCGGCGAGAACGATGGACGTCTCGATGTGAGTCCGGTTGCGCGTGATGAGCGTCTCGATCTTTCCGCTCTCATGTTTGATCGCTCCGTCGCGGGCCAGCGGATCGAAATCGGCGGCGTAGAGAATGTTGCGCTGATCGGGCTCGTACAAGACGCAGATCGCTCGCGGATCGTGATCGGTCAGCATCGACAGGACCATGCTGCGGATTGGCGCGATGCCGGTGTCGCCTGCCATGAAGACGAGCGGGCGGCCGTCATTATCCGGAAGTAGAAAATCGCCATACGGACCATCGATCGTGACCCGAGCGCCGGCGTCGAGCCTCGTCAGAGCTTTGCCGCCGCGCCCCGCTCCGACGCGCACACAAAGCTGCGCATTCTGCTTCCGCTGCGGCGCCGACGCGATCGTGTACGCGCGCGAGACGCCATCCGGGAAACGAAAATTCACCCACTGTCCGGCCTCGAACGAAAACGACGCATCGTCGAAGGCCACAGTGATCTGAACCACGCTCGGCGCGAGCTCTTCGATCTCCGTCACAGTCGCCGCGTACGAGGGCATGGGCGAAGTATAGCGGGTGGGGGAGAAGACAGAGTTCAGGAGAGGCAGAGGTCAGAGATCAGGAAAGGCAGAGATCAGGAGAGGCAGAGATCAGAGATCAGGAAAGGCAGAGATCAGGGAAAAGGAAAGGCTGAGATTAGAGATCGGGGAAAGTGGAGATCGGAGTTCAGGGAAGGCATCGATTAACGAGCGATCAATACTCCAGCGTCAGCGTGTCGCCACTTGCGCCGACGACGACGTTGCCGCCGTCCTGCAACTTGCCGAAGAGGATGGCGTCGACGAGTGGCTCCTTGATCTTCGCGTGGATCAGGCGCGACATTGGACGCGCGCCGAACGCGCGGTCGTAGCCGTTCTTCGCCAGCCAGGCGCGGCCCGGCTCGGTCAGTTCCAGCGTCACGTTCTTCGCGCGCAGTTGCACGCGCAGCTCTTCGATGAACTTGTCGACGACGCGCTCGGTGGTTTGGAAAGAGAGAGCTTCGAACGCGATCCAGGCATCGAGGCGATTGCGGAACTCGGGCGTGAACGTCCGCTCGATCGCGCCACGTCCTTTGCCTTTCTCGCCGCTGCTGTTGCCAAAGCCCATCGATGAATCACTCATTTCCCTCGCGCCGGCATTCGTCGTCATGATCAACACGACGTTGCGGAAGTCGGCTTTCTTGCCGTTGTTGTCGGTCAGCGTGGCGTGATCCATCACCTGCAGGAGAATCGAGAAGAGATTCGGATGCGCTTTCTCGATCTCGTCGAGTACGAGCACCGCGTACGGCGTGCGGATGATCGCGTCGGTGAGCAGCCCGCCTTGATCGAAGCCGACATATCCCGGCGGCGCACCGATCAGACGCGACACCGTGTGCGCCTCCATGTACTCCGACATATCGAAGCGGATGAACTCGACGCCGAGGGAGGTGGCGAGTTGTCGGGCAAGCTCGGTCTTGCCGACGCCGGTCGGTCCGGAGAAGAGGAACGACCCGACCGGTTTCTCCGGCTGGCCCAGACCCGAGCGTGAGATCTTGATCGCATTCACGACCTGCGCGACCGCGTGATCCTGACCGTAGATCGCGCGCTTCAGATCGGTCTCCAATCCCTGCAGTCGTTCTTTCTCGGACACGGCGACCGTGCGCGGCGGAATCTTGGCCATGCGCGCCACGACGTATTCGATATCGTCGATGCCAATGGAAGCAGGGGGTGAGTCAGGGACGAGGGACGAGGGATGAGGGGAAGCAGGGGATGCGCCGGCAGCCGAAGATGCCGACCTCCCTCGTCCCTCGTCCCTCATCCCTGACGCACGAATCCTCGCCCGCGATCCCGCCTCGTCCAGCACGTCGATCGCCTTGTCGGGGAGATGGCGGTCGTGCATGTACTTCGCGGAGAGCTCCGCCGCGAGTTTCAACGCATCGTCCGCGAAGACGACGTTGTGATGTTTCTCGTAGTACGTCTTGAGACCTTTGAGAATGTCGATCGTCTCCTCGACCGTCGGCTCTCCCACTTCGATCTTCTGGAAGCGGCGGGCCAGCGCGCGGTCGCGCTCGAACGATGATTTGTACTCCGCATACGTCGTTGAGCCGATGCAGCGTAGTTTCCCCGAGGCGATGGCGGGCTTCAAAATGTTCGAGGCGTCCATCGTGCCGCCGCTCACCGCGCCCGCGCCGACGATCGTGTGGATCTCGTCGATGAAGAGAATCGCCTCCGGCTTGGCCAGGAGCGCGTTCACCACCGCTTTCAGACGCTGCTCGAACTCGCCGCGATACTTCGTTCCCGCAAGCACCGCGCCCATGTCGAGCGACCAGATCACGGCATCCTTGAGCACCGCAGGCACTTCGTTCTTCGTGATCTTCAGCGCCAGCCCCTCGGCGATCGCAGTCTTGCCGACACCCGGCTCGCCAACGAAGAGCGGATTGTTCTTGCGGCGGCGTCCGAGAATTTGCACGGTGCGTTCGAGCTCCGGACCGCGGCCGATGAGCGGATCGATCTCGCCCTTCTCTGCGCGCTCGTTGAGGTTGACAGCGAAGAGTTTGAGCGGATCTCCGCTCTGTTCTTGCGCCGGTTCTCCGTCGCCGACAAACGCCGGCTTCGGCGCCTCGGGCGTGTCCTTCCCGATTCCGTGCGACAGGTACTGCAGCACGTCGAGCTTGTTCACTCCCTGGCTGCGCAGAAGGTAAACCGCCTGCGAGCGCTCGGCCTGATAGATCGCCGCGAGCATCTGGCCCGTGTCGACTTCCTTCTGGCCCGACGACTGCGCGTGGAGTTGCGCGTACTGAACCACACGCTGCAGCATCGCCGTCAGCACTGGCTGCACTTCTGAATCCTCAGCGAGTTGCTCCAGCGTTTTGTTCATGAAGTCATCGAGCTGTTTCTGCAGTTGCGGGATATCGCCACCGCACGCGCGAATGATGTCGATGACGTCGCGGTCATGCAGCAGGGCGTAGAGCAGATGCTCGATGGTGACGTATTCGTGGCGCCGTTTCAGCGCCTCGTTGAGGGCGAATTCGAAGGACTTTTGAAGCTGTCTTGCGATCATAGTTGTGGTTTCAGCATGTTACGGAACGAAGGGAAGGCCCGCCAGATTTCTCATGTCTCTTGATGAGTGTCTCTTGCACGTTCATCCTTCATCCCTCATCCTTCATCCCTCACCATGTCTCCCTTCCTGACCATCCGCCAGGCCTCGGCCACCTATCCCGTCTACGTCGGGCGCGATCTTCTCGGCGACATTGCGTCACTCATTCACGGGCGCGGCAGCATGTTCGTCATCACGTCGAAGCCGCTGCGCGACCGTTTCGGCGAGAAGATCGCCGCATCGCTGAATGCAGATGTGATCGAGATCGAAGAAGGGGAGGCGCACAAGAATCTGGCGACGGTGGACGATGTCGTGACGCAACTGCTCCGCCGTGGCGCGAAGAGGGATTCGATGGCGGTTGTGGTGGGCGGTGGGATGGTGGGGGACACGGCGGGATTCGCAGCGTCGATCTTTCTGCGCGGCATCGACCTCGTGCACGTCCCGACGACATTGCTCGCGCAGGTCGATAGCTCGATCGGCGGCAAGCTGGCGGTGAATCATCCGAGCGGAAAGAATCTCATCGGGAGTTTCTTTCCGCCGCGCGCAGTGATCGCCGATCTCTCCACGCTCGATTCGTTGCCTCGTCGCGAGCTTCTCAGCGGACTCTTCGAGGCGCTGAAGGGCGGCGTGATCGCCGACGCATCTCTCTTCGAGTTGCTGGAAACGCCGCCGGGCTTCGACGTCGAAGAAGTCGTGGGCAAAGCGATTCGTGTGAAAGCGGAGATCGTCTCCGCCGACGAGCGGGAAGCGGACTTGCGACGATTGCTCAACTACGGCCATACGATCGGTCATGGGATCGAAGCGGCCCTCGAGTATCGCCACCTCACGCATGGCGAGGCGGTGGCCTGGGGGATGATCGGCGCCAACGCCATCGCCGTCCGGCGCGGACTCCTCTCACGCGATGCCGCCGCACGCATCGAGCGAGCGATCCGCGCATGGAATCCCACGCCGATTCCGCCGGACATCGACCGTGCTGCGATTCTTGCCGCCGCGGAGCACGACAAGAAGAACACGGGAAGCCAGCGCGTGATGGTGTTTCCGCGCGGCATCGGAACATGCGAAGTGTTCGCCGACGTGACGGAGGATGAGATCGCGTTTGGAGTCGCGTCGATCCTGGACGAAGTTTAGAAGCTGTTTCACGCGGAGACGCGGAGATCGCCGAGGGTTCTCTCCGCGTCCTCCGCGTGAAGCGCTTCTAACGAACCTTCAGCGAGGGAGAAGTCTTGTGACCCGAGCTCACACCAGCCGGTCGAGCACTTCTCGCGGCACGCGCACGCGAAGATGCGGATGCTCTTCGATCAATCGTCCGATGTCCGCCAGATCTTTTTGCCGTTTCGACCCGCGGCGCGTCTCGTCGAGAAAGGCCCAGAGTTTCCCTTGCAGCACATCTTCGACTGCCGCGACTTGCAGCGAGAGTCCAAGCACGTTGCGGACACTTGCACGCGGCACGAACGCAGCGTAACGAGGGTCGGTTTGTATCTGCACCCTCAGATCGGAATCGGCGGCGCTGGCGTTGATGCTGTGCGCGAACCGCTCGACGCGGAAACGCTGAGTGAGAAGCTTCTCGATTCGATCAAGATCTTCCGTGACCACCGCGACATCGAGATCGAGACTGATCAGCGGCGATGCATATGCATTCACGCCCTGACCACCAATCACGCAATAGCGGATGTCATTCTCGACGAGGAGTGAGAGAAACTCATCGAGGAACCCAGACTGATCCTGGATCACGGCTTTCCAGTAGGCCAGAGAATGCATGCGCCCATATTACGCCGCCCGCTTCACCGGCAGCTTCAGAACCATACTCGTCCCGACGCCTTCGATCGACGCGACGGTCACTTCGCCGCCGTGCGCTTCGACGACCTGCTTGACGATGTAGAGCCCCAGGCCGGTGCCGCCGCCGCCGCGGAGCGACTTGTTGCCGCTCTGCTTGTACTTGTCCCAGATCTGCTGCAACTCGGTCGCTTTGATTCCCATCCCGCTGTCCGTCACCGTGATCACGATCGCCTCAGGCACCTCGCCCTTGCGGATGATCTGCGCGGCGACCGAAATCAGCCCTTTCTTCGGCGTGAACTTCAGCGAGTTCGAGATCAGATTGATCACTGCCTGCGTCAGTTTCTCCACGCTGCCGATGATCTGCGGCACGTCGCGCCCATGCGCGGAAAGGAGGAAGACCTCGTCGCGCGAGGCGACGCTCTGCAGGCTGCGCACGGCGCGCTTGAGGAGTCCCGCGATTCGCACCGGCTCCTGCTCGACGGTGAAACTCCCCGACTTGATCTTCGAGAAGTCCATGATCTCGTTGATCAGTCCCATCATCCGTTCCGATTCACGCTGCGCTTCGGTGAGTAGATCGGTGTACAGAGGCTCCAGCTTCGCTCCTTCCTGCGAGAGCACGAACTCGAGCGTTCCCTGGATGCCGGAGAGCGGACCGCGAAGGTCGTGGACGATCTGCGCGGTGAAGTCGGACTTGGCCTGCTCCGCTTCGCGCTGGAGCGTGACGTCTTCGAACCAGAGCGCGACCGCGGACGATCCGTAGTCGTCGACGTGCATGATCTTGTCGATACGGTAGGTGCGTCCTTCGATGTCGACGTCGATGGAGTGCTGATCGTCCGCATCGAGAAAAAATCCCTGCAGCCAGCCGCTTTCGCCGGCGAGGGCGTGCGAGGCTTCTTTCAGCCAACTCTTCGCATCCTCTCCGAAGGTTGCTTCAAACGCGCGGTTGCGCCATTCCACAGCGCCGCGCTCACTGACGATTGCGATCGGCGTCTTGAGCCTTTCGGAGATCGGGTTCCGGGCGTCGTTCGCGCTCATTGGGGCACCGTGATGGCGCGCTCGTGCTGGAGCTTGGCCAGATTGAACAACGTCGTGAACTGATCGAAGGGACTCAGAATCAACAGCTTCTGCAGATCGAGGCGGCCATCGATCAGCGACACGAGGTAGCCTTCCTGCGCGGTCAGGTTGAATCGGTCGAAGTTCGACAGGAACTCGGGGGTCAGCCTCGGCATGGCCTGCATTCCTTTCGGATGAGCGAGAAAGTCGCGAACGATCATGTTGCGCAAAATCTCCGTATAGCCGACGCGGGACAGGTCATCCGGATAGCGAGCCTGCGCTTCGACGAGCTTGAGATAGGTGTGCCATGCTCCGTGCTGCGTGATCGAGCCGGCGACCAGACGGCTCCAGTCCGGCGTCGGGGGCGCTTTTGGAGGGGTCATCGTCGACATCATGCTCATTCTACAGAGGTCGCCTTGTCGCGTCGCTGTCATCCTGAGCCGCCGAAGCCGCCGCCTTCTAACCGCTCTTACAACCCGAGACACATCGGCGGAGGAGGACGGTCGAAGGACCCCCTTGATTTGTGCGAGTGGGTTTCAAGAACGCTCGCAATCAATCAGGGGCCCTCGACCTCCTCCGGCACTTCGTCCTTCGGCAGTCTCAGGATCACAGTGAGAACGCACCGATTCGAACGTGCGAAGCCTTCCCCTTTGTTACACTCTCGCCGTGCCCGACGCTCTCGATCTTTCTGCCCTGGCAGCCAAGCGCCGTCGGCGCAAACGGCGTCTGGCTATTCTCCTCCTCGCGCTCGTCCTCGGCATCCCCAGCGGATTCCTCCTGGCGCACGCCATCAGCGTCCCACTCGTCAAGTCGCTCGAGAACTATCAGCCGGCGATCATCACGCGAATCTATGACCGCAACGGCATTGCCTTCGCCGAGTACTCGATCCAGAAACGAATCGTGGTAGTCAAACGCGATATGTCGCCCGCGATCGTGCAGGCGATCATCGCCACCGAGGATGCGGATTTTTATCATCATGGCGGGATCAATCCGAAGGCGATCTTCCGAGCCGCACTGAAGGATCTGATCGCGCGAAAGAAAGTCGAAGGCGCGTCGACGCTGACGCAGCAACTCGCCAAACAGGTGTTCCTCACGCCGGCGAAAGATTTCCGGCGCAAGATCAACGAGGCCTTCCTCGCAGTTGATATCGAGAAGAACTTTACGAAGGATCAGATTTTCGAGCTCTACGCGAACCAGGTCTATCTCGGCCATGGTGCGTACGGCGTCGAGGCGGCATCGAGGCTTTACTTTGGCAAACACGCCAAAGAACTCTCCATCCCCGAAGGAGCGTTGATCGCGGGGATGATCCGCTCGCCGATGTATTACAGCCCGATCACACATCCCGATCATGCATTGGCGCGACGCAATCATGTTCTGCGCCGCATGTACGAGGAGCGTTACATCCCGACCAAGGAACAGTTCCAGCAGGCGCTGAACGCTCCGATCGTCCTCGGCACGTACAAAGAAGAGGCGCCGCGCATCGGTGCGTATTTCGCCGAGGAGATACGGCAGCACATCGAGAAAAGCGAGAAATTCGGCGTCGAGAATCTTTATCAGCACGGATTGAAGGTTTATTCGACTCTCGATTTGCGCATGCAGCAAGCGGCGGAGACGGCGCTGCAACGCGGCTTGCGCCGATGGGATCGCCGCCGCGGATTCCGTGCGCCGGCCCGCAATCTCGTTCGCGAAGGGATCGATCCCGGCGCGTACAAAGATCCGAGCTGGAGCAACGACGCCTACATCACCGACAAACTTTATCCGGCCGTGGTGATGGCAGCGGACAAGAGCGGCGTCACCGCGCGCGTCGGCAAGGACACGATGGTTCTGCCATCGACGTCGTTCGTATGGACGCAGAAGAAGACGATGGAGGGTGTCCTCAAGCGCGGCGACATCATCTACATCCGTCTCGATGAAGACGCGAAAACGCACGCGCGCAAATGGATGCTCGATCAGTTGCCGCAGGTGCAGGGCGCCGTCGTCATCCTCGACGTGAAGAGCGGCGAGGTGCGCGCGCTCGTCGGTGGCTATGACTTCCAGATCTCGAAATTCAATCGCGCCATTCAGTCGCGGCGGCAGACCGGCTCTTCGTTCAAGCCATTTGTTTACGGCGCTGCATTCGAGAAAGGCCTCACGCCGGCCGATACGATTTTCGACGAGCCGGTGGCGATTCCGGTCGGCAATCAGATTTACTCGCCGAAGAACTACTACGGCAAGTACGCGGGGATCGTGACGATCCAGCGCGCACTGGAGCTTTCGATCAACGTTCCGGCCGTGAAAACGTGGATGATGGTCGGCGCCGATCAGGTGGTCGAGTTCGCGAAGCGCTGCGGCATTACCTCCGACATCCCTCGCTATCCGTCCACCGCCCTCGGCGCCGCCGGAGTCTCACCGATCGAGATGGTCGGCGCGTACAACGTCTTCGCCAATCAGGGCGTGTTCGTCAGGCCGCGGCTGCTGAACAGAATCGTCGATCAGACCGACCGCGTGCTCGAGGAACAGTTGCCGGAGCTTTCCGATGCGACGCCTGCGCCGGTCGCGTTCGAGCTTGCGCACGTCATGCGCGGCACGATCGACCGCGGCACGGGCTACGAAGCGCATTCGCTGCCGCCGCCGCTCGCCGGCAAGACCGGAACGACGAACGCGTACACGGATGCCTGGTTCATCGGCTTCTCACCTGAGTACACCATCGGTGTATGGGTTGGTTACGACGATCCGAGCCGCTCGCTTGGCGGAGGAGCGACCGGCGCCGAAGTGGCGTTGCCGATCTGGATCGATATCGTCAAGCAGATCGACGTGCTGAAACTGCGGACATCGCGTCCGGAGTTCGACATCCCGAACGGGATCGTGATGGCGCCGATGGATCTGAAGAGCGGACGCCGCGGCGTCGGCCCATGCGAGCGCGTCATCATGGAAGCCTTTATCGCCGGCCAGGAGCCCGATAAAGATTGCAGCGGCGCAACCGTCGCGGTCAGCAAGCTCCCGTACTACCTGCAGAAGCCGTTCTACCAGCCCAAAGAACTCGAGCCGACGCAGGCCGCACAAGACGCCTCCGCGCGATCGGGTGAAAGCGCGGAATCCCCCGCGCCGAATGTGGATGAGGGACCGAAGGCGGTGCCGCCGCCGGCGACCACGACGTCACCGCCGCCTCCGAGGTAAACGAGTTGGACGGACTACGTAGCACCGTGTCCTGTTCCGTCATCATCCCGGCGTGCAACGAGGAAAACTACCTCGGCCAAACCCTGGCAAGCATCGCGGCGGCACGAGCGTTCGCTTCGGAATTGCAGGTTGAAGTGATCGTTGTCGATAACGCAAGCAGCGATCGAACCGCATCGATTGCCGCCTCGGCTGGAGCAACGGTCGTCGAAGAGCCCGTGCGCAATATTGCCCTTGCCAGGAACAAGGGAGCCGCAGCTTCTGTCGGCGCTTGGCTAGTGTTCATTGACGCCGACACGATCGTTCCCGAGCATCTACTGCAACGAATTGCAACCCTGCTACAAGATCCAGGATGCATTGGCGGCGCTGCGGATGCAATACACAATTCAAATCGAATGATTGTTCGCCTCTATTTGCAAGTCTGGCGAGTCATCGGTTTGGTCGGTGGACTTGCGCAAGGGGCGGTTCAGTTCTGCAGGCGCGAATCGTTTGAGGCGGCAGCGGGGTACGACGAATCCTTATGGATGGGGGAGGATGTCGACTTCTACTTGCGGATCAAGAAGCTGGCGAAGCGGAACCATCAGCGCGTCCAATTCATGCGCGACGTTCGCGTCCAGCCTTCACCGCGGCGGTTCGATCACTGGTCCGTGTGGGAAATTCTATTGCGAACCAATCCGCTGTTCATCCTTCTCTTCCGCCGCCGGCGGGGAGCGTGGAAAGGTTGGTACGATCAGCTCATTCGCTAGATCTTTCAGCATCGCTCCTGGAACTTGAAAATATCAGGGCCGATAGAAAGACGTTCACGGGCAAACGCTCGCTGCCGGTCGCGATCTTTCCTGCCAGGTCCAAGGTAGCGTAGCGCGCTTGTGTTTTCGCCTAAACGCGGCCTGATCCCGACTGACGTGGATCGTCGCGGATGTCAGCCGGCTCGACTTGAAGCAGACGGCCTGGAGCAGCACTCGACTCTGTTGGCGGGGGCGAGGCCTCGATCTTTCCCTGCACGGCGAGCATTTCCGCATTGGTCAGATTCAGCTCATAACTCTTCACCAGCCAGAAAGAGGAAAACGTCAGTACGGCCACCGCCTCGACAAGAAATATGAGCGGAAACCCTTTCGCCGAGGCCGGCATGGCAAATCGCAGTAAGACGACGACTCCGGGGAAAAGGATCATCCCAATTCCCAGGAACTTATAGGTTGTTTTGAGCTTGTCCGCCTTGAGGCTGTCTCTCATCAGGGAAAGGGTATCCGCGGCGGTTGCCATGCACACATAGGCGATGGCCAGGAAAAACAACACCGCAAATGTCTCGTGCGATGTCGATCGCAAGTTACGCGACTCACCCTCGGCCGCATCAGGAAGCAAGGCAACGCCAACAGCGAGTAGCCCCGCGAAGTTCAGTGCCCAGTTCTCACGGGTACTAAAGCCTTTGTAGAGGTACAAGAAGACACCGATCGAGATGAGCGCTCCGACGAATGTATCTCTCATCAATGGGCTGTAGTAGTAGGCGCTCATCGAGGAACGGAGTGGCTCATGGGTAACGATTCGCTCCCCGAGCCAGAGCAACAGAGGGAGAGCGCCACCAATGATCGCGATTCCGATTCGCAGGTCGAGGTAGGTTCGCGTGAAGTGCGCCTGCAACTTCGTTGAATCACTTTCCGCTGCCATCGTTGCTTCTCCCGTGCACGGCAGTTTATGCCGGTATTCAGGAAATGTCGAAAGCAGAAATGAACCGCCGAGAGCGAGAGTAGTCGCCTGATGATCGCTTACTGCAGGTCGTCATCAAGATCGCTGATCTGCCCCAGCGTCCAGCGGCCAGTGACATTCGTCAGCTCGGCTTTTGCGCCGTTGACGCGCGGCTTTGGGATTAGCTCCGCGCCGGCGGACGTCGGCTGCCATTGCCAGGTAAATCGGATGGCTGTGTGTTCGCCCGCGTTTTCGATCGATTTCACCGAGCGAAACACGCGCTTTGCAATCAGGAAGTTCCATGCCGATCCATCGTCGACGAGTCCATCGAGATGAAGCAATCCTTCTCGGGAAATTGCGACCGCACCGTCGGGACCAGTCTCGACATAGCCGAGCCTTTGTAACGCGCTGATCAGCGGTTGATCGGAGGGGAGCGCTTCCGCCGGCGGCGTTTTGGAGACGCGGCCCATGGACGGCGCCTCGAAGTGTGAATCGGTCTCGATGAGATACTGCACGCGGTCTGCGTCGAGACCGGAAGGGTAATCGAGAGGCTTCTGCGACGACTCGATGTGCAATCCACCCGAGGCGCGCGGTTTTGCTTCCTGCCGTTCCTTCGAGACGATCACCGCTTTGACGCACATCTTCGGCATCGCGAAAAGAACGATGAAGCCGATGATTAGTGGAATGCCGGCCGTGCGCAGGATGCGCGTTCCGTCGGTCATCGCGCGTAGCGGTGGATCATGTCCATCATCTTGTCGCGCGTCAGAGGCTTGCGCATCCAGGCGTTCGCGCCGGAGCTGGGGAACATGTCTTCGAGCGACTTCTCCGGCAGGTCGGAGATCAACACGATCGGGATGTCTTTCTTGCTCGACTGCGATTTCAGCACCTCGCTCAACCGGTTCCCTTTGATGCTGGGGAGATTGACGTCGAGGAAGATGATGTCGGGCGAGTTGCTGGCCAGGACGTGATTGAACTCGATCCAGCTCACGGCGGTGAGAACGGTGCAGCCTTCGCGCTCGAGGAGCGCGCGGCCGAGTTTCAGGACGAGCGGGTTATCGTCGAGGATGAGAACACATGGATTGGGTGGGACTGAGGACATTGGGCGCATGATACATTTTCCAGCCGCGCCAACGAAGACCTTGAGGCCCATTTGGACGACATCACTCCGCACGATTTGCAACCAGCTCCGCCGGCGCCCGCTCCGGTTGCGGGCTCGCTTCCATTTCAACGGCCTGCCGACTACTACTCCGCGCCTGGATCGCGCCTTCGGCCCATCTTTCCACGATGGGTACCGATCGGCTGCGGATGGGCTGCGCTCGTCTTTGTGATTCTTCTTTTCGTTGCGGGCGCACTCGCGCCGCGCTCCGGTTTGATTCTCGATTCGCTCTTCGGAAAGATCGAGAGCGATCTCGTCCTTCACTTCGGGAAAGATGTGACCGCCGCGCAGAAAGCGTCGTTCGCGGCGGAGATGAAAACGATGCGGAGCGCGGCGGAGAGAGGGAAGCTAAAGCTCGATAAGACGCAGTCGTTTCTTCGGCTGGCAACGGAAGTTGATGGCGACGAGAAGATCGATCACGCCGAGGCCGACAAGCTGATCGCGGCGGCGCACGAAGTAAATCAGAGCGTGAAGTGAGGTTTTCGCGTGTCTGCTGAAAGGAGAATCAAAACCGTTTCACGCGGAGACGCGGAGGGGCGGAGAAAACCAACCCCGCGTCTCCGCGTGAACGGTTTTGATGTCCTGACAACGAACCCATGAACTTCAAACTCGTCTCCTCATTCACGCCGCAGGGCGATCAACCTGAAGCGATCCGGCAGCTCACGG
Source organism: Thermoanaerobaculia bacterium (assembly GCA_034665065.1). Lineage (GTDB taxonomy): Bacteria > Acidobacteriota > Thermoanaerobaculia > Gp7-AA8 > Gp7-AA8 > JADGNZ01. Next base: position 219,863 of record JAXDGL010000004.1, on the reverse strand, counting down.
AGAGCGTCAAGGCCGGCACGCGCGATCAAGTCCTCCTCGGCGTCACCGGCTCGGGCAAGACCTTCTCCGTCGCGAAAGTCATCGAGTCCGTCAACCGTCCGACGCTCGTCCTCAGTCACAACAAAACGCTGGCGGCGCAGCTCTATCAAGAGTTCAAGAACTTCTTTCCCGAAAATCGCGTCGAGTACTTCGTCTCGTACTACGACTACTACCAGCCCGAGGCGTACATCCCGCAGAACGATCTCTACATCGAAAAAGAGATGACGAAGAACGACGAGATCGACAAGCTGCGGCTCGCGGCGACGAAGTCTCTCTTCGAGCGTCGCGACGTCATCATCGTCTCCTCGGTGTCGTGCATCTACGGCATCGGCGATCCCGATCTCTATCACTCCATGCTCGTCTTCTTCGAGCGCGGCATCGACAAGCCGATGACGCAGTACCTCCGCAAGCTGACGGAGATGCAGTACGAGCGAACGCCGTACGATCTGGCGCGCGGAACGTTCCGCGTGCGCGGCGATGTGCTCGAGCTCTGGCCGGCGTACGAGGACGATGCGGTTCGCGTCGAATTCTTCGGCGATGAGATCGACAAGATGACTCGTATCGATCCGATCACCGGCCGCACGTCAGGGCAGGAGTACGACCGGCTGGCGGTCTATCCGCGAACGCACTACGTCACGCCGCGCGACCGTCTGATGGTGGCGATGGAGAATATCCGCGTCGAGCTCGATGAGCGTGTGGCCGAGTTGCGATTCAATGATCGTCTTCTCGAGGCGCAGCGGTTGTCGCAGCGGACGATGTTCGATCTGGAGATGATCGCGGAGCTCGGCTACTGCAACGGTATCGAGAACTATTCGCGTCATCTGTCGGGACGTTCGCCAGGAGAACCGCCGCCGACGTTGATCGATTACTTTCCGAAGGATCTGCTCCTCGTCGTCGACGAATCGCACCAGACGATTCCGCAGGTACGCGCGATGTGGGGCGGCGACCGCGCGCGCAAGCAGACGCTCGTCGAGTACGGATTCCGCCTGCCGAGCGCGATCGATAATCGTCCGCTGTCATTCGACGAGTTCGAAGGGAAGATCAATCAGACGCTCTATGTCTCCGCCACGCCCGGTCCGTTTGAGATGGAAAAGACTGGAGGCCTCTTCGCCGAGCAGGTCATCCGGCCGACGGGTCTGCTCGATCCGCAGCTCAGCATCCGGCCGGTCAAGGGGCAGGTCGACGATCTGATCGGCGTGATCAAAGAGCGGATCGCCAAGAACGAACGCGTCATGGTCACAACGCTGACGAAACGGATGTCGGAGGATTTGACGCGGTATCTGTTGGAGCTCGGTATCAAGGTCAATTATCTGCACTCGGATGTTGAGACGCTTGAGCGGATCGCCATCATCCGCGACTTCCGCATCGGAACGTACGACGTGCTGGTCGGGATCAACTTGTTGCGCGAAGGACTCGATATCCCCGAGTGCTCGTGCGTGGCGATTCTCGACGCGGACAAGGAAGGTTTTCTCCGCTCGCAAACGTCATTGATCCAGACGATCGGGCGATGCGCGCGCAATCTGAACGGACTGGCGATTCTGTACGCCGACAAGATGACCGACTCGCTCAGGTACGCGATCGACGAGACCAATCGCCGGCGCGCCATTCAACAGAAATACAACGAAGATCACGGTATCGAGCCGGCATCAATCATCAAAGCGATCGACAGCGACCTCGTGAAGATGGCCAACCTGGATTACTTCGAAGTTCCGGGCGGCCCATCATCGAAAGCAAGGCTCGACCTGACGGAAGGGGAGGATCTCGACAAAGCGATCGCGCGGCTTACCAAAGAGATGAAGGACGCGGCAAAGAATCTCGACTTCGAAAAAGCGACGGAGATTCGCGACAAGCTGCGAGAGTTGAAGGAGATCAGGATCTTCGTCTAGACCTCTCTCCGTTACTTGACACTTCCATATGCAGGAACTAAATTCTTTCCATTCAGGAGGCATCCATGCGCCGTTTCCGGTTCGTCGTTGCTCTCGTTTTTCTGGCCCTCGCATCCGCCATACCTCTGGAGGCTTTACCACCAGGATCTTGTTTTGGCTCGGAATGCTTGATGTGCACAATAACCGTCTACTCCGATGACACCTCGACCTTGAGCTGCGGTTATACCGATGGTTGGGGTTACTGCACCTGTCGAATGACGGTCGGCGAAGGATGCAGTTCAAGCGGGAATTGCTACTACCATCCGTAGCTCTATGCGCCCCGCGGGTCTGTTCCTCATAGCCGGTGTCGTACTTCTGGTCGGAGCCGAGACCGCAGAAGCAGTTGTGGTTCGAGTCCGAATGCTCGGTGCCGGCGTGCATTCCGTGTCTCTAGAGCGCGTGGACACCGTGGGCCATGTCCGCTGCACGAACACCTCGGAGGAATCTGCTGCCTGCCAGGTTCCTCCCCGATCGACATGGAGAGTCGTCGCCGCAGACGATCGCGTCTGGACCGAGGGAAAGGTCGTAGCTATTTCCGAAGCAGACACGGCGGTCTCTGTGTCGTTGTGGAGAAAGGGCGACATCGTAGGCCGCTTTGTGAGTGGTCAATCCAACCAGACGCCACCTCGCGTCACGATCCGATTCAGCGCCGGGCGTCACATCGGGAATGACGAAACCCTTCCCGATGGAATCGTCGAATGTCCGGTGCAGGACTCCCGGTTTCGATGTGGCGTTCCTGCGGGTTTTCTCGATCTCCGAATTAAGGCGTCTGGCTATGTTGCACAGTATCGGTGGGATGCAGAAGTACTACCCGGCGCAAAATACGACGCCGGCGAGATCAAGCTGGCGAAAGGTGCAGCAGTTGTCGGGCGTGTGAAAGTAAGCGCGCGGGGCGTCAAGCCCGCGGCTTCGATTACGCTGACGCCCCAGCTTGGTGAACTGGCTGATCCCCACACCGCGCGTAGTGGCCAGCTCGCGCTGTCAGGGACAACGAATGACCGCGGCTTTTTTCACGTGGACGGCGTTCCTCCAGGAAACTACGTCGTCACCGCACGACAGCAGGGCTTTGCCACATCACGGACCACCGTACGCGTGCTTGCCAATGTCGAATCGGAATTAATAGAACCATTGACCCTTGAACGGCCGCATGGCATTGATCTGGCCGTATCGCCGCCAGTTGACGCAGATGCGCATCCATGGCGCGTGCGCCTTCAGGAATTGGGCGCTTTGCAAGCATTCTCACCGGAGTCCTTGCCGGCAAAGTATGTGGCACCGGGCCTCTACCGTATTGCGTCAATTCCCACCGGTTCTTATCAGGTCAGCATAGAAAACGGAGAAGGAGAGACGTTCTCAGCGGAGGCAATCGATGTCGATGGGAGACGATCGCTCTTCCCGATCTCGCTCGCCATCATCCTGGTCAAGGGGCGGCTGCATCTCGGTCACGATCCTCTCAGCGCGTCTATCTGGTTCGGAGGGCGGCATGGCCCTACGACGATCCGAGTCAATTCAGATGCCAAGGGAGACTTCCGCGGATTCCTGCCACATACCGGAAAGTGGCAGGTGGAGATCGAATCCGAGGAACCCGCTGTCCGTCGTCTTCTGCGCAATGTGGATGTCCGCAGTCTCGAGAATGGGTCAGCATCGCTCGATCTCACCCTTCCGGCGACAACATTGAAAGGAATGGTGGTCGGACCCGAAGACGAGCCGATGCCGGCAGCGAATGTAAGCGCCAAGACAGCCGATTCCGTTGTGCAGACGAAGAGCGACTCCAGCGGACGTTTCGAGCTTCGCGGCCTGCCTCAAGGGACGATTACGTTGACGGCCACCGCATTGTCAAAGTACTCCAGCGATGTGGTGAGCGCCACTCTGAATGAGGACACCGAGACGGCTGTGGAAATCCACCTGCGAGAGTCTACGAAGGTGAAGGGTACCGTGACTAGCGGAGGAATGGGAGTCCCCGGAGCAACTGTCATGTTGTGGCCTTCGAGCGACACGACGCCCAGCATCAAACCCGTTTCCACGACGCCGCAAGGAGAATTCGGGGCGTCCGTACCAGAATCTACGCTAAGGGTGAATGTCATTGTTCTCGCCCCAGGATTCGCCTTGTATGCCCGGCAGATCGATATTCAGGTGTCGAAGATTATCGTGTGTGAATTAATGCAGGGCGGCGGCAGTATTACGATCGAGCGGAAAAGCGAGAATGACCAATCGCCTCTATTCCTGGTGCATAACGGCGTGCAGATCTTTGGCCCGATTCTGTCTCAATGGATGCGCCTTCACAGTGCCGCAAAGCCGTCGGGATCAGCGCTGACGGTCGCAGATTTGGAGCCCGGCGCCTATTCCGGATGTGTTCCCGATACGACGAACGCCGTCCCTCGAGGCGCTCGCCCGCTGCGCCGGTGTTCGAATGTCATAGTCACCCCTCTAGGCGACGTCACGATGAGGCTCCCATAGCGCCGCATACCTGACGCTCTCCTCAGGATCTTCGTGTGGCCACTCATCCCGGCGGACTTTGCGACGTCACGGGCGGTTTGTCGGGCTGCGCTGTTGGCGGTGTAGTCGTCGTGGTGGTTCCGGGCGAAGCGAGCGTTCCCGGTGCTACCGGCGCCGTCGAGACAACCGGCATTGGCTGCACGCCGGCTTGTCCGGGTGTGTAGATGCCAACCGTCTCGGGCCTGTTCACGGCTGGTCCGGGAAGTGGAGGAGCCGGCGGTGTTGGCAACTGTTGTCGTTCGGGGAATTTCACCTCGGCGGGCATGCGAAACGCCTCGGACTCTTTTCCGGGCGACGAGGCGGTGGAGTTAGACCGCACTAGATTCTCATTCGTAATCGGCTGGCTCGTAAGCGGGTGGCGCTTGCCCGTTCTATTGGCCGGTTCCGCGGTGACAGTCGGCGTCGCCGTTACTGCCGTCACGTGTGGATGCTGCGGCTGGTACGCCGCCTTGCCGAGAACACAAGGGTCGATCTTTGTCGTCGTGTCGAAGAATTCATTGATGAGTTGCGACACGGGAGTACCGTCGAGCATCGTCACCTTTGACATTCCCGCAGCCGTCTTCTCGACGCGCACGACCCGGCCGGCAACGAGGCAGTTTAGAAACGCTGTCGCGGCGGGATCGCCGGATGGCTTGACGCCGTCGAGACGCAGATGCGAATCGCGGCCGTCGATCTTGACCGTGATTTCGCCGGGTGACGTGGCGCCGACGCCGAGGGCGACGGTCGCCGCTTGCGACGCCGCCGCAACGGAAAGCGACAACAAAGCGATTGCGATCGGTTTCATAGGGTCTCCGTTAGAACGTCCATCGTACGCCCAATCTCGCAGAAAGGGCAGGGGTCCGCACAATGGGTTTCAGATAGTCGGGATTCGCTGACTTCGCCAGCGCATTGTCGCTCTCCTGAAAACCGTAACGTTGATCGAGCAATACGGCGCGCTGCGTGTTCAGGAGATTGAAGACATCGAGCAGGAGATTGAGTTGCGAGTTATGCACTGCGATCGGATAGCCGAGGTGGACGTCGGCGTCGTAGTTGCTCGGCGTGCGCCCCTCGGCGCCGCGCGGAGTGAGGAAGAATTCGTAGCGTCGATAGGCATCGGAGTAGCCGTAACGTGTAAGCGGGGTGCCGCTACGCCAGTAGGCAGACCCGCCGAGAGAAAGCTTCCACGGCGTGTTATACGTGCCGGAAACCTTGAACTGGTGGCGGCGATCATTCGACAACGGGCCGTGATTGGTGATCACGTTTAAATTGCTGCCATTCGTGAAGAAGTCGTAGTAGTCGTATGCGGCGGAGATGTTGGGATCAGCGCCAATATTCGTAAATGGCGCATACTCGCCGTCGTAGTTGCCTTCCAGACGCGAATAGACATAGGACGCCATTCCCTGCCAGTTGTTTGAGAACGCTTTGGTGGCGTCGAGCTGAATTCCCTTGTACGTTCGCTTCGGCTTCGGCGCTGTAAATTGTGTCGAGTAGTCGAGCGTGAAGACCTTTTTCATGATCCCTTCGCCGGGATTGCCGATGCAGTACGTCCCATCGTCCGCGCAAAGGAAATCTTCGATCACCCGCCCGTAACTGCGATAAATACCCTTGATGCCGAATGAAACATTCGGCATGACTTCTCGCTCGCCGCCGACGATGTATTCCGTCAGATACTGATTTTTGAGATTGGGATCGGATGGCTCGGTGAAGCCACCAAGAATCGCGGACGTTGTGTCGGCGTCCTTTTCAGCATTGGCATCAGGAATGACACTCGTCGGGCTGTAGTTGATGATGCGCGGCTGGCGTTCATACGAGAAGGACCGGATCACGAGGTCCATCGGGATCTCTTCGTAGTAGCGCCCGTACGAGCCAAAAACCTTCGTATGACTACCGCCACTCGGATCCCACACAAATCCAAGACGAGGGGCGTAGTCCTTCTTGAGGTCGATCTGCGTGACGCCGGATGCATCAATGATGCGCTGGCGGTCCCAACGCAGGCCGGCATTGAACGTGACGTTCTTCATCGTCCATCGGTCTTGCAGGTATACGGACGTGTTCTTGTGCTGCGGTGAAGCGTTGAGTTGCGACAGCGGCGCATTGGCCACCGTGGCATCGGGTGTGGTCCAGTAGAAGTGGCTGTAAATTGGCTTGTTTGGGTTGTTCGGATTTGCGAAGACGTCAACCTGTTGACCACCTGACATCCGTTTGATGACGTCGGCAGTCTCGTCCTGGAGCTCGATTCCGCCTTTGATCTGATGCGATCCGAGGTAACGCGCCGCCGAGCCGCCATAGAAGTTGCGCTCAAAGGACTTGTCCTGGATCAGGCCGAATCCGCCGGACTGAAAGAAATTGTTGCGGGCGTCGATATATTCGATCGTGTCGCCGGCGCTCGTGGACGGCCCGACGGAATTGCTCTCGCGATGCCGTGCGGCTTGTGCCGAGAAGAGCCATTGTGACTGCACGATGCCGTCATAGCGGAGCGCGTAATCGCGGCCTCCGAAGTCCTGGCGGCCCAGGTACGTTGCCGGATCGCCGATGAGCGAATGATTTGCGTCGTTGATCGCACCGGTGTCGGCGCGCGGATCCTGCAACCAGGTCGCAGTGAACATGTGCGCAGGGGTGAGACTGAATGTGATCTTTGCCGATCCAAGGTTGCGATGACTCAGCGACGCCACCGAAGTCCCTGCCTTCGGCCCCTCGGGAAGAATGTTGTCCTGGGAATTGCGCACCTGATCGTAGGCCGCAAAGAACCAGAGCCTCTCTTTGACGATGTAGCCACCAATGTCGGCGCCGTAGTCCTTTTTCTTGAATCCCGCCGGAGTCCCGCCGACAACCTTGCTGGATGTCGCTTGCATGGAGTCGCTGTCGTAGTAGCCGAAGACGTCGCCTGCGAACTCATTGCTCCCTGATTTCGTGACGACGTTGATGATGCCGCCGGTGGCGCGGCCGTATTCGGCTTCATAGCCACCGGTCTTTACTTCGATTGCCTGGATGAACTCGAAGTTCAGCTCCTTGCCCTGGAATCCGTACTCGGAGTTCGTCGTATTGACGCCATCGACGTAGAAGGCGTTCTCGGCCCCGGACGAGCCATAAACGGCGATCGTCGGTGTCTGTTTGTCGTTCGATTGAATCGCGTCCGAGGAAACGCCAGGCGTCACCTGGACAACGGAGGAGTAGTTGCGGCCCGTCGGCAGCGCTTCGATTTGCGTCGAGGTCAGATCGGTGCCGACGGTCGTCGAATGCGTGTTCACTATTGGAACGGGGTTCGCCACAGTGATCGTCTCGCTCATCGAAGGCGAGAGCGCGGCATCAACGGTTGCTTCCTTCCCGAGAGAAACCACAACGGTGTTTTTCTTTTGTCCGAAACCAGAGAGCGTGAATTGAACCGTGTACGTTCCGGGAGGAAGTAGCGGCAGGTGATAAAGACCGTCGCTGTCGGTGATGCCGGTCCGAGTGCCTTGCAACGTCGGACTCGTCCCTTCGACGGTGACACCGGGAAGGGGAGCACCGTTTGCGGTGACGTGGCCGCTAATCGAGCCTGTGGTCTGCGCCAGGGCCGGGAGCGCGGCGAGAAGAATCAGTAAAACCGGGAGACGCCGGAGAGAGAGCATGGAGACCTCCTGTTGGAGGATAGTCTACGCGTAGCGCGCCAATACGTCGCGCACGCGCGCTAGTCCGGCCTCGATTTGTTGCGGCGAAACGGCGCCGACGCTCAGTCGAACCCATCCGCTTTCATTCGGCAATCCGAACGCTTGGAACGGCACAACTGCGAAACCGGCATCGTCGAGGAGAAGTCTGCGGATCTGTTCGTTCGTGGTGATCGTTCCCCGTCCGATGAGATCGAACTGCACCGACAAATAGATCGCACCCTGCGGCGCGATGGCGCGAACCGGAATGCCTTCGCGGCGCATCGACTCCAGTCCGTCGTAAAGCAGATCGAGCCGAAGACGCAGCTCGCGAATCATCCCTTCGTGGTACTCGTCAATCTCCGGACGCATGTCGAGAAACTTGGCGACGGCGATCTGCTCGGGACGTGGCGCCCAGGCGCCGACGTGGCCGAGGATGTCGCGCATCCTTCCGGTGACCAGCGGGGGAGCGAGCGTCCAGCCGACGCGCAGACCGGTCGCCGCAAACGCCTTCGACACACCATCCACATAAATCGTGTACGGCGTCGCCTCGGGGACAAGCTGCGTCGGCGCGAAGTGTTGGAATCCGCCGAACGTCAGCATCCAGTAGACCTGATCCCAAAGAAGCATGAGCGCGCGCTGACCAGTTGCTGCACGCCGCTCGTTCTCTTCGACGACGAGCCGCGCGATCCGCTCCACTTCGTCACGCGCCATCACCGTGCCGGTCGGATTCGCCGGCGTGCAGACGCAGATCAGGCGCGCATCGCGAACATGCGGGCGAAGGAGATCGGCGGTGAGGAGGAAATTCGTTTCCGGGCCGACCGTGATCTCGACCGACTCGCCGCGCATGAAGTAGGTGTAGTGATTGTTGTTCCAGGAAGGGATCGGGTAGACGACCTTGTCGCCGGGATCGACGACCGAGGCGTACGCGGCAAAGATGATGGGACGCGCGCCGCCGGCGATCAGCGTCGAATCGATCGAGTATTTCAGACCAAGCATGTCGTCGTAGTAGCGAATGACAGCCTGGCGGAGCTCTTTGGTGCCGTCAGATGGCGGGTAGTTCGTCTCACCGGCCTTGAAGGCGTCAGAGATCAATCCTTCGAGCACGCGCGGGATGCGAAACTCTTTCGGCGAGAAGTCGCCGACGGTGAGGTTGCAGATGTCGCGGCCACCTTCGGCAAGGGCGCGGATCTCAGCGGAAATGCGGAGGATCTCGGAACCGGTGAGGCCGAGGGCGAGTTGCGAAAGGCTGCGTTCGTCGCAGACGGGCAAGGTGGTCGTCATCGAGGTCGGATTGTAGTTCAGGATTGGTGAGAGGCGTCGGCTGGTCTGGCTACGTTATGGCGGAGTCGGGGATACGGTTTCACGCGGAGACGCGGAGACGCGGGGAGAGTGCTTACGATTGCACGCGCTTCGCGTTGTTCCGATACGCCCGCCGGATCTTCCAGAGATCGTGTAGAGCGCGCAGAAAGTCGTGCGACTTCACTTTTGATCCTGTGACGTCATGCCAGCGCATGACCGGCAATTCGTAGACGGAGCCCGCGACGGCATCGCGGCCCCATCGCTCGATGTATCGCGCGATGATCTCGACGTCGAAAATCCAGCGCGACAGGAACGGCTCGGAGAAAACATCACGCAGTGTGTCGCTGGCCCGAAAGATTTTCGCGCCGCATTGCGTGTCGTAAACGGCCAGGCCGAGGCTCGATGAGATGAGAGTGGCGCCGACGCGGCCGACGTAGTGGCGCGCGGGACGCCGGCTGATCTCGCGCCCGAGAAGGCGGACGCGCGCTCCCATGACGATGTGGATCTCCGTGCGTGCCTCGAGGATCTCCAGAAATCCGGGAAGCTCGCTGAATGGCGTAGCGAGGTCGGCATCCCAAAAGCCTACGAAGTCGGGATGTTGATCCAACGCGGCGAGGATCCCGCGGCGCACCGCCTCTGCCTTGCCGCTGTTTTTCTCGAGGTTCAGAACGGCGAAACGTTGCGGGTCGGAGCCGCGCAAGGTTTGCAGAACGCGAAGGGTTCCGTCGCGGCTGCCGTCGTTCACGAAGAGGAAATCGACCTCGTGGCCGCGCAGCGACACCTGACGGAAGGCTTCGACATCAAGCCGGCGCTCTTCGTTGTAGCAGGGGACGACCAGGGTCAGGCGCGACACGCGGGCGCATTGTAGCTACGATTGGGCGATGACTGATCTCGAAGTCCGCACGATCGACGCTTCGGTGCATGGCCACTACCTCGTCCGCAGCGGTCCGGCCGATCACCTTTTGATCGGCTTTCACGGTTATGGCGAGAATGCGGAGATCCACATGGCAGCGCTGGAGCAGATCCCCGGCATCGAGCAGTGGACCGCGGTTGCCGTTCAGGCGTTGCATCCTTTCTACATGCATCGAACCGGCGCGATCGTGGCGTCGTGGATGACGAGCCAGGATCGCGAGCTGGCGATCGCCGACAACCGCGCGTACGTGCAGAGCGTCGTGGCGCGTTTTCCGAAACCGCGACAGCTCGTGTTTCTCGGATTCTCGCAGGGCGCGGCGATGGCCTATCGCGCGGCGGCTGGATCGAGCGCGACAGGAATCATCGCGCTTGCCGGGGACCTGCCGCCGGAGATTGCTGATTCTCATGAAGCCATTCCGCCGGTTTTGATCGGTCGAGGAACGCGCGAGGAGTGGTACACGGAGGAGAAGTTGCAGAAAGATGTGGGCTATCTCTCGAGCGTGACAACCGTCAAGACTTGCATCTACGACGGTGGCCACGAGTGGACCAACGAGTTTCGCGAGGCGGCGGGGAAGTTTCTGGGGATGCTCGCGGGGAAGTAGGTTTTTCACGTTAGGTTTCAAGAAGGGGATTTCTCATCGTGCTCCACCGCGCACGCCCACCCTTCCACCCCTGCGGCCCCGCCGATTCGAAATGACGGCCGCGCGCTCACGAATGAATCCGGGTTAGTGCTTGATCGCGCGGTGCCGCGGCGAGACCTCGCCGATCGTCAACTGCACCCACCAGGTTCCCCAGCGATCGATACCGCCCGAAGGAACTGTCGAATACTCCTGGATCGTCCAGAAGTCGACGCCGTTGACGGGATCGATGCACGTGGCGCTGTAGTCGCCCCAGCGGTTGCTCGTCGACGACGAGTTGATAATCTTGTTGTAGGACGCGTCGCCGGAGCGGAAAACCACGGGCTGCACGTTGGTAGCCGACGGCGTTCCCGCGGGGCGGAAGAGATAGAACGCCGAGGGGTAGGTCGTGGCGCTGAAGCGCGAGCCGGCGATCATCACATCGTTGCGCGTATTCACCGCGATGCTCGGAAACGTGTACGAGAATGCGCCGCTGCCATCTTCGAGAATGCCTCGTTGCAGCAGCCCGCCCGACGGAGTGATCTGCCAATACTGAATCGCAGCGTGCGTTGGAGAGCTCAGCGGAAGGAAAACGCTGTGCACGGCCCAGATCGAGCCGTTGCGCAAAACGGGCGAGAGGATGCGATCGTCGCCGGCTGCGATCTTTTGCGACGTTCCCGCCTGCGACACGAAATCGTCGCCAGAGGCCCCGGTACCCGTCCATGGATTGGGAGTGCTGACAAACGCGACGGGCGTGATGCCGGCGGACGATAACGTATAGAGACGCAGGTAGCCATTGCCGCTGGAATTGCCATTCCAACGTTGCACGACGTACGACGCCGAGCCTCCGTCCTGGGAGACTACCGGCGAGAATCCGCCGCCATTGTTCGCGTAGTCGATGAACGTTGCGCTGGTCGGATCCGCCCTGCTGATCTGATAGATCGTCACGCGTACGAACTTGTCGTCGCTGACGCCATAGACGTTGAGCGAGATGTTGATGCTCGAATCGTTGAACCCGAGCTGCGGGAAGTCGAACCAGATCGCCGGTGATTCCGTCGGCGCGTTGTAGCGATAGAGATTCCAGGTTCCGAGGGGATCGCCGGTTTGTGAAACGGCTAAGAGCAGCGCCGAGCCGGTTGGCTGCGCAGACGACGAGGTCCTCTGATCCGAGGTCGCGCACATGAGCCAGCGATTGGTGCGGACGTCGTAGGCCACATGCGGATCGAAAACCCGTCCGCCGTTGCGAAGTTTTTCGAAGAACGACTTCACGGTGGTCGTCAGGAGGACAACGCCCGATCGGGTCTGAAATCGTAGTTGTGTATTGAGCGCGACGATGAGATGACTCGGCCCCGCGGCGCCACTCGTATCGGGAGGGGAGAGTGTGTTGTCGTCCGGCAACGCCAGGAAGGTGCGGTTGACCGTCACCGCTTCCGGCGCCGGCACGAATTGCTGCACGATCACCTGCGGACTCTCGGGAGTGCGCCAGGCAAATGCAGCGGGCACAGGCAGGTCAGCGGGCAACGGCATCGGAGGCGTGTCGAATCCGCTCTCCGTGTCCACGGCGTTCTGCTCGATCAGGCGAGGATCGACGGTTGTCACACGCGACGCGCGAATGCCTGCGCGCAGCGTCTGATCCACCGCCGCGATTCCGGCGGCGGCTGGCAGCGACGCAGCGATGAAGAGAGTGACGACGCGTCTGCCGAAATTGCGGACCACAGCAAACCCTCCCTTTCGTTCTGGTGACGGACAACTGATCTTAACCCACTCGCGGATCGACGCCGCCGCCGGTCCGCAAGCCAGGAAAAAGGAAGCTGGGTGGTCATCGATTCTTCAATTACTAATCGCCGGCATCCGCCCGCTGACAAGTCAACTAGTTGACCAGTCAGTGCAATGACTAGGCAAGAGGGATGACAATCGAGCGCGAACCTGTTCCGACTCTGCGCATGTCCGACCGTCTCGACCGGTTGAAAGCCCGGCTCAAAGAGCTCCCCGACCGGCCCGGTGTCTATCTGCACAAAAACGCCGAGGGGGAGGTGATCTACGTCGGGAAGGCGAGGAACCTGAAGAACCGCGTCGGCTCCTACCTCGCCGGACGCGGCGCCCGCGACAGCAAGACGATGTCGCTGATCAACGAGATCGACTCCATCGACTTCGTGACCACGAACAACGAGCTGGAAGCGATCCTCCTCGAGAACAATCTCATCAAGTCAAACCAGCCGCGTTACAACATCCTCCTCCGCGACGACAAGAGCTACCCATACATCAAGGTGACGATGTCGGAGGACTATCCGCGCGTCGTCTTCACTCGCCGTCTCGATCGGAAGAAGGGCGATCTGTTTTACGGTCCGTTCTTCGCCGGCACCGCGCGAAGGCTGCTAAAGCTCGTCGCCGATCAGTTCAAGCTCCGCAGTTGCGATCTCGACATCGTGGCCGGCAAGAACGCTCTTCCGCGGCCTTGCCTCTACTACGACATGCACCAATGCCTCGGGCCGTGCGTCGTCGGTCTGACCACTCCCGAGCAGTACCGCGATATGGTCGATGACGTCGTTCTCTTCCTGGGCGGCAAGACGAAAGAGCTGCAGGACCGCCTGACGCAGCGCATGTATCGCGCGGCGGAGAGCGAAAACTATGAGATGGCGACGTACTACCGCGATCTCGTGCGCACCGTCGAGCGTGTGCAGGCGGAGCAGCAAGTGGCCTCGGCCGAAGACGAGGACGCCGATGTCTGGGGCTTGTATGAAGAGGGAGGCGATGTTGCGGTGCAGCTCTTCGTCATCCGTGGCGGCAATGTCGTCGACCGTCGTGAGCTCTTCTGGGAGAAAGTCGATTCCTATCAGCCCGCGGAGTTTCTCGGCGAGGTCCTGCAGCGCTACTACCAGGACAATCTCTTCATCCCGCATGAGGTTCTGGTTCCGTTCGAGGTCGAGGAGGTGGCCCTCCTCACGGCTTGGCTGACCGAACAGGCAGGACGAAAAGTCGCTCTCCGCGTTCCGCAGAGGGGTCGGGGAGTCGATCGGATGGAGCTGGTCAATCGGAATGCGCGGCTGTCCCACGAGTCGCGGTTCCGCAAATCGACGCAGGACCGCCTGCAGATCGCTGCACAGAAACTTGGGCAGGTGCTCGGCTACGACCGGGAGATCGCGCGCATCGAGTCGTTCGACATCTCCAACATCCAGGGCACCGATTCGGTCGCCGGGATGGTCGTCCTCGACCGCGGGAAGTTCGACAAGAAGCAGTACCGCATCTTCAACATCAAGACAGTAGAAGGTGCAGACGATTTTCGCTCGATGGCCGAGGCGGTCGATCGGCGGTATCGCCGCTTACTCGAAGAAAACAAGACACTTCCCGACATGATCCTCATCGACGGAGGGCGCGGACAGCTCAACGCCGCTCTCGCTGCGCTCAACAAACTCGGCATCGAGGAGATCCCGATCGCAGGTCTGGCCAAGCGCGACGAGGAGATCTACGTGCCTGGACGCGAAGAACCGTATCGTCTGGAGCGGCGCGATCCGGCGCTGCAACTCCTGCAGATGGTGCGCGACGAGACGCACCGCTTCTCGGTCTCCTCACATCGCCGCCGCCGCTCGAAACGAACGCTCCACAGTGCGCTCGACGACATGCCTGGAATCGGCGCGAAGCGGCGCCGGCTACTCATCGAGCGGTTCGGCAGCGTGTCCGGCGTGAAGCAGGCCTCGCCGCAGGACCTCATCAATGTCCTTGGCCGCAAAGTGGGGCAGACGTTGTACGACGAACTGCATGCGTGAGTCGCGGCGACAACGGGCGCCGCGACTCGTAGCGGTCAGCGCGTCACGGCGTCACGCGGATCGTGAAGGTCTGGTTGATCATGCAGCCGGCGGCATCGGTCAGATTGACGAGCACCGTCGTGTCAGCAAGCTCCGTTGGTTTGCCTGTGATCTTCCCGTGCGAGTTCATGTGAAGTCCCGCCGGAAGAGCGCCTCCGACGATGGTGAAAGTGTACGGCTCCGTCCCACTCACCCCTTCGATCGTGAAATGGGCAGGTTGATCGAGGGTGAAATCGGGAACGTTCTCCGTGAGAAAGGTCAGCGTGCAATTCGACTGCGCGAAGATCTGAGGAGCGATGCAAACCAGTACCATGAGCAGCAGGGCCAAACGTTTCATGGATATCCTCCCTTTCGTATCTGCATATTGTATGGCAATGCGGATCGGAGGCATCATAAATGAACGTCCATGGAAACAGGCGGTCGAGTGACAGAAATCACGCGTGCGATAATGACCTCGTCGCTGACGGCCGGGAGCCGGCAGCTGACAGCAAGGCGGACAAATGAGTTTTGAAGGCGAAATCGGCGAGATCGATCTGATTGAACGGCTCGTCGAGCTTGGAAACGAGCAGTTCACCGGCGCGATCCGTTTCGAGAACGACGGCATCATCAAGATCATCTACTTCAAGGGCGGCGACGTGCTCTCCGCGTCGACGAACGACCGCACCGACGCCATCGACGAGATCCTTCTGCGCGCGAACAAGGTTACCCGCGAACATCTCAAACAAGCTCTCGCCAAACGAAAAGAGAGCGAAACCCTCGGCGACGCACTTCTCGGACTCGGATTCATCACGCGAAAGGAATTGACGTGGGCACGGCGCGTCCAGGTCATCGGCGTCATCCGATCGATCATCGGCTGGAGCGCCGGGTCCTACACGATCGTCGCCGACTACCTGCCGAAGCGGGAAGAAGGAACGCTTTTCTCGCTCGCGCAGATCATCGTCGAGCTGATCGTGACCGACAACGATCGATCGAAGTCGGAACAGGCGATGGAGAGCGGCAACGCGATTTTTGAGAAATCGCCCCAGTTCGACGATGCGTTCCGCCGTCTCGGACTGAATGAAGATGCCGAGCAGATCGTCGCGCAGATCGACGGGAGCAATAGCGCGGCCGAGGTCGCGAGCAAATCGGGCAAGGATGTGTTCAACGTTTACAAACTGCTCGAAGCGCTGCGCGCGCTCGGGCTGGTGACGCGATCCGCAATACCTCCAGCACAACATGAGGTTTCTGCGGCGGCTGCAGCCTCTGCGTGGGAAGTCGAGAATCCCGACTTCACACTCGATGATGACGTGTCGCCGGCGGTTTCCACGGAATCTGAAGAGTGGGCACCTTCGACAGAAAACGCCACGATGGAGATTCCTGCGATCAACGCTGCGGCGTGGGAAGCGGCGCAGTCGGCGCCGCTGGTGCCCGCCCGTTCGGTGTGGGATGAGCCGGATGTGGAGGATCGTTTCTCCGAGACTGAAGTGCTTCCATCCCTTGCAGCGGCTTCTGTTCCTCGATCGGAGCTTGCCTCGGAACCACAGTGGGGATTTGATGAAGCGCAGATTGAGGCAGCACGCCGCGCGGAAGTTCCGTTGCGCTCCGTCGATGACGTCCCCACGTCGCATCCGACCGTCTCGAAACCGGCGAAGCCGCGTAGTAGCCACACAGGCCTGTGGATCGCGATCCTCGTCGTACTGCTCCTCGGCGCGGCGGCGTATCCGGCGTGGCAGTGGTGGGAGGCTCGGAACGCACCGGAGCCGGTGGTCGTGTACCGTCCCACGAAACATCCGAAGCTTACGCCGCCCGCCGGCGTGCCTGCGTCGATGACGCCGACGACGGTTCAAACAACGGCACCGTTGACGTCATCATCGACAACGACATCGCCCTCGCCAGCGACGTCGTCCTCGCCAACGCGCCTCGCGACTACGCCGGCAATCCCGCTGACTGCGACGCCGAAAACTGCGACGCAGTCAGCGACAATAACGCCAACTTCCGCGTCTCCGCTCACGACAGCGCGCCAGCCACTGACGCCCGTTACCGCCACCACCGCGAAGACCACACCCGAGCGGCGCCCTCTTCCGCCGTCGATCAAACAGTCATCGGCAAAGCCGTCAGCAACTCCCGCGAACACTCCCGGTGTTGCACCCCATCTGGAGCGCACGGCGGGCGGCGCCGCGACGATCACGAACACGACCGCCGCGGCATCGAGTGCCCCGAGCTCGGATGCGGCGCGCGCGAAGTACGACGGTATGGCCCGTGATTTCGCGGCGCAGAAAGATGGCAAGTACACCGTACAGTTCGAGCTCGTTTGCGAGACGGCATCGGTCACGCGCGCGCTGAACGCGGCGCGCGACAAAGTTTGGTTCGCTCCGATCAGCTATCGCGGCCGGCCGTGCTATCGCGTCTTCTGGGGCCGCTTCGAGACGAGTGCGGAGGCGGTATCCGCGGCGAAGCAAATGCCGGCGAGCCCGCGAAGCACGCCGGTCGTAGTCAAGATCCCACGCTGATGATTGCCTCGCTCCTGACCTCCACTGGCCTCGGCCTCGGCGCAGGCATCAACGCCTACGCAACGCTGCTCGTCTTCGGCTTGCTGTCGCGCTGGCAGCCGGCGATGTTTCACGATGAACTGGCCCACTTTTTCGCCACGACGCCGGTGCTGATCACGCTCGCGGTTCTCTACCTGGTCGAATTCGCCGCCGACAAGATTCCGACCGTCGATCACGTTTGGGATGTCATCCACACGGTCATTCGACCGATCGCCGGGGCGCTTGTGGCGTGGGCCGCGGTCTCGGACCGCATTCCGCGCGGCGCGGTGATCGTCGCGGCGATTCTCGCGGGAGGCGCAGCGCTCGGATCGCACGCGACGAAGGCTGCGGTTCGCGGCGCCAGTACGCTGACCACGGCAGGCGTGGGCAATCCGATCCTGTCGCTGATCGAAGATGTGTTTGCATTCGTGAATGCATTCGTCGCGATCTTCCTGCCGTGGCTCGTGATCATCAGCCTCTTCGCAATGACGATCATCTTCGTCGTCGTGTTCCGGCGTGTTCGCCGTCTTCGAACATGAGCTGGGTGATCGACGGCAACAACCTGCTGGGGCGGGCGGGTGCCTCGCGCGATGCGGTCGATGCGAAGAGGCAGCTCGTGCGCACTCTGTCGGCGTTTGCGCGTGCGAATCGGACGAAGGTGGCCTGTTACTTCGATGGCCCGGAGCCGGACCAGTTCGGCAAACACCTCGGCAACGTGAGCGTGATCTTCAGCGGATCGCGATCGGCCGACGATCTGATCATCATCCGCGTCGCCAGCGGCAGCGGCTGGCAGGTTGTGACCGCTGATCGCGCGCTCTCTGCGAGGATCAAACGGCGTGAGGTCTCGATCGTCGATCCGAGTCTTTTCATGGCAATGCTGGAGACGTTGCCGGAAGGGGAGGAACGCGGCAAGGATGAGGAATGGCTGACATGGTTTTCCGACCCAAAAAATCGGAATATATTTTGATGTCTGCGCGCCGACATCGATTGTAAGCGATTGAAACAGCAACAATTTAACGAGATGTATTTGTGCGCGGTATGTCACGCGCCCTGTCATCCTGAGCCGCCGCAGCCGCCGCAAGACTCACTGTGTTCGCACCCTGCAGACATTCGGCGGCGAAGGACGGTCGAAGGACCCCCTTCCGATGTGCCGTGGTTTCATTATGGGGGTCCTTCGACCGTCCTTCGGCACTTCGTGTCCTTCGGCGGCTCAGGATGACAGTTGGCGCCCCGGAATGGCTCCGCCTCGTTCCTGTTACGCTCCTCGTGTGGAGTGGACTGGAGGATCGCGGCGCCGCAAGGCGTCGAGGAAAGTCCGAACTCTTACGGGCAGCAGGCTGGCTAACGGCCAGGCGCGGCGACGCGACGGAAAGTGCAACAGAGAATAGACCGCCGATCGCGCCCGAAGCCGCAAGGCCGAGGGCGAGGAGGTAAGGGTGAAACGGTGCGGTAAGAGCGCACCGCGTTCCGCGCAAGCGTGGACGGCACGGCAAACCCCCTGCGGAGCAAGACCAAATAGGGAAGTCATGGAGCCGCCCGTCTCCGTTATGAGCTTCCGGGTAGGTTGCTTGACCACCGCGGTAACGCGCGTGGCAGACGAATGATCTTCACCTCGCGTCCTCGGGCGCGGGGAACAGAATTCGGCTTACAGGTCCACTCCACACTTTTTTGAAGTTCGAAGTGAGAAGTGAGAAAGGTTGAACCTTCACACTTCTAACTTCACACTTCACACTTCGAACTTCTTTCTGACACTTTCTGCCATTCGCGACGACAACGCGCGGCGGCGATCACACTCTCTTCTCTCGCGTTCGCTTCTAGCATCTCGTTTGCTACTCTGCATCCGTGCTCATACGTCCTCGTGCGCTGCCTCGCAATGGGCGCGTCGTCGTTCTCGCTATGTCCTCACCATCCGAGCTGCAGCGCATAGAAGCGGCCGCGCGAACGCTTGAAGCACGCGGACTGCGCGTCACGCTCGCTGCGAACATCGATCATCGTCATCGCGGCTATCTCGCCGGCGACGATGGCGAGCGGCTTCGAGAGTTGAACCACTACTTGAGGTCTGACGAGATCGATGCATTCTTCTTCGCGCGCGGCGGTTACGGCGCGATGCGCATCCTCGACGGCATCGACTACGAATCGATCGTCGCCAATCCGCGTCCCATCGTCGGATTCAGCGACATCACCGCGCTGCATCAGGCGATCGCCGTGCGATGCGGCGTCGCCGGGTTTCATGGACCGATGCTCAATCTCGATTGGGCCGAGGGATTGTCGGCGGGTATGGAGGAATGGTTCTGGTCGATGCTCGGTGGCGATGCGCCGCTCACCCATCGATTCGATCGCACGCAAGTCGTATTCGAAGGCGAAGTGGAAGGTGTTCTCTTCGGCGGATGCCTGTCGCTCACGACGGCGCTCACCGCGACTCCCTACGACTTCTGGATCGATGACGGAATCTGGTTCTTCGAAGATGTCGACGAGCCGGTGTATCGCATCGATCGCATGTTGACCCACCTCAGGCTAACCGGTAGACTGAATAAAATCCGAGCAGTGGTCATCGGGAAGCTGAAAGGGTGCGGGAGCGACGCCGAGATCGAGGCGCTGCTGCACGAGTTTTTCGGCTCCAGCAACATTCCGGTCATACGCGATTTGCCGTTCGGCCATCATGGAGACAACCTCCTGATGCCGGTCGGTCTGCCCGTCCGCGTCAGCACCCGGGACCTAACGCTCACGTTTGCGCAACCGGCGGTCCAGCGATGAAAACTGTTTTCAAGACGACCGGCGGCAAGGAACCAGTGAAGGACGCCTCAGGATCTTCCATCTACGCAGCGGGCGATGTGATCTTCCAGCAGGGAGAGCTCGGCACCGAGATGTTCATCATCCAGGAGGGTGAAGTGAACATCGTCAAGCACATCAACGGCGAGTCGCACGCGCTCTCGCATCTCGAGAAGGGCGACTTCTTCGGCGAGATGGCGGTCCTCGAGAGCGTGCCGCGAACGGCCGACGCCATTGCCGCGACCGACGTCCGCGCACTCGTCATCAACGGCGCGCGATTCGATGAGATGCTGCGCCGTAATCCCGAAGTCGCAGTGCGCATCATTCGGAAATACTCGAAGCGTCTGCGCGAAGCCAATACGCTGCTCGAGCGCCTTGTCGGCCGCGAGATCGACAGCGAGCATGGAGCGCTCGACGCGACGCGCAGCATTGCTCCGGAGAAACAGCATCGTCATCGCCTGATCGACGTCGCCACCGGCGCCGAGTTCCCGTTCAGCAAAGCCGACGAGACGACGATCGGCCGCGCCGACCCGGTCACCGGCATCCTTCCCGATATCGATCTAACCCCTGTAGACGCGAACCGCTCCGTCTCCCGCCGGCACGCCAAGATCATCCGCAGCGGCAACGACTACTGCATCCTCGAAGAAGTGGGCACGGTCAACGGCACGTACGTCAACGACCAACGCATCCCAACCGGTACGCCCGTGACGATTCACAGCGGCGACGCGCTGAAGATCGGCCTCATCGCGATGCGTGCGCTGTTCGACTGAGATTTGAAGGATGAAAGCAGAAGGATGAAGGATGAACGTTCATCTTTCAAACTTCACTCTTCAAACTTCACACTTCAACATCTCCTCCTCGTAGAGATTCTTCCTTGATTCGTCGCCGCACGCGACAATAGCCGCGTGACCATCACTGCCGACACGCCTGTCCGCGCCCTTCCCGGCGCGGGACCGAGCCGCGCCAAGCAACTCGAGGAGGCCGGCCTGGCCACCGCCGGCGATCTCATTTACTACCTCCCATACCGCTACGAGGATCGCCGCCATCCCGTCCGCATCGTCGACCTCGGCGCGCACGTCGACACGCCCGTCCTTCTTCGCGGCAAGGTGATGAACGCGAACCTGCACATCACTCGTCTGCGGCGGATGAAGGTCTTCGAAGCCGTACTCGAGGATGGAACGGGCGCGGTGAAGCTGGTTTGGTTCAATCAGGGTTTCCTCGCCGATCAGATCAAACGCGGCGATCGTCTTGCGGTGTTCGGCACGCCGAAGCTTTCGTCGTATGGCCAACTTCAGGTCGAGAGCGCCGATTGGGAAAAATTCGAAGGGGACGACGAAGCCGACGGCGCGATCGTTCCGATCTACTCGAAAGTCGGCAACATCCCGCCGAAGGTGTTGCGCCAGATCGTCGGCGCGGCGTTAGGCGCCTTGCCATCAATCGACGATCCGCTTCCGGCATCGCTCAGAAAACGGCTCGGCGTGATCGATCTCGCTCCTGCGCTCGAACAAATCCATCGTCCGCCGCAGCTCGACGACGCCTTTCTTGCCCGCCGCTCACGCGCACACTTCCGCATCATCCTGCAGGAGTTCTTCACGCTGCAGCTCGCGCTTCGCGTGCGGCGGGCCAGCGAAGAGGTCGTGACCAAGACGCGGAAGATCGCGATCGATGACGCCATGCGCGCCGAAGTGAAGAGGATCCTCCCGTTCCGGCTGACGAATGCGCAGAAGCGCGTCGTGCGCGAGATCGCCGCAGACCTGCAATCCGACAAGCCGATGTACCGATTGCTGGAAGGGGATGTCGGCAGCGGCAAAACGATCGTCGCGCTGATCGCGGCGATCATCATGGTGCGCAACGGCCATCAGGTAGCGCTGCTGGCACCGACGGAGATCCTGGTCGAGCAGCACTACCAGCGAATTCGTCAACTAGTTGATCAATCGCTGGTCGTGGCCAAGAGCACGGGTTCGGCGACGGCCAGCGAGCGCCGAACCTTGTTGGCCGGCCTGCGCGAAGGCGTCATCCAACTCGTCGTCGGCACCCACGCGCTTCTCGAAGACCGCGTCGTCTTCAAGTCCCTCGGCCTCGCCATCGTCGACGAGCAGCACCGCTTCGGCGTTGAACAACGCCAGCGCCTCTTCGCGAAGGGTGACACGCCCGACATTCTCGTCATGACGGCCACGCCGATACCGCGCTCGCTGGCGCTGGCGATGTATGGCGACCTGGAGCTCTCCGTCATCGATGAGCTGCCGCCGGGCCGGCAACAGATCAAGACCGCGGTCCGTTCCGCGTCGCAGATCGAGCGCGTCTATCACTTCATCGATACCGAGATCGCCGCGGGCGCGCAGGCCTACATCGTCTATCCGATCATCGAGGAGTCGGAGAAGTCGAACTTCAAACCGCTGACGCTCGGCTTCGAAGCGACGGTGCGCCGCTTTCCGAATCGCCGCGTGGCCATGATTCACGGCCGCCTTCCGCCGGCGGAAAAAGAAGAGATCATGCAGCGTTTCAAGCGCGGAGAGATTGACATCCTCGTCTCGACGACCGTGATCGAAGTGGGCATCGACGTCGCCAACGCCTCGATGATGATGATCATAGACGCCGATCGTTTCGGGCTTTCGCAACTGCACCAACTGCGTGGCCGTGTCGGCCGCGGCGCGCGTCAGTCGTATTGCGTCCTGGTGTCCGACAAAGAGAAAGAGCGCCTCACGCAGTTCGCGAAAACGCTCAATGGCTTCGACCTCGCCGAGCTCGATCTCAAGCTCCGCGGCGCCGGCGAGCTCCTCGGCACCCGCCAGTCGGGCGCGATGCGCTTCCGCTTCGGCAACGTCGTCCGCGACATCAAACTGATGGAGAAAGCGCGTGATCTGGCGATCGAGATCCTTGAAAAGGATGGTCTTCCCGCTGCACAGAAAATTGTGCATACCCTTCTGGGGTCAGCGATGACTGCTACGGCGAAGGATTAGACGACAGGAAACCGTTTCACGCGGAGACGCGGAGATCGCGGAGGGGTTTCCTCCGCGTCCCCCGCGTCTCCGCGTGAAATGCTTTTCAGCCCCTCCAAGACACGCATCGGTGAACGATTCGCAAACGGAACGAACGGATCGCACGACTTTGCTATCCTCATCGCTCCAAAACCGCTCCACCAACCGAGAGAGGAATCCCACTTATGAACTTGAAACGTTTTGAATGCGCGATCGCTGCGTTCGCGCTCTGCATGTCTTCCACCGCCGCGTTCGCCGCTGATACGAAACCGGCAGCACCTTCCGCACCGATCACCGCCCAGCGATACGGCACCTGGGGTGTCGATCTCGACGGAATGGATCGCTCCGTGAAACCGGGCGACGATTTCTTCAAGTACGTCAACGGCAAGTGGGCTGCGAACACGCAGATCCCTGCCGACAAGACCGGCTACGGCGCCTTCGCCATCCTCGGCGATCTCTCCGAGGCGCGGGTTCATGCGCTGCTCGACCAGTGGGCTGCGGACAAGACTCTGAAGTCCGGTTCCGACGAGGCCAAAGTGGCGATGGTGTATCGCGCCTACCTCGATGAAGCCGCGGCGGAAAAGCTCGACGCCAAACCGATCCAGTCCTACCTCGACGCCGTGAAGAAAGCGCAGACGCGCGAGGACATCGCCCGGATCATGGGCAGTTCCGCACGCGGCTTCGGCAGCTCGTTCTTCGGCGCCAATGTCGGCGATGATGCGAAGAATCCCGACAAGTACGCGCTCTACGTGTCGCAGTCCGGCCTTGGACTTGCCGATCGCGAGTTCTATCTGCGCGACAACTTCAAGCCGCAGAAAGAGCGCTATCAGAAGTACGTCGCCGACATGCTGCGCCTCGCGGGATGGGATGATCCCGACAAGAACGCCGCGGATGTGGTCGCGCTGGAGACGAAGATCGCCGAAGCTCACTGGACACGCGCCGACAGCCGCAACCGCGACAAAACGTACAACCCGACGACGATCGCCGACCTGGAAAAGAACGCTCCGGGATTTCCCTGGATGATCGCGTTCAAGGCCGCTGGACTCGACGGCATCGACCGCGCCGTCGCCCGTCAGGACACCGCACTCCCGAAGATCGCGAAAGTCTTCGCCGATTCGCCGGTCGCGACTCTGCAGGCGTGGGAAGCGTTCCATGTCATCGATGATGCGGCGCCGCTCCTCTCGAAGCGCTTCGTCGATACGCAGTGGGAGTTTCGCTCGAAGTTCCTGAACGGCACGAAGGAACAGCGCCCGCTGGAAGCGCGCGGTCGGCGCGGCCGAGAGTGTTCTCGGTGAAGCAATCGGGCGGACGTATGTCGCCGACTACTTCCCGCCGGAGTCGAAGGCGAAGATGGAGCAACTCGTCGCCGGCCTTCGCATCGCCATGAAGGGACGCATCGAGAATCTGCAGTGGATGAGCGCGGAGACCAAAACGCGCGCGCTTGAAAAGCTCGCCAAATTCAACGTCAAGATCGGCTATCCGTCGAAGTGGCGCGACTATTCGAAGCTCGACGTTCGCGAGGGCGACCTCGTCGGCAACGCCGAGCGCGCCGCGAAGTTCGAGTGGGCCTATGACGTTGCCCGCATCGGCAAGCCGGTCGACAAACAGGAATGGGGCATGACGCCGCAGACCGTCAATGCCTACTACCAGGCGACGAAAAACGAGGTCGTCTTTCCCGCTGCGATTCTGCAGCCGCCGTTCTTCGATCCGAAAGCCGACATGGCCGTGAACTACGGCGGCATCGGCGCCGTGATCGGCCACGAGATCACGCACGGCTTCGACGATCAGGGACGCAAGTCGGACGGAAGCGGCATGCTGCGCGACTGGTGGGCCGCCGATGACGCCGCCAAGTTCGAAGTCCAGGCCGCGAAGTACGGTGCGCAGTACGAAGCCGTCAATTTCCCACAACTTCCCGGCACGCACATCATTCCCAAACTGACGATGGGTGAGAACATCGGCGACCTCGGCGGCATCCTTATGGCGCTCGACGCGTATCACCTCTCGCTGCATGGCCAGCCCGCACCGGTGATCGACGGCTTCACCGGCGATCAACGCGTATTCCTCGGGTGGGGACAGGTGTGGCGGACGATCATGCGCGACGACGCGCTCCGCCAGCTCATCGCCACCAACCCGCATTCGCCCGGTCAGGTCCGCGCGTTCCAGCCGCTCCGCAACGTCGACGCCTGGTACAACGCCTTCGACGTGAAGGAAGGCGATGCGAACTACCTCAAGCCCGAGGATCGCGTCCGCATCTGGTAAGTAATCAGTCGTTTTCAATTCGAACGGCCACCCGCAGCGGGTGGCCGTTTTCGCGTTTGACCAACGCGGCGCAACCACCGGCGCCGCCTCGAAGGTGCGAGCCGCCGCGAAGGAGTTGTGGGCAGGACCGGCGATATCGAGTCGTTGGTTGGGCGAATCCCTCTGCGTTAAGTTAATTTTCCAGATACGACCCCGAGTACGAGTGCCTCTTTAAACAGCGAAGCCGCGGTATCGCCCGCGGCTTCGCATCCATCCGTGTAAGTTGCGTGTAGTATTTAAAGATTATAGTCTTTGTTATCGATGCACGGGTCATCATCAAAGAAGCAGACGTGATCCCCGTTGCCGTCGCCGCAATAGACTTGGCAGGTCCAGTCGTTCCACGAAGGCTCCGTGTTGCAGTAGACGCATCTCTCCTGGCACCAGTCGCTCTCATAACAATAATGCGTCATCTCGGTGTGTATTACGCCCGGTCTGAACGCTGGGGAGGAGAGGCGGCCTTCGCCAGTAGTGGCAGTGAACGTCACTGGATTCGCAAGGTTCGCCTTTGTCCTTGCTAGAATTCGCAATCCGTTCTCGCCCTTTACTGCAATGAAAATGTGGTCGTCGCCATCCGGAGCGTAGGGGAGAACCACCGTCTCCGTGAAGTGATCAAGCTTCGCATAAGCCGTGACGTACGAGGACGTGCGTCCCGCGCTCTGAATCTTCTTCGCTCCAGCAGCCAATTGGGATTCAGGATCGAATACCCGCATCAAGACGCGATTTGAAGGCATCACGGCCACAGAGAGGCCGTCTGTAGCAGCAGTATCAGCACTGCGCGTGTACTCGATCGTAAGTTGAACAACCTGCCGGCCGGTGGAATCGACCTGAGGCACCCATCGTACTCGCACCTGCTGCGAGAAGTCTTGAGGCGCAAGTTCAGGTTGCGTTCCAGGATTTTTTGTCGCCGCGTTCGCTGCGACGGACATCCAAATCAACGCAAATAGCATCGTGAACGTCTTCGTATGTTTTATCATTTTCTCCTCAATGACAGCGCGCGGATGGATCGCTGAAATATATATGGCCGAGCCCATTGGAGCAAGAGAAAGTATTCGGAGAGCGTCCTTAGTGATGGCAGCCTTCGCCTGGCCTATAGGGGCGACCTGCAACAGGGCGTTCTTCGTAGAAACCGCTCCTCCGGACGGCGATGCGGGCAAAAGCCTCCGCCTTGCAGCCGGTCCGACAGGGGTAAGTCGAGGAGGAAATCGCTGATGAAACGTCCTCACGTCATTTGCCACATGGGTCCGTCGATCGACGGGCGGATCGTTACGTCGAACTGGGATGTCTCCAAAACGCTCGGCGCGGAGTACGAGCGGACGGCGGAGACGTTCGATGCCGATGCCTGGATCATCGGGCGGATTTCGATGGAGCCGTACGCAGGAAAGGGGACGATCCCGCGGCGCAAGTCGCGCGAGCCGATCGCGCGGACCGACTTCATCGCACCGCATGACGCCGATGCCTTCGCCATCGCCATCGATCCATCAGGCAAGCTGCGTTGGACATCGAGCGACATCGACGGCGAGCACGTCATCACGATCCTCACCGAGGAGGTGTCGGACAACTATCTGGCGTTCCTGCAGGAGAAGGGCGTCTCGTACCTCTTCGGTGGGCGCTCGCAAATCGATCTGACGAAAGTACTGCCGAAGCTTGCGCGATCGTTCGGCATCCGCACGTTGCTGTTGGAAGGGGGAGGGAAGATCAACGGCTCGTTTCTCGACGCGGATCTGATCGACGAGTTGAGCATCCTGATCGCGCCGGTTGCGGACGGAAGCAGCGGCACGCCGGCGCTTTTCGACTCGAACAGGAAGAAAGGTCCGGCCAGAGCGCTGAAGCTCATCTGGTCGGAGAAGCGCCGAGGCGGCATCGTCTGGCTTCGATACAAGATCGTGCGGAGCGGGAGGTGACGCTGGAGGTGGAGATCTCTGGCTGCGAGGCGATGCCGTCGGGACGGCCAGGTCAGTCCCGTGTCTGCTTGCCTCAAGACTCGCATCCTGCTATATGTGCATATGACAACGCTTATGCCTCAATTGCACCTCTATGTTCCCGATGAGATCGCAGACACTGCGAGAGCCAGAGCAAAGGCCGCTGGCAAATCACTCTCCGCATATCTTGCAGATCTTGTAGTGAACGAGGTCGCAGGCGAGTGGCCGGAAGGATTCTTTGAGGACATTGCGGGCGGATGGGCAGGGGAGACTCTGGTTCGGCCAAAACAGGGGCGCATCGAGCGTCGTGACCGCTTGAAATGATTTACCTGCTGGATACCAATGCCTGCATCCGCATCCTCAACGGGACTTCACTCTCACTCGTTGAACGGTTGCGAACAGTTCCCAGGTCGTTGGTACGGTTGTCTTCGGTCGTGAAGGCGGAATTGCTTTACGGCGCGAGGAAAAGCACGAGAATGGCTCAGAATCTCCGGCTGCTGGAGCGATTTTTCGACACGATCGCAAGCCTGCCGTTTGATGATCGCTGCGCCGAAGAGTACGGGCTGCTCCGCGAAGAGCTCGAGCGCCGAGGCACACCGATCGGCCCCAACGACCTTCTCCTTGCCGCGACCGCTCGCGCCCACAGTGCCATCCTCGTCACGCACAATGTTCGCGAATTCTCGCGCGTCTCGGAGTTGCAGATCGAAGACTGGGAGTAGGTTTGCCCGCCCGGAATCGCGCGCGGTGCAAACGCAAGATGCATCCCGATCACATCTGCTACACTCCGCCTCCAAATTTCCGGAGCGCGTACTGCGATGCGATGTGAATCGCTCCAGACCCCCGAGCGAGCCACGAGTCAGCATTGAAATCATCGCCCCAATCATCCCAGTACGTCCTCAGCGGCCTCCGTCCCACAGGCCGCGTTCACCTCGGCAACTATTTTGGCGCGGTGCGGAACTGGGTCCGCCTGCAGGATCTCTATACCTGTTACTACTTCGTCGCCGACTGGCACGCGCTGACGTCGGACTACGCCGACACGTCGAAGATTACGCAGGCGACGTTCGACGCAGTCGCCGACTGGATCGCCGCCGGCATGGATCCGGCGAAGTCGACGATCTTTGTGCAGTCCGAGGTGAAGGAGCATGCGGAGCTGCACCTGCTGCTCTCGATGGTGACTCCGCTGCCGTGGCTCGAGCGCGTTCCGACGTTCAAGGACCAGCAGGATCAGCTTCAGGACAAGGAGCTGAACACCTACGGATTCCTCGGCTATCCGCTGCTGCAGACCGCCGACATCATTATCTATAGGGCGAACTTCGTTCCGGTCGGCGAGGATCAGGCGTCGCATCTGGAGATCTCGCGCGAGATCGTGCGCCGGTTCAACAACTTCTTCGGCGATGTTTTTCCGGAGCCGCAGGTTCTGCTGACCGAGACGCCGAAGGTTCCGGGACTCGACGGGCGGAAGATGTCGAAGTCGTATGGCAACACGATTCCGCTGACGGCCAGCGCCGACGAGATCCGCGCGCTGGTGATGACGATGTTCACCGACCCGGAGCGCATCCGCCGCAAGGACCCGGGCCGTCCCGCGGTCTGCAACCTCTTCCAGTTTCACAAACTCTTCTCGAATGAAGAGACGATCGCGCGCGTGGATCACGAATGCCGCACCGCGCAGATCGGTTGCGTCGACGACAAGAAGATGCTGGCCGAGATCATGATCGAGACGCTGCGTCCGATTCGCGAGAAGCGCGAGGCGATCGATCGCGATCCGTCGATCGTTTGGGACGCGTTGCGCGACGGCAATCGGAAAGCGCGCGAACGGGCTCATGAGACGATGGAGCTCGTGCGCAGTGCAGTCAAAATCACGTATCCCGAGTTGCGATGACGACGATGGCGCCGATGAATGACGCTGAGAAAGAGGCGGTACCCGCTCCCCAACCGGCCGACGACCGCCCGCCCGAGGAGCAGGAAGAAAGCGGCGGAGCACTGAAGGTCACACTGCCGTCGTTTCATGGGCCGCTCGATCTGCTGCTGCATCTCATCAAGCAGCACAAGATCGATATCTACGACATCCCCATCGCTCTCGTCACCGAGCAGTACACCGCGTACCTCGACGCGATGGAGCAGTTGAGCCTCGACGTCGCTGCCGACTACATTTACATGGCGGCGCTGCTCATTCACATCAAGTCGAAGATGCTGCTGCCGCACGACGACGAAGCAGGCGCGATCGAAGATCCGCGCCAGGAGCTGGTCGATCGGCTGATCGAGTATCAACGGTTCAAAGCGGTGGCGGAGTCATTCTCGGAAGTCGACGTGCTGCGGATGGGAGTCTGGCCACGCCCTTCTGTTCCGCGGCCCGGCACCGACGCGACGGAGATCGACATGAGCGAAGTCGGCCTCTTCGATCTCATCGACGCGTTTCGCTCGGCGCTCAACCGATACAAACAGAATCATCCGCAGTCGATCGAGCTGCGCCGCATGGTGCACAAGATCAGCGACAAGATGCGCGAGTTGTACGGGAAGGTGCAGGAGAAGTCGCCGATCCGGCTGCAGTGGTTTCTCGAAGGCCGCGACCGCAACGAGTTGATCGCGCTCTTCCTCGGCACGCTGGAGCTCGTCCGCCTCGGCGGCATCTCCCTGCAGCAAAGCGACAATTTCGGCGAGATCCTGATCGCAGGAACGGAGAAGATTCTCGACGAGAGCGTCTTCGCAATGTTCGACAATAGTTAGAAGAAGAACGATGAAGGATGAAGGATGAACGCGGAACAAGAAGCATGGGCGTTCATCGTTCATCCTTCATCGTTCACGGTTGAAAATCATGGAACCTACAGAATTACGCGCGGCCCTGGAGGCCATTCTTTTCGTCAGCAATGAACCGGTGAAGCTCGACGAGCTCGCCGAGGCTTTTGCGGGCGAGGGGAGGGAAGCGGTGGTCGAACAGCTCGAAGAGATCAAGCGCGTCCTCGACGCAAACCAGGGTGGCTTCATGCTGGAGCAGACTGCGGGCGGCTGGCGCTTTGCCACGCGCGCGGAGCACGACTCCATCCTCAAGAAGTACTTTGCGAAAAAAGGGGAGAACCGTCTCTCCATCGCCGCGCTGGAGACGCTGGCCATCGTCGCCTACCGTCAGCCGGTCACGGCGCCTGAGGTTTCGGAGATTCGTGGCGTGAACTCGAATCAGACGATTCGCACGCTGCTCGAGCGGCGCATGGTGCGCGTGGCGGGACGCAAGAACGTCGTCGGCAGTCCGTTTCTTTATCGCACGACTCGAGAGTTCCTCGTTCACTTCGGACTGAACGACATTCGCGACATGCCGCGGCTCGAAGAGTTCGGCGATCTGATCGGAGAACAGATCAACGATGATCTCGTGCTGGCAATCGAGACGACGTCGATCGCGGAAGGCGTCGAAGTGCCGCTCGAATCGGGCGAGCAGATTGACGAAGCGCTCGCCGCCGAATTGAGTGCCGGCGATGAGAACGCCGCGATCGAAGAAGTCGCGCGTGATGATGAGCGCGAGAAGACTGCAACGAACGATGTACAATCCGAAGTCGTCAACGACAACCAGGACTGATGCAACAAGAGCGCTTGCAGAAGATCATCGCCCACGCCGGCGTCTCATCGCGCCGTGAAGCCGAAGCGATGATTCGGGAGGGACGCGTCACGCTCAACGGACGCGTCGTCACGGAACTGGGCACGCGGGCCGATCCCGACCGCGATCACATCAAAGTCGACGGAAAGCTGATTACGAAGGCTGAGCCGCACCGTTACATCCTCTTGTACAAACCGAAGGAAGTGATGACGACGGTCGAGGATCCGCAAGGGCGCCGCACCGTCATCGACCTCGTTCGCGGTATCCGCGAGCGCATCTATCCGGTCGGCCGGCTCGACTTTCACTCCGAAGGATTGGTGCTGCTCACGAACGACGGCGAGCTTGCATTCAAGGTCTCGCATCCGACGCATGGATCGGTGAAGACGTACAGCGTCAAAGTCCGTGGAGTGCCGGACGAGCGGATGGTCGAGAAGTTGCGCCGCGGCATCACCCTCGATGGGAAGCGCACGTTGCCATGCGACATCGAACGGATGCACACCACCGGCAAACGCGACGACGAAGGCAATAGCTGGTTCGAAGTGAAATTGCGCGAAGGGCGCACGCAGCAGATCCGCAAGATGTTCCAGGCCATCGGGCATCCGGTTTCGAAGCTGCGCCGCGTGGCCATCGGTCCGATTTCCGATCCGAAGCTCACGCCCGGTGTCTGGCGCGAGTTGACGAAGCAGGAAGTGAAGTTGCTGGAGTCGATGAAAGAGGCCAAACCGGCGAAGGCGCGGCGCACCGCTGCGCGTCCCGTCTCGCGCAAGAAGCCGGCGGCAGCAGGGAAGCGCCCCGCGCCGGCGCGCTCCAAAGCGCGGCCAGCAGCATCGCGTGCAAGCGCGTCGCGCGCGGAGACACGCAGCTCAACTCGGCGCACGCCATCGCCGCGTCCGGCAACGCCACGTCCGAAAGTTACCGCGAGCTCAAAGTCTTCCGGCGGCAAGAAATCGGCCCCGCGCCGCGCTGGTGCCCGTCCGACGCGAAGCAGCGCCCGCCGCGGCTGATTCACGCCCATGCCGTCGCCGCTGATCATCGCAATCGACGGCCCGTCGGGCGTCGGCAAAACGACGACCAGCCGCCTCGTTGCGCGCGCGTTGGAGATCCCGCACATCGATACCGGCGCGATGTATCGCGCACTCGCGCTGGCCGCGACGCGCGCTGGAATCGATACGCATGACGGCGACGCACTCGAAGATCTGGCGTCGCGATCACGCATCGACTTCGTCCCCGGCGAACGGTCCCGCGTCCTGCTCAACGGCGACGACGTGACGTCGTTCATCCGCACGCCTGAGATCAGCATGGCGGCAAGCAACGTGTCGACGATTCCCGCGGTGCGCCGCTTGATGGTGCGCCTGCAGCAGGACCTCGGGCGGCGCAGCGGCGGCGTGCTCGAAGGCCGCGACATCGGAACGAAAGTGTTCCCGGAAACGCCACACAAGTTCTTCCTCACCGCGCGGCCGGACGTCCGCGCCCGGCGGCGCTGCGATGAGCTCGCGGAAAAAGGGGAGACGGTCGACTACGAGGCCATCCTCGCCGCCACGACCGCTCGCGACGAACAGGACTCGAATCGCGCCGACTCGCCGCTTCATTACGACGACTCGTACACGGTCGTCGACACATCCGACCTCGACATCCCGGCGGTGGTGTCGGCGATCGTAGGCGCGGTACGCAAGCTGGATCGGCCTTGACGGTACGCAACTCAGCCTCTAGAATCCATCCACACCTAGACATGTCAGGAGGTCGATATTAATTTCGTGCGGACACGCATCTTGGCGTTGATTCTCGCAGTCGCAGCGCTTTTTGTCGCATTCGCGCCTTCTGCTGAGGCGCAGAATTGCGACGTTTGTCAGGTTACCAGCACACAGGACGCGCAGGGATATCCCCAGAGGGAGGCGGCGTGCGTGAGCACTTCCTTCGATCTTGGCGCCAATTGGTTGCAAGACTGCACGCCTCGGGCCGACTGCACGGGATGCACTGGCGATTCCTGTGGGGGAACTACCTACGACATGCCGGGCGATTCTTGGCCGCGGGGACCCCTGGATACGCTCGACTCCTGCAATTCGGCTGGGGGCATCGCGATTCATGTGATAAGCGCCGAGTATAGGTCGTGGGCTGAGCGGTGCATCATTCCGTGGATTTGATCTTCCTGGCTGTTGCGTTCGCGTGGCTAAGCCTTCAGGCACAACCGGCGCCGGTGTTGGACCCAGCGCCTGACCCGGAGCCTGTTGCGGGTCTCCTATGCGTCGGGACAAAGGCACAAACGTGCACCAACGCTTCCGCGGTCGATGATGTGATTCCGTCGGCGGGCGAGCTGGGCATCTATGTTTGGCGGCCCGCCAGCGGAACAGAGATCGTCGTAGGACGTTCGGAGGATCGGCGACCAATCGACCTCAAGTCCACTGTTCGCGGATTGATCGAATTCGGGGGTACAGACAACGCCCCGCTTAATACCACCCTCATTCTTCGCGGCGGCGACTTACGATGGGAAATCCGGCTGTCAGCTGATGATTTCCACAAATTGAGAACCTTGCGACTACCGAGGGGCCGCTACTCGATGCGTCTGGAGGCCGAGGGTTATAAGGCGATCTCCTACATTAGCATTCAGGCGGAGGACAGACCATTTGTGCTGCCGCGGTTGGTATTCGTTCGCAATCCCCGCATTAGCGGAAACGTTAGCCGGAAGGATGGCAGCCCTGTCCCCGGCGCGACCGTGGTCGCTGGGGAGAAGCTCGTCGGACACACGGACGAGCAGGGAAGATTCGCGTTCACGCCCGCCGACACCATTCCTCGCGAGATCGCCATCAGCCATCCGGGCTTTGCGCCGGCAACCGCAGCCGTCTTTTACTCAGGTAGCGGCGACGTTGTTCTCGGTCGACTTTTCCTCTTGTCAGGAGGCAGTCTGACGGTCGCCCTCGAACCAAAGTGCGCTGCCTGCAACACCAATGCACTGCTATACCGGTTGTTCCCTCGAGGATCTCCCTCCAAGCGGCTGATTGCGACCAAACAGGTTCCCGACGCGCCCGCGAAACTTACGTTTGATGACTTGGCCGCCGGCCCCTACGCGCTCGTTCTCAGCGGGGATCACGCAATCGAGCAGAAGGGAGTCCAATTCGACCTCGCAGAAGGAGAGCAAAAGAATCAGTCCGTGACCATCGCCAGCTTCCACCTAGACGGCTCGGTAGCGCTTGGCAAGGAATTGCTTGCTGGCGCTCGAGTTCACTTCAGCTCACTTGATGGGCTGAGCAATGGAGAAGCCACATCCCGGGCAGACGGTACGTTCGATGTCGATGTCTGGCAAGAAGGGCGGTACACCGTGGAAATCTCTGGAGCGAATATCTCAGAGCCGTTTATTACGAGACGAGAGATCACAAGTACCACGCTTGGGTTGGACTTCGTTCTCCCGAACCGCATGATCGCCGGTAGGGTTCTCGACGAGGCGACTCACCAGCCGGTATCGGGAGCGACAGTCAGGGTCGACTACCGGGGGGACGAAGTTGCGCAATCCCAAGTCCCGCTTGTCAGCGATACCGCGGGAAACATTCTTTGGCCGAACGCTCGCCCCGGAGAGTACCAACTGAAACCGACCGCGCCAGGTTACAACCCAGGCGCGCCGCGGAAGCTCCACATCAGCGCTGACGACTCGGATATCTCAGTAGAGTTGCTACTGCGCCGTGCGGACCGACTTTCCCTCCGCATTACCGATGAGAAAGGGAAACCATTGGTCGGCGCGCATGTCGTTTCACGCATCGCGAACCACGGGCTGACGTCCGACGATCCAATCATTACCAGTGCCGACGGACTCGCTGAGGTGGCAATCGACCCAGGGGTCGTTACTCTCGTCTACGTGATTACAGGAGACGGTGGGCTGGCCGTTCTTCGAACGAGCCATAGCGAGAGCGATAGGACGCACGACGTGGTATTGCCGGAAGCGACATCGCAGGTCGTAGCCAGAATCGTCGATGCTGACCATCAGCCGCTCGCCGGGGCATCGGTGCTGATGTTGTTTGGCAACGAGCTGATCCCTCCGGTGGTCATGCGCTATCTTTCGGCCCTGCAGCGTCTCAGTAGTGAGTCCTCACCGGACGGTCGTCTCGCCGTCGGTCGTCTGCCACCGGGGGACTACCGCTTTTGGCCGTATCGAGGCCTCAACGACTTGGCGAAGCTCTATCGAAACTTTGACCTCTTCGGGCCGCCGGCATCCATTCGGCTATCGTCCGGAGCCGTTAGCTTCGATGTCATCCGCCAGCAACTTCCGTAGCGTCCAGACGATCGGTGTAGCCAGTCTAGATAGCGGAGGCTTTCTTGTCACTTGAAGCCCGCCTTCGAGTTGTTCTCATCCGTAATTCCTTGACTGTTCGCGATGCCCGCCACTAAACTCCGCATTTCGACTACTATCAACGATTTACGCCCCATGCGCCTTCGGGCAGCCGTGCCGGAAATTCCAGGAGGTATCCCGTTTCATGCCGTCGAGTGACGATCAGAAAAACAGTAAACAACCGCTCCGAAAAGGGGGGGAGAACAACGACCTTGAAGGTATGGGCATGGACGAGCTCCTCGACATGTACGACCGGAAAATGTCGAATTTTGCCGAGGGCGACATCATCCGCGGCAAGGTGCTCAAGGTGTCCGGCGCAGAAGTGGTCATCGACATCGGCTACAAATCCGAGGGCGTGCTTCCCGTTCATGAGGTCACCGGATACGACGGCCAGGTAACGGTCAAGCCCGGCGACGAGATCGACGTTTTCATCGAGCGCCTCGAGAACAACAGCGGCTACATCGCGCTCTCGCGCGAGAAAGCGGAGCGGATGCTGGTCTGGGACCGCATCGAAGCCGCGTTCAAAGCGGACGAAGCGATCAGCGGCCGCGTCGTCGAGCGCGTCAAAGGCGGACTGGCCGTCGATGTCGGCGGGGTCAAGGCTTTCCTCCCCGGATCGCTCATCGACACCAAGCCGGTCAAAAATCTCGATGCCCTTCGCGGGCACGAATACAAATTCAAGATCGTCTCGTTCGACAAGAAACGAAACAACATCGTGCTGTCACGCCGCGCCATCGTCGAGGTGGAGCAGGCTGCGGCGAAGGCCGATACATTCAGCCGCCTGCAGGAAGGGCAGCACACGCACGGCACCGTCAAGAACATCACCGACTACGGCGTCTTCGTCGACCTCGGCGGCGTCGATGGTCTGCTGCACATCACCGATGTGTCGTGGGGCCGCGTCAATCATCCCTCCGAATACTTCAACGTCGGCGACGAGATCGACGTCGTCGTGCTCAAGTTCGACCCGAGTGTCGAGCGCGTTTCGCTCGGATATAAACAGAAGACGCAGGATCCCTGGACCGACGTCGTGCAGCGTTATCCGCTCGGCTCGAAGGTTCATGGCCGCGTCGTGTCGCTGACAGACTACGGCGCGTTCATCGAGTTGGAGGAAGGGGTCGAAGGTCTCATTCACGTCTCCGAGATGTCGTGGACGAAGAAGGTGCGCAACCCATCGAAGCTTCTGACGATGGGGGTGGAAGTCGATGCCGTCGTCACCGACGTCAACGTGCAGAACCGGCGCATCTCGCTCTCGCTCAAGGCTCTTGAGCAGAATCCGTGGGACACGATCGCCGAGCGTTATCCGATCGGTGCGGTGGTCACCGGCAAAGTGCGCAACCTCACCGACTTCGGTGCGTTCGTCGAAGTCGAAGACGGCATCGACGGATTGATTCACATCTCCGACATGACCTGGAACCGCCGCCTCAAACATCCCAGCGAAGTGCTGAAGAAGGGCGATGCGGTGCAGGCGCGGGTGATCAGCGTCGACGGCGAAAACCAGCGGCTGTCGCTGTCGATCAAAGAGTTCCTCCCGAACGAATGGGACAACTTCGCGAAAACGCATAACGTCGGCGATGAGATCATCGGCAGCGTCGCGAAGATCACCGATTTCGGTCTGTTCATCCGCGTCGCGGACGGCGTCGAAGGACTGGCGCACGTTTCCGAGATCTCGCGCGATCCGAAAGCGAAGCTCGACAAGACGTTTCATCCCGGCGAGCCGGTGCGCGCCAAAGTGATCAAGATCGACTGGACCGACAAGAAGATCGGCCTGTCCACGCGCGATGTTGAGCCGCTGACCGACGAAGAGATGGCGCAACACGCCGCCGCAGCACACGAAGCGGGCGAATCGCATGTGCATTCCGAAGGGACGGAAGAGCATTCCGAATCTGAATCCAAACCCGAAAAGACTCCCACTCCGGAGACGACGCCGCAGGGCTGACCCATGTCTGAGCTCGATCCCGTACCGCCAGCCAGTGAGCCGATAGCGGTGGCACCGCCGCGTAAATCGCGAGTGCCGATGTTTTTCTTCGGCGCGTTCAGCGGCTGCCTCGTCGTTGTTGCCGGCGTCGCGCTGCTGGGAATCATGATTGCGTCGTTCGCCGGCAGTGATACGACTTCCCGCGGCGATGTCTTCGGCGACAAGGTCGCCATCATCCCCATCGACGGCGAGATTCTCGGCTCGCGCGAGGTGATCGACGCGCTTCATCGCTACGCGCGCAACTCCAGCGTCAAAGCGATCATCATGCGGATCAACAGTCCCGGTGGTGCGATCGCGCCGTCGCAGGAAATCTACGAAGAGATCCGCAATGTGCGCGCGCACAGCGGGAAGCCGATCGTGGCGTCGCTCGACAGCGTCGCGGCATCGGGCGGCTACTACATCGCGTCCGCATGTGACCGCATCGTCGCCAATCCCGGATCGATCACAGGATCGATCGGCGTGATCTTGCAGTGGATGGAGACGAAGGATCTGCTGGCGTGGGCCAAGCTCAAACCGGAAACGATCACCAGCGGTCCGATGAAAGCGGCCGGTTCGCCGTATCAGGACCTGACAGACGCGCAGCGGGCGTATTTCCAGGACATCGTCACGCAGCTTCATTCGCAATTCGTCCGCGCGGTCGCAGCCGGACGCAAAGGCAAGCTAACCGAAGCGGACGTGAGCCGGATGGCTGACGGCCGCGTCTTCACCGGCGAGCAGGCCCTCGGGCTCAAGCTCGTCGATCAGTTGGGAAACCTTGATGATGCGATCGGCGTCGCAGGAAAACTTGGCGGAATCAACGGCCGTCCCGGCACCATCTATCCCAGGAAGCGAACGCGCGGCCTTTTCGATGTGCTGACCAGCGATGACTCCGATGCGGAGACAGCCATCGGCAGGATTCTCAGCCGCCGTCCCCGTTTTCTCTATCAGTGGTGACCGTCATGAGTGAGGAGGCACCTTTGGATCACCTGAAACCCGAAGAAGAAGTTGAGGACAAAGCGGGCGTGATGACCAAAGCGGAGCTCGTCGACGAGGTCGCGCGCGTCGTCCAACTGACGAAGAAGCAGGCCGAGACAATCGTCAATATCGTCTTCGACTCCATCGTCGAGTCGCTTCGTTCCGGCCAGAAGATCGAGCTTCGCGGCTTCGGCAGCTTCCGGCTGCGCAGCCGCAAGTCGCGCACGGGACGGAATCCGAAGACAGGCGAGAAAGTCGATGTGCCGTCGAAGAAGATTCCGTATTTCAAACCGGGCAAAGAACTGAAAGAGTTGATCAATCAGGTGATGCAGGTGGCGGTGGTGTCCGAAAGCACGGCATCTCCGGACGGTGAGAGTGCGTAAAACAGAATGTTGAATGTTCAATGTTGAATGTTGAGTGTTAAATGGTCGCGCGATCATCAATGTTGATCGTAGTTTTTCCTGGCCGTGGAGCGCGCAAATGCTCGCGGAGTCCGCATAGCCGCCGTACTGACCTCACTGAGCCCGATGGGCTTCATTCAACATTCAACATTTAACACTGGACATTCAACATTCCGACTCTCACTCTCCGGAATGGACGACCCAGACTCTCCCTCATGGAAATTCTCTTCACCCCCTGGAGGTACTCCTACTTGACCTCGCCCAAAAGCGAGACCGCGCCAGGTTGCATCTTCTGCAACGCGGCGAAATCGAAAACGCTCCGTGAGACCCAGACGCTGTTCCGGACAGCGGACGCACTTGTCATGTTGAACCGCTATCCCTACACGAACGGACACCTGATGGTTGCGCCAGTAGCGCACGAGGCGTTGCTCTTCGACAGCCGCGACGATTCTTTGCGCGCGCTGATCCGGCTGACGGCCGAAGCACAGCGCATCCTCTCCGATGTCTACCGGCCCGACGGTTTCAACGTCGGGATGAATTTCGGTCAGGTGGCCGGCGCCGGCGTCGCCGATCACTACCACATGCACATCGTGCCGCGCTGGAGCGGCGACTCGAACTTCATGACGGTCACTGCGCGCACGCGCCTGGTACCCGAAGACCTCGAGGTCACCTACGACCGCCTTTTGCCCCATTTCGAGAAAATCAAAAAGGAAGCTCTCTCCCACCCATGAACGGCCGGACTATTTTCGCGATGCTGCTGGCGTACCTCGTCCCCGGCGCCGGACATCTGTACCTCGGCCGGAGAGCCCGCGCCGCAACGTTCTTTTCCATCGTCGTCCTGATGTTCGTCATCGGAATCGCCATCGACGGCGACCTTTACATGCTCGGTCATACCAGCGGTTCGCTGCTCAAGCTGCTCGCCGCTCTCGGCTCGCTGGGCGCGGGACTCATCTACTGGATCGCGGTGGGCATGGGCGTGCATGGTGACGTCACCTCGATCACGTTCGAGCATGGCACCGCATTCACGATCACGGCAGGGCTAATGAACCTTCTGCTGATGCTCGACGCCTTCGACATCGCGCAGGGCCGCAAAGAATGAGCATCCTGCGCAATCACATCGTCCTGATGATTCTGTACGCGCTCGGTACCGGCGTGTTTTTCGCGCTGCTCTGGAAAGAGACGCGCGCCGAGCGCATCCGATTTTTTCTGCTGGTGTTCGTCTCGCTCGTCTTTGGCGGCATCGCACTGGCGTGGCTGATGTATCCCTTCCCTCTGCGATGAAGCTCGCCATCGTCGCCGGCGAAGCGTCCGGCGACCTTCACGCCGCTGAAGTCATCCGCGAACTGAAGGTTCTCGATTCCACACTGGAAGTCTTCGGCATCGGCGGCGATCGGCTGGTGGCCGAGGACGTGAGGCTGATTCATCACGCAAGGGAGATGGGAATCGTAGGGCTGTTCAACGTTCTCCGTCATCTGCGCATGTTCCGCCGCATCTACACCGACCTGATCGACGAAATCGAGAAGCAACGCCCCGACGCCGTGCTACTCGTCGACTATCCCGAGTTCAATCTGCGCGTGGCCGAGCGCTGCAAGAAGCTCGGCATCCGCGTGATCTATTACATCTCGCCGCAGGTATGGGCGTGGCGGCAGGGACGGGTGAAGAAGATCGCGAAGATCGTCGATCTGATGATCGTCATCTTTCCGTTCGAGGAAGAGTTTTATCGCGAGCATGGCGTGCCGGTCGTTTATGCCGGCCATCCGCTGATCGACGAACTGGCGGGAGTGACGAGAGGCGATCACGATCCCGGCACGCCACTGCGGATTGCCCTTCTTCCCGGCAGCCGGCGCAGCGAGATATCCGTTCTCTTTCCGCCGATGCTCGATGCGGTGGCCAATCTTCGCAACGAGCAGGAGATCGACGCGTTCGTCATTCAAGCGTCGACGATTTCTTCCGCGGAGCTGCTGGAGATCATGAAGGCGGCCAACATCTACGTACGCATCGTGCCGCACGGCGGCGGCGAAGAGCTGGCGAAGGCAGACATTGCGCTCTCGTCGTCCGGAACGGCGACGCTCGAATGCGCTGTCGTCGGTACGCCCGTGATCGTAATGTATCGCCTCTCCGCGGCGACGCTCTGGTTCGCTCGCCGGCTCGTCAATCTGAAGCACTTCAGCCTCGTCAACATCCTGGCCGGGAAGAAGGTCGTGCCGGAGCTGTTGCAGCACGACGTGAACGGTGAACGGATGGCGGCCGAAGTGCGCGCACTCGCCCAGCGCGACGCGCACGCCCGCGTTCGCGCCGAACTGACCTCCGTTCGCCAGCGCCTCGGTGGCGGCGGTGCCAGCCTACGCGCCGCGGAAGCGATAATGGACGCGGTGCATCGATGAACGTCCTGGTCAGGCTCTATCGCTATCTTCGCCACTACAAGGCGTGGGCAGCGCTGGCGTTCGGATCGATGATCGTCTTCGCCGTGACGCAGACGGCGATGATCGGGTTGCTGCAACCGGTCGTCGACATCGGCCTCACCCCGCCGGTGGCAAAACAGCGCGTGGATGCTCATCCATCGCGCGAGGAAATTGCCAAGAACCGGGTGATGGATGTCGTGCTCGAGCGCCAGAAGCCGGAAGGACAGCGGGGATGGATCATCAATCACGCCGATCAGTTCAATCACCGGTTTCATGCATGGTGGGACGTCGCCAATCGCAAGACCCAGTTCCGCTACATCCTTCTGGCGCTCCTTGCCGTCATCGTTGCGCGCGCGCTGGCCTCATTTTTTTCCGAGTACGCCTTTCAGAAGGTTGGGCTCTCCACCGTCCGCGACCTTCGCAATCAACTCTACGAGAGGCTGATTTTTCAGAGTCACCGGTTTTTTTCGGAGCGGTCGACGGGAGAAATGGTCAGCCGCGTCGTATCGGACGCAGACGCAATTCAGGCCGCGGTATCGACGCGAATGGGCGATCTCTTTCAGGAATCGCTGACGCTCCTTTTCCTGCTCTGCTACGTCTTCTGGACGAATCCGGAATTTGCGCTCGTCACGATTCTTGCCGCACCGTTGCTCGTTTATCCGGTCGTTCACTTCGGCCGGCGTCTTCGCGGAACGACCCATCGGTCGCAGGAACGGATGGCCGACATGGCCACGCTTCTCGAGGAAACCATCCGCGGTGTAAGGATCGTCAAGGCCTTTGCCATGGAGCGCTTCGAGATCGGACGCTTCCGCGATGCCACCAAACGTCATCTCTCGTCGAACCTGAAGGCGCAGAAAATCCAGGCGCTCTCCTCTCCCGTGATGGATCTTGTTACGGGGCTCAGCGCGCTAGCCATTTTCTTCTATGCGAACCGCCGCATTGCCAGCGGCACGCTCAGCATGGGGAGCCTCTTTGCCTACATGGCGGCGCTGGCGGCGATGTATCAGCCGATCAAGAAGCTGAACAAGGTGAACCTCTCGGTAAACACGGCGTTATCCGCGGCGGAGCGGGTATTCCGCATGCTCGACATTCCGAACGAAGTCGAGGACAAGCCGAGCGCACCGTTGCTCGCATCGGTGGGCAGCGGTATCCGGTATGAGAACGTCTCGTTCCGCTATGAAGCAGAGCCGGTCATCACGGAGGTCGATCTGGCGATCGCGCCGGGGGAGATCGTGGCGCTCGTCGGTGGAAGTGGGGCAGGAAAGTCGACCTTCGTCAATCTCCTTCCGCGCTTTTACGATGTCAACGGCGGTCGCATTACGATCGACGGTCATGACATTCGCGACGTCAAGCTCTCCTCGCTTCGCGCGCTCATGGGGCTGGTGACGCAGGAAGTGGTGTTGTTCAATGACACGGTGCGCAACAACATCGCTTACGGCCGCGGCGACGTCGATCCGGAACGCGTCATCGATGCAGCCAAAGCCGCGAACGCCCACGACTTCATCTCGGCGATGCCGCAGGGATACGACACGGAGATCGGCGAATCCGGCGTTCTGCTTTCCGGCGGGCAGCGGCAGCGGCTGGCCATTGCGCGCGCGCTTTTCAAAGATCCGCCGATCCTGATTCTCGATGAAGCGACGTCCGCGCTCGACACCGAATCGGAGCGGCTCGTTCAGGGAGCCCTCGAGCACTTGATGAAAGGAAGGACGACTCTGGTCATCGCCCATCGGCTCTCCACCATCCGCAGCGCCGACAAGATCGTCGTCCTCGACAAGGGGAAGATCGTCGAGGCGGGCAATCACGAAGATCTGCTCGCCCGCTACGGCGTCTACCGCAAACTATACGATCTGCAATTCGCCGACGACGCCGTTCCTGCCGGAGCGATCGCATGAGAGTTCTTTCGTTTCTTGGGTATCTCTTCATCCGCGCGTTGCACGCGACCTTGCGCGTGCGGCATGTGAACGCGGAAAACCTCGATGGCGCGCCGCGCTACATCATGGCGTTCTGGCATCGTCACGTGCTGCTCTCGCTGCACTCGCGCTGGCGCGTACCGACGACGGCGATCATCTCCCGGTCGAAGGATGGAGAGATCGTTTCACGTGTTTTGCATCTCTACGGGGCGGAGACTGCGCGGGGCTCGTCGACGCGCGGCGGTGAGGTGGCGCTCCGCGAGATCTTGCGCGACATCCGCGCCGGGAAGAACATTGCCTTCACTCCCGATGGTCCGAAGGGCCCTCCGGGAATCGTGAAGGACGGTGTGATTTACGTGGCGAAAGTGAGCGGCTTACCGATCGTTCCCTTCGCGTTCGCCGCTAAAAAAAAAAGTTACTGCGCTCGTGGGACCGGATGGTCGTGCCGATGCCGTTCTCGCGAGCGCTCTACCTCTACGGTGCGCCGCTCGTCGTTCCGCGCGACGGCGACATCGAAGAGTGGCGGAAACGTTTGGAAGACGAGATGAGCGAGCTGGCCGCCCGGGCCGATAGACTCGTAGAAGGAGACCAAGTTGAGGGATGAAGATTGAAGGATGACGACTGCGACTCGTTCATCCTTCATCCTTCCGCCTTCATCATTCAAACCATGATCACATCCATGACCGGCTTCGGCCGTGCAGCCGGCGCGCTCTCCGCGCGCTACTTTGTCGCGGTGACGGCCAAGAGCGTCAATCACCGCTTTCTCGAAACGTCCGTGCGAATCCCTGAATATCTTTGGGAAGCGGAAGCGATGGTGCGCGCGATCGCCTCCGACACATTCGCCCGAGGCAAGGTCGACATCTCGATCCGCGTCCAGCGCACGGCGCAGCCCGACTACAACGTGCGCATCAACACGCAGATCGCGAATACGGTCGTCCCGCAGCTTCGCGCCATCGCCGAAGAGCTCGGGCTCGGATCGACATTTTCGGGCG
Source organism: Thermoanaerobaculia bacterium (assembly GCA_034665065.1). GTDB lineage: Bacteria > Acidobacteriota > Thermoanaerobaculia > Gp7-AA8 > Gp7-AA8 > JADGNZ01. The sequence goes on along the minus strand of JAXDGL010000004.1, from coordinate 176,167 downwards.
GCGACCTGTTGCGCGTTCCCGATCTCCTGCAGGTCGAAGCGATCGACACGGAGATCACGGACGAAGAGCGCGACGCACTCTCGACGATCGTGAAGTCTGCACTCGCGCAGATGAGCGCGATGCGCGACCGCGAGGGCGAATCGCTGCGCACCGACATCGCCGCGCGTCTGCAGACGATTCGCGAGTTGCAACAGCGGCTGGCGTCGCATCGCGACGAGATCCGTGCGGAGCTGCTCGCGGCGTATCAGCAGCGCGTCCAGGAAATCGCCAAAGCCTCCGGTATCGAGGTCAATCAGGACCGGATCGCCCAGGAAGTGGTGATCATGGTCGAGAAAGGCGATGTGGCCGAAGAACTGACGCGTTTGTCGCATCATGTCGAGCAGGCGGAGAAAGCGGTGAACGGCAACGAGGCCGCGGGGAAGAAGCTCGATTTCCTCTCGCAGGAGATGTTGCGCGAAGTGAACACGATGGGCTCGAAGTCGCGCTCCGCGGCGCTGCGAACGCTCGTTGTAGAATTAAAAACCGAGGTCGAGCGGATCCGCGAGCAGGTACAGAATGTCGAGTAATTTTCACCCCGATGGGACGTTGTTCATCGTCTCGGGCCCGTCGGGTGCCGGGAAGACGACACTCATCAATCGCGTGCGCGAACAGCTCGAACCGATCGGGATCCGGCTCTATTTTTCCGTCTCCCACACGACGCGCAAGCCGCGCGCAGGCGAGATCAACGGGATCAGTTACCACTTCGTTGGCGCGGAGCAGTTCGCGGCAATGGCGGAGCGAGGGGAATTTATCGAATGGGCCTTCGTTCATGAACAGCAGTACGGAACATCGAAGGCTGAAGTCCTGGCGCGGCTCGATCGAGGTGAGGATGTCATCCTCGATATCGACTACCAGGGAGCCCGGCAGGTAGCGGCGGATTCCGATCTGAAGCCGCGGCTGCTCAACATCTTCATTTTTCCACCATCGTTCGATCATCTCGATCAACGCCTTCGCGAGCGTGGTCTGAACAGCGAAGACGAGATTCATACGCGATTACAAAAAGCGGCCGACGAGATCGACGCTGGCAAAGAGTTTTACGACTACGTCATCATCAACGACGATTTGAATGTCGCCGCCGAGTGTTTGAAGGCGACGATCATTGCCAAGAAGCTACAGACGAAGACAGCGCTCGAAGCGATCACCGCGATGGCCGAGCGTCTGAAGGGAGAACGAGATGGAAGGTTTGCCAGAGGGCATTGACAGCAAGTTCCGCTACGTGTTGCTCGTAGCCAAGCGCGCCGAGCAGCTCGTACAGGGATCGGCACCGAAGAGCAAGAGCAAGCACGCCAAGCCGACGCGCATTGCGATGGAAGAGATCGAAAAGAATCAGGTGAAGTGGCAGCTCACACCGCCTGAAGAAGAGACGACATCGCTGGAAAACGAGTAGTTCGCGTAGGACGCGGGTGTCGGGTGTCGTAGAGAAAAATTTCTTTTCTCCGACCCCCGACTCCCGACTCACGAAACCCCACCATGCACATCGTCCTTGGCGTCTCCGGCGGGATCGCGGCGTACAAAGCGCCGGACGTCGTAAGGCGACTGCGCGACGTCGGCGCCGACGTGCGCGTCATCCTCACGCCCAACGCGGCGCGCTTCGTCTCGCCGCTGTCATTGGCTGCCGTCTCCGGACATGGCGTCATCATCGAGCAGTGGGGTGACTCAGAGCGCGGCGGCGTCGATCACATCGAATTGGCGCGCTGGGCCGATCTGCTCCTCATCGCCCCGGCCACGGCCAACATCATCGCCAAACTCGCTGTCGGGATCGCCGATGACGCGCTCTCGACGTACGCGATCGCGCATCGCGGCGCGATCATCGTCGCGCCGGCGATGAACACGACGATGCTGCAGCACTTCACGGTGCAGACGAACCTGGCCTATCTGCGCGATCGGGGCGTGACCGTTCTCGATCCCGACAGCGGTCTTCTCGCCTGCGGCGACGAAGGCTCGGGACGGATGCCCGATCCGCCGGTGCTGGCGGAATTCGTGAAGCGGCAGTTCGCGGAGCGCGATCTCGAAGGGAAGTCGATTCTCGTCACGGCCGGTCCGACTCGTGAGCCGATCGATCCCGTGCGCTACATCTCCAATCGCTCGTCGGGAAAGATGGGCTACGCGATCGCAGAAGCGGCGAGGAGACGAGGAGCGAAAGTGACGCTCGTTTCTGGACCGACGGCGATTCCGGCACCGGCAGGCGTATCGATCACGCATGTCACGACGGCCGCGGAAATGTACGCCGCAGTCATGGACGCGCTTCCGGCACATCAGATCGTCATCAAAGCAGCCGCGGTCGCAGACTTCACCCCTGTCGCCGTCGGTAGCCAGAAGATCAAGAAGCAGGCGGAGCATGAAGAGACGACGCTCACGCTCAAGAAGACGACCGACATTCTCGCGGAGATCGGTGCGGCCTCACCGCGGCCGTTCGTCGTCGCATTCGCGGCCGAGACCGATTCCGTCGAAGCAAGCGCGCGGGAAAAGCTGGTCCGCAAGAATGCGGACCTCATCGTCGCGAACGATGTCGCCGACCCTTCGATCGGATTCGATTCCGATCAGAATGCGGTGACGGTCATCGCCCGCGACGGCTCGTCGACGAGCATCGAGCGCGCTCCGAAGATCGTCGTGGCCAACCGGATCCTCGACCTCGTCGTGACCCGGCTGGCCTGATCGATCAGTCGTCGCTTTCGCCTTCGCAGGCCAGCAGATTCTTGTTCGTGATCTTCCAGTACGACGCGTCGCGGCAGAGCGAAACGTCCTCGATCACGCACTCATCGCCGTCTTCATCGACGATTTTGATGTCGTACCGGTTGCAGCGGATGTTCGTCAGCGTGAACGAAGAACCGCTGGTGATGACCGCTTCGCCCAGCTGATCCGGGCCCCAGTTGTTGTCATTCTTCGGCGAGAGGTAGAGATGGTGGATATCCCATTTGCTCTGATTGATCACCTTGACCCTGGCCCCATGCCTCTGAGCCGTGGCGGTAAGCGGGAAGAGAACGACGACAAGAAGCAACAACACTTTGAATGTTTTTTTCACAATGCACCTCGTTTTTGAGATCTGGACCGCCGGCGAGTATAGGGGATAATCCGGTGCCGATGAACGATGAACTTCGCCTCGAGCTGACTCTCCTTCGCGACTTTGGATTCACCCATCTCGACATCCGGAAGCGAGCGATTTCGGCGGTCGCTGACGAGGCGGATGACGACACTGGCAAGACGTTGCTCGACGAGCTCGAAGCCGTCGCAAGCGTCTGCGTGAAATGCGATCTGGCGAAGACGCGCACCCAGGTCGTCTACGGTGTTGGCAACCCGAATGCGGACTTGATGTTCATCGGCGAAGCTCCCGGCCGCGATGAAGATGAACAGGGCAAACCGTTCGTTGGCCGCGCCGGCCAGCTCCTCACCGACATCATCAAAGCGATGAAGCTGACGCGCGACGACGTCTACATCGCCAACGTCGTGAAATGCCGCCCGCCGGAGAACAGGAATCCGGAACCCGACGAGCTCGATGCCTGCCGTCCGTACATTCGCCAACAGGTCGAGATCATCAACCCGCGCGTCATCGTCACCCTCGGCAAGTTCGCGCTGCAAAGCCTGACCGAGAAGACCTACGGCATCACGGCCGCCCGCGGCAACTGGCTCGAATACAACGGCGTCAAAGTGATGCCGACGTATCACCCCGCTTACCTTCTGCGTACCCCCTCCGCAAAAAAAGACGTCTGGAATGACATGAAGAAAGTGATGGCGGAATTGGGGATGAGCGAGTCGTAGTTTCGAGCGCGCGCAACGAGACCACCTGTCATCCTGAGCCGCCGAGCAGCCGACTCATCACAGCTGCAACAACCGGAAGAAATCGGCGGCGAAGGACGGTCGAAGGACCTCCTAATTTGTGCGAGTGCTTTGAAACACTCACAATGAAGTAAGGGGTCCTTCGATCGTCCTCCGGCACTTCGTGTCCTTCGGCGACTCAGGATGACAGCGATGCCTTGCGCCTCCGCGCCACAGCGAGTACGCCCAGCAGCAATCCTGTACCGATGCTCACGATTGCGCCCGTCGTCACCGCCCTCGGCCGATATGCCAGCTCGATGTCGTGCTCCCCGGCTGGAACGTACAGCCCGATGAAGGCGCGATCGGCAAAATGAACTTTGAGAGCCTGGTCATTGACCGATGCCCGCCAGCCCTTCCAGGCCGTTTCCGAGACGACGATCCAACCGGACGATGCCATCGACGCGTGCAGCATCAAACGCGATCCATCCGCGCGCACGGAGACGCTGCCCGTGCCATTCGCTGAGGTTGACGGAGGTCCTGCGGTCTCGATCCATGCGTCGTTGGCGAAATCACGGCAGGCGCGCATTCCGGCGATGACATCGCTCGTTCCGGAGTGGATCACGCGCGGCACGAACGCACGCGGCAATACCGCCGAGTTCTCGAGTAGTTGATAGCCTGGATATCTTCCGATGGGCCGCCACATCGGCGGAACCTTCGACTCGGGCAACGCCAGTGAGTAGCGGACATTCATCAGCGAAAGCATCGGCGCGGTGAGATCGTCGACGCGATTCGACCAGACCGGCTGGGGAATCGACCAGAGCGGAAACGTCTCGGCGAGCCGCGCGAAGGTCATCGCTTGATACCCGCGGACATCTTCCAATCCGTACATCGTTCCGACGTTGGGCGCGAAGAGCGGCCCTTGCCCCACGATGCGATACGGCTCGCTCGTCGCGGGAGGAAGATGCGCGAGTCCTTCGATGCGTGGATAGAACGCGCGGCGGTCGACGCTCGGAATGAAGCCTCCGATCTCGGTGACGCGCTGCAAGAGCAACAGTGCGAGCAGGCCAATCAGCGCCGACGGCTGCGTGCGCAGCGCGCGAAGCGTAGCAAACGCGAGTAACAGCGGCACGATCTCGCGGATAGCGTTGGCGCGAACGAAATCAGGAGTCAACGTGCTCGGGACCGCAATCCAGACGATCAATGCTGTGATGGAGAGCGCGACGATGAGAAACAGCCAGGCCAGCCGCGCGCGATCGGCAATCGATGCCTGCAATCCGATCGCAGCGAGAACACAGATGCCGAATGCCGCGAAGGAAACCATCCGGGCGTTGATGGCCAGACTGAAAATCGGAAGCGCGTTCAGGAGTCCGGTCAGACCAGGAGTCTCCGCCCCGGCAAAGATTCCGAACAAGACGACAGCCGCGAAGAAGTATTTCTCGCGTGTTCGTACGCCGATCAGCGCCAGAAGCGCCGGAGCCAGCAACATCGCTCCGCAATACGCGCTCCCCATCGAATGATGCCGGCTGGCCGCGTCGTGATGCGGCTCTTCGACTCCCGGAATTCCGTCCGCGAACGGCACGAGATCGCTAGCCACCGCGTGCCCGACCGCGATCCACGGCGCGCCCACCGCCTCGGCGCCGGTCTGACGATGCTGATATTCGCGCGTCTGCGGAATCGCGTCGAGCATCGGCACGAGAAAAAACGCGGTGAGGAGCAGCGCGGTGATTCCCGCTCCCAGGCCGCTTGCGATCACGCGGCTCCAGTTCCCGTTCGCGCAAACGAGCACGTACGCCGTTGCCAGCACGACGATGTGCAGCGTCGTCTCGGGATGGCCGCAAAGCGTCAGAAGAACGAGCGACGAGGTGAGCAGCGACGCCGATCGCAATCCCGGCGCCCGTGCCACCGATCGCGCCCCGAGCATCACCAGCGGCAGCAGCACGATGGCGTTGCCGTGCGCTGTGTGCGTGTAGGTGATGACGTACGTCGAGAGCATCCATCCGGCCGCGCCGAAAAGCGCCGGCAGCGAACGGAGCTGGAGCTTGCGCAGGAACAGGAACATCCCAAGCGCTGCGAGAAAGTACGTCATCGAGGCCATGAACCCGAGCGCGTCCGGCATCGGAAGAAGAAGGCCGAGCAGTGTGACGGGATGAAATGGGGCGGATTGCGCGGCGGCCACCAGCACGTTGCCCGACAGCTCGAACGAGTTCCACAGAGGCCACTGGCCGTGCGCGATCGACCATCGCAGCGCGGCGTTCCAGGGAACAAACTGCGCCGCAACATCGGACGGAAGCGGATTGGCGATCCGTTCGATTCCGACACGTGTTGCCATCGATGCAAGCGGATCGAAGTGATACGCCAGATCGACCGGCGCGTACACCCTTCCCGTCACGAGCGCGCGTCCCGTGAGACAAAGCGGCAGCAGAATCAGCGCCGCCGCGGCGCGACGCGAGAGCGTCACGAATCGGCGGACGAGAAGAAGCGTGCCGGCTGCGGAAAGAAGATAGAGCAGTGCGGCCACGGAAGGCGTCGAGTGGACGACCATGCCACTCGGACGTTGATTGTACGCGCGCTCGCGGCATACTAAACAGGTGCGACGACTCCTTCTCCCGCTTTTGCTGCTCCTCGCAGCGTCGCAGCCGCTCGTCGCCGCGTATGCGGACCGCGATCTCATCCTCCCCGTCGTCGGACGAGCGGCCAGCGGCAGCGGCCGGCTGTTCCTCACGGCACTTTGGATCACGAACGTCGACGATCATCCCGCCTCGCTGACGCTGTCGTATCTCGAAAGCGGGCACGCCAACCCATCGCCACGAAAGACCGCTGTCACACTTGCCCCACGCGAAACGCGCGTATTCGATCCCCTCGGCCCCCCGATTCTGACGTCGATGAACAGCATCGGTGCCCTGCGCATCGAGGCGAATGCCAACATCGTCAGCTCCGCCCGAATCTACGGCTACATCCCCTCGGAAGGTTCGGCCTCGGCGGTGTCGATGGCTCTGACCGGGATTCCCACGCGGCTGGGAATCGGCAACGGCCAGTCCACGCTGCTGCATGGCAATGGCTCGATCGACGCGTATTACAAGCTCTACGTGGTGGAGACTGCAGGCGCCGCGCTCTCCGTTGTCGTCTCGATCGAGGACCTTCATGGGCAGACGCGCGCGGAGAAGCGGATCTTTCTCGATCGCTTCGAGCATCTCGCCGCCGATACGCGCGCGATGTTCCCGTCCGTGAATCTCGATCATGCGGTCATCCGCTTGCGCGGCGTCAACGGCGAGGGACGCGTCATCGCCGCGGGAACGCAGACCGTGACTGGATCGCAGGACGGCTGCGCGTACGAGATGAGCTTCGAGCCCGAGCCGCGCACGCGCATCCGCGTACCCGAGGCGGCGGTCTACATCGCGATCGCGTTGATGTTGGTGCTCGCGATCGTATGGCGGAGACAATAGGCGTCGATGACGTCCGGTCTCTCTGAATTCGCCGAAGTGGCGTTGCCCGTGGCGGTGCACGGGACGTTCACGTACGCGATCCCACTCGCACTTCGTGACGCGGTACGGCTCGGGTCGCGCGTGGAAGTGCCCTTCGGCGCGAAACGAAACACGGCGTTCGTCGTGGCGCTGACCGATCGCCCGCCGGAGAGCGGCAAGGTCAAACAGATCCTTGCTGTACTCGATGAGGATGAACCGGCGCTTCTTCCCGAGATCATCGACCTTTGCCGCTGGGCGGCGGAGTACTACATCGTGCCGCTCGGCGAGATGCTGCGCTGCGCGCTGCCGGCGAACATGTCGGCGCGCGGGAAGCGCGAGATCTCGCTCGTCGGTGATGAAGCGATGATCGCGGCCGCGATCGCGGCAAAGCAGATTCTCGAGAGCGATCTCCGGCTGATCGAGGAGCTTCGCCGCCGCCCGCTTCCGTTCGCCGCCGCGCTCGAAGCGAGCTCGCGAACGACGATCGATCGATTGCGCGACTCCGGCATCATCGCGGCGGGTGATCGGGTCACGGATGCCAAAGGCGTTCGCTACGATCGTTTCGTGATCATCGAGACGCCGCCATATCTTCCGTCAAGTGGTCACTCCGGAAGTGAGGGACGGAACGCATTCCCGAGCGGTCACGCAGAGAGAGCAGACGGCGAGACCAGTCCAGCCTGTCATTCCGAGAGGGCGGGGCGGCGGGCGGGCGAGGAATCCCCCGCCCACGCAGCGCCGCCCGACCATCCAGCGATGACGCCGAAGCAAAAACAGGCACTTGATCTCCTCGCAGTCCGCGGCGGCGAGATGTCCGTGCGTGCGATGGAAAGCGCCGGCGTCAGTCTCGCGGTCCTCGGCGCGCTGTCGAAAAAGAGCGTGATCCGCATCGAGCGCCGCGCCCGGCGGCACACGCTCGACGCCTTTCTGGCCGGGCTCGATCCTGCCAGTGTCGGCGAGATCCGTCATTCGGAAGAGCAGCGCGCTGCGATTGCAGCGATTCGCGAAAAGATGGGATCGTTCGCGCCGTTCCTGCTCGAAGGCGTTACTGGCAGCGGAAAGACCGAGGTGTACATCGAGCTGATGAGGGACGCGGTGAGGCGAGGGGAGCAGGCATTGTTGCTCGTCCCCGAGATCTCGCTGACTCCCGTGTTTGCGTCGCGATTGAAAGAGCGATTCGGCGAGCGCATTGCCATTCTGCACAGCAGTCTGTCGGCGAGCGAACGATTCGATCAGTGGTGGCGCGCGCGGCGGGGTGAAGTCGACGTCGCGATCGGACCGCGCTCGGCTCTCTTTACGCCGTTTCAGCGGCTGGGCATGATCGTCGTCGACGAGGAAGGGGATGCTGCGTATAAGCAGGATGAATCGCCGCGCTACAACGCCCGCGACCTTGCCGTCGTCCGCGCACAATCCCGCGGCATCCCCATCGTCCTCGGCTCCGCCACGCCGTCGCTCGAGTCGCGCGAGAACGCGGCGCGCGGGAAATACACATTGCTGCGGATGATGTCGCGCGTCGAATCGCGTCCGCTTCCAATCGCCGATGTGATCGATTTGCGCAAGGAGCGCGCAGAGAAAGAGGACAAAGGCTTCGTCATCTTCAGCGCGCCATTGAAGGAGCGCTTGAAGGAGACGTTCGCGGCGGGGGAGCAGGCCATCATCCTGATGAATCGCCGCGGATACGCGCCCTATCTCTTATGCCGCGAATGCGGTCACGAGTTCCGCTGCCGCGATTGCAGCGTCACGCTCACGGTGCACCGCCGCGAAGGGATGCTCATCTGTCATTACTGCGGCGCGCGCAAGAAAATCCCCGAGCGCTGTCCCCTCTGCAATGGCGAAGTCTTACAGCCGATCGGATTCGGCACGGAGAAAGTGGAGGAACGATTCCGCCGCGACTTTCCCGGCGTCACGGTCGCTGTGCTCGACCGCGATTCGACGCGTAAGAAAGGGGAGCTGGTTCGCATTCTCGACACATTCCGCAAACAACAGACGCAGGCGCTGATCGGCACGCAGATGTTGAGCAAAGGCCACCATTTTCCCAGCGTGACCCTCACCGCCGTTCTCAACGCCGACTCCATCCTCGGCTACCCCGATTTCCGCTCTGCCGAAAAAACGTTCTACCTATTGACGCAAGTCGCCGGCCGCTCCGGCCGCGGCGAGCTGCGCGGCACAGTTCTCATCCAGAGCGCTTTTCCAACGCATTACGCGATCCAGCACGCACTCCGCCACGATTACGAAGCGTTCTACAAAGACGAGATCGAGTTCCGCAAAACGTTTCACTACCCGCCCGTGACGTCAATGATCGCCATCCTCTTCCGCGGCGAGCACCTGGCCGACGTCGACCGCGCCGCCCTCGAATGCGGCCGCAAACTGGAGGAAGCGCTAAAGCCCGTCTCCGGCACGCGCATCCAGGGCCCCGCTCCCGCGCCGATGGCCAGAATCAAAGGCGTCTACCGCTACCAGATCCTCCTCCGCTCCCCGCAACGCACCGCGCTACGCAAAGCCGTGGAAGCGGTGATGATCGGGAAGAAGTGGAAGGGAGTGGAGGTGGCGATCGATGTGGATCCGATCAATATTCTGTGAGAAAAACGCGAGCACAAACTTGAAGTGCTCGGACGTCTGTTTCACGCGAAGACGCGAAGCCGCGAAGGGCTTTTCTCCCCGCGTCCTCCGCGTCTCCGCGTGAAACGGTTTTCGTCCTGGAAACTCAGTCAGTACTCCAACCTCTCCAACGGTGGGTCGTAGTCGAACGATCCAAGCAGCAGCCAGCGTCTTGCGGATTGCTCGCGGCCCGGTCGCGCCATCAGCGGCGTCGTGTAGTGCCAGAAGGGGAGACGGTAGATGGCGATTGCGCCGGAGCGGGAGACGTCGTGGGCGACGGATAGGAAGCCGCGTTCTTCGTAGACGAGGAACTGGTGCGCCACATCATCGTTCGAGAACATGATGTGCAGGTCGATGAAGCCGTTGCACGTGCCGGCGTCTTCGGGATGATGATCGTTGTGCGGGCCGCTGTAGTCGCCGCTGTTGTAGCAGATCACCTGTCGTCCCCAGCCTTTTGTGCGGAGCGGCGAGCGTGTGACTGCTTGCGCGACCTGGAGAAAACTCCGCGAATTCATCATCGCCGAGAGGCCGATCTCCTTCGCAACGTCCAGCGCCTTTGACGTGCGCGAGTTCAGAACGGCTGTGCGGACGCGTACCGTCTTCGTCAAACTCTCCGAGTAGTTCTCCCTCATCCCGGTCAGCGCCTCGCGCGGAATCGGTGTGTGCATTTGCCGCAGCACCGGATACATCGTTCGATCGAGCAACGCGATGCATTCCTTGACGACGCCTTTCCCGATCGCATTCTCGAAAAAAAGAATCGGCGCGCGGCGTTGGGCAAGGAGCACTTCGAATTGCGGCGGGTCTGCGAGCAGCCGCCGTGCCCGCGAGGTGAGCAGATCGCCAAACTCCGCTGGAAAGCTGTCCATATGGATGCAGTGATTGTAGCGAAAGAGGGAGTGCCGGTCTGTTCTTGTGATGAAGGAAGTTCCGTGCTCTCTATCCATTCCGTAACGGAATCGACGCACCGAGCCGAGGGTCGCTCCCGTATTCTCGATCGCGTGCTGCGATCGATCACCGCCGTCGTTTGCTTTCTCCTCAGCGCGACTCTCGCCGGGACGCCTGCACCGGCTCCGCACGCAGATCGAATCGTAATCCTGAAAGCGGCGCGGCAAATGACCTTGCTTCGCAACGGCAGAACCATCCGCCGGTATCGTGTCTGCCTCGGTTCCAATCCGATCGGAGCGAAAGATCGGGAAGGTGATGGCAAGACGCCCGAGGGGATTTATCGGATCGACAGCCGGAACGTGGCGAGCAAGTTTCACCGCGCGCTGCACGTCTCGTATCCCAATGCTGCGGATCGCGATAGAGCAAGGCGGCTGCACGTCTCGCCGGGCGGCGCGATCATGATTCATGGTCTGCCGAATCGCTGGCGCGCACTCGGCTTCGTGATCGGGCAGACCGATTGGACTGCGGGTTGTATCGCCGTGAGCGATGATGAGATCGAAGAGATCTGGAGGCTCGTTCCGAACGGAACGATCGTCGAGATCAAGCCTTGATGATTGCTTCGCGAAGTTCTCTTAGAACCGTTTCACGCGGAGACGCGGAGGCCGCGGAGATGCATCCGCGGCATCCGCGTGAAACAAACACTCGCCAGTGCGTACAATGGCCCGGTGCCCGCCCAAATCGTTTTTCTCACTCTCTACCTCGGACTGACGTCCGGTCTGCAGCCGTTCGACTTCCAGGTCGGCCGCGATGTGAGATCCGTTCGCGTGCTTGTCGATGGCAGAGAGTCCGCTGTGGTCAACGCGCCGCCGTGGCGCACTCTCATCGACCTCGGGCCTGCGTTCGAGCCGCGTGAAGTGATCGCTGTCGCCTACGATCGCGATGGTGATGAAGTGGGCCGGACCGCGCAGCTCATCAACCTGCCGAGGCCTGCCGCGGAGGTCAATATCGAGCTTCAGAAGGATCAGGACGGCATCTCCGCGGCGTTGCGCTGGGAAAACGTTTATGGAGCGCAGCCGGTTCGGAACACGATCAGCGTCGATGGGAAAAGCCTTCATGTCAACGCGCAGCTTCATGCGCGTCTGCCGGCGTTGGACGCCAACAAGCCACACATCATCAACGCGGAGATGCACTTCGCGGACGGCGTTGTGGCCCGCCGCGAAGTCGTGATCGCCGGCGAAGCGATCAGCGACTCGATCAGTTCCGAGCTCACTCCGATCGTGGTCACGGAATCTCGAAAGACGGTCTCGGTGGACGGATGTTTTTCCGCGCACGGCAATCCTCTGCGCGCGCGGACCGCTGAAACGGTCGTTGAGGTGGCTTTCGTACGCGAGCCCAACGTCAATGAGTTCGCCAACACGCTCGATCCTGATCGTGTCGTTCGCAATGGATGGAGATCGTTGCCGCGGCCATCGCATCAGCTTGCGCTCGATCCAGGAACGACGATGCACTACATGTGGCCGATCGTTCGTCGTATTGAGGCGCCGGGGCATGTGGCGTCGAACATTTTCGATATGTCCGACGACATCAGCTCGCGTGCTCTGGGATTGCCCGGCTTTCTGATCCTGGCTTTTGACGCGAACGCAGAGAATCATCCTCTCGAAATTGTCGAGCCGGGAAGTCAGCGCCGGTTTGCCGATGCCGTGGCGGTGGCGGCGGTCAATGCCGTTGCGGCTGCGCATCGCCGCGCAGTGGTGCTCGTGGTCGATTGCACGTTTGACCTGGAGCACGACAACAGCTCCGCGGAGCCGGCAGCGGTTCGGCGCTACCTGGAATCGATCGGCGTTCCGCTTTTCGTCTGGTCGGTCAGCGGTCCGCGTCCCGACCTCGAGACGGAGTGGGGCGACATCGACGACATCTCCACTCCAAACCAACTTCGCTTGGCGGTGGAGAGGCTTCGTTCCACGCTGGCGTCGCAACGCGTCGTCTGGATCTCGAGCGATCCACTTACGGCGCTGCGCGTCGACGCCGATCCGCGATGCGGCATCACGCCTCTGGCCCACCTCGGCGGCGGATACTGACTCGATCAAGTTTCGCAATACTCACGCGTCACCCGGTGGCGGTATTCGAACAATCGTTTCAGACGCCGCTCAATGATCCGTTGACCGAAAATGCGGCCAACGATTCCGAGTGGCGGCTCATATTCGATGTCGTCGATGAGAACAGCGCCCGCGGTATGCGCTTCGATGCGGTGTCGATGGCGCCAGCTCCGAAACGGCCCGCGCGTCTGCTGATCTTCGAACGAATGTGGCGGATCGTAGGCGGTGTGCAGCGATTCCCATCGGATGAAAATACCGGGCGCGATGTAAGCGTCAACGACGGCACGGCTTCCAACGTGCAGGTTTGCCGCGGCTTCGACAATGCGCGATTTTTCCCACGGCGGCATCAGGCGCAGAAAGACATCGGGCCGCTCATGAAAGGCGAAAAGCCGCTCCGGCGTGGTGCGGATGATGCTTGATGCCGTGAATCGCAATGCGCGGAATAGTAGTTCGAGTGGAGTGCAGGCGTCTCGTCTGCCGCCGGCGGGCGTCCCCGCCCGACGGTTGTGTCGGTCCATCGCCACCACGGTTCGTTGTGTGAATTTGCCGTACACAATCGTTTCAGGAAGAACCACCGCCGGGCGAGGACGCCCGCCGGCCGCGGACGAGACGTCCGCACTCCTTTGAAATACGGAAGGCAGAACATTCAACATTTCGTTTCTTACGCAACATCGCACGCTGCTTACAATTCGATCCGTGTCCGCCCAGGTCGTCTTCCTCACTCTCTTCCTTGGTCTCATCGCAGGACGTCAGCCCGTCGAGTTGCAGGTGGGGCAGGCGGTGAAGACGCTCCGGATTTTCGTCGATGGCAAGCCCGCGGCGACGCTGACTGCTCCTCCCTGGCGCGCCACCATCGACCTTGGCGCCGACCTCCAGCCGCGCGAGTTGCTGGCGATTGCCTACGACGGTGACGGAGAAGAAGCCGGTCGGGCGACGCAGGTGATCAATCTCCCGCGGCCGCTCGCGGAGATCTCGCTGTCGATGCAGAGCGACGACAAGAACGCGCCCGTCGCGATATCGCTTCGATGGGAGCACGCGCTCGCTGCCAAACCATCGCGCGCATCCATCACGCTCGACGGACAGACACTCGCTGCCGACGCCCACTTTCAGGCGCGACTGCCGCGCGTCAACATGAATCATCCGCACGTGATCGCTGCGGAAATGCGCTTCGAGGACGGCTTCGTGGCGCGGCGCGAGATGGTCTTCGGAGGCACGGTCACCGATTCGATCAGCAGCGAGCTGACGCCCGTGGTGCTCACCAGCGAGCTCGCTCAGCTAACGAATCGAAAGAACACGTCATCACTGGCAGGATGTTTTTCCGCGAATGGTATCCAGGTCCAGGCCCGCGGTCCGGAGATTTCCGATGCGCTGGTTCTTGTCGTTCGAGAGCCAAACGTTGCGGAAGTCCTGAACGCGCTCAACCCCGGACTGAGCGCTGGATTGAAATGGAACGAGTCGCTGCAGAGTCACCACCTGATGTCGCTCGATCGCGGCTCGTCGATGCGCTACGTCTGGCCGATTGCACAGCGTTACTCCGCCGCAGGCCACGTGCCCTCTTCGATGTTCGTGACGTCGCGGGACGTGAGCTCGCAGGAAGCGGGGATGATCTGGTTTCTGACGCGCTCCTATGACGCGGTGATGATCGACGCGAACGAACCGCGACGTTTCGCGGACGCGGTGGCCGTGGCCGGCATCAACGCGATCACCGGCGCGCATCGCCGCGCGGTCGTGTTGGTGCTGAGCCGTTCACCCGACGCGAGCACGGCGCAGCCTGCCGCCGTTCGGCACTATTTGAGCGCGGTCGGGGTGCCACTGTTCGTCTGGTCATTGACCGGCCCTCGTCCCGATCTCGCTTCATCATGGGGCACCGTCGACGACATCTCCTCCACGACGCGCTTTCACACGGCGCTGCAGCGTTTGCGAGACTCGCTGGCCTCGCAGCGCGTGGCGTGGATCGCCGGCGATCCGCTGACGGCGCTGCGAATCAAGGCCGATCCGCGATGCGGCCTGACCCCGCTCGCTCACTTGGGAAACTGAGTCTCTCCCGCGTCCTCCGCGTCTCCGCGTGAACCGGTTTTGACTCTATGGCCAGGCAGGCGCAGGCTTTCCCCCCCACACCCACGCAATGAAATCGACCAGCGGCGGCGTCGCGCCCAGTTCCCGCAAGCGCACATTCACCTGTCCGCGGTGGTACGTCGAGTGCGACGGAAGCTGGAGCAGCGTTTCGCCGAGCGTCGATGGTTGCGCCGTGAAGCCGGCGCGTTTTGCGAAGTAGGTCGACCACGGCAATACCATCTCCGCATCGACCGCGTCAGGCTCAATCGAAGCGACATACCCCGGCGCGACCGCGTAAAACTCCCGCGCGTACTGAAGCACCGCGTCGAGTCCCGGATACTCCTCGGCCTTCGTGAAGACGGCCCCTTCGCCGCGCCACGCCTGGAGAAATGCATGCTGCGTGGCGTGGATGTGGTACAGCCGGTCGTGCAGAACTTTGTCGTCCGCGGCTTCTTCATGCGCGAGCACGGCACGCCACACCGTCGCATCGGCCCATTCCATGTGGCGAAAGAGCGGGCGGACGGCGTCGAGGATGCTCATGCGATCGGCTGCGGGCGGAGCGGTGTCTCCAGTTTGACCAGGCCGTCGAGGAGATGCTCGTCGACGTTCCGGTCGATCGTACGGATCAGCGTCAGCACGCGGTCGATGTGCTGGATCACCACCAGCAGCGAGCCGTAGATGCATTCTGCTTTCGATCGCTCGCCGGTGTGAAACGGGTAGCGGCGTCCGATCAGGTGCGGATCGAGCGAGTTGATGCTCGACACCGCCTGATTGAGGCCCCAGGCGATGCGGTCGCCGAGGTCGTGAGGGGGATGGGTGACGCGATTGTGGCGCGCGGAGTCGGCGAGGCGGTCGATGGCGCGGCAAAGCGTCCGAAACTCGTTCTCGATCGCCGGCCGGCGCGGGTCGTCGAATCCCAATCCTTCGTAGGAGTTGAAGAGAATCTCGATGCGGCGGCGAAGGTCCTGATCGACCTTCCACGACATCCATTCCGCCGAGGGAACGTGCCGCATCGGTTCGTTTTTTGCCCAGGTTTCGAGTGAGGACCGCTCTGCGGCGGCCTCGTCGGCGTCAGTTGCGAGCATGCTGTTCATCTGTTAGGGTCACGCACCTATGAGTCTCGACCCGGCGCAGTTCGAAGAGCCACTCCTGCAGCTCAGGCGTCAGATCGAGGAAGCCACCGCGGCTGAGGGAGATCCCGCCCAGCTCGCCGCGCTCCAGGCGGAGCTTACCAAAGTCGCCGACCAAATCTTCGGCAATCTGACTCCCTGGCAGAAGACGCTGGTGGCGCGTCACCCTCAACGCCCTTACACACTCGACTTCATCAGCTACCTTTTCGAGGAGTGGACGGAGATCCACGGCGACCGCAAATTCTCTGACGATCCCGCCATTGTGGCCGGTTTTGCGCGATTCCGTGGCTTCCCCTGCGCGATCGTCGGCCATCAGAAGGGCCGCAACACGAAGGAAAAGATCTACCGCAATTTCGGCCAGCCGCGCCCCGAAGGCTTTCGTAAAGCGCTTCGCGTGATGAAGCTGGCGGAGAAGTTCAATCTCCCGATCTTCACGTTCATCGATACGCAAGGTGCCTATCCCGGACTCGGCGCCGAAGAGCGCGGCCAGGCCGAAGCGATCGCCGTCAATCTGCGCGAGATGGCGATGCTCAGCGTGCCAGTGATCGTGATCGTGATCGGCGAAGGCGGCAGCGGCGGAGCATTAGCGTTAGGCGTCGGCGACCGCGTCTTCATGCTCGAGCACGCGGTCTATTCAGTCATCTCACCCGAAGGCTGCGCCGCGATCCTCTGGAAAAACCCATCCGCCGCCGCCGAAGCTGCCGCGGCAATGCGCATTACAGCGATCGACCTCAAACGCCTCAACATCATCGACGAGATCGTCCCCGAGCCCAACGGCGGCGCCCACGCGGATCCCGCCCGCGCCGCCGACCTTCTCGCGCCCTATCTAGAGAAGGCGCTGAAGGAGCTACAGAAGCTCAAGCCGGCCGCACTTCCTGAGGAGAGATACAAGAAGTTCCGGAAGATGGGAGTGTTCGAGAAGGGGTAGGGGGAGGGATGTGCGAGCTTTTAGCTGGTTCGAACAGATTCTTGCCGACCCAATCGCGGCCCAATTCCTTGATGTTGTCGTTGGATTGTTCACTTCCTTCTTGTCATGGTGGGTGTTGGTTCACGGGTTTGCACCGACTATTACGCTCGCCTCGGCTATTAGCGCGGTGCCTGATAAAGGAGCTTGGAACTAGAGGCACACAAGCAAAACTGATTCACTTGCGAACGCCACCTTTGAAGTGCCGCTTGGGGTCAGGTCGAAAGTGAAAGTGCCGAAGCCGGAAAGTCGAGTGATCGAGGATGTGCGTCGGCACTTTCACTTTCGACCTGACCCCAAGCTCCGCGCACGATTCACCCCGCGCAATTCCGAACTTTCGGCGGTTTCCCGTGTTCCTCCAAGTACTCCCGCAGCGCCTGATTCACTGTCGCGGAGTCCCGAAACACAACTGTGACGTCGGGCTCCAACACGATCACGTTCGTACCGAGTTGGTGGTCGTCGTAGTACTTCCCCGCGAACGCCCCCTCGAAGTTCCAGCTCAGGAATGTCGTCCTCTTCATCGATCGAGATTTCCATCTCTACGAATTGTAGACCTTTGGCACTCGCGTAAACTCCCACCAATGCTTCACGACTCATGGCACATGCTCGACGTGCCGAACGAACTTCCCAACCTACCCATCGGCAATGACAAGCTGCGCGCGATTCTGGCTCGGCGCGGGATCACGACCAGCGACGAGTACCGCCGCTTTGTCGCGCCGTGCATGGATGATCTGCACGATCCGTCCACGATTCATGGGATCGCCGATGCGTGCGCGCGGATCGAGCGGGCGGTGCGCGATCGGGAGACGATTCTTATCTACGGCGACTACGACGTCGATGGCGTGACGTCGATCGTTCTGCTTCAGACCGTGCTACGCGCGCTGGGAGCTGACGCCGCGCACGTCGTGCCGCACCGGCTTGTCGATGGGTATGGACTGAAGACCGTCGTCCTCGATCGCGTTCTTGCCGAGAGAGACGTAAAGCTCGTCATCACAGTCGATTGCGGGATCACCAGCGTTGATCCGGTGCGTGTGGCCATCGAGCGCGGCATCGACGTCATCATCACCGATCATCATCTGCCGCCGGAGATGTTGCCCGAGGCGGCGGCGGTGCTCAATCCGAAACAGGAGGGATGTCAGTATCCGTTCAAGGAGCTGGCAGGGGTCGGCGTGGCGTTCAAACTCTGCTGCGAGTTGCTGCGGCGCGCCGGCTCGAAGATGTCGATCGCATCGCTGCTGAAGATAGCTGCGATCGGAACGGTGGCCGATGTCGCGCCGCTCATCGGCGAGAATCGGACGATCGCATCGCTCGGTCTTGCTGGTCTGGCCGATCCTCGCAATCCCGGTCTTCGCGCGCTCATTCGCCGCCTCGGGATGCTGGGCCGGCCTCTACGCGCGGTAGATGTTGGCTTCAAAATCGGCCCTCGCATCAACGCCGCAGGACGTCTCTCCTCCGCCGAGACTGCCATCGATCTCTTCGCCGCGACTTCGGAGGAATCGGCGTGGGTTCTCTGTGCGGAGCTCGACCGGCTCAACGCAGAGCGGCAGGAGATCGAGAAGAGCGTGCGTGCCGAGGCGGAGATCTATGTGGAGGGATTGGCGAGCTTGCCGCCGGTTCTCGTCCTCGCCGGCGCCAACTGGCACAAAGGCGTCCTCGGCCTCACCGCCGGCCGCATCGCGCAGCGCTATCACCGGCCGACGCTGGCGATCGGGATCGAGGGCGACGTCGCAGTCGGATCGGGACGCAGCATCGGAACGATTAATCTCCACGAACAGCTCGAAGCGGTCGCGGAGCTCTTCACCCATTTCGGCGGACACGAGTTCGCGTGCGGATTCTCACTGCCGGCAGCGAACGTCGAGGAGTTACGCCGGAGGCTGGAAGAGAACTTCGCATCGCTGGACGATGCGCTTTTCCTTCGCCAGTCGCATGTCGATGCGGAGTTGACGCTGGCCGAGATCGATCGCGAGTTCGTGAAGGGGCACGAGATGCTCCAGCCCTTCGGCGCGGGCAATCTGCAGCCGCTGTTCCTCGTCCCCAACGTAACGGTGACCGGGACGCGTGAGTTTGCCGAGGATTGTTGCGAGATCACGATCGAGGATGGAACGGGGAGAGGGTTAGCGGTGCTCTGGCCATCCGCACGAGAGCTCGCGCCGGATCTCGTCCGCGGCGCGATAGTCGACCTGCTCGTGCAGATCGAGCCCGATGGTTACTCGCCGAGCGGAGCGAAGCTCGTGATCGTGGATGCGCGAAAATGCGAACTGTCATCCTGAGCCGCCGAAGCCGCCCGCTCAACTCCTTACGCTCGCGTAGCGCACGATCGGCGGCGACGGACGGTCGAAGGACCCGCTGCCGATGTGCCGCAGTTTTTCCAAGACCCGTTCGCACGAATCAAGGGGGTCCTTCGACCGTCCTTCGCCTCGATTCCTGCCGGTTGTCAGGGTCGTGCCGGGGCGCAGCTTCGGCGGCTCAGGATGACAGGCGTTTGTTTTGCGGCGCCGATTTGAACCCGGAATAGCCTTCACCCTTAACGAGTTGCGGGCGACGTGCAGCGCACGATCCGCATCCTTCGCGTCGCACTCCCGCTCGTCTTCATCGGATTCATCCTCGTCATCGCCCTGAGCTGGAATCGCGGCAAACCAAAACGCGACAAGGCGGGCGCGCAGCCCGTGACGTCGACGATGCGCCCGAAGGACGACCCGCGGGTGTTCTCCACGACCTTCGAAGACACGCAGACGATCAACGGACGGCTGGCCTCACACATCCGTGCCGAGCGAGTCATCGCCTTTCAGTCGGGCTGGAACACGCTCGAAAACGTGCAGATGACGATTTACCGCCCGACCGGATTGACCTACGAGCTCGTCTGTCCGCAGGCGCAGTTCAACAGCAACACGAAAGAGTCCGAGGCGAAGGGCGGCGTGCGCGTCACGTCGAGCGACGGCGTCGAGATCACGACCGCCGAGATTCACTTTGATGGCGTACATCTGACCAACCACGTCGCCGTCAATTTCAAAGTCGATCGCTGGACAGGAAGCGGCGGAGCGCTCGACATGGACGTGCCCGGCGAGATGGTGCGGCTCTACGAAAAGGTCGACGCGACGATGGCGCCGGCCACTCCTGCGGAATCGCCTCTCAATATCAAAGGACAGGAAGGCGTTTTCCGGCGCAAGGAAAACTACGCCGACTTCACCAAAGACGTCGTCGCTACGCGCGACAGCGATCGTTTCAATGTCGATCACGTCCTCGGCCGCTTCGGCGCCGATCACAAAACGCTCCTCGCGCTCGAAGGGCAGGGACACCTCACGATCGTCATGACTGGCGAAACGCCCGTCGCCGGAAAGCCCGCCGGCACCGAGGGACGGAAGACGATCACGGCGGATCGGTTCTTCAGCGAGATCGGGGCGACAGGCGAGATCAGCGCGATGAACTTCGTCGGCGATACGGCACCGGCCCACGCGGTGATCGAAGGACCGCCCAACCGCGATCTCATCGCGCACACGTTCCGCGTCGGCCTGGCGAACAAACAGGTCACCGACATAAAGGCCGATGACAACGTCACGATGCACGAGACCGCGCCGATCAAGCGCGTGATGACCTCGGGCCATCTCGTCGTCTACTTCGACGCCGCCACGCATCGCGCCGCCAGCGCCGTGCTCGACGGCAACGTTCACTACCAGGATCCGAAGAACGACGCGCACTCGGTCCGTGCGAACTACGACATCACGAATGACCATGTCACGCTGACCGGCGAGCCAGGCTTCTTCCCGGCAGTCGTCGCAGATGGCCAGACATTGAAAGCGAAGCTGATCGAGTTCTCGCCACGCGCCGGGACTGCGCGTGCGACCGGCGAGGTGATCGCGCAGCTCGTCTCGAAACAGGCCAGCGGCGCGGCGACCGCGGTCAGCGCCGACGCCACGAACATCTTCCCGGCAGGCAAACCGGTCTTCGTCAATTCCGACACGGTGATGATGCAGCAGGCCACGAAGATCGCCGTGTTCAGCGGCCACGTGCGCGCGTGGCAGGAAACGAACACGGTCTTCGCGCAGGAGCTGCAGGTACAGGGCGCAGGCGAGCAGATTACGGCGCGCGGCAACGTGCGGACGCTGCTCTACAACACGAGCTCGAATCCGGCCGCCGAGGTGCGCAAAGTGCCGATGCAGTCGACGAGCGATCTGCTCGTGGCGCGGAAGACCGACCGCCGCATCGATCTCAACGGGAACGTGCAGATCGATGACGGCGAACAACGTCACTTCTCTTCGGAGCATGCATCGTTCTTCTTCGACGCGAACAAGAAGCTCGATCACATCGACGCACAGGACAAAGTCGTCCTCGTCGAGAAAGCAACCTCGCGGCGTGGCACCGGCGACCGCGCCACGTACAACGTCGGACGAAAGATGGTCTATCTCACCGGCTCGCCCGCAACCGTGACCACGCCGAACGAGAGCAACAGCGGCGAGATGTTCTCGATCGACCTGGCGCGCAACAAAGTCGTCGTGCTCAGTCCGAAGACGGGAATGCAGGGGACGTATAAGCCGCAGCCATGAATTGCGCGGCCCTGGGGGCCGCGCGTTGTCGGTTGTCAGTCGGTTGCGCTTCGCGCGTTGTCAGTTGGTTCGCTTCGCGTTGCGCTTCGCGGGTTGTCGTGTTGCGCTTCGCTGGTTGTCGTGTTGCGCTTCGCGCGTTGTCGGTGGGCGGTTGATTGCGCCTCGCGCGTTGTCGCGGGGCGGTTGATTGCGATTCCCGCGTCGTCGGCGTGGGCGAAGAGGGTCATTCATCACTTCGAGACTACCCCCAGACCCGGGAGGAGGCAGTACTGGCTCTTCGGCCAGCCCGGTTGTAAAATCGCGTTCCCACACAGTCGGCGCGATTCTCGCGCGCCGTAGGCGCGATCCTCGACAACGCGCGAAGCGCAATCAACCGACAACCGACAACGCGTGGCGCGCTAGCGCCACGCATGTCAGGCCTCGCTCTCATCCGGCACCACAATACAAATGGCGACATTCGAAGATCTTGATGTATTCAAGCGCGCGCTTGACTTGATGGAGGACGTCTATCGCGTCACGAAAGTGTTTCCCGGCGACGAACGCTTTGGCCTGACGCAGCAGTTGAGGCGAGCCTCGATTTCCGTGGTGAGCAACCTCGCAGAGGGCCAGGGGAGGCTGACGAATGGTGAGTGGCGGCAGTTCCTGAGTCAGGCAAGGGGTTCGCTATTCGAGATTCAAGCGCAGCTCATCGCGGCACACCGGCTGGAGTTCTTGGATGAGGCTCAGTACCGGCGACTCCGATCGGCAGTGCGACGAGTCGCACATCCCCTGAAGGGCTTGATCGAATACGTTCGGAAGCGATGAATTGCGCGGCCCTGGGGGCCGCGCGTTGTCGGTTGTCGGTTGGTTGCGCTTCGCGCGTTGTCCGGAGTGCGGCGAAGAGGTGATCCTGTTAACCGGCCAAGAATTGGTGTGGAGTCGCAGTCCTATACACTCCGGCGCGACGTCGCGCCGGGCGATCCCGACAACGCGCGAAGCGCAACGAACCGACAACCGACAACGCGTGGCGCGCCAGCGCCACGCAGCGAACCGACAACGCGCGAAGCGCAACTAACTGACAACCGACAACGCGCGGCCCGCCAGGGCCGCGCAATAAGCTAACATCCCACCCCTGAATGTCTGATCACCCAACTGTTGTGCCGTTCACCACTTCCGAGCGCAAGCGAACTTCTGACGCGCCGTTGCGCCTTGCTGCCGATCATCTCGTCAAGGTCTACAAGCGGCGGCAGGTCGTCAAGGATGTCTCGGTCGACATCAAGCAAGGCGAGATCGTCGGGCTCCTCGGGCCGAACGGTGCGGGGAAGACGACGACGTTCTACATGATCGTCGGACTGGTGCGGCCGGATGGCGGGACGGTCACACTCGGTAGCGACGACATCACTGCGCTGCCGATGTATCTTCGTGCCCAGCGCGGGATCAGCTACCTGCCGCAGGAGGCGTCGGTCTTCCGCAAGCTCACGGTCGAAGAGAATCTGTTGGCCGTGTTCGAAACGATGGATCTGCCTCTCGCGGAGCGGAAACGGCGGACGCGAATGCTGCTCGAAGAGTTCGGAATCACGCACATCGCGCGGAACAAAGCCTTCTCACTTTCGGGGGGGGAACGGCGTCGGGTGGAGATCGCGCGAAGCCTGGCGATCAACCCGGCATTCATCTTGCTGGATGAGCCGTTTGCAGGAATCGATCCAATTGCGGTATTCGAGATTCAACGCATCGTTTCGCAGCTTCGCGCCCGAGGGATCGGCATTCTCATTACCGATCACAATGTCCGCGAGACTCTGAAGATCACTGACCGCGCCTACATCATCAAAGAAGGCGAGATTTTCCGGCAGGGTGCTCCTGAGAGTCTTTCGGCAGACGCAGAGGTGCGGCGCATTTACCTGGGCGAATCCTTCAATCTGTACTGACGAACCACTATCGAGGAAAGCGAAGTAACCTGTCGATCAAGCTATGGCACTAGAACAGAAACTCCATCTCAAGCTTTCTCAGAAACTGATCATGACGCCGTCGCTGCAGCAGGCGATCAAGCTGCTGCAGTTGTCGAAACTCGAGCTCCAGGAAGTCCTGAATCAGGAGCTGCTCGAAAACCCACTCCTCGAAGAATCGGCCGAAGAGGCCAAACAGGAAGAAGCGGAAGTCGAAGCGCAGGAAAAAACGCAGACCGAAGAAGAAGCGAAGGCCGCGGAGCCGGCGCCGGAGAAGGAAAAGGATTCGTTCGACGAGATCGACTACGACGCCTATTTTCAGGACTACATCGAGTACGGCTACAACCCGCGGATGGGGGAGGATCACGAAGAGTTCCCCATCGAGAACACCCTCACGCGTCCGCCCAATCTCACCGACCATCTGGCCTGGCAGCTCGGCATGAGCGACGTCTCGCCGACGGTCAAAGACATCGGCGCATTCATCATCGGCAACATCGACGAGGATGGATACCTTCGCGCGACGAACGAAGAGATTGCCGCGTCGGGTCCGTACGATCCGGCCGACGTCGAGAAAGCGGTCGCCGCGATTCAGTCGCTCGACCCGATCGGTGTCGGAGCCCGCGATCTGCGCGAGTGTCTGCTCCTGCAGCTCGAGTTCCTCGAAGTGGACAATACGCTGGTCGAGTCGATCGTCCGCGATCACTGGGACATGTTCATGCAGCGCCACTTCGTGCAGATCTCGAAAGCGCTCGGCATCGACATGAAGACGCTCGAGGGCGTCGTCGAGATCATCAAACATCTCGATCCGAAGCCGGGACGCAAGTACTCGAACGAGCGCGCCATCTACGTCGAGCCCGACGTCTACATCCAGAAAGTCGGCGACGACTACGTGATCGTCCTCAACGAAGACGGCATGCCGAAGCTGCGCATCAACGGCAGTTACCGGTCGATGCTCAACTCGATGGATTCGAAGTCGGACGGCGAGACGGTCAACTACATCAAAGACAAGATCCGCTCGGCGGTCTGGCTGATCAAGTCGCTCGATCAGCGGCAACGGACGATCTACAAGGTGGCCGAGTCGATCGTGAAGCATCAGCGCGAGTTCCTGGAGAAGGGGATCGACTTCCTCCGTCCGCTCGTTCTTCGCGACGTCGCCGACGACATCCAGATGCACGAGTCGACCGTTTCTCGCGTCGTGTCGAACAAGTACATGCACACGCCGCGCGGTCTCTTCCTGATGAAGTACTTCTTCCACAGCGGCATCGACTCCGATACCGGCGAGGACATCTCCAGTCTCACCGTGAAGAAAAAGATTCAGGGCTTCATTGATGGCGAAGATCCACGGAAACCGCTTTCCGACTCCAAGATTATGAAGATCCTGAACGATGAAGGCATCAATATTGCCCGTCGTACCGTTGCGAAGTACCGCGATGAGCTGAACATCCCCTCATCGACGGACCGCAAACAGATTTTCTGATTCACAGGGAGGCCCGGATGGCAGCAGTCACCCCCGAGATCGTGGGGCGCAACTTCGAAGTCACACCCGACATTCGCGAATTGATCGAGTCCAAGCTCGGCCGCGTCGAGGACCGTTTGTTTCATGACGTGATCAGCGTCCGCGTCATGCTGCACGTCGAAAAACATCGCAACACCTGCGAGATTCTCATCGTGGCCAAAGATCATGACGCCAAGGCCGTGCAGGAATCGGAGACTTCGATGGCCGATGCCATCAACAATGCCATCGATCATGTAAAGCGCCAGGCCCAGAAGAATCGCGAGAAAATCCGCGATCACCACCGCGGCGAGCCGGTGCCCGACGATAGTGGGCGCGTTTCGTAGCGGCTGGGAGCGGGCGGGGATTGTGAATCTAACGCGCTTCTGAGCCGGTGCTCGCTCGACAGTACAAGGGCTCAGACCTGGTCGGCGCGGCGACTTCTGACCTAGCCGCTCCTTCCTGTCGGCGTGGCCGGTGGACGATGCGAATCATCTGGATTCTTCGCCATCTATTCGCGATTGCGGTCCTTCCCGCGACGATGACGATTTTCATTCCGTTGTGGGTTGTGCGCCGGAATGCGATTGTGTTTCGTAATCCCTCGGGATCTCTTGACGTTCTCGCCCTCATTGGCGGCGCGCTGCTCTTCATCGCCGGGATCGTGCTCTTCGTCGCGACCGTGCTTTTGTTCGCGACGCGGGGAGGGGGAACGCTTGCGCCGTGGGATCCGCCGGCGCGGTTGGTTGTGGCCGGGCCGTATCGTTATGTTCGCAATCCGATGATCGCTGGCGTGATCTTCATCATCGCCAGCGAGGCGCTCTTCTTCCGATCGCTTGCTCTGGCGGAATGGGCGGCGCTCTTCTTTCTGATCAATGCGATCTATTTCCCGCTCATCGAGGAGCCGCAGCTCGAGGCACGATTTGGCGAAGAGTATCGCCGGTACAAGCAGAATGTCCGACGGTTCATCCCTCGGCTTCGACCGTGGAATGCTGGCTGACGGACGATGCTGGCCCTTGCGGAATGCCCTTCTCTTTTGCGGAATGGAGCGGTTTGGTGTCGGGTCGGCCCCTCATCCGGCTTCGCCACCTTCTCCCCACAAAAAGCGTGGGGAGAAGGGCGCTCGATCGCGGGGTGCGTCCTTATCTCAACAGTGCTGGCCAAGCGGTGACATCGCATTGTTGAAAGGGGCGAGGAGGAGCGTAGTGCGCTACCATTTCGCGCTACGGAGGTCGATCCATGCCTGAATCGCGCGATATCAAACCTCGTCACGGTGATGTCCTTCTGCTCGTCGGGACGATGAAGGGGGCCTTCATCTTCCGGTCGAATGCGAAACGCGATTCGTGGGATGTCGGCGGTCCCTATTTTCCCGGCAGTGCGGTTTACGCGATGGCGTATGACGGACGCGATGGACGGCATCGCATCTGGGCGGCGCCGCACAGCATGCATTGGGGCGGGCTGCTTCGATCGAGCGATGACTTCGGCAAGAGCTGGACGAATCCCGATTCGGCGCCGATCAAGTTTCCGGAGAGCGCAGGCGTGGCGCTCAATCAGATCTGGCAGATCGCGCCGGGACGCGAGGCGGAATCCGACACGCTTTATTGCGGCGTGGAGCCTGCGGCGCTGTTCGTTTCGCGTGACGCCGGCGAGACCTGGTCGCTGAACGAAGGTCTCTGGAATCATCCACAGCGCGAGAAGTGGCAGCCGGGCGGCGGCGGGCTTTGTCTGCACACGATCCTGCTCGATCCGCGCAGTCTCGAGCGCATCCGCATCGCCGTGTCGACCGGCGGGATGTACGTGACCGACGACGGCGGCGAAACGTGGCGGCCATCGAATCACGGCGTCCGCGCGCAGTTCCTGCCTGACAAGTACCCGGAGTTCGGGCAATGCGTGCATAAGGTTGTCCAGTCCAGGACGTCGCCCGACCGAATGTTTCTGCAGAATCACTGGGGTCTCTATCGCAGCAACGATAACGGCGAGAGCTGGACTGACGTCGCCAAAGGCGTTCCCTCGGATTTCGGATTCGCCATGGCCATTCACCCCGAGGATCCTGATTGCGCGTGGATCGTACCGCTGGAGTCGGATGGATTCCGCTGCACGCCGGAAGGGAAGCTCCGCGTTTATCGCACGGAGAATGGCGGGAAGAGTTGGGATGCGATGACGAAGGGACTGCCTCAGAAGGGCGCGTACGAGACGGTGCTTCGCGATGCGATGGCCAACGATCCGCTCGATCCCGCCGGCGTCTACCTCGGAACGCGCAACGGAAAACTCTTCGGCTCTTCGAACGAGGGGAGGAAGTGGTCGGAGATTGCCGACGGGCTGCCCGCCGTCGTCTCGGTCAAAGCGGTGGAGATCTCGTTGCCGCGGAAGCGTGTGTGATGTCGCTCCTCTTTCTCATCCCCGGACCGTTGCGCGAGATAGCGGGTGGCCGCGCCGAGGTGAAGGTCAAGGGGCCGGCGGACTCGGTGTCGAAGGCGTTGTCGCTGTTGTGGGAGCAATGTCCAGGAGTGCGCGATCGCGTCGTGACGGAGATCGGAGAAGTGCGGCCGCACGTGAACATTTTCGTCGACGGCGAGAGCATCAAGTTCACGGGCGGACTGTCGTCGCCGGTGCATGACGGCGCGGAGATCGTGATCCTTCCGGCGTTGAGCGGGGGGTGATGTGAAGGATGAACGATGAAGGATGAAGGAACGATGAACGACTTCTGATCACCGTTCATCCTTCATCGTTCATCCTTTACATCACATTCCTCCCCACCCACCACACGACCGTCACGATCACGGCGCTCCATCCTGTGATCGGATGCGTCGCGAAGCGGCGGGACGTTGACGCGATCGCGCCGAACGGTGCGACGACGAAGAGCATGGCGTTGTAGTGAAACGCGCCGGCCACGTCGCCGTGCAGCAGATGGTGCAGCGCGCGCGTCGTTCCGCAGCCGGGACATTGCAATCCCGTCAATTGATGAAAGACGCAGCGCGGAAAGAAATGGACAGTCTCCGGATCGAAGCGATAGAGAATCGCCAGACCACCGGCTGCAACAACAGCGGCGAGAACGCCGAGCGTTCTAGTGAGCGTTGCTGAGCGTGCTAAGCCCACCGGCGATCGCATAGATCAGTCCCACCAGGATGCCCGCTCCGAAACCGACCCAGCTCCAGATCTTCGCCAGACGCGCCGATGCCTGCGCGCCGATGATGTCGCCCGCCGCGAGCTTCGTGTTGACCTGCGCGGCGTAGACGATCGCCACGATTCCCGCCGGAACGCAGCAGCAGAGCGTAACCAGGATCGATTGCACGAGATAATTCGAAATCTGCGGCGGGGCGGCGAACGCGGTCGCGGCGGCTCCGCAGTTGGGACACACACTCACTCCATCGGGGCGGCTCGTTCCACACGCTGTGCAAAACATCACTGCTGCACTCCTTCCGGATACTCCAGAAAATTACCGTTGGAGTAGACGATGTCGCAATCGAAGTTCGTGGTCGGACGCGGAGGCTGCCCCACGAGCGATTCGATCGAGTCACGCTCGAACCGCAAGTCCCTCGCTCCACTGCCGAGGACGTACCCGATGCATTTCTCAGGAGCTTGCGATGCCGGGTCGTTCACACAGGCGTACTGCCACGCGTGGCCCCAGCCATCGAGGCTCGGCACCATCTTGATGTACGTCGGCGAAAGCGCCTGGCTCAAATCGGCCGGCGAGTTGCCTTTCGGGTATTCGTTGTTGTGATCGGTCGCATACGCCTCGATCGACGTGGCCACCGACCGGATGTCCGCCATCGTTCGTTTCTGCTTCGATCGCTGCATCGCTGTAAGGAGGTTCGGGATGGCGATGGCGGCGAGGATGCCGACGATCGCCACGACTACGACCAGTCCTACGACCACGAGAACGATGATGAGGGCGGCGTTCGATCCCTTCGCCGGCGCGGCAGGCCGCGGTGCACCGTTACTCGGATTGCCGCATCGCGGACAGGGAGCGTACGACACAGCTTCGACGGCGTTGCCGCAATAGGCGCAGTACTGCATGGTGGCCTCCTCGTGTGGCTAATCTAACCCGCGGTGGATTCGTGCATTGTACGTCTACCGGCCTCGGCTTACGGATTTTGGAGTCAACCACTGAGGGCTCGGAGGGCCCCTACTCTGCCTTTCGAAACGACGAATGTTTAATATTGAGTGTTAATGTCGAGTGGTAAATGGTGCTGAAGTGGCTGGATTCGATGGCTCACGTTGAAACTCAACACTGACCATTGAACCTTCAACATTCCCCTGCGCGCTTCAAGTCAATCTGGTGATGGGAACCGCTCTGTGCCTTCATGGTGAACGGTTTGCACTGAATCGTCGTAGCGTCGTTAGAATGCCCGCGATGTCACCGCTTCGCCGCCTCCTCCACTACTTCGGACTCCACAAACCGGCGCTCACCATCGGCGCGCTTTGCGTCGTCGCCTCGGCGGCCTTCTCGCTGGCGAAGCCGCTGATCGTTGGCAGCGCGGTCAACGAGCTGGCGAAGGCGGTTACGCGCGGTGAGCTGATCCGCTACGGGCTCCTGCTCGTCGGCGCGGCGGCGTTGGAAGGACTCTTCCTCTTCCTGCAGCGGCGCATCGTCATCGGCGTCTCGCGGCACATCGAGTACGAGATGCGCAACGATTTCTACGAGCATCTGCAGTCGCTGCCGGTGTCGTACTACCAGGAGCAGCGCACCGGCGATCTCATCTCGCGCGCGACGAACGATCTTGCCGCGGTCCGGATGCTGATCGGGCCGGCCGTCATGCACGCCATCTCGTCGCTCTTCGTCGTCATCGGCGCGTTCGTGATGATGATGCGCATCAGTCACGAGATGGCGCTGCTCTCCCTGACGTCCGTGCCGGTGATCGTCTACATGGTCCAGCACTTCGGTCAGCGCATCCACTTGAAGTTCAAGGCGGTGCAGGACTATTTCGGCGATATTTCCGCGCGCGTGCAGGAGAACCTTGCCGGCGTGCGCGTCGTGCGCGCGTTCGGGCGCGAGCGCGCCGAGGGGGAGACCTTCGCGGCGATGAACCGGGAGTACGTGAGCCGCAATCGCGCGCTCATCCGGCTCACGGCGACCTTTTATCCCGCGCTGCACGCGATGATTGGATTGATGTTCGGCGTGATCTTCTTTCTCGGCAGCCGCAAGATGATCCACGGTCTCATGACCATCGGCAGCTTCGTCGCCTTCCAGCTCTACCTCGGGCGCATGGTCTGGCCTCTGATCGCGCTCGGATGGGTATCGAATCTCTTTCAGCGCGGCATGGCTTCGATGCAGCGGTTGCACGAGGTGTGGTCCGTCGCGCCGGAAGTGCTGACGACGGCGGGCGAGCGTGTCGAGACGCCGGTGCGCGGCGAGATCGAGATCCGCCATCTGACGTTTACCTATGCGGGCGCGGACCGTCCGACATTGCGCGACATCAATCTCCACGTGCAGCCCGGCCAGACGCTGGGCATTGTCGGCCGCACCGGCAGCGGAAAGTCGACGCTGCTCGCGCTGCTCATGCGTACATTCGAGCCGCCGCCCGGAACGATTTACATCGACGGACGGCCGATCGAGTCGTTTCCGCCAACGCAGTTGCGGCAATGGATCGGCGCCGTACCGCAGGAGACATTTCTCTTCTCCGAGTCGATTGCGGAGAACATCCGCTTCGGAAGGCGCGAGGCGACGATCGATGAAGTGAATGAATCGGCGCACCTCGCGGGACTGAGCGGCGACGTGGCGACATTTCCGCAGGGATTGGAGACTCTGATCGGGGAGCGTGGCATCACGCTCTCCGGCGGCCAGAAGCAGCGCACGGCGATCGCCCGCGCGCTCGTGCGCGACCCTGCGATCCTCATTCTCGACGACTCGCTGAGCGCGGTCGACACGTCGACGGAAGAGCAGATTCTTCGTGCGCTGCGCGAGATCCGCAAGGGACGCACGGCGCTGATCGTTTCGCATCGCGTGTCGTCGGTGAAAGACGCGGACGCGATCATCGTCATCGACGATGGCCGGATCGTCGAGCGCGGAACGCATGACACTCTGCTCGACCGCGGCGGCTACTACGCGAACTTGTATCGAAGACAGACTCTGGAGGAGGAGATCGCGGAAATCGCTTAAATTGCGCGGCCCTGGCGGGCCGCGCGTTGTCGGTTGTCGGTTGGTTGCGCTTCGCGCGTTGTCGGTTCCTGTTGGTCGGCGCCGCTTCGCGGCGCGACTTTTTGCGAAAAACCTCCCCGATTCTGACAACGCGCGAAGCGCAATCAACCGACAACCGAGAACGCGCGAAGCGCAATAACGAAGCGCAACTAACGTCAACACCCAAAGCGCAATAACCACGATGAGCGAAATAGAACGACACGAAGACGAAGGTGCCAAGGCCTTCGATCCGCATCTTGCGCGGCGGCTGCTGCGTTACCTGTCGCCGTATCGCGTGCGGGCATCGGTGTCGGTCGGGCTCGTCATTCTGTCGTCGATCCTCGAGATCGCCGGACCGGCCATCGTTGCCATTGCCATCGATCTCTATGTGAAGCCCACACAGGGAGCGCATGTCGCCGGCGTGAGTCAGCGGATCGGTGCCTGGCTCGTCGCTCACGGATGGGCGCTCGATCCGCTCAGCGGGATCAACGTGGCCGCCGGCCTCTACTTCGTCGTGCTGTTCGCCGGGTTCGGCGTGCTCTACACGCAGATGGTGCTGATGAATCTGATGGGTCAGTACATCATGTACGACCTCCGCAAACAGATCTTCGGCCATCTGCAGAAGCTCGACATCCAGTTCTTCGATCGCAATCCGGTCGGGCGTCTGATGACGCGCGTAACGACCGACGTCGATGCGCTCAACGAGATGTTCACGGCCGGTTTCGTTTCGATCTTCGGCGATATCTTCGTTCTGGCGGGGATCGTCGGCGTGTTGTTCTGGATGAACTGGCGGATGGCCTGCGTCCTCTTCTCCATCATCCCGCTGATCGTTCTGGCGTCGGCGTGGTTCCGCAAGGGAGCGCGGGCAACGTACCGGAAGACGCGCGCACGCATCGCGGCGATCAACGCGTTTCTGCAGGAGCACATCTCCGGCATGGCCACGGTGCAGCTTTTCAACCGGGAGGCGGACGAAGCCGAAAAGTTCGCTGATCTCAACGCCCGCCACCGCGACGCCAACATCGAGTCGATCTTTTATTACTCCGTCTTCTATCCGGTCGTCGAGCTCGTCGAGACGATCGGCATCGCGCTCATCGTCTGGTACGGCGGCGGCCAGGTCATTCAGGGAGCGCTGTCGATCGGCGCGCTGGTCGCGTTCTTCCAGTACGCGCAGCGTTTCTACGAGCCGATTTCCGATCTTTCGGAGAAGTACAACATCCTGCAGGCGGCGATGGCGGCCAGCGAGCGCGTATTCAAGCTGCTCGATACCTCGCCGCGAATCATCGACGACGGCACGATCGAGATCGATCACTTCGAGTCGATCGAGTTTCGTAATGTGTCGTTCGCGTACAACGAGAAGGCGGGGACTCGTGATTCAGGGACGAGGGAAGAATCAGGGACGAGGGACGAGGGAAGAGAGAAGCGCGAGGATGAAGGTGTCCCCTCATCGGTCGTCTCCCGTCCCTCGGAGTCCCTTCCTGATGTGCCGCTCTCTTCCGGCGCTGACTCTCCTTCTCGCTCCTCATCCCCCGTCCCTATTGCTCCCGAGTGGGTCCTGAAGAATGTGTCGTTCAAGGTTTCGCACGGCGAACGCGTCGCGCTCGTTGGCCACACGGGCGCTGGAAAGACGACGGTGACGTCGCTGCTGCTTCGTTTTTATGAGGCGCAGCGTGGCGAGATTCTCATCAACGGAATCGACATTCGTAAGTACACGATCGCGTCGCTCCGATCTCTCTTTGCGATCGTGCAGCAGGATTTCTTCCTCTTTACCGGCAACATCGAGCAGAACATCGCCCTGGGCAATCCCGACATCAGCTCCGAGATGGTGCGCGAAGCTGCGCGGCGCGTGCAGGCCGATCGTTTCATCCAGCGTTTGCCCGAGGGCTATGCGGCCGAGGTGCGCGAGCGGGGAGCGGGTTTGTCGGTGGGCGAGAAGCAGCTTCTCTCGTTCGCCCGCGCGTTGGCGTTCAATCCACCGGTGCTCGTCCTCGACGAGGCGACATCGTCGATCGACACGGAGACCGAGGTGCTGATTCAGGAAGCGATCCGGACGCTGATGGAGGGAAGGACGTCGATCGTCATCGCCCACCGCCTCTCCACGATCCGCTCCGCCGACACGATCCTCGTCTTCCACCACGGCGAGATCCGCGAGCGCGGCACCCACGAGGAGCTGATGCAGCACGCAGGGCTCTATCGGAAGTTGTACGAGATTCAGTATCGCGAGACGGCGGCGGTGGTGTAAGCGCCTTGTTTTTCAGAGACGGTTCACGCGGAGACGCGGGGGACGCGGAGGGGTTTCTCCGCATCTCCGCGTGAAACAAAGAGTCTGCACCTTCGCTGACCGAGAGTTACAACGAGGGCTACAATAGGAGACATGACAACCGCCGTGCAGGTCATCCAGATCGATCCCGAGATACTCGGTGGTACACCAGTGTTCATTGGGACGCGCGTGCCTGTTCAAGCGCTGATCGACTACATTGAAGGCGGTCATCCATTGGCCGATTTCCTCGACGATTTTCCGACCGTTTCGAGGGAACAGGCTGTTGCTGCTCTTGAGCAGGCGAAGGAACTGCTGGTTGCGCATTCTGCTCGATGAGTGTGTGCCGCGAGGGCTGAAGCGACTCCTGCCCGGATTCGATCTAGTCACGACGGTTCCGGAGGTTGGACTCGCCGGCCTCAAGAACGGCCAACTCTTGCGCCGCATCGTGAGCGACTTCGATACGCTGATCACCACGGACAAGAATATTCAATATCAACAGAATCTGGCTGCTTACGCGGTCGCTTTCGTCCTCTTTCGCGCCGTCAGTAACGACATCATCGATCTCGCTCCTCTGGTCCCGCAATTCCGGGCGCGACTCGACGAGCTCAAACCCGGGAAGCTGCTCATAATCGAATGAGCTGCTCCGTCCGTTTCCTCACACCGCGCTGATCGCGGTTCCCGCCGGCTCGCCGAGGAAGGCGCGCAGCTCGTCGAGACGTGAGGCGACGTCGTGTTCGCCGATCTCCATCAGGATCGAAGTGTATTCGGGGACGAACATCAGCATCGAAAGGACATCGGGCGATTCTGTTTCGCGCGATCCGAGGGCGCGGGTGAGCAGCTTGAGGTTTCGGGGCAGGCGCTTTTCGTAGGCGCCCGCGAGTTTGCCGAGATCTTCGGAGGGACGTAGGACGAAGAGGTCGACCGGTTTGAAGCCGTTGCGCTGCGATGCATCGAGCTTCTCGATCATCTCGTTCATCCGCTCCATGCGATTGACATCTTCGTCGATCACGTCGAGGAAGACGGCGTTGATGAGCTGGCCCATGATCTGCGCGGCGGGCGGATAGCCGAGGACGTCGGGAGTGCTGGCCTCGTCCGGCGTGCGCTGATAGCCGGTCGACATCGCCAGGATTCGCGTAGCGCCGAGGTGGACGGCGCTGGAGAGCGGGGCAGCGAGGCGGATGCCGCCATCGCCGTACCAACTCGATTCGATTTTTACGGCGGGGAAAACGAATGGAATCGCGGCCGACGCCAGCACGTGCTCGACCGTGATCTCCGCCTCTTCGCTGCGGCGATTCGGTCCTTCGAACACCTCATCGCACCGCCCTTGCGTCCAGCGCACGCTCTGGCCGGTGGTGTAGTCGAGTCCGATGAGGGCCACAGCTTTCAGTTCGCCGCGTTCGAGATTGCGCTGGATTCCTTGGATCGGCGCGTTGCGGATCGGGCAGTGATAGACGTCACGTAGTGTCTCGGCGAGCGGACCGGCGTTGAGCAATCCGTGCGGGCGTTTCGACATGCGCGGAGGCAGCAGCGCCTTCCATGCCGTACGGAATGGAAGGAGGGCGGTGTAGTTCGGGCGGAAGACGTGCCGGCACTCCAGCGCATGCCAGACCTCGCCAAGATCGTCGGCTGCCTCGCGGAGCGAGCCGTCGTGTGCCGCGAGGTAGACCGCATTGATCGCGCCGGCGGAAACGCCAGTGATGATCTGGAATCGAAGAAGGGGGAAGTGCCGGGCCAGGCCTTTGATCAGGCCGACTTGGTACGCGGCGCGTGCACCGCCACCGGTGAGCATGACCGCCAGATCGCCCGCAGGCTCGGGTCGCGCGAGATCGGCCGTTTTGACGAGCTCGATCGCCATACGGCTGAGCTTTTCAAACTATGGGCCAGAATCGAGAACAACGGTACGATTCCATACCGTGCGGGTTGCGGTCATCGGCGGCGGGATCAATGGTGCCGGCGCGGCGTGGGAGTTGGCGCGCCGCGACTACGACGTGACGTTGTTCGAGAAAGGGCGATGCGGCGCGCAGACGTCGTCGGCGACGACGAAGATGATTCATGGCGGCTTGCGTTACCTCGAGCATGCGCACGTCGCGCTCGTCCGCGAGTCGTTACGCGATCGCGCCTGGCTGCTGCAAAACCTGCCGGAGCTCGTGAAGCCGGTCGAGATTCTGCTGCCGGTCTATGCCGACAGTCCGCGCCGGCGGATCACGTTGAGCGCCGGACTCACGTTGTACGACCTGCTCGCCGGCCGCTCGAACATCGCACGGCACATGGCCATGAGCGCGGAAGAGTTGATGACGCGCGTTCCGTTGGCGGCCGCGGGATTGCAGGGTGGTTTCAGCTACTGGGATGCGCAGGTCGACGACTACGCGCTGGCGCGAGTCGTCGTTGCATCGGCGATCGGCGAAGGGGCGACGGTGCGCGAAGGCACCCGCGTCGTCTTCTTGCGCCGCGATGGTGATGCGTGGATCGTCGGGACCGCGAGCGGCGACGAGACGCGTTTCGATTTCATCGTCAACGCCGCGGGGCCGTGGATGAATGCGCTGCTGGCGGAGAATCGCATCCACTCGCGCTATCGCTTATCGCTCGTGCGCGGCTCGCATCTCGTGTTGAAACAGCGCATCGCAGCGGTCGGGATGCTGCTCCAGTCGCTCAGTGATCGGCGCGTCTTTTTCGTTTTGCCGTGGAGGGGGACGACGCTCGTCGGCACGACGGAGGTGGTGCATCGGACGTCGCTGGAAGACGTGACGGCGACCAGCGAAGAGATCGACTACCTGTTGGCGCGTTTCAATCGATATCTGCGCGATCCGATCACGCGCGACGACATCGCGTCGACGTTCGCCGGTGTCCGGCCGCTGGTTGGACGAGCCGCGAATCCGAGCGCGATCGGACGTTACTACCGGCTGGAACGCCGCGGCAATCTGCTCAACATCTTCGGCGGCAAGATGACGACGTTTCGCTCGCTGGCGGAGAAAGTGGCGATGCGCGTCGACAACCATTTCGGCAAGGTGCGCGTGGCGAGGCCGGCGCGTCTCAATGGATAATGGATAACGGATAATGGACAGTGGGCCAAGAAATACTGTCCTCTCCGCTGTCCATTATCCATTTTCAATTGTCCATTAATCCCATGTCCTACTCCGTGACCACTCTCGACGGCGAGCGCAAACCGCGCCGCCTTCCCGCGCGCGAGCTCGACGCGCTCGAAATTCGTATCCTTGGCTGCCTCATCGAAAAGCAGCTCGCGACTCCCGAGTATTACCCGCTGACGCTGAACGCGCTCATCGCGGCGTGCAATCAGAAATCGAACCGCGAGCCGGTGATGGAAGTAGGAGAGAGCGAGGTGCAGCGCGCGCTCGATCGCCTGCAGGACGAGAAGCTCGTCTGGAAAGTGCTCGGCGGAAGAGCGACGCGCTGGGATCACAATCTCGACCTGACCTGGCATCTCGATCGCCCGGCCAAAGCTATTCTTGCGCTGCTTTTTCTGCGAGGGGCGCAAACGCCGGGCGAGTTGCGCGGACGCAGCGATCGTCTCCATGGCTTCGAGACGATCGATGATGTCGAAGCGATGCTGCAGCGTCTCGGGCATGGCGACGACGCGCTCGTTCGCGAGATGCCACGCCGCTCCGGTCAGAAGGAAACGCGCTGGGTCCACCGCCTCGGCGGCGCGTACGTCGAGCCGGCTGTTGCCGCCGATGAGGAGCCTGCGGTCGCCGGCGCGCCTCTATCGGTCCGGGTGCAGCGGCTGGAGGAGCAGGTGGCGACGCTGCTGACAGAGTTGCACGAGCTGAAAGCGAAGCTTGGGGAGTGATCCGCGGAAGTTCATCCGCAGAGGTAGCTGATGTACGCAGATTTACACTCGTTCGCCACTTCGAAGAGGGGATTTCTCATCGTGCTTCACCGCTCCCACCGCCCCTCCGCCCCCGCGGTTTCGCCGATTCGAAATGACAGACCCAAACTCCACCTATCGCAAAGGCCCGCCGCTGTTCGAGTTCAAGAACGAAGTGATGCCGATCGACGGCGAGCGTGTGATCGAGAAGGCGGTGAATAGCGCCTTCATCGGCACGAATCTCGAGGAATCGCTTCGCGGATCAGGCCTCGACACTATCGTGATCGCCGGCGTGATCACGAACAATTCCGTCGAAGCCATCGCCCGCATGTCCGGCAACCTCGGCTTCCACACATTCGTCGTCTCCGACGCCACCGCCGCGTGCGAGACGCACGCACTCTGGTAAAGCGACATCGCAAAGGAGTGCGGGTGTCTCGCCCCGGTGTGTGACGGGATCGAGTGACAAAAACCGAAATCTCAGCGCCCAATCACATACAAATCGCTCAATAGCCGCGTATAGCTGTACACCGTCGTCGCCCCATCCGGTGTGACGAGGATCGGGCCGACGTTGATCAGGCCTGACGGATCCGCCGGCATCGCTTCGCGCCAGAGCGTGCGCGTTCCTGAGGCGAGATCGATCTTGTAGAACATCGCGGGGATCTTGCCGAAGGTGGCGACGAAGAGCGAACGTCCGTCGGGGGTGAAGCGTGTTGGAACGTCGCCCGATTTGAGCGCGGGAACAGGAACCACTGCGCCGCCGGCGACGGGATAGAGATTGAACTTGCGATCGGACGTCCCGCCGAGGATGTAGCGGCCGTCAGGAGTAGCCTGAGTGGCCCTGACATTCTCCGGCGTGATCGCGCGCGGCGCGCTTCCGTCGAGTGATTGGATCCAGATCCGCGGCGCTTTTCGCTCTTCGTTGCCTTGAAAGAAAATCTGTTTGCCGTCGGGCATCCAGCGGGCATTGCGGTGATTGATGTGATCTTTTGTAATCTGCCGCGGTTGTCCTGTGCCCGTTGGCAGCATGACGATCTGCGCGGGGGTGCGATTGCGTGGGATCGACAACACCCACTCGCCATCTGGCGACAACGCCTCCGAGGTCCCGTCGCCGAGGCGGATGGCGGGGGAGCCGTCGATGCCGCGGGTGTAGACGCCGAAGAGCGCGCCGCCTGCCTCGCCCGATTCCGAGAAGACGATCGTCTTGCCGTCTGCGGAAAGATCGCGCACGACGGAGTAATCGAACCAGGAGAGATCGATGGGCGCGCTGTTTCCGCGAATGCCGACAATGCCGGCGCGAACGATCTCGCGCGTAACCAGGATGCGCCCGTCGGGTGCGATGTCGTGAAACCAGAGGGGTCCGGCGCTGGCGGCGAGGAGCCGGCTCTTGCCGTGGAGATTCACAGCGCGAATGGCACGCGCATTTGCTCCTTCTTCGGAAGAGAAGACGATCTCGCCGCCGCTCGCAGTCCAGGCCAGACCTTCGATACTCACCGATTCTTTGGTCAGAGCGCGGCGCGCGCGCGTTGCGAGCGAGACGAGAACGACAGAGCCGCGGTCATCGTTGAAGAAGGGATGATCGAGAACCGCGATGACCTCGCCTCCCGGACTGAAGCGCGGATGGCTGATCCACCCGACCGTGTCGTAGACGACGTTGCCGATCGGGAACTCCAACCGACACCGGCCGCCGATCGTGCGCACGACCGCGAGGCGTCCATCCGGCGACCAATCGGCGTACTCGACGTCTTCGAGGATCTCGCGCGGCGCGCCTCCGGCGATCGGAACCTGTGCCAGCGTGCCGCTTTCGCGCAGGTAGCCGATGGGATGACGACGAAGCGAGATGGCCAGTTGACCACCGCGTGAGACCGAGAGGATGTCGGTGGCAGCACCGAGATCGAGGTCGCGTGACTCCGGTGAGTCGGCGCGCACCGAGAAGATCGACATCGGATTCCCGCCCCATCGCGCGCCGTAGAACACCGTTTGTCCGTCGGGCGAGAAACGCGCGTTGAAGATCGTGCCGCTGCGGAATGTCAGGCGGTGATATGACGGCGGCGGCTGCGTTCCGCGCCGTTGCCCGAGGAAGAATGCGATCGCCGCCAGCGCGAGAATCGCCGCACCGATCGCCAGCGGTTTCAGGAACCGGCGCGGACGGATATGCCACATGGGAAGGAACGGAACGGCCTGACTGGTGAGTCCGGAAAGCGATCCGAGGTCGAATGCGAGATCGCGTGCGGATTGAAATCGCTCGTCCGGATTTTTTTCCAGACAGTGCCGGACGACGCGATCGAGCGCTCCGGGAACGCGGATGTTCAGCTCGAAAAAGTCCGGCGGATCATCTTTCAGGATTGCGTTCAGCGTCTCGATGGGCGACTCCGCGCGGAACGGCTGCACGCCCGCCAGCATCTCGTAGACGATCACGCCGAAGGCGAAGATGTCGGAGCGGTTGTCGCCGCTTCCACCGCGCACTTGCTCGGGAGCCATGTAGCCGATCGTTCCCATCAACCGTCCCGGCTCCGTCGGCGTCGTCGGAAGCGTGAGCTCGTGCTCGTCGCCGGGAGTCGCATTCGGCAGACGCGGGCCGGTGAGCTTGGCTAATCCGAAGTCGAGGATCTTCACGTGCCCATCGCGCGTGATGAAGAGATTCTCCGGCTTGAGATCGCGATGAACGATGTTGCGCTCGTGCGCTGCCGAGAGTCCTCGGGCGATCTGCGCCGCGTAGTCGAGCACTTTGCGCGGCGGAATGGCGCCTTGTCGAATGCGTGCGCGAAGCGATTCGCCTTCCAGCAACTCGGAGACGATGTAGTTCTGTCCCTCTTCGCTGCCGATGTCGTAGATGGCGAGGATGTTGGGGTGATTGAGTATCCCCGCCGCCCTCGCTTCCTGCTCGAACCTCCGCAGCGCCTCGGCGTCCCCAGAGAGATTGCGCGTGAGGACCTTGACCGCGACGTCGCGTCCCAGCCTCGTATCCTGCGCTCGGTACACCTCGCCCATCCCGCCTGCGCCGATGGCTGTGAGGATCTTGTACGGACCGAGCATCGTGCCCGCAGCAAGCATTCGGCGCGAATCATGTCACGGGATCAGGTGTTCCGGAATTAGTAGATTCGCGGAGTACAGGGATCAGTGGATTAGTTGATCAGTGGATTAGTAGACTACGGGTTCTTGCGCGGTTCGTGCATCGAGGCCGCTCGAAGGCACCGGCCGCCGATCTTCTAGTCCACTACATCTACAGATCCACTCATCGACTACAACATGAAACCTGAATCAACCATCCAACTCACACCGGGCAAGCGTGTCCTCTTTCTCACCAAAGATCCCGAGTTGATCCGCAAGCAGCTTCGCGGCGAGCTCGATCTGCAGATGAAGGATCTGTCGATCGACGATCTGCTCGACGACATCAACACCGACGCGATGACGCCGGCCTGGGTCTGCTTCAGTCACAAGCCTGAGGATATCGCCGAGGATGCGTACGCGGGGCTGATCGTCGACGGGAAGAGACTGTTCGAGCACGATGCGCTGATCAACGGCAACTTCGAAGTCATCGTCAGCGGCTATCGAAAAGGCGTTGGCAGCTCGCGCGAGACCGCGACGCAGTGCGAAGTGTGGAGCGGTATTCGTATCGCGGTCGCTGCTTCGTTCGCGCCGATCCACGCCGGCAACAACATCAATCAGGGCTTGCTGATGGCGGATCACGCCATGCTGACGAGATTGCAGGCGGGCGAGGGCGTATCGATTGATGAATTCTGCAAGGGCTACGACGCGATCACGCAGCTCATCATTCGAGAGGGTGGACTCTTTCCGTTTGCCAAGGCCGTTGCCGCGGGCGAGATTCAAGTGCCGGCGCCGAGTACGCCGAAACGTCCGATGACGATGGGGGAGAAGATCCTTGCGCGGCACCTCGTCGGCGGAACGAAGGACGCGGAACGCTTCGTCAAGCCCGGCGACGCCGTCGTCGTCGAAGTCGACGGCGGATACACGCACGAGTTCACGACCGCGCAGGTTCACTACTTTCTGGAGCAGGAGTACGGGGCGGACTACGCGATCAAGAATCCGCAGAAGTTTGCGGTGTTCGAGGACCACCTGATCTACGCCGACGATGTCGCACGCATGCGGCCGTTCATGGGGAAGATCCAGACGCTGCGCGATCTGCAGCGGGAGTTCCAGCAACACACCGGATGCCGCGATTTTTCGGCGAAGGACAACATCTCGCCCGGCATCTGCCACGAGGTGGCGCGCGAATACATCATCGATCCGGGCGATTTCATCCAGGCCACCGACAGCCACACCTGCATGGGCGGCGTGAACAATGCGCTGGCCTGGGGCGTCGGTGCGACTGAATACGCGAACCTCGTGCATTCGGGATTCACGCAGGTGGAAGTGTCGGAGTCGATCCGCTTCGAGCTCGTGGGCAATCTGCAGGAGAACGTCACGGCGAAGGACGTGATGCTCTACATCCTGCTCGAGTACGCGAAGCCGCAGATGACCCTCGACCGGATCATGGAGTTCACGGGACCGGGTCTGCGATCGCTATCGATGGATGAGCGGGCCACGCTGGCGAACATGGCCACCGAGTGCGCGGCGCGGACCGCGATCATCGAAGCGGACGAAAAGACGTTCGCCTGGATCGCGTCGATGCGCCCGGACGCCGATATCGACGCGCTTCGTGCGCGCGCGGTTTCGCCCGATCCAGATGCCGAGTACGCCGGCGGCGTGCATACGATCGACCTCAGCACGATCCGTCCGATGGTCGCGCATCCGGGCGATCCTGATCGCGGCATCCCTTCTGATCCGACCAATGGAGCGTTCGTTGACCAAGTCACCGATGTGAAGATCGACATCGCCTATGCCGGCTCCTGCACGGCGGGCAAAGTCGACGATTTTCTTTTCTATCATCAGGTGGCGAAGGAAGCGGTCGACGCCGGATTGAAGGTCGCTGACGGCGTGAAGTTCTACATCCAGTTCGGCTCCCAGGCGGTGGAGACGTTTGCACGCGAGAACGGCCTGCTCGATACATTCGAGCGCGCGGGAGCAGTGGTGCTCAATCCCGGATGCGGCGCGTGCATCGGCTGCGGGCCGGGCGTGTCGGAGGATTCCGATCAGGTCACGATCAGCGCCATCAACCGCAACTACAAAGGGCGCTCCGGCCCCGGCAAGTTGTGGCTGGCATCGCCACTGACTGTTGCGGCATCAGCATTCACCGGCCACGTCACTGCGTACACACCGGGGATGTTCGCGAAGGAGCTGGTGGAAGCCTAGACCCGCGCCGCGGCAGCGCTTGGAGTGGGTTCATCCTTCGATCCACGGTTATAATATTGACCCGTTAACTGCTCCGTAACGGCGCACGTATTGACCCATAAGGATTCTATAGTAGGCGTAAACGTATACCTCTCAGCGAGATACGATTTCTTCCGTCATTGGCAGCAGCCGTGCTTTCTGTGTTCCTTCTCTCACGCCACACGACCGAGAAGAAGGAGAATGAATGAAGCACCTTGCCGCACTACTAATCCTCATCACCGTACCGATGTTTGCCGGCGGCCCCAAGAAGGACGCAGGGATCAAACATGCAAAGAAGCCGATTCCCAACTCGTACATCGTCGTATTCCAGGACCGCGTCACCGATCCGATCGCTGTCGCCATGGAGCTGACCAATCTGCATCGGGGACAGCTCAAACACGTCTATGACAAGGCCCTCAAAGGCTTTGCGGTCGAACTGTCGCAAGCGGAAGCGGCGTTGATCGCGCAGGATTCGCGTGTCGGCTATGTCGAAGAAGACGGCGTCGTTACTGCGGACGCGACGCAGAGCGGCGCGACCTGGGGTCTTGACCGCATCGACCAGCGCAGCCTCCCGCTCAACGGAAGCTATACCTACAACGTCAATGGCGCCGGTGTCCATGCGTATATCGTCGACACTGGCATTTTGACCTCACACAGCGATCTTGGAGGCCGTGCGTCGGTGGGGTTTGACGCCGTCAATGATGGTCACAATGGGATCGACTGTAATGGCCATGGCACGCACGTATCGGGGACCGTTGGCGGAAACACCTACGGCGTGGCGAAGGGCGTCACGCTCGTTGCTGTACGCGTTCTTGACTGCAGCGGCTCCGGGACGAACTCCGGCGTCATCGCCGGTGTGAACTGGGTTGCCTCCAATGCGATCAAACCTGCGGTTGCCAACATGTCCCTCGGCGGCGGTGTTTCGCAGGCCCTCGACGACGCTGTCACCGGCGCCGTCAACGCGGGCGTCGTGTTCTGCGTTGCCGCCGGGAACGGTGACGCGGCCGGTAATCCGC
Organism: Thermoanaerobaculia bacterium; assembly: GCA_034665065.1. Classification (GTDB taxonomy): domain Bacteria; phylum Acidobacteriota; class Thermoanaerobaculia; order Gp7-AA8; family Gp7-AA8; genus JADGNZ01. The sequence goes on along the minus strand of JAXDGL010000004.1, from coordinate 132,755 downwards.
AGGACGCCTGCACCACGTCGCCTGCGCGAGCTCCCAGCGCAATCACGGTATCGGCCACGGATTCCACCGATACAAAGGCATCGTGGGCGAACTTCGGCACCTGCGTCGATATCTTCGCTCCCGGCGTGAGCATCACTTCGGACTGGTACTCGTCGACGACAGCGACCAACACGATCAGTGGAACTTCCATGGCCACGCCGCACACCTGTGGCGTCGCTGCGCTCTATCTTTCCGCGAATACCACGGCTACTCCTGCAGCGGTAACCACGGCGCTGATCAACAATTCAACCGCGGGTGTGGTGAAGAGCCCCGGCACTGGTTCACCCAACCGCCTGTTGTACGAGCTCTTCATCGGCGGAGGCGGCACGCCCGCTCCTACGATCTCCGGGTTCTCTCCTGCCAGCGGCGCCGCTGGTTCGAGCGTCACGATCACGGGGACGAACTTTACGGGCGCGACATCGGTGAAGTTCAACGGACAGACTGCATCGTTTACCGTCAACAGTTCCACGCAGATCAACGCTACCGTTCCAAATTGCTCGTCGAGCGGCACCATCTCCGTTACGACCGCCGGTGGAACGGCGACGTCGGGCGCTTCGTTCAGCGTGACCGGCTGTACGTCGCAGCAGCAACTCCTCAACAATCCCGGCTTCGAGCTGGGAAACAATGGTGCCTGGACGATCACATCAGGCGTGATCGACAACTCCGCCTCGCCTGCAGCGCGTACCGGTTCGTGGAAGGCGTGGCTCAATGGCTACGGCACGACTCATACGGATTACGCCTATCAGCAGATCACCATCCCGTCGACCGCAACGACGGCGACCCTGAGTTTCTGGCTGCGTATCACCACCGCGGAGACAACGACCACGACCGCGTACGACACGCTGCAGGTGCAGGTGCTCGACAGCGCGGGCAACGTACTCCAGACTCTCGCCACGTATTCGAACCTCAACGCGTCATCGAGCTACGCGCAGAAGTCGTTTGACCTCAGCAGCCGCAGAGGCCAGACCATCCGCATTCGCTTCTACGGAAACGAGGACTCGTCGCTGCAGACGTCATTCCTCGTCGACGACACCGCTCTCAACGTTCAATAGGAATCTCCAGAGGGCCGCCGGTTCACCGGCGGCCCTCATCGGGATCCATGTCCCGGCTTGCGTCCCGAAAACAAGAAGCCATTGGGCGCAAACAACTTCCTCACGCCCCTGCTGCGCTTCTCCGCGCGGGGCGCAGAACATCGGCCAGATCCGCGGCAAAGCGAACCGCGTCCTCGGGCTCCAGCGACGCGATCGTCACCCGGACTCCTGGTGCCGACTGGATTCGATATCGCTCGCCGGCCGTCACAGCCCAGCGTCTCCGAAAGAGCGCCTGCACGATCGCGCTCTCTTCCTGAAGAGGAATCCAGACATTGAGGCCCGAGGCGCCACGCGCGTCGATGGCGTGAGACTTCAGTGCTTCGATGACGGCTCGACGCCGCCGGGCATATGTTCGCTCGGCGCGCGCGAGCAATTTACGCACGCGTGCATCGACGAGAAGCTTCGCCACGAGACCCTGCAGGATGTGGCTGACCCAGCGGATGCCGAGGGCCTGGCGGCCTTCGACGCGGGCGATGGTTTGCGCGTCGCCGGCCATGATGGCAACCCGCAGATCGGGTCCGAGGGATTTCGACATCGAGCGGACCACTGCCCAGCGGGCGCGCGATTTCTCGACCAGCGTGATGTACGGCGCGCCCGCGACCAGTCCGGCGTGGTCGTCTTCGATCAGAAGAAGATCGGGGCGATGCCGCAGTATGGTTCGCAGCGCTTTCGCGCGCCGTTCGCTGAACGCGGCGCCCGTGGGGTTTTGCGCTCGCGGTGTCACGATGAGCGCGTCGGCCACAGGCGCATGCTGCAGTGCCGCGGGAAGGAGTCCCTCATCATCGAGCGCGACCGGTACCGCGATCAGCGACAACGAGTTGAGCAGATCGGCGACGCCGGTGAAGCAGGGATCTTCGACCAGCACACGATCGCCGGGACGGAGCTGCTCGCGGAGCACGCGCTCGATGCCGTCGAGCGCGCCGCTGACGATGGCCACGGAACCCGCCGGCACGTTGTCGGACGCAAACTGTTTTTTCGCCAGGGTGACAAGTGTCGCGTCGTTGAGATCATCGCGGTAGAGCCGCGGCTCTCCGGGCAGCTTCTTCAGAAAGGGGCCGAGGCCGGGAAGCAGCGCGCCGGAGGGATTGCCGGAAGCGAGGTCGTGCACATTGGGCGGGAGAGGTGCCGGAGCAGGCGGCGCGGCGGGGGAGGTGAGGCGGATGATCGTCCCGCGCCGGCCGTCGGAGATGACGATGCCGCGCTCCTGGAGGATGCGGTAGGCGGCAGCGGCGGTGGCCGGACTGACGTGCAGCACCGCGGCCAGCACGCGCACCGCGGGAAGGCGGCTGCCGCCGGCGATGAGGCCCCGCGCGACCGCCGCCTCGGCGCTGGCGGCGATCTTGACGGCGGTCGATCCCTTGAGATATTGTTGTACTGACATATGAACGAGATTGTACTAGAACAAAGGCCGTCACTGCAATCGCCGCGTACCACCGTCAAGCGGCTGGCCAAACGGGGCGACTACGGCCGCGAAACGATCAACGCCATCCTCGATGAGGCCTTGCTCTGTCACGTCGGATTCATCGTCGACGGCGCGCCCGTCGTCATTCCAACGATTCACACCCGCATCGGCGACACGCTCTACTTCCACGGCTCCGCCGCCAGCCGCATGCTCCGCTCGCTTCGCGACGGCGTCGACGCCTGCGTGACCGTCACCATCCTCGACGGTCTGGTGATGGCACGCTCCGCCTTCCATCACTCCATGAACTATCGCTCTGTCGTCGCGATGGGGAAAGGCCGTGAGGTCACGGACCGCGACGAGAAGCTGCGCGTGCTCGAAGCGCTCGTCGAGCATGTCTGCACCGGCCGCGCGCAAGACGTGCGCGCACCGAACGAGGCGGAGCTGAAGCAGACGCTCGTCATCGCACTGCCGCTGGCCGAGGCGTCAGCAAAGATGCGCGTTGGTCCGCCGATCGATGACGAAGAGGACTACGCACTGGCGATCTGGGCGGGCATCATTCCAATGGCGCTCGCGCCGTCTGCGCCATTGGACGATGAGCGGCTGATGCCGGGAATCACGCCGCCCGAATACGCGACGAACTATCGCCGCCGTTCGTAGCGCCGCGAGGACCGCTGCTACTCCGTGCTCCACGGCGGGACGATGCCGTTCATGCGCGCGTAGGCCACGGACTGGCCGAGGTGCTCGTGGAGGTGGTTGAGGGCCATGATGAATGCGGCGCGCTCGGTGCTGTCGTTGCCGAACATGCGGATCGGCTTGTCGAGATCGGCGTCGGTCGTGTTGACGATAGCGTCGCGCAGGAATTCGAAGGAGCGCCGGAGCTCCTCCATCACGCGCGGTTTTTCCGTGATCCGCTCGAACGTGCGCGTATCGACTATGGGACGATCGCCGACGAAGCTGACCAGCGTGTAGTTGCCGCCGGCGATGTGCATGTAGACCTCGCTGACCGAACGCACACCACGCGCCGGCCGCCAGCCGTACTTACCGGGAGGGATGGCCATCGCCAGAGAAAGAATCTTTTTCTGCACGTCGTCGAGATCGTGGAGCAATTCCGCGCGGATCCCGCTTCGGGGAATCGCCGGCGCAACGGCTTGCCGCGTTTCGTGGGGAGGATGCGCACGGCGAAGCGCCGCATGCAGCGGTGCGGTTGCAACAAGGGCAATCGCCACGACGACGGGAAAACGCATGTTCAGGAGTCTCCTCAGACCGCGGACGGCACAGATTACTCCCGACGGATGTTCGCGAGCAACGAATGTTCCGGGGCGAAGACGACGTTGCGCGGAACGGTGGCCAGTTCCTGGGTGATGGTCTGCTCGTTCTGCTTGATCTGGATGAAGAAGACGCCCGCGCGGTTGCCCTCGAAATCGACGCGGATCGGCGCGGCGATGACGAAATCGTCCGGCACGCCGCTTCGCTTGACGTTGATCGTCAGTTTCGCGCCGCCCGCGGGATGAGGATCGACTTTGTAGCTCCAGCGGATGTTGGGGATGGCCGTTTCGTAGATCCAATCGTGGAAGAAAAAGCTCCAGTCGCCGGGCGCATTCTTCTCGACGATCTTCTGAAAGTCGGCGGTGCTGGCGTCCTTGCCGCTGTACTCCTTGACGAAATCGCGCAGGATTTTGATGAAGAGGTCGTCGCTGTGCGATTTCATGCGCAGCATCGAGCGCAGCATGTGCAGGACGAGAGGGCCTTTGTAGTACGCCTGAATCTCATAGCCGGCCGGCACCTCGCCGGTTCCCGCTCGATAACCGACGCCGATCGGACCGATGCGGGCGCGAGCACTGGCGTTGAATTCGATCAGCCACGGCCGGTTGAACTTGCTGAAGCCTCCGCCCAGGTTGCCCTGAACGATGCTGTCGTACACGCTGATGATCTCGTCGTAATACTTATCACCGCCTTTGACCGTCGTTTGCACGAACATCATCGCCGCGTATTCGGCCAGCGACTCGCTCAGCCACTGATCGCGATAGGTTTTCCATCCGACCTTGTGCCCGAACCATTCGTGCGCCACTTCATGCGTGCGGAAAAGCTCGGTCGCTCCCGGATGCTCTTCATACGAGAACTCTGACAGATGGAGGAATCCGTCAAAGGCCTGGCCGTGTCCCGCGGCGATGGCGGTCGCGTAGATTTGCGGCGTGTCGAGCTTGTCATCGAGGAGCCATTGGAAGTAACGAATCGAGTTGATGACGTCTGCGCCCGCATTGCGGATCCGAGCGCCGGGATCCATCCCGGTCACCGTGCCGAATGAGACGACCTTCGGAACGCCGGCAATCTCGAGAGGCACTTCGATGAAACGCTCTGAGGTCGAGAACGTGACCATCTTGGCCGGCTTTTCCACGAGCCAGACGGATGTCTTTGTTCCGTCAGGCGCTTCCGCTTCGCTGATCTTCCGTCCCATTGACCGCACTTCGTTACGCTTGCTGACCTTCAGCTCCAACTTCGCAGTCGTGGCGTCGAACGCGTCGGAAATGGTCGGATACCAGAGATTCCCGGCGGCGTAGTTCGGAGTCTCGAGCTCGTAGTCGAACGTGACGACGCGCGGCTCATTGGCTTTGAGCGGCTCAGGGAAGATTACGGTCATCGTACTGTCGGAGACATCGTTGTCGATTCCCATGCTGCGCGCGCCGATATGATCGCGCAGGATCGTCAACGCGTGCCCTTTGTCGTCGGTGGCCTTGACGTCCTTCGCGGTTGGATAAAGCCGCATCGCCAGCGCACTGATCCCTTCGACATTCGCCGTAATCTCCTCGGCAACCTTGTAGTGGCCGTTGAGCATGGCCTGCTCGGTCTCTCCGACGCGCCGCGGATTCCACTTTCCTTTCGAGAGATCGGCCTTCACGTCGAGGTGACTGATCGTTGCCGGGCGAACATCGCGTTCTCCGTGAGCGCCATTCTCCGCGCGGTCGGCAGCGCGATCGAGACTGATCCAGACCTCTTCCGACCTCCGATCCCAATGAATCACCTGGATTTCTTCCCGCCGCGTCGAGTCATAGTCGAAGGTCAGCCAATCGAAGTCCGCGGTCTTCATCGCGGCCGTAAACTGCTGCGCTCCAGTGTTGAGCATCGCGGCGATGATCTTCGCGTCGATGTCACGGCCAAGGTCGATGAGCCAGTGATTGTGGCGATTTTCGGCGAGCGAGTTTTTTGCGAATGGATCCTTCGCCGCGCCGGGAAAGAGCTTGTCGATCGTGTCGTCGGACGTCCGCAGGACAAGCTGCGTGAAGCGGACATCGAGCGAGTTGATCGCCTTCCGTGAAAAACGCCGCAACTGGGCAACCTCAATCGGGTCCGGCACCGCCATCGTGAACTGGCCTTCGCCCTCGAATACCAATCCCGTCACGCGGCCCGAGGATACCGGCTGCATCAGGTGCACACTCCCCGATGTCAGGCGGATCGTGGCGACATCCCGTCCGATCGAGAGAGGCTGAGCGATGGTGATCGGCGCGCTCGTGAACTGCCATTTCTGCAGACGCTCGTAGTCGGCGCGTGCCTGCGATGGATCGGCGCCCTGCGCCGAGTACGAGAATGAGACGAAGACAGCAATGATCAACAGCGACGCGCGTAGCCGCAAAAGAGACCCCCGAAACTTGTGGTTGGATTGGACGCGGAACTTTAGCACGCCGCCGCGCCTTCACTGCCAACGATTCGAGCACTTCGCAGCTTCGTTAGTGCTGCCCCGACATCCGTTTCCAATCGCTCTCTGCGGCGCTTCCTTTGGGCAGTAGCTTGTCGGTGATCTCCTGCTGGATCGACGGCTTCAACATTTCGAACGGTACATGCACATGCGCCTCGGACGTCAGCTTTTCATCCGCGCCGTTGAGCCGCGCCAGTTCCTGCCAGTGCCGCGCATCCCCAGTCATCCGCTTGGCAAGCCGCGTCCAGGCGTCGCCTTCGTGCGGGGAGACGACGACTTCGATGCGATAGTCCTTCGTCAGCCATGCGCGGATTCCGTCGCTCAAGTTTGCTGCGGCAAGGGATCCGCGCGAACTGGACGAGAAACGCGCCGCCGGTGCGGGCTCGCGCGCGGGCGTGGGAGTGACCGTAATGGGAGCCGGCATGGCAGGTGCGGACTTGCTTTGAGCTTGCTTTGCGGGCTCGCTCTTCATCGAGCCGGATGGCGACGAAGAGGGAACAGGTGCCGCTGGGTGAGAGAGGTTCGGCTGCCGGATAGCAGGCGAGGGCGGCGGCGTTGGAGCAGGAGCAGAGGTTACGGAGCGGACAGATTGCGCATTCGCGGATGGCGCGGCAGCAGGCTCGATCTTTTTCACGCCGGCCGTCGATTGCGGCACGGAGAAGGCTTGCCGGGAAACGGTAGACGTTGTTTTCTCCGGTCCGTGCGCAATGGCCGGCTGCGGTGCGGAGCTTGTCGTGCTCGTCGTCGAGGGACGAACTGCCGGGACGGCGACTGGAGTTGGAGTTGACTCCGGTTTCTTGATGGTTGCTGAGGATGCCGGCGGTGTAACGCTGCCGGCCGTGGCCGGCTTCTCAGAAGCTTGCAGTGCAGCGGACGGTTGAGGTGCGGGAGTGACTGGGAGCGGTGTTGTGCGGATCGCCGGGGCGGCCGGCGCTGGGTTCGTTTTCGCAATCGACGACGAGGCTGCGGATGACGCGACGGCATTCGCAGGTGCAGGAGGCTGACTCTGAGTCGATGCCGCAGGAGACTGCGCCGGTTTTGACTCGGAAGTCTTGTTCGTCGTTTCGTTTCGAGGTTGGCTCGAAACGAGAGGCGACTTCGTGGCCGAGGCCGATGGCGCAGACTGCGCAGGAAGCGCCTGCGCTTTCGCGGACGCTGGCGATGGACTGACCGGCAATGGCCCAGCGGCCCAGTTGCTCGCGGTCCTGGACTCGGCGGTCGATGGTTTTGTCGATGCAGCGGGAGCCGCCGCAGGTGCGAGCGGCTCTCGAATGATGGGAGCGTCAGCCGGTTGCGTGGATGCCGCTGACGTGGGTACCTGCGGAGCCGGCGATTCCCTAACTGGTTCCGCGCTCGTGACGGAGCTCTTCGCAGGGTCGGGATTTGTCTTTACCGGCTCAATGATCCGCGTATCTTTCGCCGGCTGTTTCTGCTCCGTGCTGCGCGCCGCTTCGCTTCGGCTCTCCGCTTCATAGCGCGGTGCGATCTCCGGAGGTGGCGTGTTCATCACCGAGGGCGGCGGCGGTGGAGGCGGCGCATGGTCCTCGATGATCGTCGGGCTCGTCGCGTTGTGCGAACGGCGGCCGGTTTTCGAGAACGAGGGCGGCATGCCGTCGTGCCCCAGCGTTACGGCGCTCAGATTCGCGGTGCTGTCCAGGTCTGCCGGAGGCAATTCGACGACGGCACCTGCGGTGATCGGCTCGACATCGCGCCATTGGATCGCTTCCTCTACCTGATCCGGACCTTCTGCGAGGATGCGCGGCGTGATGACGAAGAGAATCTCCTGTTCTGAAAGAGTGCGCCCTTCCCAACTGAAGAGATGCTTCATCAGCGGGATCTCGGAGAGTCCGGGCACCCCGCGCTTCTGGATCTCATCATTGAATGAGATGAGACCCCCGAGGACGAGCGTCTGACCCGGAGCGACTTTCGCCGTCGTCTGAACGGATTGCACTTGGAAGCCGGGCACGCCGGAAACTGCCAGGTCGGCGCTTGGCCGGATAATGCTCGGCGCGATTTCCATCGCCACGAGACCGCTTGGTGCGAGCGTCGGACGAATGTCCAGCCGCACGCCGAAATCCTGGAAGAGAAATCCTTGCACGGAGGCTGTGGTGCCGACGGTGGTTGTTGGGATTGGGACTTCGCCTCCGATTAATACAGAGGCAGACTCGCCCGACAACGTAGTGATGTTCGGCTCGGCGACGGAACGAGCCACGTCCTTCTGTTGCAGGAAGTCGATCGCCGCGGCGACGGCGAGCGATTTCGTGACGAACGTTCCGACGATGTTCCCGCCGAGAATGCCGGCGATCGTCTGCTTCACTGGAGGAACGGCGGGAGCGGGTAGCGACGACCGGCCCGGCTGATGGAAGCTGCCGGCAGAGAAGTCGGTGCCGTCGAGGCGGTAGTCGATGCCGAGATGCTTCGCCCGCCCACGGTCAACCTGAAGGACGCGGATCGAGACCATGATCTGCGGGAGCTCATCGACTTCGAGGAATGAGAGCACCCGGCCGGAGGAAGACTTCAGGATCAGGCCGCGGGCGACGTAGGCTGCGAGTCCCGAAACGGGAGGGTCGCCCCCTCCGAGTCGCGACAATCCGCCGCTGAAGTTGCGGTTTCGCCCCGATTGTGCGGGCTCATTCGAGAGCGGCTCGATTTTTCCTCCGACGCCGCCGAGTTGCAATTCGGCCAGCGTGATGGCGCGAACGAGCGAGGGGATGTCTTTGACGCGTCCTTCGAGCACGACGGCATCTGCCGTGTTGCTCACTTTGTTGCCCACTTGCATGCGGCGGAGCCGGATGCGCGGATCGACGGCGGCGAGGGCCACCGTCAGGCGGAGATCGGCGTCATTGGAACCGGGGAACTGCAGGAGACTGACGACGCGCGATGCGCCGTTTGTCGATCCCCCAAGCATGTTCTCGGCGAGTTGCCGGGCTTCGTTGGCGACATGTTCGTCATCAACCTTGCCGCTGAGCAGGAGTGTCGAACCGTCGGGGCCCGCGTCCACCACGATGCGCGGATCGAGATCGTGGAGCGCATTCTCGAGCACTTCCACGCGCGGCGAGACGACGAGGTCGTAACGAAGACGGCGCCCATCCTCGAGCCAGACAAATACAGTGGATCGTCCGGCGATCAGTCCCTGAAGCAGGATCTGGCGCGATTCGACGACGTGGACGGCGACGATCTTCTCGTCTCCGACCGCGACGCGAAGAACGCGCGAAGGAAAGGTGAGAACGTTTCCGCTGCCGACGCGAACGTGTACGCTGTCCGCGCTCTGAATCGCCGCTCCTTCCGCCGGTTGCGACGGCACTTCGACGATCGGAATCCGCGTTTTCGCGGGCGTATCTTTGGCGGCCACCTGCCCTGCGATCAACAACCCCCCGAGCACACCCACCCATACCCGTCTCATGTCAGTTGATATTCACCTTCTCCCGGTGCTTGCCGGAAATGAGCTCGACTTGCGCTGGCGTACTCACTACCTCATGCGTGCTGGCAACCGTGGTCGGAATCTCCAGCAGATGCCCGCTGAGGATCTCGCGCTTCCCGTGAAGCACGAACGAGATTCGTTCGTTGGTTGCCTGCGCCTGCGCAATCGGCGCCGCGTCTTGCGGTCGAACGGCGAGCACCAATCCGATGAGCGACGTTACCGATTGCCGTTCTCGGGTCGGCATCAAACTGTCGACTGAGTTTTTCGCTGCCTGATGCTTACCCATGATGGAGCCGAGAAGGTAGGCGTCTCGTGCGACAATTTGCGACTTCCCGTCCTTGACCGCGAGCATTTCAAATTGATCCCCCAACCGCAGCTGCTGGACGGGGAGAAGATTTCCGGGGACCGATACGGTCACGACCACGCGTCCAGGCGGCGGAGCCTCGGCCAGCCAGACGACTGGCGACGCCGGGGCCACAAAGTCGGTGGCGGTGATCGGCTTTCCTTCGGTTACGGGACGTTGCACGGTGCGGCCGAGAATTGCGCCGGGATCGAGTACCGCTCCCGCGGGAATCGCGTTCTTCGCGACGCTGGCAAAACCGAGGATTGAGGGATCAATCCGTTCGCCTGCGCGAAGAGCCCGCTTCGCCATTACGACCTTTGCGTACGTGGCGCGCGATACCTGACGCGCGGCCAGAACCACGGTCAACAAAACCGCCACACCAATGGTGAGCAGATAGGGGATCGACACCTGGCCGCGACCGCGATAATTTTGCACTTGGGACCTCTTCCGGACTTCGGCGGCAGATGGCGGACGGGACCATCGTGTGCCGCGTGCTCAAAAAGCGACGGGTGACTTGAAGCTGCCTGCCGAGTTGCAATCCCTCACGCCCGCCCCGAAAAAACGTTGCTGTCGATCAACACCCGTGACGCCGGCGAATGAAACGCCGGCGTCACGGAAAAACAATTTACTGAAGAGGAGGCGCAGCCACTTCGCCGCTGCCCGTAGTTGACGGGTTAAAGGGAACAGCCGGAGCGAAGACCAACTCTGTGTCGGCATTGCCGCTTTGAGTGTCGATGGGCTTGCCGGCATTCGAATCAGACATGTCCTGGAACGCGCTTCCCGCCGTTGCCGCAGTACCGCCGAGGTTGGCGACAGAGGAAACGTTGTAGCTCTGATCCAGCGCGCCGAGGGATTCGGAGACGTCGCTCAACTCAGCGAGGACGGCGTCCCGCACGTTGGTCATGCCGACGATCAGGCCAATGACGGTGATGGAAGCGAGTAGAAGGAGCTCGATGCTGACGATGAAACCTGCTTGTTTCTTTCGTGACTGGGTTTTCCGAGGCATTTCCTTATCTCCTGTTGAAAAGCGTTTCCCGGGGCGATAGAAACAGACGCCTCCGGGACGATCCCGACGGCGCAACACAGAGCAATATTGGAACCCGAGCTCGACAGTAGCATTGCACATGGGCCTGGTCAAGTCAGCGGAATAAGAATTTTACAAGATCAACCGTTTTCAACAACTCCAGAATGACCGGTAAGATCACTACCATGAAGAAGATAGGGATTCCGCAGAGGAGTACTGGAAAGAGCGCGACAATCATCGCTCGATCGATCCTTCTCCGCCCTCTTTCCACCCGTTTTTCACGTTGGATTTCCGCCTGGGTGGAGAGGATTTCCGCCACAGGGAAACCGAGACGGCTGCCGAGCTCGAGCGCCGCCGCGAGGGCGTGCAAATCTGGAATCCTCGTTCGGCTGGCCAGACCCGCGAACGCATCTGCACGCTCTTTCCCCGCCGCGATCTCATCCGTCACGATCTTCACTTCCTGAGCGAGCGGATGGCCTGCCGGCAGTCCTCGCGCGCCGGCGCGCCGAAACGCTTCCTCCACATCGAGCCCAGAGCGCAGGAGCGACACGAGAAGGTCGAGAAAGAACGAAAGCGCTTGCAGAATGCGATGCCTGCGGTGATTGCGCCGATTCATCAGCCAGAGATCGGGCAGAAGAAACGCGACCAGTGCCGCGATTACGAGCGGCATGATGCCCAGCGGAAAAAACTCCGCGAGCAGCAGCGGCACGAGGATGGCGAGAATGATCTTTGCGGTCCAGTACCACGGCCGAAGGCGCAGCGGTTCGTACCCCGCCTGACGCGCCAACGGCTGAAACCAACCACGTTCCGCGCCGCCGCGCCGCCACAAAACCAGAACAGCGATCGTGATCACGATCAGCGCGGCGAGGATGACGTCGATGTTCACGCTCAAAGCTCGATCCTCAGAATGCGCCGCAGCCAGACGAAGCCCGCCAGTTGCAGAAAGATCGCAGCGACGAAAAGCTGCGGTCCCCACGGAAGCGCCCAGACGATCGTCAGTGCCTCGGGACGTTTCCAGGCGAAGATCGCGATCAGCAAGTAGGGGAGGATCGCCACGATGATGGCCGCGGTCTGCGCGCCGGCAACATGTGTGTACAACTTCGCGCGAAGACTGACGCTGTGACGCATCGTCTTCGTCACGGCCTGCAGCGCCGGCGCGAGCGGTCCGCCGACTTCCCACTTGGCGATCAGAAGCTGCGTGAAGATGCGCACGCTCTCCGAGTCATATCCGAGAACCATGTGCTGCACGGCGCGCTCGATGGGTACCGACGCGCGCAATTGCGCGGCAACCTCCCTCAACTCGGTGCGCACCGGATCCATCGCTCCCTCGGCGCCGCTCGCCAGCGCCTCGGTCGGCGTCTGCCCGGCGGAGAGCGCGCCAACTGTGAGATCGATCGCATCCACTAGCAGCGATTCGAAGCGCCACGCGCGCCGCCGCGCCGCTTCGATCAGCGTCGACCAGATCAGCCACGCTACGGCGATGCCGGCAAGGGGTCCAGCCCAGTAGAGACCGGGCGAAAGCGTGACGATGAGCAACGCCACGAGGATGCCGATCAACACGAGCATTCCGACTGCGATCGCGGGCGAAATTCCAAGCCCCGCCGCGAGCAGCCGGCGTCCGAGAAATCCGGGCAATCTCTCCAAAGGCGCATCAGACGTCAGTGTTTGCTCTTTGCCGAGGAGACGCCCGAGGTGCGCCGTATCCTGCCGCACTTCGGAGCGCGTCCTGATCAACCTCCAGACGATCGCAACGATTACGATCACGGCGACGCCGAGGAGGATAAATTCGCTGAGAGGACTCACGCGCCTCTCTCCGTAGCACTTGCGCCGAGCGTGGCCATGAATGGACCGTATGCAGCGGTCGGTTGGAAGCGCCCGTGCGCGGAGTCGTAGGAGAAGAGATCGCGGGCGCGCACTTCGCCTCCTCCGAATGTGATCTCTGCGAGACTGGTCAGCCGGCGGCTTCCATCAGCGAAGCGGGTCAACTGCGCGACGAGGTGCACGGTCGACGCGATCAACTCATTGAGCGTCGACGGCGCCAGCTCTCCGCCGCCCATCATCACCAGACTCTCGAGTCTGCGAATGGCATCGCGCGGGGAGTTTGCGTGAATCGTCGTCAGGCTTCCGTCGTGACCGACGTGCATCGCTTGCAGCATCTCGAACGCTTCCGGGCCGCGCACTTCGCCGACGATGATGCGGTCCGCGCGCATGCGGAGCGCGTTGCGAACGAGTGTCCGCAAGTCGACGCCTCCGGTACCTTCCGCATTCGGAGGGCGCGCTTCGAGTGCGACGACATGCGGATGATCGAGCCGCAGCTCGGCTGTCTCTTCGATCGTCACAACGCGTTGCCCATGCGGAATCGCACGCGAGAGAACATTCAACAGCGTCGTCTTGCCCGCACCGGCACCGCCGGAGACGACGAGGTTCCGCCGCTGCTGAACCGCTGTTGTTAAGAGGTCCGCCATCTCCGCTGTGAGCGTGCCGAACGCGACGAGCTCGTCGAGCCGGTAGACCGTTTCGCGCGCGCGCCGGATCGAGACAACCGATCCCCGCAAGCTGACCGGCGAAAGCACGGCGTTCAGTCGGGAGCCGTCGGGCAATCGGAGGTCGACCCACGGAATCGCTTCGTCGAGCCGTCGCCCTTGCAGCGCGACCATGCGCCGCAGAATGCGCCGGAGATGCGCTTCGTCGTCAAAACGAATCGCCGTCTTCTCGAGTTTGCCGAACCGATCGATCCAGATTTCCTGCGGTCCGTTGATGAGAATGTCGGAGATCGTCGGATCGCGAAGAAGTCTTGCCACGGGCCCGAGACCTTCCGCTTCATCAACGAGCTCCTGCTCGATCTCGTTCACGCCCTCGGCCGAAAGCGTCTCGATCTCGGGACTCTCGTCGAGGATCGCACGGATTCGTCCACGATCCAGCGAGCCGCCGCCGGTCGTCTCGAAGTTGCGCAGGATTCGCTGAAACAAACGTTTGCGAAGCCCGGGCCGCTCGGGCGACGACTCGCCATCCGGTTGCACTGCGGTAAGCGGCAGTTGTCTGCTGCTCCACGAGCTGCGGATCAGGGAGCGAAGATCACTGCTTGCCTTTACATCCGGTGCGGTCATGTCGATCTACCGCGCGAGCCGGAGCGACTCACATCCTTCGCAAGCCGCCGCACCGCGTCTCCGAACTGCGCCGCGCCCCGCTCCATGAGCGCCGGCGTTCCGCGATGCGTTCCGACCGCGACCGGCCAGATGAATGGAACGACATGCTCGACTGGACGATCGAGTTGCCCGGCGATGACGTCGGGCGCAAGAACGTCCGCTTCGCGGCGGTATCGGTTGACGACGAGCCGAACGCGGTCGTCGCCGAATCCAAGTGACGCGAGCATGCGCAGAAGCCGCGCTGTTCCTGCGATGGTCGGCGCATTGCCTTCCGTGACGACGACAACCGTCTCGCTGAGGTCGAGCACGGAGAGTGTCAGCAAGTCGAGCACCGGTGCCGTGTCGACGACGACGACTTGATATCGCCGCTGCAGTTCGATGAGCGCGCGGCTCAGATCCTCGGGCGTCACCATCTGCGCGGCGCGTGGATCGAGTGGACTTGCCAGCACCGCGATTCCGGGCGAAGGGCCGGCGGTCGGGAGCGGAAACATCATTCCCGCCGCGAGCTCCTGCAGTCCATCGCCGAGGTCGCGCTCAGGAACGAGGCCGAGATGTGCGGCGGCGCAGCCAAATTGAACGTTGGCGTCGAGGAGCACGACGTTCCGCGCAGGCTCCCCCGTACGCAACGCGAGCGCCGTGTTGACTGCGAGCGTCGTCGTTCCGACTCCCCCCTGATGACTGAAGAACGTGATCGTGCGTCCCTCGTGAGCAGTTGGACCCGCGTCTGGCATCGCCGAGAGTGCAGCGGCGACTTCGACTTCCGAAAGAGGAAGGGGAACGAAATCACCGATTCCCGCGCGCACAGCCTGACGAAGAAATTCTGCTTCCGACGCACTTCCTGAGTCGACGAACGGATTGAAGAGACCAATGAGAAGCCGGTCCGGCCTGCGCAATTCGCGCGCAGCGCTGAGAGCAAGCGCTCGTTCCTGCGCGAGGTCGAGCAGGACGATGCGCGGATCGAATTCGCGTCCGATCTGAATCGCTGCTCCCGCTTGCGCAGCGTGACGGACGGCGATCGAATTCTTGTGCGTACGCCGGAGCACGCTCTCGACCTCGCTCCGCACCGCGGGATCGGGGTGCACGATCAGTACGCGATCCGTACGTCCAGAGCTCACGGCCAGGGGTCTCCTTCTTTCTGTGGAGCTGTCGCAGCGCTCAGCGGCGTTCCATAAACCTGGACCGGAGTCCAATAGGGCGGGATGAATTTCGTGCTCATGTCCCACAACTCCGTCGCCGGAATGAGCGCGGCTTGCAACGCTGCATCGGCGGTCACGGGCTGACAATTAGCGGAGTAGGCCTCGGAAACCCATCGCGACTGTGGCGACAATACGGCGGGATGTGTTACGAGCGTCGACGTCCGGTACAGCACGTTGCTGCTGCCATCTTTGCCGATGGCGAATGCCACTCCTTGCAAGGAGTAAAAGTCCGAGACTTCGCCCGACGCGCCCGACAAGGCGTTGTTCGGATCGAGAATCCATGGGCCGCCGGTGCAGCCAGGGTCGTCGTAGTAAACGGCTGGCCGCGTCGTGAAGTTCGCGGGGCGGACGCCCAACAGGGCTGCGTAGTGTTTGGGGGGAGTGCCTGCATCGGTGATTCGATAGAGCACTTGCGGCGCCTCGTACTGGTTGAAGCTGACTGCGCGGCCGATGAGAAGGCTCTTTCCGGCCGGCTGCGTCGAGTCGTAGACGAAGATCGTCCGGCCGAATGGATCGCTGATGCTCTGAACGAAATGCTGCTGAATGAGGACGAGTGCAAAGACGATTACGGTGCCGAAGATCGCCAGAAGGAGCAGCAACTCCAGCGTGAGGATGAATCCACCGCTTCGTGCGTGCCGATGTAAACGGATCGAGCGGTCAGTCGATGTTCGAGGCTTGCGCAGAAGCCGCTCCTTCGTGTCGATGGCAGGACATAACTATTTTAGATAGTGGTAGTTAGGACGACGAATGCGGAAACGGACCGGAAGGGAGAATACACCGGTTTCGGAAGAACGGCGAGAGTCTCGATCGCGCTCGTCACCGAAAGAGCAGCGGATTCACTCGCTGTCAGCTCGCGTCTTCAACTGCCCGGATACCCCGCGCTGCGGTCGCGGCGGAAGAGCTCCCGCGACAGCGACAGCCGCTTCTGGATCGCCACGATCGTGAAGAAGAAGTGATTGAGCACGCGGGTGCGCAGACTCGAGTTCCATTTTCCCGCGAGGACCGTAACGACCGCGCGGAAGATGTGCTTCGGCGGCTCCGGATGAAAAAAGACGTCGCGGAACTGCGGCGAATAGAAGCCGACGACGAAACGGCGAAACGTTTTGAATCGCCGGCGCTGACGCCGTGAAAACGCCTTGAAGTTGCTGGCGGAAAAATCGTTCTTCGCCAGCGCGCGATTCAGTTCCGCAGCAGCCTCGATTCCGGATTCCATCGCGATCGATACGCCGGTCGAGAATACGGGATCGAGAAACGAGCCGGCATCGCCCGCGAGAATCCATCGGTCTCCCGCATACGTGGACGCGCTATAAGAAAAATCCTTCTCGACACGCACGGGCCATTCGCGCGTCGCATCGCGCATGAGGTCTGCGACAATCGGTGTATCGGCGATCGCGCGGTCGAGCGCTTCTTCCGATGAGACCTTTGGCATTCCCAGAAACAGGTTCTTGGGAAGAACGACGCCGACGCTCATCAACTCGTTCGAGATCGGGATCAGCCAGAACCAGCCGGCATCGGCGCGGGCCACGAGCCGGATGTCATCGGGGCGGTCGCCGGCCAGGCGCGGGACGTTCTTATAGTGCGAAAAGACTGCGATGTTGGCGAGCAGCGGCTCGTCGGTCCGCAGATTGAATTTTTTAGCGATGAGACCGTAACGTCCGCTGGCGTCGACGATTGCGCGAACGCGCACACGCTCGGTCATTCCCGATTCGCTCGCTGCGACATCGAGGACTGCGGCATCCGGATCGAAGTCGCAAGCGTTGACGCGATACCCCTCACGGACATCGACGCCCACTTCGCGAGCGCGGTCCAAAAGGATCTTGTCGAACGTCTCCCGGCACACTTGATAGGTCTTCGGCCTTGTCACCTCGGTCACATCCGTGAAGTCGACGCCTCGGCCGCTCAAGCCATCGTGCGTAAAGAGCCGCGCGCCCCACTTTTCGGGGAAATGCGCTGCTTCGATTGTTTCAGCGACGCCGAGGGTCGCGAAGGCGTCGTTGGCGGTCGAGAGCAACGACTCGCCAATATGAAAGCGCGGAAACGTTTCCCGCTCAAAGAGAACAACGGAGTGGCCGCGCTGCGCGAGGGAGATGGCTGCGGATGATCCCGCGGGTCCCCCGCCGGCGACTGCGAAATCAAAGTCATAGTTGCTATGAGTGCCGGTGTCTGTCATAGGTTTTGAGATGCGAGGAGCCAACACGACATACAAGAAAGCGTAGAAGCTCTTCAATCTGCACGAGGATCGGGGCGCAGCCCGTAAATCTGCCAGAGCAGTTCCTTCGAAATGTCTTCCGGTGTGTATTCTGGATGCCGCATGCGGACCCCCGCTCTCGCGAACTCACGGACCAGGTCACTCAACTCCATCGCAATGCGAAGGCGTCCGGCAGGACCGGCGCGGCGGTACGCTTCTCTCTGCACCGCGGCCGCTTCGGGTGTCGTATCGCGCGCTGCCATCGTGTTCCAACGATACCACTCCGGCAGTTGCGGGCGATGAAACAGCGGGCGTCAATGGCGTAAAATCGCGCCATGCTGGCCCACGGTCTGACGCCGATCCTGAACGTCTCCAACATCGCCGAGAGCTTCGCCTGGTTTGAAAAACTCGGCTGGAAGAAGGGATGGGACTGGGGCGATCCGCCGACCTTCGGCGGTGTCTGTTCCGGCAAATGCGAGATCTTCCTGTGCGAGGAAGGTCAGGGCGGGCGCGCGAAGAGGCCGCTTCCTGCGATGAACGGTTTTGAGGGGAGCGAGAAGGCCGAGCAGGGCGTCTGGATGAGCATGTGGGTCGACGATGTCGACGCGATCTATGCGCATTGCCTCGCGCAGGGGATCGAAGTGACCTGGCCGCCGACCGACGAGCCGTGGGGCGTGCGCGAAATGCACGTCCGGCATCCCGATGGCCATGTCTTTCGCATCAGCAAAGGTTTTAAAAACGATTAAGACAATTCCAGGCGCATGAATACATTCGCCGTCGTGTAGCGAACATCGTCCGGCATCGGTTCGTGCTGGAATCCGAACGACTCGTAAAGGTGAATCGCTTCGACGAGATCGGTATGCGACGTCAAGACGATCTCCGTCGCACCGGCGTTGCGCGCGTACGCGATCACCGTGTCGCAAAGACGGCGTCCGATGCCATGGCCGCGCGCTGACGGATCAACAGCAAGCTTCGCCAACTCCCACGTGCTCGTTGCTATCCGCATCGCGGCGCATGTCCCAAGAACAACTGGCCCTTGCATGGCGAAGAAGATCTGGCCACCGTGCGCGAGGATGAGCCGCTCCGGCTTGCGGAGATACTCGACGTCAACCGGCTCGATCAGTCCATGCCCTTCGAGCCACAGCCGGTTCAAACGCTCGAAGTCCTCGCGGAGCTCAGGGCGGTAGGTGACGAGCTCGATGTCGGGCATGGCGTGAAGTCTAGGGGAACGGTTTCACGCGGAGACGCGGAGAGGAACAAACTAATTGCAGAGGGGAGACTCTTGGTGCGAAAGGGGGGAATCGAACCCCCATGGTCTAATGACCACAGGCTTCTGAGACCTGCGCGTCTACCAATTCCGCCACTTTCGCATTCTCGAGCGGGACCGAGATTCTCGGTTGCACGCGTCGGAATGTCAATCGGCGCTTTTGTATTCCGATGCTCTACGTCGCGGGGTTTCGCAGGCAAGCGGGAACGTCGCAAGTGGGCGGGGGGTCCTTCGACCGTCCTCGCCGCGATGTTTGCCGGTTGAAAGGGTAGCGTGGAGGCGCGGCTTCGGCGGCTCAGGATGACAGTGTTGCTTCATCCTTCCCACGATTGGACAAAGCGGTTATTCTGAACATGCCGGATATCTGTCGAGAACTCTCCATGCCGCCGATCGAAGCCGTTCCTCCACTGGAGGCGCGCGCAAAACCTACTGTCGTTCCTCCACCGGATGACGTCGCCACCGAGATCTGGAACCTTCCGAACTCGCTGACGCTCCTGCGCATCTTCCTCGTCCCGTTCATGGTCGTCGTCCTTCTGACGAAGTACTCCAACTACCTCGGGCTGGCCATTTTCTGCGTCGCCGCGGCCACCGATTTCTTCGACGGCTACCTGGCGCGCCGATTCAACAAAATGACGCGGCTCGGCGCGCTTCTCGATCCCATCGCCGACAAACTGTTGATGTCGGCCGCGTTCATCTCGCTCATCGAGCTCGGTCTCGCACGCGCCTGGATGATCGTCATCATCATCGGCCGCGAGTTCGCGGTCTCCGGACTCCGTTCGATCGCCGCGCAACAAGGCGTGACCATCGCCGCATCGCCGCTCGGCAAGACGAAGATGATCGCGCAGGTGTTTGCGATCGCGCTGCTGATCATCGGCTACGAGCTGGGCGAGTTCCGTTTCATCGGCGAGCTGGCGCTTTGGCTGGTGATGCTCTTCGCGCTCGTCTCCGGCGTCGATTACTTCATCAAGTTCTCGCGCGCGGTGTTGAGAGGTTGACGGGTTTCAAGAGGGAGACGGTTCACGCGGAGACGCGGAAAACTTCTCCGGCTGTCTCTCTCCGCGTCCTCCGCGTCTCCGCGTGAAACCGTCTCCCCCGGAAATTACTCTTCGAGAGCTTCCAGATTGCCAAGGATGGATTCGATGCGGTCGCGGATCTCGGTGCGCTCGCGCTTGAATCGCTCGTTGTCTTCTTCCAGCGTCGTCGCGCGCTCCGCGGTTTCGCCATGCTCCTGAAGACGGGCATTCGCCTCGTCGAGCTCGCGGCGTAGCGTGTCGCGCTCTTTGCGCAGCGCCTGGATCGTGGTGATTGCTTTCTCTACGCGGTCGTTCAGGCGGCCGAGAATCTCCGCCTCCTCGGTTCCGGCAATGCTCAATTGGTCGTCGCTCTTCTTTTTCACGTTCGTCATCTCTCTCAGAGTAGTTTTACCGGCAGGGTGGCGGCGAGGCGCGACGCGAGCTGCTGCTGGAAGCCGTTGATCTCTTCCTGCGTCAGCGAGCGGTCGAAGGCCTGGTACCACATGCCCAGCGTCGTCTTGATCACGTCGCCGCCCTCGGGGATGAATCGATCGCGCAGACCGACTTCCTGAAGGTGAGGGACGTTGAATGAGTGAATCGTATCGATGATGCGTTGATATTCGAGATCGCGCGCGTGCGTGATCGCCAGAATCATCGGCACGCCGGGAAAGCGCGCGACCGGCGCCATCGTCCATTCAGTGTTTGACGAGGCGATTAGCTCTTCGACGTCGATCTCCGCCGCGGCGACGTCGCCTTTGATCCCGAATTTCTGCAGCAGCTCGGCGGACAAAAATCCCAGGCTGGCGATCGGACGATCTCCGTGCCAGGCGATGGCGCGCTTGCCGCTGCGCAGCCACTGTTGATCGGACGCCGTGAAGGTCACGTCCGCGTGTAGCGTCTTCGCGATCGCCTCGACGATGCCTTTGATGTCGAAGAAATCAACTGCGCGTTTCGCATCGCCCCAAAACGTGCCGATCGATCCGTACATGACGATGGCGATGCGGTGGTGCTCTTTGATTGGGGGGTGGGGTGTGGGGTGTGGGGTCTCTGCTTCGACTCCCGACTTCAGAGAACCGACACCCGCGCGATGATAGGTTCTTCCCACCTCGAACAACGCGCCGTCGCGCGTTCCATACGAGCGGTTGAATACGACGGTCTCAAGAAGACCGGGGATCAGCGAGAGGCGCATCGCTTCGATGTTTTCCGATAGCGCGTTCGTGATCGCAATCGGCTTTTCATCAGTGATGAGCGCGTTCCACTCGGGACGGATGAAGGAGTAGTTGACCGCCTCCGACAAACCACATCCGACCAGCACATCGCGAATCGCATCTTCCGCAACATCGGCGGCCTCGCGTCGCACATCGCCGGTCGTGACGCGCGGCAGCGAGGCGGGAACGTTGTTCAGTCCGAAGAAGCGGAGCACTTCCTCGATGAGATCCGCCTCTTCGAAAATATCGCCGCGATAGGTTGGGACCGTGACGAGAAGTCCGTCGTGAGCCTGCTCCGCGCCGAATCCGAGCCGGCGGAAGAGGTCGAGCGCGTAGCCTGCGCCGACCGAATTTGCCGACGATTCGTGAAGACGCTCGGTGCGCAGGCGGATCGATTTTGGTTTCGCCTCTGCCGCGACGACGTCGATCGCCGCCTCGGCTTCACCACTGCCGCTTGCGACGATCAAACGCGCCGTCTCTTCGATCACGGCCAGCGTGTCGTTTGGATCGACGCGGCGCTCGAAGCGGTACGACGCGTCGGTCTTGATGCCGAGCCGGCGCGCGGTGCGGCGGATCGTTGAGGGCTCGAACCAGGCGCACTCGAGCAGCACGTTGCGCGTCGACGATGTGATCTCCGATTCGAAGCCGCCGATGATGCCGCCGAGTCCGACTGCGCGTTGCGCGTCAGCAATGACGACGGTGTCGGGATCGATCTTGCGGGTCTCGCCGTCGAGGCTCTTCATCGACTCGCCCCTGTTCCCGCGGCGCACGATGATCGTGTTGCCCGAGAGGCGGTCGAGATCAAATGCGTGTAGCGGATGACCGAACGCGATCATCGCGTAGTTGGTGGCGTCGACAATGTTGTTGATCGGGCGAAGTCCGACTTCTTCGAGGCGGCGTTGGATCTCCGGAGGCGACGGCTTGACCGCGACGTTGCGGATGACTTTGGCGGTGTAGCGCGCGCACATCTTGGGAGCGTCGATGCGGATGGTGACGGCGCTCTGCGCGGTTTGACGTAGGTCGGACTCTCCAGTCCGGCTTCCACCTTCGGAGTCGGACTGGAGAGTCCGACCTACGTTTGCTTCTCTTCCGATCGCCGCGGCCAGCTCTCGGGCCATGCCGAGGTGCGACATGGCGTCGACGCGGTTGGTGGTGATCTCGAGATCGAAGACCGTATCATCGCCATGCTTCTCGACGGCTTCGATGGCATGGCCGATCTCAGTCAGCCGCGCGCCAATTGCATCGTCGCTGAGATCGGAGAGGTCGACGTAATCATTGAGCCAGTTTCGGGAGAACTTCATCGGGGGCGCGATTGTAGCCGAGAGGTGCGAAAGGTTGAGAACAAGATGTGTGCGTTGTGATTAAGGATGAGCAAGGATGGAAAAGATGAGGGATGAAGCCTGAACAGAGGCCCAGTCGATCATCTTTCATCCTTCATCCTTCATCCTTTCGAAGATAAGCTACAGCGGAATCGAGCTCTTGTTCTTCTGCAGCCACTGATCGAACGTCTGCAGATTGGGATTGAGAGCCCGCGCCGTCTCCGCGCTGCGCACAGAAAGTAGCTCGGGCTCGAAGTCGCGATAGACCTGGAGCATGTTCCCCAACTCGTCCGCACCCGGAAATCCGAATCCGCGATACGCATCCGCATCCACCGCGGTGTACTCGATGGGCACTCCCAGCCCCGCGGTCAACTTCTCGCTCATCTCTCCGATTGTCAGGTTCTCGCTGGTGATGCCGACCGTCTTACCGATGTACTGCGAGCCCGCTTTGAAGATCCCGTACGCAACGCCGCCGATATCGGCCGACGCGATTCCGGCTATCTTCGCGTTGCCGAGCGGAAAGGCCCAGCGATAGACACCGTCGTCTCCTTTTTTCGGAGCCATGCCGAACATGTAGAGGTTGTCCCAATAGAACGAGGTAATGAGAAACGTGACCGGCAGTCCCTGAAAATACGCATCGGCCTCGGCCTTCGCATCGAAGTGCGGCACGCGATACTTCTCCTGCAGGAACGGCATGCGCGTATCGTCCGGCGACATGAGCTTGCGCGTGTCTTCGAGCGTGGACCAGATGACGTTCTTCACGCCCGCGGCCTGGGCCGCGTCGGCGATGTTTTTCGCTTGCTCCTTTTCTTTCTCCGCGGAGAAGTGCTCCCAGAAATTCGTGACGCCGTAAACACCGTAGACGCCTGCGAACGCTTTCTCGAGGCTGGCGACATCGTCGAGATCTGCGCTGACGACTTCGGCGCCTTTCGAGGCGAGAGCCTTTGCTTTGTCTTTGCTCGGATCGCGCGTGATGGCGCGGCAGGCGAAGCCGCCGTTCGGATCGCCGAGGATTGCGGAGCATAGGCCGCCGCCCTGGGAGCCGGTTGATCCGATCACTGCGATGATTCTCTTGTCAGACATGGGCGTCTCCTTCTTCTGATTGCTATCACGGTTTGGGTTTCGAGCGCAGGGGAACGGGTCACGGGTGGTGTCCTAATTTTGACCGGCTCAGTGCAAATTAGGAAACTACTCTTATTTCGATGGGGCCGTTTGGCGCGAAATGCGCCACGGGTAGGGAAAGGTGCCGGGGCGTAACGTTCTTTCGCTCAGCTGCCGCGTGCCTTCACGTGCCAGCGGCAGAGCGGCGCGCTGGCCGCCGAGCCCAACGAACGGCACGCGGTCGGCTGCTGCGAAGAGCTAGGCCGTACGTTGATGGGCGAGCTGAGCACACGCTTTCGTGATTCACATCTCAATGTCACCGTGACATCAGATCGGCGTAGCTTCCGCGGTAAGCGGTGCGGTCGCTACCGTTACCGGCTCGATTCAGATACCGCGCGAAGGCCGAAAGCTATGCCTTCGCGCGGCAGCAACGGCAATGATGCGACGGCTGACTAACAGACGCCGAACGTCTTTGACACGACGACGTGGCCGGCGACCGAGACGCTCACCTTGGCACCAGTCGGAATCCCGAAGTGCGTGCAGATGGTTAGGCACGCCTCTCCGACGGTGCCGTTCGGGACACCGATCGGGATCGGGAGACAGTGCGTGCCCAGCTTAGGGATGCTGACACACACCTTGTGGTTGGCGACTGTCACCTTGACGCATTGCGGTGAGATCGCGATGCGGCCGGAGTCAGTGAAACCGCCGCCGGCATGAAATGCCGTTAGTTGCGCAGGGTCGCCGGCTTCGCGCGCCGCGTCGAGCGCCTGATTTACCGCCTCTTCATCGAAAGCATGCACTTGGTCGTTCTGTTTTGGTTGCATAGACTTACCTCATCTCCTCTGTTGTTTGTGTTGCCCTGAGCTGTCGGGACGGATGCATAATGCGTCGCAGCTTTCTGTCCGTCAAGCGGTATTAATGGAATGGCGCTGCGGCGGCCGCGGATATCGGCTGTAGCGGACGAACGAGGATCGACTGTGGCAGGGGCGCGCCGCCAAACCCTTCGAGTATCTGGTTACCAAACTAAATTTTGCCCACCCAATCAGCTGGCATCCTGCCGTTGCCCCGTTTCGGCCTAACTGTTGCGTCTCAGGACGTTGTTCCTATCCAGGCGACTAATGGGAGCATTGCACGCAACGGCAGAGTGAGCGCGTGGTAGTTGTAGAAGGGTGGTGTCCTAGTTTGCCAAATTAGGACACTACCGGGTCACGCGGAGGCGCGGAGGCGCGGGAGAGTCAGGTTCCGCCCTGGGCGTCTTCGTCTTCACGTTCGGCGTCATTGCGCATTGTTTCGACCACGCGTTTCTTTTCGGGCTCGAGGAGCGATTGGATCTCTAGCGCGGCGGAACTGAGCGAGCCGGATGTGCCGTGCTTTCCGCGGCTGTGCGTGATCCGGTTGATTGCAACGACGCAGGCGATCACGATCACCGCTACGAAGGCGAGGATGGCGATGCTGCCGAGGACGAGGTTCATCGTCGGAATGGAACGCGGGCCAGCACGCCCTCGGCGGCATCGTGCGGGTTGTTCTTTCTGTGCAGCACATCGTCGAGGAGTTGCTCGTAGTCGTCGCGCGAGATCGTGCCCCCGATCAGCCGGTCCATGAACTTTTCTTTGAGCATCGTCTCGATGCGGATGCGCACGCGCTCGCGGTTGCGGCGATCGAGCTCGCCGGATGTTTTCAGATGATCGAAGTGCGTGTTGAGCGCGGCGTCGAGATCCTCGATCCCTTGATTCGTCGATGCCACCGTTTTCACGATCGGCGGAATCCAATCGCCATGCTCTTCTACAAGCGACATCATCATCGTGATCTCGGTGACGGTGCGATCGGCTCCGGGGCGATCGGCTTTGTTGACGACGAATACGTCGCCGATCTCCATGATTCCGGCTTTGATGGCCTGGATGTCGTCGCCCATCCCCGGAACGAGCACGACGACGTTCGTCTGCACGGTGCGGATGATCTCGACCTCATCCTGCCCGACGCCGACGGTCTCGACGAGCACGATGTCGAAGCCTGCGGCGTCGAGGATATCGACGACGTCGTTCGTCGCGCGCGCGACGCCGCCGAGAAATCCGCGCGTGGCCATGGAGCGGATGAACACACCGCGGTCGGTGTAGAGATCGGCCATGCGAATGCGATCGCCGAGGATGGCGCCGCCGGTGAAAGGGGATGTTGGATCGACGGCGATGATGCCGACCTTTTTCCCCAGCTTGCGATAATGCTTCGTCAGCGATGCGACGAGCGTCGACTTGCCAGCGCCGGGCGAGCCGGTGATGCCGATGATGCGCGCGCGTCCGGTCGACGGATAGATTTCGGCAAGCAGCCGCTCCGCGCGGCCATCGTCGCGCTCGACGAGCGAGACTGCCTGCGCGAGCGCCCGGTACTTGCCCGATGTCAGCGCGGTCGCAAGGGAATCGTGGGTCGGGAGTCGGGAGTCGGAACCTGGCTGCATCGATCGTTCTCTTACTCGACTCCCGCTACGACACACGACTCCCGATACGCGACTCCCGCCGGCTCACGAATTCTCCGACAGCAGATTCCTCGCGATCACCATCCGTTGGATCTCGCTCGTTCCTTCGCCGATCGTGCAGAGCTTCACGTCGCGGTAGAACTTTTCCGCGGGAAACTCTTTGATGTATCCGTAGCCGCCGAAGATCTGCACGCATTTCTCCGTTGCGCGAACCGCCACTTCGGACGCATAGAGTTTGGCCATCGCCGACGCTTGCGTCACTTTCTCGCCCGCGTCTTTGATGGCCGCGGCGCGATAGCAGAGCAGACGCGCGGCATCGATCTCCGTGGCCATATCGGCGAGCATGAACTGAATGGCCTGGAACTCGGCGATCGCTTTTCCGAAGGCGTGGCGCTGCTTCGCGTAGTCGCGTGCCGCTTCGTATGCTCCGCGCGCGATGCCGACCGAAAGCGCGCCGATCGAAATGCGTCCGCCGTCCAGCGTTTTCATCGCACCGATGAAGCCGTGCCCGATTTCGCCGACGATGTTCGACGACGGAACGCGGCAGTATTCCATCACCAGTTCGGCCGTATCGGAAACGCGCATGCCGAGCTTGTTCTCTTTCTTGCCGGGACGGATGCCCGGACGATCCATCTCGACCGCGAAGGCCGTCACGCCGCGCTTCGCGTCGTTGCGATCGGTGACGGTGAGGACGACGGCGATGTCGGCATAGGTGGCGTTGGTGATGAAGTTTTTCGTGCCGTTGAGAATCCAGTCGTCGCCGTCTTTGACCGCGGTCGTGTGCATGCCGGACGCGTCGCTGCCGGAGCTCGGCTCGGTGAGGCCCCACGCGCCGATCCATTCGCCGGACGTTAGCTTCGGAAGCCATTTCTTTTTCTGCTCGGCGTTGCCATCGAGGTAAATGTGGCCGGTGCAAAGCGAGTTGTGTGCGGCGACGCTGAGCGCAAAGCCGCTGTCGATGACGGCGAGCTCCTCGACGACATGGATGTAGTCGATGTAGGAGAGGCCTGCGCCGCCGTACTGCTCGGGAATCGTCACACCAAGCATGCCGAGGCCGCCGGCGCGCTTAAAGGTCTCGACGGGGAAGTGCTGGGCCTCATCCCACTCATTGAGGTTCGGTTTGATCTCGGTGAGCGCAAAGTCGCGCACCATCTCCTGAATCTGGGTCTGCTCGTCGGTGAGGCGGAAATCCATTCGGGCTCCTGAAGGGGTCTGATCGCCGCGGGGACGCGCCAGACTGCGCGCCGCACATGCGGAAGGGGGATGATAGCAGGGGAGCGGCGTGTTGGTAGAATTGCGACTATGAGTACGGGAAAGTCACCGCTCGACTTGCTGACAGCGGATAACAACGAGGTTCTTCGGGCCTGCCGCGATAGCGACGCTGTCGATCATCGGATCGATCCCACGATGATGCAGGCGTTACTGCGGCTCACGCCGGCGGAACGACTGAGGCTGGCGGAGGAGGCGGCGGCCAGTCTGAGTGATCTTCTGTCGCGCGTTCGCCGCTTCAACAAATGAACACGCGGCCCTTCTTCGACATCCTGAGGACTCTCAACGAGCATGGAGTCCGCTACGTGCTCATTGGCGGACTCGCCGCGATCATGTGGGGATCCGACAGCGTCACTCGTGACGTGGATGTCTGTTACGACCGTCACGACGAAAATCTCGAAGCGTTGGTGCGCGCTCTGCGCACGCTGGAAGCGCATCTCCGCGGCTGGCCGGACGGAGTACCGGAATTCATTGACAAGCGCTCTTTTCGCCTCGGCGACACGATGACCTTTGTGACGAAGTTCGGAGACTTCGACTGTCTCGGCACGCCGTCGGGAACCGATGGCTACACCGAACTTGTGAAACACGCGACAACCATGGAAGTCGATGAAGGCGTAAGCGTTTTGGTGGCGAGCATTGACGACATCATCGTGATGAAGCGAACCGCTGGCCGCGTGAAAGACCTCAACGTAGTCGAAGGACTGAAGCTGTTGAAAGAACTTCGTCGTAGCGCGGATACCAACGAACCCTAAATCAGCATCCGGTACACATCGTTCTTCCGCATCCCGAACTTCTCGGCGACCGCTTTGACTGCGTCGTTGCGGCGCATGCCACCGGCTCGCAGGCGCTCGAACTCCGCCGCGATCTCTTCCGGCGACGCGCTTGCGGCGATTTCCTGCGCCGCGGCGAAGACGATCGTGATCTCGCCGTAGATCGATTGCCGCGATCGCAATTCGGCGACCACTTCGCTGATCGTGCCGCTGAGGATCTCCTCGTGCATCTTCGTCATCTCGCGCGCGACGGTGACTTCGACATCGCCGAGAACGTTCATCGCATCCTCCAATGAGCTGACCACGCGCTCCGGCGACTCGTAGATGATCGCCGTGTGGCCGAGCTTCGAAACATCGCGATAGAAATCGGTGCGCTCGCCGGTGCGATGCGGCGCGAAACCGAGAAAGGTGAAGGGCAACGGCGCGATGCCGCTCGCCACGAGCGCGAGCACTCCCGCGAATGGTCCAGGAATTGGCTCGATCCTCAGTCCTCGCTCCCGCGCCAGTCGGACGAGCCGGAATCCGGGATCGCTGATGACCGGCATGCCGGCATCGGACACGAGTGCGATCGTCTCACCTGCTTCGATCCGATCCGCGAACCCGCTCGCCTTCGCATCCTCGGTGTGATAGTCGAACCGCTCGCTTGGCTGCGCGATGCCGAAATGCGTCAGGAGCTTGCGCGTGTGCCGCGTGTCTTCGCAGAGGATGAGATCCGCGGATTTGAGCGCCTCGATCGCGCGTGGCGGAAAATCGCCGAGGTTGCCGAGGGGCGTGCCGACGATGAGGAGTTTGCCGGGCATAGAGGGCGAGTCTATCGCGCGCGAACGGCGGACAAGTCCTACGATCGCAACTCGTAACTTTTCGCCAGCAGGATCGCCGCGGACATCGCGACATTCAACGACTCGACGCGAGGAGACATGCGGATGGCGATCATTCGCGCGGCGGCGGCGAGAGCGGGCGAGAGTCCCGAGCCTTCGCTGCCGAATGCGAGCACGGCGCGGTGCGCGGGAGGATCGACATTCTCGCCACGCGCATCGGCGGCGACGACGGGCCAGCCGCGCGCGAGCAGCTCTTCGATGGAGGCGTTGATGACGGGCACGTTGAGAATCGCACCGGCGGAGGAACGGATCGCTTTCGGACCGAAAGCATCAGCGCAGCCGGGAAGAAGAATAACTCCGTTGGCGTCGAATGCGGCGGCCAGCCGCACGATCGTTCCGACGTTCCCCGGATCCTGCACGCCATCGAGCGCAACGACGATCGATTCTTCGCGCGCGAAGAGTTGATCGATCGTGAATCGCGGTCGATGAAAGAGTGCGATGACGTTTTGCGGCGAGCGCGTTTCCGCTAGTGCATCAAACAGCGCATCGGTGAAATCGACGCCGCGCGTAAAAACCTTGACCGGCGACCATCCCGCGGCGATGGCGCCGGCAACAGGCTTTGGTCCTTCGATTACGATCTCCTCATCGTGATCGCGGATCGCCTCGCGAAGACGCTTGAACCATACGTTCTGCTTGCTGCTGATCGTCATCAACTAGAATGCTCGCCCAACGATGATACTGAAACTGATCAAAGGAACGACTGCGGCCTCCTCTGCAGCATGGTCGGCACTCTGGACCTTCCCCAGCATTCTTCTTTCGTCCTTCATCATCGCCTGGGCAGCGGAGGCTGCGCAGTTCCTGATGGCGCAGGGTCTGGCGCTGGCGATTCTGGCGTGGTTGCAGACACTGCCGGAGTTTGCGGTCGAGGCGGTCATCGCCTGGCAGGCGGGAAAAGATCCGACGCAGACGCATCTGGCGATCGCAAACTTCACGGGTAGCCTTCGCCTACTCGTCGGTCTTGGCTGGCCGATGATCTACTTCGTCGCCGCGGCATTCGGTTGGAAACGCGAGCGCCGTTTCATCACTGTGGAGCTCGACGCCGAACATTCCGTCGAAGTGTTCGGGCTCTTTCTGCCGATCGCGTACTTCGTGTTTATCTGGTGGAAGGGAACGTTGTCGATCTGGGATGCGATCCCGCTCACCGCGACGTATGTCCTCTATCTCTGGATCCTTTGGAAGATCCCGCCACGCGATGACGAGGGGGAAGCGCTGGAGGATCTCGGCGTCGTCCCGCGCCGGATCCTGGCGATGCCGCCGAAGAGACGCCTCGCCGCAATCTGGATCCTTTTTTTAGTGGGCGGGGCGATTCTATTTTTCGCGGCCCATCCGTTCCTCGAGTCGATGCTGGCCATCGCCACCACGCTCGGCGTCTCCACCTTCGTCTTCGTGCAGTGGGTGGCGCCATTCCTCTCCGAGTTCCCCGAGAAACTGAGCGCGTTCTATTGGGCCCGCAAAGTCCGCACGGCGAACGTCGCTCTCATGAACATGGTGTCGTCGAATATCAACCAGTGGAGCATTCTCTCGGCGATGATTCCGATTGTCTTCGTGATGAGCGCGGGCGAATTGCGGCCACTGACATTCGATGATCATCAACGCGCCGAGATCCTGCTGACGATTCTCCAGAGCTTTCTCGGTTTTCTCCTGCTGCTCAATCTTCAGCTCCGGATGCACGAGGCGCTCCTTCTGTTCGTTCTCTGGGTCGTCCAGTTCGCGGTCCCGACGTGGCGCGGACCGATGATTTATGTGTATCTTGCATGGTGCGCCTTCGAGATGGCACGGCTGGTGATCAGCCGCCAGCCGCCGGCGGCATGGCGCGGCCTGCGCACGACGCTCGCCGAACGCTTCGCATGATGGAAACGAACGTGATGACGCAACCTGGAATCCGGCTCACGCGGCGCGTGCGCGAGATGCAGATCTCGCCGACGCTTGCGGTGATGAACCGCGCCATCGAGCTCGCTGCCCAGGGCGTCGACATCGTCGACCTCGGACCGGGCGAGCCCGATTTCCCGACGCCGGAGTCGGTGTGCGCAGCCGGCAAGCGCGCCATCGACCAGGGCCTGACCAAGTACACGAGCGGCAACGGCACGAAGGCTCTTCGCGATGCGTTGGCCGGGCGCTACAACAAGCGCTACGGCACGTCGCTGCAGGCGGAGAACGTCATCGCTGGCACGGGCGGCAAGCAGGAGCTCTTCAATATCAATCTGGCACTCGTCGACGAAGGGGATGAAGTCATTATCCCATCGCCGTATTGGGTGAGCTTTCCCGATCAAGTGCAGTTCGCGGGTGGCACGCCGGTCTTCGCGAAGAGCGACCCGCGGAATGGTTTCCGCCCGCGCTTCGAGGACATCGAAGCGGTTGCCAGTGAGCGGACGCGCGGCGTCATCATCAACTCGCCATGCAACCCGACGGGAGCCGTGATCGAGGAGAGGGAACTGCGGCGTATCGTCGAATGGTGCGCGTCGCGCGATGCGTTCCTGATGTTCGACGAGACCTACGAGTTCTTCGTCTATGAAGGGTCGAAGCATGTCTCGGCGGTGCGCTGGTTCGATGAATATCCGTCGACGATCATCGGCGTGAACTCGATGTCGAAGACGTTCGCGATGACCGGATGGCGTCTGGGCTATGCGATTGCGCACCGCGATGTCATCGCCGCAGCGGGGAAGATCCAGAGTCATTCGACGTCGAATCCCAGCTCAATCTCCCAGGCGGCGGCGTTGGAAGCGCTTGCCGGTAACGAGGATGAAGTGCAGCGCATGTGGGAGGCGTACCGGGAGCGGCGGGAATGGCTGATTCCTGCGCTGAACGCGATCGACGGTCTTCGCTGCGATCCGACGGATGGCGCGTTCTACGTCTTTCCGGAGGTCAGCAGTTACTTCGGCAAGGGCGGCATCCGCGACTCGCAGGCGTTCGCGACTTACCTTCTCGACGAAGCGCGGGTAGCCGTAGTTCCAGGTTCTGCATTCGGCAATGACGATCACGTCCGGATCAGCTACGCCACATCGATGGAGAGGCTGTGGGAAGGTGTGAGCCGCATCGCCGCGGCAGTTGGCAAGCTCCGCTGAGAATCAGAAAGCAGTGAGCAGAGGTCAGTGATCAGTGATCAGGGCGCGGGGACCTTCTGATCGATCGACTTTCTGCCAAGTG
Source organism: Thermoanaerobaculia bacterium (assembly GCA_034665065.1). Classification (GTDB taxonomy): domain Bacteria; phylum Acidobacteriota; class Thermoanaerobaculia; order Gp7-AA8; family Gp7-AA8; genus JADGNZ01. Next base: position 100,778 of record JAXDGL010000004.1, on the reverse strand, counting down.
GTGGTTGGGTTTTCCGATCTCTGATCCCAAGTCTCTGATCACTGATCACTGGTCTCTGATCACTGGTCTCTGATCACTGGTCTCTGATCTCTGGTCTCTGGTCACTGATCTCTAGTCACTGATCTCTGATCCCTGGTCACTGATCTCTGGTCACTGATCTCTGGTGTTGAGGCCACCTCCGGTCCCACACTGGAATCAAGCCCCCGCGCCTCCCGTTACGGTTCGCTGTCCAAATATCGTGCATTCAGGCAACAAGGAGATTCTGTGAAGAAAGCAACGATTCTCATGATTCTTGCGCTCGCTGCTCCGGCGGTGTTCGCGCAGACCAAGACGGCGACCGCCGCACCGGCCACGCCTGCCGTTGCAGCTCCGGCCGCCGATCCCATCGTGATGTCGGCCAACGGCATCACCATTCATCAGTCGGAGTTCGAGGCGGCGCTCAAGACCCTTCCCGCTGAGTACCAGAGCTTTGCACAGGGCCCGGGCAAGAAGCAGTTCGCCGACGACTACCTGCGGATGCGCGTTCTCGCCGCCGAAGGGATCAAGGCGGGGTTGGACAACGATCCCGACGTCATGAAGCAACTTGCCCTCATGCGCCAGAACCTGGTGGCCTCGGCGCAGTTGAAGAAGATCGACGCCGGAATCACGGTGAGCGACGCCGACGTGCAGAAGGCGTACAGCGACAACAAGAAAGACTACGAGCAGGTCAAAGCGCGCCACATCCTCATCGCGCCGAAGGGAAGCCCCGCAGCCCAGACGGGAAAGAAAGAGCTGACTGACGACGAGGCAAAGGCGAAGGCGGAAGAGCTTCGCAAGCAGCTCGTTGCCGGTGCCAATTTCGACGAGCTGGCCAAGAAAGAATCCGACGACGTTGGTTCCGGCGCCCGCGGCGGTGACCTCGGCTCGTTCGGCCACGGCCAGATGGTTCCGGAGTTCGAGGCGGCGGCATTTGCTGCCAAGGCCGGCGAGATCACTCCGGTCGTGAAAACGCAGTTCGGGTATCACGTCATCAAGGTCGAGTCGCACGACTCCACGCCGCTGGAACAGGTTCGCCCGACGATCGAGAAGAACCTCAAGCAGGCCAAGCTCCATGCCGCCCTCGATGCGATGAAGGACAGCGCCCACCCGGTTTACGACGAGAAGTACTTTGCGCCACCGCCAGCTCCGCCCACGGAAACCCCGGTCGTCGCGCCGAAGAGCGACGTGAAGAAGGACACACCCTTGCCGAAGACCGAGACGCCGGCGAAGAAGAAGCCGTAAGCTTTTCTTCAACCGATGCCGTGCGAGACGCCGCTGGGCTCCAGCGGCGTTTTCATTTTCAGCGCTCGACTTCGAAGTCGGCGACGGCCGCGGGCTGCGCCTCGTTGAAGATGATCGCCGTCTCCGCGATGGGGAACAGCACCACGTGGTTGCGTCCCTGAAAATCCATGACGATCTCGTAAAAGCCATTCTCGTTGATGGCGATGAGCGTGCCCGGCTTGCCCTTCAACTCGAGGCTGCGGCTGAAGATCGATACCTTCGAAGGGATTTCCATGTGCGCGCAAGGGTAGGTTGAGCGAGGGGATGGAGTCAACGGGTGAAGCAGTGATCAGAGATAAGAGAGATCAGTGAGAAGCAGTGATCAGAGATAAGAGAGATCAGTGATCAGGGGCAAAGATCTCGATTGGGGTTGGTCTCTGCCTTTCCTGATCACTGATCCCTTGCCTTTCCTGATCACTGATCCCTTGCCTTTCCTGATCACTGATCCCTTGCCTTTCCTGATCACCGATCTCTGCCTTTCCTGATCACTGATCCCTGCCTTTCCTGATCACCGATCTCTGCCTTTCCTGATCACCGATCTCTGCCTTTCCTGATCACCGATCTCTGCCTTTCCTGATCACTGATCAATGGCCTCTTCCCGATCACTGATCACTGCCTCTTCCTGATCACTGCCTTTCCTGAACATCATTGCTCGAAAGGCTTGCGCCGCGCCCGGTTGACGCTCGCGCGCAGCAATCCATTCAGCAACCTTCCCACCTCTGCCGATCGACTGAGGGCCTCGGCGAGCTGAGGCTGATCGATGTATCGGAAGCGCGCGGCGAGGATCAACTCTGTCTCCACCTCGAGCAGCGATCCACGCGCAATTCCGAGGAATTGCTGCCATTCGCCACGCGTGATTCTGCCTTGGCCTTCGGCGATGTTGGCTGGTACGGAAACAGCCGCGCTGCGTATTTGGCGCGCAAGACCATACATTTCGCGCTTCGGAAACTCCTCCGTGAGTTTGTAGGCGCACTCCGCTAATGCGATGGCTTTTTGCCACGCGATGAGATCCTGGTAAGAATCTGACATGGTGATGTGCTGGTGCTACGGAAAGAGAGCATGCGCGAGTGGCGGCTCGTGTGGAGCAAAAGTATATCAACTTTCGCGAAGCTTCGGTGCAGAGATCGGGAAAAGCAGAGAGCAGGGATCAGGAAAAGCAGAGATCAGGAAAGAACATTTGCCTGATCACTGATCTCTGCTTCCTGATCCCTGCCTCTCCTGATCACTGATCCCTGCCTCTCCTAATCACTGATCTCTGCTTTTCCTGATCACTGCCTAGTCGTACCTCTTCCCAAACACATACGCAACACCGACGCCGAGGAAGTAGAGGGCGATCATGGGGAGCGCGAGGAGCGACTGATTCACCATGTCGGGTGACGGGGTCAAGACTGCGGCGATGATGAAGGAGAGGACAATCGCCCACTTCGACTTCTGCATCAGGAAGGCCGGCGTCACGATGCCGAGACGCGCCAGAAAAAAGACGAGGATGGGCGTTTCGAACACGACGCCCGCCGAGAGGATGAGCGTGCTGGCAAATGAGAAGTACTCATCCACCTTGATCATCTGCTTGAACTTGCTTCCGGTCTGGACGAAGAACGCGCACGCGCCCGGAAGAATGATCCGGTATCCGAAGTAGCCGCCGAGAACGAAAAAGAGAGTGGCGAAAATGATGAACGGTGCTGCGTAACGGCGCTCGCGCTTGTACAAACCGGGCGAAATGAAGCGCCAGATCTGCCACATGATGATCGGCGAGGCCACGAAGAACGCTCCGAAGAGAGCCACTTTCATGTAAAGCATGAACGGCTCGGTCAGACGCGTATAGGCCAGCTTCTGATCGCCGGGCGGCAGAAACTTCGTCAGTGGTTGCTGGATCCAGGCGAAGATCTTGTCGGCGAAGTTCCAGCACGCCAGAAACGCGACGGCAATGGCGATGATGGAGACGATCAGCCGTTTGCGCAGTTCCTCCAGGTGATCGAGGAACGACATCTTCGGAAGTTCGGCGTCGGGAGCGTCGGACGCGGCATCCACGCCGTTCACAGTCGGTGCGGTATCGGACATCGGCTATTCGGTGCGAAGCGTCGCGTCGGGCGGGAGTGTATCAGCGGATTTCGGTGTGAGATCGGCGGCCTGAACAGGCGGCGGCGCTGGCTCGCTCCTTGATACGGCCTCGTGAGCGGGGATGGTCGTCGACGCCAGTTGCTTCAGCTCTTCGACCTGCACCTCGCGCTCAATGGTGTTCTTGAAATCATCCGTTGCCTTCTTGAATTCGCCCATCGCTTTGCCCAGCGTACGGCCGATCTCGGGCAGGCGCTTCGGACCGAAGACGATGAGGGCGACGATGAAAATCAAGATCAACTCCGGGATGCCGAGCGAACCGAACATGAAGAACGTCTCCTTGACTGATACGGCCGCGTGAACATCGCCGGGCTGTCGAATACTCCGCGCCTATAATGAGTTCTGCTTCCTGAAAATCAGGCAAACAACGATATGGCAAAGATACAAAAGACGCAGACGTGGACCTTTTCGTTGACGCTGGCCGTCGTGCTGGCCGGCGCTACACTCTTTGGCGGATTCTACGGCAATCGTCTCTTCGGCTCACCCGTTCAGGGTGAAGCGCTGAAACGCTTCCGAGAGTACGCCGACCTCCTGAATGCGGTCACGCTGTGGGCGCCCGATGATGTCGGCGCCGACAAGTTCGTCTACTCGTCGATCGACGGGATGCTTCGGACGCTCGATCCGCATACCTCCTTCCTCGAACCGAAGGAGTACTCGGACATGCAGGATCGCCAGAAGGGCTCGTTCTACGGCCTCGGCATCCTGGTGACGAAGCGCAACGATCAGGTCACCGTGATCACGCCGCTCGAAGGCACTCCCGCCGCGCGGCTCGGCATCCGCGCCGGCGACGTGATCTCGGAAGTTGAGGGCGTGTCGACGGACGACCTTCCGCTCGACGACGTCGTCAAGCGGCTTAAAGGTCCGAAAGGCACGACCGTCCACATCAAGATCGTCCGCGTCGGGATGAAGGAGCCGATCCCGCTCTCGATCGTGCGCGCCGCCATTCCGACGAACTCGATTTCCAATGTACTGATGCTCAAACCGAGTGTCGGCTATATCCGCATCAAAGACTTCACCGCCACCACCGTCCGCGAGCTCGATGAAGCGATCGAGAAACTCAAGGGCCAGGGGATGCAGCGTCTCGTGCTCGACCTTCGCCAGAACCCCGGCGGACTGCTCGACGCCGCAGTCGGCGTTTCCGATCACTTCCTCGAGAAGGGGCAGATGATCGTGTTCACGAAGGGACGGACGCCCGACTCCGAACAGAACTACCTTGCGCCTGGCAAGCATCAGAAGCTCGACATGCCGATGGTCGTCGTCCTCAACCGCGGCAGCGCTTCGGCCTCGGAGATCGTTGCCGGCGCTCTGCAGGATCATGATCGCGCCATCGTCGTCGGCGAGACGAGCTGGGGCAAAGGGCTCGTGCAGAGCGTCTACACGCTGCAGTACGGCGCAGGCCTCGCTCTGACCACGTCGAAGTACTACACACCGTCGGGCCGCAATATTCAGCGCGACTACAGCTCGTTCTACGACTACTACGTTGCGGACGAAGGGGGAGACGGCAGCTCGACCGAGGTGCCGCTCAAGGACCGCAAGAAGTTCACGACGGCGACGGGCCGCGTCGTCTATGGCGGTGGCGGGATCACGCCGGACATCTTCGTCAAGCCCGCGCCGCTCTCACGCACGACGCAGTTGCTCGAAGTGCGCAGCGCAATCTTCAACTACGGCGTCGACTATGTCGCCAAGCATCCCGACGTCACCCAGGAAGTCGCGATCACGCCGGCGGTCATCGAGGACTTCGTTCGTTTCGCGACGGAGAAGGACATCGCTCCCGTCGCGGACATTCGCGAAGCGCTGACGAAACCAAACGATCGCTCCTTCATCGAGCGCGCGCTGAAGGCGGAGATCATCGCCGCGAAATTCGGCTTCGACGCGTCGTATCCATATCGTCTTCAGGGCGACAATCAGATCGCGAAGGCGATCGAGGTGCTGCCTGATTCGCAGAAGCTGGCCGAAAAGGCAGCGGCGATGCACAACGCGCCGTCCGCGAATTCGTCGGACGCCGGTGCGCGCGCAGCCGCGGCGCTTCCGCACAGTTGACCAGGGAAACCGAATGAACGAAATCGACGGCGGGCAGAGCGCTGCCCGCCGTTTTTTTATCTTTGCCCGCTACTTGCTACACATCAGTGGCGGTGCTAACGTGTCGCCGCTTTTGGCACTGGGGAGATTCTCGAGTTATGCCTGATCTCGGAAAGAAGTACACCTGTTATAGCTGTCACACGAAGTTCTATGACCTCGGCAAGCCTGTGCCGACGTGCCCGAAGTGCGGCGCGGACCAGCGTGATGCCGATGAGGCGCCGTCGGTGCCTGCGTCGCGCAGCCGCGCACGTGCGGCAGTGGTCGTCGTCGAGGACACGCCCGACGAAGAGTTTGGAGCGGATGGCGAAGTGGCGACGCCTGCTACCGGCGACGAAGATGAGGACATCATCCCCGAGGCCGATCGCGGAGACGAGCCAGTCGCGGACGACGAAGAAGACGAAGAGTATTGATGGTTGGCCCGCGCCGCACCGCGGCCGTGCCATACTCCGCTCATCGGTCTGATGTTCGGCCTGCGTTGTTGATAAGGAAGGAACACCATGGGTAGAGCCGGTCTTTTGGGTTGTGTTGGAGCATTGGTCCTCGCGTTGCTGATTGGCGGTGGATGGTTCATCGGTGTGCGCAATCACATCGTCGAGCTCGATCAGAAGGTTCAAGGGCAGTGGGCGCAGGTCGAGAACGACTATCAGCGCCGCTTCGACCTGATCCCGAACCTCGTCCGCACTGTTCAGGGAGCGGCCAACTTCGAGAAGTCGACACTGGAAGCGGTCATCAACGCGCGGTCGCGCGTGGGACAGGTCGCTGCTCCGTCCGGCGCGCCAAGCGCGCAGTCGAATCTGCCGAACGATGCCAACGCCATGGCGCAGTTCGCAGGAGCGCAGGAGAATCTCTCCGGAGCGCTGTCGCGGCTTCTTGTGGTCGTCGAGCGCTATCCCGATCTGAAGTCGAACCAGAACTTCCTGGAGTTGCAGTCGCAGCTCGAAGGGACGGAGAACCGGATCGCCGTCGAGCGGAAACGCTATAACGACGTGGCGCAGGAGTTCAATACAGCCGTTCTGCGCTTTCCGGCCAACCTCGTCGCCAACATGAGCGGATTCAAACCGAAGGCGTACTTCAAAGGCGCCGCGGGATCGCAGGTTGCCCCGGAGGTGAACTTCAACTTCGGGACCGCACCGGCAGCGCCGGCGACAGGCACGCGATGATCGTCCGCCGCAGCGCGATCGCGTTCTTCGCGATCGCGCTGATCGCCTCCGCCGCGCTCGCGCTCGACATCCCGCCGAAGCCGACGCAGTGGGTGAACGACTACAGCGCGAATCTTCTCAACTCCTCCGAGACGCAGCAGCTCAACGAGAAGCTCGAAGGTTTCTACAAGAAGACGGGCGTGCAGTTCCTGGTGATGATCTTTCCTTCGCTCGAAGGAGAAGACGACCTCGGATACACGAATAGAGTCGCGAACGTCTGGAAGGTGAAAGACGACAAAGCGCTGATGCTTTTCGTCTTCGTGAAAGAGCACAAAACGCGCATCCAGGTCGGCTACAGCCTGGAGCCGGTCATCACCGACGCGTTTTCATCCGATGTTCTTCACGAGACGGTTCCGCCATTCTTCCGCGCCGGTGACTACGCGGGCGGACTCACCGCCGCGGTCGATCGGATCTGGAAAAAGATCGATCCGAGCGCGGTGCCGGCCGGTAGCGCTCCTTCGCCACGAGCTGTGCGCACGTCGCGCAGCTCCGGCATTCCGATCAGGCTGATCATTTATCTCCTCCTGTTCGTGTTCTTCGTCGTATTGCCGGCGTTTTCGCGTCGTGGGCGTCGCGGCGGATGCGGCGGCTGTTTCTGGCCGATGATGTTCCTCGGCGGAGGCGGTGGCGGAACGACGTTCGGTGGTGGTAGCAGCGGCGGAAGCAGTTGGGGTACCGGCGGTTCCTGGGGCGGCGGTGGCAGCTCATTCGGCGGCGGCGGCGCAGGAGGTGGATGGTGAACCAGAAAGAGTTCCTGGCCATGCTCGACCAGCCGCGCATCGTGGCGGCGATCGGTGCTGCCGAGCGGGAGACTTCGGGTGAGATCCGCATTCACATCGAGCCGAAAGCGAATGGCGGCGATGCGCGCTATGTCGCCGAGCGCACGTTCGAGCGCCTGGGGATGACGAAGACCGCGCTCCGCAACGGCGTGCTGCTCTTCATCGCATCCGAAGAGCGCGTGTTCGCGATCGTGGGCGACAAAGGAATCGACGAGAAGGTTCCGGCAGGTTTCTGGGACGACATCGCCGCGAAGCTGACGCTCCGTTTCGGAAGCGGCGAGTTCACCGACGGAATCATCGAAGCGATTACCGCGGCGGGCAGTCAGTTGAAGATGTACTTCCCTCGCGCCGACGATGACATGAACGAGCTCTCCGACGAGATCGACGTCAGCGACTGATGCCCTACTCCGTTCTCGTCGCCCTCGGCTCCAACCTCGGCGATCGAGATCGATCGCTCCGGAAAGCGATCGAGGAGCTGCGCAAGATCATCTCCGTCGTCCGCATCAGCCCGTTCATCGAAACGGAGCCGATCGATGCACCACCGGGCTCGCCAAGATTTCTGAATGCGGTCGTCGCCGGCTACACCGATCTCGATCCGCAATCGTTGCTCGATGCAATGCTCGCGATCGAATCGCGTCTAGGCCGTCGCCGCACCATTCGCAACGCGCCGCGCGTCATCGACCTCGATCTCATCCTGCATAGCGCGCATCTCATGCAAACGAGGGAGCTAACACTGCCGCATCCGCGCTACCTCGGTCGCGATTTTGTGCGCGAGCCGTTGCGGAAGTTGGGGCTCGGTTGGAGGGATCCGTCAACAGGCGAATCGCTGGGAGCAACGTAGGTCGGACTCTCCAGCCCGACTCCTCTTACTCGGAAACCACTTTACCGTTTTGGTCGCGGGTCCGAAAGGCAAAGAGATGGTGTCTTGTCGGTCTCCGCCCACAAGTACGTGCCGGCAAGTACACGATCGAATCGGACGGCACGGTCGGCAAGGTCGACGCGGCGGAAATCGACAAGAAGTATCGCGACAAGGTGTACGACGGAGAGAACCCTCCCAGCGCCCGGGCGTAGCACGGAAATGACGCCACGTCCTTCGAACCGTTTTGAGGACAGACCGAGCGACGGTTTAGACCTCCGGCGTAAACAGGCCGGAGGTCGCGGTAATGGAGACGAACGTTAGCGGCGAATATCGTGATCTTGCGATTCACCTTGCGACCGTTCACGCTTCGCCTACGGGCGTCATTTGCACTTGCCCCCGGGGCCGGCGTTGTAAATAGACTGAATGTCCGAGAGAGGTAGCGCGACATTGAAGATCTCCAACTCATCGAGGGTGATCGGCTCATCGACTGTGCCCGGCTGCCATCCGATTTCCAGGAACACGAAGTTGACCAGGGAGCCCAGGCCCGGCGGGTTCCCCGTCTGCTGGCCCTGTTGGGCGCCGTCCACGTACAAACGGATGTCGAGAGCGTTTCCGGCCACGTTCCGCGTAAACGTCGCAGCTACGTGGTGCCACTGACCCGGTGTCAGAGCCGAAATCGTCTGTACCGTGGTGACGTTGGCGCCATCGCCCCACTTGAACTCGAGCCGCTCGTTGCCGGCGATGCCGGGCGATATCACGTACAGGGCATAGCCCTTGTTCTGTACGGAGTCGAATTTGTTCACAATGTAGTGCGGCCGGCCCGCCGGCGCCGATAGAAATTTCACCCAGGTGTCAATCGTGAAGTCCGCTGAGCCGACAGTCGCCAGCGCTCCCTGAGGGCTCACTCGCGCCCCGCTCAGTCCATTGCCGAACTTGGGGAATTGGATGGCGCCACTGACCATGCCAGACACCGGCTGTGGAGCTTGCGTTCCGCCGACCGGAGATGCAGAGGGCGTTGCGTTGTTCCCGCCGATGATGTCCTTGAAACTCGTGGCGCCTGCGCCCTCGTCCAGTGGCCACCATCCGACCATCTGTGCAGGAGGCTTGACGCAGGAGAGCGGCACGTCTTCGTGATTCCCGAAGTTCACGGTGTTCTTGCCGCCTTCGGTGACGACGGCTGTCGCACAGCCGCCGGGTGGCGTCGTCACGATCCAAGGCGGGCGCTGTTGCTCGCACACGGCGTGCGTGCCGGCTGGAACCGCGAAGCAGTATTGCCCGTCGGCGCCTGTCGTGAAGCTCTGCGCTCCTGAGGAGATGGTCCATCCCGACAGCGGCGGTTCGCCCGGATCGAGCTTTCCGTTGCCGTTGAGGTCATTGAATTTCACGCCGCAGATCGTGCCGCACGGCGAAGCCGTGGCAGAGACGACGTAGGTGTTCGGCGCGGGCATTGTTCCGGTGCGCTCGCCGTCAACGGCTCCCGGATTGCCCGGCGTGATCGACCCGGTCGGATTCGGCGTCGTCCCATTCAGTCCGGGAAGGCTCGTCCATGTGACGGTGGCGGTGTTCGTAAGCTTCTCGCACTCCATGCAGAGGATCGTGGCCTTGTACTCGATGGTCACCGACGACTGCGGCGGCATGGCCACGACCGTCGCGGTGAGGCCGTTCGGCTGCGTGATCACGGCCGGAGTCGTCGCGCCGCCCGCAGCGGTCGCGGTGACGATGACGGGGCTCACGAGGTTCGGTCCGAAGACGTCCTTGATGACGACGTCGTGTGCCGTCGCTCCTGCCAGGGGCGCGGGATTGTTCACGACGATCTTGTACGTCGGCACCGGATTGCCGAGGGATGTCGTGAGCTTGACGCTCTTCTGCACGCTGAGTTTCGGCTCGACGACGACGATGTCCGTGAACGGCGACGTCGCCAGCAAGGTCGTGCCGCTGAAGACCTGGAACTGATTTCTGAGCAGCGTCCCGGCCACGTTGCCGGCCACGTTGTTGACGACGGCGTTGAAGCTGATGATCAGGAATTCGGCGTTCGCGTCGTTGTCGCTGTTCACGAGGTTGCCGATGCTGAACGTCGGCGCCGTGCCGGGCAGGAACGGCGGTCCACCGGTGATCATGAAATTCGGAAAGATGCAGGAATTGCCCGTGAACGTCGTGCATGGGGCGGTGCTCCCGATGTTCACCGGGCATGGAAGCGCGGCGGCCGTGAGTGAGTTGTTCGCGATGTACGCGAATTGCGCTGTGTTGTCGTTGAGGAACGTCATTCCCGGCGGAAGGAGATCCTTCACGCTCATGCTCGGGATCGTGCCCTCCGGCACCTGCACGGTGAGGCGGTAGCGGACGATCTCGCCGATCGCTAGCTGCGGCCGGCCCAGGCCGTCGTTCTTCGGTGTCGGCTTGCTCTCGGACGTGGCCAGCACGCACTTGGTGAGGATCGGCGTCACGCAGACGTTTGCCGTGTCGCTGAACGGGCCGCCGTAGCCGGCCGTGACGAAATTCGGACCGCCGTTCGTCGCCGCGTAGTTGGTGATGGTGGCCGTGTTCGGGAAGCAGCCCGGGCTCACCGTGCCGATGATCTTCGCGTCGAACGTGATGACGGCGATGTTGGTGCCGCCGGTCAGGCTGTACGGCGCGAGCGGTGCGTTGAGGGTGATGCCAGCCGGCAGCGCCAAAGAGCCGGTGAATGCCAGCGGCGTTCCCAGCCCGTTCGTCACTTGTACCGAGGCGGGGTTGACGATGATGTTCGGGCCGAGAGACGCGAGCGGATCGGACACAGTGACGTTGTGCGCGCCATTGAGGCCGGAGCCCAGGTTCTCGACGATGATACTGAACGTGATGTTGTCATTCGCGTCGCCGTCGAGATCGCTCTGGAACGCGTTCGGATTCATGCTCAGGAGCTGGGAAGTGATGATCCCCGGCGTGAACCGCGGCACCGCCGACGACGGCGGCACGGCCCACGTGACCGCGGCCGGAGACGGTGGCGCCGGCCGGAACACGGCGGCAGAGTCGCTCCGGACAACGCCTTTGAGTATCCGCAGGCGCGGCTCGGTCAATTCGAAGGCAGCGATCGCCAGCATGCAGGTGCGTGTGCCGTAGGAGTCGTACTCGCATTCCTGCGACTCGTTCGTCAGGTGCAGGCCGTCCGCAAACGGCGCAGAGGAGATCTGCAGCGTGAAGTAGATCTCGAGCGTGAGCTGGCTGTTCGAGGTGTTGTTGAACGGCGCGAAGCGGACCCGCAGCTGCCCGTCCGGGAGCAGGACCGCGACCGTGGGCGGCGGTATGGTGACCGACCCGGTCGTCGTGACGGCATAGCAGACCGTATTGACGGCCGGTGGCGAGCTTCCGCAAACCGGCGCCGTCGCCGACAGGGCCGGAAAGGCCAGCACCGGCTTCGGCACCCAGTCGTAGAACGTGATGTCCTGTGCGTCACCGGACGGCATGATCTTGGAGAGCTTGTAGGTGATCGTGTCCCCGGCCGCGAACTTCGGCAGATTGAGCACCGGATCGGGGACGGTCGTGAACCACGTCTGATTGCGGGCCACGACACGCTTGGTCAGCGGTCCGTCGGCGATGTTGAGGCACTGCTTGCTGTCGTCGGTGCAGGTTTGCGTGAGCTTGACGGGTGGGAGGCCGAGCGAGTACTCGAAGCCGGTAATCTCGACGCGATTGAACAGGGGATCGTTCTTGTCGACGAACCCGTCATCGGGGCTGATCGTCCCATCGGGGCCGGTCCCGCCGAGGAAATGCGGAGGGAACGCGAACGTGTCGTCGACCTTCATCGAATACGTGATCGTGCCGGTCGCGGGAACCGTCGACGGGCCCCCGACCAGCCCTCCCGTCATCGTGTTGGCGGGGAAGGATGCCGGCGACGACTTGAGCGCGCCGATCGCGGAGGAGACGAAGACGCCGATGCGTATTCCCGAGTTTACGTTGGCGCAGCCCGCGTCTCCGGTCACCGGCCGCGACACGATGAACGCTGTGGACGGAATCGCGGTCGGGCCGAACGCGCCGGTCTTGTCCTGGACCCTCAGCATCAGGGAGCCGGGGACCAGCGTCATCCCGTCGGACATGATGTCGATGACAGAGAGATCGCCGAAGCGGAGATAGTCGGCGACCTGGAAGTCGATCGTGTATTGGATCGTCGATCCGGGGATGATCCCGCCGGGCGGCAACGTGACGGTTTTCTGGGTCGCCAGCGCCTTGATCGTGATCGCCTTCGTCGCCTGCTGCGATGAGGTGACGACGGCCGTGTCGCGGGGATCGTCCGGAAGCCAGCTCGCCGTGACGGAGGCCGCATTCTTGACCGGATGCGCGCACGCCCCGTTCGGGAACCAGGCCGGCGTGTTGTTCCCGAAGAAGTTGATAGTAAGCGTCGCGTCGTTGTTCAGGACGGGATAGGTGCCGATGATGCAGGGCGGCGCGGTCAGCGTCGTCGGTGGATTCGCGGTCGCCGAGGTGAACGTGACGGACGGCGGCTCGCAGTCGTTGATGGTCACATTCGTCAGCTTGTGGACGATCGGCACCGGCGGAACGCTCACCACGATCTGGTACTGGCGCGGGAAGTTCGGCCCAGCCGCGGTCTCATCCTCCGGACCGAGATAGAGCTTCTTGATCGAGGCCAGGACCGGCGTGATGGTGCTGTTCGGCCAGGCCAGCGCGTTCGTCGGAGAGGTCATGAAGATGAAGACTGGCGGATCGGTCGAGGAATCATTGAGCGGCGTCGTCCCCAGGGCGAAGCCGGCGCGGTAGTAGACCGTCAGCGGCACATTCACGTCCGCGTACGGATGCATCTTCGCGGTGATCGTGACTTCGGCCGGCGGCTGCGTGTCGTCGTAACTGCCGTACGGCAGGCGGATCGTCACCAGCTGCGAGCCTGCCGGGAGGATCACCGCGGGGACGCCGAATGCGCTCAGCGGATGGGGTTGCGGCAGCGTGACTGCCGGAACGGGCGGCGCGGTCGCCGGACAAGGCGTATTCGTGACTTGGATGTCGAGCGGTGTATTCGCCGGATTGACGTTGACCAGCGCGGCGGTGACGAACGTTGCGCCGTCGCACGGTCCGGATGCGGAGCCGTAGTCGTTTCCGCCGGCGGGCAGGACGATGTCGAGGAACGGTGCATAGCCCGGCTGCGGCGATGCATTCTCGAAGGACAGCTTGAAGGTGAACTGGCTGCCGACGACTGGTTGCGCCGGCAGATCTGCCGGAGTTACTTGTGGCATCGAGGCCGATGCGGTGACGGAGGCGACGGAAAGGATGAGTGTTAGAACGAACCTCAACTGCACGCGCATGGCATCTCCTGTTTTTTGCTCACGGGATCTGGACCCGATCAATAGTGCGTTCCGGGAGCAAAACGTTTCACCGCGGCAGCCGTCGCCGCCTCGATGAATTCTGCGAACGAAAGAGCTGATCGTGGAGTGTCCTTGGATTCGCCCATCACATCCTTCCTTATATACATAGAGTGACGCGGGAAGGTTTTTCCACACCGCCAATTTTGGTATGTTTCGCGCACGCGAAGAAATTCTGAAAGGACTCGCAAAAACACGAAAGCTGCCAAAGGCGGCTCATCAAGTGCTTTAGTTTGGCGGGGCCGACGGGACTCGAACCCGCCACCTCCGCGTGACAGGCCGGAGGCCTAACCGATCAGGCACGCGTGACTCCCTTGCTGATCGATGAACGGCGCTACTCTGGCCGAGCCGGTGATAAGCTGGATTCGATGAAGGTTCTCACCTACGAAGCAATCGTCGAGCGTGGTGAAGTTAAACTGACGGAAACCGTGAGACTTCCGGAGCAAGCAAAGGTATACGTCGTCGTCCCCGGCGTCGAAGATCCGCCGTCTTCCAGGATTCAAACTCCTCGGCTTCTGCAACCGAAACAGGTATCCGATTTCGCAATGGAGATCCTGGAAGGCGAAGATGCCACCGTACGATGATCGCCTCTTTGCGCCGCCAGCGGCAGTTGTGAACGCACGGCTCCGCAATCCCCAAAACGGCGCGATCATTCCGGATGTCTTGCTCCTGATCGATACTGGTGCTGATGTGACGCTGCTTCCGCTAGGCGCGGTGAACGCGGCGGGGATCGAGCAGACTGGCACCTCTTATGAGTTGCTCGCATTCACGTGGAGCGAGCACAAAGACGGTCGAGCGGAAACGCGCTGACGTCTTATCGCGTTGCCACTGGCCCGCCGCTCAGCGTCGTGTGCACGTGTGCATGGAGCGTTGGCGAGGCTTGCGTCAGGAGCGGGTAGGGATTGACCATCTCGTCGTTCTGGTCGACGCCGAAGTGGAGGTGCGAGGGCGTGTACCTGGCGTTGCCGGTGTTGCCGACGTAGCCGAGAAGATCGCCGGATTGCACTTCCATCCCTTCGTAGAGACCGGCTGCCCAGCGATCGAGATGCGCGTAGAAAAAGGATGCGCCGTTCTCGGTCGTCAGCCAGATGCAGTGACCGCCAAGCTTCTCGTCTCCGATGAAGCTGATCACTCCGTCGGTGACGGCGACGACTTCCGTTCCCTTCGGTGCAAAGATGTCGATCCCTTTGTGAACGCGTGCACCGCCGTCCCGGGGCGCGTGCCAGCTATCGTCGAGCGACGACGTGCGGATCCCAACGACCGGCAGGCGTAACGGCATCCGCGAGAGAGGCGCAAACATCTCGCGTGCCTTCGCGGCGAACTCCTGGTCGCGCGCGACCTTTGTTGCCGTTGGCGTTGGGCCAGTCGGTGTCCGGGCGATCTCGCGGGTGTTGTAGCGGCTCAGATCGACGCGCATCTGCGCCCGGAGCTGGCTCCAGTCGTCTTCATCTGATGGGAGCGTGACTCTGCTGACGGCGGGAGCTGTCTGCATTGGCTGCGCCGCTGGCGCGGTGGCACAGCCGTTTAGTGTGAACATGAGGCCGCTCAGCACGACGAACGTGCCTGCCCACCCACTGCGCGCGTGATGAAGAGTCATTGAGGTCCGGGAACGACGGGCTGAAGTGTAAATAATTTGGCCCGCGGTGTAAAGCACTAACCGAACAGCAACGTCGCAAACTCGTCGACGCGGCGGACGCCGATCACCTCGACGTCGGCCCGAATCTCATTCGCATTCGACTGCGGAAGGATGACGCGGTGGAAGCCGAGAGCGGCGGCTTCGCGCGCGCGGAGGTCTGCCTGCGAGACGCTGCGAATCTCGCCGAGGAGGCCGACTTCGCCGAAGACGACGACGTCGTGCGCGATCGGTGCGTTGCGTTGCGAGGAGATGAGCGCTGCGACGACGCCGAGGTCGATGGCAGGTTCGTCGATCTGCAGACCGCCGGCGAGATTCGCGTAGACGTCGCTGGCAAGAAAGTTCCCGCCGTTCTTTTTCTCGAGGACGGCGAGGAGGAGCGATACGCGATTCGCGTCCATGCCGATGGCCATGCGACGCGGCGAAGGGAAGTGCGTGGCGGATACGAGCGCCTGGACTTCGATCAATAACGGACGCGTCCCTTCGACCGCAGCGACGATCGCCGATCCCGCCGCCGTGCTTCGCTGCGAGATCAATGCAGCAGACGGATTCGCGACTTCTTCCAGTCCGCTGTCGTGCATCTCGAAGATCGCCACTTCGTTCGCTGGACCAAAGCGGTTCTTGCACGCGCGCACGACGCGGTAGTTCTGAAACTTCTCGCCTTCGAAATAGAGAACGGTGTCGACGATGTGCTCGAGCGACTTCGGACCGGCGATCGTCCCTTCCTTGGTGATATGTCCGATAAGGAAGATGGGGATGGAGAGTCGTTTCGCAGCAGTCATCAGCCGGCCGGCGGAATCGCGCACCTGACCGACGGAACCGGGCGTCGACGCGTTCGTGTTCGTGTGCACCGTCTGAATCGAGTCGATGATGACGGCGACGGGCTTCAGCGACTCGGTGACGGCGATGATCCGCTCGACCGAAGTCTCCGCGAACAGACGAATGTTGTCGTTCGTCGTGCCGAGTCGTCGCGCGCGGATGGCGATCTGCCGCGGACTCTCTTCACCCGAAACGTAGAGGACGACGCCGTCGCGCGCCAGTTTCTCCGCCGCCTGAAGCAGCAGCGTCGACTTGCCGATGCCCGGCTCACCGCCGACGAGCGTGACGGCGCCGGCGACGAGGCCACCGCCGAGCACGCGGTCGAGCGCGGCGATGTCGGTCGACGTTCGCGGCACGGTATCGATGTCGAGCGCGCCGATCGCCACCGGCTCCGCGCCGGAGCTCAACATCATCGGCGGGAGCTGTTCCTCACCGTACGAATTCCACGCGCTGCAGTCGGGGCAGCGGCCGAGCCACTTGGGTGACTGGCTGCCGCATTCACTGCAGGAGAAGACTGCCGCTGCTTTCTTGGCCACTGTGCGGCGATTGTAGCGAAGCAGATCGCTTTGACAGCGAAACGGCCGCCGCTGCTCTGAGCGGCGGTCCGTCCCGATCTACGAAACGTAGAACGTCAGTTCAGTCGCCGATCCCGGCGCGCCGACTCCGTTGCGATGCCGAGTGTTTGCATCGGCGCCGGGTCTTTCTGCAGGACCGACGTGCCGTAGCCTTCCTTCGTCGTGAAGTCGAAGCGCACTTCGTGAAACGGAGTTCCGGGCGGAATGCGGGTCGAGCGGTAGTACCAGGACTCGATCTGGCCGCGCGATCCCTTCTGCTCCAGCGCACGATCCCGCATCGGAACGGTGCGCATCTGATCCATTGCTTCGTCGCCCATCGCCAGCTCTTTCACCGCGGCGTAGGTTGGCGGTCCGAGAAAGGCGAAGATCGCCGCGCGATCGGTGAGATGACCAGCCTGTTTGGGCGTCGCCAAATAGGAGTCCGCAAAGGCGAGACGCCGCTCGAACTCATCCCGCATCTCGTTGACGTCACTCGTGGGAGTGGGATCGAGCTGCTTCCAGAACGCGTCGACGAACGCGGCGCGCTCGGCGTTGGATGTGAAGGTTGCGTACTCCTTCTTCTGTGCGGGCGTCAGGAGGAACTTGGTTGGCGATTCGATCCAGTGTTCATCTGCAGGAAACGACCAGCCGGCCGGCTTCGAAAACTTGAAGTAGGCAGCCTGCATTGATGGTGTGCGCCCTGCTGCTTCCCTGCGGGCCTGTTCGAACAGGTCGACGGTCGCCTTCGGAAATGCGGGCGACGCGATTGCGGCAGTCGGCATGTAGCCGAGGTAGGAGATGAACGCTTCTTTCGCTTCGTCTTTCCGGCCGAGCGCGGCGAGATTCGCGCCGCGGTAGAACGTAACGACCGGAAGCAGCTTCATGCGATCCGCTTCGAGGCCTGGCTTCGCACTTTCCGAATCGAGCAATTCGAAGTATCCGAGCGATGCTTTGAAGTCGCCGGCAGCGAAGGCGTCTTTTGCGCGCTTGAAAAGCCCGGGCAAAACCGAGTCGGCGCCGAAGGAACTGAAGGTGAAGAGAAGGATGGCCAGGCAGAACGCGGAGAGGGATCTCATAAGCAATATTCTAGCCCGTGATCGTTAGCTCCCCCCGTAAATCGCGTTGCACCTCACGCTTGACCTTTTCCGTTCCGTAACCGCGGCTGAGCAGGTAGTAGAGCTTCGCCAGCGCTGCTTCCGCCGTCATGTCGAATCCGCTGATGACTCCCGCGCGCGCCATTGCGGAACCGGCTGCGTATTCAGTGAGATCGACATTCCCTTCCAGACACTGTGTGCAATCGACAATCACCACGCCGCGCCGCGTGGCTTCCGCGAGCGCTTCGAGAAACGCGGCATTGTGGTCGGGGCCGTTGCCGACTCCATACGCTTCGAGAACGAGTCCCTGCAGCGGGGGACGCAGCACATTGCGGACGAGATCGGGCGAGATGCCGGGAAAAAGCCGCAGAGCGCTCACCACAGGTTCGGCGAGCTCTTCGACGCGCAGTCGTTGTCGTGGCCGCGGCTTGCGCACCAGATCCCAGTTGATCTCGATGTCGATCCCGACGACGCCAAGCGGTGGGACATTCGGCGATGCAAATGCCGCGAATCCATCCGCGCTCACTTTCACGGCCCGGCATCCCCGCACCAGTCTCCCTCCAAAGTACAGGCAAACCTCCGGGATGTCGTAGTTCGCCGCGATCAGAAGCGACGTGATGAGATTTTCTCGCGCGTCGTTGCGGACTTCGCAAAGAGGAATCTGCGACCCGGTCACGACCACAGGCTTGCCGAGCCCGTTGAGCATGAACGGCAGCGCGGAGCTGGTGTAGGCCATCGTGTCCGTGCCGTGCAGGACGACGAATCCGTCGTAGTCGTCGTAGTGATCGCCGATGTCGCGTGCGATGGCCACCCACTCGCGCGGCGTCATGTTCGAGGAATCGAGCAGCGGCGCGTATTCCTCGATGTGAAACCGTGGCATCGACGAGTGCTTCAACTCCGGCATCGCATCCATCTGCGATTGCAGATATCCGGACGCAGGGACATAGCCGGCCTTCGTCCGTTTCATCCCGATCGTGCCGCCGGTGTAGGCGATGTAGACGCGTTTTCTCATGGGTGGTTGTCGTTCAACGGCTGGGAGAAGCGGAATGTTGAATGTTCAATGTTGAGTGTTGAATGGTGAATGAGAGGAGTTGTTTTCGAAGGTTGAATGGTTACTATAAACATTAAACATTCAACATTAGACTCAAAGTTAAACATTAAACATTCAACATTCAACATTCAACATTCCGTCTCTTACTCGCGCCGGACCAGAACTACTTACCCTTGACCACGACTCCATCCTTCATCACGAACGCCACGCGCTCCATCGCCGTGATGCCGGTGAGCGGATTACCCGGCACGGCGATGATGTCGGCGAGTTTTCCTGCCGCGAGCGTGCCGCGGTCGTCGACGCCGAGGAGTGTTGCGGCGACGGATGTTGCGGAGCGCAGAGCGGCGGCCGGAGCCATGCCCAGTCCCGTCATCAGCGCGAATTCCTTGCCGTTCATCCCGTGCGGCGAGACTGCGGAGTCGGTGCCGAACGCGATCTTCACGCCGAGCTTGACCGCGTTGCGGAACATGTCGCTGCGCGCGGCCAGCGCTGCTTTCGCTTTCGTGGCGATCTCCGGCGGGAGTTTGTCGAGATGGAGACCGAGCCAATCGCCGGCCATAAGGGTGGGAACGAGATAGACGCCTTTGTCGCGCATCATCTCCAGTGTCTCCACCTTGATGAAGGAACCGTGCTCGATCGAATCGACGCCGGCTTGCACCGCCATTTTCGCCGCAGCGTCGCCGTGGCAATGGGCGGCCACTTTGCGTCCCCAATGGTGCGCTTCTTCGACGATCGCATTCATCTCGTCCTGGGAGAGCTCCGGTGCGTCGACCGGATCGGAGAGTGACAACACGCCGCCCGAGGGCATGAACTTGATGACGTCGGCGCCGTACTTGATCTGATAACGGACGGCTGCGCGGCATTCTGCGGGTCCATTACACACGCCGTCGATCGGACCGAGCGAAGGGACGCCGCGCGCGGGCGGAATGGGATCGCGGTCGCCGTGCCCCGCGGTTGCGCCGATCGCATGAACCGCGATCAACATCCGCGGTCCCACCACCCATCCATGATTGATGGCGTTGCGGAGACCGACGTCGACGTAATCGCTTGCGCCGACATTGCGCACCGTAGTGAAGCCGGCCTCGATCGTTTTCCGGGCGAAGGTCGTTGCCAGGAGGGCCTGTTCGGCAGGTTGGCGCATCAAGGTCTGGAAGTAGTCGAGGTACCAGTTGTCGCCGCTCTCCTCGGTGAGATGAACGTGCGCATCGATCAAGCCCGGCATCAGCGTAGCGTCGCCGAGGTCGATGACTTGTGCGTTCGCAGGAATCGGGCCGCCGATGGACTTGATGTGATTCCCTTCGATGATGACGACGCCGTTCGACGTCACGCTGTCGGAAGTTCCGTCGAAGATCCTTGCCGCCTTCAGCGCGATCGTTTTCGGTTGCTGCGCGAATGCGGAGAATGCGAAGAGGCTGATTAGAAGGAGGAGCGACTTTTTCATCATCGGCGGAAATTAGCACAGATCAAAAAGGCGTCTCACGCGGGGACGCGGAGAGAGGCGATACCTGTCTTAGCGCTAGTCCTGGGCACGAACCTGCGTGTGCTCGCGGATGAAGGCGATCGCTTCGTCCATTCCCGGTGTCAGTCCTGAGAACGTAAGAGCCCAATGTCCCCAGCCGAGACGCTGGTTGGTGAACGCCCATCGCCGCTTCAATGTCGAAACGCGCGCGAGTGCGTGATTGGGATCGTGAAACGTCAGCGCCAGAAAGTAGTTGCCTCGGATCGTGACGACCTTGTAGCTCTTGATCTCGCTCCAGGGGACTAGTCCGAAATCGCCGCCCGGAAATGAGATCCCGCCGAGGTCGAAGACGAACGGGACGCCGCCGGCGAGCAGGCGCTTGGCGGCAATCAGCGCGCAGAGCGCCATAAACCCTGCTGCGATCCAGCCGAGGATTCGGTAGACAATGTCCGCATTGGTCAGCGCCATGTACAAGGCGGCACAAACCAGAACGCAGGCCACGATGAGAAGTCGCAGTTGTCCCTCTGGCGAATAGCGAAACTCAAGGCGGTCCGGCATGGACGTGATGCGAAGATTCTCCTCGGATCGTAAGGCGCGCGCAAACAGAAGAGAGCGACTTAATGCCGGCTCACTTTTTACGGTCCCGTCAAACGAATCAGTCCACCACAGAGACGCAGAGGACACCGATTCTCTGTGACCTTAATGCCTCTGTGGGCGACGTCCTTTTCAATTGACGCGATACCGATTTCGGAGGTTTCACGCGCGCTGGGGTAGACTCCCAATCTCCCATCCAAGCATCGACAACGGCCACCACCAGGAGGAAGTGATGTCCTATGTAATCGACGACACATGTCTGGGCGAGCGGTACGCGACGTGTGTTTCTGTCTGTCCCGTGGACTGTATCCATCCCGGCAATTACCAGGGCGAAGAGTTCATGATCATCGATCCTGAGGTTTGCATCGACTGCGGCCTATGTCTGCCCGAATGCCCGATCGGAGCCATCGTCGACAATGAGGGAGAGTCTCCGGATTGGGCGGCAATCAACGCAGAGCTTGCGCCGTCGTTCAAAAACAACCCCAAGGTCGCAGAGCGGCCGCGGAACGATCCGCCCCGCAAACCGGGTCACCACATCGTCAATCCCTGATCATCGCAGGCGGGAAGGGGTAGGGGATCGGCTCGTTGGCGACCCTCCTAGGTATGAGCAGCCCCGAGGACTATGCCCGACCCACCCGCCGCCCGCTGAAGATCTTTGCTTTCGATCCGATGCTTGGCCGCGTCGCCGGCAATCGCGCCACCGTGCAAATCGCGAATGAAGCGGATCTCAAGCCGGGCCCGTTCGGCGAGCGTGTCGGCGTCATCGACTACGACGGCGCCAATCGCTGCTACTACCAGCCCGTCAATCTCGACGACGAAGCGATCCTCATGCAGGGCGGCCTCGATCCCACCGAATCCGATCCGCGCTTTCATCAGCAGATGGTCTACGCCGTCGCCATGCGCGTCATCGAGAATTTCGATCGCGCCCTTGGCCGCCGCGTTTCGTTCCGGGGAAAACAGCTTCGTCTCTTTCCTCACGCCTTCAAAGGTGCGAACGCCTTCTTCGATCCCGATCCGATGGCGATCTTCTTCGGCTACTTCACCGCCGACAAGGAGAACCCCGGCGCGAACATCCCCGGGCAGACCGTCTTCTCCTGCCTGTCGCACGACATCATCAGTCACGAGATGACGCACGCGATGGTGCATCGTCTTCGTCACCGCTTCGATGAGGCCAGCAACCGCGACGTCTTCGCGTTCCATGAAGGCTTCTCCGACATCGTGGCCATCTTCCAGCACTTCTCATTCCCCGAGGTTCTCACCGAGACGATTCAGAAAACGAGAACGCAGTTGAGTCAGCCGGGACCGCTCGTCGAGCTGGCGCAGCAATTTGGATACGCGACTGGAGCGGGGGAGGCGTTGCGCAGCGTTCGCGATCCGAATCACGAAGGCAAGCCCGACAAGAATCTCTACCGGAAGCTGCACGAGCCGCACGATCGCGGATCGATCCTCGTCGCCGCCATCTTCGACTCGTTCTTCGCCACGTACCAGCAGCGGATTCGCGATCTGATTCGCATCGCTACCGGGGGCAGCGGGCTGCTCCCCGAAGGCTATCTGCATCCCGATCTCGTGAATCGCATCGCCGGCGAGGCGTCGAAGAGCGCGCAGTACGTGCTCAACATGTGCATCCGCGCGTTCGAATACCTTCCGCCGGTCGACATCACCTACGGCGACTACCTTCGCGCGATGGTGACCGCGGACCGCGAAGTGGCGCCGGGCGACGAGTACGGTCAGCGCGCGGCGCTCATCGAAGCGTTCCGCGTGCGCGGCATCTACCCGAAAGGAGTGACCTCGCTCGCCGAGGAGGCGTTGATGTGGGAGCCGCGAATCGGAAGCGAACTGCCCCTGCTGCCGAAGCTGCGCGACAAGCAGCTCTCGGTGACCGCGCGTGCGTTCGATCGGAGAAGCGCGACACCTGATGAAGAAAAAGAGCTGGGCGAGTGGGCGCAGGAGCTTCGCGCCTACGCGATGAAAAATCGAAGGCTGCTCGATCTCGATCCGCGCCTGCCGGTCGCGCTCGACGGCTTCCACTCCGTCTTTCGCTTCTCGACCGAGGGGCAATTGATCGTCGAGCTGGTCGCGCAATTCGTGCAGACGGTCAAGGGATCGCACGCGCGATTTGGAGGCGTTCCTCTGCGCGGCGGCTCGACCATCATCGCTTCCGCGGATGGACAAATCCGCTACGTGATCGCGAAGCCGCTGCCCGGCAAGCATCTCGCCGATCGCAAGGATGTACGCGAACTTGCCGATCAGCGCGTCGTCGACCAGGAAGAATTCGTCGCCGAGTGTGATCTCCGCGATCCGTTCCTTCCCTGGTCCAACGACCACTATCTGGAAAGCCGCATGCGCAACCGTTTTCGATTTTCCGCATTGCACGGAATGGCGGGGCTGCGATGAGCACGAAAAAGAAGAGCGCGAAAAAGAAGAGCACGACGAAAAAGAAGGCGGCCAGCGGCCGGGCGATCACCATCGGGATGTACAACGTCGGCTTCGGCGATGCCTTCCTGGTTCGCATCCCCGACGGAGCGGGCGAACGTCGCATCCTTTTCGATTGTGGGATGCACCTCGGCGGACCGGGGCCGAATCCGATCGCCGCGGTGGCGAAGCGGATCATCGACGACGTGACCGAGAACGGCAAAGCGCGCATCGACGTCGTCGTCGGCACCCATCGGCACTCTGATCACGTCTCCGGATTTCAGCAGAAGATCTGGAGCAAGCTCGAAGTCTCCGAGGTGTGGCTGCCGTGGACGGAGAATCCGAAGGACCCGCGCGCCCGGAAGATCCTGGAGTCGCAGAGCAAACGATCGCTGGCGCTGGTGCAGCACATCGCCAGGCGCGCAAAGAAGGACAAGAAGTTCCGCGCCGCCGCTGCGGCTTCCGGTCTCATGGAGATCGCAAAAAATAATCTGAAAAACGCGCCGGCGATGAAGACGCTACATGAAGGTTTTTCGGGAAGTCCGCAGCGTTTTTTTCTGCCGACGAGCGAAAAGGCGAATGAGCGTCCGCGAACGTTCACCACTCCCGCGCTGCCGGGCGTGAAGATTCACGTCCTCGGGCCGTCCAAAGACGAGGTGGTGATCGCCAAACTGGTCAAAGAAGAAGAAATGCTCTTCCGTCTGCAACAAAGCGCCTCGGAGGAGGAAGCCGGCGCCCCATTCAAACCGCGATGGGTCATCAAAACCGCCGACGTCAATACAAAGCCGGAGCTCGAACAGTTCCGGCTCGACGAAAAAACGCTCAAGAACATTCACGACATCGGCGACGGATCGGAGTTTGCGGCGGCAGCCTCGACAGACGCGCAGATCAACAACACCAGCCTCATGCTGCTCTTCGAGATCGGAAGCGCTGTCCTTCTCTTTCCCGGCGACGCGCAATGGGGAACATGGGAAGCGGCCTTGAACGACGAGGAATGGCAGCCTCTCTTACGCAAAGTAACGTTCCTGAAAGTCGGCCATCACGCCAGCGAAAACGCCACGCCAAAGACATTCGTCGACAAATACCTCGGCGAAGAATTTCTCGCGCTCGTCTCTACAAGAAAGACAAAGATGTGGGACCACGTCCCCAAACAGTCATTAATTGACCGCGTTGCCGGCCCGCAAGCCGACCGCCTGGCCCGAAGCGACAAACCCGCCGACGCGCCGGCCGCGTTTACGACAGAGGGGACGACGTATACGGAAGTGAAGATTGCGTTTTGAGGGAACCTCTCCGCGCGCCGCTGCGAGTCGTAATCGTAGTCTCCGACACTGACAACCAAAGGGCTGGTCTGCGGTCAGGACCCGAGACGCTTCGCCTCGGTTCACGCCCAGTAGGCGCTATTGAACCAGCGCATGCCGCGGGACGGTCGGTTGCGCAGACGTTGCCTCGCTTTTCATCTCGCTTCCATTCTTGCCGCTTGCCATAGGTAGCTCTGCGACCTATAAATAGAGCGATACCTTCACAATAATGGATGCACCTCAAGCGCAGTTCTGCAACTGCAGGAGTAGGAAAGCATGCGTAGATCACTATCGCCTCACCTTTCACGGTCAGCACTCCTTATGAGTTTGGCGTTCATCGTTTGCCTCTTTCTGAGTGGCACCGTGCTGGCGCAAGTCACAGTCCGTATGACTGCGGACAACTTCTACGCCGGCTACACCGGGAACTTCAACGGAGCCAGCCTCATGCGCTTCAGCGGCGCGTGGCCTGGTGTTGCCTCACCTGCGCCGTTTACGATTACGGCCTCTGAAACATATCTTTATATCGCCGCATGGGATGACGGCTCGACAGGTGAAGGTCTTCTGGGCTCGGTCGCGATCGGCGCAGGACTCGTCCCGACTGGCTCAGAATTGTGGCGGGTATGCGCCACCGGGCAACCCCTCGGGAAGGCAGCGAGCAACGCACCCACCGCTGCGGCTCTCACGACAAGAATCGGAATATGCAACAGCAGCAACGGGTGGCATGCACCCAGCGCCGGGCCAAACAATGAAAACGCGTTGGGCGCCGGTCTTTGGTGGGGAAAGGTAAACGCAATCGAACCGACAGCCAACTGGATTTGGGACACAAATAGCAGCTCTGCATGTGCCGGAGCGAACGGTTTTCTCAAGGGCCCCTGTGATCCAGGCGAGTATCTGATCTTTCGAGTTCCGCTCGGAGAAGTAGCGGCGTGTCTTCCGCCAGTCCCCGACTTTGTCATCGATTGGACGGCAGGGTATGGCGCGCTGGTCGCCAATGGGACCAACAGCCAGAATGAGTCTGCCTACTTCTGGAGCGTTCAGGAATCGGACCAATGGTGGAATGGACTCCCGCCAGAAATCAACCGATGGTTTCTCGCGGGACAGGCCGGCGTGTTTGACCTTAGAACGTTTTACGAGGCCGGTTCAACACGTCATTTGAAGTGCGGCGCGTACTATCGCGTAAAACTGGCCGTGAGCAATCGATGTGTAAACTGGAGGGACATAACGCGGCTCGTCAAGATAAACTGCTGCCCCGGCGAGGTGACAGCACCGAAATAGCATGGTCAGACGACGATTCGCGATTGTCCATACTCAAACGTCATGTGATCAGGAGAGGGCGGGATGCGACAGGAGAAACAGTTCGCCCCGTTTCAGGGAATGACCTGGTAGGTAAGAAGTTTAAGTTGGGGTCACATCTGGAAACTCAACTTAACTCGAGTCGGAGCAACTACCGGCCTACGACCGGCCTTCAAGCCGCTCCGCCCTGGCTTGAGATCGGCTGGACGCTCGACCAGTTCGGACCAGACCGCGCAACCGCGCACGAAGCCTAGCGGCGCTTTGTCACCCACGCGCGCGGCGCTTGGTACAACCCCTGGGAGTCCCTAATCGGCCAGATGTACCTCGGGAGCGCCGCCTTCTGCGACCGTATGCAATCAGCTCGTGGCGGCGAAGCCGTGCAGCCGCGAGCACCCTCGGGATCACCGCAGGTTTCGTCCGCCCCACACTCGACGCCATCGTCGCCGTGGTCGCGGATCGCTTCGACGTCACTCTGGACGAACTGAAGCGCAAGTCGCGAGGCCAGGCCAGAAAGGCGCTCGCCCACCTGGCGGTGGATGACGCCGGGCTAACACTTCGAGGCATCGCCGATTGGATGGGCGTGACCGAGTGGGCCGCCTCGAAGATGCGGAAGACTGCCAGGAATCTGTACGCCACCCGACGCCGGCTTCCGAGACAGAGTCGATCAGATCCGCGCTGCGTTACGTTGAGTTTCCAGATGCGACCCCAACTTAACCGGGCTGAGCGTGATCGTTCGACTAGCACGGGCACTCCACGTCGGCGTCCACGATCTGCTCGTTGACATCCGTGTCGGGCAAAAGAACCGGCTCATCCAAGGATTTGACATTGACACTCTTCCACCTCGGGCGCTAAACTATTTCCATCAGTCTGTCCAGCGCTCCAAACACAATGACTGACTTCAACTTCTCTAGCGGCAGGGCCAACGCAGCATTCCCGATCGTGGGATTCCGAAATGGAAATCTTAGATCGGGGGAGGAAAAATGCGTAAGCTTCCCATCACGATTGCTTCTGCCATCATCCTGACCAGCATCTTCACCCCCGCACAGGCGCAGGATTTCAGGATTTGCACCGGCCAATTCGCCCTTTGTGCCGCGAGTAGCGGGACGCCCACCGGCAAGACCATCACCGTCAACGGCACCGCTTTCCCCGAGATCGTTGCAGTCTGTCCTGTCCTTCGCGGACCCGCCATCGCTGACGTCGCCGGAGGCAATATGAAGGGTAGTTGTGACGCCCCTGGGCCGGGGAAAGTCTGGTCACTTTATCAAATCCGCGAGAACATCCCGCAGGCTCCAGATTGGGACCGCAAGACCGCTGCGCCGCTTCGCATATTCGTGACTAGCTCGACTGCTCAAACGAGCAACATGTTCTCTTTCGCTTGTACCCTGACCAAGCGAGTCCATGGCGTTCAGCTTGCGAATTGCTTTGGCCCCGCAAACGAGAACCCTTCGGGCGCAACTCTTCCGGCTGGCACAACGGTCGTCACTCAGTCCCCGGCTGGCTCGACTTATCCCGTTAGTGGTCCCCTGCCGTAAGGAGGATGCGGCTCGCAGGCCGCATACCTGGGTTGATCGGCATAGGGGCGACGGTCAACCGGCCTCCAAAAGGACCTGGCTGACGAAGTAGCGGGTCAGCGACGCCGAGGTGTGCAAAGCCACGGTCCGATCAAACAGCCGGCTCAGTTCGTCGGTCTCACCATAGGTCATATAAGGGAGAGTTCACCGATGTCGAACAATCGTGGCACATTTATGAAGGGTTTTGCAACTGGCACCGACATTACCGATTTAATCTCGATTCCGAGCGAGTGCTGTATGTATCCAGGGGACTACATCGTCTCGGATAACGGAGTCTTTATTGCGGAGGTGGGTGCGGATGGAACCTTCGCAGTATATCGCGGTACGGACCCCTCGAACACTGCCGGCGAGCCCATGTGGAAGAGTCTTGCGGGTAGCATGTCCTACGAGGTTTCCCCGGGGCTTTTCTATATTTATGTGTGGATCGCCCCTGAATCGCCCTGCTACTTCGCCCTGGTGGTGGGGCCCTTGCTCGGGGATTCGTGTCTTAATTTGAGCTGCTATTACGCGGACCCAACGGCCATTTTTCAGATGACAGAGACATCTAAATCAGGGAGCACCTACTCCACATTGTGGTCCATCGGGCTTCAACTCCATTATAACACCGAGGGCGGAGTTTTCGTAGGGCCGGGGTTCGAGGCATTTGACTATATTATCACGGCGACGTACTGGAAGATCTCGAACATGGGCCAGGTGGAGATATATGCGGGCACCGGGCCGGATGATCCGGCGTCGAGCCTGCTGTTGCAATACGGCCCGACCGACTCTGTGACGAGTTGCGTGATTACCAGTATCGAGTACGACACTTCGATGGCGACGTTCCAGCCTGCGGGAGATGGTTTTCAAACGATTGCGGTGGGCAATGTGCAAACGAACGACTCCGCGTCCGATTCGAATTCGGTGACGTTTAGTGGGGAGGCAACCGTCGATTACACGTCGGGCTGGTCAAACTCGTTCTCCGAGACAGAGGGGAGCTCGACGGAGATCAGCGCGGGAGTGTCCACCAATGAGCTTCCGTTTGTGGACGTCGATGGCGGCATCTCGGTCTCGACCTCTCAAGAGTTCACGAATACGACTGAGCTCAACGGGACGCAGGAATGGTCGATGACTTTGGGCTATAACTATACGTTTACGGTACCACCGTACACCGTGATGCGGGGCCTGGCGCAGATTACAAAGGGCACTCTGACCGTACCGTTTACGATGACTGGGCAGTTCATCTTTGCTTCGGGGGCGAAGTTGCAGACCACGGGCTATGGCGTGTACGTAGGCAACAACTGCCTCAATGATTCCGTCTTCGCAGTTGACATTGGTTACTCAATCATGACGCTGAGTATCGATGCGTCGGCGGACTACCGGGCGAGCTTCTGCCTGATGATCGTCTCGCCGACGAATAACTCGTTGATCTACACCTCGCCGAGCACTCAGATGTTTGGGCCGGGAGAGAGTCAATCCATCAACCTGGCAGACTACGACCTGAGCAATAACTGTTTTTTCGTGGGTGGCGAGCAGACCAATATGTATCCGGTGTTGCAATTGAGCGACGGAACCACGATTGAGGGCGACAAGCACCCGGTGTACAAACCAAGCCAGGACAACGATCATCTTGCCGTTTACGACTGTGGGGGCAGCTCGGACAAACCGGCATGCGTGTTCAATGTGAACCAGTCCGGGTAATGCGGCGAAGCGGTCGATGAAATCGATGAAATCGAGGTCAGGCCTGTCGGTTTTTGCAATTCCTCTCCGTCCTCCGCTGCGCTCCGGCGGTTCGAGAGTGTTCGGGGTCAGGTCCCCGGTTGGTTCGTCCGACCGCCGGATGAGGACAGGACCCCATCCGCGCCGCCGTAAAACTCCACACGGACCGGCCTCCTCTGGTCGCGCTCTCTCCGCTTTCTCCGTGTCCCGTCAGCTTCGTATCGAGTTTCCAGGTGCTATCTGGCATGTCACCAGCCGCGGCAATGAGCGCCGCGCGGCGCGATATCTACGGCGACGACTTCGATCGCCACCGCTTTCTGAAACTGCTCGCGCGAACGATCGTCGACCGGCGCTGGATTCTGCACGCCTGGGTGCTCATGTCGAATCACAACCACCTGCATATCGAGACGCCGGAAGTCGGGCTCCCCTCGTGGAATGAAGTGGCTCAATCAGCAGTATGCCGAGTCCTTCAACGAGCGTCACCGCAGAGCCGGTGATCTCGTTCAGGGTCGCTTCAAAGGCATTCTGGTCGAGCGCGAGGGTATCTGCTCGAACTGATCCGCTACATCGTGCTGAACCCAGTTCGCTGTCACGCCGTGACCTTCGGTGGCGACTACGAATCGAGCAACTACCGGGCTTACGGCCGGCTTTCAGACCGCTCCTCCCTGGCTCGAGATCGGCTGGACACTCGACAAGTTCGGACCCGACCGCACAACCGGGGCACTTTCCAAATGGGGTCAGGTCCACTTTGGAAAGTGGACGCCGCTCGCGCCGGCAGCCCGATGAACGGCGTCAAGTCGTCTTCGCTTCACTCACTTGCATCGGCTCGACGGCGAGTGCGCGAATGGCCAGCGCGCCGCTGCTCTGCGAACTCTCTCAGGTGAGAAGCCCTTGAAGATAGCCGGCCTGTCTTCGATGCATCGTCGATTGGATCGGTGTGACAGAGTGCGCCGCCTCGAAGATGAGGCAGACTGCCAGGAATCTGTACGCCACCGAGTCCGGCTTCCGAGACAAAGTCGATCAGATCCGCGCCGCGTTAAGTTGAGTTTCCAGCCGTGACCCCAACCGCGTTCCGGGTCTCCAGTTGCAAAGCTGGCTCAGACCTGCGTAAAGGGGCCAACCTGACCGAGAGCGCCCCCTCGCCGATTCGTTAAGTTGAGTTTCCAAGTGTGACCCCAACTTGGCCCCCAGAGTGTCATGGCGCCTCAAAATGGCCACGCAGGCAGTGATGCGGCGTATTCTTGGCGATCAGTGCCTGGACATTGCTGCTCTCAAGATCCCCTCCGACCACGGCCATGATGTTGTGTTCATAGCCCGGATCGGCGGTCGTCCCGGACCGCTTTCCGCCAAAGGAGGATGAAATCCTGCTCCACAGTGACTCGGAATAGCGATCTTCGAGTCCAAGCAAATGTCCAAATTCATGAGCAGCGGTCCAGCTCAGCGCATCTGATTCATCCATATTGAGCGTCGCGTATCGGGAGCCAATCAGCCAGTGGCGGCTGACATGCGACGGAGCGTTACCGGAACGCACAAGCTCAATCTGCGTGGCATCGCTAGCATCTGATGCGGATGGTCCGTTCGACGTAACCTGCGCGACGGTTTTCATAGTGAATCCATCATCGAATGAGCGGTTCCAATGCGAAGTGATGGCGTTCTGGATGCTTGTCGCCTTAGCGGCATCGGCGTCGGTGCCGTGGACTTCCAGACGCGCGCTGGCGTCGACGCTCTTCGCCGGACGCGAGACGTTGACTTTGATTCCTGGTCCTGGCTCATCGGTTGCTGTGTCGCGAGCACCATACTCGTCACAGACAAAAGCGGCTCTCCGAAGGGCTGGCGAACCGTTCGAATCGCATGCGCGGCCTGCCGTGGCGGCTCGTTCATGCGCGTCATCCGGTCGGCCGATTGGCAAATGACTAGGAATTGGCGCGGAGCCCCACTGCGCTACATGAACAAGCTCGTGAGCGAGGAGCGAATCCTGTTGCGCGGCCGCGGCCATCTGATACCCGCTACCCAGTACGACATGGTTCGCTACGGCATACGCAGCAGCTCCCAGATCATCGGCGGATGATGCAGCCTGACTGTCGGAATGAACCTTGACGCGAGAGAAGTCGTGATGGAATCGGCTCTCGTAGCGCACTCGTGCAACGTGATCCAAGGCGTTACCGGGCGAACGGAGAATGTTGTGGACGGACGAAGGAGCATAGGCCTGATCGGTTGCGCGTGCGGAGGGAGCACACCTACGCAATTGTGATCGGGCTAGCATTCCAAGACCAGCATACGTTCGGAGGCAAGGATTTGCAATCGCGGCGGAAGTACGGCTTGAAGTCGGCCGCGCAACCAGAGAGTCGGACAGGCAGCGACCGCAATCCGCTAGCTTAGCTTAGCCAAGCTAGTCGGTGACTATGGGGATCGCTCCTTGAAGACCGGGTCGCTCCTTCATTCCTGTCCCTAGTCAATGCAGGACATTGACCTGTTTGCAGCGGTGTCACAGAAGGCGGTCAGGAGTTTGATGTTTTCGTCTTGTGCGTAAGCACTTGGAGAGCCACGGGCCCGCAGCGACGGAGTCGCCGGCGGTGCTCGCCCGATCTTCAAACAACGCCTCGAATAAAGATTGCGATCGTGGCTCCCTTCTTATCGTACAATTTTGCCGAGGAGATTCTTGAATGGCACGTCCAAGAAAAGCTGTCTCGCTGTCTGTTTCATCGCATCAGGCGCTTTACGTTCTCGAACAGGCGGTCGCCGACCGCAAGCTCACGTCCGCGGACGTCGATCGCTACGTGGCCTCGATGCACCACGAGATTTCGGCGCTCGAGCGCCGGCTGGCGTCTCTTCGCGATGCCGTCGTCGAGCCGGTGAAGCATCTGTTCCAGCGCGCGGCAAGCTCCAGCGTTTCCTCCGGAACCGCTGCGGCGAGGCCCGCGGCCGCGCCGGCGGGCAGCCGCGGTCCCGCCAAAGCGGCGAAGAAACGCAAGGTCTACGTCACGCCCGAAGTGCAGGCCTCGAGACGAATTCAGGGCCAGTACATCAGCGCGTTGCGAAACCTTCCGAAGAGCAAGCGTGCCTTCTATCAGCAGATGGCGCGGAAGGATGGGCGGGAGAAGGCCATCGCCGCGATCAAGGCACAAAGCGGCAAGTAAGAGCTCGCGTCTCTAGCTGCGTTTTCGGTTCGCGCCGGGCTGCGATTCCCGGCGCGGATGCCGATTCTCTGATTCACGGCTGCAAGCTCTCGATAAAGCTCATAACTGCAGGCGCGTGCCGACGACGCGGTCGTCTCCGCGATATCCGTACGCGCTCAGCAGGCTCCCGGCTCTCGCCGGCGCGGGCAACGTGATCGCGAACGATTCCGACGTCACGGCCTGCGACAGAACCGGCCGGTCGCTCTCGAAGACGTCGACGCGATCGATGTTGGTGCAGTCGATCTGAAACTTACGGCGCGGAGCAGCAGCGATCGGAGTCAGGCGGAGAGTCTGTTTTTTTTCAGCCGCAAGGATTTTCGCGGCGGCCGCGATCAGGTCGGCGTTGTTGTTCAAAACGTCCGTAATGGTCATGTAGTAGCGAACGTCCGGCGCCACGCCGTAGTCTTCGACCGGAATGCCGGACCGGGTGCCAACACGCGTGCATCGGCGGGCCGCGACGCGCATGCGAGCCCCCTGGGGAAGGGGAATGAATGGGTTCGCCGGCTTCAATTGCAGTGTCTGAAGGTATTCATTGTCCCAAACGTTCGCGCCTCCCGCGCCGGTGCTGGAGTGACAACCCATGACCGTGCCGATCCTATGATCCTGAAAACCGGCGGCGAAAATATCGGTCGTACTGTAGCAAAGAGCATCCGTGATCAGGACGACCGGTCCTTGATAGATCTGGCCGACGTCGTTGCACGCATCGGAATCCGTAAGCGGGAATCCTTGAGAAAAGCTGGCCCCCGATTCGAGTCCTTGAACGATCGTCTCGTTCCAGGCATTGAGATCGGGGCTAACGGTCATCGCCAACGTCAATGGAGTGGCGAGGAAGTGGAATCGCTCGGGAGTGATCGGCCCCGGAGTCAGCATCTGCAAAATGCGCTCGCCGATGTTGATGTAGCCGCCGCCGTTTCCGCGGACATCGAGGATCAGTCCAGTCTGGGGAAGCGTGGCGAGAATTCGGGAGAACTCCTGGACGACGCCATTGACGTCGCGCGAGATTGGGGCAAAGGATTTCAGCCGGATGTAGCCGACCTTTCCCGACTTGGTCTTCATTTCTCCAAACCGGGGAAACACGTCAGGAAAGTTGCTGGTCTCCGGCCGGGGAGGAGCCGGCAACGGCGCGGCGGCGGGCGCCTTGTCCACATGGCTCGCTGCTTCGTTCTCCACCAGCACCGTTCCCGGATCGAAGACGCATTTGCGGATGTGATCGAGAAGGAGCCTCTTGAGGTCCAGCCCGAGTCCCAGTGACGATCCTTCGCCGGCTGTAGATCCGGCAAGCATGGACACCCGATCGGACGCATCGATCACTTCCCAATCAAATCGGGATTCGTACGACTTTTTTCCGTCGGTGTAGGTCAGACTCACCCAGTCCTCATCGGGTGGCAGCGACATACCAAGCCAGCGAAGCGTCAGCGCTTCGATTCCTTGCGCGCGCCGCGCGTCGACGTTGCTTCCGGCCTCGCGGTTCCCGTTGCGGGCAACGGCCAGATCGATCGGGCTCCCGTTCCAATGCGTGACGATCACGCCCTCTTTGATTGTGCTGACGGTGTTTACCGGCGAGACCCAGGATACTACATATTTCCGTGGAGGTGGAGGCGACGCGGGATTGGCCGCAACACCACCGGGCTCATAAAACTCCTCGACTCGGAAGGGCAGAAACGCGAACTTCTGCGCGTAGTCGCTCGGGAGAATGTAATTGGTATGAAGGTCCCGAAGCCCGAGGAAAATGTCCATCAGCGCCGAGTGAAAGGTCCGTTCGTCCATTGCGGAATGACGGATGCTGAGAAGCCGCAGCGACTGGATTGGATCGTTCGCGTGTAAGGCGCGTTTGAGCGGGAGGTGGGCGTACACCTTATCCAACATCTCCAGCGCCTGCCCGATCAAAATCTCCCGTTCCTCGGCGGTGAGTGGCGTGACGGTCGAGCGGAAATCGGCGAGCTTGATCCGTTGTCCAAGTTGCGTGTCAACGGCCGACACCGTGTCGGCCTTGGTCATCCTGGGCTTATACGGGACTGCGCCCTGGACCGTGGCTGCGCGGCGTCCTGCTGCCTCTGCGATTGGAGTCTTCGCCTTCGCCATGGTTCCCTCCGCCATGTTCTCTACGCGCTGCGACACTGCGTCGGGCAATCCCGCAGTTCTTCGTTATAGAAGCACGTCGTGACGGCAAATGCTAGACGGACCTTACCTGACGTTTCCTTTTGAACGCCACGCGACGCCGCGTCACTCGGCGCGCTTACGCAGAATGACGTGCGCGGCGGCGCGGCTACCAGCGATGTGTTTCACGCATTCATAGCCGAGAGCGCGCAGATCGATGCCCTGAAAAAGATTTTCGCCGCGTCCGAGGAGGACGGGGGAGATGGCAAGGTGCAGGTCGTTGATCAATCGTGCCTGAAGATACTGCCGGACGGTGGAGACACCGCCGCCGAGGCGGACATCCTTGCCGTTTGCGGCTTCGCGCGCCTGATCGAGAGCGTCTTCGATTCCGCCCGTCACGAAGTGGAACTCCGTGCCGCCTTTCATCGTGAGCGGCGCACGCGGATAGTGCGTCAGCACGAACACGGGCGTGTGATACGGCGGCTCCTCGCCCCACCAACCTTTCCACTCCTCATCGGGCCATGGGCCGCGGACAGGTCCGAACATGTTCCTGCCGAGAATGTTGGCGCCGATGCCCTCGAAGCTCTGCGCCGCAAGATCGTCCTCGACGCCCGTTTCGCCTCCCGTACCGCCCAGCATCGTCTGGAATGTCCGCGTAGGTCGGAACCAGTCGAATATTTCCGGCCCGCCGACTCCGAGCGGATTCTCGAGATCCTGATCCGGACCGGCACCAAAGCCGTCGATGGAGATGGAGAAACTGAGGACGCGTAGTCGTGACATGGTTGATTGTCCTTCGATTGTGATGATGGAAACGAGTCTGCCGGAGTCTTGTCGAATCGTAACCGATGGGATCGTCGTATTCGACAAGTCAGCGCAATCCATACAAGTACAGAACTGCCGCCCAACCGCTCGGCAGCGTTTCCGGTGGCGCGTCGAGCTCGCGCCCGTACTTGATCGCCATCTCCAGCATGAATCGCGCATGAAAGAACGCTTCGAGCAGCGGCCGCGTCGTTGGATCCCACGCCGCATTCATCTCCATCGAAAACGTTTTTCCCGTTCCCTCGGCGATGATGGCCAGGAAGCTGCGATTCATGACCACGTCCGGAAGTAGATCGCGTAACGCCGCGACGATCTCGGTTGTGAGTGACTGCACGCCGAACACTTTGAAACTCTGGTGATAGAAGCGGTAGATGGAGTCCTCGTAACCCCAGTGACTGCGCGCGCGATCGAGAAGTAACTCGAGCGCGCCGAGGCGTTGCTTGATGTTCGCAAGGAGCCGGGCTTCGGCGGTCTTATCGACTGTCATCCGAGCATTGTTACATCCGGCGGCGCACGACGAGTCGCTCGCTTTCCTTCCTTACTCCGCGAGAGAAGGACCGGCTCTCCGCGGTTTGCCGGTACCATGCAGCGAACGAGGCGGGTGACGCGGGATCGACTCCAGCAATTCGGCCGTTCGTTCGGAGAAGACCTATGAGAATCGTCGGGATCGTGATTGCTCTCCTGGTGATATGCACTTCCGCCGTTGCGCAGCCCTTCGGCCAGTACTTCCGGATGCAAGGCTTTTCGCTGCACGGCTACATCGAAATCCCGCACGATGTCCTGCTCGACACGCCGGCGATGACGGTCGAAGCCTGGGTCTCGGTTCGTGACGCGCACTCCAACGCCTGCTCTTCGATCGTGGGAAAGGGCTACCTCAACGGTTGGTGGCTCGGCCTCTGCGGCACGACGATGCGCAGCTATTTCAGCGGTTCCGGGAGCAACAAGGACGGCGGCGTCATCCCGACGACGCCCACGCTCTGGATTCACATCGCCGCCGTGACCGATGGAACGACGCGCCGGCACTACATCAACGGAGAGATCGTGTTGGAATCAAGAGAGACCATTCCGCGCACGACGACGGCTCTCTCACTCCGCATCGGGAGCGACCCGAACTGGGACTTCATGGCGGAGGGGGGCATCGACGACTTGCGCATCTGGACGGTGGCACGAACGCAGGCACAGATTCGCCAGACGATGTCCGCGACTTACGCTCCGGAGGGGGCCGACGTTACGGGCCAGTACCAGGGGCTCGAGGCCTGGTACCGCTTCGAAGGCAACGCCATGGACTCGTGGCGCACGCACCACGGGACGATCATCGGCACGGGAATCAGCTTCGCGCCGTCACCAGCGCGACGTCGCGCCGCAAGGCATTAGATGAGTTCAACGCGCCTTCCCAGCGGAGGGAAGACGCGATGTTAGGCTCCGGGTCATCATCAGACGCGTGCGGACGGCTCGCCGGCGAGTGCGCGAATCGCCAGCGCGCCGCTGCTCTGTGAGTTCTCTTCGGTGAGCAGCCTTCGAAGGTAGCCGGCTTGCCCGAGGTGAAAGGCGAGATGCGAGCCAAGGTGGAAGAGGAACAGACCGCACGGCACCTGCAGTCCTCCAGGCAAGTCGGGGAAGGCGGCGTCGAAGTCCATCCCTGAGAGTTTCGGCAGAACCGTACTTACGACCTCGCTCGTTCCGGCCAGGTTCGCTTGCAAGTCCGTGCGCGCGATCCCGCGAGCACTGAACTCGCGCTCGCGATCGCGTACGTAGCCGGTGGCTCCGAGAATGGCGCCGACAAAATGCTGCAGGTTGCCGCAAACGTGAAGCGTCAGATTGCCCGCGGAGTTGGCGATGCCCGGCACCGTAGACCAGATCAGGGACTCATCCTCGAACAGGTCGAGCTCTCGCGAGAACGCCGACAATTCACGAGTCATGAGAATGCGCAGCCACTCGAGGTTCACGGAATCCATGGCTCCTGCCTCCTTCTGTTGAGTACGAAAGCTATCACTCCCGTGTCAGCTCGATGGCCTTAACTTAAGCGGCCCGGCGATTCTCTGAGTCGGAGCGCTGCAAAGAATTCTGTCATCCTGAGACTGCCGGAGCCGCCACTCGCTGCTCGACTACCCGAGCTGCAGAATCTGGCGGCGGAGGACGGCGAAGGATCTCCAAATGCGAGGCATATGGCATGTGCGGCGTGGCTGAGATCCTTCGCCGTCCTGCGCCGCCACTCCCGGCAGCGCGGAGGCATTGAGTACGCGGGCGGCTCCGGCTGTCTCAGGATGACAGGAACTCCATGTGCGCCTTAAGTTATGGTTAAACCATTGGGGTCAGACCTTCGGTCAAATGAACGATTGGGAACGATTGGGGTCAGACCTTCGATCTTCGAATCCGATGAGGTCTCTCGTATCCGTGGTCGGATATCCCGAGCGGTCACACGGCTTTTGCGGCGAACAGTTTCCGCAGCGTGCCGAAGAACACATCGGGCCGCTCGAGGTACGCGACGTGGCCGGCGTCAGGGATCAGCTCGAAACGGCTGTTCGGAAGGATCGAGGCGATCTTCCGCTGCACCTTCGGCGCGACGACGCGGTCATCTTCCGCCGCGAGCACGAGCGCTGGCGTGGCGATGGCGCGATAGGCATCCATGCGTGACTCGAGCGCAGAAAAGAACGGATCCTGCGCACGGGTCAGCCGCATCAGCGACGCTGTGCGGTCTTTGTAGCGCTCGAAGAAGTTGCGGCGCATGGTTTCCAGGCGATCGCCAATGGACGTGACGAACGTCTCGCCGAAGATCTTCTCGTACATGTAGTACGTATACAGCTGGAACGCCTCCGGCCCACCTGCATAGAAGCGGAGCGACAACTGCTCGTACATGTCGAACAGGGTCTCGCGCGAGAGAAGGATTCCGGACACCGCGAGCGTGTGCAGCCGCTCCTGAAACTGGCGTGCGAATTCGAGTGCGACGAACCCTCCGTATGAGATGCCGACGAGGTGGATGCGCTCCGCGCCGATGCGATCGAGGATCCGTACGAGGTACGACGCGATCCGTTCGAGGTGATACGGCACATCGGCATCCGACGAGCGTCCCTGGCCGGGGTAATCCCAGAGCAGCACATCGTAGTCGGGCTGAAGCCGCGGCAGAAAGCCGTACCACGCCGGCGTATGCATGGCCAGTCCATTGAGAAGACAGACGATCTCGCGCGTCCCGTTGCCGAATAGCTCCCAATAGAGAGTGTGCTCATCGCACTGCAGCGCTTCGGCGCGATCCGGTTGCGGACGGGTCTCGCTCATCCGCGAAGCAGCTCCACGACGCGGGCGGCGCGTTCGATAAGGAGTCCGTGTCCGGTGCCACTGATGATCTCCAACTGCGCGCCGGGGATGGCATCCGCGATCGCGCGCGAGTGCTCGGGCGGGAAGATCCGATCGTCTTCGCCGCCGACGACGAAGGCCGGAGCGGCGATGCTGCCCAGGTCGGAGGTGAGGTCGAGTGTCTCCAGAATGCGAAGGAGCGATGCCGCGCCAGCGAAGTACGAGGGCGGCAACGCCGACAGTTGCCTGGCGCGCATTTCAATGAAGTCGGCCGGCTGCTGTGCGAGCCACGCGGCGCTCCATGTCTCTTCGAATACGCGGCGGAACATCATCTCTGCGGCATCGCGCCGGCCGCCGGCGGCGTCCTCTGCAAGCTCTCGCGCGGCGCGCGCATCGCTCCGCATCCGCTCCGTCGTTCGCTCGGTGGCCGTGATGACAGTCAGTCGCGCGACTCGGTCGGGAGCACGCGCGGCGAGGAGCATCGCCACCTCCGCCCCGAATGAGGCGCCGGCAACGTGGGCCGAGGCGATGCCGAGGGCGTCGAGAATCGCGCACAGGTCGGCGGCGTGATCATCGAGCGAGTCGGGATACGGACCCGGCGTCAAAAGCTGGCCGCGAAAGTCGCAACGGATTACGCGATGGGTCGAGGAGAGGGAAGCGACGAACGG
This sequence comes from Thermoanaerobaculia bacterium, assembly GCA_034665065.1. Classification (GTDB taxonomy): domain Bacteria; phylum Acidobacteriota; class Thermoanaerobaculia; order Gp7-AA8; family Gp7-AA8; genus JADGNZ01. Next base: position 61,579 of record JAXDGL010000004.1, on the reverse strand, counting down.
CTCCCACGCGGCGATGCTCATGAATCCGCCATTGAGGAGCACGAGCGCCGGACCGTCGCCGTCGATACGATGAGTCAGTAACACGAGCGGCGATCCTCGCAGCGCAAGGGGCTGGCGTCAAGCGCGCTGCGTCGAAACTCATTGCGCGTTGCGGATGGCGATTTATGCGAACACGTTGGATTGGACGATCGTGCCACGCGAATGCGCGGGATGCGATCCCTCCCTTCACATGGCGACGGGAGTATCCTTTCCTGCGAATCTCGATGAGCTGCGAATCGTGTGGATTCGTTCTGGATGATGCGGCACGGTTTTGTTCCGCGTGCGGCGCGTCGGTGCGCCGCAGCGAAACGGCAGGGGATCCGCTGCGTGACGAATTGCAACTGGCGCTGCCGCCCAATCTGCAGATCGTCCGGCCGCTGGGCCGCGGAGGAATGGGTGCGGTCTACCTCGCGCGCGATGAGTTTCTCGATCGCGAAGTGGCGATCAAGACATTGCCTGCGCAGTTCGGCGATGATCCTTCGCTGCGCGACCGTTTTCGCCGCGAGGCGCGAATCGCGGCAAAGCTCCACCATCCGAACATCGTGCCGCTGCACACCTTCGGCGAGGGAACACGCCTCCTCTACTACGTCATGGGATTCGTCCAGGGTGAGACGCTCGCGCAGAGGTTGCATCGCGAAGGTGCGATGGATCCCGAAGAGTCACGCCGGATCCTCGCCGAAATCGCGGAAGCCCTCCGGCACGCTCATGCCCAGGCGGTGATTCATCGCGATCTGAAGCCGGAGAATATTCTGCTCGACGATACGACGGGTACCGCCGTCCTCGCCGACTTCGGAATCGCGCGCCTGTCAGGAAGCGGCGGCTTGACACGAGTGGGTGCCGTTCTCGGCACGCCACACTACATGGCTCCCGAGCAGGCCTCCGGCGACGCGGTCGATTCACGCACGGATCTCTACTCGCTGGGCGTCGTCGGCTATCGCATGCTCACCGGCAGGCTTCCCGTCACCGGCGAAACGCTTGGTGAGTTGCTCGCGCAGCACGCCGCGAGGAAACCGGAGCCGGTGAGCCGGATCAATCCCGCGGTCCCGCAGGACCTCGCCGACATCGTCATGCGGTGTCTGGAGAAGAACCCCGAGGCGCGATGGCAGAGCGCCGGCGACTTACGCGAGGCGCTCACGTTCGACGGATCTCCCGCTCTCAACGCCGCGCCCGAAATGCAGACCATGGGTGTGTATCTCGCGCTCTTCTCCGCAATCGCTCTGCTGCTCACGCCCTATGAGCTCTTCTTCTGGAAGTCGGTTGAGCCGGGATGGCGGATCATGATCGAGCTCCTGCAACTGCTGCCGGCATTTCATCTCCTCATCGTCAGCGCACGGGTCTACGACGCGCGGAAGAAGATGCAGACACCGTGGCCCTCCATCTGGCGATCGCTGTTTCATCCGCCCCGTTGGTACTGGGGCTGGACGCCGCTCCGATGGCGTCCTGCCGGCGATCTGTGGGACTCGCTGCCGAGAACGGTGCGCTTCCACCGGCATCTCTTTACCGCGGCGATGATGTCCTGCGTCGTATTCGTGACCCTGTTGCCGCTCTTTTTTCTCGCGGATGTTCCTCGACCGACGGCGCTCCTGGTAGCCGCAGCATTCAGTGCGATCATGGTGACGTCTCTCTGCGCCGCGTTCGTCGCGGAAATATCCTTGAAGCGCCTCGGGCTCGACGACGAGGAGCGTTCTGCCTGCCTGTTCCGGGCGACGTTTCTTCTTGGCGCGTCAAGAACCTCGAAGATCGCCAAAGCGCTGCGCAGCACCGGATCTCACCGCATCGATGCGTCGGAAGCTCCAACCGTCAAGAGCGACGCCGCCACGAACGAGGCCACGACGCCGAAGTAGCAGACGCGATTCTCACCGCGCTCTTGAAAGTGCAAGCCTTACTGCACCTGTACCGCTGCGGAGACCTCCGTCGTCCGTGAAAGCGTGAACACGTCCGCGTATGGATGAGGGATCCACCGGCTGGCGGTGGCACTGATCCATTCGCCGCGGTGCACACCCTTCAGCGTGACGTCGTACGTAACCTTCGCTCCATCCGCGAGCACTGTTTTCCATGAAGTGGGCGGGCCGGCAATGCGTTGCGCGTCACCGGTTCCGCTGTTCCCGGGGGTATCGCTCGCGAAGAATTCGAGGCCGCTGAGATTGTCGGCCGTCAGGCGGACGGTCGTCAGATTCTTCACCGGATCGAAAACAGCACTGGTGATGACCGGCGCACTCAAGGCGCCCATGCCGAAGGGAAGCGTCACCGATCTGGAAGGACCGTCGAGTCCATCGTCGATTGCGAGACCGCCATTCGTCCAGATCCGATTCGAGTTGAGCCAGACATAGCGTGCATCCGGATCGATGGAGACTCCGGCCTCCGCGTTGAAGGCGATGACATTCGATCGCACATCGACGCGTCCGGTCCCGCGTCCGAAAAACATTCCGCTCGCGCCGTTTGGCAGCGGCTCGTCCGCGTGTGCTTTGAGGCCGATGCGGTTCGAGAGCACTTCCATGTCGCCGCCGAGGGCGAAGATCGCGCTGTGGGTGTTTCCGGAGATCACGTTATTGGTGATCGTGGAGGAGGGATAGAGCGTGCCTGGTTCTGCGATGCCGATTCCGCGATCGTTGGGAATTGCCGCAGAGCCGGTGGGATCCGTGCCGATGTAGTTGTCGTGAATGCGCGATCGTGACGAGTCGAAGTAGCAGAACCCGCAGGCGCATTGCGCAGCGGAGGGCCGCGAAATGCTGATGCCATTGCCGCGGAAGCCGTTGATCGCCAGATTCGCAAGATCGACGTAGCAGCTGACGAAAAAACCGTCACCCGCGACGTCGCCGCTGCCCGTCACTTCGATCGGTGGCCCGTCAGGATTGAGGACGTGCGAGAACGCTGTCTGCGACGCGCCGTCGATCTTCAGCGAGATCGCCTCGATCTTCGGCAACGGCTCCGTCAAGCGGATCGACTTCCACGGTTTCTCGCTCGGCTCGGCGATATTGAACCGCACCGTACATGGCGGTGTCGACTTGCAGAGCGCATTCGCGTCGTCAACCGCCGCTCGAAGTGAGCCGCTTCCGTGATCGGCGCTGGTCGTCACGAAAAACGTGCGGTACGTCACGGTGGCCCGCGTGGCCTCCGCCGGGAGGCCGGCGAAGTTCGCTTCGCGAGCGGTTACCGCGGCGTGAAAGTTGAGATTGCCCCCTTCGTATCGAGGAGGTGCGATCAGGCCAATCGTGAATGACGTGGGCTCGTAGAAACCGGGAATCGCCTTGAGCGTCAGAATCGTGCAGACGATTTGCTGGCCGCGCGTTGCGCATCCATCCGGAATCGACGCCACGCTGACGCCGTCGGGAAGATCGAGCGTGGCCACGACATCGTGTGCCGTCGCGTAATTCAGACCGATATTAGAGACGTTGAGCGAGATGTCGAAGCGGAGGCCCGGATCGACGACGATGGGTGTCACGACCGACACGATGAGGAAGGGCGCGGTGCTGACGTGAATCGTCCGTGTGATGCTGTTGTTTTCCGGATGCGGATCGGGCGTATCGCTCGAGACAGTCACGGTCATGGTGAAGGTGAAATCTCGCAAAGGGAGCACTTGCGCGATCCGCGGGACTTGAGGGTAGTAGTCCGTCGTTTTCAAATCGCCGACGGAGCAACGTCCATTCGGACAGGGGAGTTGCACCTCGGGGAACCCGTCGACCTGCTGCGTGACGACGACATTCCGCGCCGTGTCCGGCCCGAGGTTTTTGATGAAGATGTTGCCGTAGAACATCTGCCCGGCGTGCTCGACCGGATCGGGCTGGAACTGATCGATCGTGAGATCCGCGGAGTCGGCGAGCGCGGCGACAGCGGCAAATGCGATGGCGGTGGAAATGAGCGCGGTCTTGAGCAATGGGGCTCCCTGGGGTCCTGCATGATACGGAACACATCAAGCGAGCGTCACAGTCCCGCGGTGATGGGAAGCAAGCTTCTGCGATCCGTGACGTGATGCACGTTTCGTTGACTCGTTCAACACATCCACCAGTTCACATTACCCACCGATGACGGCAAGATGAGGCCGCAACGGCGGGCACTTTCCAAATGGGGTCAGGTCCACTTTGGAAAGTGACACCATCTTCAGCTCCGACGCAGAGGAGTAATACACTTTCCAAAGTGGACCTGACCCCATTTGGAAAGTGCCCGCGACGACCGAAGGCCTGACCCTCTTGTCGACGTCCTCCTATCGACGTCTGCGAAACCGCCGCAGAGTTGAAACGCCTCGCAACGCGGATGCGCCTCTTCGCCCTCTTCCTGACACCAAGGGAACGAAGCCAAAGCAGATCTGGGGCGGGGTCGTGCAGTTGGAGAAGAAATAACCTGCAATACGAATCGCATGTTCGTGGCACTTTCACCGCGAGGCGACAACGTGCCATCTCGATCGCGAACCTCAGTGATGCACGGCGTGAGCTCTGGTCATGAACGCTGTCACGACCGCGGCATCGCTGTCGATGAAACTGCCACAATCCTGGCTCACGCGTACCCAGTACGTGGTGGTGACGTTGACAGGGGCGATGAGCAGCGTGGAGGAGTCGCCGCCGACCTTGGTGGCGATGTTGCCCCTCGGGCCCTTGTACCACTGATAGTGCAGCCCGATACCCGAGGCGGCGATCTTCAGCGTGCCGGAAGTCCCGATGCCAGCGGAGGCCAGCAGCGGTTGTGCTGTGATCGCCGGCGACGGGCAGCTCGCCGAGAGCTGGACCACGGCGGTGGCACTGTTGACGCCGACGGTGTTGCAACTGTTCGAAGCGTGGAGCCAGTATGTAGTGGTCGTCGTAAGTGGTTTGACGGCAATGGAGGAGCTCGTGGCGTTGGTGATGATTTGCGACGTGTTTCCTGAGGTACCGGCGTACCACTGATACGAAATAGGGGGCGTGCCACTGGCGATGGCAGTGAGTGTCACCGATGCACCGGGAGAAATCGAGACAAAGCTCGGATGGCTGACGAACGAAACCTGCGTGCAGGTCGAGCCGTTGACGAGCACGATGACACTCCCGTCCTGCGTGCCGCACGGCGCACTGACCCGCACCCAGTAACTGGTGGTGGCGATCGGCGAGACCACGATGCTCGTGCTGATCGCATTCACAATCGGGTGGTTCGTATCACCCACCTCGCCGGTGTACCACTGAATTGTGAAAGGACCAGCTCCCGCGGTAGAAAAAAAGAGCGTGGAGGTCTGAGCGGAATTGACGGTCGAAGGTTGAGCCGTCAACCCCGCCGAATCGATCGTGGTGCAACCAGCCACGTCCGCATGAAGGGGCGAAGTGGCAAGAATGAGTAACAGGAAGACGAACAGACGGTGAAGGATCCGCATGAGCACCATTCTATGAGCATTGGAGCCGCCGTTCGGAGAGTGCGAAAGGTTGGGCGTTCGGTTGACTGCCGGCAGGAATCAAGAAGCCCGTCTGCCGGCGGGAGCGCATTCCTTTCGATCTGACCCCTTCCGAGATCGACCCTTCCGAGATCGAAGGCCTGACCCCGATCGTCCCGATCGTCGGCGGCGTCTCGCGAAAATCTCGCGTCGGTCCGTCAAATAGGGAAACAGCCCACACCTATACGAAAGGCGGCGTTCTTCGCCGCAGAAGGAGATTGTGTATGCGCAAAATCATGTTGCTGACAGTCCTTATCTCGACTCCAAGCCTTATCTTTGCCGCTTCTGTCATTCGGCCGCTTGCCGCGCAAAAGCAGTTGACGATCCATGCCGCGCGCGCGAACGGCGCAATGACGTCGCTTCATATCGAAGGGCAATCGCTTTGTGCGAGTCCGGCAGTGACGCTCAATGGTTCGAGCCTTACCGTCACTTCCTCCGCGGGAGCGATGGACGCGGTACTGCCGAGCGGCATCGCGCCCGGATCGTACCTGCTGACGGTTTCCTGCGGGAATGCGACGGCTGACAACGCGGACTTCGAAGTCACCCTCGGCGCCGTCGGTCCGCAAGGAGCAAAAGGCGACACCGGTGCGCAGGGACCGATTGGATTGCAAGGCCCGAAAGGGGACACCGGTGCAACGGGACCACAGGGAATTGCCGGACCGCAGGGATTGCAGGGCCCAGTCGGACCGCAGGGAATTCAGGGACCGGCGGGTCCAGCAGGACCGGCCGGAAGTGGTGGCACTTCCGTGGCGCAAACTCTCGTCGACGCCAATGGACTCAAGATTGGCGATGTGGTGCGCATCGAGCCGGCCAACGGTGCGAGCCGGGCGGTGATTCGCTATGACCTTCCTGATGGCAACTACGTTTATCTATCCGCGTCGCCGGGCGGCTTGACGAGTTTCGGCAACGCCGCGACGCCATTGCCGTTTACAACTAACCCGCTGCAGGCGCGCGTGGTGTTCGCTTCTGCGAACTGCACGGGCGACGCATACGTCGCCCAAGGCACCGTGATCGATCAGTTCACGCCACGGCAGGCACTCATCCTCTCGGGCCTGTTCGGGTTTCCGGCGATCCCTGCCGGCAGTTGTCCCGTTCCGGCAAGTGCATATCTCTTTGAGAACGACGGCTCGTGTCCCATTCTCCTCGATCCGGCGCATCCGGCACTGACATTCGGCTCCTACTTCGGAGCGACTCTCACCGGTCCGCAGCCGGCGAACTGCACTCCTTTCCCGTCCGGCGTGCAACCGAGTCTGAATCTCTGGGTGGTCTATCACCCCATTGAGGATCTGAGCACGAAGTTCACGATTCCCTTCTCGTTGCGCTAGCGCGAAGCGGCGGGAAGTTCTCCCGCGAAGACGCGAAGACGCGAATGTCCTTCGCGTTCTTCGCGGCTTCGCGTGACCCGTTGGGGCAGGTAGCAAACGGTCTCGATCGTGTGGGTTTACCGCGTTGCGGAGAGGTTCTTTTCGAGAAAACGGAGGAGATGAGTCCACGCATCCGCGCCTGCGCGCGCGTTCTCGGCGGCAGTTCCTCCGAGCGCGAAGTTGGTGCGGTAACCGGGAGGGGCGATGACGTGACCTGCGAGTGGATACTCGCGAATCTCGATCGATTGCGAACGATGATGGTCCACGAGCCGCTTCTTGATTTGCAGCGCCATCGTCAGCGACAGCCAGGCCAGGTCATCGCCTGAAGCGGCGAGGAAGATCGGCGCGCGGATCCGCTCCACGGGGATGATCGTCGTCGGGTCGAGTGGTTGATGCATCGGCGGTTCGTACTCGTCGAGATACGCGACGGGACGATGCGCGAGCCGCTGCGGCGAGACGACTTTTCGAACGAACGGCAGCGGCTTGCCGCCGAAGGACCACGAAGAGCGGCCCGGGGAATCGAATTGCGGGTCACCTCCGAATCGCGCGCGTGCGTCGGCGCCTTCCCATACGACCGAACTGGGAACGATCGCTGCGACGACTTGCACCGCCTCGGGGAAATACGAAGCCGTGAGCAGAGCGGCCTCGGCTCCCTTCGACACTCCGACGATTCCAATGTGCTGCGCATCGACGGATGGTTGCGCGGTAAGCCAACGAAGAGCATCGCGAAAGGATTCGAGCGGGATCTCGATCAGATCCGCGGGGACGCCATCGAAGTGGTAGTACGCAAGAGCGAGCACGTTGTAGCCGCGCGATGCGAGGAGCGGCGCCATCGCCGGATCGATTCCACCGTTCGATCCCGTGAGCGTCAACAACGCCGCGCGCTTTTTCCCCGCATGTTCGTAAAAGCGGCCTACGAGAGGGGAGTCCGGCCGACGAAGCTCTCTGACACTGACATCGTCGGGGACGATGCGGCGCTGGATCTTTCCCGTCGCAAGGATCTGATCCTTCTCGTCGAGAACATCGATCGTCGTTTCGGCCGCGCCACTGACTGGCCATTGAGCGCCGCCTTTGCCGGCGAGCGACCAGAACAGCCCCATCGGATCGACACCCTCGTAGCTTCCATTCGCGACCGAGCGCGAGGTATCAACGACGCCGTCGCTGTGCGGGACAAATCGGGCGCTGCTGGTGAACGTCTGCCCTGCGCTGTCGGTCAACGTCGCGCGGATGGTGATTGGCACAAGCGGCGGCAGTCCCGTGATGCGGATCGCCGGCGGATCGAAGAAGGAGATCTCGCGAGGCACGTCGAGAACGACGGCAGCGTGCACGCTCGCTGCTGCGAGGATCAGCGTCAGCAACGTTCCTACGCGATTGATGCGCAAGTTCACACCAGCCCCTCGACTACATACAGATCCGACATGAACCTGCGATACGAGTACGCATAGCTCTCGCCGTCGCGGGTCATCATGATGGGCATGATGTCCATGATGCCCGCGGGGTCGGCGGGGCGGAGGTGGTGGTGGCGGGTGCGTGTCGCGGTGGCGAGGTCGATGCGGTCGATGGCCACTTCGACGCGGCCGGGCTTGAAGACGAAAATGGATCCGCCGTCGGCGCTCCATTGCACCGGCTTGTCGCCCGGTTCCGTTCCAGGCAGAGGTTGGGGGTCGCTGCCGTCGATTGGAAAGATCATCAGCCGATCGTCGGCGATCGCGGTGACGATGCGCGTCGAGTCGGGAGAGATCGCCATGTTCCATGCGCCTTCAGGTGTGATCGCGCGCGGCGATGCGCTGCCGTCGACGGGGACGAGATAGTAGCGCTTCCCGCATCCCTTCTCGTGTCCCCACACGACGAACCACTTGCCGTCGGGAGTCCAATCCCACCAGACGGATTCTTCGAGATCACCGAGCGGGACGCGATACCCTTTGCCGACGCCGACCGGAACGATCTCGAAGTACGACGCACCGCGCGGCCTCAATGCGATCCAGTGACCATCGGGTGAGAATGCGCGCGCAGCACCTTCGCCGAGCCGCACGGCAGGACTGCCATCGACTTTGCGCAGGTAGACGCTGTTCATGTCGGCGCGGCGTCCGCCGGCCTGTTCTTCGAACAGCACCTTGCTTCCATCGGAACTGAGCCCGGTGAGGAACGACCAATCGAGCCACGAAAGATTGCGCTCCTGCGTTCCGCTGCGGGTTCCGGCGATGATCTCGCGCCGCGCGTTTTCAATCCCGAGCAGCACGCGGCCATCGCGTCCGATGTCGTGAAGCGAGAGGCGGGCCGGCGCGGGGAGGACCGTGCGCAACTTACCGCTCAGCGAGATTCCGCGCACCTCGCGGCCGCCGCGTCCCTCCTCGGCCGTCACCCACACCTCATCGCCCGACGGCGTGAAGGCCAGTCCACCGAGACTGCTCCAGCGCTTCGATTCGAGCAGCCGTTGTCCGTCGCGATCCATCATCACCACGTAGCCGCCGTCATCACCCCAAAGATCGTGCGCGATGAAGGCGCAGCGATCGCCGCGCGGCGACAGGCGCAGATTACTGATCCAGTGTTGCGACTCGGCGATGGGATTGACGAGGGGCCACTCGATGGCATGCCCGCCGCGGACGTGGCGGATCACGGCCAGCTCGTTGCCGTCCGCGGTCCAGTCGGCGTCCTGCACGCTGTCGCTCAACTCACGCGGCGCGCCGCCGAACAGTGGTGCACGCGCGAGTGTGCCGGAAGTCACCCAACCGCCGACGAAGCGGCGCCCGAGGGAAAGGGCGAGCTCGCCGGTAGGGGAGACGGCGAGAATGCCGGCGTCGGGAAATCCGGCCGGCCGCGACTCGGGATTTCCTTGAATCGCGGAGTAGACCTCCTGCTGCTGATCCTCCCACACCGCGCCGTAGATGACCGAGCCGTCTGGCGCGAAGCGTGCGGCCGCGACGAAACCGCGGCGGAAACTGAGCCGTTGAAACTGCAACGCGCGCACGGCGTCGGGATCGCTTTTCTTTGCCGCGCGCGATACGCGCGATTTCGGCTTCGCCGCGATGACCGAGCTTTCGCCGCTGCCGGAAAACGTGTCCAGTGCGAAGACCACGTCCTTCATCGATTGGAATCGATTCGACGGCATCTTTTCCATCGCGTGCTGCACGATCCGCTCGATCGCGGCGGGAACGGTTTGCGGCAGCAACGGTGGATCATCGTGGATGATGGCGGCCATCGTCTCGACCTGCGACGCTGCGTGGAACGGCCGTCCACCGGTGAGCATCTCGTAGAGAACGACGCCGAATGAAAAGATGTCGGTGCGCTGGTCGATCCCCGCGCCGCGCACTTGCTCCGGCGACATGTACGCCACAGTCCCCAGCACCGCGCCTTCCGCGGTGTCATCACGCCGCTCGGTTTTCGCCATCGTGACTTCCGGCGATTCGTTCGGCTGTAGCAATTTGGCCAACCCGAAGTCCAGTAGCTTCACCCTCTCATCCTCGGTGATGAAGATGTTGTCGGGCTTGAGGTCGCGATGGACGATGCCTTTGTCGTGCGCAGCGCCGACACCGCGCGCGATCTGGATCGCATACTCCACCGCCTTTCGCGCGGCGAGAGGACGGACCATCCGGTCGCGCAGCGTCGAGCCTTCGAGGAGCTCCGAGACGATGAATGGCAATCCGTCATGCGTGCCGACATCGAAGACCGTGAGGAGATTGGGATGATTGACCGCACCCGTGGCACGCGCCTCCTGCTCGAATCGCCGGAGCCGGTCTGCGTTTTCGGCGAAGGCAGGAGGAAGAATCTTGACTGCGACTTCGCGGGCGATGCGCGGATCACGTGCGCGATAAACCTCTCCCATCCCGCCGGCACCGAGCGGCGCAATAATCTCGTAGTGGCCGAGACGGGATCCGGCAGCGAGGATCAAGCGAGGGAAGGATAAACGAGAACGGTTGCGCGAACGGCAATCCGTCGACTACTGCCCGCTCCATGAAAGAAAACCGTTCAGCCCTTGCGAACGCGGTAGCCGAGCCGTTCGAGCTCAGCGGCGACGCGCGCGGCATGATCGCCCTGGATCTCGATCTCGCCGTCTCCCGCCGTGCCGCCGGCACCGCATCGTTTCTTCAACGTCGCGGCGAGCTCTGCGAGCGATGCAGCGGTGAGTTGGAATCCGCTGGTGATCGTCACGCTCTTCCCCGCCCGGCGCTTACGGTCGATGACGACGCGGATGGTCTGCTTCGACGGATCGAGATTGGCGTGCGTTTCAACCGCGCCTTCCTCGCGCAGCCGCTTCGCTGCTTCAGGATCACTGGTCCAGACAAGGCGGGATTTCATCTCAGGGATGATTGTGGCGCGCGGACGGGAAGACGCGAAGAGTATTTTTCAAGGGAAGGTGCGAAGAGGCGTTGCTCACGCGAATACGCGAAGAGGCGTTGGTCACGCGAAGACGCGAAGACGCGTTGCTCACGCGAAGACGCGAAGACGCGAAGAAAAGCGTTGGTGGTTTCCATCCTTCGCGGCTTCGCGGCTTCGCGTGAGCGCCTCGGATCGTGAACATACCAAGGGCGCATGGGATGGCGCGTTTGATTCCGAAGAAATTCGTTTCCCCGTTCTTAGAAGAGATTCTAAGCCCGGAAGCGGCGCGGCGTGAAACCGACGTCGCTACGTCAGAGCAGCCACGCGTACCCGATCTTGAGGAACAGTGTCCGGTCGGCGCGCTTCAGGTCGACGCGGTCGTCGCCGAAGGAGCTGTCCGAGTATCCGAAATAGAAAACGGTTTGCGGATTGATCTTGTAAGAGAAGAGGAACTGCGTGAAGAGGTCGCGTGACTTGCGGTCGACGGAAAAACGATAAAGGGAAGGATCGCGTGTGACGTCGCTCAGTTGCACGATGGCGCGCGCCAGTGTGCGGATGTTGAAGTGATAGATCACCGTTCCCTGGGTCAGATTTGCAGTGAAGAGGCGTCCTCCGGCGACATCGAGCCGCTGACTCGTATACGACAGGTTGGCCGACAGGCGCCGCCCGAGGTTGAGGTCGGCGCTCGGCTCGACGACGAGCGTGTCGCCCTGTCGTTCGTTCGCGTAATCAATCGTCTTTCCTCCTCGGATGAAAAAGTAGCCGGCAAAGCTCGAGGAAGGGCGGCTCTCGGTATAGAAGCTCCAGCGCGGGTCGTTGTAATACACGCCGCGGTAATACTCGCGGTTCGGTGAGTAAAGGGCCTCGATGTACGTCTGCCGCGTTCCGAGATAGGAGACGAGAAGGTCCTGACCGTTTTCTTTGATGCTGCCGCTGCTGTCAGTGGTCCAGTCCGCGCCGGCAAATACATCGATCCGTGTGTACCACTGTCCCGGCTTGCCCCAGAAGCTTCTGCGGATCGAGCCGCTGGGCTGTCTGGTATTCACTCTGGTAACGAATCCGCTGTCGCTGCGGAAACGCGGCCCGAGGTCGGAGTAACGAACGTTCCAGTTCCAATCGCGCGTCGAGTGGTTGTAGCGGATGTTGAACGCGTCGTCGGAAAATGATCCGAAGGGCTGGCCGTTATTCAGCGCGACGGCGTGTGGATATTCAGTCGTGCTGCGCAAATATTGAAACGTGATCGTTTCCGACTTTGCGAATCGAAAAAGACCGTCAACGCCGCCTACGCCATTGGAGTAGCCGCTGGCCGAACGGCCGGTGAACAGCACGCCAATTGATGACGTCTTGCCGACATCGCGCCGGTAGCGTGCCACGACCGCGTTGACACTCTGATCGATCGAATCGAGACCGGACCCCTCATAACTCGGGAAGATGAGATTGTTCACGCGGTCGCGCGTGATGACGGCGCCAAACGCGTTCTTCGATTCCTTCCCCGTCACTTTCAATCCGAGTTGCGGGTCAGCGACCGTGCGCGTGAACACGGCGGAGATCGGCGTCGAGAAAAAGTCAGCGCCTTCAAGAAAGAACGGCCGCTTTTCCGGGAAGAAGAGCGCGAATCGCTCGTTCTCCGCGAGTTGCGCGGCGTCGGCTTCCACCTGCGAGAAGTCGGGATTCACCGCTGCGGAGACCGTGACGTTCGGCGTGACGCCCCATCGGAGAGAGAGGCCGGGATCGACCTTGGTCGTTCCCGCTTCAAGCGGACCATCCGGAAAGTCTTTTCGCTCGGCGGTCTGGTGCGCGGTGATCGTCGGATCGAGCTCGAGGTTGCGTCCGGGGCGAAGATCGCGAAATCCGGCGAGCTTGTCGAACTGACAGATGAGGCAATTCGCGCCGCGATCGGTCGGCATCGTGCGCATGCGGTGCCGGTCCGCGCGCGGCCAGTCGCGTGTGGCCATGAATCCCCACGTCTGCACGGCGGCACCGCGAGGGAATCGCAACTGCGTAAACGGAATGGCGATCTCGACGACATAGCCCTCGCTGGTGATGCGCCCTTCCGACGCCCAGATCGCGTTCCACGACCAATCCTCGGATCCATCGACATCGCTGTTCGTGGCGTCCATCTGCACGCCGAGCGGATTGACGCGAAATTGAAAGGCGCGGCGCTGATCGTTGAACGTATCGATCATGAAGCCGACGGTGTCGTCGGAGAAGGGGATGTCGCGGTCGGTGAGATGCGCGCTGATCGCGGAGGGCTTCGGATCGTAGGCGCGAAATCCGAGGTAGAGCATCTGCCGGTCAAAGGTGACGAGCACGTCGGTCTTGACCGCGGGCGCGACGTTGTCGCCGGGATGCCACTCGTAGGCGAGCGGGATAGTCGCTGCCGTCTTCCACGCATCCTCGTCGAGAGAACCGTCGACCTTGATCGGACCGCTGGCTTCGCGAATCTCGAACGTCGAGGCCTGGCGCGGTTTCGCCGCCGGCGTCGCCGGAGCCTGCGCAGCAGCGCCGGCCGCAACCCATCCAATCAAAGCGAGTCCGATCGCCACGCGCATCGATATCCCTCCACACAGTCTCTGGTGAACAATACTAGGACGCGGCAGAAAGTCTTTCGTTAGCCGCGGCGCCGAATCATTTTCAACCGTATACGCAGTGGTGCGCAGATCGCCTGAAGATTCATCGCAGGCCCTCCGCTTGCCGGATAGACACGTTTCAGCTACATTCCCGCCTTCAGTCCAAAAATCAGGGAGGAGTTCGCGTATGGCCAAGGCGTCGGGCAGAGCGGCTCAGAAGGGCGCGTCACGGCCGGCGAAGGCCGGTGGCGATGCCGATTCGAACATCGTGAAAGCGGCGATCTATCCTCCGATCGGCGTCGCACGCGTCGGTAATAGCGAAGAGGGATACTTTCTCGCGCCCGAGGTGCCCGATCCGCTGCCGGAGCCGCCGGGGTTCTATCGCGACGCAAAAGGCGCGCTGAAGCGGCAGGCTGCACGATTCCGCATCTACGGTCTCAATGCGGCAGGCGTCGCCGTTCGTGAATTGACCGCGGACGACGCGAAGATCGAATGGTCGGTGCATCTCGCGAACAAGAAATCGGCGTGGTATCAGTTTCAGCTCGCGCTCGACATCCCTGAAGCCGCCGACGCGCCGCCGACACTTCTGCGCAACGCCACGGTCTCCGATCGTGCGGCGCTGGTCATCGATCCCGGACCGCGCCGCATCAGTGGCAAGAGTCAGCGCGGGAAGAAATACGCGTTCGACAACGGCAAATTCATGGGCACCCCCGTCTACCTCGGCGAGTTGCGCACCGACGACGCCGGCCGTCTGATCGCTCTCGGCGGGCGCGGCGTTTCCGCGTCGTACGACAAGAGCAAGGCCGTCACGTTCGCGAACAACGAGGGATGGCATGACGATGTCTCCGACGGCCCGGTCACCGCGACGGTGACGTGGAAAGGGCAGGCGCTCGATGTCGATCCGGCATGGGTCATCGTCGCGCCGCCGAATTACGGTCCGATGCAAAAGTCGGTTAGGACGATGTGGGATCTGATGCGCGACGTCGCCATCACCGCAAAGAAACTCCCGCGTCCGCCGCGCCCGTCGTTCGATCGCGATATCCGTCCGCTGTTCGAGCGCATGTCGCGGCTGCAATGGGTCAACGCCGGTTTTGCCGCGGCCTTCGGATGGAAATCGCCGCAGGATTTCTCGCAACCGGAATGGCTCGAGCGCCTCTCGCGTCCCGGCAACACGACGCGTGAGTTGCGGCGGACGATCGCCAATCACTTCCGCGTCTTCGATCGCGATTCGTGGTCGCCAACGCCATGGCCGTGGCTGTACGGCGACGCGATGAACATTCCGCCCGCGAACACGCCGCGGCAGCACGCGGAGCTCACCGACTTGCAGCTCGGCTTTCTGAAACAGTGGGCGGACGGCCACTTCGACTCCGACTACGATCCGCATCCGCATCCTCCGCGCCGCATCGAAGACGTACCGGTCGCCGAGCAGCCGGACACGCTGACGAAGGCATCGCTCGAAGATTGCCTCGCCGACGCGTTCCATCCCGGTTGCGAGATGACGTGGCCGGTGCGGACGAAATCGATGTACATGGCGCCGTTCCGCTTCGCGCACGCGCCGGTGGGATGGATCGAGCCCCAGTACGCGCCACCGATCGACAGCGCGCTGTCGCTGCCCAACGGACCGCTCGCCGCGCAGGTGCCAGGCGGAATCACGCGATGGATGGCGCTGCCGTGGCAGACCGACACGGCGAGTTGCCGCTCCGGCTACACGACGACGTACGATCCCTACGTTCCGACGTTCTGGCCGGCGCGCGTTCCGAACAACGTGCTGACCGAGGAGGATTATCGGAAGGTGATGGATGAGAAGTTGCCGCTGAGGAAGCGGCTCGCCGCCTTTGCAACGCGCTCGCTCTGGATCCGGCCGCTCGGAGGCCCCAGCTACACCGACCAGATCAACAACATGATCGCGCACTTCGGTGACATGGGAGTCGTCGAGGTGCGTGAGGGGCCGAGTGACCGCGACAACTTCCCGGCCATGATCGAGGTCGAGCAACTCGCGCCGGCGCATCGTCAGCGGTTGCTAAAGGCGCAGGTCGGGGAGATCGTCAGTACATCAGCGGCTGTCGAGCAGGATGTCGATCTCACCGGTATCGAGAAAGTGAATCGCTTCCCGCACGGCCTTTCGCAACGCCGTTGATGCGCAACGCGAGCGTGCGAAGCGTCGAAGTACTAATCGTTGGAGGAGGGCCGGCCGGCGCGACGGCGGCCCTCAATCTCGCGCCGTTGCGCTCCGTCGCTGTGATCGAACGAAGTGCCGCGCCGGCACCGCGTATCGGCGAATCGCTGCCTGCCGCGGCGCGCCGGCTGTTTCGCGACATGGGGCTGCTCGAATCGTTTCTCGCCGAAGGCCACGCACCCTGTTATGGGAATCGAAGCGTGTGGGGCGATCCGCATCCGCAGGAGCTCGACGCACTCCGCGATGCGGACGGACATGGCTGGCATCTCGACCGCGCGCGCTTCGAGCAGTGGCTGCGCGATGCCGCGGTCGCACGCGGTGCGGAGATGATCGTTCCGGCAACGATCGAAAGAATCGAGCGCAATGGTGAAGGCTGGCGCGTCGAGGTCGCGCACGAATCGAACGTGATCACGATCGATGCGTCGATCGTGATCGATGCCGCAGGCCGCTCCGCCTCACTAGCCCGCCGCCTCGGCGCACAAACGCGCGTCGAGGATCACCTGGTCTGCGGATGGGTCTACGGCCGCGACGAAGGTCCCGGCGGGCGCGGCCTGACGTTCATCGAAGCGACCGCGGATGGCTGGTGGTACACCGCGCCGATGCCGGACGATCGCCGCGTGCTGGCGTTTCACACCGACGCTGACCTGCCCGCAGCGCGCATCGCGCGCGATCGCGACGCACTGCTCGCGCACGCGGCCGCAGCCAGAGAGCTCGCGGCGCTCCTTGATGCGTCCGGTTTCGTCGCAGACGAAAGGGCGGGATTCACCGCCGCGCATTCGTCGACGTTGGAGCCGTGCTCTGGTCCCGGTTTCCTCGCGGCCGGCGACGCAGCGCTGGCGTTCGATCCACTCTCATCGCAAGGCCTGCTCAACGCGCTCTTCACCGGCCTCGCCGCCGCCGAAGCCGCGGACTCGCACCTTCGCGGAGACGCCGCCGCGCTGGATCGATACCGCGACACGATCGCCAACATCGCCGCCGCGTATCGAAGTCATCTCAAACTTTTCTACAACATGGAGCAGCGCTGGCCGGAGTCGCCGTTCTGGAAACGGCGGCACGGGAATCACGCGTAATCACTCGCGGCATCGTCGTCGCCGAGCATGGCAATTCGGCGTATGAAACTGCGAGTCATCCGATTCAGAAGAGGTCGCGGCGCGAACCACCGGACCTCACACGAAACCGCAGACGGCAACCCCGATCGGGCGTATCGTCTGCCGTATGGCCTTGTTCGACTCGCTCCTCGCCTGGCTCGTCTCCGTCGTCGGTGTCGCCACCGGAGCCGCGTACATCCCGCAAGCATTGCGCATCTGGAAACGCCGCAGCTCCGACGACGTCTCCATCCTGACCTACCTCCTCTTCCTCGGCGGCCAGATCGTCTACCTCATCTACGGAATCCGGATCGGGCAGTGGCCCCTGATCATCGGCATGGGCGCCAATATCGTAGGCAGCCTCGCCGTGATCGGAAGTGCGATTCGGTTTCGTAATGGAAAACGTGGAGCGGGCGAGTGATTCGATCGAGCGCGCCGAATATCGCGGCTGCGTCAGGAAAGTCTTCAAACACTGCGTCCGCTCCGATCGTGAGAAGCGTCTGCGCACTCGCGCCCGAGGCGATGCCGATGAATGGCAGTTGGAGGTTGGCCGCGGCGCGCACATCCCACGGTGCGTCGCCGAAAGAGACGACGATGTCGTCTTGTGCACCTCCAGTAAGGGCAATGCCGCGGGTGAGGATGGCTTCGCGCGAGATGTCCTCATCGCACGATGCCAGCGGCAGATCGAGAGGAAGTCCAGCGCGGGACACCTTGAGGCGGGCGGATTCGCTCCAGGCGCCGGTGCAAAGAGCAATGCGCCAATCGCGGTCGAGAAGTTGCGCGAGGAACGCGCCGGCTCCGGCGATTTGCTGAAGGCTCGTCATTCGCGAGTCGAGCAATTTCACAAAACGCTTGCGATGTTCAGCGATCTCCTCCTCGGCTGGCTCGCGGCCGTAATGACCTCGCAGTGATTCGGAGACGATTCCACGATCCGTAGTGTGCTGATACGAATCCCAGTTGTTGTCGATTGCGATGCCGAAGA
Organism: Thermoanaerobaculia bacterium; assembly: GCA_034665065.1. Classification (GTDB taxonomy): domain Bacteria; phylum Acidobacteriota; class Thermoanaerobaculia; order Gp7-AA8; family Gp7-AA8; genus JADGNZ01. Next base: position 43,657 of record JAXDGL010000004.1, on the reverse strand, counting down.
CGTCGCGGTACGCGTCGGCGAAGCAGAGCGAGTCGATGTCGTTACTCGCTGTCAACGTTCCGTCGAAATCGAAGAGAGCGATCTTCATGAGAAATGGCGCGCCGGGTCAGGTCGGAAGTGGAAGTGATGACGTTGTCTTGCTCCATTCTCTGTCTGTCACTTCCACTTCCGACCTGACCATTCTTCTTCGAATAACTGAGGAATGATCGCGAAGGCTCCGGTGAGTGATCGCAGGTAACTCCTTTTCAATGGATGCAGAGGACGCGCAAAGGCGTGACCTTGTGCTTGCTCCCCAGCTAATGCACCAAGCTCACGGGCTTGGTGCAGCGACGCCAAATAGTAACTTGTCCCGCAGGAGCTTGGGAGCGGGCGGGAGGGGTCAGGTCGAAAGTGAAAGTGACGGAATTTGCCAGTTCCACAGAGTCAACCGGTTTCGTCACTTTCACTTTCGAACCGACCCCTGTCACGTGCTCCAACAATCAGGTGCCGTGCTTCAACCAACGCTCGGCCGCGACGGTCACAACTGCCGTGACGACGGCAGAAACAATTGCTATGAAGAGTGCAACAGAGTCAGGGTGTGAAAAGAGCGACTGCGCTATCAAAGCTCCGAATTGCGTCGTCAGGAGAAGGACGGTGGCGTTCAAGACCGCAATTCGGCGGAGTAAGAGGGGGAAACGAGAGAGCGTCGCCATGGCGCCACGACCTAGAATGCCGAGCACCGCCAACAGCACAGTGACACTCGTTATTCGAACGTCGTTGATGAATGCACGCGACATTCCGCTGTAATAAGTCGGCACTTGTAGTTTCAGATAGATCGTTCCCACCAGGAATATCGTGAAGAAAAGCAAAATAACATTAAGTGCCGCTCTGGCAACTCCGATCGTCCCGCGCGGGGCAAGGTACACAACTAGGATGGTGGCGAACGTCACGACGCCGAGCGCAATGCGAAAAACAACGAACTGAAAAACAACGAGGTGTTGGGGAACGGCAGCCAACGCAACAAACGGAATTCCGAAACTACCGGTGACAACCTTGGTGGCGAGAACTACAGCTGACAGTAGCGCTAGGCTCGCAGAGGCGTATAACGTGATGTCGACGGCATCCTGCTCCAGCCAGCGCGGCAAGATTATGTAGAAGATGACAAGTACTACGGCATTCGCAATCGCCATCAAGGTAGCGAAGGCTGCGTTTTCCCAGAGGGCTCTACAATATGCGGCCGCCTCAAGTCCACTCGCGCCGTACACTTGCAGGCCGATCCCGAATGCCGTCTGCGCGACAGCTGGCAATAATGATGGTTCGACCGAGAGGTTGCCGCCATCGAGGCGCCGCGAGATTGTCCACGATAGAAGAGAATAGGATACCCACGTTAGAATCACCACAGCGATCGTGATCGGAAGGTCAAACATTCGGCTATATCTTGGATGGCTCATGCTAACACACGGGTGTGCGCATGACCCTTACGCGAGCCTCAGTGGATCTCTCAGTGTGATGCGATTTCTGCCCCGATTGGAAACTTGGGGTCAGGTCGAAAGCGAGAGTGCCAAGCGCGGAAATGTAGTCTCGTAGCGGGATATGGAGCCGGCACTTTCGCTTTCGACCTGACCCCAAGTTGCCTCGCGCCCGGCTATGACTCCAGCCATGCGGTCACTGCACCTTTCTCGTGCTCCCATTCATCAGCGGTCATGTCGATGGCTGGTATCCCTAGTTGACGGTCACCAAGCAATTTTAGCGTACGTGGCCGCCGATGCCATGAGCGCGGCGTTGGGGCGCCACCGGGCCAGTCGCCGAGACGGTGGCGTTCCCAAAAGAAGCGCCGCCTTGCGGCGGCCCTTATGTGCGATTCGGTTCGTGAAGCTAGGACCTCGATCGGGCATCGGTACCGTCCCGGTACTTGCGACACCGAAGGTTGGGGTCGTATCTGGAGAATTAACTTACCCTGAGGGGCGGTAAGTTGAATTTCCAGATGCGACCCCAGTTCAAGGGACCTCGGCGGCGCGCTGCGGTTTCGGGGAGGGAAGGGTGGAGTGGGCGAGTGAGACTCGTCCTTCACTTTGATGGTCTACCGCTGGCGCTCAGTCGCGACGTATTCGATGAGGCTGCGGCTATCGGCGGGGCGATAGTGGAACATACTCACGAACTCATCTGAGCGGAGGTCAACATTCCAGAAGCCGGGATAGGCGGTCAGAGTTTCGCGATTAGGAATAACCACGATGTCCTCTGGCCTGTACTCGATGGCCACAGATAGCGAAGCACCTCCGAGTTGGCCACTTATGCCAAAGCGGAAGGCATCAGTTGCTTCATTCAATAGGGTTACTAAGTCACGCTCTGAAACTTCATCCGTGAAGAATGTCTGAACCGCACGACTGACGAACGGGCTCCTAACCGAGGGGCGAACCCGCCAGTCACCGCCGAGCTTGAAGTAGGAAGAGATCTCTGCGTTCACGAGCCGGGACCGGCTTGTATTGAGGTAGATAACCAGGAACCTCTCGTCGTCGGTGCAGTAGTAGGCGTTCCGAGAGAACACAATTGCGTTCTGAGGTGGGGACAGGAACTTCGCAGTAACCGCGGCGAGGGTGAGGCCCAGTACTCCAGTTCCCCCTAGGGCTTCCAGCACAGTGACCAGGCGACCGCCGATGCCGTTGGGGCTGTAGTCACCGTAGCCAATCGTAAGGATACTGACAAAATTGAAATATAGGATGTCCCACCATCCGGGGACTGAACCGTTACTCGCCTTCACCGAATGGTGACCGGAAAGGCCAAGAGACCACTCCAATCCCGAGGTCAGGGCAACGAGGGTAACGTACAGCGCCAACCCGACCGCCGCGATCAAGCACGTCGGCAGTGAGGCGAGCAATTCGACGCGCCGCCCGGATCGCCTCTTGGGGAGCTGACAAAGTTTTTCGTCCTCTCTGTTCATGATCGCCAGTATGGCGCGTTTGCCCAGCAATCGGCAATTACACCCTTCAACCAAGCGAGAAACATCGCCGCGAGTCGTGCCGCAGTTCGAAATTCGGCATAGGTAAGTCCTAAGCGTTCTGCGTGCGCCGCTTGTCGGCTGGGAAGAACTGAGCCAGTGGGCGCCAGACCGATCACGCGGAGTAGCCACGCCGTCGCTCCAGTCGCGAAGCTGACCCAAAACGGAGTCGAGCGGCGTTCACCGAGGGCAGGCCAGGGATGAAATGGGATGCGGCGAGCTGAATGGCGGTGTTCATTTTGAGCGGTTGAGGCGCAACGGAGCAGCGGAACGACCAGTGCCCCAAAGAATATGGCTGCGAGTGCCGGTATGAAGATCCTGCCAAACAGGCGTTCGTTGAGCGAGATCTGTCCGATCTGATGAAGGGCGATGAGCGGGCTTGCGTCGGCTATGACTCCAGCCATAGGGTGACCGCGGCTTTCTCGTTTTCCCATTCATCAGCGGTCATTTCGATGGCTGGTATGCCGAGGTTAGAGGCGTGGCGGATAAAGTCCAGCCTCGGCATCCCGAGCAACTCTCCAGCCTTGCCGCTGGAGATTGCGCCTCGGCGATACAACTCGAGCACGATCATCTCGCTGGCCGCAAGTTTGACGTTCTGATTCGTCTGATGCAGCAGGTCAGCGAGGCTCTCGTCGAGATCAATCGTGACGGTGCTCATTTCAAGCTTGAACTGATTCTACCAGCCAACAAATCCGCGATCCCACTTCGTCAGTCCGAGTTCTCGATGATGGCGCGAATCAATTGGGGCGATGCGCGAAAGGTTGTCCGTTCCAGCTTCTTCACCGCATCCAACAAACTGACCAGTCCCCGCCTTGCTGCGAGGTCGATCACGCCGAGTGTTCCTATGACAGACAGTCCGCGCTCACGCGCAGCCTGGCGGCCTCTCTTCTCGTCAAGGAGGATCAGTGCGGTGCTGGTGGTTTGCGCCAGAGTAATCGCCTCGCGCTCGCCGGCGTCGAGTTGCCGAAGATCGGCAGGCGGGTTCCGCACCTCTCGAAACTCCAGCCAGCTCGGGCTGCTCGCCATCCATTTCTTGATCTCCGCGGGCGCGTACGGCGACTGCAGCTCTCGCCGAACCGCACCAGGAATGAGAACTTGTTCGAACAGAGTGGGGAGAAGGTCCTGAAGTTCGATGAGAACGAGATAGTTGATCGGCGAAGTGTCCGAAACAACGGTCATTGTGGCACGGCGCCATCAAGATCTCTGCGATCGCGGGCAAGATCCTCCTCTGTGTATTGGAGGTATGCCTGGCGCTGTTTGAGAAACGCCTCCGTTTCCCAAAATGAGAGATCGAGGAGTTGTCCAACCTGATCGCGGCTCAGCGTGCCGTCGCGATATCCCTCCAGCGCTACCGCTTCGAGCGCGCCGCGGGAGACATCGGGCCACGCGTTCTCGAGCTGCTTTGCAATTTCCTCGGGCACATCCACAGCTATTTTCGTCACCGAGCGATTTTATCGTATTTGGTTGCCAATGCCATGAGGTGCAAAAAGAAGGGCCGCCTTGCGGCGGCCCTGACATTGCGAATTCGTTTGTGGAATTACGACGTTCGATCGGGCACTGGCACTGGCGCCGGAGGTTGCGCGACCGGCGTCGACACGTCCGTCGATGGACCGGACCCTGGCGCGATCGTCATCGTCTCGCCGGGGCTTTGGTCGGGGTAGTACTCCTTCATCTTCAGGTAGTCGTTGCCGGTTTCCTCGCGAAGGATGTCGTTGACTTCCCATCCTTCCAGCGTCTCGCGCTCGAGGAGTTTTCGGGCGATGCGGTCGAGCGATGACTTGTGCGCGGTGATGATTTCTTTCGCGTAGGCGTAGGCTTTGTCGAGGATGCGTTTGACTTCGCGGTCGATCTCGACGGCGGTGGCTTCGGAGAAGTCCTGATGCTGCGCGAACTCGCGGCCGAGGAAGATCGGGTCTTCTTTCTTGCCGAAGGTCACGGGGCCGAGCTCGGACATGCCCCATTCGCAGACCATGCGCCGGGCCATCGCGGAGGCGCGCTCGATGTCGTTGCCGGCGCCTGTCGTGATCTCGCCGATGAAGATCTCCTCGGCCAGTCGGCCGCCCATCAGCACAGCGAGCATCGCTTCGAGATACCGCTTCGAGTATGAATATTTGTCTTCCGTCGGTAGCTGTTGCGTGAGACCGAGCGCGCGGCCGCGCGGGATGATGGTGACTTTATGCAGCGGATCGGCGGCAGGGAGAACCGCGGCGACGATCGTGTGTCCTGACTCGTGATACGCGGTGTTCCGCTTCTCGCGATCGCTCATCACCATCGACTTGCGCTCCACGCCCATCATGACCTTGTCCTTCGCGAACTCGAAGTCGATCATCTGCACTTTCTTCTTGTCGTAGCGTGCGGCATTCAGCGCAGCTTCGTTGACGAGGTTGGCGAGGTCGGCGCCGCTGAATCCCGGCGAACCGCGCGCGATCACGACCGGATCGACATCCTCGGACAGCGGAATCGTTCGCGTATGCACGCGCAGGATTCCCTCGCGGCCTTTCAGGTCGGGAAGGTCGACGACGACGCGGCGGTCGAAACGGCCGGGACGGAGAAGCGCGGGATCGAGAACATCGGGGCGGTTCGTGGCGGCGACGAGAATCACGCCGTCGTTCGATTCGAAGCCGTCCATCTCGACGAGCAGTTGGTTCAGAGTCTGTTCCCGCTCGTCGTGACCGCCGCCGAGTCCTGCGCCGCGATGACGGCCGACGGCGTCGATCTCATCGATGAAGATGATGCACGGCGCGTTCTTCTTGCCCTGCTCGAACAGATCGCGGACGCGGGAGGCGCCGACGCCGACGAACATCTCCACGAAGTCGGAGCCGGAGATCGAGAAGAAGGGCGCGTTGGCCTCGCCGGCGATGGCGCGTGCGAGCAGCGTCTTGCCGGTGCCCGGAGGTCCCATGAGCAGAACGCCCTTCGGGATCTTGCCGCCAAGCTTCGTGAACTTCTGCGGCTCTTTGAGGAACTCGATGATCTCGTGCAGCTCGATCTTCGCCTCATCGACGCCGGCGACATCTTTGAACGTGACTTTCTTCGCGTTGCCGGAGAGGAGCTTCGCCTTCGACTTGCCGAAGGAGAGCGCTTTGTTGCCGCCGGCCTGCATCTGACGCATGAAGAAGATCCAGAGGCCGACAAGGAAGAGGACGGGAGCCCAGGTGATGAGCGCGGTGATGAACGGCGCGTCGGCGGCATGCTCGACCTGCACCTTCACGCCTTTGGCGCGGAGCTGATCGATCATGGCGGGATAGTTCGGAAGAACGGTGGCCTGAAATTCTTTCTTTGCGCCGGGAGCGGTCTGTTTCAGCTCGCCATGAACGTCATCGCCTCGAATCGTCACGCTCTCGACTTCGCCGCGGTTCACGCGATCGAGAAACGTGCTGAAGGCGATCGTTTCATTGGTGCCTTTCGCGGTGTTGAAGAGGCTCCAGAGCAAAACCACCAGAACGATGATGACGGCCCAGAGAAGCACCGTTTTGAGCGTCGAATTCAATCAAAGCCTCCAAGGGTTGCACGCGAATGCTTCGTGCGTGCCATACACTGCCGCGCCTGAGAACGGTGCCGGCAGCGGTGAAATTCTAGCTGTTGCGTGGTCGCTGGGTTGCCTTGTTTGTCATTCCGAGCCGGCGGAACCGCGGGGCGGAAGTGCGGGGGAGCGGTGAAGCGCGGCGAGGAATCCCCTTCCGATGTGCGCTGCGTAGGCGGGGGATTCCTCATCGCGCTCCACCGCTCCGCCCACCCTTCCTCCCTGCGGTTCCGCCGATTCGGAATGACATCGTGAATGACATCGTGATCGACGGCGCATCGGGACCAACGGCAACCAAGGCTCTATTTAACGGACGCGATGTACGGTAGGTTTCCGTATCGGTCATCAATCTCGAGTCCGTACCCTGCGTACGACCCATCGGCGGCCTGGAACGCGACGAAGTCGGCGGTGAGATCGACCGTGCGGGCGTCGGGGCGGTCGAGGAGCGCGACGAGCTTGAGGCTCGCCGGCTCTTTCTGCCGAAGCTGCGTCAGCAGATATGTTTCGATGACGCCGGTCGATACGACGTCTTTGATGACGTAGACATTGCGTCCGCGGATGTCGATCCAGCTCAGGTAGTCGATCTCGACGGCGGTGGCCACTTCCGTTTCGGTCACGTCGCGTACGACGTCGATGAAACCGTAGCCGGCGTCGCCCGGAATCCGGCGCAGGAGATCGGCGAGAAAACACGATGCGCCTTTGAGGATGCCGAGGAGGAAGAGGGGAGCGTCGCCGGCATCGTCGCGGATCTCGGCTGCGATCGCGGCCACGCGGTGGTCAATATCCCGGGCGCTGAAGGCTTTCGTGATCTTTCTCAATCGCGACCTCGTACAAGTCCGCAGCCTCGCCTGTCACCTTGAACAGCTCCGAGACTTCGACACCGGCCACCCAGACGATCGTGCCTTGCCAGACAACAAGAGGGATGCGATCCCGTAACGCTGCGTCAATCTTACGATCAATCAGGAGATCCTTCAGCTTTTTGTCGTGGGACAGGCCGAGGGGGCGGAAGCGATCGCCGTGGCGGCGGTTGCGGATTGTGAAATGGGGGAGTGCGTTCCTGGGGAGTTGGATGATCTGCACGCCGGGGGGCGTGCGTTGTCGGTCGTCGGTTGTCGGTTGGATTCGGATCTTCGTTGCGATCTCGGGGATAAAGAGTTCGACTCCTGCATCGATCTCGATTTCGAAGTCGGGCGTGAGCACGTCGCCGTGCCGGCGACGAAGGACGATCTCGTTCTGCTCGCGCAGCAGCTCGACGGATTTCGTCACGGAGATGCGTGTGATCGTTTCGCTCTCGCTGGCGAGGCGCGCGAGATCTGCGGCGGAGATATCGCGCGCGTCGCCGTCGAGTCTTCGAATGTGGCGGAGGAGAAGCGCCTGGCGAAGCCAGACATCGTCGGGCATCGATCGGAATCGCGTTTCCTCATCCGAGGTGACCACATCCTCCGCCGCGTCGATGGCGCGTTCGAGAATCGGCCACTGCTGGCGCGCCTGTTCGGCGGCCGCGGCGAGGTTGTCGATCACGCTGTCATCGAAGTCGCGGAGCATCGCCCGGATGCGATTGCGAAGAAAGCGTGGATCGGCGTTGGAGCGATCGAAGCGGGGAGTGATCATGCGCTCTGCAAGAAACTGCTCGATCTCGGCGCGCGTCACGGCCAACAGCGGCCGGATGACGTCATCGTCGCGGACGGGATGAATGCCACGCAGCGCTGCGATGCCGCCGCCGGTCATCATGCGCATCAGCACGGTCTCGGCCTGATCGTTTTTCTGATGCGCCGTGGCGATGAGCGAGTCGCCGGCGATCTCGCGGAGCCGCGCATGCCGCACTTCCCGCGCCGCGGCTTCGACGCCGCGATGACGAATCGCCTCGTTGTCGAGCGTTCCATCAGCGACGCGAAGCGTGACGTCATAGCGCGCGCAAACCTCGCGGACATACGCCTCGTCATCGTCCGATTCCGCGCCGCGCAGGTGATGATTGATATGCGCGGCGGTGAACTTGATATCGCCCGCCTCGACGAGCGCGGTTAGCAACGCTGTCGAATCGACGCCGCCGGAGACGGCAGCGACAATCGGGCGGTGCCCAGGATCGTGTGCATCGAGAAAGCGGCGGATAGCGTCGACGATCATGATGGATTGCGATGCGAGATTCATTGCGATGATAGCGAAGATCAAAAGCGGTCACGCGGAGACGCGGAGGCGCGGAGTTGGGGTTCTCCGCGTCCAACGCTTTAGGAATCTCGCAAGCAGCGACTCATTGCCAGCCGAGGATCACGTGAAATAGCGAGTCCGTTGCGCCGGGCTTTCCTACGATGAACAGAAAGGATTGCCCGTCGGGGCTCGAAGCGAAACGGAGCGCATCGGGTGGCTGGTGAAACAGCTCAGTGATCTTTGTGTCGTCCCATTGACCGGTGGTTTTTGGGGTCACGCTCATGATTGCGTTCTCGCGGGAAAGGTAAAACAGTTCCTGCGTGTCCCGCCGCCAGCGTGGGCTGCTTCCTCCGTTTGTCGAGATACGCACGCGATGCATCTCACCAGCGCTAAGACTCTGCAGATACACCTCGCTCGATCCCGTGCTGTTGGAAACGAATGCGAGCCATTTGTCGTCCGGTGATACTTGCGGATCGTTCTCAAAGAAGGGGCTGCTGACCACCGGTTCCGCCTTTCGCGTTTGCATGTCGAGACGCAAAATGTCTGACCTCGTTTGAGGGAGGATTTGATCGAAGAAAAGCGTTTTGCCGTCGGGAGAGAAGCTTCCCGGAAACTGGAACGTGCCTGGGGGAAGCAGCTCTTCAGAGGCCGATGCAGTGAGATCGCGGCGAAAGAGATGCGGAAGAGCTCCCGCGGCGAGCGAATAGACAATCGACCGCCCGTCAGGAGACCACACGGGCATAGCGGCTAGGCCCGAATCATTCGTGAGGCGCTCTCGGACCGCGCGCGAAAGATCGTAGATCCAGATGTCGCCCAGGCCCGTGGCGCGGTTGAGAACCGTCACCGCCGCCTGCTTTCCGTCGTTCGAGTAGCTGAGGCTCAAGTATTGGAACGGTCCGTGGTCGTCGATGAGCCGCGTCACCCCCTTTCGATCAGCCTCGACCAGGCGGCCGGTGCTGGTGTCTGTTCGATAGACGATCACGCCATTTGCCGCATCGAAGATCGCCCGTCCCGACGCATAGAAGTACTCGACGTCGTTCGCAATCAATGCCGGGTCGCCGAGGAGTGCTCCTTTGTCTGCGTCAAAGCGCTGCACCAGGAGCTCGCCGTCGCGGACATAGATGAGTTGATCTGGCTTGATCAGTCCTACTTGCGAGACGTTTCGCAGCAGTACCGACGTAGCGGGCGTGTCGAGAGATGCAAGGATGATCTCGCGGTTGAACGAATTGGCCGCCGAGGACCAATAGAGAAAATGTTGCCCGTCGGAAAGGAAGTGAGGCCAGGCGTGGCGCCACTCGCCCTTTTTCGGTGCAGTCACCTTGACCGGCGTGCCGCCCTGGTCCGAGATGCGATAAATCTCGCTCCGTCCCTGGGCACGGTCGGCAAAAAGAATCGTATGGCCGTGCCACGATGCAACCGCTCCAGCCGGCGCCAAGGTGTCGGTGAGCGCCTCGGGGGCCTGACCGCCTTCGACTTTCGTCTTCCACAGCTTGCCGTGAGCACTGAATCCGATCCATTGTCCGTCGGACGACCAGAACGGGCCGGTCGCACCGTTCGATCCTTCCAACTTCCTGATCTCGAATGAGTCGAGACGCCTCAGGAAGAGGACGGCTTCTCCTCCTTGGGCAGCACCAAAGCAGAGCGTCTGCCCGTCCGGGGAGATCGCAATATTTGGCGTTTCCGGCGTAAACAGACCTGTAACTCCCTCGGGCATTGCGAACTGCAGATGGACCGCGGTTGGTTTGGAAGGACTCGCGGTCAACAGCCGCGTTGCTCCCCACGCCAGCAATGCGCCGGTGGCCGCCGCGATCAGTAACGCAAGCAGCAAATGGCGTCTGACATGTGAGGACTTGATCGACGAGACTGGTTCCGTCGTCGATGAAGTCTCGGATAGCCATCGCAATTGCCGCGCGACGTCCTGCGCCGTTTGCCATCGATCGTCGGGATTCTTTTCGAGTGCCGTGAGAATGATCCGTTCGAGCGCAGGAGGCGCCGACGGTTCGAGCGATCGGATCGGAGCGGGATCGGCGGAGAGGATCGCGCTCGTGACCGCAGCGCGCGACGCGCCGGCGAACGGGCGCTGTCCCGTTGCCATCTCGTAGAGGATGCATCCAAGCGCGAAGATGTCGGTGCGATGATCGATTGATTTCCCTTCGAGTTGCTCCGGCGCCATGTAGACGACGGTGCCGACGACCATTCCTTCCGCTGTGATCGGATTCACCATGGTCGACGCACCGGAATCGTTGGACTCGTTTCGGTCCGGCTCGGCCAGTTTGGCCAAACCGAAGTCGAGCAACTTGACGCCCGAGCTGGTGATCATGACGTTGCCCGGTTTGAGATCGCGATGCGTGATCCCGGCGCGATGCGCGGCATGGAGCGCCTGCGCGATCTCTGTGCCGAATCGGAGAGCCTGACTGAGCGGAACACGTCCGCGCATGATTCGATCGGCGAGCGATTCGCCTTCGAGGTACTCCATCACCAGATACTCGGTGTCTCCGTCGCGACCGATGTCGTAGAGCGCGCAGATGTGCGGATGGGAGAGCGCGGAGATCGCGCGTGCCTCGCGCTCGAATCGCGCACGACGCTCGTCGGTCGCGGTCAGTCCCGACAGGAGCACCTTGATCGCGACGGTCCGCCCAAGGCGGGTATCGCGAGCTCGATACACCTCGCCCATGCCTCCGGCTCCGAGGAGCGTGTCCACCTCATACGGGCCCAGCATCGTGCCCTTCGCAAGTGTCATGTGTGGCGATGATAGCGGAGATCAAAAGCGGTTCACTCGGAGAAGGGGAGCTGGGTTTCTCCGCGTCCCCCGCGTGTCCGCGTGAAACGGTTCTACGAGTGGCCTACTGCCAGCCGAGGATCAGGTGAAAGAGAGAGTCGGCGGCGGGGTGTGATCCCTCGACGAACAGAAACGATTGCCCGTCCGGGCTGGACGCAAAACGGAGCGTATCGGCAGGGGCGCGAAACAGCTCTGTGTCGGTGGTGTCGCTCCAGTCTCCAGATACGCGCGGAACGACGCTCATGACGGCATTCTGCGGGGAGAGATAGAACAGCTCGCCGCTATCACGGCGCCAATGCGGATTCTGGCCTCCGTGTGTCGAGATCCGTTGTCGGGGAAGGTCTTTGTCGATCAAGCTCTGTAGGTACACTTCGCTGACGCCCGCGGTGTCCCAGGTTAACGCCAGCCATCGCCCATCCGGCGACGCCTGGGGATCGCGTCCATTGACGTGAAGCGGCTCAGCTTTTCGCGTTCGCATGTCGAGGCGGAAAACTTCGGCCTTCATCCAGAAGAAATGCCGGAAGAAAAGAGTGGATCCGTCAGCGGAGAAGCTCCCGGCGAATTGAAACGACCCTGGCCGCATCAGCTCGTCCGGAACAGAGCCGGTCAGCGCCCGGCGAACGAGGTGCGGCGGTTCTGCTCCGCTGATCGTCGAATAAACGATCGATTTTCCATCCGGGGACCAGACAGGCCCAAAGGCCAAGCCTGGTTCATTCGTAAATCGGTCGCGTACGCCGCGGGCGAGATCGTAAATCCAGATGTCACCGAGTCCCGTGCCGCGATTGATGACGGTTGCGGCCGCCCGCTTGCCGTCCGGCGAGAAGGTGAGACTGATGTCATCGAAGGGCCCACGATTGTCGATAAGGCGGGCCTTCCCCGTTCGGTCGGTCATGACAAGGCTTCCGGTACTGGTGTCCGTCCGGTAGACGATGACGCCGTTAGCGCCATCGAACTCTGCTTCGCAGGACGGATACCAGTAGGCGACGTCGTCCGCGATGAGCGATGCCTCGCCGGTCATGGTTCCCTTGCTCCAGTCGACCTTCTGCATCAGGAGTCTGCCGTCGCGAACGTAGAGCAGGGAATCGGCGGCGACGAGCGTCGCCTCCGATACACTTCGGAGAAGCACCGATGAGGAAGGAGAGTCGAGCGAAGCCATGGTAAGTTGCCGGTCCAGGCTATTGATGAAGTTTATGAGATAGAGGAAGTGCCGGCCGTCTGGCAGGAGCCGCGGCCAGCCGTGCCACTGCTCGCCTGGCTTCAAAGACGTCACCTTCACCGGTGTTCCTCCCTGGTCGGAAATCCGAAGAATCTCCCTCGGCCATCCTCGTTCCGCGTTTCCTCGTAAGGAAAAGAGAATCGTTCTCCCGACCCACGATGCAGCACCGATAGGCAAGGTGTCGCATACCGCCTCGGGGGCGGCATTGCCAGCGGCTTGCGTCTTCCAGAGTTTGCCTCGCGCGCTGAATCCAATCCACTTTCCGTCCGACGACCAGAAGGGCGATGAACCTTCTTCCGAACCTTCGACCTTTTTTACAGCGATGGAATCGAGAGGCCTGACAAAAATCGATTGCGTTCCTCCCTGGATACCAGTGAAGGCCAACGTCTGGCCATCGGGAGAAAGAGCGAAGTTGCGCACGTCGATCGATGGCACTTGTTGAATGCCGGCCGGAGGAACGAGCTCGAGACGTGCGGCAACCGGCTTGGGAGTTGGAGTGGATGCGAACCGAGTCACGCCCCACACCAGCAAGCCGCCAAGCAATGCTGCAATCGCCGCTACGATAAAGGAGCTGCGATTCGTTCGCCGCGCCTCGGACGCGGCAAGGGGCTCAGTTGATGTCGACGATTCCGACAGCCATCGCAACTGGCGAGCGACATCCTGTGCCGTTTGCCATCGATCGTCGGGATTCTTTTCGAGTGCCGTCAGGATGATCCGTTCGAGAGCGGGAGGCGTGGACGGCTCGAGCGAGCGAATCGGAGCGGGATCGGCGGAGAGGATCGCGCTGGCGATCGCGGTACGCGATGCTCCGGTGAAGGGGCGTTGCCCGGTCGCCATCTCGTACAGGATGCAACCGAGCGCGAAGATGTCGGTGCGATGATCGACCGCTTTGCCTTCCAATTGCTCCGGCGCCATATAGACGACGGTACCGACCACGATTCCTTCCCCTGTCAGCGGACTGACCATGGTCGAGGCGCCGGAGCCACTGGATGAGACCTGCTCCGGCTCGGCAAGTTTGGCCAGCCCGAAGTCGAGGAGCTTGACGCCCGAGTTGGTGATCATGACGTTGCCCGGTTTGAGATCGCGATGCGTGATTCCGGCGCGATGCGCAGCGTGCAGCGCCTGCGCGATCTCTGTGCCGAATCGGAGAACCTGACTGAGCGGAAGACGTCCGCGCCTGATTCGATCGGCGAGCGTCTCGCCTTCGAGATACTCCATGACCAGGTACTCGACGTCGTTCGCACGGCCGATGTCGTAGAGCGCGCAGATGTGCGGATGAGAAAGTGCCGAAATCGCGCGCGCCTCGCGTTCGAATCGCGCACGACGCTCGTTGGTCGCGGTCAGTCCCGACAGGAGCACCTTGATCGCGACGGTCCGCCCGAGCCGTGTGTCGCGTGCGCGATAGACCTCGCCCATTCCTCCGGCGCCGAGGAGAGTATCCACCTCGTACGGGCCAAGCATCGTGCCCTTCGCAAGAGTCATGTGTGCAGCGATGATAGCGGAGATCAAAAGCGTCACGCGGAGAGGCGGACGTGCGGAGTTGACTTTCTCCGCGTCCTCCGCGTGTCCGCGTGAAACGGTTCTCCCAATATCGAAAGCGTAGCCGCTATTGCAAGCCGGTGATCACATGGAAGAACGCATCGCCCTTCCCCTGGGCGCCCTCGATGAGCAGGAACGATTGACCGTCCGGGCTGGAGGCGAAACGAAGCGTATCGGGAGGTAAGTGAAACAGCTCGGCGATGTTCGTCTCGTCCCATTGACCCGCCATTCGTGGAGTCACGCTCATGACTGCGTTCTCGCGGGAAACGTAGAACAGCTCCTTGCCGTCGCGCCGCCAGCGAGGACTGTCTCCACCGCTCGTCGAGATGCGCACGCGGTGCACGTCTCCAGCGCCCAGACTCTGCAAATAGACTTCCACGGATCCTGTGCTGTCAGATGTAAACGCGAGCCATTTTCCGTCTGGTGACGCCCGCGGTTCGCTCTCGCCGAAACTGCTGTTGAGCAGCGGCTGCGCGGTTCGCGTGCGCATGTCGAGTCGAAAAATATCCGACTTCGTTCGAGGAACGGTCTGCTCGAAGAAAAGCGTGTTTCCGTCGGGTGAGAAGCTTCCGGCAAACTGAAACGTGCCGGGGGGAACCAGCTCTTCGGAGACCGAGGCTGTGAGATCGCGGCGGAACAGATGAGGAAGTGTTCCCGCAGCCAGCGAATAGACGATGGATCGCCCGTCGGATGACCATACCGGCGCAAGCGCCAGGCCGGAATCATTGGTGAGGCGGTCGCGGACTGCCCGCGCCAGATCGTAAATCCAGATGTCGCCGAGGCCCGTGGCGCGGTTGAGGACCGTCAGTGCCGCGCGTTTCCCGTCGTTCGAGTAGCTGAGGCCATATTCGCTGAACGGGCCGTGGTCATCGATGAGCCGCGTGACTCCCTTTCGATCCACGGAAAGGAGCCGGCCGGTGCTGGTGTCCGTCCTGTAGACGATGACGCCATTCGCCGCGTCGAAGGTTCCCCTTCCTGACGGATAGAAGTACTCGATGTCGTTCGCAATCAATGTCGGGTCGCCGATGAGAGTCCCATGATCGACGTCGAAGTGCTGCGCCAGTAGCGCGCCGTCTCGGACGTACACGAGTTGGCTGCTGCTGATCAGTCCCACTTGCGAGACATTTCGCAGCAGTACCGACGTAGCGGGCTTGTCGAGAGAAGCGAGGATGACCTGGCGGTCAAACGTATTGGCGGCCGCGGACCAGTAAAGAAAGTGGTGTCCATCGGGAAGGAAGTGAGGCCAGGTGTGGCGCCACTCACCTTTTTTAGGCGTCGTCACCTGCACTGGCGTTCCACCCTGATCGGAGATGCGATAGATCTCGCGCCGTCCTCCGGAACTATCGGCAAAGAGAATTGTGTGCCCGAACCAGGATGCGGTCGCTCCCCCTGCCCAGACGTCGATAAGCGCCTCGGGAGCCGTGCGGCCTGCGATGTTCGTCTTCCACAGTTTGCCGCGGGCGCTGAAGCCGATCCACTGGCCGTCTGACGACCAGAAGGGCCCGGAGCCACCGTTCGTTCCCTCGATCTTAGTAATGTCGTCGGAATCGAGACGCCTGAGAAAGAGCGAAGATGCTCCTCCTTGCATTGCCGCAAAACAGAGCGTGCGGCCATCCGGAGAGAGCGCGAGGTTGGGTTTCTCCGGGTGGGAGAACGCCCGCATGCCCTCGGGTGGTACGAGTTGGAGACGAACGGACGGATGGTTCCGAGGCGTAGTGAAGAGCCGCGTGATTCCCCACACCAGCAATCCGCCGAGCGCCGCGGCGACTAGCATGGAGATCAGCGCGGAGCGGCTCGGCTTTCGTGCGACCTCAACTCGCGGCTGCACCGATGACGAAGACTCCGACAGCCATCGCAACTGACGTGCGACGTCCTGCGCCGTCTGCCACCGATCGTCGGGACTCTTTTCCAGCGCCGTGAGGATGATCCTTTCCAGTGCAGGCGGTGTGGCTGGATCGATCGTGTGAATGGGCGCCGGATCGGAGGAGAGGATCGCACTGGTGATTGCGGCGCGCGATGCTCCTCCGAATGGACGCTGTCCCGTCGCCATCTCGTAGAGGATGCAACCGAGCGCGAAGATGTCGGCGCGATGATCAACGGGCTTCCCTTCCAGTTGCTCGGGCGACATGTAAACAACGGTGCCGACGACCATGCCCTCCGCGGTGAGCGGATTGGCCAGCGTCGCTGCATCCGCATCGATGGAGGCGTTGCTATCCTTCGTCGCCAGCTTCGCCAGCCCGAAGTCGAGCAGCTTGACGCCGGCGCTGGTGATCATCACGTTGCCCGGCTTGAGGTCGCGATGCGTGATCCCGGCGCGATGCGCATGCTGCAACGCCGACGCGATCTCGGCGCCGAATCGGAGAACCTGACTGAGCGGAAGGCGTCCGCGCGCGATTCGATCCGCGAGCGTTTCCCCTTCGAGATACTCCATCACCAGATACTCGACGTCGCCTTCGCGGCCGATGTCGTAGAGCGCGCAGATGTGCGGATCGGAAAGCGCAGAGATCACACGTGCCTCACGCTCGAACCGTGCACGACGCTCGACGGTGGCGGTCAGACCGGAGAGAAGAACTTTGATCGCTACGGTCCGCCCCAAGCGCGTATCGCGCGCGCGGTAGACCTCGCCCATGCCACCGGCGCCAAGGAGCGTATCGACCTCGTACGGACCGAGCAACGTTCCTTTCGCCAGAGTCATGTATGTCGCGATGATAACGGAGCCCGGCTTCTCCGCGCCCTCCGCGTCTCCGCGTGAACCGCTTTTGACTTTATCTAGCCCGTTTCCGCGCCCTGATCACAACCGACAACTCGTCGTTTCGGATATTCGCGAACCGCAGCTTGATCCGCCCCTCCTCATCGAGTGAGATCACCGCCGGTGTATTCACCGAGATCAGCATCCATCCCGCCGGCAACGTCACGAAATTCAGCGGCCGCCCGAGGGTGCGCTTCCAAACGAGATCGGCGCCTTCCGTCGAGTAGCCAACCGGATCGGTATACGTTTCCTGTACCCGTATCCGTGCCGACCGTCCCTCGGCCACCGGATGTTCGAGATCGCCCTGCACGGCGATCGAGTCCGGCTCGACCGGATTCGGGTAATAGCCGAGCGCATTCACGTCCTTCCCCGGTACCGCGTGCGTCACGAGATCTTTCCCCGTATCGAGATCGATCATCTTCGCGTCGGGGGAGACGACGCTCCCTTTGCGCACGAAGCTGTGCACCGACTTCTGGCCGGTGCGCGTCACCGTGAAGTCGTGCGAGATCCTGAACTGGTGCGTGGACGGATCGAGAAGCCAATAGCTGATGACGCGATCCTGCTCCGCGCGATGAAACGATTCCTGCGCGAGGAGCGTCGCCGGAACGAGCGCGAGAAACAAGACCAACGCGCGCTTCATGGCAGACTCCGCGCCGTGATCTTCACCGGCAGCTGATCGTCGCGATCGTTGAGGAAGCTGATGCGAATGCGCCCGTCGGGATCGGTGGAGACGATTCCCGGCGAGCCGCAGCCGACGAGCTCCCATCCTTTCGGCAGGATGACGACGTTGCGCTTGATGCCGAGGGGACGCTCGAAGACGAGCAGACCGTCTTTTACGTCGTACGACTTGGCGTCGGTATACGTCTTGATGATACGAATCCGCGTCTGCCCATTCTTCGGCACCGGTCCAGGAAGATGAACGCGAATGAACTGCGCGTCGTCAGCGGTGCTCTTCGCGACCAGCCCACTCACCTTCGCCTCCTTGCCACTGACGACCTCGAACTTCAGATCCTCGCCCGACGCCCTCGCGATCACCCGCTCCTTCGTAGCGATCGAGCCGGGCCTTATGGGATTGAAAAAAAGCTCCGCCCCTTCCCGATCCTGCGTCACGTCATACGTGATCGCGAACTGATGGCTCTGCGGAGGGAGAAGCTCGTAGAGCGTGAATTCGTCGGCAGCGGAGACAGGGACGCAGAGCGCGAGGGTGAGGATTGCAGCGATGCACATTTGGCGCATGGGGGCAACGATATCAAAACCGTTTCACGCGGAGACGCGGAGGGCGCGGAGAGGAGATGAATACGGCGGCGAGCGTGTGACTGGCGTTCCTCTTCGGCGGCCGGAACCGCGAAGCAATCGCTCAACTACAGACCGCCGTCGATCTCGATCCGCAGTTCCGGCCCACGCGTGCCTTCTCGCCTGGCCTACAGCGAGGGGGGGAACAACGATCTCGCGTGGGCCGAGTATGAGAAGGCGCGAGCGCTCGACGACAACGTCGACGTTCTCGTCCAAGGAATCCTGATCTCGCACCGCCGACCGAACTGCCGACGTGCAGCGCCTCCTCGATGATCTCCTGCAGAGCTCTAAGAAACAATACCTCGCCCCGTTCTACATCGCCGCTGCCTACATCGCCGCCGACGAATACGACCGCGGCTTCGAGTGGCTACAAAGGCGCTCGCCGAGCGGAACGAGTTGCTCACCTTTATCAAAGTCGCACCAAGGTTCCGATCCGTGCGCGGAGATCCGCGCTTCCCGGAGATTCTTCGGAGGATCGGGCTGGGGTGAGAGGACGGGGGTTTTAGTGCGTTAGTCAAGTGTGGCTGGCGCTACGACCAGGCGGTATCGAGCATTCACATGGCCATCACTTTCGCGAATCCCCGGGAATGCATCTTCATCGTGACCTTGGAGGCGAAATTCAAGGCAGACGCCTGTATCGTCACGTTTCACGATATTACACTCTGACCACGCTCCGCAGGCTCGATCCCCCGTAAGTGAGTACGTGATCGATTCTGAAATCAGAGTGTATCCCGTGGGTGCGGATGGGAGGCAGACCTGGTACGGCGAACTCCACCCTTTCATGGCACCGCTCGGTTTCATACCCGATGATGCGCTCTGCGTCACTTCGCGGTCACGCACCGTGTACGCGACGCGCATCTCGAAGATATCCTTGCCTTTTGCCGAGAAGATGAGGCGCTCGTTCGAGGGTGGGTCTTGCGCACGGAAGGTGACGCGCAGCGGTATTGCTGCCCGTTGCGCAAGTTGTACCTGCCCTTGCCACGAGTTGTCCCAGTTGAATGAGCCGTTCAGATTCCTGCTTGTGCCTCGAACTTGTAGGTCCTGCGATTCCATCGAACGGTTTGACAAGAAGAACATGAGGCTTGCTGAGTAATCCGCGGCAATGTTGCCAAGGCGGATCGTGTATTCTGAGGAGGAGATTTCTCGCTCCTGGTCGATTAGGCCGTTCTCCTTCGCACGTACGAGTGATACGGAAAAGTCAGCGGCTGTTGGCTGTGCGCCAAACGAGGTTTTTGCGCCCGGTGGGAGCACGGCGGTTGGCGAGACTGGCGGGTTACGAAACTTGGGAGTTAGAAAGAAAAAGCTGCCCGTACTTCCGTCTTTAGAGAGATCACCGATTTGTGGGTTTTGTGCTTCATCCGTGGCGATATTTACTTCTTGCCGCAAGTAGCTGAAGAGTTCGTCGACGGTCACCACCCCGTCTCCCCTCGCTCCAGTTTGCACATCGACTGGGTAGATGTCAGCTTTCCCGTCTACTCCGGCTAGAAACTTGTTGAAGAACACGCTGCCGCCGCTATCGAGTGCCCATGTTTTTTCACGGGAGCCTCCAGCGGTGATTGCGTGCGCCCCGGGTTGCTTTGGTGCATAACGCCCAGCAGCGAAGGATCGGCGCAGGAAAGCGCCGCCGTAGCAGGAGTTGATGAGCACGAGGACTTGGCGGGCTTCGGTAAGTACATCGTCGAAAAGAGGTCGAATCACGTTCAGATCGATAGAGTGAGCCTTGTCAGCTAGACTCGTAGCCGTCGGTAGGAGCAGGTAGCCCTTTCCGCTCTGCGTCATGCCGTGCCCAGAGAACGCGAAGAGAAAGCGTGAATTCGGATTTGTGCGCAGTCGGTCTGGAAAGTACGTGCTGAGAAAGTAGTTCAGGTTGTCAAATGTGAAATCACCGTTACGCAATACGACAACTTCATCGCAAAACCCATTCGTCGTTAGGTAATGAATGAGCTTATCAAGGTCAGCTCCGGCCGGGGGAAGCGCGCGGTCGCTCGCCGGCGCGACTTGCGAGTAATTGTCCACGCCTGCGACGAGCGCGAAGGTACGATTGAGCTCATCACGGAGAATGCCAACACGCAGCTGATCGTCCGCCGTTAAGGTCTTGTCATCCACGTAACGAAGAAACAGGCGTTGGTACACCGCGGGTACGCTGACGGGCACTTTTGGTGGTTCTGCAACCGCCGCTAGTGGAGCGATCGCCACGAGGAGGAGCACACGCAGGTTCATTTGATCCAGCCCAGCGCCTTGTCGAGGTTCAAACTAATGCCTGCTCGCACGTGCCCGCGTGTGTTCGTCACATTGTTGGAGGTCTCGCGCGTCCACAGATAGGAGAGAAACGGCGAAAACGCCTCCAGTTCGAACCCGAAGCGATTGATCGCAGGGAGGCGGTACCCGACACCGATCCCGTAGGAGTCAAGCGGATGCTTCGAAATCTTCACCAGGCCCTTGAACACAATGTTCTCATGCGGCTTGCGATGGTCGCTTAGTACGTCACCAACCAGGAAGCTCACGCCGGCGTAGAACGTGCTGGGGTCTTCCTTGGTGCCAATCGTGTGACCGGTGGAGTCATACTTTACGTCTTTCGTTTTGTAGATGGGCACGTCAGCGGCGATGTAAAAGTGCTCAGTCGGTCCCGTGACGACATTCGCCGTCGCGGTCGCGCTTTGCACTTTAGACGTGGTTTTCGGTGCTGCGGTCGCAGTAACTGTCAGCTGCGCACGCGTTTGCGTCAACAGGTACTCCGTCCGAAACGCGCGGATGCTGCTAGGTGTGGTATCGCCTGCTGCAAAACTCAGCCCTGCGACTTTTTGCACAATCTTCGCGAGCGTGGAGAGGTTATTCTCGAATTCTGTTCGTCGCCGCTCTTCTTTTACCTCAACATTCGGCTGCTGCTGTTCATTTGCGTCGTAGAGCACGTAGATCGTGACGGTGTCGCCGCGCGCTGTGATCCACCGCGAGCCTGTCTGCGCCACGGCACCACGCAACGCGAGAAACAGCTTTGCCTCGTCATCGCGCGTCACCTGATTTGTCGTGAACTTCTCGACCATCGCGATCAACGTTGGGTCTGGCTCGGCGAAGGGAAAGACCCGATTGGCCGTAGCACCAGCCGGCGCGGTCGTAAGGTCAACTATGATCACTGGTGCGGCGACGAGTTGCGTCGCTAGCAACATTAGAAGAAAAACTCCAATAGCCGTTCGCATATGTCCTCCTCAGTTTTTGAGTCTCGCGACGTACCCACAATGCCCTCACTAATGGAGTGACGGAAACGTCGGTTTCCCTACCCCTCCACCGTACTTTGTCCACAGAATGTCGTTCTTGCAGCGGCACCGAAGGACGAGAAAGCATCGTGAGGCCGCGTGATGATCTCTTCCTGAATCGTTGTGACGGACAGACCTCACGGATTCCGGGACGTCGCAGTTACCGCACATTGGGCGCCGGCCTGTACGGAATCGCCGCCTGCGGCAGCTCAAAGTTAAGGAGCGCTTTGGTTCGATCGGCGAAGAGTTGGCCCCCTTGAATGCGGCGATGATTTCGCTAAGGGTTGTCGTTACTCGTCGCGGAGAGCTCGGAGGATCTGGCAGGAGGCCAGGGAGGCGAGATTCTTGGTGGCGGTGCCCAGAGTTGAACTGGGGACAAACGGCTTATGAGACCGCTGCTCTAACCGGGCTGAGCTACACCGCCATCGGGAGGGCTGCTGGAGGATATACTCAACCGTGAGCGCGCGGAAAAATTTCGCGCCGGAGCGGGGAAATGTCCGACGTCGGCGAGCGGCGATGTGTCCGCTGCAGCGACCCTGAGGAGAGTACGCGCCTGGAGCGCTGCGTGGTGTGCGGGAAGTTCTTCTGCACCGACTGCGTGTATCGCGCGACCGGACGCCGTTTTTGCTCTGCGGACTGCGCCCGCGCGTTCTTCTACGGAGACAGCGATGACGACGAAGGCGATGACCTTGCCGACGATTGATGCAACGACCGGTAAGGCGACCGATACAACGACCGACACGACGACACGTACGGCGACCGACACGTCGAGGGATGCGATGACTGATGCGACGACCACACCACGGCGGCCGCGCAGGCTGCGGCGCACCGATTCGATCCGATCTCTCGTGCGCGAGACCGTCGTGCGCGCCGAGGATTTGATCTATCCGCTGTTTGTGGTGCCGAACACCAGGCCGAAGGTGGAGATCGGATCGATGCCCGGCGTCTGGCAGCTTCGGGTTCGCGAGGCCGTCGAAGAAGCGCGCCGCGCCCACGACCGCGGCATCCGCGCGATCCTGCTCTTCGGTCTTCCGGAGTACAAGGATGCGATTGGATCGGCTTCGTGGGATCCGAGCGGTCCGGTGCAGTCGGCGATCGAAGCGATCAAGCGCGCCGTGCCGCAGATGACGGTGATGGCCGACGTCTGTCTCTGCGAATACACCGACCACGGCCACTGCGGCGTCATCGTCGATCACGACGGCGTGAAGGATGTCGACAACGATCAGACGCTGCCGCTGCTGGCGAAGCAGGCGGTGTCCTTCGCGGCGGCGGGAGCGGACTTCGTGGCACCGTCGGACATGATGGACCGCCGCGTCGGCGCGATCCGATCGGCGCTCGACGACGCCAGCCTGAGCGACGTCGGCATCATGGCGTATTCGGCAAAGTACGCGTCGGGCTTCTATGGTCCGTTCCGCGAAGCAGCGGAGTCGGCGCCGCAGTTCGGCGACCGCCGCAGCTACCAGATGGATCCGGCGAACGTGCGCGAGGCGATCCGCGAGATGGAGCTTGACATCGAAGAAGGGGCTGACATGATTATGGTCAAGCCGGCGCTGTCGTATCTCGATGTCATCCGCGTCGCGCGCGAGAACTTCGATGTGCCCGTGGCGGCATACAACGTCAGCGGCGAATACTCGATGGTGAAGGCGGCAGCCGAGCGCGGCTGGATCGACGGCCCGCGCGTGATGAACGAGATCCTGACGTCGATCAAGCGGGCGGGAGCGGACCTGATCATTACGTATCACGCGATGGAGTTTGTTTCGGGTGGTTTTTAAAAGCATTTCACGCGGAGACGCGGGGGACGCGGAGAGAGGCAAACTCCGCGCTCTCCGCGTCTCCGCGTGAAACGGTTTTGAATCGTGAGGTATACACGAAATAGCGCCGCGGAACGCCGCTGTTAGATCCGGCGTGCAGCGAATCGTCCATTCCCTCTCTGTCGCGCTTCTCATTCTCCTGTCTTCAGCGGCCTCGGCCGCTACGACAACGATGCCGCTCTCGCAGGTCCGCAAGGGCATGCACGGATACGGCGAAACGGTGTTCGACGGAACCAAGCTCGAACGCTTCGACGTCGAAATCACCGGCGTGCTCGCGAACATCGCGCCGGGGCAGGACCTCATCCTCGCGAAAGTGTCGAGCCCGGTCGTCGACCGCGCCGGCGTCATCGCCGGAATGAGCGGCTCGCCGGTCTACATCGACGGCAAAGTCATCGGCGCGCTGGCATACTCGTGGCAGTTCGCGAAGGAATCGATCGCCGGAATCACGCCCATCGACGAGATGCTCAAGATCGCCGAGGTGGATAGCAATCCGCTGGGGGTACTGGCGACGGCGACGCCGCGTATGACCGGCTCGGAGTTTCTGAACGCCATCATCGAACACAAGACCTCCGAGAAGTTCGAGCTGATGATGAGCAGTCTCGCGGGCGCATCGCCGGCGTCATCGCTCGGCGGCGCGAAACCGATCGCGGTGCCGCTGTCGATGTCGAGCTTCGCGCCCGACACGCTCGGACGATTCGGCAAGTACCTCGATCCGATGGGCTTCATGCCGGTGCCGAGCGGTGCGACCTCAACGTCTTCTGCGAAAGTTCCTTCCGCGTCGAAAGACTTCGCGGCTGGTGATGCCATCGGCGCCGTTCTTCTTCACGGTGACTTCAACGTCGCCGCGACAGGCACCGTGACGTACATCGACGGCGACCGCGTGTACGCGTTCGGTCATCCGTTTCTCGATATGGGAGTCGTCGCGTTTCCGATGGCGAAGTCGGAGATCGTCGGTGTGATGCCGAGTCTGGCCAGCTCGTTCAAGTTCGCCAACACCGGCGCGGTCGTCGGCGCGTTTCGCCAGGACCGCGCGGTCGGCATCATGGGTGTGATGGGGGAGAAGGCGGACATGATCCCCGTCGATCTCGAAGTCGAAGGGAGCGGCGTCGCGCAGAAGTATCACGTCAATGTGTTGCGTCATTCGCAGCTCACGCCGCTGATCCTGGCCATGGCCGCCGACACCGTCGTCGCCAGCGCGCAGCGCGCAGCGGGCGAGCGGACGGTGATGCTGGAGTCGGAGATCAAGCTGAAAGGCTATCCGGAGCCGATCGTGCTGCGCGAAGGATGGGCGGGCGCGCAGGCGCGGCAGGCCATCCCGTCGTATCTGGCCGTCGTCGCTGGTTACGTGATGTCGAACGAGTTTCGTACCGCCGACATCGAATCGGTGAAGATTCACTTCCGCCACACCGATGATCTGAAGATCGCCAAGATCGTCGAGGCGTCGCTGCAGATGCCGACGCAAGGCCGCGTTCATGCCGGCGACACCGTGAAAGTGCGCGCGGTGCTCAAGCCGTATCGCGGCGAAGCGTTCGTCGAGACCTTCGACGTGACGATTCCCGACGATCAGGCTGCCGGAACGGCGTATCTGCTGGTCGGAAGCGGCTCGGTGCTCAATCAGGTCGACTTCATGCTCGTGCCGCCGGATCCGCGGAGTCTCGATCAGGTCATCGCCGTGCTTCGGCGTCTGCGGCCTTCGACGGAGCTGACGCTCGGCCTGTACGAGCAGACGGACGGCGCGGTCACGGCTGGGGTCTATCTTCCGAATCTGCCGCCAACGATGCGGGCCATCGTGAACAGCGACACGTCGAACGGACCGCAGGCTCCGGTTCGCTATCACGCATCGCAGCATCAGGCGCATTCGCTGGGCTACATCGTCGATGGGGTCGTGAAGATCGATCTCGATGTGAAGCCGGCGAGTTGAGTGGTCAGTGATCAGAGACAGAGAGATCAGAGATCAGGAATCTCTCCTGTTTGAGCTCAGAAGAAGTGCGCGATTGTCATTTCGAATCGGCGGAACCGCGGGGGTGGATGGGCGGGCGGAGCGGTGAAGCACGATGAGAAATCCCCCTGCCTCGAAGCGGAGACATTCGGATCGGCAGGGGATTTCTCGCCGCGCTTCACCGCTCCCGCCGCCCTTCCGCCCCCGCGGTTCCGCCGGCTCGAATTGACAGACAGATGTTTCGCTCTACTCCACATGAAAGCGATCAGTGACAGAATCAGAAATCAGGATTTGTTCGAGGCTCCCCGCTGATCTCGTATCTCTGTTGTCTCGATTCGCTTTTCCCATTTCTGCTACTAAAGGAACCTTCATGCGCCGATTCGTCGCGCTCGTCGTAACGCTGTTCACTGCATCGACCCTCTTCGCCGTCGCGCCGCAGTTCTGGCGCGTACGCAACGCGGAAGATTTTCTTGCCGGCGACATCGAAGGATTCGCCGTGACGTCGCGCGGCGAGCTCCGTCCTGGACCGTCGCTGAAAAAGATCGGCACGTTCACCGATCCCTTCGTCCTCGCGCAGGTCGCCGCGCCGAACGGCGATCATTTCTTCGGCACCGGCAACCAGGGGAAGGTCTATCGACTGCGTGGCACCGAGCTGAAAGCGATCTACACCGCGCCGGAGCCCGAAATCTACGCGGCGGCATTTCGCGACGGCGCGCTGTACGTCGGAACCTCGCCCAACGGAAAGGTCTACCGCGTCGATCCGAACGACGGCAAGGCGACCGTCTTCTTCGATCCGAAGCAGGCGTACATCTGGGCGCTGGTCTTTCTTCCGAACGGCGATCTCGCTGTTGCCACCGGCGTCGACGGAAAGCTCTTTCGCGTCACTCCGAAAGGGGAGGGGAAAGTTTTCTTCGACTCGCCGGAGACGCATCTGCGCTCGCTGGCGGTGAAGAAAGACGGGACCCTTCTCGCCGGCGGATCGGCGAAAGGACGGATTTACGAGATCCGCCCCGACGGCGGCGCGCACGCGTTGTACGACTCGCCGCTCTCCGAGATCTCTTCGATCTACGTCGATGAGAATGGCATCGGCTGGGCATCCGCCGCAAGCAACGTGCTTCCCGTTACCGCGCCGGTCAAAGCGACGCCGCCCAAACCGGCCACGCAGACCGGAACCGCTTCGACATCAACATCGGCTGGAACCTCGGGCGATCAGAAGAAAGAGGAATCGGCAGGCAGCGTCGAAGTCAGCGTCTCGTTTGAAGACGCCACAAGCGCGTCGGCAGGCGGCGGATCGGGCAACGGCGAAATCTACAAAATCAATCCGGATGGCTTCGTGGAAGTCGTTCGCAAGTTCGAGCGCGAGATGGCCTACGGCATCAGCGGCGGACCTAACGGATCGATTCTGCTGGCCACGGGACCGCAAGGCCGCATCTACGAATTGAAAGAGGGCGAAGCGTCGCTCGTCGGAAGCGTGCCGGAAAAACAGGTGGTCTCGATCTCGACGGCGAACGGCCAGACCATCGTCACGACGACGAACAGCGGTGCCGTCTATCGGATGGAAAACGGTCCGTCGTCGAAAGCGGAGTTCCGATCCGCCGCGAAAGATGTGGAGCGTTTCTCGCGCTTCGGCAGCTACCGCATCGACGGCGAGAACCTCGGCGATGGTCACGTCGCGATCGCTTTCCGTTCGGGCAACACGCGCACGCCTGACGCAACATGGAGCCCATGGAGTGCGGCGGCGTCGACGATTGAAGGTCCGGTCGATGTCCCGTCTGGCCGCTACGTGCAATGGAAGATGACGACGCCGAAACCGGCCGCGAATGTTGCGGTCGACAGCGTCACTGTGGCGTTTGTGAATCGCAACATGGCGCCCGTGATCGACACGATCGTCGTACAGGACCCGGCCGTCGTCTACATCACCGGCAGCTATCCGCAGTCGCCGCAGGTCGTCGAGGCGACGAATCCCGACGAGTACGGGATTTTCACGAGCCTCGACACGCCGCGCGACCGGAACGAACAGGGGAAGAAGGTCTATCGCCGAGGATTTCGCACGGTTTCGTGGCGCGCGCATGACGACAATGGCGACTCGCTTCGCTACACACTTTCGTTCCGCCGCAAGGGAAGCGAGAAGTGGCTTCGCATGCGCGAGAACATCGAGGAGACATCGATCAACTTCGATACGTCGCAGCTTCCTGACGGCGACTACGAGTTGCGGCTCGTGACCACGGACGCGCAAGACAACCCGGATGGCGCGATGAACGACGTCAAGGAAGGGATCGAGCTCCGCGTGGACAACACGCCGCCGTCGATTACCGCAACGGCGGATGGCGACGACGTGGTCATCCGTGTGACGGATAGGGCGTCGCCGATCGGAAAGGTCGAGTATTCGGCAGACGCGCAGAAGTGGATTCGCATCACGCCCGTTGACGGCATCAGCGATTCCTCCAGCGAGACGTACCGCATCAAGCGCAGCGCCGTCGCGGGGAAATTCGTGATCGTTCGCGCGGTCGATTCGTTCTACAACGTCGGCACGGAGTCGATCGCGTTGCCGTAAGACCAGAAAACCGTTTCACGCGGAGACGCGGAGGACGCAGAGAGAACCAAAGCTCCATTCGCTTTTTTCTCCGAGTCCCCCGCGTCTCCGCGTGAAAAGTCTTTGGTTTTTCAGTACGACAAGACCCTGACCACTATAATCACCGTGTGATTCGCATTCGGCTCGCCTTCGCACTCAGCCTGCTCTTCGTCCTTGTCTCCTGTTCGAAGGAACAGCCAGCGCGGTTGCCGGTCGTGGCCGAAGATGATTCGACGCCGGTCGATGGAGGGACCGTCATCCGGCGGCTGCCGAGCGATGTCAATACGCTCAACCCCGTTCTCCTCGGCACGCGCGATGATCACTACCCTGCGGCGTACCTCTTCACGCCCCTTCTTCAGCTCGACGCCGACCTTCTTCCGACGACGAACGGATCGCTGACCGAAAAATACGAAGTCTCGCCGGACGGAAAACGCTACACGTTTCATCTCAACCCGAAAGCGACGTTCTCAGACGGGACTCCGGTGCGTGCCAGCGACGCCGTCTTCACGATCAAGAAGATCGTCGATCCGAAATCGGAGGCGGCACAGTTCGCGGCATGGTTCGAGCAGCTCGATGGCGCGGAGACGCGCGCCATCGATGAGCACACGCTCATCGTCGTGTTCAAGCAGGCGCTCGCACCGCAGTTGGTCTCCTTCAACAGCGTTCGCGTCATTCCGGAGCGCACGTATTCGCAGGGAGATTTCAAGACCGCGTTCTCGATGACGGCCGTCGGATCGGGACCATACCGCCTGGTACGGCGTGTTCCCGGCAAGGAGATTCTTCTCGAGCGCCGCAGCGATTACTGGGGCGTGAAGCCGCATATCCAGAACATTCTCTTCAAGATCGTCAGTGACGAGAACACGGCGTGGAACGCGCTCAAGCGTGGGGATATCGACGAGACGATCATCAATTCCGATACCTGGATGATGAACAGCCGGCTCCCGGAGTTCCAGAAGACGATCGATTTCCACCGCTTCTACATGGCCAGCTACAACTACATCGCCTGGAACGAGCGCGATCCGATCCTTGCCGACAAGCGCGTGCGCCGCGCCCTGGCCATGTGCGTCGATCTTCAGTCAGTGATCAACGGTCTCTATCACGGCACTGCCCGCGCCATGAACGGGCCCTTCACGCCTGACCAGTGGTCGTACAACCCCGATGTTCCGGTCATTCAGTACAACCCCGATGAGGCAAAACGGATCCTGGCCTCGATGGGATGGCTCGACACGGACGGCGACGGAATCCTCGACAAAAACCACAAGCCGTTTGCTCTCGATCTGCTCGTCGTCGCCGGCAGCCCGACGTCGATCGCCTTCGGACAGTTGCTGCAGTCCGATATGAAGAAGGTCGGGATCGATCTCAAAGTCGCTGCGCTCGAGGGAGGAACGGCCATCCAGCGCCTGCTCAACGGCAATTACCAGACGGCGTACTTTTCATGGGATCTTGATCCCGATCCCGATCCCTACTCGCTCTATCACTCCTCGCAGTTCCCGCCCGCAGGTCAGAACCTCGTCTACTACAAGAATCCGCAGGCTGATGCGCTCATGGATCAGGGCCGTCACGAGCTCGACCACGCAAAGCGCGTCACGATCTACCGTCAGCTTCACGCGCTGCTCGCTGATGAGCAGCCGTACACATGGACGATCCAGGTATCGGTAAAGTGGGCGGTGAGAAAGCGCATCCATAACGTCAAAGAGGGCAAAGGATGGGGACTGTTTCTCTGGTACCCCGGCGAGCTCGATTGGTGGATCGGAAAGCAGTGATCAGTGATCAGTGATCAGTGATCAGGGACATCAGGGGACAAGTGATCAGAGATCAGGGAGCAACGCTGGTGATCTCCTGTTTTCTGTCTCCTGCCGGATGTCGTACGCCTTCTGATCTCCGCCTCCACCTCTTCTAAATCTCCGACTTCTCGTGATCGATGGTTTCCTGATCTCTGATCACTGTTTCCCTCTGATCACTGTTTTTCTGATCACTGGTTTCCTGATCACTGATCACTGTTCCCCTGATCACTGCTTTCTGATCACTGCTTCTCCTGATCACTGATCACTGCTTCTCGTGATCTCTTGTTTCTGTCCCCCGTGTAAACTCGCCGCATGCTCACTTACGTCGCCCGCCGCCTGCTGTATGGCGTTCTGACGTTCTTCGGCATCACCATCGCCATCTTCGTGCTCGTGCACAGCGTTCCGGGCGATCCGGTCTCCGTCTACATCGGAACGCACGGCTCGGGAGCGCTCTCGCATGCCGCGCTCGACGAGATCCGGCACGAGCATCACCTCGACGAATCGCTTCTGCGCCAGTACGGCTGGTGGCTTCGCGGCATCGTCACGCTCGACTTCGGCACGTCGTTCATCGATCACCAGCCGGTCACGGCGCGGATCGCGAAGAAGCTGCCCAACACGTTCGCGCTGAACCTCATGGCCTTTCTCGTCGCCGCGCTGATCGGCGTTCCGATCGGACTCTGGAGCGCGGCGCGATCGGGGCGGCCGGTCGAGCGCGGCTCGGCCGTCGTGCTCTTTCTGCTCTATTCGTTGCCGAGCTTCTGGGTGGCCTTGCTTCTGATGCAGATGTTCGCTGTACGCTTCCACATCCTTCCGCTCTTTGGAATGACATCAGACGACTATCTCGACCTCGGCGCCGCCGCAAAGATCGCCGACCGTGCAAAACACATCATCCTCCCGGTCGTCACGCTTGCGTATGCACAACTAGCGGTCTATGCGCGATTCTCAAAATCGGCGCTGACGGAAGTGATCCGCCAGGACTTCATCACCACCGCACGCGCGAAAGGGGCGGCATCCTCGGTCGTGCTGTGGCATCACGCCCTTCGCAATGCGCTCATCCCGCTCATCACGCTCCTCGGCCTTACGCTCCCGTATCTCGTTTCCGGCAGCGTCATCGTCGAAGAGATCTTTCAGTGGGATGGAATCGGACGGCTCTACTTTGACGCCATCTCCACGCGCGACTACCCGACGGTGCTCGGCCTGTCGGTTGCGACCGCCGTGGCCACGCTGGTCGCGAGCATCGTTGCCGACCTTCTCTACGCCGCTGCCGATCCTCGCATCCGCCTGGAGAACCGATAACGATGTGGACGATCACGTGGCGGCGCTTCCGGCGAAGCAGGCTGGCCCTTGCGGCGCTCGTGTATGTCGGTGTCGTCGCGCTCATCGCCGCCGGCGCGCCGCTGATCGCAGGAAACTCGCAAACGCTGATTCCCTTCGGTCCGAATGATGTCGACGTCCTGAACCGCCTTCACGCTCC
The DNA here is from genome assembly GCA_034665065.1 of Thermoanaerobaculia bacterium. Lineage (GTDB taxonomy): Bacteria > Acidobacteriota > Thermoanaerobaculia > Gp7-AA8 > Gp7-AA8 > JADGNZ01. The sequence goes on along the minus strand of JAXDGL010000004.1, from coordinate 12,608 downwards.
CGACGCGCATCACCGCCTCGGCACCGACGAGCTGGGACGCGACGTTCTGGCGCGCATGATTCACGGCGCGCGCGTCTCGCTGACCGTCGGACTGCTGGCCACGGCCATGTCCGTGATCGCCGGCTCGCTCCTCGGCGCCATCGCCGGCTATTACGGCGGTGCCGCCGATTGGGTCGTCTCCCGTCTGATCGAGATCGTGCTCTGTTTTCCGTTTCTCTTCCTCGTCCTGGCCATCGTCGCGTTTCTCGGCCCTTCGATCTGGACAATCATGCTCGCGTTAACGATCACGAGCTGGCCGAGCGAGGCGCGCTTCGTGCGCGGTGAAGTGATGCGCGTGCGGGAGATGGAGTTCGCGCAGGCGGCACGGGCGAGCGGCGCACGCGACGCGCGAATCATTTTCCGGCACCTCCTCCCGAATGCGCTCGCGCCGGTTCTCGTCTCGGCGAGCTTCGGCGTCGCCTACGCGATCGTCACCGAGTCCGCCCTTTCGTTTCTCGGACTCGGCGTCCGGATCCCGACGGCGACGTGGGGAAGCATCCTCTCATCCGCGCGCGAATACATCGAATACGCGTGGTGGATGATCGTCTTCCCCGGTCTGGCGATCTTCCTGACCGTGGCCGCGTTCAACATCATCGGCGACCGATTCCGAGACGCGCTCGATCCGCGCAGCGAGTAGGGGTTTTCCTAACCAGCGTTCACCGGCAAACGCGCTTTGAGCGATGCCAGAACCGTCGGCGGCACGAGCCGGCCGACGTCGCCACCGAGGCGAAAGACTTCTTTGACGAGGCGGGAGGAGACGTAGGTGTACTCGACGGCGGGGAGCATGAAGATCGTCTCCGATTGCGGATAGAGCTCGCGATTCATCAACGCCATTTGCAACTCGTATTCGTAGTCGGAGACGGCGCGGATTCCGCGGACGACGACGGTGGCATCGACGCGGCGCATGAAATCGACGAGAAGTCCGGAGAACGAATGCACTTCGACGTTCGGGATCTCCGAGGTGCAGCGGACGATCAAGTCTTTCCGCTCGGCGACGCTGAAGAGCGGCGACTTACCTTCATTCTCGAGCACGGCGACGAGGAAGCGGTCGAAGAGCCGTGCCCCGCGGCGGATGATGTCGAGATGACCATTGGTCAGCGGATCGAACGAGCCGGGGTAGATGGCGTTGCGCATCGATGCAAGATGGTACAGGAGGGGAGAGCGGTGTGGGATAGTTTGCTGCTGGAGATAGGCAACCTTGACAGCTTCGATGGAATAACAATTCGACATGATAATTACTTCTGTTCTTGACATCCGTAAACACTTTCCCGCGCTCGAACGCGTCCACAACGGGAAGCCGGTGGCCTACTTTGATGCGCCCGGCGGGACTCAGGTGCCGCGCGCCGTCGCGGAGGCGATGACCGAATATCTGTTTCATCACAACGCCAATACCCATTGGCTCTATCCGACCAGTGAAGAGACGGACGCGATGATCGAGCGCTCGCGACAGGCGGTGGCGGATCTTCTCAACGTGCATCCGAGCGAAGTGATCTTCGGTGCGAACATGACCACACTCACGTTCCACCTCGCGCGCGCCTTAGGGCGAACGTGGCAGGCAGGCGACGAGGTCATCGTGACCGAGCTCGATCACCACGCGAACGTTGCGCCGTGGCGCGCGCTGGAGATCGATCGTGGAGTCGTCGTCCGCAGCGCGCGGATGATTCCGGAGACGGCGCAGATCGATTACGAGCACCTCGCGTCGCTCGTCTCGCCGCGAACGAAATTGATCGCGGTGGGCGCTGCGTCGAATGCGGTCGGCACGATCAACGATCTGGCGCGAGTCCGCGCGATCGCATCCGATGCCGGAGCACTCTTCTTCGTCGATGCGGTCCATCTCGTTCCCCACGAGCTGATCGACGTGAAGACGATCGGCTGCGATTTTCTGGCCTGCTCCTCGTACAAGTTCTACGGCCCGCACGCCGGCATTCTTTTCGCGCGCCGCGACCTCCTCGACACGCTTCCCTTCCCGAAGCTCATCCCTGCTCCCGACACCTCGCCAGACCGCGCGGAGACCGGAACGCAAAATCACGAAGCGATCGCCGGCATCATGGCGACGATCGACTTCCTCGCGGGACTCGCTTGCAGTGGTGGATCGCGGCGCGAGCGTCTTGAGCGTACGTTCGCAGAGCTGCACGCGCGTGGCGCAGCGCAATTGCGCATCCTGTGGGATGGGTTGACGTCGCTGCCGAAGGTGCACGTGTACGGGCCCACTCCAGATCGGCCGCGCACGCCGACGATCGCATTCACGATCGATGGCATCCATCCCGATGACATCGCGCGGCATCTCGCCTCGCAGGCGATGTTCGCCAGCAACGGCGACTTCTACGCGCTCACGTGCATCGAGAGACTGGGGTGCCCGGATGGTGTCGTTCGCATCGGTTGCGCGGCGTACACGACGGACGATGAGGTGCAGCGTTTGGTTGAGGAAGTCTCGCGGATCATATAGCGGCAAACTGTCATCCTGAGCCGCCGAAGCCGCCGCAAGATTCACTACGCTCGCATTACTTCGTATCGGCGGCGAAGGACGGTCGAAGGACCCCCTCATTCTCTGCGGGGTTTCCACGGCCAAGCTGCAACCGATGAAGTGCAGCGGTTGGTTGAGGAAGTTTCGCGCATCAGATAGCGGCAAACTGTCATCCTGAGCCGCCGAAGCCGCCGCCAGATTCACTACGCCCGCATTACTTGGTATCGGCGGCGAAGGACGGTCGAAGGACCCCCTTATTCTCTGCGGTGTTTTTCACGGCCCAACCGGCAAGAGGTAGGGGGTCCTTCGACCGTCCTCCGCCGCAATGCCTGCCTGTTGAGTCGACAGTGTATGGCGCGGCTTCGGCGGCTCAGGATGACAGCGGGATAACAGCGAGGATGACAGCGCTGATCATGTGATCCCGCCCGTTCCTGCTCACGCGATCCTTACCACCACCAGCGTCACGTCATCCTGCTGCGCTTCCGTGCCGCGGAATGTCTCGACATCGCGCAGGACCGCATCGCGGATCTCTTCCGCGCTGCCGTTGCATTCGGCCACGATGCGGCCGAGGCGGTCGAGGCCATACGTCGCGCCGTTCGAGTCGACGGTCTCGTAGATGCCGTCGCTATGCAGCACGAAGACATCGCCCGGCGCGAACGGAAGCACTTGCTGCGGCACCTTCGCGCCCAGCCGCGCACCGAGTGGCGTGGAGAAGATCTCGACATACGACGGTGCGCCGGCACGGATGTGGAGCAACGGCGGATGTCCAGCCGACGCGAACGTGGCCAGCCCTTTCTCATGATCGAGAAGAAGAACGGCGATCGTCACCATCATCCTTCGGCGGCTCGACTGCGTCACGACCTCCTGCAATCGCTCCAAAACATGCGCGGGATCGAGCAGCTCATCGCGCAGGAGTGTGAAGCCGCTGCGGAGAGCGGAGAGCGTGATGCCGCTGGCGAGACCGTGGCCTGCCACATCGCCGCAGATTACGGCCAGCCGTCCGTCGACGATGTAGTAGTCGTAGTAGTCGCCGCCGACTTCGGTCGCGGGCAGCGAGATGCCGGCGACATCAGCCCACCCGAGTTGCGGCGGCGCCTCCGGGAGCATGCTGATCTGCACCTCGCGCGCGAATCGGAGCTCATCGCGGATCCGCAACTGTTCCCGCGCCTCGGCGCGCCGCTGCGAACCTTCCTCGATCGCGTTCCGCTTCAAACTGCGGCTCATGAGCGCGCCGACCGTAAAACAGATGGCGTTGACGGAAACGAGAGCGATGGCGATGCCCACGGGATTGTGCTGCTTGCGTCCGAACGGCGCGATGAGAAGTGCGCTGATGACGATGCCAAGCATCACCGCATTGAGCACGATGCGCTGCGGCATGAGCAGCCGTAACGCCATCGTGGCGCTGGGGAAGATCACGCCCCAGGCGATCCATCCGCCGTTGTCCGTCAACGCGAAATCGATCAGCGTGGCGAACTTGATCAGGAAGAGCGCGATCAGCCAGCCGCTCAGATTTCGCTGGACCAGCCTCGCGTACGCCCGCATCGTGCTTGTTTCGCGGCGGCGGGACCGGCGCAACTCCGCCATCGCGGCGATCATGAAGAGCGTGAACGATGCATCGGTCACCGACAGCACCACGCGCAGCAGTTGTTGCTGTTTGCTGGCCACGGCGAAAGCGATGAGGATGAACGAAGTGAACGCGAGCAACCACGCGATCGCGTAGGCCCAGACGAGGTTGTGCTCGTCGAAGCGTTGCCGCACCATCTGTGGCTCGGTCGTCTGCGCGAGTTGTTCGAGGGTCGGACGATCCATCGGCGGCTATTGTCGCCGACAAGTCGAGCGCGCCGCGCGGGCATTTTTTCTCTCCGCCCACGTTCCTCATCATTTGCTTCGCCTGCGTAGCGACATCCCTCAAAATGACGGCCATGCATCTCGCCACGCTTTCAACTCCCGCATTCGTCGTCGACCGCTCGATCGTCGAGCGCAACTGCACGCGCATGCGCGCAAAGGCTTCCTCTGCCGGCGTCGCCTTCCGCCCTCACGTCAAGACGCACAAGACGATCGAGATCGGAAGGATGCAGCATGGTGGCGGCATCGGGCCGATCACCGTCTCGACGATGGCCGAGGCGGAGTTTTTCGCCGATGCGGGATTCGTGGACATCACGTATGCCGTGCCGATCGCGCCGGAGAAGCTGCTGCGCGCGGCGGCGCTGGCGGCGCGCATCGAACGGCTCAACATCCTCATCGACAGCGTCACGGCATTGCGCGCGATCGAAGAATCTCACGCTGCGAATGGCGCCGTGCTCGACGTCTTTCTGAAAGTCGACTGCGGATATCACCGCGCCGGCGTTGATCCGAACGATCCTGACAGCGCGCGGCTTGCGATCGAGATCGCCCGCTCGCCAGCGGTCCATTTTCAGGGACTGCTCACGCATGCGGGCCACTCGTACAACGCGCACGATGTCGACGAGATCCGGCGTATCGCCGCGGAAGAGACGGCGTCACTAACGCGATTCCGTGCCTTGATCGCGAACGAGGGGCTGGCGAACATCACGCGCAGCATCGGCTCGACGCCGACGACATCGGTCGTCGAATCGTTCAGCGACACGGATGAAGTGCGCCCCGGCAACTACGTTTTCTTCGACGCTTTCCAATCAACCCTCGGATCGTGTACACGAAACGATGTCGCCGTCTCCGTGCTGGCTACCGTCGTCGGCTCGTATCCCGAGCGAGGGGAAGCGATCATCGACGCCGGCGCGCTGGCCTTGTCGAAAGACACGAGCCCCGATCATCTCGATCCGAACTTCGGTTACGGCCTGGTCTGCGATCTCGCGCTCGATCCACTCGACGCACGCCTCGTCTCGCTGTCGCAGGAGCATGGAAAATTGCGGATGGCCGCGCCGCCGCCGGTCGGAACGCGACTGCGCATCCTCCCGAATCATTCCTGTTTGACGGCGGCGATGTACAACCGCTATCACGTCGTCGAAGACGATCTGGTGGTCGATGAGTGGAGACCGGTAAGGGGTTGGTAAAGCTCTATCCGCAGATGACGCAGATGTTCGCAGATGGGATAGCCGCTTTTCATCTGCGCCGATCTGCGTCATCTGCGGATGTGCTTTTATCGCCCAACACGCCCCTGCAGTTGCCGCAACGCCGCAGTCTTCAGCGCCATGTTCGTTCCGGCGCGCGCGATGCTGCGGACCTCGGCTTCGGGAAGCGTGGGGAGAATCCGCATCGCGAACGCCTGAGGCGTTTTCGGATTCTGGATGAGGCCGAGGCGGACCTCGAGGGTCGACATCCAATGAGCGGTCCTCATGATCACATCGGCGATCTGGTAGGTGAGGAACGACGACTTCGCCAGGCGCGCCACTTCATCAACGGTGAGGCGCGGATTGCGGAGGAGCGACAGAAGCACGCGCGGATCGTTGTCCTGCAGCAGAAGCGCGCGCTCGCTGCGATCCGCTTTGACAGCGAGCAGGAGCTTCTCCATCTGCGACAGCGCGCGGATGCGGTCCCAGACGTTCTCGCGCTTCTCGCTCGTGTCGTCCTGCTCCGCCGGTTCCTCAGCTGCAGTTTCCGAGGACTCGGCCGGCCTCGCCATCAACCGCTCGAAACGGTCGTCGCTGTTGCCATCGAGCGCGAGGGCGAATCCGTCGGGAAGGAGCGCGACGACGGTTGCACGCGTGAACGCTTCGCCGCCCCAGGGCCCGCGCAACGTGACCAGGAGCGTGGCGTTGAGCGCAACAATTTCCGTCGTTACGAGGCGGAGACCGCCGAGCGACAAGTTCGCGGACTGCTCGGCGCGCAACTCCTCCTCGGTATCAAACACGACGCCGAAAGCGGCGGATGCGGTGCGGGTTACGATCATGATTTGGTGCCGTCATTCTGGGCAGCATCGCGAAAACATCGAATTTTAGGATGAGCCCAAGGGTTATACTCAGAGTATGAAAACCGCGGTTTCGATTCCGGATGATGTCTTCGAAAAAGTGGAACGTCTTGCGCGCCGCGGCAAGCGATCGCGAAGCGAAGTCTATAGCGCCGCATTGCGAGAGTATGTTGCCCGCCATTCACCCGATGAGGTCACTGAATCATGGAATCGGGTTTGCGATGAAGTAGAGCAGGAGACGGAGTTCGTCAACGCAACTGCTCGCCGGATTCTTAAAAACGTCGAATGGTAATTTCGCAGGGAGAGGTGTGGTGGGCCGACTTGCCGATACCCTCGGGCTCGGAACCGGGATTCCCACGGCCTGTCATCGTGCTACAAGGCGACGCGCTCAATCGAAGTCGCATCGCAACCGTGATCTGCGTTCCCCTCACAAGCAATCTGCGGTGGGCCACTGCTCTCGGCAACATTTTGCTGTCCTCGCGAGTGACTAATCTTCCCCAGGACTCCGTCGCGAATGTGTCGCAAGTATTCACGGCCGACAGAGCTGCGTTGATCCATCGGGTATCCAAGCTTCCGAAAGCAAAAGTGGAGCTAATCATGGCGGGTCTCGATCTCGTTTTAGGCCGGTAGGTCAGCCCTTCTTCGTCCCCGATTACCCGCACCAGACCGCGCTGACGGCGTCGGGATGATCGAGCAGATAGCCGTCGTCGTGGGCGTTGAAGCCGATGATGGCGCCGTCGAGACGAGATGCCGACATGTCGTCGAGCGCGACACGAATGCCGTTCACTTCGACGATCGCATCGCCATCCATCGGGCCATCTGCATAGGCCAGCCGGTAGCCGCTGCCGCCGCATCCGGTAGTGAAGGCAATGCGGAGAATGCGGCCATCGAGGTCGCGGTGAAGTTGTTCCGCAGCGGTTTCGGTGATGGAGAGGTTCATGGGAACTACGCTGTGGCCGGTCCGCGCACGAGGCGCATTTCGGCGTCTTCGCGCTTGAACCAATCGCGATCGAGCTTCGTCAATTCCAGCTCGCGCTCGAGCTCGACGATGTGGGAGCGCTTGGAAGCGCCGAGGTAGACGACGAAACCGCGGTCGACGACGGTGGCGCCGCGGCCGAGCTCGGCCAGTTTCCGCTCCATCGTCCGCTCGCGTGCGATGAGGAACTCGGTCGTCTCGCGGTACGAGAGGTCGCCTTCGAGGATGTCTTGAAAGGCGAGATCGTTCGCCAGCGTCACGCGCAAACGCGCGCCCCCAGCCGCGGCGATCTTCATCTCGATCAGATCGCGCGTGGCACGCTCGTCGGCCGCGAACTGCTTGAACATCCCTGCGGTGAGCGGATTGGCAAGATTCTCGGCCAGCTTTTCAAACGTCTTGTATGCCTCGACGGTGTACTGGTACAAAGTGTTGAGCTGCTGGCTGGTGAGCGTTGCAAGTGTTGCTTCGGTGGTGGTCATTTCTTTCCTCGGGGGTAGGGAGTGGGGTGTGGGAGAGAGAATCGTCATCGGTCTCTCTCCACGATCACTGCCATGACTCTCCGCCCTCATTGATCTGCGTGAAATGTTGCTTCGGTTGGAAGCCGGAGAAAAACCGAATCGCGATTCGTTTCGGTTTCTTCTCCCACTCCCACCCCCAACACCCCATTCACTCAATCTTCGCTACTTTCACAACGACATCGCCCGTCAGTTTCGACTGGCATGAGAGCCGGTACGGCGCTTCGAGCTCTTTGTATGTCTCATCCGGCGTCGGGGGAGTCAGGTTGTCCCAACCCGCGACGACTTCTACTCTGCAAGTCCCGCACGCACCGTCGCCGCCACAGACATGACTGACGCGGATATCCATCTCGGCGGCGCAGGAAAGGAGCGTTTTTCCCGCGGGAAACTCTGCCATTTTTCCTGCATCAGCAAACGTAACCAGCGGCATTGGCGGGATTCTAACGTAGGTCGGACTCTCCAGTCCGACTGCGTGTCATCGTCGGCCACTACGTCTCCAGCGCCCGGTGCGCCATGTACGAGCTGCGCACGAGCGGGGCGGATTCGACGTGATGAAACCCAAGCGCTTTCGCTTCCTTTCCCAGTTGCGTGAACTCTTCCGGCGTGTAGTAGCGGCGCACGGGATGATGATTTCCGGTCGGGGCGAGATACTGGCCCATCGTAAAGATGTTGACGCCGGCATCGCGCAGGTCGCTCGCCACGGCGAGGATCTCTTCTTCGGATTCGCCGAGGCCCAGCATCAGGGACGATTTCGTCAACATGTTGACGGATCGCTCTTCCGATGCCCATCGCAGGATCTCGAGAGAGCGCTGATACTTCGCCACTGGCCGAACCGCCGAATAGAGACGGGGCACCGTCTCGATGTTGTGACCCAATACCTCGGGATTCGATGCGATCACCGCGCGAAGCGCATCGCGGTTTCCTTCCAGATCGGAGATGAGCACCTCGACCGCTGCTCCCGTCTCTTGGCGCACCGCCGTCACAGTCTCCGCGAGATGCTTCGCTCCGCCGTCGGGCATGTCGTCGCGGTTCACCATTGTGATCACGGCGTGACGAACGCCCATCTTCGCCACCGCCTCGGCAACGCGTCGCGGTTCTCCCGCGTCGGCTGCTAGCGGCTTCCCTTTGCCGACCGCACAAAACGTGCAACGCCGCGTGCAGATCTCGCCGAGAATCATGAACGTCGCCGTTCCTGCGCTCCAGCATTCGAAGATGTTCGGACAGCGCGCTTCCTGGCAGACGGTGTTCAGCGCGAGATCGTTCATCAGCTTCGAGACGGGAAGCTCCGCCAGGTCGCCCGGAACGCGGATCTTCAGCCACGGGGGACGATGTCCTGCGCGCCGGTTGATGGGAGCGATCTCTGGTTCGGTGGTGGTCATGATTGAGTTTGTGCGGTCTCGCGGTCGGGCAGTGGCGCCGCCTGGCGAATCCGCAAACGCGATTCCAACTGCTCCAACGCCTCGCGATCGTCGGTCCAGCGGATCTTTTCATATGCCTCGGCGAATGAAAACCAGCCGTACGCATCGTGCTCAGCGGCATCGATGCGGATCGGCACATCGCGGCTCATCTCGAATTCGAAACCGGCTTCCGAAGCGATGATCGGCGCCGGGTATTTCACGGCGAGAAATTGCGACTCGATCATGAACGACTGATCGAGATCGAGCGGGATCGGCTCGCCGGAGTGTCCGGTCTCTTCGATCAGCTCGCGGCGCGCCGTCTCGATCGGCTGCTCGCCCTCTTCAATCGATCCGGTGATTGGTTGCCAGAAGTTGCCGCGCTCGGGCTTGCGATGAAGGAGGAGTACGCGATCGCGATCGTGGACGAGCACCTTGACGAGGCGAATGCTCGGTTCGCGCGTGACGATATCGCGCTCGAACACCTCCGCGAATGTTGCCATGACGATGCCGCGCACCTCGGCGAGCGGCACCTCGCGCCCGAGAAGACGCGCAATCGACGTAACACCCGTTCCGTGCAGTCCGCACGGCGTGATGAGGCGGAAGTGATCGAGCTTCGTGTTGACGTTCAGCGCGAAGCCGTGCGATGTCACCCAGCGCGCGATGCGCACACCGATCGCGGCAATCTTGTCGTTGCCTACCCAGATGCCGCGCTTTCCTTCCGATCGCGCGGCGGTGATGCCGTAGTGCGCAACGGTGCGGATCAGAACTTCTTCGATTTTCGTCACGTACTTGCGGACGTCGCGTTTTCCTTCGCCAAGGTGGACGATGGGGTAGCCGACGAGCTGGCCGGGCCCGTGATACGTGATGTCGCCGCCGCGCGTCGTCTCGAAAAATCGGACTCGCTCGGCCGCAAGCATCGACTCCGGGGCCAGAAGATTGCGGACATCGCCGCCGCGCCCGAGGGTGATCACCGGCGGGTGTTCGAGGAGTAGGAGCTGATCGGGAATGGCATCGTCTTGCCGCATCTCCACCAGCTTCTGCTGCAGCCGCATCCCGTTTTCGTAGGTGACGAGATGGAGGTTGCGTAGCTCACACACGCGCATCGCCACTGCGAATACGCGGGAAGGAGGGCTCGCATTCCCTTCCTGGGACCGCGGGCGTCCCGCCCGCATTGCTCGTGAGTCTCGTCGCGACTGTGCAGACCGTTCGAAGCGCAGCTTCAAAGCCCACTCGGGAGTTGATTCACGCTTTTGCGGGCGGGACGCCCGCGGTCCCAGGGTCACGGCCTCCACGCGGCGAGCTCTTTCTGCAGCTTTTTCGCGTCGCGCACGATGTCGGGATCGGCCGCAATGTTGAGGAACCCGGCAAGGGCTTTGATCGCCTCGCGGTAGCGGCCGTTATTGACCTGCGCGACGATGGAGTTGTACTGCTCGATCTCGCGGTTCTGCGCGGCGACGCGCGTGAGCTCCGCCGCCTGCTTCTCGTAGCCGCGCCTCGCGTCGGGATCGGGGGTATTCGCAGCGATCTCGCGGACGACGGCGGCGGCTTCATCGAGGCGCTGCTCGTGCGTGAGTGCGTTCGCGCGGGTCAGCTCGGCGCGCAGAATCACGGCGCGGGCGGCGAACGACACCTGCGGCTGATGCAAGGCCTCGAGCTCGGCGAAAAGCGGATCGGCTTTCGCGCGATCGCCGATGCGGCGATACATCGCCAGCAGGTGCAGCGCATAGTCAGTGCGGTTGGTGAGCAGCTTGCGCGCCTCTTCGAGCGCAGCGATGCCGGGGGCGACGTCATTCTCGACGCTGTAGGTGGCGCCGAGGTCGCCGACGGCGCGCCCGGTGGGGAAGCCGCGATCGCCGCGATGGACGAGTGCCTTCTGGATCAGCGCCCTGGCCTTGCGAAAACGCGTCGCATCGTCATCAGTGGTGTCCGACGATTCGGCCAGTGGTCCGATCTGATCCTGCATCAACGTCTCCGCGTAGGCGAGCGCGATCTCGATGTCGTTCGGATCTGCGCCGATCGCCCGCTCGAATAGCGGCGTGGCCTCGTCGTACTTTGCGGCGATGGCGCGTAGCGCGGCGAGACCCGCAAGCGAGCGCGCGTGCCGCGGATTGACATCCAGCGCCGCGCGATAGTGCCGCTCTGCTTCGCCGGCAAGTTCATTCAGCCCCGCGAGAAAATGACCGAGCTCATAGAGGATCGCGGCGCGGTCGAGCGGCTCGATGACCGCGCTCGTGTCGGTGGCCGGCACCCGCATCGTGATCGCCCATCCCGGACGCTGCGGCGTGAGATACCGCGAGAGGGCCCAGTCGATGTCGCGAAGCGAACGGTGATAGCGCATCTGGAGCGACGTCATCACCGGCACGCCATGCGAGACGTCATGCACGAACGCGTAAAAGTCCGCACCATTTTTCGATGATGTCCGCACGAGCCAGTCGACGATCGCCCAGCTCTCCGCGTAGAACATCGATTGTCCCGGAGCGGCGTTGTACGTTTCCGATTCCCGCGTGACTTCGAACAACGTGAGGGGCGCGATGCGCGCGCGCTGCCGAAGAACCGCGATGTGATTTGTCATCGGCTCGCCCGCGGAGATCGACCCTCGGCGGATCGTAGCGTTGCTGAAGTATTCGGCCAGTCCTTCTTCGAGCCAGAGAGGCGCGTGCGCGTCGCCCGATTGCAGCAGGTAGTGGACGAGCTCGTGCAACGGCGCGCGGTCGCCGCCGCGCCAACTGTTGCCGTCGTTGATCAGCATCGATCCGCCTTCGCGCTGCGAAACAAAGACGCCGCTCGCGTCCGAATCGCGACGGTTGAGGAGCATGTCAAAGTACGGACGGCTCTCGCGGCGGTTCGTAAACAGGATGACGCGGGTCGGTGCGCTCGACGACGCACTGAACGTCCCCTCGACCTGCGTGAGCGCGGCCGCGAGCGTCTCCAGCTCCGCGGCGACAGCTCGTGTTCGCCTCTCATCCGCGCTGCTGATGAATACGAAGTGCTTCGAGCGCGCCATGAGCCAGCGCTCATCGGCTGCGGGAAACGGAATCGACCCACTGAGCTGCCGCGGCGTTCCATCGCCCTTCAGTCCTTTCAGAACGGGAGGAACGAACTGCGCGAGCGCGGCCGATGCGATTGCGAGAACGATCGCGGAGGCGAGAGCGCGGCGCATGCTCGGGCAACGTTTAGGCAGGCGCGAAGTTTCCATGCATGAGACATGCTGTCATCCTGAGAGGCTGTGAAGAAATCGCGCGTGCTGTGGAAAACGTGGAAAGACCGTACCATCGGGCATGAGCGAAAAGCGGGAAGAGACAGCGGCGCGGTGGATCGAGGCGAATCGACTGCA